>NZ_QRDZ01000022.1 GCF_003386235.1 Cohnella phaseoli
CCTCATCAGGAGCAAGCTCCATCAGAGATCCGCTCGACTTGCATGTATTAGGCACGCCGCCAGCGTTCGTCCTGAGCCAGGATCAAACTCTCCATGAAAGGAGCTTTCACGGCAGGGCTTCCAGAGGAAGTCCCGAGAGTGAAAGTCTCCAACGCACAGAGCCTTTGAGGCTCATTCACTGCTGGTTTGCCTTCCGACGACCGAAGCCGTCTTCCGACGTTTTTGTTTCTTACGCTCAATGTTCAGTTTTCAAAGAACAATCGGTGTTTCTTTTTTCAGTGCCGCTCGAGGCGACTTAAATAATATAGCACAGCCCACAAACACTTGCAACCCCTTTTTCATATGAATTTTTCAGATTATCAAAAGATATTTCCGACACCCCTCAGAAGACCCATTCACTAATAATGCGATAAAGGAAACAACGCAAGCAAAATGCCGAAAACCTGCAAATCGACTGCGTCCAATTAGAACCGAGAAAGGGTTGTAAAGAAGATGTTCTCGTACGAGTAGGTTTTATGTGCTCTCAACCGGTTTGAATTCTAGCTGCAATGTTCTCCTGAGTTAGTTTATGTGAGAAAAAAAGGCGGCGCGAGAGCCAAGAAGGTACTTCAGCTGGACCGAGGCCGGGACGCGGAGGCCAAGAAAGTACCTTGGCGAGACCTAATAGAGCGATCCCGAAATAATGTAATGTATTCAGCTGACGATGTGTAAGACGACTGGACAAGCTTAGAGCGTCCAACCGCGATATCAAGTGGCTGCAAGCGTGCTGGACAAGCTTAGAGCGCCCAACCGCGACATCGAACGGCCGCAAGCGTGCTGGACAAGCTTAGAGCGTCCAACCGCAACATTAAGCGGCTGCAAGCGTGCTGGACAAGCTTAGAGCGCCCAACCGCGATATCGAACGGCCGCAAGCGTGCTGGACAAGCTTAGAGCATCCAACCGCAACATTAAGCGGCTGCAAGCGTGCTGGACAAGCTTAGAGCGCCCAACCGCGATATCGAACGGCCGCAAGCGTGCTGGACAAGCTTAGAGCATCCAACCGCAACATTAAGCGGCTGCAAGCGTGCTGGACAAGCTTAGAGCGTCCAACCGCGATATCGAACGGCCGCAAGCGTGGTGGACAAGCTTAAAGCGTCTTCGTTAAGTTATTTCCGAAGCCACGTACTAGGCCGGGGCGCGAAGACCAAGAAGGTGCCTTGGCGAGACCGAGAGCATCGCATCGCTATCCACCCCTAAGCGCAACAAAAAGCCGGCTGCCCGCCCATAAGGCGAACAACCGGCTCTTAACTACCTCTTATCCGTCGGAACGCTCCCGCATATGAGGGAACAGCAGAACGTCGCGGATCGACGGCGCATCTGTCAGCAGCATAACCAGACGGTCGACGCCGATGCCGAGTCCGCCCGTCGGCGGCATACCGTGCTCAAGAGCGCGGATGAAATCGTCGTCCATCTCGTGCGCTTCGTCGTTGCCCGCTTCCTTCTCTTCAAGCTGCGATTCAAAACGCTCCCGTTGATCGATCGGATCGTTCAGCTCGGTGAAGGCGTTGGCGTGCTCTCGGGCGACGATGAACAGCTCAAAACGGTCCGTAAACCGAGGATCGGCCTCGTTCTTCTTCGCCAGAGGAGAGATCGCCACCGGATGCCCTGTAACGAAAGTAGGCTGAATCAGCGTATGCTCGCAGAACGTCTCGAAGAAGGCGTTGACGATGTGGCCGAACGTCATATGCTTTTCGACCGGAACCTTATGCTCCTTGGCCAGCGCATGAGCATCCTCATCCGTCATCTGAGCCGTAAAGTCCACGCCTACCGTCTCGCGAATCAGCTCAGTCATCGAAACTCTGCGCCACGACGGAGTCAGGTCCACTTCCTGCCCTTGATAGGTGATCTTCGTCGTACCAAGTACCTCTTGAGCGATATGAGCAATCAACGACTCGGTCAGACGCATGATGTCTTCATAATCGGCATAAGCTTCGTACAGCTCGATCATCGTGAACTCGGGATTATGGCGCGTCGAGATGCCTTCATTCCGATAAACGCGTCCGATCTCGTACACCTTCTCCAATCCGCCGACGATCAGCCGCTTCAGATGAAGCTCAATCGCGATACGCATATAAAGCTGCATATCGAGCGCATTGTGGTGCGTAATGAAAGGACGAGCAGCAGCTCCGCCCGCAATCGAATGCAGCGTAGGCGTTTCGACTTCCAAATACCCGCGGTCGTCCAAATAGCGGCGCATCGACTGAATAATACGCGAGCGCGTAATGAACGTCTTCTGCACGTCCGGGTTAACGATCAAATCCACATAGCGCTGGCGATAGCGAGTCTCCACGTCCTTCAGGCCATGGAACTTGTCCGGCAGCGGAAGCAGCGACTTGGTCAGCACTTCAAGCTCCAGCACCTTGATCGACAGCTCGCCCGTTTTCGTTTTGAACAGAGTGCCCTTCACGCCGATCATATCGCCGATGTCAAGCAGGTCAAACGCCTTATACTTCTGCTCGGACAGAGCGTCCTGGCGAACGTAGATCTGAATTTTGCCGCTCAAATCTTGCAGATTGGCAAACGCAGCCTTGCCCATCCCCCGCTTCGTCATAATCCGGCCTGCTACGCTGACCGCAATCTCCTGCGCTTCCAGCTCTTCCTTCGATAGCTCCGAATAATTCGAAGCAAGATCGCCGGCATGATGAGTGCGTGCGAACTTAACGCCGAACGGATCGACGCCAAGCGCTCTCAGCTCGTCCAATTTTGCTCTGCGGATCTGTAGCAGTTCGCCTAATTCCGCCGCGTCCGTCTGATGCTCCTGCTCTGTGTGCTCCATAAATGTGTGCTCCTTCGCTCGTTCTGATTTATGCCGCTCGAACCGACGCAATTCAGGCAAACGTCCGCTAACAGGCAAAAAAGCTTCCGAAGGAAGCTTTTTTCTATCCCAGTCAATCGGCTTCTCCATCCTCCCGGACGGCGACTAACGTCTGAAATGCGGCAGGCCGCTTTTGCTACATTTTGATATCGACTATTTTGTATTGAATGATGCCCGCAGGAACGCTTACTTCAACGACAGTGCCTTTCTTTTTGCCGATGATTGCTTTGCCTACCGGACTTTCATTGGAGATTTTGTTGTTCAGCGGATCCGATTCGGCCGTTCCGACGATTGTATATTCCATCGTATCGCCATATTCCAAATCCTCTACGACAACCGTAGAACCGATGCTCACCGTCTCCAGATCGATTTCTTCGTGGTTGATGATCCGCGCGTTGCGGAGCATCTTCTCCAGCGTAATGATCCGGCCTTCGATGAAAGCCTGCTCGTTCTTAGCGTCCTCGTATTCCGAGTTCTCGCTGATGTCGCCGTATCCGATGGCTACTTTGATTCGTTCCGCGACTTCGCGGCGTTTGACGGATTTAAGGTTTTCGAGTTCATCTTCAAGCCTCTTAAGCCCATCTTGGGTTAGAAGCACTTCTTTGTCGCTCATCTCACCGATCTCCTGTCATGGAAAAGATTTTCGAGGTTGCTAACCAATATATGGTCGGTCATCGCCGTCATGACATCTTTATTCGATGTTACTCCTGCGATTTTCCTGATGCTTGGGCGAATATTGGTACGATTATATTGCAACCCCTTGAAAATGTCAATTCGCGGAAAGCACCCGGTAAAACGCCGGATGAAATCGCTTCCTTCTAGTGTACGAGGCTTTCGCCGGATTCAGAAGCTTGAGCGGCATCCCGCGCCAGCATTTCGTCGACCCGACTTACATATTCCTCGAGCACCGTCACGACTTCCGCCCGGGACTGCAGCTCCATGACCAAGTTTTTGGCGGCAGCGGAATCGGGAAGTCCTTTGAGGTACCATGCCAGATGCTTTCGCATCTCCCGCACGGCAACCCGCTCTCCTCTTAACTCGGCCAGACGATCCATATGCAGCATTGCGATCCGAATTTTCTCCTTTGGAGAAGGATCGGGCAGCAAATCTCCAGTCGTCAAGAAATGCACGGTACGGTAAAGCATCCAAGGGTTGCCCAGAGCTCCACGTCCGATCATTACGCCGTCGCAATTCGTATGCTCCAGCAAACGTTTAGCGTCCTCCGGAGTGAACACGTCGCCGTTGCCGATGACCGGAATGTTCACCGCCTGCTTCACGTCGCGCAGAATATCCCAATTGGCTTTGCCCGTATACAGCTGCTCCCGCGTTCTTCCGTGCACGCTGACGGCGGCGCCGCCGGCGCGCTCCACCGCCTGGGCGTTCTCCACCGCATAGATATGCTCGTCGTCCCAGCCGATGCGCATCTTGACCGTTACCGGCTTCTTGGCCGCATCCGCAGCGTAAGAGACCATCTCGTAAATTTTCTTCGGATCGAGCAGCCATCTGGCGCCCGCGTCGCATTTCGTCACCTTCGGCACGGGACAACCCATATTGATGTCGATAATGTCCGCATTCGTGTTCTGATCGACGAACTTTACGGCTTCGACGAGAGACTCCTTGTCCCCACCGAAAATTTGCAGGCTCAGCGGCTTCTCCCGTTCATCCACGAACAGCATTTCAAGCGTACGCTGGTTGCCGTGAAGAATCGCTTTATCGCTTACCATCTCCGCGCACACGAGTCCGCAGCCGAATTCCTTCGCAATCAATCGAAAAGCCGGATTGCAGACTCCCGCCATCGGAGCCAGCACGACATTGTTGTTCATTGTTACGTTGCCGATCTTCAGCATTTGTATTGCTCCTTCCCTGACTCTGCGCCTTCCCACTCCGCGAAGCGCGAGATGCCTTCTTCCCGCAACGACATCCCCGACAGCTGCTCCTCCCACGGAAAAGGAAGCTCCTCCGGCCAGATGTCCTTCAGCGGAACCAATACGAACGCCCGCTGTCCCATTCGGGGATGCGGGAGCGTCAATTCCGGCGTATCCATCTCAACCCCGTCGTACGCGAGCAGATCCAAATCGATGTTGCGCGGTCCGTTTCTGATGTTCCTTACTCGCCCCATTTCCAGTTCGATCGCAAGCAGGCGACGGAGCAGCTCCTCGGGTCCGAGCGACGTTTGCAACCCAATCGTCATATTGAGAAAAGATGGCTGGTCCGCATAGCCCACCGGGGCCGTCTCATAAACTGGGGAGATACGGCGCAGCTCCAGCTCGGGTTCCGACTGCAGCCTTCGTATCGCTTCCTTCAGCGAAGCTTCCCGGTCTCCCAGGTTGGCGCCTAGCGCCACGTATGCGTCTTGCACTCTAATTCAGTCCTCTGCAGGGACGATGCGTCCGTTCGGTCCTCGTTGTCTGGACAGCTCTACGGTCACGCCGTCAAAAGTAATGTCGAACGGCGGATTCGGCTTCGTCACCGACACCGTTGCTTTATGGATAATAGTATACGTACCGAGTACGGCAGAAGCAATGTTTGCGGCCAGCGTCTCGATCAGCTTGACCGGCGGCCCCTCCACGATCTGCTTGAGCAACGCGTGAATCTCCGCATAATTCACCGTATCCTCTACGTCGTCGCTAAGCGCGGCCTTTGCCAAATCTAGACGGAGATCAAGATCCACGTAATATTTTTGTCCGAGCCTATTTTCCTCCGGAATCACGCCATGATACCCGTAAAACACCATTCGCTTCAGCAGCATTCTATCCATTTGCAGCCTCCTCTGATCTCCGCCGGTACACGACCGCGTCCGCCATCGCCGCCACACGCTTCGACAGCAGGATGTCGTGCACTCTGACAATCTGACAGCCCTGGGCAATGCCGAGAGCCGTCGTGGTTCCCGTGCCTTCCGCCGCTTCGCTTGCCGTGACGCCGAGCGTCTGTTGAATGAACCGTTTGCGAGAGGCGGCCAGCAAAACCGGATAGCCGAGTCCGGCCAGCTCTCCCAAGCGGCCCATGATCTCCAAATTCTCTTCATAATCCTTGGCGAAACCCAGCCCCGGATCGAGCCAGATTCGATCCTTCCGCACTCCCCCGGCCAGGGCAATGTCGATACTCTCCCGCACATCGTTCAGGACGTCGGCCATAAAGCACCGATAGTCGCGATTGTCGCGATTATGCATCAGTATGACCGGACAGTTATACTTCGCCGCCACGCCGGCCATATCCGGGTCGCGTTTAAAGCCCCATATGTCATTGATGATGTGAGCGCCCGCCTCAAGCGCCTGTCTCGCCGTCTCCGCCTTATACGTATCGACGCTGATCGGCAGCTTGACCCGCTCCTTGACCGCCCGAATAATCGGCAGAATACGCGCCAGCTCCTCTTCGACCGAAACCGGAGCATGTCCCGGCCTCGTCGATTCGCCGCCGATGTCGATCAGATCGGTCCCTTCTTCGGCCATCTGCTCCGCTCGCGCGACCGCTGCCCCAACCTCGTTGTAGCGTCCCCCGTCCGAGAAAGAATCGGGAGTCGCGTTAAGTATGCCCATGATCAAAGTTCGCTGCCCCAGCTCCAGCGTTAATCCGTCGCGAAACGTATAGCTTCTCCGGTAAAAAGTCGGGTTCATCCGTTGTCGTTCCTTTCCGCAGCGTCCCGGTACAATCGCATCAAACGAAGCGTAAGCGTTCCCGCTCCTCCATCCCACGATTTCACAGTTTGGCCCTGATCATCCTCCAACCGCGCAATCGGCACGATTTCCTGGATCGAATTAGTCACAAAAATCTCGTCGGCCTCCCGCAGCGCCTCCCAACCGTAAAGGCCCTCCTCTGCAGGAATGCCCTTGGTGCGCGCCAGCCGCAAAACATAGTCCCGCGTGATGCCCTCCAACAGGCCGGTGTCGGAGGATGGCGTATACAGCTTGCCCTCATGCAGCCAGAAGACGTTGCTGACCATGCCCTCTGCGACGTATCCGGCTCCGTCGAGGAACAGCCCTTCCGTACCTGGAGCAGCTCCGACGGCTCCCAGTTCTCTCTTGGCTACGATATTATTCATATAATGAAAAGATTTTAATCGAAAGGCTCCCTCCGGCGTGCTCCGTCGCACCTTGAGCAGCCGCAGCGTCTTGCCTGCGCGGGTGTTCGGCTCATCCCCGGGGAGCGCTTTGGCATAGACGATCTCGTGCGGACGTTCATAGTCCCCCGGAGGCAGACCGATCTCGCCCTCTCCGGCCGATACCGACCAGCGGATATAGCCGTCGCTTAGTCCATTGGCCGTTAGCAAGTCCGCAATGCAGCGCTTCATCCGCCCGGCGTCCAGCTCGTAACGGATACCGAGCATATCGCAGCCTTTCGCCAGCCGCTCGACATGCTCCTCCAACAACCATGGCCGCCCCCCATAAGTGCGGAATGTCTCGAATAGACCGATCCCGTACAAAAAGCCGTGATCGAAGGCCGAGATCACGGCTTCGTCGCGGCTGGTCATTTGTCCGTCAAGCAAAATCTTCATGCTCTTACGCCCGATTTCAGATCGAGGAAATTGCGGAGCATCTGCAGCCCATGGTCGGTCATGATCGATTCCGGGTGGAATTGCACGCCTTCCACGGCGTATTCCTTGTGCCTCAGGCCCATAATCATACCGTCCTCCGTCTCCGCGCTAATCTCCAAACAATCCGGGAGCGTGTCTCTCTTCACGATCAGAGAATGATAGCGAGTCGCCGTGAACGGCGAAGGAAGGCCGGAGAAAACCGTCTTGCCGTCGTGCTTGATTTCGGAGGTTTTGCCGTGCATCAGTTCGCCGGCGCGAATGACCTCTCCTCCAAACGCTTGTCCGATCGACTGGTGGCCCAAGCAGACGCCGAGAATCGGGATTTCGCCTTTGAAGCGCTCGATCAGAGCTAGGCTGACACCGGCCTCGTTCGGCGTACACGGTCCCGGAGAAATAAGAATATGGTCGGGCGCAAGCTGAGCAATACCGTCCAGATCAATCTCGTCATTGCGGCGCACGACGATCTCCTCGCCAAGCTCTCCTAAATATTGCACGAGGTTATACGTGAAAGAATCGTAGTTATCGATCACCAGAATCATGTCGGTTCAACCTGCCCTTCGCTGTACTGCACCGCTTTCCATAGCGCCTTGGCCTTGTTCAGGGATTCGTAAAACTCCCGTTCCGGCACGGAGTCGATGACGATTCCCGCTCCGGCTTGAATATGGCAGACCCCGTCCTGTACGGCGATCGTACGAATAATTATATTAAATTCCATATTTCCGCTGTAGTCAATCCATCCGATTGAACCGGTATACGGCCCGCGCCGGGTCGGCTCAAGCTCCTCGATAATTTCCATCGTGCGGATTTTCGGCGCTCCGGTAATCGTTCCGCCCGGGAAGGTCGCGGCAAGCACGTCAAGCGCGTCCCTGCCTTCCGCCAGCGTTCCCTCTACCTGCGATACGAGATGCATCACATGGGAATATCGTTCAACCGTCAACAACTCCGGCACCTTCACCGTGCCGTATTTAGCAACCCGGCCCAGGTCGTTGCGCTCCAGATCGACGAGCATGACATGCTCGGCCCGTTCCTTCTCGCTTCCAAGCAGTTCATCCTCCAGAGCACGATCCTCTTCCGGCGTTCGCCCTCTGCGCCGAGTTCCCGCAATCGGCCGCGTGGACAAGCGCCGTCCGTCCAGCTTCACGAGCAATTCAGGCGAAGCGCTGACGAGCGCAAAGGATGGCGTTCGCAGCATGCCCATATAAGGAGACGGGTTCACGACGCGCAGCCATTCGTACAGCTCCTCGGGAGCGGCGGTCACAGATCGGCTCTGGCGCAGCGCCAAGTTCACCTGAAACACGTCTCCCTGCCCGATATACCGTTGAATCCGGCGTACCGCTTCCTCATACTCCGCTTTGTTCATCGAAGTCGACAGGCCGGGCAGCCCCTCGATGTCGATTTCCAGCCGATCTCCGGCCATCCTCTCGCGCATGCGGACCGAACGCTCCCGGTTCTCCGCGCTATCTCCATCGGACAGCCAACTCAACCACTGCCGCTCCATCTCGTCGGCGCGCTCCTGCGCAGCACAGTACAGCCCGTCCAACTCCGCGGAGGCCATGCCCGGTTCAACTCTGACATGTATGGCCATATATACCGCCTGCTCCGCGTGATCCGCAATCCATAGCTCCTCGAACCGCTGAAACACGTATTCCGGTACACCCAAGTCGTCCCTTGCGATCTCCGGCAGCCTCTCCAGGCTTCGCACAACATCATAGCTCCAGTAGCCGATGATTCCGCCAATACAGTCCGGAACGCCTTCAGGGCGCGGAGCTCGCCACGGACGCAGCCATTCTCTCAGCACGTCCAGCGGCTTGCCTTCTGCCCTACCGGTCCCCGTCCACTCCGATCCGGCCTGGCCCATGACGGGCTCCAACAGATCAGCTCCCGTGGCGTTGCCTACTATGGACGACACCGGGTGAAGTCCGACAATCGTATATCGCCCGCCTTTACCGCTCTCCAGCAGACTTGCATAGGCGAAGGCTTCCGTCCAGGCTTGATCCCAGAACGCGGGGAGCAGGCTCTGCCGCTCGGATAGATTGATTTTCCGAACATACGGCAGCAGCGTATACCCTTCGCCCGATCCGTGCCAGCTCCGCCATTGCTCGAACTGCTCAATTTCGATCACTTCTACGCCGCCCACTCTGTCCGCCCCTTTTGCCGATCAATCTCTGTCTTTTTTAGAAGGATACCATATGTCGCGATAATTCGCACATACGAAAAAAGCACACCCCGAGCACCTTGCCGCACTACTCGGAGTGTGCTTCACTCATCTCTATTTCGTTCGATTGTTTCATGCTCTTTTATTTAGACCCTCCACTTCCTTCTGAGACAGCCCCGTTGCCTCCGCTATCGTACCAATTTCCACTCCCAGCTTTAGCAGATTGCACGCCACTGCGATTTTGCCTTCCTCCATACCTCTTTGCAAACCCTTCTGCAGCCCTTCTTCCGCCCCTTCTCCAACACTTCAGGGTCGATCAGCGTTTTGAACATCTTGCTTACCTCCTTCTCCGTTTGTTCATATTCTCCGTAATGACTGTATAAGTAGTTCATGATATTCCC
Source organism: Cohnella phaseoli (assembly GCF_003386235.1). Classification (GTDB taxonomy): domain Bacteria; phylum Bacillota; class Bacilli; order Paenibacillales; family Paenibacillaceae; genus Cohnella; species Cohnella phaseoli. The sequence goes on from NZ_QRDZ01000022.1 coordinate 9,942, forward strand.
CAACACTTGCAAAATCTTTTCCATGTCTCCAAACTTCAGTTGCCGCTTCTCGATGAATCCGTCTCCTTCATTATACACCACTTCCCCTCTGGGCCGCGATCATCCGCCAACGCCAAAAAGCACACCCCAAATGCGCTGCCGCGCTAATCGGAGTGTGCTTCACTCGTCGTTTGATGACTTATTGGAAACAATTATACCAAACAAATGTTCCCGTGAAAAACAGTCTCAAAACGCCCTATTGCTCAATCGCAAAACAAGCGGTTGAAGCGTAGAGAACGCTCCCTGAACCTTCAGCATAACCTTATCCTTCGACAGCTCGTTACCTGTCTGATCCAACAGCATCCAGCCCCCGTCGTCTTGCAGGCGGTAGGCATAGGACTTACTCCAGCCGGCATCGACCGCCAGCGTGACTTGCTCTAGAGGGTCCAGGCTCAGATTATATACAGCGATCAGTTTGTCGCCGTTTTCCGGGTTTTCCCGAGCGCTGACGAACACATTAGGGTCTTTGACGGCGTACACTGGCAGATTGCTCCGTCCCAACCATTCCGTAATGCCTCTGATTTGCTCCTTGCGCTTGTAATTGTAAATAGAAGCCGACGTATTCTGTCGCAAGTTATACGCCATCACCGCAACCCGGCCGCCCAAGCTGTTCTCGTAGAGCGTGACGGCCGGAGCGACCGCTTCTTCCCGGTCGCTCCAGAACTCGGACATCACGCGAACCTCCGAATGCTTCGGATGAATATGGAACACGCTCGAATACTGCTGAACAGCCAGCGCCAGATTGACAAAATACATCCTCGCTCCGGACTCCGGATCCGTCCACTCATCCAGCACGGTCAGCCGTTCGCTAACAAACGTATCGCAAAGCGCGGCATCCATCTCTGTCACTTCGGCGCCGATCAGATCCCCGTATCCTCGGCGGCAGGCATACATCGCGGCAAGCCCGTCCAGAAATACGCCCGAGCCCAGCAGCTCGCGCAGCTCCGCGTCCGACAGCTCCAAAATATCTTCGCCGCAGATCATGGCCGGACCCGACCCACTCCCGGCGGTATAAGGAATCCCCATCTTGCCCAACACCGATGCCCATGCCGACGTCACAATTACAGTGGGCTGGTTTCCGACAATAGGCCGGTGCGCATGAGCATTGGGCATGTACAGCACCCGCGGCCCCGCCATACGGAAGCCTTCCACAGAGCGCTTCAGCTCGGTAAAAAACGGCTTGTTGCGCGCGATCATCCGGAAGTAGGCCTCATCCTCCAGAGGTCCGTCCGTATATTGCGTGACATAGGACTGGGAACCGTCAAACCCGTAAAACAACGCCAACGAAATAAGCGCGCGCAGCTTGGCCGCTGAGAAGAAGAAACGAGAATGCGGAAACGGATCGGATTCGTGGATCAGCTCGAATTCGTCGCCCAGCGTCGTCTTGGCATGAAGCATATGGAAGGTGAGCGATGCAAAATGATCCGCCTGGTCGCTGCTATAATCGCTGCCGAACAGGCGCACGAGCGGCTTCGTCCCCCCTGCGAGCGCTTTGGCTACGCCCTCCGTAAAATCGCCGTCCAAATCGCAGACGAAAGACTGACACAAGGCCATGCGCGTTTCCGGCGCTACTCCGTCCACCGCTCTTCGCATGCTGCCCGCCAGCCCCACAAGCGAATCCTTCATCAAGCCCGCCCATACTTTCCGGTATGCCACAGCCTGATCTCCGCCTGACTGGAACAGCGTCTCCAGTTCCTCTCTGGAAACCTCTCGACCGACAAGCTCGGAGAAACGCTTCAGGTGCAGCGGACAGAAGCAGCCGAATCGGACCACGTCGTGATTGCTCATTTCATAATCGTCTTCGAAGAAAATATACGGCGGTCTGCCCCGCTCCACAACCGTTTGCATATACGTGCCCATCGAGGCGATGAATCGTTCGTCCAGCGGACAATAGGCTCCTTGGGACACAGCCCCATCGATGCCTACTACTTTCTGTGCCGGTGCCTCCCCCTCCGACGGCAGCGGATCGATCGACAAGCTCGGCGCGCACCACCATCCGACTTCAATGCTGTCTGCCGCTACTTGCCGTCCTACCTCGCCAAGAAGATCGCCGAACGCCTCGAACGCTTGCTGAATGGTGGCTCCTTTCGCCTCCCCGTCCCATGTCGGAAAAACGAGAATGAATCTGCGCAGCCCCGCTTCCCGGTTCAGCTTTCTCATCGCTTCTATCATTTTTTCTTTCTTGTCTTTGATAAATAAGAACGGAACGATCGGATCAAACAAATCATTCTTCATCGTCAAAACGTAACACCCTTTCTAAGATGGAAGCCTTGTACCGCTCGGTCAGGGGCTGTCCCCTAGGTAAAAGAGTCGTACCGCATTGATAATCTTGTACGATCCTACTTATGGAACAGCCCCCATCCAAGCTACATCCATTTACTTCCTATCGCTTCACTGTTTATTCAATGTAACATCGTCCAGATAGACGCTTTCGCCTGCCCCAAAGCCCAAAATCGTAAATCCGATCATCGCTTTGACGACCTGCTTTCCGTTAAATTGCTCCGGAATGTTCACCGTCCATTTGATCTCCTGCCACTCGCCGTTACTGACGGTCGCCGACACAGGCGTTCCATAGAACTCAGGCTCATCCAATGTCGAGCCGTCTGCCGCCATCGGGAGAACTAGCATCTGAATTGTCCCGCCTGTCGTCGATCCTGCCGGTGTATACAAGTGCATCGTGTATTCATACTGTCCGGAACCGTTCAACTCGACGGTCTGGAGCGGCCAGATCGGCCCGGGCACTCCCGACAGCTTCAGACTGTAGTGTCCGGTTTTAGCTTGCTCATCGCTCCTGACGGTGACACAGGTTGCCGGCTGACCACCGCACCCATACGCCCATGGTCGAGCATGTGTGTCCTCTCCGTACCCAAATTCAAAGGATGCATTTTTCAGCGCAGAGGCCTGAGGATCGGCTGCAATGGCAATTTCCGCACTCAACAGCGTGTCCTCGCCTTTGTACGTCACCCTGTATTTCACCGTTTGCCCCACATTTGCCGGCGTTACGCTCTGTACGGCGAGCGTTGCCGTATGCGTTGCCGAATCCCAACTGATAGCAGTTGGCTGCTCCGCCATCGCTTCCTGGCCGTCAACAATCGCTTGCACGGTGAAGTCCGCCGCAGCAGGGGCTTCCTCCGGAGACTTGTTGAAAAGAGCCTGCACCGTTCCGTTCTCCACGGTCACTGCCGTCATCGTCAGATCGGCAACCGATAATGGCTTCAATGTAACATCGTCCAGATAGACAGTCTCGCCTGCCGCAAAGCCCATAACCGTAAACCCGACCATCGCTTTGACGACTGGCTTTCCGTTAAATTGCTCCGGTATGTTCACCGTCCATTTCATCTTATGCCAATCGCCGTTGCTTACGGTCGCCGATACAGGCGTTCCATAAAACTCAGGCTCATCCAATGTCGAGCCGTCTGCCGCCATCGGAATGACCAGCATTTGGACTGTCCCGCTTGTCGTCGTGCCTTGCGGCTTATAAAGATAAGCGCTGTATTCATACTGTCCGAAACCGTTCAACTCGACGGTCTGGAGCGGCCAGATCGGCCCGGGCACTCCCGACAGCTTCAAGCTGTATTGTCCGGTTCGCGCTTGCTCGTCGCTTCTCACGGTGACACAGGTTCCCGGCTGACCGCCGCACCCATACGCCCATGGCCGGGCATGCGTATCCTCTCCGTACCCGATTTCGAAGGAAGTATTCTTCAGCGCGGAGGCTTGGGGATCGGCCACAATGGCAATTGCCGAACTCAACAGCGTATCCTCGCCTTTGTACGTCACTCGATATTTCACCGTTTGCGCCATGTTAGCCGGCGTTACGCTCTGCACGTCGAGCGTAGCCGTATGCGTAGCCGAATCCCAATTGATAGCCGTTGGCTGCTCCGCCACCGCTTCCTGGCCGTCAACATTCGCTTGCACGGTGAAGTCTGCTGCAATAGGGGCTTCCTCCGGAGACTTGTTGAAGACAGCCCGCACCGTTCCGTTCTCCCCGGTTACTGTCGTTAAAGACAAGTAATCAGCCGGCAATTCCGTTAAGGTAAAGTCATCTGCATATACCCAGCCTGCACCGGCCGCCTTGTAAATGACGATCGTCACATGAGAGAAGCCTTCCGGAGGCGTAAATGTGATCGAGTATTTCTTATACGCTTCCGAATCAACCGTCACATGAGCGCCCGTCAGTCCAACTCCGGGGACGTCCCAGAAGTTTATCCCGAGCAGGTTCTGTTCCCGCGCTCCAGAAACTTTCGCATAGAAGGTAAGCTTATAGGTTTTTCCGCTTTCAACGAATACGTCCTGCTCAACGCTGCTCGCGTTGACCATCACTGCCTTGCTGCCAGAGTTTGCGTCACTCGTCAGATTAGCAACCGTGTCGGAGAAATTAAACCACTCCTGCAGTCCGTCTTCAAAGCCCGGGTTCTTGACAACGGTTCCTTCGACCGATAGCAAGATTAACTTCATTGCATTCCGGACGGTTGAGGATGTCGATTGCTCTGCCAGTTGTTCAATACGAGCTGCGGTCGTGCTATTCGGATGAGCCTTGATCCAGCTCGAAAGCGCCATTGTCTCTTTACTCGAAACCGTAGCCCAGGTGAGCGGGCCTTTATATTGGTAATACAGGGAATGGAAATCCGAAAACTCCGCAAGGAGCGCCTTCCTTTGATCCATCTTGACGTTTCTATTCAGAATATCGTTCAGGATGGCCGACGCTTCGGCATCATTAGTCGGCGCGGCAACCGCGGCGCTCATGTCCACATAGCTCAACTTCGACAGCTCATAAAATTCAAACATACGCAGCAAGTCTTGCGCTCGTTTCTTCTGTTGCTGCGTCTGAGCCTTGGCAATGACGGACTCAAGAAGCTGTCTGCCGTCGACCATATCCTGCAGAGATACGTCTCTTAAATAATCCGGGGAGAGCAGCTGCATATAGTTCATTCTTTCAGGATCATTCTTCCACAATTGATACCATTGCGTATCGAAAATATCCTGCTCCCAAAATTGCTGCCATTTCTGATAGTAAGCCTTAAGGTCTGCGGCCGCTTCAGGCCCAACGGCCCGCTCATACCAGTCGTCGAGCAACGCTTCTACATCCTGCTGCGGGTCCCACTTCAGTTTGGCTGACAAGTAAGGCTTGGGCCCCTCTCCGAAGTTGGCATAAAGCTCGCTGTAGTAAGCATTTACTCCGATGGATTCCGCGTAACGGTATTCGTCCGCCATAAGCTGGAAGGCCGTTCTTGGCAGCACGTATGGCGTACCGAACAAGTAATCATAGAAAGCTACCGTTGCTCCAACTTGCGTCCATGCTTCCGATAAAGCGTGCCCTATCTGCCGCATATCCGGGTCTCCCCATGCCATCCGCTCATCGGTAATATAAATAACGACTCTCGGATCAAGGGTCACGTTAGTTGGCGGATCGGTAATATTGAGATAGGCATACGCGCCAAGATACTTGTCAGGATGCTGAGCGAACACACCTCTCGACACTTTATCCACCCAATCGAAATAACTGTCGGACATGTCGATCAAGCCTAGAGAATTTCGTTTCCCCAACGGGTCCGCTCCGCAAAAAACCAACGTATCATTTATCCCTAGAGAGTAGGAGGTGGCATCTGGATTTTCATCAAAGTAAGTGTTAATAATGCGAATCGATTCTTCGACGATCCCTTCCGACTGGAAGCATGGATTGTCGGATTCGAAGCCCAAATCCGGCGTTCCCTCCTCGTAAAATTGCGGATATTTACTCACTGGGAGCATTCGATACAAATTGTGCGTGAACGTTATTTTATCGTGTATGCGCAGATTTCTCGCCCAATCGAAAAGGGCTGGCCTTTGCGGCAGTTGCTCTTCGAACGCACGCGAGAAAAATGCCGGCTCCTGCTTAACCTCATCGCCGACCGGCACGGACAGAGCTGCCGTCTGCGGCACATCCTCCCAATCCTCTCCGGGCATTAACCAGCGCACGCCGACATAACGCTCCAGAAATTCATTGACGCCAAATTCCGTTCCCCATGATGTCGGACCGGCAATCGTTATGCGTTTGCCATTTTGATGCATCACAAATCCATCCGCATCCATTGCACTGCCCAGCAGCTCGGAGCGCTCCTGTGCGGTCAATCCGTTTTTGCCCAAATATATCTGAATGCCGTCGTATTGCTCCGGCAGGGTCTGTTCAACCGTATCTTGGTTGTCATTCACGGGAGAATCCGCATCGATTGCATTCACCTTGACTAACGTAGCGTCATCCAGATAAGCAGTCTCTCCGGCCGCAAAGTCCTTAAACGTAAACCCGACGAGCGCTTTGACAACGTTTTTCCCGTTTACGATTGCCGGCATGTTTACCGTCCATTTTAACTGCTGCCACCCGCCGTTGCTGATGGTCGCTTGCGTGTTCGGTCCATAATACTGAGGTTCATCTATTTGCGTGTTGTCCTCCGTAATAGGAAGGGCGAGCATATAGATTATCCCGTTTGTCGTCGAGCCTGCCGGCGTATAAATATAGGCGGTGTATTCATATTCTCCGGAACCGTTCAACTCGACGGTCTGGAGCGGCCAGATCGGCGAGGTTGCCCCGGACACCTTCAAACTGTATTTTCCGGTTTTGGCTTGTTCGGCGCTTCTCTCCACGAGACAGGTTAGCGGATTGCCGCCGCACCCATACTCCCAAGGTCGAGCAGGGAGCCCCTGATAACCGGCTTCGAAAGAAGAATTTTTGAGCAATGACCCCTTCGGATTGGCCGGAATATTCAATTGCGGACTGGAAAATGCATCCTGTTCTCTGTATCTAATTTGATATTTCACAGATTGCTGCACGGTCGACTTTTCGACGCGCATAACGGTTAATGTCACCGTCTTCGTTGCCTCGTCCCAGATTGCTCTGGACGGTGTCTCGCTTAATGTCGCTTTTCCATCAATAATCGCCTGAACCTTGAAATCTGCCGCAACAGGCGGAGCGACCGGCAGATTGACAAACTCCACTTGGATCGTCCCATTCTCCGCCGTCACTGTGTCTGAATTGAGGCGGTCAACGAACAACGGCAGCTCGACGCCTGTCGCTTTCTTGACATACTTAATTAGCTTGCGGGCGGCCTCTTGCGTCTGATCGTCGGCTGTGCCGTTGATGACCACCGCCGCCTTGGCGCTTCCCTCATCTACGATTTTCAGTTCAGTATCCGGTTCCGGAGTTGGTTCCGGGCTAGGGCTCGGACTTGGACTCGGCTCCGGACTTGGACTCGAGCTTGGGCTCGAACCTGTAGGAGCAGTGCCCGAACCGGATGAGCCTTCAGGCGGGGCCTTGTCTACAAGCTTTCCTGCGACCGTCACTGTAATCTGGCTGCCGAAGTTCACTTTATCCGGCCACTTATTCAAATTGGAACCGCTAACAAGAATCTGCGCAATACGAATCGTTCCATCACCCGTTACGATAGCGATCGCGTCAAATATAAACGTCTCTACAACCGTGCCCGTTTTCAACAATACACTGACACTGACGCCTACCTGACGAATTTGCCCGAACCGACCAACTAAAATCACTTCCCGCGACTGGGCGGATGCGTCAATGTTCACATCTACATTTTTAAAGCCTTCCTCCGCGCCGGTCAGTTCCCCTTCCTCCAGGATGCCCCCGCTAAGCATAAGAACGTTGCCTACATGGGTTGTACCGGAGACGACGATCCGAACCGGTCCTTCCGGCTTGTTCACAACAAGCGTTCCCGCCAGTTGAGAGTTCTTGATCTTCACACTGTTACTCCCGCCGCCGAAGACATACGTCTTCCCTTTGACAGTTACGCCATCCAGCAAAATATCCCCTTCACCAACACCCTGTGTAATATAGAGGTCACCGGCAATTACAAGGTTTTTCAACTCCACGCCGGCGGTGTTCACGGCTACGTTGCCTGCATAATCCCGCTCGTAAGTTCCTTTGCTCGCAATAAGAGATCCCATCACGTTGTCAATCAATTGCACGACTTCGGCTCTGGAAATACGCTCTTTTGGAGCAAAGCGGTTGCCTCCCCTGCCGCTAACGTATTGGCGGCTTTGCAGCGCGGCAACGGCCTCGGACGCATATGCGGATATGCTCGCTGCATCGCTGAACGCGGCCCCTGCCTTTGCCGACGCGGTATCCTCTAACTGAAAAGCACGCGCAATAATAACAGTCGCATCCTGCCTCGTAATAGCAGCTTCCGGATCAAACTTGCCTTTGCCCATGCCTTGAATCATACCGGCGGCATACACATTGGCAATAGCGGCGGCGTACCACGCGCCGCTATTTACATCCGCGAAGGGTCTGACGTCTGACGCTTGGTCAGGCAGATTAAATGAACGATCGATGAGTGCTGCGAACTCGGCCCGCGATATTGCATCGTTCGGACGATAACGACCTGCACCGTCTCCATTTAGCAGGCCGCTCTTCGCCCATCGTGTCATCATATCCTCCGCCCAATGGCCCGTTAGATCCGATTGAACGGTTACTTCTTCGCTTGCTGCCGCACGAGCTGGGACCTGTCCCCACAGCGACGCGAACAGGCTCATCGCGAGAGCAACCGGCAACAACCGCCGACTAGCCGACTTTTTCATTCGTATACAACCCCCCGTCAAAATTGAAATGCTGCTTATCGTTACTCTAACTCGAACAAGCAAGGAATCACTTTCTTGACAGGATCGCTACATCAACGTCGTCAATACGATAAAATCCCAGGGCTCGATATTATCGATCGTCACGATCGTTTTCCCCTTCTCCTTGGTTATGCGATCGTCCGGCACAACCGTTGCTGCTCTGCTGTGGTCCAGCGTATACAAACGGTCGAGAGGAATGGCCATTTCCGCCTCGAAAATCCCTGTCGGGTCGTAATTCGCGTTAACAAGCACGATCATTACGTCCTTCCCGTCTTCGGACACCTTCACAAAAGGAACAATTTTCGCGCCTCTCTTGAACGCCGTAACAGACAGCGCATCGCGACATACCCATTGCAATGCATGATGCAGCTGCTGTCGTTTGGCCTCTGAGTACAGGCTCATCCACGGCGCATAACCGTGTACTGCCACACGTCCGCCCAGACGGTTCTCATACAGTGTGAAGGTAGCGCCCAGCTCGATCTCCGTGTAACTAATCAACTCGCTCAGCACCTGTACGTCGGCTCCAGGCAGCGGCTCAAGCACGTAGCCCGAATCGCGATAAACCGTAATTCTCGCATCGCGCTGCTCGCCCGCATAAGCACCGTTGATCGGATGGTCGGTAAATTGTTCGAACACACCGTTGTCATAAGCCTTCGCGATCGTTACGCCGCAATATTCGCCCAGCCCCATCTCGATCAGCGTTTCCAGCGTTAGACCGTCCATCAGCACAGGCCCGGCAAGCATATCCAGCAGTTGCTCCCTCGTATACCCCTGCGCCATTTCTCTGCTTAGAATGACGCCGCAGGCCGCTTCGGGATTCATCGACAGCGGAAACCCGATTTCGTGCAGCACATTGGCCCGTTGCGCGTCCTGCGGGACGCCGAACCAGCCGCGCTCGCCAACCTTGCGCTTCGCCTCGAATTTAGCCGACATGGCAGGATAGAGCCCGCGATTCGGCCAAGCCCCCGCAATGCGATCCATTGCAGCCCAAAGCGGCTTCATCGCGACCATCGCCTGAAGCCAATCCTCGTATTCGCCGATTGCGCCCTTCTCCAGCTTGAGCGTATGCGCAGCAATGCCATTCATCCCGCATGCGATCATAATCGTGTTCTCGGTCATCATGACGCGAATCGACTTCTTCAGCCGCTGCTGCGGAAAAGTCTCCAGCTCGTATTGCACATCTGTCACATAGTCCGGGTAAAGAGCTGCTTGTCTAGCGCATTCCAACCCTTTATCCAATACCGAAGCCGGTGCTCTATCATCGTAAAAACCGCCGCCCGGCCTTCCTCTCACCGCTTCGAGCGCCCTCATCCATCGGTCAAAAGCGGCGCCAGAGTAAGTGCGCCATTCCAGTCCCCCTGTCATCAACCCAAGCTCGATGCCCGGATCGACGCCATGAACCGCCTGCCTTATCGCCGTCAGCATTCTTTCCAGCGTCTCGATATTATGCTCGACCCATTGCTCTCGTTCGACTGCGCCCTCCGGCGAATCAAGTAGAGCAACCAACCGCTGACGATCATACGCAGTTCCATGCTTTGCATTATAGATGCCCAGACAAGTTTCGCAGAAACAAGGGCAATCGGCCGGCTGATGATGGTGAATGCGCGCATCGTCATCCACCCAGATGAAATCAAGCCCCGACTCGGCCAGCAAACGATATTTGTCCATGATGTAACGCTTGAACGATTCCGAGTTTGGACAGAACGAGCCATTCGCTCGCTGTCCGTCATGGCCTACCATCGGCTCTCCCTGAAAAGCCGGCTCCCAATCCCAGGCATCGTCCAAATGACCGATACTGATTGAATTGACCCCAACGCGGAACCCGTCCTGTTGCAATTGCCGCACCCTTGGAGCCAGCCAACCGCACCTGTTTGCAAATTCGTCTAAAGGCGTATATCCGCTCATTCGCGACTCGACGATCAGCGCCAGCTCGTCCACCGCTCCCCGATAAGGCAACAACAGGTCGCGAAGCTGCGCGAATTCGCGATCCTCCTGAAACCGAGCTGGCCAAATCCGCAGTGATAATTTCATAGATGGTTTTCTCCCTCCAGCTACTCCTTAACGCTTCCCATCACGATGCCTTTCATGAAGAAACGCTGCAAGAACGGATAAGCGAGCAAGATCGGAAGCGCCGCAACGAAGATTTGGGCAGCTCGACCTGTCCGGTCGTTCACGCGTAAAAACTTCTCAACCTCTTGCGCCGTCATTTCCGCCAAACCCTTCGAGACGATGCTCGTTTGCAGAAACGTCTGCAACGGATAGTTTTCAGGCTGATTCATGTAAATTAGTCCGTCAAACCAGCTGTTCCAGTGACCGATGACGGTGAACAACAGCACGGTAGCAAGTGCAGGCAGCGATACCGGCACATAGATGCGCCATAGAATGGTCCAATGATTGGCGCCGTCCAGCCTAGCAGACTCCTCCAACTCCTTCGGAAGGTTCCGGAAAAAGTTAAGCAGCAGCACCACATTAAACACGGGAACCGCCGACGGAATCACTAACGCCCAGATCGAATCAATCAGACCCGTGTCCTTTACGACCATATAGCTGGGGATGAGACCGCCGCCGAAAATAATTGTGAACACGAAAAACCAGGAGTACACCGTGCGAAACCGAAACTGCTTGCTGTCTTTGGATAGCGGATACGCCAGCAGCGTAATGAGAAGCATGCTGATCGTCGTCCCGAGAAAGGTACGCTGCAAGGTTACCCCGAACGATTGCAGGAACGCTTTCTTAGCAAACACAGCTTCATAGGACGCAAGCGTAAAATCGACCGGCCACAGCTTAACCGCCCCGGCCGATACGGCTTGAGCCGAGCTTAGCGAAACCGAGAACACGTGAATAAGCGGAAACAGGCAAGTAAAGGCCAACAACGTCAGGAAGACCATGTTGCCTATCGTAAACAGCCGGTAGCCGATACTTTGTCGATACGACGGCATGACGATCACCTTCCTTAAAAAATTCTGTAGTTGGCCAACCGATATGCCAGGAAATACGACAACGAGATCAGCACAAACGAAATAACCGACTTAAACAAACCAACGGCAGTAGCTACGCCGTACTGGAACTGCTGAATGCCAAGGCGATAGACAAACGTGTCGATAATATCTCCCGACTCGTACACCTGCGGACTGTAAAGATTGAAAATTTGATCGAATCCGGCATTGAGCACATTCCCAAGACTGAGCACGGCCATCAGTACGATGATCGGAGTCATGCCAGGCAGAGATATGTGCCAGATTTGACGCCATCGCCCCGCGCCGTCCGCTTCCGCCGCTTCGTACAGCGTTGGACTGATCCCCGTCAGCGCCGCCAAGTACACAATCGTCCCGAAACCGAACTCTTTCCAGACGTCGGACAGGACGACTGTGAATTGAAACCAGCGATTGTCTCCAAGAAAATAAATCGGCTTGAAGCCGAGCCAGCCGAGAAATTGATTCACAATTCCCGATGTCGGGGACAAAATATCGATCAGGATGCCGCTCAAGATGACCCAGGATAGAAAATGCGGCAAATAGACGAGCGTCTGGAACGTCCTGCGAAATAAGGCTTGCCGAACTTCGTTGAGTAAAATTGCCGCCGTAATCGGCACAATGAGACCCAGCCCCATCTTCATGACCGCGATGGTGATCGTATTGGCGATAATACGCGGCGTATCCGGCATAAGCAGAATATATTGAAAGTTATCCCACCCGATCCACGGCGAATTGAAAATGCCCTTCGCGGGCAGGAACTTCTTGAACGCAATGACAGAGCCCGCCATCGGTCCATAGCTGTAGATCAGAACAATGATCAAGCTGGGGAGGACCATCAGATGCAGCAGCCGGTTTTGTCTCCACTCTTTTCGTAACAGTCTGCTCTCCTCCTTATAAGGAAGGGAGAAGGCTATGAACTTCCCCTTCTCCCCCCATCCCTCTTATTGTTGCGCTTTGTACCATTCGTTTACTTCAGCCGTAATTTGATCGCCGCCGAGCTTTTTCCATTCAGCAATGAAATTATCGTATTCGTCCACAGACGAAGCGCCCATAATAATTTTGGTCCTCACTTCGTCCTCTTTCGCCTTCAACACGCTCATCTTATCGCCCATCGTCGGAGTCGGCGCACCGTAGAATTCGTCAAATAGGAACAAATCCTTCTTATACGCATCGTACATCAGAGACATACTGCCGCCTTCGCCGGCAATCATAACCTGAAGCCAGTTTGCGAAGGAGACCTCTCCATCCAAGTATTTCTTGACCGCTTCGTATCTGGAATTCCGGTCGACATCAACGCCAAGCAGCGACGTATCGCCGGTTTGCAGAGCCCGCGGGATTAAATCTCCCGATTGAACAATAGCATCTTGCGAGAATACGACAAGCGGGTTAATCTCCCAGAAAAACTTACCGGTGTCCTTATGCGCCTGACCGAACACGAGCACATTTTTCTCTTCATTCGGATGCAGCGAGTAGTCGATCCACAGGTTTAACAGCTTGATAACCGCTTCCGGATTTTTCGCGTTCTTGTTAATGACGTAATAGTCGCTTACGGCTGCCGTCGTCGCGCTGAGCGCAGGAGCGTCATCGACGGACGGGGCCGGATACACGCCCCAATCCTGCACAAGCTTGCCATCCTTCACGGCGCTATCGAAAGCAGCGCTATGCCAGAATGCGCCGTATAGCAAACCAACGCGGTCGTTTGCAATCATTTCGAGCTCTTTGTTATCGTCCTTGACGCCGAACTCGGGATCGATCTGTCCCGCCTTGAACAAGTCTTGCAGCTGTTGCAGCGCGGCCTTCATGTTCGGATCGAGACTGCCGTACATCAGGTTGCCCGAGGCATCCTTCACCCAACGACCCGGATACAGGTGGTAGCCCGCGAAGTATCCCGACAGATTCAGCGATTTGGATAAGGATAAACCGTACGCCTTGCCTTTGCCTCCGGTATCGCGTTTGGAAAACGCTTCCGAAATTGCGAGCAGATCCTTCATCGTTTTCGGTTCCGGCAAGTTCAATTCTTTCAGCCAATCCTTGCGAACCCATACATAGTTCATGTTGTTGTACGGTCCGTTCGTCACCGGAATCGCCATCAGCTTGCCGCCGATGGTGGCGGTCTTCATCTGACGTCCGCCGTCCTTCGTCATCTCGCTCTTCGTATCCTCCGAAGCGGCTTTATCCCATAACTCCGTGATATCCATGATCATGTCGTTTTCAATCAGCGTAGGCAGATCGGCAGCGCTGACTTTATAGAAATCCGGAAGATCGTTCGAGGCTATTGCAATTTTCAGCTTCGAATTGTATTCGTTATTTACCGTCCACTTGTTCTTGATCTTAATGCCGAGCTTTTGCTCGTAATAGTCGTAAATAATATTTTTGTCGATATTCTCGCCCGGATCGTACACTTGCTCTGCGCCAATGCTGCGAACCGTGGTCAGCTCGATCGGCGGATCGTACTTGCCGAGCGGGTCGAACGCTTCCGGGCTCGCCGCCTCGCTTGAAGTTGCGCTGGCGGAAGGCGAAGCGGAAGATTCCGAAGAATTTGCCGCTTCCTTGTTGCCGCTGCATGCGGTCACGGTGAGCAGCATTGCGGCTAACAATGCAGCTAGTCCGCTTTTGGCATAACGTTTCATAGATACTCCCCCTGGTTGCGTAGTGATTTCCTTGAGCTGCTGTCTCTGCTGTCGAGGGCTTCTTCCCCTCTGACACAAGTATATAAATCTCCGTATGTCCGCAACCAGATTCACCTGTTGACATCCCGTTACATTCCTTGACTACTTCGCGCCAAATGTCGATACGGCTACGAATCCCGATACTCCTGCGGCGTCATCCCCATGTTCGTTTTGAAGAAACGGATAAACGACAAGCGCGAATCATAGCCGACCATTGCGGAAATTTCGTAGATTTTATAAGCGGAATGCTTCAGCAATTCCTTCGCTTTCTCCGTCCGCGCCATATTGATATACTCGGACAAGCCGATTCCCGCCGTTCTTTTGTACAACCTTGACAGGTACGAAGGGTTGAGGTGAACGATGCCCGCCAGTTTGGCCAGAGAAACATCTTCCGCCAAATGAGTGTCGATGTACTCGTTAATGCGGAGCACGACAATATGCTCGTCCTGGGCGGCCGGCTGATCGCGATTGTCGAACAGCAGCTCCGCCAGCTTACGAAAATAGGAGCGAAGCTCCTCCCACGAAAGATTAACGTCGGCATGCGACAGACGGTCCAGACCGATCTGTGCGGCCAGCTTCCCGTCCGGCGGGTATTGATTGAGGTAAGAGAGGAAAACGGAAGCCAGGCTATGATACACTTCCAGCTTGACGAAGCCGGAACGGTTCTCGTCCGCCGCATGGTCGATAATCTCGTCCAGCAGGCTGTCGAAATCCGCTTTTTCGCCATTCTCCAAGTAGTGGCCGAGCAAGCCGATTTTTTTCATTTTGCGGTTAGCCAGCTTTGTCTTGGCCGCTTCCAGCGACGAGCGCGGGGCGCCCAGCCGGGTAAGGCCTCTCAACCTTACCTCGCTTCCTGTCCCCTGTTCTCCCCACAGCAGCGATAACAACTCGTCATAGGCTTCTGGGAGCGAATCCCAACGTACGACGGCGGGGCCGATCGCAAATGACACCTCCAAGCCGACCGCCTCGCGGCAATTGGCCTGAATCGCATCCAACTCTTCATAAACCCATTCGAACCAATTTTTCTCCGCTTCGTTTGGCGAATTTTCGCCCTTCTCCAAGTTGGGATCGGTCGGCTGCAGCAGCCATGCCACATTCCAGCCGTCTACCTCCGACGACGCCAGCCTGACCTTCAATCGCAGCGTCTCCGCGACGATGTTCTGAACGGCATACAGCATCAGTTTGCGCCCTTCGAGCGTTCCTTTTCCGCCCCAAGAGTCGATGCGCCCAAGCAGCACATACACAGGCAGCTCCGCCGACAAGCTCATCTCCAGCTCGCGAATTCTAGTCCGTACGGAAGATTCCGCCAGCGACGCCTTCCCTCTGAGCAATTCGTTCACATATTGCTGCTGCAAAAGCGAGATCGCCTTCCTGCTGCGGAAATTCGCCTCGAGCAGCTTCCGGTTCGCTTCGGCTTGCGCGTCCAGCTCGGCAATGGCTTTATCTATGGACCGAATGATCTCATCATCGCTCTCGGTCTTTAACAGATAATCGAAGCCGCCTCCTGAAATCGCATCTTTAATATAATGAAAATCATCGAAGCTGGTTAGGAAGATCACTTTGCATAAGGGCCATTGACGCTTAATTTCAGGAAGCAGCTCCGTTCCTTCCATTCCAGGCATCCGAATGTCGGATAAGACGATATCAATCCTCGTCCGGTTAAGCACTTCCAACGCTTGGTGCGCCGAATAGGCCTGATACAGCTCCAGCTCCGGCTTCCTCTTGCCGAACATCTTCACTAGCCCTTCCACGATTACCGGCAGATCATCCACGATCAGCATTCGATACATCTGTCTCCGCCTTTCCGCTTCCGTCCTGTTTTAGCCGAATTTCTACGCACAAACCGCCGAGCTGCGACCTCGTCAGCGACAAGCCGCTGCCGCTGCCGAACATCAGTTCAATTCTGCGGTGGACGTTGATAACGCCGGTCGTCTCCTCCATAAAATCGCCGCTTCCCAACAATTTCGATGCCAGTTCAGCCAATCGGGCATCCGTCAGCTCTTCGCCGTTATCCTCGATCCAGACGGAAAAATAACCGTCAGACTCGGAGGTATGCACCCACAGCTCCCCTTTCAGAACTAGCGGCCCAAGAGCGTACTTGTATGCATTCTCCAGTATAGGTTGCACAATTTGGCGGGGTACGAGTAGATCGCCATATGCATCGGCAAGCGGTTCGAATTCGACGTCGATACAATCTCCGTAAATGATCGACTGCATGCCCACGAACACTTGAGCGTGCTTCATCTCTTCCCTAAGCGGAATCCGATCGTCCGCATTGCGAGTGATAAATCGGAAATACTCGCCCAAATACAAGGTAAAACGATAGGCGCGTTCGTTGGCGCCCTCTTGAATCAAGCGGTTCAGGCTGAATAGACAATTGTACATAAAATGCGGATTGATCTGCGATTGCAGCCGTTTAAGCTCGGAGCGCTGGCTGAGAATCTCCTTCTTGTACACTTCGCTGATGAGCGCATCCAGCCTGGCTACCATGCTGTTAAAGCGATGGTATAAATATTGAAACTCGTCGCGCCTCGCGCCGACCTCGACCGGAAGAAGCTTGCCGTCCTCCACTTTGCGAAAAGCGACGACAAGCCGGCGCAGCGGATGGTGGATGATACGGTAAATGGAAATCGACAGCAGGAAAGCGATGCATAACGAGAAACCAAGCAGCACCCAGATCCATCGTTCGTAACGGTGCAACGAGCCGAGAATGTTCCCCTCCGGGACGTAAACAAGCAGAACCGTGTTCAGAACGTCCGATTTTCGGTAGGAGACCAAGTACGGCGCACTCTCGAGTACAGTGGGGACCATGCCAATCGCCGCATCTCCCTGCAATTGCCGCTCCGCAAACGTCCTCATCGTTCGGGCGAACTCTTCGTCGCGCTCATTCGTAATCTCCCAGTTCTCGTCGATATGAAATAAAATCGAATCTCCCTGATCCGGATTGACAATGTTTTGTAGACTTTCGCGCAGCTTGTCCGCCGACAGCTCGACGACCACGATGAAAACAGGCTTCCTTCCAGAAGCGCTTAGAGGAAATCGCATACTCATAAATAACCGATCCCCAATGGCCATGACCCTGCTCGGGTCCACATTATCGGCCAGTTTCGCATACTCGTCTGGGGGGATTTCGGACAAATAATCATCCGAAGCAATCGTTCGACCGCTGAACGGGAGGAACACCTTTGCCTCGGCAATATACGTACTGGAGGCCTTCAGCATATGCAGCCGCTTCTGAATGACAAGCACCTGGTTCATGCGTTCGAAGCTCGTAATCGGCTCCTCCGAGATTCCAATCTCCATGAGTTCTTTATCGATGACAAACTCGAACATCAACTGGCTGATGCCTTTAAGCGCATTCTCCAGCGATTGGATATAGAACGCGTCTCTGCTCTGGACGGACTTGGATATTTCTTCATAAATCGTCCCGCTCCCCTGCCGATTCAACAGGAGAGTCATCACCGACAGCGGCACTAGAACAGCCAGCAGCGCTGTAATCAGTTTGGCGGAAATCGTAAATCTCATTCGTTTGATCGGCAAGGTGAACATTAGTCCCGCCCCCTCCTGATTCCATTGTATGAAGTGTGTCCAGGACATCCAAGTTACATCTATTTACATCCCGTTACTTCTGTTGACTCGTCGCTCCCTACCGGACATCTTATCATCGATCGCCCAAGCCCGCTAATTCCTTCGCAATCCCCGCTAACGCGAAAAAGCACACCCCCAAGCGCGTTGCCGCGCTAAACGGAGTGTGCTTCACTCACCTCTATTATGCTCAATGATCGATTCATGTTCTTCTGTTCGTGCCTGTCACTTTCTCTGATGTCAGTCCTGTAGCTTCGACGATTGTTCCAATGTCGACTCCGAGCTTTAGCAAATTACGAGCTACCGTGATTTTACCTTCCTCCACCCCCTTCTGCATTCCTTCCTGCAGTCCCTTTTTCCTTCCTTTCTCCAACACTTCCGGGTCTATAAGCGTCTTGAACATCTCGCTTACCTCCTTTTCCGTTTGTTTATATTCTCCGTAATGACGGTATAAGTAGTTCATAATATTTCCCAGCACCTGCAAAATCTTTTCCATGTCTCCAAATTGCAGTTGCCGCTTCTCGTGTAACTCTCGAATTACGTCCACCGTTTCTTCAATTGTCCCTTTCAGCCGTTCAAACTCTCGGGCGAACAATCTTCCCTTCTCGTCCTCCGTCCTACGGCTTTTAGCAATGCGGCGCATCCGCTTGCGCGAGCGGAACACTTGCAGAGGCAACAATGCGAACAAGTTTTGCTCCTGTAGGTCGCGGGGTGTCAACGTCCAGAGCTTCAGCACCGGCACCGCATACATCGTCTCTGTTCCATCCGGCAAACGGATTCGGAAACTCAGCTCATCGCCGATCGCCTTGTTCTCCTCCAGGAAAATGACGATTTGCTTCGGAAATACGATCAACTGCACACCGTCCTCCGC
Organism: Cohnella phaseoli; assembly: GCF_003386235.1. Classification (GTDB taxonomy): domain Bacteria; phylum Bacillota; class Bacilli; order Paenibacillales; family Paenibacillaceae; genus Cohnella; species Cohnella phaseoli. The sequence continues at coordinate 28,688 of NZ_QRDZ01000022.1, forward strand.
TTCTCCTTCAGCCAGTTCCAACGCTTTCTCAAAGCCATAGCGGAACATACGGATGATCATCGTCCGGTCGTTCAACGTCTGGAACTCGACATGGTAGTGAAAAGCGCCGCGGTTCGTCCTCAGCTTCATAAACAGGTCGCCAATGATACGATTGTAGACGTCCGAATCAAACTTGGCGTTACCGTAGTGAATCGTCTTTACGTCGGTAATGGCAAAATGCTCCCCGAACAGTCCGTTGATCAGTTGCAGCCTCAGCCGCTTCGAGAGTCGAAACAACACACTCATCATCTGATCAAGCTTCAGCCGCCCTTTCTCATGCCGATTCTTCTTCTGGGGATCCGATGCTTTCATTATACACCACTTCCTCTCTGCTTCGCGATTATCCGTCAACGCAAAAAAAGCACACCCCCAAGCGCGTTGCCGCGCTAAACGGAGTGTGCTTCACTCATCGCATTAATAGCTTTATTACTATAAATAATACCAAACACACATTCCCCTGTCTATATTCACTTCTTTCCCTCGACTAACTGAAGAGCGCGGTACAGGAACGTCGCCGCTTCCGCTCTGCTGGTCATGCTCTTCGGCTTCATGTAGCCGTTGGAGCCCGTGACCAGTCCATGCTCGAGCATCGTTGCCGCGCTGTCCGCAGCATATGGAGCGATCTGGCTCGCATCGCGGTAGCCTTCAAGCGCCGAATCCGATGTTGACGGTTTGATGATCCCCTTCATTTGCAGCGCTCTAGTCAGCATTACCATGACGTCCTGACGGCTGATCGGATCGCGAGGAGCAAAATTGATGCCATTCACTCCCGAAACGATACCCAGCTGTTTGGCGATGGAGACCGCATCGTAGTAATAGTCCTTCGGCTGCACATCTGCGAACGTCGAGGCAAACTCGGCGCGCAGATTAAGCATATTGACTAGCATTAGAATGAAATCCGCCCGCGTTACCGGGCTTGCAGGGCTGAAAGTGCCCTTTTCGATCGAGGTGCCTTTGATGACGCCTTTCTCCGCCAGCTTCTCGATTGCCTCTCGCGCCCATTCATGCTTGCCGAGGTCGGTGAATGCAGCAGGCTTTGTACCGCCTCCACCGTTGCCGTTGCCGTTGCCATTGTTTCCATTATTGCCATTGCCGTTGTTTCCATTACTGCCGTTGTTTCCGTTACCATTACCGCCATTGCCTCCGCCATTACCGCCATTGCCCCCGCCGTTGCCATTGCCTCCGTTACCATTGCCATTGGTAGGCGGCTTACGATATTCGAAGGTGGCCGGCTCGGGAGTCGTCATGTCGTCGGTTTCCAGCTCAACCGTATAAACTCCTTGCGCTTCTCCGGTCAGTGTAAAGGCGATCCGGAAGCTGCCGTCATCCTCAGTGGTCGTCTGGCCGGTATATTGAATACCGCCGCTCGGATCGAGCACTTTTACATACACTTGCTCCTTCTTGCCGTTCATGACCAAGCCGTCGATCGTGACGTTTTTCGCGGGAACATCCACTGCGGCTTGGATACCGTCCAACGTCTTCAGCTCTTGCTGCAAGGCAAGATCATATACGCCGAATTCGTAGAAGGAGTAGCCGTACCCGGTAGCCCGATTAATCCCTTCAAACTTGATATATCTTGCTGTAGTCGCCGGAAATACCAATGTGTTCTTTCCGTCCGTCGCTTTAACTACGCCATTGTTGCCGACGTTCAAAGGATGCCAGTTCTGTTTATCGTCCGATACGGTCAAACGGTACTGATCCGCGCGGGCGAGCTCCCAATCGATGCGAATCGTATCGAAGGTTTGCTGGCTCTCCAGATCGGCCTGGAACCAAGCCGTCTCGCGTACCTCGCTCGCCCAACGGGTGGCCGGTGCACTGTCCAGCGCCTTAGAAGGCTCCAGACCTGCCGCTTCCGTAGAGGACGCCTCTGCTTGTTTGTCCTGCGCGATGCTTCCAATCTCGTAATATACGCCTTCCTTCAGTTCCGTATAGGCGCTCTCCGCTACGTAACCACGATCTTTCGCTTCTTCCAGCTTTGCATTGAAAGCCTTCAAATAACGCTTGGCTTGCTCAGGATCGCTCGCTTGCGTGCGCTTCATCATGATCAAGGCGTTGCGCATAGCGCGATTGGTGTCGGCATTGCTCAACTGATTGTTTTCCGCGTACTTGTCAACAAGGGCCAACAGGCCGTCAGCGCCCAAACGCGCCTCTACTACGAACTTAACCGTCTTGGACTTGGCAGCTGCTACCGTCAGTTCCAGCACATGCTTGCCCGGCTTCCCCGTCAGATCCACTTCGGTTCCTTGCACATAAGGCTTGCCGTCATATTTGGCCGTGACTTTGACGATCCCGCTGCCGTCATCTCCCGGAATGGTCCAGGTGAAAGCCGCTTTCGTCGAGTCGGGCACGATCGCATGCTCCGACATCGGCTGCCCGTTCATCAGCGCCACCACATCAGGCGGAACGGCGTCCTGCTTCTGATAAGTACCTTTCGCGAATTGGTACAGCCAATCGTAGAGCACGCGTGTGGCCGGGTCCGCGCTCACCGCCGCATTGTAAACGGCGTTGTTGCCTTGATAGAAAGCTTTATAGCCTTGCTGCATCAGCCCCGTATCCACACCGCTGTTCAAATACTCGATAAACCGCTCGCGGAAAACGGCGTCGTTGATCATCCGGTCGTCGAACTCCAATTCCAGCGACATGCCGTACCGTTTCGCCATATCCGCAGTATCGTCCAGGCGCGAAGGGTCCAACTGCTCAAAGAAATAGTTCGGCTGCAGTGAGACGGCATCAATGCCGACATCCTTCCACATGAATGCCTTGTAGGCCAAGAAATGAGGAATCCAGAACATCTTCAAGCCGGCGGCATGCACGATGTCGCTCGCCCTCTTGACCATCTCCGGTCCGGTCGGGTGCGTACTGATCTGTTCCTCCAGCCAATACATGCCGACGAGCTCCAGGTTGGAGTAGTTGGCCGCCGCCCATCTGGCTTGCACTTCATCGACCCACCACTGAATCGCTTTGGCCCGATTGTTCAGCGATACGGCGCTGCCGACAGTACCGACATTGAAGTCCAGATTTTCTCCGTTAAGGCTGCCGAAATCGGACTGATACTCGCCCGGTTCGGGAATCATCAGAATAACTTTGGTCTTATGATTCGTCTGGCCGAGCTTCGCGCCCGCCTCAGCCGTCGCTTCGTTCAAAGCGCTCATATCTCCGCCGGTATTAAACGTCTTGTTCAGGTACCAGTCCCATTCCGCTTTCCTGGCTTTGCCGGCCGCGTCCGTCGCTCCGAAGCCTCTGCCGTTATCCGACGTCAGGCCCAAATACAGCACGCCGTCGAACAACCAATCGGTCGGCTCCCCCTGTTTGTTTACATAGCTGATATTTGGAATAACCCGTTCCTTCGTCCAAGTTCCTGTGCCATCCGCATAGTGCCCGTTATATAGCAAGCCCAGGTTTTGGATTCCGCCGGTAGCTTCGCCTGGTTGCAGGAGGGCGTAAGGGGTAGGCTGCACCGGCTGGGCTCCTGCGAGAAGGCCGTCAGCGCCATTAATCGTCACCTCGTCGATCATGCTCCATGCCTTGGAATGCATGGAGAAGACAACCTTTACAAACCGTGCATACACGAGCCCTTCGGCATAATCGCCGCGTTTGACAACACCAGTCTCCGCGCTGCCGTCCCATGTATAGGTCTCCGTATTGGTTTGGTCGCCCCATAACAATTTAGTCGCATTATGAGACAATACGCCCCAGTTGACCTGATCATCCGACACGTAGAAGGAAACGGTGAGCGGTACGAGCGTTTCGTTGTTCGGCCAATCATGCAAGAAACGCGCGCTCACCTCCTGAATCGTCTTTTGCTCGCCTAGATCAAATACTACCGAACGAGATTGCTTGCTGCGATGGCCCACCCAATTGCCGCTGTCGCGCGACGGATCGGCGGCATTGCCGTCCGTCAGCTTCGTCCCGTCATCCGGGAAAGCTTCCTCCGGCTGTTCCGACCAGGTGTATGTTTTCCCTTGAGCAAGATTATAGAAACCGGCACTTCCTCCGCCTGACTCCTCCGCGAACGCGGAGGATAGCAACGATAACAGCATAACCGGGACTAGCAGCAAAGCTGTCAAACCTCTTCTTGTTCTCATCGCAAGCTCAACTCTCTTTCCAGGTAAAATAAATTTTCTATTCCTGTGCCTTCATCTTTGCAAGCGCATCAAGCATGTTCAGAATGACAACGGCAGCCTCCGCTCGCGTTGCCGAAACGGCCGGCGCAAACCGGTTGTCTCCGCGTCCGCTCATTACTCCCGCCTCCTGGGCCGCTGCCACGTACGGCTTCGCCCAAGCCGGAATTTGATCCGCGTCTGCGTAAGAGAGCTCCGGACCTTCCGCAGGCTTCAAGCCCAAGCCGCGAACGATCATCGTAGCCAGCTCCGCGCGGCTGATCGAGGCTTTCGGACGGAAAGTCCGGTCCGCGTAGCCGCTAATCAGGCCGGATTCCAAGGCTTGCGCGATATACGGTTTTGCCCAGTTCTGAATCGAGCCGGAGTCCGCGAAGTCCAGCGAACCTTCCGCTCCTTGCAGCTTCAGCGCTTTGACCAGCATGGCGACGAATTCGTCCCTGCTCACCTTCTGATTCGGTTTGAACGATCCGTCGGTATAGCCGGCCACGAATCCAAGCTCGACGGCCCGCTTGATCGACGTTTCGGCCCAATGGCTTGAAATATCGTTTAGCCGCACCGCGGTTGACCCGCCAGACTCCGTACCATTGCCGCCGCCATTTCCGTTGCCGTTGCCGTTTTCACTACCATTGCTATTGCCCTGATCTCCGCCGCCCGAATTCGAACCACCGTTTTGTTCGCCTCCGGAACCCGGATTGACCGGACTCGGATACCATCCCCCGCCGCCGGAGCTCGGCAGCGCTTTGATCATGACCTTAAACGTTTTGTCCGCCGAAGCGCTTCCCTTGCTGATCGTCGCGGTCAGCACGACCTCCACGTCGCTTGAACCGCCGGACGGACGCTTCAGCAGTTGACCGTTGGCATTTAAGTAGTCGGGCTTCGAGCTGCTCCAGACAATGCGCGTACCCTGCTGTCCTTTTTGCGGAAGATAGAGGTTGGAGGCTATGCTTGCGTTCACGTTAAGCTGGATCAAGCCCATCACGTCTTCGATCGTCAGACGATCGCGCGCAACGCTCAGCCCGGCATACGCCTGTTCGACTTCAGGACGAGACAGCTGCGCGCTCTGAATAGCCGCCACCGCTTGGCCCATCGCTTGCTGAAGCTGCAACCAGCCCTCAGGAGAATAATTGGCTTCCACAAGCCTATCGGCTTCGATAGCCGTCAGCAGGCCGATAATCGGTCCGATGTTGCCGAGCTTGTATTGCTCGCCGTACACTTCGAATTCCTCAAAGGAATAGCCGAATATGGTCGCTCTCGACACGCCTACGAACTTCACGTATCTGGCCGGCGTACTGGCGAAAGTTGTGACGACCCGGCCCTGCTTGCCGTTAATCTCGCCGTTGTTGTCCTTCACGACATTCGTCCAGTTCACCTTGTCCTCGGATACGTAGAGGCGGTATTTCGAGCCGTAAGCCGTCTGCCACAGAATGGACACGGCATCGATGGTCTTCACTTCGCCGAGGTCCACCATGAACCACGTATCGTCCACCCAATCGCTGGACCATCTGGTATCGCCCTTGCCGTCCACCGCCTTGTCCGCCGTGTAGGACGAGGATTCCGGCTGCGAGGATTCAGCCTGCATGTGCAGCGCCAGGTTTCCATGCAGGTCCGTATAGGTGTTCCGCACGACAAGCTCGTCAATCAGGCCTTTGAAGGCATTCGTTGCGCTGCCGATTTTCGCGACAGGCAGAACGAACGTTTCCAGCTTGGAGCCGTCTTTTAACGTTGCCGTATACTCGCTGCCGTTAATAAAGATCGAGGTCCCCGTATCGTCGCCGGTCAGAATGACTTGCGTCCAGCGATCGGTCGGCAGCTTGTAATTGAATTCGCTTACATAATTTTCCTTCGTGATAGCGATTTTGCCGCTGCCGCCAATGTTGTACTTCAACTGTCCGTCCAGCGATTCCAGCAGCACAGCCCCTTGCGGGCTGTCGGCATCCGGCTTGAGCCACATGGACATCGTCCATCCGAATCCTAGCGTGCGCAGCGGGGTTTCCACGTAGCTGGCGCCGCCGTTCAGCTTTAACGCCTGCCCGAAAATCCCTTTCGCCAAGTCGGCATTTACCGCGTTACCGTCATAGCCGTTGCCGGAATGATCCGCAAACCCTTCGTCGAACGTGTAGTTTAACACGTTATGGCTCGCGTTTTCGACCTGCAGCTTATGAGATAGATGTACATTGGGCGGATCCACGTAACGCGCGGCGTCTGCCTGGAAGCTCGCGAAGTCCCGGTCGATGCGGTTTCCTCTCCACAGCTTCTCTGCCAAAGCTTGCATGGAAGGCAGAATTCGTTGATGCGAGTCCGCCATGGAAACTCCTTTTTCCACGGATACATCGTTCCAGAGCGCGAACATGCCGCCTTTTACCTGTGGATGCGCGTAAGGAAGCTTGGTTTCCAGCCAATCGTTAGGCTCCCATTCGTTATAGATGAAATCGTAATTCAGATAGTTGCGGTACAGCTGCGGAACGATGTAGAGCAAGTTCGTGTTAGTGTTGATAATGTCGTAGCCGAGCTCAACTGCCTGCTTGGCGCTGCCGTATGGCTCGTACCAGATGTCCATCGTGGCATTGCTGCTGACCGGCGTCGTACCGTTGTAGGCGGACAGGCTGCCCCACAGACGGGCTCGCTTGCCTTTACCGCTAATATGATTAAGAAGCATGTCCGTGTAACTGCGGAAAGCCTCCTTGTTGCTGCCGAAATATTCATCCGTACCGACGTGTACGTCCGGGCCGACGAAGGTCGGATTGGGACCGTCCAAATACTCGTCAAAGAGCGCCTTAATAAAGTCGATCGTCTCAGGCCGCGTAACATCCAATTGGTTGCTGCTGCCCAACCGCGGATCGTAGGCGATGAACGCCCCGGAGTGGCCTGGAGTATCGATTTCCGGTACGACGTTTACGCCGTACTCCATCCCGAGCAGCTGCAGATCCCTGAACTGCTGCTTCGTATAGAATCCGTCCGCGCTCGTAATTCCCGGGAAATTTTCGCTCTCCAGACGAAATTTCCCGACATCGCCGATATCGTCGTTCAAGTGAATTTGGAACCGGTTCATCTTGTAATAGGACATCAGCTTCACATAGTCCTGCAAAAACTCGATCGTGTAAAACTTACGGGCCACATCCAGCATAAAGCCCCGATCAGGGTACTTCGGATAATCGCGCGTCTGCCCTTGAGGCATCGCCTTATGATCGGGTGCATGATCGAGCAGCTGCAATACTGTCCTTGTGCCGAACATGACCCCCGTTTGAGCGGAGGAGGCAATAGAAGCATATTCGCCGATATTCAGCGCATACCCTTCCTTCCCTAAGCCCGCTTGCGCGGCATCCAGCGCCAAATAGAGGTCTCCCGCCTGAGGCGCGCCGACAGTCACCGGAAGCGATAGCTTCGTTAACTCCAACAGGTCCTGCTGCAAAATGTCGGCTGTCCGCCGCAGAGCCGCTTCATCCTCCGCGCGGATGACGATTCTTGAACTGTCCGTCAAGCGATACTCGCCGGTTGCGCCCAGCCATTCGCGCAGAGACGGTATGACGCGCGGCTCGGGATTTCGATCGCTCGTCTGCTGGAAGAGACCGGGCACGGTGACTAGCACATTATCCGTTAACAGATACGTTGGATCGCTGACGCTCTGGATTTGCAGCAGCAGCTGAACCTGCGTATCGACAAGCGGTGCATGAATATTTCCCTGCGCATCGATCACCGGCAGACTGTCTGTATTCACCAGCTCCAGCGTAAAATCGGCCGGCACAGCGGGCAGGCTCAGTTGGGTATCTCCTTCGGAGACGACGATGCTGTTTTTGACAGCCTCCATCATAGGCGGCAGCAGCGGTCTTCCCTTGTATACCTCAAACTCCCAGAAGGAGTATCCATAAATAATTCCATCGATGGGACGCCGCGTCACTCCCTGGAACTTAACGTATCGCGCAACGGTGGGCTCGAAATCGATCGTATCGATGATCGTATCTCTACCCTCGGGAGCGACGAGCACGCGATTGTCCGCAAATACGTTGCGCCAGGATGACGCATCGTCAGACACGAAAATTTGATACTTGTCCGCAGGAGTCTGCCAGTTGATGACCACTCTTCCGATTTCTTCAGGCCCGCCCAGATCGACGTAAAACCATTGGTCGTCCGTTCTGAGCGATGACCATCGGCTTGCATCTTTGGTGCCGCTATCCACCGCTTTCTCAGGCCCGAAAAAATCCACTTCGTTCGATGACGAATAAGCGGTCTTCCCTAGAGCCAAATTCCCTGCTGCCGCACTGGTCTTCTCTGAAGGAATGCCAGCAATAATGAAAGCGGTAACAATTAATGTTAAAAAAATAAACCGATTCCGTAAACGCACTAAGATACCTCCTCGTTGTATTCAAACTGAGTTAACAAGCTTACCGCATTACCTCCCACTGCCCATTTAGCAGTGGCAATTTCATTATAAGTAGGGAGCATTCACGCATCGATATACTTGTGTTTACATTCCATATACAAATATGGACTTCCGGCCACTTCGACGTGACCCAACGCACAAAAAAAAGACTCTTTATCCCAAGATTGGATAAAGAGTCGTCTATTTGTCGCGTATGGCAATTAGTTCTCGAAATTGAACAGAGGCGTGCTCAGATAGCGTTCGCCGTTGGACGGAACAACCGCGACAACGCGCTTGCCTTCGCCCAGCTCCTTAGCGATCTTGAGAGCCGCGAAGATCGATGCGCCGGAGGAGATACCGACCAGCAGACCTTCCTTCTTGGCGACCGTACGAGCCGTCTCGAACGCTTCGTCGTTTTCAACCGTAATAACCTCGTCGTACACTTCGCGATTAAGAATCTCGGGAATAAAGTTCGCTCCGATTCCTTGAATCTTATGCGGGCCTGGGCCGCCGCCGGACAACAGCGGGGAGCCGGCAGGCTCTACTGCGTAGATTTTAATATTCGGGAAGTTCTCCTTCAGAACTTCGCCTGCGCCCGAAATCGTACCGCCCGTACCGATCCCGGCTACGAAAGCATCGATCTTGCCGTCGTAAGAATTGATCGCTTCGACGATCTCCGGACCTGTCGTCTCGCGGTGGATTTTCACGTTAGCCTGATTCTTGAATTGCTGAGGAATGAAGTAATCCGCATTTTCCTTCACGATCTCTTCGGCTTTCTTGACCGCTCCGTTCATGCCTTCCGATCCCGGAGTCAGCACAAGCTCAGCTCCATAAGCGCGAAGCAGGTTGCGGCGCTCCAAGCTCATCGTCTCAGGCATAACGAGAATGGCGCGATAGCCTTTCGCTGCGGCGACCATTGCCAAGCCGATTCCGGTGTTGCCGCTCGTCGGCTCGACGATCGTGCTGACGCCCGGCTTGATCAGGCCTTGCTTCTCCGCTTCCTCGACCATGCTGATCGCAATGCGGTCCTTAACGCTGGAGCCCGGGTTCTGATACTCAAGCTTCACGTAGATTTCCGCGCTTCCTTCCGGTACGATGCGGTTCAAGCGTACAAGCGGCGTATCGCCGATAAGCTGAGTCACGTTCTGAACAATCTTGGCCATTAGAGTTGTTCCCTCCTACAGAATAGTGGCTATATTAGTTGAACCGATGAAGAGGAAGTCCATTGCAATCTCTGATTCAACTGTTATAGATGCTTTATTTTCTATTCCGACTAAATCGGTCGGCTTTCATTCTGTTCTCATCTTAGCAGACGACCAAGAGGATTGTCAATAGCTGGTTAACCCCGAACGGAAAATTCGTTAGGGCCTTAGCGCTTGATCCTGTATGATTGCGCCGTATTTTTCGAGCATCGCGCGCTCCATATCATCTGCCGGAACGGCTTTGCCCAATGCGATCTGTTTCCTCACTTCTTGGCGGATGTCTCCCTCGGAACGGGTTTGAACTTCGCTGACGCCGTCCAGCCGAACAATCACGAAGCCTTGATCGGTTACAACCGGACCGGCGATGTCCCCGGTTTGCATCGCGGAGGCCTGATCCAGCACCTCAGGAGCCTCGAATGGATCATGCGACTCGATCCAGCCCGCATCTCCGCCCTGATCGGCAGTGAACTCATCGATGGAATACGTTCGCGCCAGCTCTGCAAAATCGTCTCCCTGACCCAGCTTGTCCAGAAGCCCTCTTGCCAATTCATCCGTCTGCACCACGATTTTAAATATGCGATATTGTCTGATCGGTTGAAATTCCGCCCAATGCTCATTTAAGTAATGATCGATTTCTTCAGAGGACACCTGGACGTTGTAGATCGACAGCTTCTCCAGCAAAAGTCGGTAGTGCGCGTCTTCCCGGACCTCCTGCCTGTTCATCCCCAGTTGCTCTTCCATAGAGCGGTAGAAATCGGCTTCGTCCTCGTAGCCTTGGCTCATCCACCTTAGCTCTTTTTCCATTTCCTCATCCGTCACTTCGATGTGCAGAGACTTCGCTTCTTCCTTTACAGCTTCCGCGAGCATCATGCTTCTCAGCGTCTGGGAACCATAAGAAGCCAACAGTTTGTCCATCAGCTGTTGGCGAGAAATGGAGAACCCCCCTACCGTGGCCACAACATCGTCTTCCCCGGCTGCCGACTCCGACGGTTCATGTTCGTCCGGAGCAAGTATAGCGCCGTCCCTAGTGCAGCCTGATGCGAGCATTAGCGTCGCTAAGAGGGCCATCAGTACGAGCGGCGGCATGCGCCGTATCGTCTCCCTCATTGGAGATCATCCCTTCTTTAATCCCGGTCTGCAAGGCGATACAGAGCTTCCAGCTCTTCGCCGTCGAACAAGTATTTCTCATTGCAGAAATGGCAGTGCGTCTCCGCCTGGCCATCTTCGTCGATCAGACTTCTCAGTTCCCGCTTGCCGATCGTAATCAGCGCCCTCTCGAATCGCTCCCGCGAGCAATAACACTGGAATACCGGCTCAAGGGTCTGGTGAATCGTCAGATCGTCTCCCACCAGAAAACGAAGCACCCCTTCCGGAGTCTCCCCCTGATCCAACAGCGCCGTCACATGCGGCATCGCCGAGATCGCTTGCTCCAGACGAACGAGTCGTTCCTCCGGAAGGCCGGGCATTACTTGAACGATAAATCCGCCTGCGTGAAGAACCGAATTGTCCGTCTCCACTAGCACGCCAAGTCCTACCGCCGAAGGCGTCTGCTCCGACTCGGCGAAATACAGCGTAAAATCTTCGGCTATCTCGCCGGAAATGATCGGTACGCTGCCTCTGTAAGGATCTTTAAGACCCAAGTCCTTCGTGACGTGCAATTGCCCCGTTCGTCCGACAACGCCGGCGACGTCCAGCTTTCCCTGGCTGTTGCTCGGCACATGGACGTGCGGATGGTCGACGTAACCTCTTACTTGGCCGTCGGCATTGGCGTCCACGACGATTTGCCCGATCGGACCGTCGCCCTTCACCTGAACGGTCAGCTTCTCCTGCCCTTTTAGCATAAACCCCATCATGGCCGCAGCCGTCGCCGTTCTCCCTAGAGCCGCAGTCGCCGTTGGAAACGTATCCTGTCTGCGCTGCAGCTCCGATACGAGCGCCGTCGTGCGCGCGGCGAATACCCGCAAACCGCCGTCCCATGCCGTACCGCGAATAATCTCATCCTTCAAAGTCATATTCTCAACCTCCCTCGGCGGAAAAGAGTCGTTCCGTCCGACAATCTATTGTTACCTATTGCGCTCGTATACAATTCGCAAACCTTCCAGAGTCAGCAGCGGATCAACCGTCTCGATCGTCTCCGATTCACCGGCGATCAGATCGGCCATTCCTCCAGTCGCGATTACTCTAGGTTGTACGCCGAACTCTTGGCGAATACGCTTGACGATGCCGTCGACTTGCCCGGCATAGCCGTATATAATCCCGGACTGCATCGCTGCAACCGTGTTGCGTCCGATGACCGTCTTGGGCTTGGACAGCTCGATCCGCGGCAGCTTCGCCGCCCGTTGATACAGCGCTTCGGCGGAAATACCGATACCCGGCACGATTGCGCCTCCGAGATAGGCGCCGGACGCATCGATATAATCGAACGTCGTTGCCGTCCCGAAATCCACGACGACAAGCGGCGTACCATATTGCTCGATACCCGCGACCGCATTCACAATCCGGTCCGCCCCGACCTCACGAGGGTTTTCGTACCGGATATTAAGCCCCGTCTTGATGCCCGGCCCGACAACAAGCGCTTGCTTGCCTACGTAAGCTTCAAACAATCTCTCTAATGTATTCATAATCGGAGGAACGACGCAGGAGAGGATGACACCCTCAATCTGTTCTGCCCGCACTCCCGCAAGCTGGAACAAATTGTGAATCATCACGCCGTATTCGTCCACCGTAGCGGAGCGATTCGTGCTCAGGCGCCAGTGGTGCCTCAAGCTTTGTCCTTCGTACAGTCCCAGCACGATGTTCGTGTTGCCGACATCGACGACGAGAATCATAGCGCGCCTCCCGTCTTCTTCTCATTCAGATCAAGGCTGATATCGAGCGCTTGAAAAGAATGCGTCAGGCTGCCGACGGAGATGACATCGACTCCGCAGCGGGCAATCTCAGCCACTCGCTCGGGGGTAATGCCTCCCGATGCCTCGAGCACAACATGAGGAGCAATCTCTCTGATTACTTTGACCGTCTCCGTCATAGCCGACGTGCCCATGTTGTCGAGCATGACAATGTGGGCGCCCGCCCGCGCCGCCTCTTCGGCCTGTTCAAGCGACTCCGCCTCGGCCTCGATCATCATCGTGTGGGGAATGCGAGCTTTAGCTCTCTGAATGGCTGCCGTAATCCCGCCAGCCGCTTTGATATGATTGTCCTTAATCATAACGGCATCGTACAAACCGAACCGATGGTTTGAACCGCCGCCGACCCGAACCGCATACTTCTCCAACGTACGGTGACCCGGAGTCGTTTTACGCGTATCGGCAACCCGGACGGACGTCCCCTGCGCTCCGGCGACATACTCGCTCGTCTTTGTGGCAATGCCGGACAATCGCTGCAGCAGGTTGAGGGCCAGTCTCTCCCCCGTCAGAATACTGTGCGACGAACCCTCGACGACTGCAAGCACCGTTCCTCGTTCCACTTGGGCTCCATCCGTCGCCAGCGCTTCAAACTTCAAGGTCGGATCGACCGTCTCGAAGACGAGACGCGCCAGAGGAATGCCTGCCAGCACACCGGCCTGTTTGGCATGAATGATGCCCTTCGATTGATGACCCGCCGGCACCGTCGCCATCGTGGTCACATCGCCCGAACCGATATCCTCGGACAGCCAGGCGCGAAGCTGCCCCTTCACCGCTTCAACGGCCGGACCGCCGACCGCCCAATCGCTTTCCCGTTCAAACATATTCGTCGACCCTTTCTGTACGAATCCCTTTTTCCCGATGCAAAATCGTATGTACGCGCCAGCTCTGATCATCCTTCTGCGGATAATCCTCGCGATAGTGTCCGCCTCGGCTCTCCTCACGATGCAAGGCCCCTTCGGCGACAAGCAGCGCGCAGGTCAGCAAGTTCGCATACTCCAGCTCTTCTCGCTTCGTTAGATTCATCTGAAACAGCGGCAGCTGTTTTCTTAAATCCTCGAGTCCTCTCAACAGGCCGGCGCGGTTTCGGCGCAAACCCACATCGCGAACCATCGTCTTCTGCAGCTTCAGCCTTCTCTCGATCAGCGTTCCGTTCAGCACCGCATGCCGATCCGAGTCCGGACCGTTGTCCGCGGCGGCCGATTGTTGCGGCAGCTTATTGATCGCGTCCACGATTCGCTGACCGAACACAATCGCCTCCGACAGCGAGTTGCTGGCCAGGCGGTTAGCGCCGTGCACGCCCGTCGACGAGGCTTCTCCGCAAGCGTAGAGGCGGCGAATGCTCGTCTCCCCGTACAGATCCGTCTTGACGCCTCCCATCATATAATGCGCCGCAGGAGCGACTGGAATCCAGTCGGTCGTCATATCAAGCCCGAACTTCAGGCAGTATTCGTGAATCGTCGGAAATCGATGACGAATGAGCTCCGGAGATTCATGTGTAATATCGATATAAACGTAGGTCGACTTGGTCGCTTCCATCTCGCTGACGATCGCTCTCGCCACGACATCTCTCGGAGCCAGCTCAAGCTGCGGATGATAATTTTCCATAAACCGCTCTCCGCGAATGTTGCGCAAATAAGCGCCTTCGCCTCTAACGGCTTCCGAGATCAGGAATCTCGGAGCGCCCGGATAGCAGAGCGACGTCGGATGAAACTGATTAAATTCCATATCGCGAATATCGGCCCCCGCACGGTAAGCCATAGCTACGCCATCCCCGGTCGCGACATCGGGATTGGTCGTGTATCGATACAGCTGACCCGTCCCGCCCGTGCACAGAATCGTCGCCTTGCCGAACACCGCGACGCGCGAACCGTCGGGCTTCTGCACGAGGGCGCCTCGGCATTCGCCGTTTTCCGTCAGCAGGTCCAGTACGAAATGATCGTCCCACAGCTCGATGCCGGGGCTGCTCTTCACTCTCTCCGCCAACGCCCTTACGATCTCATAGCCGGTCGCATCCCCATTCGCATGCAGAATGCGCCGCTGGCTGTGCGCGCCTTCCTTCGTCAGGGCGTAGTGCCCGTTCTCTTCGTCGAACATCGTTCCATAGCGAATTAACTCCTGCACCCCATGCGGACCTTCGTGCACTAGGACGTCCACGGCTGCAGTCTCGCATAAGCCGGCTCCGGCAATCAATGTGTCCTGAGCCAGAAATTCGGGAGAATCATCGTCCGACATGACTGCGGCGATACCGCCTTGAGCATAACGGGTATTGCTGTCAAACAAGGATTTCTTCGTAATCATGAGAACTCGCTGCGTCTCGCTGGATTTAAGCGCCGTAAAAAGGCCGGCGATGCCGGCCCCGATCACGATGACGTCCGTCTCTATGCGAGGAAGCTTGTCTAGATCAAAATCGACAACGTATCGTGGAATCATCATGTTTTTTGTCTCCCACTTCGACAATAGAGTAGCGCAAGCGGCCGGTCAATTACTTGACCAGCAGCATGCGCTCCAGCGATAAACGCGCTTTATCCGCAACGTCCTGCGGTACGTAAATTTCCGGCTTCATCGTCTCCAAAGCTTTAACAACCTTCTTCAGGTTGTTAACCTTCATGTTCGGACAAACCAGGAATTTGGAGGCGAAATGGAACTTCTTGTCCGGGCTGTCGAGCCGCAACTGATATCCCGTACCGTCTTCCGTTCCGACGATAAATTCGTCATGGCTCGATTCGCGGCAATACTTCAGAATGCCGGTCGTACTGCCTACGAAGTCGGCCATCTCGACCACTTCCGGACGGCATTCCGGGTGTACGACGAACTGCGCGTTCGGATACTTCGCGCGCATCTCTTCGACATCCTTAATCGTCAGCATGTCGTGAGTATTGCAGTAGCCTTCCCAGATGATCATCTTCTTGTCGGTGTGCTGGGAGACATAATGACCCAGGTTTTTGTCCGGGCACCAAATAACTTCGTCCGCATCAACCGAGTTGACGACCTTGACCGCATTGGCCGAGGTGCAGCAAATATCGGTCTCAGCCTTAACATCGGCAGAGGAGTTGATGTATGTGACGACCTTCGCGTTCGGGTGCTTTGCTTTAAGCTCTCTCAAGCCGATCGGATTGACCATATCGGCCATCGGACAGCCCGCGCGCTCGTCGGGTACGAGTACAGTCTTGTGAGGAGCAAGAATTTTGGCGCTCTCGCCCATGAAATGAACCCCGCAAAATACAATCACATCGGCATCCGTAGACGCGGCTTTCTGTGCGAGAAGGAATGAGTCCCCTCTGAAGTCCGCGACCTCTTGTATTTCATCTCGCTGATAATAATGTGCGAGTATAATGGCATTGCGTTCCTTCTTAAGCTGCATCAGCCGTTCGCGCAGTTCGCGGTTCTGCTCGGCTTTACGCTCCAAGGCCAAGGCCTCCATGCGAAATCTCCTCCCTTAGCTCCTGATGTTTGTGAATCCATGCACAAACATGGCGGGAATGCTGTCTTTATTGTGGACGAAAAGCTCTTCGTTCATTAACACTTAATTTACACTTGCGGGATAGGACTGTCAATTCATCTGTAAAGGTTTTTTCACAAAAAAACGGGATGCTCCCTCGCGCTGCCGCACGCGGTGCATCCCGTCTTCCTATGCGATTATTTCGGCTCCTCGGAGCCGCCGTCTCCCTTGCGCAAATCCAGCCCCGACGGGTAAGGGTCTCCGTCCTCGCGGGTTTGAATCCGCACTTTGACGTTGCCCATCGTGTCGACAGTAGGTTCCGCGTGAGACTCTGCAGATCCCGATCCGCCTTCACCGCCGTCCTCGACGATTATGCCCTTCTCGATCAGAGACTTGATCTGATCCAGATCAAGCGTCTCTACTTCCAGAAGAGTCTTGGCGATCAGATGCATTTCGGCGCTTCTTTCGGTGAGCAATTGCTTGGCTCGCTCGTAGCATTCGCGCGTAATGTTCTGCATCTCCTGGTCGATCTCATAAGCGATCTTGTCGGAATAGTTCTGCTCGTGCCCGATGTCGCGGCCCAGGAACACTTGTCCTTGGGAGTTACCGAACTGCATCGTGCCAAGCTTCTCGCTCATTCCGTATTCCATGATCATCGCGCGAACGATACTCGTCGCTTGCTTGAAGTCGCTGTAAGCGCCAGTACCGATCTCGCCGATGAAGATTTCCTCGGCCGCGCGTCCGGCGAGCAAGCCCGTAACTTTATCGAGCAGCTCTTGCTTGGTGACGAGCATCCGATCTTCCTTCGGCAGCATGATGACGTATCCGCCCGCTTTGCCCCTCGGAATAATCGTAACCTTGTGCACCGTGTCAGCATGCTCCAGGAAGAAGCCCGCGATCGTATGACCTGCTTCATGATAAGCGACAATGCGTTTCTCGCGGTCGCTGATGACGCGGCTCTTCTTCTCGGTACCGACAACGACGCGATCGATCGCTTCATCGACCTCAATCATGGCGATGTCTTTCTTATTGCGACGAGCGGCCAGCAACGCCGCTTCGTTCAGCAAGTTCTCCAGATCGGCGCCGGTAAATCCGGTCGTCCGCTTGGCGATCGTGCCGAGCTTGACGTCTTTGCTGAGCGGCTTGTTGCGGGCATGTACTTTCAGCACCGCTTCGCGGCCTTTCACATCCGGGCGATCAACCGTGATCTGACGGTCGAAACGGCCTGGACGGAGCAAGGCAGGGTCCAGAATGTCAGGGCGGTTGGTCGCGGCCACGATGATGATGCCTTCGTTGGCGCCAAAGCCGTCCATCTCGACGAGCAATTGGTTCAACGTCTGCTCGCGCTCGTCATGTCCGCCGCCGAGGCCTGCGCCCCGCTGACGACCGACGGCGTCGATCTCGTCGATGAAAATAATACATGGCGAATTTTTCTTCGCGTTCTCGAACAAATCCCGTACGCGGGACGCACCCACGCCTACGAACATCTCCACGAAGTCTGAACCGGAGATCGTGAAGAACGGCACGCCGGCTTCACCCGCTACCGCGCGGGCCAGCAACGTTTTACCCGTACCCGGAGGTCCGACGAGCAGTACGCCCTTCGGAATGCGCGCGCCGACCGCCGCGAATTTGCGAGGGTCCTTCAGGAATTCGACAACCTCGACGAGTTCCTGCTTCTCTTCATCCGCTCCGGCGACGTCCTCGAACGTAACCCGCTTTTTCTCTTCATTATAAAGACGGGCGCGGCTCTTGCCGAAGTTCATCACCTTGCCGCCGCCGCCCTGCGCCTGATTGATCAGGAAGAAGAACAGAACGAACATGATGATAAACGGAATGATGGAAGTCAAGAACGTCAGCCAGAAGCTCTGTCCCGGCATTTTCTTAGATAAGACCTCAAAGTTCTTCTCGATCCCGAGGTTGGTAAACAGCTCCGGTACGTAGTCAGCCAGAGGAGCTCTGCCCGTGAAGGCTTCGCCCTTGTCCTGCCCGGCTTTCGGTTTGAATTCGCCGGCGACGAGGTAGGTTCCGTTCTGAACCTGCAAAGTCAGCGACTGTACGTTGCCTTGCTGCGCTGCCGCGACGAGTTCGTTGTAGCTCAGTTCCTTTGTCGTATCCTGCTTGCCGATAAAAAATTGAACGATCCCGACAGTCACCAAAAAAATAAGTAAGTAAAAGCCTGTGTTCCGGATGAACCGATTCATCCCCGACCTCCTCTCGACACGCTCACATCATTTTACCATAGCCTGTCTTGCCAATCCAAGTAAGATAAGATGGCTTCCGCGCTATGGGTCAGTTCGAATATATTTCCGGCTTCAATACGCCGACATATGGCAAATTGCGGTATTTCTCCGCGTAGTCCAGCCCATAGCCGACGACGAAGGCGTCCGGTATCGTAAAGCCGGTGTAATCCGCGTTCAAATCGACCGTCCGCCGGCCCGGTTTATCGAACAGGGCGACGACGTTGACGGACAGCGCGTTCCGGCGTT
This sequence comes from Cohnella phaseoli, assembly GCF_003386235.1. Classification (GTDB taxonomy): domain Bacteria; phylum Bacillota; class Bacilli; order Paenibacillales; family Paenibacillaceae; genus Cohnella; species Cohnella phaseoli. The sequence goes on from NZ_QRDZ01000022.1 coordinate 47,235, forward strand.
CCAGCACGTCGATCAAATAGCTTAAGGTTAAGCCGCTGTCGATAATATCTTCGACGATAAGTACATCGCGGCCTTCCACGGATACGTCCAGATCCTTGACGATTCTGACTTCGCCCGACGATCTGGTGGAGTTGCCATAGCTGGAAACGGCCATAAAGTCCAGTTCGATCGGAATCGAGATATTTTTGGACAAGTCCGCCATAAAAATAAAAGCGCCCTTCAATACGCAAATCACGAGCGGATTGCGTCCTTCATAATCGCGGCTGATCGCCGCGCCAAGCTCCTGTACCTTCTGCTGAAGCGTTTCTTGCGAGTAAAGAACTTCTTGAATGTCGTTTTGCAAAGAAGGTGCCTCCCAGTGAGATTTATTACACGGTATGATGGCTTTACTCCGATCATGCCCTAGTTTTCCGCTTCGTACGTCGCGCGAAGCGTTATTCGAGTATCCTCGCGGACAAGAGCGTGATCCGATCGCCGCAATCCGGGAATCCACAGAACGCGGCCGTCGTCGTCCGCCAGCAGCGGAACCTGATCGCGCCGCGAGCGCGGCACTTTGGCATCGACGAACATATCTTGCACTTTTTTGGTGCCGTTTAGTCCGTAGGGCCGCATCGCGTCGCCTGCCAGTCGGCTGCGGACAAGAAGCGGATAGCTCAGCTCCTCCGCATCGAAGCACGCTTCGTTGCGATTGCCGGGCAGCCCCTGTACGGCGCCTTCCAGCCGCTCCAGACGAAGACGTCCTCCCGTCTCCGGGATGGCTATCTCAGTCGTGTTCTCGTCGGCGGAATACGCGAAACCGCTCGTCTCGAACCGTTCGGGCCCGATATAGGTAACGTCGTATTCCCTACTCAGCACCCAACCGTCCCCGATGTCCACCCGAACCGTTGTCGGGCGTTCTTGCGACAGCAGCTCCAAAATCTCCTCCACAAGGCGAAAATCCAGCATTTGGCGCGGGTTCGCGGAACAGTTTAATATTAATTTAATCACTCTGCGTTGTAAAGCGACGTGAAGGCTGCGGAACCGTCGTCGCTCCAACCGGAAGCCGTCTCCGGACGGAGTCGCCGCTTCGCGGAAAATGCGCGCGGCCTGCTCTTCCATATAATTATCGTCTGCCGCCGCCATTTCGGATAGTCTGGCCAGCGAATCTCTCAGTCGCGGATTGTACCGCTCCAGCGCCGGCAGCACGTCTAGCCGAATGACGTTGCGAAAATAATGCCGGTCGGCATTGCTGCTGTCAACCGCGTAAGGCACCCCGTTTCGCTTACAATACTCCAGAAGCTCACATTTGGTTATACGCAACAGAGGGCGAATCAGTTCCAAATGATCTTCCCGCCTCCGATAAGAAATGCCGGCAAGCCCTCCGATTCCGGTTCCCCGGATCATTCTCATCAACACCGTCTCGGCCTGGTCGTCGGCATGATGAGCAGTCAATAGATAAGAGCTGCCATATTTATCGGCGATCCCGCGCAGGAAGGCATACCGCTTTTCTCTAGACGCGCTTTGGGCGTTCAACCCTGTCTCCTCGATATAGTCGGGCATTCCTAGCGACGTCGACTCGAAGGCAACCCCCCAATCGCTCGCCGCCCGACGCACCAGCTCCCCTTCCGCATCGGACTCGGCGCCCCGAAACTGATGATTCGCATGGGCCGCAACGACGCGCAGCGACTCCGTCTCCGCCATCTCCTTCAGAAGATGCAGCAGCGCCATCGAGTCTGGGCCTCCGGAGACGGCGGCTACGACCGTTCCGCCCGCGCGCAGCCATCCGGCTTCGCGCCCCAGCGCTTTGACGTCCTCTATCCAGGTTTCATGCTGTCGCACCGCCATGTCTCCTTTCAATCCAAGAGCCAGATCGCCGCCAACGTCAGGCTGAGCACGATCGCGGCTCCGAGCAACCCCGCCATCCACCCCGGAACCCGGTCTCCCGCCGGCTTCGGCTGCTGCGAGACGCGTACGGCTTCCCGCCATTCGCGGCTCGATTCGCGGGCATTGGCGAACCGGCCGTTAAGCGCCTTCTCCATCCACTCCTCTACCGGTTGAAGCCGGGGATTGCTTTTGACGAGCTTCATCAGTTCGCTAGGATGGCGGTTCTGCGGAATCAACGTGCGGGTAAGCTGAACAAGCCTCTTCCCGTCCAGCGCATGCAGCCAGAGAATTCCGACCGCGAACAGATCGTAAGCCGGGTCCGCTACGCGGCTCCCGGCGGACCAATATCCTCGATCGTAGATTTCCGTAAACTGACGCACGCTGCGTCCGATTGCCGAAGCGCCGCCATAATCGACAAGCTCTACTTTTCCGTATTCTCCGACCAATATGTTATCGCTCTTAATGTCGCCGAACACCCAACCGGATTCATGCAAGCGAGACAATCGCTCCAATAGGCGATAGCCGATTACGCCCATCCAGTGAGCCCCCTGCTCCTTTAGATAGGTTCTCAGAGGGATTCCGGCAACGTATCTCATCACATAGAACGGAACCTTTCTTCCGTCGATGATTGCATCGTCGACATCAAGCAGAAAGGGCTGCTTCTCTTTGGCGGAGTGATCCAGCGAAGTTAAAATGTTCACTTCTCCTTGAAGCTCCGCCGCTTCATGGCCGATCTTGATCGCGCAATGCGTTCGCGGACTCGCGAAAGCCAAATAGACTTGGCCGTTGGAGCCCCGTCCGAGCAGCCGTTCCAAGCGATAGCTTTTCCCGTTCCATTTGCCGCGTATTTCCGTGCCCTTGGCCAGTGTCTCTATTTCAGACGACGTAGTCACTCCGCACCTCGCTCGAACCGCCGCCCGAAACGCGCGGCTCGTCTATAAGCTCTATTTTGCTTATTCTACCACAAGTCTCGCGGATATAATCAACCACCTGCAGCAAAGCGGGGCCTGTCGGAGTCGTTCCTCGCATGCGAATCTTGCCGAACAGGGAACCGAGATTGGAAGCGTTGGAATGCCAACCGGCGTCCATCACGCAGTAGGAGTATTGGGAATCTCCCGGAAAATGAAACACGGACACCCGGCTTCCGCCCGTTCGGGCCTGCAGGCTCAGCGTCAAGTCCCGGATCGCCTCCTCTACGGCGTGCAGCTTCGGCTTCATGCTGGCGCTGGCGTCGATCAACAGCGCAACGGAGAGAGACATCGTCTCTTCCATCTCTTCCATTACTTTGACGACCTCGCCCCGTTTAGTCGGAGGCAGCGACCCGACGTCGTTCACTCCGAACAGCTGGCGAAGCTCCTGATTAACCGCCTGCCGGATCGTGCCCGCTACCGTCTGACGCGTCATCATCTGCACCGTTTTGGACAGCTGCGGACTCGTAACGATCTGGCTGATTCCTCCGCCGGCCCGCGCAATCTCGGCAATCTCCGCCGCGCCGTATTCGCCGATCGTCCCTTCGTCCACCACGCCCGCCACGTTAACCGTAATCCCTTCCGCGTACGCCTGCGCCGCCGCCGTCACCGGACTTTCCCCGACATTAGAACCTCCGTCCGTAATCAGCAAGATTTGTTTCATCATCGCGTCACTCCTCCTAATTCGTTTAAAGCGATTCGGAACATCTCGATTGCAATTGCCGTTGAATCGCTCTATTAGCATTTAGTAGAAGTGTCGCCCAAAAATGCGAGATTTAATCTTTATTGAGCCGCAAAGTCTTTTACAGACAATTGCCATAGAGTTCCAGGGGCGAGGTGATATACTATTAAAGAAGACAGTATTGATCGGGATAGCAACGGCTTTAATTTGGCGAAAATGCGACTAAGGGAGGGGTATGAGGGGCTCTGAGGAAAATGAGCTTGGCCGATATTCAAGAGCAGAAGCGCAGATGCGATGCCGCGGTTCGGGGTTCCAGCGATTATTCCATTCACTTGTTCCGCGCGCGCTGAAACCCAGGAAGATCGCCCCGCACGAGAAGCGAATGAAGCTCTCGAATGTCTTGCGATGAAGGATAAGTTTGAAAAGATGCTTCATGCGGCGGCTATTATGACGGATATTCTCATGCAGCAAAACATTAAACCGATTATCCAGTGGTTAGAGCATGACCTAAAGGAAAAATCGATCGTTAAAAAACTCCGATCGCCCCTGATGATACAGAGGCTTTCGGAGTTTCTTCGTCTCAATGCCCCGTCGGTACGTAGCGCCAAGGCACTTTCTTGGCCTCCTCTCCTCAGCTTGGCTAGCGCCAAGGCACTTTCTTAGCCTTCTCTCCTCGGCTCCGCTAGCGCCAAGGCACTTTCTTAGCCTTCTCTCCTCGGCCTGGGTCCGCTACTAAAACACAACCCATTCGCCTGGATTGCGGAGCGACAAATTTTAACTTTAACCTGTCATCATTGGCCCTCCTCCCCCACTACACTTCAAGCTGCTTTGAGCCCCCGTTATGCCCGACGATGAATCGAGCTCCACAGCATAAGTGCATGCATCAGCGAACGACAAAGTTATGCCTGATCCTTACTCAGCTCACCGTCCTTGGCCGCTCCATGCGGGAAAGTCCCGGCCAGCGGAAGGAAGCCCATTCCGGACGGTGACGCGATATGCGCGTAACGACAACGGTCATATCGTCCTTAATGCCGCCGGGGTATTGGCGCAGCGCCATGTCGAGCAGCGAATCCGCAATCTCCTGAGGATCGTCCTCATCCAGCTCCTGCAGCACCCTCTTCATCCACTGTTCCTTGTTGACCGCATGACCCGGCGCGTCCAGAATGCCGTCCGTCATCATGATCAGCGTATCCCCGGGCTGCAGTTGGACCCGCAGCAGATCGATCTCGATATCGTGCAGAATGCCGATCGGCAAATTGTTCGCCGCAATCGGAATAATCTCCCGCCCCCTTCGAATAAAGCTCGGCGTCGAACCGATTTTGAGCATCGTCGCATGCGCCGTGTACAGATCGATTAAAGCCAAATCCACCGTTGCGAACATCTCGTCCGGCGAACGAAGCAGCAGAATCGAATTAACCGACTTCACCGCCAGCCGCTCATCGATTCCCGATTGCAGCAGCTGCTCCAGCATCGACAGCGCCGCGCTGCTCTCCGTCCGTGCCCTAACGCCGTTACCCATGCCGTCGCTCAGCGCCACCGCAAACTTGCCGTTGCCAAGCTCTACCATGCTGAAGCTGTCTCCCGACAGCAAATCGCCGTCCTTTGCGGCTCCCGCCACCCCCGTCTCCACCTCGTATAGCTTGGCCGAAGAGAACGACACCGTGCTCAAATGAGCGGCCGGCTCACCCGTTCTCTCGCTGCTTACCGTCACCGTCTCTCCTAGAATCTCCGTCAGGAGCGGCGCAATCATTTTGCGACACTCGTCGTACCCGGTGCGGAAAGCGTGCGTCATCTCAATTTCGATATGTCCCTCCTCCAGACTCAAAATATCTATACTCTGAATCGCCAGCCCCAGATGGTCGAGGGCATCCCGGATTTGCCTCTCTTGGGCTTCCATCTGTTTGGCTTCGCGACGAATTTCTTTGACGAGGTCATCCATGACCTGGGAAACTCCGGACAGCTGGTCGGCCACGAGAAAACGGCTATCCTGCAGCTGCTGTCGCCAATGCAAGTCATGGCGATAAATTTCATACTGCCGCTTCATCACGTCGAGCACGAGCGGCGTTTTGATGCATACCCGATTCCAGGACTTAGGAAGCTGTGCCGCCATCAGATCGGGATTGTGCTCCACCGCGGTCATCATATCGGTCATCAGCTTATACGTCTGAATAAACTGGCTGTCCCAGCACATGTTCCGACGATGGCAGCCGGCGCAGGCTCGCTCGTGCACCTCATTGACAAAGTGGTCGAAATCGCGGTTTTGCGCGGGAGCGTCCCCCGCTTGCGTCATTTGGCGGAAGCTGCGAGACAGCTGACGGAACACTTCGGAAAATTTCTCTACCCGCTCGGCCGTCAAATCTCTGACTTTCTGGGCATATTCCTGCTGGTGCTGAGCATAGGTTGTAGTACCCGGAACGAATCGGGACAAAGACTCCGTGACCGATCGGGAAGTGAACAGCAGCAGAACGGATGCCGCTACCGTCGCCCATGTCGAGGCCATCGTATCGGCTGCAGTCGCTCCGAACAAAGCGAATACCGATGTGCCGAGCAGCAAGCCAAACACTGACGCGGCTTTGCCTCCTTCGCGCAGCAGGCCGGCCATTAACCCGCCGAAAGCAAGCAGGCCGATGTCCGCCGTCGCTCCCAAATTGGACAAGCTCAGGATCATGCCGGAGATGACGCCAGCCGACGTTCCCAGCGCGGCTCCGCCGACATAAGCGCTTACCGCTACGAAATATCTGGATAGTATCCCGGCCAAAGCGACTCCGTAAATCTCCCAGCCGGTCAATCCCGTAAGCAGACAGGCGAGCAAAATCGCCGCACCAATCCATTCTTCATGCCGCAGCTCGGACGTCTTCCTCGTCCGTGTCAGTACAGGCAAAGCATGAACGAATAATAGAGTAAGCACAAAAGCGAGCGCCGCCTCGACAAGAGTCAGCAAGTAAGGCATCCACCCGGCGCTCTCGGCGAGCAATACGGCAAACGTCTTAACGATCAACGTGGACGCGAATACGACAACAGGCGCTTGGGACAGTTCGGCTTTCTCATACAGCGCCAAAGCGCGATATAGAAGATAGATGACGCCGATCTCCGCGCAGATCGCCGCCGGCATCGGATCGAGCGACCAGAAGCTGCCGGCCGTCAAGGAAAGCATCGCCCAGAAAGCCATATCCCTCCGCAAGTAGATCACAACTCCGAAGAAAGCCGCCGCGAACGGCGCGATCCCCTCCAGCATGGACGCCCTTCCTAGCAGAAAACCCGCCGCGATAATCAGAAGCACCCATTGCCGCTCTTTGACGGCCTCCATCCACCTGAGCAGCAGAGCTGACCTCTGAGTTGCTCCTTCGGAAGCTTGCGCGGAACGTTTCCGCTTTTTGAACCAACTGTTGCGCCCTTGATCCGGAGCAATCGACGGTCCGGTCCCGATACGAGGGACGAAAGGAACGACAGACGGCTTGTCCATGATGCACACCCCATTTACAAGATTGAATTGTGTCCTTAATTATAGGCGGGGGGTTTCATGAAGTTTGTCAGAAACAGTTGCCGGATAAAAAGTTTTTTCCGACAGAATCGGTGGGGCTTGGGCGACGGTCTGCGCGAATCGGCGAAACCTTCGGCGCTCATGGGCTTGTCCGCGATTTCCGCGAGCTGCCGTCCCGGTATTCCTTTGATTTGCGACAGCGAAAAAATGCGCTCATCCGACGGGGAATGGCGCTCCGCGCGATCCATCTCCGCCGCAAAACCGCGCGGCCTTGCCGGATGATCGCGAAGGGTGCGGACACAGAACGACGCAAGCCGGTCGCCCTCCCTCGCATCTCGAATAACACAGCAAAGCCGGACCCACGAGGGTCCGGCTAAAATAGTTTTCGGCATAGCTTATATCTTACGAACGACGTCCTCCGCGTCCGCCACGTTTGGATTCGGTGCTTTTCTTAAGAGTAGAAATTCGTTCTTCGCTATCCTTGAGGAAGCGAGACAATTTGTCATCAAAAGAGGGAGACCTTCCGAAACCGCCTGGTTTGGAGGGACGACCGCCGCGATCACGGGGTCCGCGTTGTTGCGTTTGTTGCGAGTACTGCTGCTGTTCCGGCGGTTTGTCCACGGCTTGACGAATGGACAGACCGATCTTGCCGTCTTTGTCCACATTAATGACCTTGACCTTAACCATGTCATTAATCTTCAAATGCTCGTGAACGTCTTTCACATAGCTGTCCGCAATCTCCGAGATGTGAACGAGTCCCGTCACGCCGCCCGTCAGATCGACGAACGCTCCGAAATGCGTAATGCCGGTAACCTTGCCCTCCAGTTTGGTTCCCACTTCGATGGCCATAAAAACCGATGTTCCTCCCTGAACCTGAGTATGCCCGGACGTGATATGTCCAGTTATGAAAATTATAAACGACAAGCGGAAGCAAGGTCAACAGACATTAGACTACCCGTCCGGCTAGCCCTGATGTTTGCCCTGATGTTACTTCGTCTTGATCGGCACTTCTCCCGGCAATCCGAGTCCGTGCTCTTTGCGGGCAAGCTGCCCGATATATTCGTCATCGTTCAAACGCGCAATCTGTAACTGCAGTTCCTCATTCTTCGCTTGGGCGTCGGTAAGCTTGAGATTGACTTCTTCCAACTGACTTGCACGATCGTCAATCTGTCCGGATTGAACAATCAGCACGTAGCCGGCCCAACTGAGAAATAAAACAACGACAAACAGCAGCAATTTCAACCTTCTGCGTGCGCCCGCTACTGCAGGGGTCGCGGTCATAGTTTGCGAAGCCAACCCAACGCCTCCTTCCCAAGCATGCTTGCGCTCTCTGGAGAGCGCGACGCGAACATTATAGCACATTATCGCTACGGAGAAATATCCACCTTCGGATGCAATTGCGGCAAGAACGATGTCGAACTAAAGGAACACGAACGTCATGCGAACACTAATTTTTTTTGCGGAAAATATCCCTGATCTGCCTAATACGCTCGCGAAATCGGACGTAGGCGCGCACGACGGGAGCCAGCTTCTTCCTTACCGGGAGAAGCTTGACCCACAGCCAAGCGCCAAGCCCGGCCAACGGTTTGAACAGCAGCTTCCCCGTCCATAACAGCACAGCCGCCGTTACGACGAATACAATATCCAACAGCTTGGCCAACAATCGGACAACCCAAAGCAAGGGAACGATCAACAGCGCTCGCACGAGCCGCCATAGGAACAGCAACAGCGATTTGATGATGTCGATCAGCCTGCCCGTAAGCCGAACCATCCACGAGCTCAGCAGTCCGAAGTAACCGGTCACGCCGATTCCGAGTCCGAGAAAAACGTACATCCGGACTTCTCCTTGATTGCTGGCGAGCAGCACCGCGAACACGCCCAAGGTGGCGGCCGCCCAGTAAGCCGCATCCAGAGCGGGAAGAAGCCAGCGCGCGACGTGGAACCGATGGGAAGCGACGCGGTAGACGTCGAAGACCAGTCCCATAGCCAGACCGCAGAGCATCATGGTGGCAATCGTCATGCCTTGAGACGCCGCGTTCACTTGAACAACTTCCCGAACAGACCCTTGGATTTCGCTCCCGCCGTGCTGCCGTCCAGGTAGACGAGCGAATGGATCGTTCCTTCAATCGACACGAGCCCTTGGTCCAGGCTTAAGTTCTTCATATGCAGGTTCTGCCCGCGAACGGTCAAAAAGCCGCATTCCGTCTCGAGCAGAAACTCCTCGTTGTCGAAGCTGTCCACGTTGCTGACGCCCGTCAGATCGAGCGTTTTGCGATTCAGCATCCGAACTTCCTGGTGCTTGGCACCCTTCGCATGTTCCATGGAGCTCCCCTCCCCTGCTAGCGGTAGTTCAAAAAGTCCAATTTTGATCACGAAGCATCCCAAGAAGCAGACTCGACATCGAATCTTGAATTCAGCCGGATCTTCCGGTGCTCACGTAGCCTCTACTACGCTCCGCTCCTCATACCCGGTCTTCATCCAACCTTCTTGGTGCTGAAAACCGAACTTTTTGAACACATATTTAAGACTAGCCTATGGGGAAGGGAGCTAAATTAGAACCGGACTCGACCTAGCGAATGACGACGCACACCGGCTTGCTGACAGTCAGCTCGGCTCCGGCGAAAACGGGCAAGCCCGACTGAGGCTCGATACGGAACAGGACGACCGAGTCCGAGTTCTGATTCGCCGCGATCAGCCATTGTCCGTCCGGAGACAGCGCGAAGTGTCGCGGAAACTTGCCGCGCGTCGAGACGTAGCCGGCAGGGCTCAGCTTGCCCGACTCGTCGACCGCGAGAACGCCAATACTGTCGTGTCCGCGATTGGAGACGTATAGGAAACGTCCGTCCGGCGATACGGCGATCTCGGCGCACCAGCTCTCTCCCGCGAAAGATGACGGCAGCGTGGAAATCGTCTCCTCTCGAGTCAGCTTGCCCTCTTCGTAGGCGAAATGGGTCACGGTGCTGTTGAGCTCGTTAACGGCGTACAGGGCTTTGCCCGACGGATGAAAAACAAGATGGCGCGGGCCTGCGCCCGCCTCGAGAGAAGTCGCGTCATGCGCCACCCACTGGCTTCCCTCCGTATCCCGGGCATAGGTCATGATCTTGTCCATGCCAAGATCCGCAACGAACAAATACTGCCCGTCCGGGCTGAAGGTGGCGGAATGCGGATGGGGTGCTTGCTGCCGATCGGCATCCGGGCCCGATCCGGTATGACGGAAGCGAATCGACGGAGGCCCCGGACGCTCATCCGCACGTACCGGATACAGCATGACGGATTCCCCGCTATAGTTGGCGACGGCCAGCCAATCCTCCTCAGGCGTGAGCGACAAATGGCAGGGATGAGCGCCATGAGTCGGATGGTATTGGCCCGGCCCCAGCTTGCGCGTCTCCGCATCAATCGGGAAGGAAGCCAGCTGTCCTCCCTCCGCTTTGTCGCCGTCAACGTCAATATGCTCTTCCACCTCGCTGACCGCATAAAGACGGGTCCCGCTCTTATTCACGCGCAAAAACGACGGATTCTCGATATTCCCATACTCCGCCGTCTTCACCAGCTCAGCCGTCTCCGTCAGCAGCTCCGCCCTCGTAATTCCGACTTCATTTTTGGCGCCGTAGGCGCTGATCCATATTTCGAGAGCTTTAGTCATGTCTTATTGCTCCTTTGGGATGATTGGAATAGATAACCCGTTAAGAGGTGAATTCAGTACCGAATGAGACAGTATCCAAGCGGATCACGACCCACAAAATTCCCATTTGTATGGAAATTGGACTTCTACTGCAGATCTGTCTGTTTGCACAAAAAGTTTATGCAGGGAAGTTAGCCGGAAAATCGTACAATACAGCTGGAATCAGGCTTGAAATAAGAATGTTTGTTCGGAAAATCGTACAAAGCAACTCGAATCAGGCTCAAACGATGGAAGTTTGTAGGAAAAACCGTGCAAGTCGACCAAAATCAAGGATTGTATGCCGCTGACCCCTTTTAAAGGATAGTCCCATTATACAACATTTAGCAGTTTTTCCGTATCCCCGAAACCGAGAGCGTCTTACGCCTAACAGCGCTACAACCGCACTGGCTCCCCTGTAAGACGGCTGCGGTTGCCCGCTTCGAGGAAGCGGACGACCTCCAGCAGCTCGTCCGGCGGAATCGGAGAGACCCCGGAGCGAAACATAGCGAGTACCGCCTCCAGCAAGCCGGCGTAATACGGCTTCGGGTGGGCGGAGGCGTCGACGTGCCGCGAGCCGGAACGGCCGTGCAGCACCGCGCCGAAGCAAGTATTGCCCATCCGGTTGCCGCGGAAAGCGCCGAGGCGGCCGTCGGCCCATTCCCCGATAACGCAGTCGCCGACCGCATTCGATACGGCCGTTACTTGCTTGCAGCCGGTGCCGAGACTGGCGTATAGCATTTCCGTCATGTGGATGCCGTACCAATACAGGCCGGGCTGAGTCGGCTGAATCGTCATCGGCCCGTATGCGTCTATACCGTACAGTTCGCCGGTCGGAATTGCGGCTAGCGCATCCGTCAGCGCCTGCGAATACCGCAATGCGGAGGCGCTCATAACGGGGATGCCGTGTCGAGCGGCGAGTTCGACGATTGTGTAGGCATCCTCGTAACCGATCGTCAGCGGTTTGTCGATGAATACCGGTTTGCCGAATGCCGCGATCGCCCGAAACTGCTCGCAATGAACCCGGGCGTCGACCGATTCGAGCAAAATCGCGTCGCTCGCCTCGGCCACCGCTTCCGGCGTGTCCAGCAATCGAACGCCGAACTCCTCCTTCATGCGGGCGGTAAAGCCTTCGACTCTCGCATAGCTCATCTCGAAGTCCGGAGAGACGCTCGAATAAGCCGACTCGATGATCGCGCCGGGAACATGGTACGGATGGGCGGCATCGTGCAGCAGCTCCGCGAATGCGACGACGTGAGAAGTATCCAAGCCGATGATGCCAAGCTTCAGCGGACGACGGCCCGCTGAACGTGCATCGCCATTCCTCGATAAAATGTTCATCCTACGTCTTTCACCGCTTCTTCCCGTCCAGATTTGTGCGAAGCATACATCGCGCGAACGACCGCGACCGCATGACGCGAATGCTCTAGAGACGGCCCCGGCCATTCGACCGAATCCGAGCTGGCCTCTGCATCCGAATTGGAACCGGAGTCGTCCCCCGCCTCAATCCTCGCGATCAGATCCAGCAGCTGCAGCACGAAAGGCGGCTCCTGCCGATCCGTCTCGACCCGTTCGTATTCGCCGCCGCTGCTAAGCCAGAGCGCTTTGCCCGTCTCCAGCTTCAGCATGCCTTCCGTGAAGACGAGTTCCGTCTCGTTGCGGGCGAGGCCTTGGTAGCCGGACTGCGACACCGTTGCTGGAACGCCGTTCTCCAGGTGGAGAAACGCCATGCCGCTCCCTTCGATATCCCCTTTGCCTCCGTAATGGCTCGTTACCGCTTTGACCGAATGAACGGCGGAGCCGGCCAGCCACGCGATCTTGTCGACGGAGTGCGAACCGAGATTCATCAGAATGCCGCCCCCCGCGAGCGCCTTCTGGAAAAACCACGCCGGGCGCCGCTCCTGAAAGTAATACACGTTGCGGACATCGTTGATCATAACGAGCTTGCCTAAGCCGCCCTCGTCAATTATCCGTTTCGCCGTCCGGTTCTCGGCGATATAATGCTGAGTGTGGCCAACCATGAGACGAACGCCCTGTCGACTTGCCGCCTCGATGATCTCGTCGCATTGGCCGACATCCAGCGCCATCGGCTTCTCCAGCAGCACGTGAACGCCCGATTCGATACAGAACAACGCCGCAGTCATGTGCAGAAAATGAGGGAGAGTAATAATGGCGATATCCGGCTTCTCCCGAACGATCATTTCCTTGTAATCCGTATACGCCGATAGACCGCCGTAACGCCCAGCCAACCCCTCTGCGCGCTCTTCGATTAAATCCGCCACGGCAACCGCCTTCGCCCGCTCCATTCCCGCCAGCGCAAGCAAATGCTCTTCTGCGATCGCCCCTCCGCCGATAACCGCCACGCGATAGACCATGTCGAACAACCTCTTCCCTAGGAGGCGGCCAAGGCCGCCTACTATCGTGTATTTTTACGATACTCTCCCGGCGACAAGCCGGTTATCTTCTTGAACGTGCGGATAAACGAATTCGCGTTCAAGTAACCCGTTCGGACGGCGACCTCCTGAATCTGCAGGTCCGTGCCGGTTAGCAGCTCCTTCGCTTTGCCGATGCGGACCTCATTCAAGTAGTCGACGAAGTTCACGCCTTGCTTCTTCTTGAAATACGCCGAAAGATACGTGCCGGTAATGTTTAGCTTCCGTGCGAGAATGTCGAGAGAGAGTTCCTCCGAATAGTGCTCTTCGATATAGCCGAGAGCAAATCCGATGATCGGATCGCGTTCTTCTTTCTTCCGGCGGATCGCTGCCGCGACCCCGGCCACATATGCCGTCAGCCCCTTATCGAGCTGCTCCACCGTCAGACACTCTTCGATCTCCTCCCAAGGAGCCCGGCGCACGTCTCCATCTGGCGGCTCGGATTCGACCTCGACGGCTTGCAGCGTCTTCTGAGCCTTGACGACGATGTCGCGGGCGAACGACTGGAACGCTGCCGCCGTCGCGTGTACGCGCGTCATGCCGGCCAAGTGCCGCGAGACGAGCTGTCGCAGCTCGGTCTCGTTTCCGTAGCGCAGGTGGGTGTAGAATTCCTGCTCCTCTGCGGCGCTGAGCGAGTAACGCCCGGTAGACGGCCGGACATTGCACAGAATTTGCGTCTCGTCGTTCAGCATCCGCTGCTCCGTCATCGCCACGGCTTGCTCGTAAGCGGAGATAAGTTCGTAAGAGTGAGAATAGATCGGGCTAACGCCGATCGTGAAGCAGCCATAGGCTTTATCGAGATCGAACGTCCTCTTCATCCTATCGAGCAGCGCCAGCACGTCGGCGACGTCGTCTTCCGTGAATAGAAGCGTCACGATCCGATTGCGTTCAATCTGGAACGTCTGCGAATCCGGAAATCTTTCCTTGAATTCGAGTTGAATATATTCCTTATAGAGGAACACCGCCCGCTCCATCCCGTTTGCCGTCTGTTCTAGAAACCGGCGCTTAAACGCCATGTCGTAGACGATGACAAGAAACGGCTTGTCTGCGAACGACGTGCCTTTGGGCTCGCCCGTTCCCGTTCGGATCATTTTCAGCCGATTGATGTAGGCGTAATAGCGAAGCGTCGTCTCATTCTGCTTGAGATGGTGCATAGCGTCTTCGTTGGACTTGAGCAGCAGGCTCATTTTCTCCCCGATGTAATCGAACTCCGCAATCTGCGTCGCAAACGGCCCCGGCTTCTGTCTTCTGAGCGCATCGACGATTCTCTTCAGAGGCCCGTTCACGCGAAAGCTGAAAATGACGGACGCGCCCACGCTGATCAAAATCGCCACGCCGAGCAAGCCGGCAAGAACGAGGTTCAGATGCTTGATTTGGGACGAGATGTTGGCGTACGGCATCGACAAGATGTAGGTTAGCCCGCTGTCCTTGCTTTTGGTGTAGAACACGTAATAGCCGTTTCTCTTCACGTAGCCTTCCTGGCCCGGCATTTCGGACGGAGAGAGCGCCGGGGTCGACCCGGAAGTGCGATAGAGAGGTTCGCCGTCATCGCCGAGCAGCGAGAATTGACTGTCTTTAGGAAGGAACGCCTCCGTCATTTTGCGGGCGTCCAGGAAGGCGATCATGTAAACCTTCGACTGCCCGTACTCCTTCATGACGATGGGATACAGAAGGCCGATCGGTTTCTTCTGATGCGAGAAAACCTCGGAGAAGACGGCGGAAGGGAACATCTTGAAGCTGTAATCTTTGACGAACTCCTGCTGCCAAAACGAGAAAGAATATTCGTCGCTTAGATAGAATTTCTCGAACATCCGCTCCGGCTTGACGGTCCCTTCCTTCTCAATCATCAGGTTGTTTTGCGGAAAATAAAGCACGACGTTGTTCAAGCAAAGCGATTCGTTGGAAAGCATATAATTGATGTCCTTCTGGACCTGGTAAACCATCTCGTAGCTGATGCTCTGCCGGTCGTTCTTTAATATCGCCACGTGGTCGTTGAAGTACAGCTGAAGCACCGACTTGCGGACGAGCGCCAGATGCTTCTCGTAATTCTCGCTGGCAAAGCCGAGGTTTAAGCTGCTGTTCTTAATGATCTCGTCCTGAATCGTATCCCGGAAAAAGGTATAGGAAAAAACGTTAAACGATAGCATCAACGCAATAATAGCCAGGAAGCTGGCAAGCAGCTTATAAAGCAACGAGTTCATTTTTCCCCGTAAGAATGCCTTCTTGGAAGCCTCCCTATCCCCTCGTCGATCGCCTCTTCTCACTATAGCCGACGATCCCACTCCTTCATAGAGAAGCCCTCCGCTCAGCGATATACGAATTTCAAGATCATCACCCAATCTTTCGATTGCTGCAAAAATGCGCGTTATTCAAAGAACGGAAGATTTCGCTTCGGCTGTACCGAGGCTATGCTAAGGTCACATTCCGGACCGAAAGGAACATCGAGATGACGCTGAGTCAAAAATGGAACAAAGGCAAATGGCTATTCGCCATGTTTATTCCTTGTTTGCTGTATTACGTCCTATTCAAGTATTTGCCCATCTTCGGGATCGTCGTCGCCTTTAAGGACTATAGCCTGTATAAGGGAATTTGGGCGAGCGATTGGGTCGGCCTGAAATATTTCAGAATGTTCTTCAACAGCTCCGACTTCTGGCTGCTGCTTCGCAACACGTTCCTGCTCGGCTTCTACAATCTGGCATTCGGATTCGCGGCCCCAATCGCTCTCGCTCTTCTTCTTAATGAAATGAGGCTGCGGGCGTTCAAAAGATTCGTCCAGACCGTGAGCTATCTGCCTCACTTTATCTCCAACGTCGTCGCGGCGAGCATGGTCATCATCTTCCTATCTCCGACGGGCGGCGTATTTAACCGGATGCTGACCTCCTTCGGCTTCGATTCGATCAACTTCATGATCGAGCCAGGCTGGTTTCGCCCCATCTACGTTCTGTCCGAAATCTGGCAGCACGTCGGCTGGGAATCGATCATCTTTTTGGCAGCGCTCACAGCGATCGATCCGTCCTTATACGAAGCCGCGGGAATCGACGGGGCGAGCCGCTGGCGGAAAATCGTGCATGTCACGCTGCCCGGCATTTCCTCGACGATGATCGTTCTGCTGATCTTGAAAATCGGCAGCATGATGGAGATCGGCTTCGAGAAAGTGTTCCTGCTCGCGAATCCGGCCACGTACGCGAACGCCGACATTCTGAGCACGTACGTCTACCGGGCCGGCTTGGTCAACGGCAATTTCAGCTACGGTTCCGCGATCGACCTGTTCACTGCAGCCGTCAGCTTCGTTTTCCTACTGAATGCCAACTATATGAGCCGTAAATTCACCGGCAATAGCCTGTGGTAGAGAGAGGACGACAACGATGAGAAAACTATCGATATTCGGCTTGGCGAATGGGGTCTTGCTCGCCGCAGTCGCGTTCGTTACGCTATTTCCTTTCCTTTATATGGCATCCGTTTCCTTGAGCGGCAGCAACTATGTGTTGAAAGGCATGGTGAGCTGGTTTCCTCGCGGCTTTAACGTGGACATGTATAAGTTCGTGCTGGATGATCCGCGCATCATGAGGGCTTACTGGAACACGATCGTGTACGCTGTCGTCGGCACAGCCGTCGCCTTGGTCGTGACGGGTTTCGGCGCCTATGCCCTTTCGAAGAGAGAGATGTTTTTTCACCGCGGCTTTACGATCATGATCGTTATTACGATGTTTTTTAGCGGAGGCATGATTCCGACATTCCTCGTGGTGAGAGAGCTCGGCATCATGAACTCGATCTGGGCAATGGTGCTCCCGAGCGCGGTCAGCACATGGAACCTGCTTATTATGAGAACGTTCTTCGCGAACATTCCGAAGGAGCTCGAGGAATCCGGCAAACTTGACGGGCTCTCCGAGCTCGGAATCTTCGCCCGTATCGTCGCACCGTTGTCCGGCGCGATCTTCGCCACCATCGGCTTGTTCTACGCGGTCGGACTGTGGAACAACTTCCTGAATCCGCTCCTTTACTTGCGGGACCCCGATCTGTTCCCGCTGCAGGTTATTCTGCGCAACATGCTGCTCGTCGGCCAGGCAGGCTCGGGCGATCTGACCGCTGCGAAGGGAGGTGATTCTCTGATCGTGGAGGAGTCGTACACCTACGCTGTCATCCTTGTCTCCACGCTGCCCATCCTGTGCTTGTATCCGTTTCTGCAACGTTATTTCGTAAGGGGAGTTATGATTGGCGCTGTCAAGGGTTAAGAAGTGCGTTATACTATTCGCAATAATAAAGGAGCCTGTTTACGATGAAAAACAGACAAATCATTCTGGCGACGATGCTGGCATTCGCTCTCCTAATCGCAGGATGCAGCAAGTCGAATAATAATGAAGGCTCGCCTTCCTCCTCCGGGACGCAGCCCGCGTCGAAAAGCCCGTCGGCTGCCGCAAGCGAGACGCCGGCTGCGCTTACCTCCAAGACGTTTACGATGCTGACCGACTCCAATCCAAGTTGGCCGTTCGACAAGGAATGGCCGGTCTGGAAGTGGATCGAGGAGAAAACCGGCGCGAAATTCAACGTCCAGCTTCCATCGGGCACGTTGTACGACGCACTGAACTTAACGTTCGCTTCCGGCGATCTGCCCGATCTTATCTTCATGCCGGATCGGACGCAAGCGCTGAAATACGGTCAACAGGGCGCGCTTGTTAACATCTTGGACTACAAGGACAAGATGCCGAATTTTCAGAAATGGATGGAGCAATATCCGGATGTGACGAAGTCGTTCCTCGCCGCCGACGGCAAAATGTATATGTTGCCGACGCAAGGCTTTGGAGAGACGAACCGCGTCGTGTGGATGTACCGTGAAGATATTTTCAAGAAGCACGGATTAACGCCGCCTAAGACATACGACGAACTGTATACAATACTGAAAGAGCTGAAGAAGCTGTATCCGGACAGCTACCCGCTGGCGTTCCGCAACGGCATGCCCGCGATGACGAACTTGACGCCGAACTTCGAGACCAGCGACACCTACTACAAAAACGACGACGGCGATGTGATCTTCGGCCCGGCCGAGGACAACTACAAGACAATGGTCGGCTACTTGAACAAATTCTATTACGAGAAGCTCATCCCGTCCGATTGGCTGACGCTGCAGACCAAGCAATGGCAGGATTTGCTATCGACCGACCAAGCTTTCATTACAGTCGATTTCATCGGACGGATCGACTTCTTCAACGCCGCTATTCGTCAGGAAAACCCGGAATTTACGATGGCGTTCATGGCGCCTCCCGCCGGTTTGCCGGGCGGCAAGCAGCAGAACCCGTTCAAGCAAGTTGTCGAGAACAACCTGGCGATCTCCGCTACGTCCAACAATATCGACGACATCGTTAAAGTGTTCGACTTCTTCTACAGCGAAGAAGGACGAACGCTGCTCAGCTGGGGCAAGGAAGGCGAGACGTACACCGTCGAAGGCGGCCAGAAGAAAATCAATCCAACTTACGTCGATTCCTCCGACTTCCGCAAGAGAACCGGTCTGGCGACGAATGGCACCTACACGTGGATCGACTATGACGCGCATCTCAGCCTTGCGTCCAAGGAGCTCAAATACGCTTATCAGGAAGCCCCAAAATACGATAGCAAATTCAATCTTAAGCCTTCGTTCACGGACAAAGAATACGAGACGATCTCCATCACCGGCACAGCGATCGACAAGTATCGCGACGAGCAGATCAGCAAATTTATTCTCGGCGCTGAGAGCTTGGACGATTGGAGCAAATACGTCGACGAGCTGAACAAGCTCGGCCTGCCTCAAGTGACGGAGCTGACGAAATCGGCTCTCGATCGCACAGAGAACATTAGCTTGAAGTAAGCGAGTGAAATAGGTTAGGCGAAGATCTCCCCCATTAAGAGTCAAACTCTTGATCGGGGGAGATTTCCCATCCGAATTCATATTGCATTTCGAATGAAAATCGTTATCATTAAACCCAACTTAGCGTATTAAAAGAGGGCGACCTATGATATCAAGAGGACAAGAAGCCGGGGCGCTGATTCGAATAAAAGATATTGTTTCTCTGGAAGTGCCTTTGGATGGAGAGGCGGCTTATCCGGCGAACAGCTCGTATACCGCCGTCTTTTGCTTGGGCGGCAGGGCGATGATCGCTTCGGGAAGCGAAACCGTCGAGTTGGCGCCGAACGATCCGGCCGCAAGAGCGGCTGGCCGAGGATATACGCTTGGCGCAGGAGCTGCCGCCCCATGTATTCGGTAGGAGCAAAAACCCACTTCAAGTCAACATAAGGCGTCTGCCCCATCCGCTGGAACAGGGCAGGCAGCTCGCACTTAAAAACGTCTGCTGCCTCCAGTATTTGCGGCAAAACCGCTATTCTTGCTATACCTGTCCGCGCCTTACGGCTAAGGAACGGGCGGAGTGGCGGCATTGATCGGCTGTTTGACCGGCAGTGGTCCATGACTGGCGCCTGACTTTGCGGTCAAAGCCGCCGAGAAGCCCCCAAGAACACCTCTGACGTCAGAAATTTGCTCAAGGCCAATAGGAGGATAACCGAAGGAAGGCTAACGATCGCTCCCATCTGCAGCACAATCTCGGGAGATTGCTGCAGGTCCATGCTTCTGCTTAACATAGCGACGCTGGTGATAGGAGAGTATAGTTCGGGATTGCTTATATAAACGAAAGGCGGGATATAGGAGTTCCATAGGCCGACGAAGCTCAGCACGCCAAGCCCCAGCAGCGGCTTCCATACTTTAGGCACGAAAAGGGTGAAAAAAGCATGCATCTCCCCCCGCCCTTCCTGCTCGGCCTGCAGCTTTAACGACGCATAATTTGCGTTAAAGGCGCTCTTCAGCACAAATACGCCCACAATCGCGACTAATCCGCCGATCAGCAGCGGGTAAGTCGTGTTGACCGCGCCCATCCCCCGATACGCCATATATTCGTGTAAAGTACTGCCCGTTCCGATCGCCAGCACAAACAGCAGCACAAGCTTATAAAGTCCGCGACCGGGCAGCCGAGAAACGGTGAGAGGATAAGCGAGCATGAGAATAATCAACAGACCGATCACGGTCACCGTGCCGTACAGGATTAGAAAAAGCATAAAATTTTGCCCCGGGAAGACATCGGATAAGGCTGGCCCGCCCCCTTCGCCGATAAGAAAAGGGTGAACAAACAGGAAGTACAGGAAAAACAGCACGATCGCCGAATACAGCGAAGCGACGACAATTCCGAGCGCGTTGCGCCCTGCAGAAGTACCGAAGCCCGAATTAGAACGGGTGTCTGCGGCCTTGTCGAGATTCACCCGCTTCCCTCCCGAAGCTTGCGCGGAGCCGCGGGTGAACAGATCGCGGAGGAACCATTTTCGCACAAGAAAATAGGCCGCTAAAGTAAAGACGAGTTGAACCGCAAACTGAAACAGCCACACCGCCGAGCTGACGCCGTAATTGGCATTTATAAAGCCGATCCGAAAACCGAAGGTATCCACCGTATCGCCTACTGAATAGACGAGAGGGTTGTTCAGCAGATAAAGCAGATCGAAATCGGTGGACAGAATCGTGGACAACTGGATCAGCAAAAACGCGACAAGCGCCCGTAAAGCGGGATAGAACGTGGAAGTCTGCCGGACTCCGGGCGCATGCGAGCCGGATTGATAGGCTCGAATCGCGGCCAACGCAAGAAGCACGGGAATTCCGCAGGTTTTGAGAGCTTCTAGCAAGTAGACGATCGCCCTGAAATACGCAGGATCGGTCAGAAGCAGGCTATCTATCGAAAAGATCGATTGCGTCGGCGATAACAGATACGCCGCGACGTCCGCAACGACGGAGGACGGGATAAAGTATGGGATCAGAAATAAGAGAACGAACGCATTACGCAGCCGGGCAGATTGAATTCCGCTTAGCGCGAGCGCGAGCACAAGAGCGACGGTTCCAACGACGCCCATATACGATAGCTTGATCGCGAGTGTATTCCCCAGAACGTTAACGAATTCCGGCATGCCGAATAGCGCTTTAAAGTTCGCCAAACCTGTCCATTCGCTCCCAAAAATACCGTAGAGCGGCTTCACATCGGTAAAGGCCATGCGAATGCCTACGATAAAAGGAATGATTTTCAACAAAAAAATGAGGAGCAGCGGCAGAAACGCCAGCAGGTAGTGAAATTTATACTTCCAAATTCGTTTGAGGTAAAGATCCAATGAAGGAGCCTCCCCTTCTCATATTCATTCACAGGCGTACCAAATTGTACCATCCAATAGCGCGGATCGTCTACAATTTCCGACAATATCCTGATTAATGACGAGTGGGAGGGCAACAGAGAAAACCGCCGGGAGCCTGCAGAATTTCTCCTGCGAATGCCGTTGCGTTACGTGATGGAATCCACATAAATTCGGCACAGCTGCTCCCGATTCTCAGGGACGGGCAAGCTTGCAGACTGGGACTGCTCCTCTTCCGTAAGCTCCCGAATCACTTCGCTCAGAAGATCGGCGAACAGTCGATCCTTCGTATCGTAATAGCGATATAAGGTCTGTTTTGAAATCCCGGCTTCCAATGTGATGCTGTCCAACCCGAGCTTGCTAGGCGGGCGAAATAGGGTGATCTTTTTTTCCAATCCTCGAATTTGCAGCTCTATTCTGCGGACGGCAGCGCCAGCGTTCCCGGTATAACGACTTTGCCGACCAACGCATTCCCCTTGATCGCTTCCACGAGAAACCGCACGGACATCTGGCCGACCTCCAGGCGGGGAATATTGACGGTGGCGATCCTCTCGGCCATTCCCTGGCTCCCTCCGACATTGTCGCAGCCGATCAGCTCGATTTCCCCGTCCGCCAGCCCGGCTTCGTTCATCGCCTGCAGGGCGCCGAAGGCCGCGCGATCGCTTACCGCGAATACCGCGGTCGGCCGCTCGGAGAGTTGAAGCAAATATTTCATCTCCTGGTAGCCTTTAATATAGCCGTCGTCGAAGTTCGGAGTGATAAACTGCGGATCAAGCGGCATTCCGTGCTCCATCAACGCGGCGCAATAGCCGGCATAGCGGTCAACCAGCGACTTGTACTTAACGGGGCCGCTAATAAAGCCGATCCGTCGATGTCCCCGGCCGATCAAATATTCCGTGGCCAGAAACCCTGCGCCGTAATGATCCGAGTGCACCGACAGAATGTCGCCTTTATGCGTATAGTTATCCACGAGCACAAGAGGAATACCCGAGTGCCGCAGCTCGCTGATAAGCTCATCGGTAATCAAGCCGCCGCCGAGCGCGATCAGCCCGCCCACCTGGTTCAGCCAGGCTTGGGAATCTGAGCCTTCCCGAACAAAGGAGAGCACCATCTCGTAGCCGAGGAGGCTGCATTCCTTCTCGATGCCGTGGATGATTTCGCCGTAGTAGGGATCGGTTTCGAAGGAGGCGTACTGTTCAATCAGCACGCGAATCAGCAGTCTTCCTTCCGCTAGAGCCCGATCATGGCTGAGCTCTGCGTATGCTTGGCGAATCGTATGCTTCGTTTCATCGGAGAAGGAGCCTTTCTGATTCAGAACCAGCGACACCGTCGCGGGAGAGAACCCCGTTCGATCCGCGATTTCTTTAATGCTCGGCTTTCTTCTGCTTTCGTTCTTCTCGCTCATAATTTCACCTTTCATGCCGACAATTTGATCTGATTCACGGGGATACGGCCGGAACGAACCTCAAGATACGGTCGTCCATCCTTTATTCCTGCTATACCATATCCTTCGTTCGTACACAAGAAGCTCAAATAATCTCCGGTGACTCGAGGGGATACGTATAGCGTCTGTTCAACCGCGTCGTAACGAATGCCGCTCCATGCCTGGATCAGCCCGTAGGAGGCGAGCGCGCGAGCATACCAGTGTCCGCATTCGTATTCGTTATACGGATTGCGCACGACGCCGTCGTAACGGTCGCGGCAGATTCGTACGATCTCCAGCCCTTCTTCAACGCAGCCCAGAGCGATCAGATGCGAGGCTACTTGATATTCGATTCCCGTCCACACTTCATTGCTATAGACGAACGGCAGCGAGAGCTTTCCTCCTCTAGGCCAAGTACACAGGAGCAATCCTCCCTCACGACCCAACGCGTAGCCGGGGCGCTGCGGATTGGCATGCTCGGACAAATCTCGCTTCAGGTTGTACGTGTATACGCTGAGCAGATGACTTTTTACCTTTTCCCGATCCAAAATATCTCCAAGCCCGCACATCTCCGCCAGCCAAGCTCCGATAATTCCGTCGGATAGACAGCCTTTGCCGTACTGATACTTGGGGCCTTCCTTGCGCATCAGCTCGATCGCTTCCGGGGAGTAATCCAGGTTCCGGTCGATGTCGGAATCGGCATGGACGGGCGCAGAAGCCCTCAGCCCTTCCCAAACGACCTTCTGCTCGAAATATTCTCCGTTAAAAAGCTCTGTCTCCACATAGCTTCTGCCCTTGCGGTAAATTTCCTCATACCGCTCCGGGTCGTCTCCGAGCGCCCGGGCCATAAGAGACGCCGCCTTCAGCGCTCCCAGATAGATCGAGGAGCACATGCCGTCCGGGCCCCAAAATTCAATATCATACGTGTTATGATGCGGCTCTGTTAGCACTCCCGCTTCTTCGGGATCCCAGGTTTGGATGCAATAGTTCAAGCTTGCTTGGACCCGAGGCCATAACGCCGCCAGCCACTGTGTATTCCCGCCGACTCTCCACTCCCGGTAAACCTTCATGATTCCGCCGAGCTGACCGTCGCTCGCCGCATGGAACAGATGAGTTGCCGGCTGAATCGGCAGCGGGATGCGGAAGTTCTGATGACCTTCGTCATTCTGGCCTTCGATGAACTCCGTCATGCGAAGACCGCGTTCCAAGTCGGGAAAAAGATGAGGAATCGCCTGCGCATAGTTCCATACGTGAGTGCAGGTGCCGTGACAGCTCCCCCACGTATCGTCGCAGCCCTCGAACGCCCACAGCCTTCCGTCGGCTTGTCTGAGCACGGTCGGCGATTTCAGAATCGACAGGTTGGCCGTTACGGCCTCCTTCATCTCCTCCGGAAGTGTCGTGTCGTTAAAGGCGCGGAAGAACGCCTCGCTCTCCGCTCGCAATCTTTCGTACTGGCTCGTCCAATACTCCGCAACGGAATTCATGCTGCCGAATCTCCCGGAGTACCACGGTTTATGGAAATTACGCAATTCATGCCTGTGTGCGTCTCCCGTCGCTAAAGGATCGTCCACATCGCCCTGCGCCAGATTCGATTCCGGAACGTACCACGACAGCATCAGCTTAACCGTTCTGCGCTCGCCGGGCTGCAGCTCGAGCGGCACGTATAGGCTTCCTCCAGGGCTTGCTCTGCCTTCCCCGATCGCCGGTTTCTCGACCGCAGCCCCCTCTTCGACCGATCTCCACGCCATCGTAACCGGATCGAACCAGCTTCCCCTGAACCACGCGCAGTCGACTTTAGTCTCGGCTTGATCCGTTGCGGCGGAGAAGGAGCCTTCCACCCATGGCTTTCCTTCTGCCGGGGGCTGATAAAGCTCGAATCCGTTGTCCGTCCGGCGAACGCAATGGTCGCCCTGGCCCTCCGCTTCCATGAAGTGAACGGCATGGAAAGAGTATACAAGCTCCAGAGGCTCATCGGACGCATTTGTAAAAGCAAACTCCAGCCCGGCGACAGGCAGACTGGAATCGTCCGCATTCAGAGGAATGAACGGACTCCAGCCCGTGATCGCGACGGAGATCGGCAGCCTGGGATCTGTCAGCTCGACCGTTCCGAAGGGAAACCGGCTCTGAAAGGAGCTGTTCGCAAACCGCGGCAGTCCGTAGGTTTTGCCCATTAAGCCGACGCCCGAGCCGGGCGTTGAAGTCGTGCGTATGCCCATCACTTTCCACGACGGTACTGGGCCTTCGAGTACCCGGGCGATGTTCCCGTCCTTGCCTTTAATACAGACGGCAGAGAATACGGTGGGCTCGTTGCCTGTATCCGGCGCGTGGCGCAGCGAAAATTGGGATAAAGCGCCGGCTCCCTCCAGACAGAGCATGCCGGCTCCGATTCCTCCAAGGGGAAAAGCGACGCGGGAGCTGCGTTCTCCTGTATACGCCGTGTTGTAGGCTCTGTTACTCATCGTCCAGCCTCCTCCTCACCACTTTCTGATCTCATTATATCGTGCCTGCACTTTTAGTAAATATATTTTAGATAAATTTATTTAATTTAATAAAAATAATAAAAACGGAGGGCATTGTGGCCTCCCGCTCTTCCGCTTATATTTTGATCGCCTCGCCGCTCTCCGCGGAGGGGTATCGATAGACTTGCGCTTAGAATCAAGCGCCCGGCAGATGCTTATCCTGTTCGGCAATAACGGTGCCGTCGTCGAGCCGCAGCCACGAATCGAACGTCCGCTCCCCTTCTCGCAGGCGAATAATCCGCGCGCCGTGTTGGAAGCCCTCCTGCCCGTAGGTGTTGTAGCCGGTCGCACGTCCGTAACAGAGCCGGATGCCGTGCAATTCTCCCCAGTAATCGTTGATGTGGTCGTGGCCGACAAACGTCCCCATGACGTCTCCCGCTTCGACCAGCGCCGCGAACATGCCCGAATTGACCAGCGGAGAGCATACCCGCTCAAGCTTGCTGCCGTAGCACACTTGCTTCTCCCAGACCTCATTGTACTCCGGCAGCGGAATATGGAAGAAAGCAAGCGCAGGCAGAGGCGCGCCACCGTTGCGAGCGGTCAGAGCCTCCGAAGCGCCGGCATACCATTCGATCTGATCGCGGCGAATCCAATCATAGCCTTCAATATGGCCGACCGGCGAATAATCCCCGCTGTCCAGAAAATAAAGCGCCGCTCCGGCCTTGCCGCGTCCGCCCTGTATTTCAAGCATATAATTGCCGAAGCCGCTTATCCCATCCGTATGCTGCGTCAAGTTATGCTTCTGCTCAAGCAGGAAGTCCAGCAGCTCCGCTCGGCTGACGCTGCCTTCCGCATCGTGATTGCCGAACACCGCCGCCCACGGAATACTTCTGGATTCCGCCGCATCAATCGCTTCGCTTAAAGATCTTCGCGGATCCGTGCATTCCTCTCCGGAGATCAAATCCCCCGTAAATACAACAAGATCGGGGCGCTCCGCCTCCAGTACGGCATCCATGAGCGCCCTCGTGCGCCGATCCTGCTCATCGCCGTTCTTCCAATGCAAATCCGTAAACTGTACGACCGTGAACGTACCGTCCTCCCGAAATCGCAGCCCCTGTTCCATACCGCTTCCCTCTTTCTTCTATGATGTCTATAGCTCCGGCGCTTGCACCGTTTCCGGCTTTCCCCGGGTCATCATTATAACGCTAACGACGGGCTTCGGGTTGCCGATAAATTTGCAGCTAAACGAAATCGTCTGCCCTCCGCTTCGAACGGCAGGTCCGTCCGCCGCTGCGTGAACGACGCGAAGCAGATTCCAATTCCGGTCATAGATTTTGCCGACTCGATCTCCGTCGCATACGAGGTAATGGTTCGCCGCCACCTCCGTATCGAAGGTCAAATAGACATTGCCGGTATAGAAAGTCGGCCGTTGCACCGCTGCGTCTTCATTGCCGTACGACGGCGTTACGCGCATGCAAAACCTGAGCGGCTGATCGCCGTGTTTGTTATAATACGCCCAATCCGCTCCGCCCGGCTGACCGGGCTGCAATTCGGAGGGACTGCAGACGAGCGGCTTGGAGCGGTCCACCGGATACAACGTCCATTTCCCTTCCCCCGCAGCCTCCAGATGCCAATCGCTCTTCGGATCGCGCAGCCTCTCCCTCTGCTCGGGCGAGAACGCGCCGGCTCTCCGCGCCGATTCCCAACAGCGCACGGCCTCAAGCAGCGTCTCCTTGTTCCCGATACTTTCCAAAATCCGCATTTCAGCCACAAGCGCAAAGCCCGCCTGATATCCCGCCGCTTTCGACAGCACCCATTCGATCTCATCCAATGTCGTCGCTTCGAAGCGATCGGATGCGGTGCGAATGAGAAACCATCCCAGCATTGGCGGAATGAAATTCCGGGCAAAAAAGCGCTGGTTGGCCAGCCGCCATTCCAGCTGGCCTTCGCGCGTCGCCGCTCCCCATGGCTCTCCCCAATTAAATCGCGTGAAGATGTGCCACAGATAGTTCGGCCCAACGATGCTGGCGTCGTTGATCACTTCGTCGCCCCAGCCGTCGTAGCACTTGCGAACGAATCTGCTTACGCCGTAATCGTCTTGTCCGGTTGCGTACAGACCTTCCAGTCCGTCGAAAGAGATTTGCTTGACGCCGGTCATTCGAAACAGGTCCGCGATGCGCTCGCTATACTCCTCCTGCAGCTCGAAATTCGGAAACAAAACGTCGTAGGGGTGATCCCACAGCCGGCCGATCTCCGTACCCGGCTCATGAGCCGACGCAGCCGTGCCGTTCGCTCCGCGCTTCACGTTGATTAGCTTCCATGGAGCGCTATCCGTTACGGCTTCGTATTCGATCAGTTCGTTCCCGATTCGCGCCGTTTGCCGAAACAATCGGGCCGCAAACGGACCGGGATCGTCCACCTCGATGTCCGCAGCAGTCTCCTCCACCCTCGAAGCCAGACGAGACGCGCCCACTGTTTGCAATCGCCCGGCCGGAATCGGCGTAACATATGGATCGTTCAGCGTCGTAAAGTTCGACAAGGTATGCAAGCCGACGCGAACGCCCTCGCTTTCCGCCAGCTTGACGCACCCGCGCAGTCCGTCGTCCCCGTTGGGGAAGCTTCTCTCCTTGAGCGTGAAATGACCCCACTGCCCGAACGGGTCGGGATGATAAACGTACTTTAGACCGGCTTGCTTCGTATAGCGGACCGCATCGGCCATCGTCGCTTCGGAAAAATCGGTAATGAAATACGACTGATTCGCGCCGGGCGATTTTTTGCCCCAGACGCCTTCGATCGTCGGATGCGGCAGCCCTTCTCGAAGCTCAATGACTTCGATCGTATCCAGCACTTCCCCGGCCGGACATCCGAACAGGGCGATCTTCGTTCCGGCGATGCTCGCGTCTTCGCCGCCAATCGGCGCTACCGGAACATCCGGCAAATTCCATACCGTTCGGCGAGCCGCCTTCGACCGATTCCGCGCGAATGCTTGAAGCACGCTGCCTTCGGCGGTCGGCCATGCCGTACAAGCCGAATAGGGGAATTTCATGTCCGATGGCGAATGTCCTCCGCCATTCGGATCGGGCTGGCCGTTCCCGCGCTCCGTATCCGCAGGATCAAACAACGGCGCAAGCTCAATCGGCCATCCGCCGACGGTTTTCATATTGAGCGACTGAATGCCGATCGCCAAGTCCCCGTCGTGCACGACGCCGACCGATTCTCCGATCGAACCCGCCACAGAAGTCGCATACGGCCCCCATACGAATGTGTCCACATCCGCTCCTGCGATGCGCGTCACTTCAAATGCTGCGTAGCGCAAGCAGTTAGCATATTCCACCTCTACCTGCGCGCCGCATTCGGCGAATGCAAACGTCAGCGTTCCCGTCTCGCCGTCGCAGCTCAGCGATGAAGGCGCCTCGGCCTTCCCTTCGACAACGATGCGGATGAAAGGAGATTCGGATGAGGCAACTGAATATTCCTTGCCGTTCTCCGCATTCTTCAGG
This sequence comes from Cohnella phaseoli, assembly GCF_003386235.1. GTDB lineage: Bacteria > Bacillota > Bacilli > Paenibacillales > Paenibacillaceae > Cohnella > Cohnella phaseoli. Next base: position 75,888 of record NZ_QRDZ01000022.1, read on the forward strand.
CTGACGACATTCCCCGCCGAATCGAGGATCATCCGCAGCCTTCCCGCCGGTAAGTCGATCATTTGCATTCACGCCTTTATCTTTATAATTTCTCAAGCCATATGTTGCCGAATCCGTTATTGCCAAGCTCGCAATAAAGCTCCAACTCCAACTGAATGCGCTGCCCCAGACCGGTAATATTGATTCTGTAACGATCCTCGGTCTGCGACACGAATTGCGGATAGGAAGCGCCGTTCAGCAACAGACGAACGCCCTCGGCGCGGACGCTGCTTGCACCGCCGTCGGCATTATCGAAATAGAGCGCATACTGTCCCGCGTCGTCGATCAGATCGCCGATGTCGTACGTCTCCGTGCTTTTCCGGTCGACTTTATAGATGAACAATTCCGGACCCCATTCGCCGACCTTTTGCCGCTCAGATCGAATGTTGTTCGGGCTGAATACGGTAGCCGCTCCGGTGTAATACGCCGTCAGGCTTGCAATCCTCGGTTCGTCCACCGCCTTCAGCACGTTCAGCCGAAGCTTGTGCAGCGTCGCCTCGGCGATCCGCTCGATTCTCTTGTGCCCGATCGCTGTGCCGCTGCACAGCTTCAGCCACTGCTCCCCGTCGAAGCCAAGCACTTCATAGGAGCGAATGCGTTCGCCGTAACGAATATCCTCGCAAATAACAATATGGTCGATTGCGGTAGGCTCCATCAGCTCAATTTCCAGCGTATCCCCGGAACCGCCGGCCTCGCAAAGCGCATTGGCAAACCTTTTGCGGATCTCGTCCCCGAACTCCTTCGCCCGCCGCGCGTCCGGCTCCGGAATTTGACCGGTCGGATCGGGGTTGGCATTGAGCAGAAGAACGGCGCCGTTGCCGACAGACCTGTAATACAGCTCCATCAGATGATCCAGGCTTTTGACCGTGCCTTCATTCTGCGTGTTCCAAAACCACGTATTCCGAATGCGCGCGTCGCATTCCATCGGCATCCAGATTTCTCCGTTCGGATCGCTGTGCTGAATCGTGCCCAACCCTCTGGCCGCTTCTGAATCGGCTCTTACCGCATTCCACGCCGGATAGGTGGCGATCCCTTCCTCGTTGCCGACCCAGCGGATGGAGGCATGCTTGCTCTGGAAATACACCGCGTTCGGAACATAGCGCTCCAAAATATCGCCGACCTCGATCTCTTGCCCGCCGTCGAACCATACCTCGAAAATTTCCCCGTATCGGCTCAGCACTTCCTCCAATTGAGTCCGGTAAATCTTGTTGTACTTCTCCTGCGCCTCCGGCGTTTCGCACCGGCCCGCGAGCTGCGCCCCGTTATAGATATCCTGCGGACTTAAATAGATACCGAGCTTGAGCCCCCGCTTCCGGCAGGATTCGGATAGATCGCGCAGCACATCGCCCTTGCCGTCTCTCCAAGGCGTGTCCTTGACGCCATAATCGCATGTATCCGTCTGCCACATGCAGAATCCGCCTACGTGCTTGGCGACCATTACGATATATTTGGCGCCAAGCGATTCGGCGACGGAAGCCCACTGTTCGGTATCCAGCTCGGACGGATTGATCCGGTCCAGCGGCGTCGACAGATCGTCGTACTCCTGGTCCTGATAGACGTTGGGCGCCCAATGGATAAACATGCCGATTTCGGTATCGTGCCACTCCACCTGCTGCGGCGTAGGCACTGCCAGCTTTACGGTCATTTCATCAAACCTTCTTTCTCTCTTAGCTCGTTATGGATAGGGGAAAAAGGATTCGGGCGGCGAGACGACTTGAGTTGAAGTCGATTCAACTCGTCTCCTCCGCCCGATCGCGTTTATCGCTTCAGTACAGCCGTTTTGGCAAGCGAGTCCTTCCAGTTCTGTGCCCAGAACTGCTTGGATTGGTCATAGCCTATCTTATTCAGGCTGTCCAGGAATTCTTCCTTGACCTTGTTGAATTCCGCCTCGTCCTTGGACAAAATAATTTTCGGCATCGTCGTCTTCACCAGTTCTTCGACCTTGGCATCGATCCGCTTAATATCGTCGGGAGCGCTGGCGAGTCCGGTCTGCACGGTCGTATCAAATGCGCCCCACGAGATTTTCCCTTCCTGCACCAGCTTTTCGAGCGCCTCGCCGGGGTAGGTTGCTCCGTAATGCTCGCTGTATGCCTTATCGAGCGGCGTTAATTTCGTTTGGAACACTTTCGGAGTATAGAACAGACTGATCAGCTCGCCGTCGGCCGGATTCACGACAAAATCGTCAAGTCCCTGCAAATTGCCGTATTTGCCGATCCCGGTCGTATCTCCGAATTTCTCCATCGTTTTCGACAGGTTGATCGTCTCGTCCGTCATTTCCGGCTTGCCGTCGACCATCTTCCAATGCTCGCCTTCCACGCCGCTGGCCGCCAATCTTGAGCCTTCCGGCGAGAACATAAAGTTCAGCAGCTCTACGGCCCGCTCCGGGTGCTTCGAGTTTTTGGAGATCGCCAAGTATTTGCCGCTCCAGCCTGTCGGGGAGAATCCGCCTTTATAAATCTGCGTTCCGGTAATCGGAATCATGCCGTAGCCGGCTTCGGGCTTGCCTGCGTCGGCCAGCTTCTTGTTCCCGCCGCCTGTCCACCAGTTGGCGATGCTGGACAACAGCTGCAAATTGTCGAGCTTGGCGCTGTACTGGTCCATCTGCTGCGTGAACGCTTCGGGATCGAGCAGCCCCATCTGGTTCGCCTTGAAAAAGTACCTCATGCTATTCCAGAACGTGCTGCTCTCGTCGGTCAGCAGCTCATAGGCGTTGCCTTGAGCATCCTGCACATAAGTACCGGGACCGTTGAAATACCCGTCCGCAAACGCGTTCTGAATAATGAACGGCCAGAGACCGCCGTTATATGCGGATACGCCGTATACCTTCTTACCGTCCTCCGTCTTCGGATAAAGCTTCTGCATCTCGGCCAGCAAGTTGAGAAAATCGTCCGTCGATTTGATTTCCGGAGCGCCGAGCTCTTGGTACATATCCCATCGCGTCCAAAATCCGACCGAATATTCATACTGCGGAGCGGCCGCGCCTACGTCCGAATAGGTTCCGGTATGGATGGGGAGGAAGTACAGCTTGTTCTGGCCTTCGCTCATGTTTTGTCTGAAGTATTCGAGCGTCTCGGGCATTCCTTTCTCGATGTCCTGTCCGCTCGTTTTCAAGTAGTCGTCTATGTTGATAATTTGATTGCCTTCGATCATTTGTTTAATATACTTGTGGTCGACCATCAGAATGTCGGGCAAATCGCCGTCGGCGAGCATCAGCTTCAGTTTGTTTTCGTCGGCCGCCATCGTGTCGAGCGTAACGCCTGTCCTTCTCTCGATTTCTTTGGCGACGGGATCGCTCTGGATACCGGGAATATCGGCTGCGCCTGCGCCGAACATCGTTAACGTGACAGGCTCCTTCGTCGGCGGGCTCGAATCGGCGCTCGGACTTTCCGAGCTTCCCGACGAAGTCGAACTTGGCGTCTGGGCCTCCCCGCTTTTGTCGTTGTTGCCGCCGCTGCTGCATGCTGCCAACGCCGATGCCAGCAGCATAAGTGTAAGCAGCATCGATAGTCCTTTTCGAACCGAAATCTTGGCAAAGCTCATCGTATTGCCTCCCTTATGATTCTGAATAGTCTATATAATTGAAATGCCGAACCCGATTTCGCGCTGCGGCATCAATTATCGGTTCGAATCAGCCTTTCACGGCTCCGAGCATAAGACCTTTGACAAAATATCTTTGCAGGAAGGGATAGACGAACAGAATCGGGATCGTCACGATCATCGTCATCGTCATTCGCACCGCTTGGGGCGTAATTTGCCGCGCGGCTTCTCCCCGGTTCAGCTCCTGAATCGTCATGTTGGCGATCGACTGAACCTGGTTCAAATAGTTGTAGAGCACCATCTGCACCGTCTGCAGCTTCGGATCGGATACGAGGAAGAAATTGTCCTGCCACGTATTCCACTGGGTGACGGCGGCGAATACCGCAATGGTCGCGATTATCGGCAGCGACAGGAAGAAGATGATTTTGATAAAAATCGTGAAGTATCCCGCACCGTCGATCATCGCCGATTCCTCCAATGCCGCCGGAAGCTGTTCGATGAACGTCTTGATCAGGATGACGTAAAATCCGACGATCGCCCCGGGAATGACATAGAGCAGAAAGTTGTTTTTCAAGCCCAGGCTTTTCATTGTCAAGTACCACGGAATCAGCCCGGCGTTCAAATAGAGCGTGATGACCACGAATCGATAGATGAACTTGCGGAAGGGCAGCTCTCTTTTCGTGACGATGTAGGCGAATAACGTACAGCAGAATACGGTAAGGATCGTGCCGATCACCGTTCTGAGAACGGAAACGACGAACGAAGAGGAGATATTGGGCAACTCCAGCAGGCGCCTGTAGTTATCGAAATTCAAGCCTTTGGGCCAGAACACCAGCCCTCCGCCCGCTGCAATCGGATCGCTGAGCGAGTAGATGAAAATGTAGTAAAACGGATAGATACAGGCAAAGGTGATCAAAGAAAGCAGAAAATAATTGCTGATGGAGAAGCTGACATCCCATAATCTGGTCCGTATCACGTTTGATTTCACATCCTTTTCCTGGGGATCAAGATCAGCTAGATAGGCTAGATGATGGACTCGCCTCTTATTTTTTTGGAAATAAAGTTAACGGTGAACAGCAGAGTGATGCTGACTGCCGTCTTCGATATTCCGATCGCCGTCGCATAGGCGTAATCGTTCGTCGCAATTCCGATCCGGTACACGTAATAGTCGAGCACCTCGATCTTTTCCGCGACAAGCGGGTTATGGAAGACGAAATACTGATCGAATCCGTTCGACAGCATATTGCTGATCCCCAACAGCAGCAGCACGATATACGTCGGCATCAGCCCCGGCACCGTCACGTTCATAATCATCTGAAACCGGCCGGCCCCGTCTACCTTCGCAGCGTCGTACAGCTCCTGATCGATCCCCGCGATCGCGGCCAAATAGATGATCGCGCCCCAGCCGATGCCCTTCCATACCGATACCGCGGTTTGAACGTACCAGACGGCTTCCCGGTTGCCGAGAATGTTCGTCGGCTCGCTGATGATGTGCAGCTTCATCAGAATCGTATTCAACAATCCCTCTACCGAAAAAATGGAGAAAAACAAGGAGAATACGATAAACCAGCTGATAAAATTCGGAAGCGTCGTCGTCGTCTGCACGAACTTCTTGAACTTGCCGTTTTTGACCTCGGACAGCAGGATGGCGAAGATAAGCGGCAAAGGAGTCGTCACAATGCCCAGGAAGCTCATCGCCAGCGTGTTTTTCAACACGTTGAGCATTTCGCCCCCGTCATGGAACGTCAGCGTAAAAAACTTCAATCCGACAAACTCCGTCTGGCTAAGCGGTATACCGGGCTTGTAATCGAAGAAGGCGTATACCCAGCCGAATAGGGGCAAATAGTTGAATAGAAACACCAGCACAAGGAACGGAACGGCCATCAAAAGCAAGTTGAGCCTGCTTTTCGTGAGCATCGGTTTGTTAAACATAGATCTACTCCATTTCGTTTAGTGACTGGCTTGATTTCCTTCAGTATAGGCGAGGCCAACTATACAAAAAACGAACTAACTTACGAATTCTTTCCCTTCGGGCGGCAAAATAAAAAAAGGCGAGCAGCTCGCTGCCCCCCTCTTCCAAACAATGCCATAGATCTGTTCATTTTTTACGTTTTCGTTCCATTGCCGAACTTGGGAAATCTCAATGTGACCGTTGTGCCCCGATTAATCTCGCTTTCGATCTCAAGCCGGTAGTGGCTGCCGAAATGAAGCTGAAGACGCTTGTTGACGTTCTGCAGGCCGATGCCGATATTCAGGCTGCTCTGCTCGTTCGTTTGCTCGCCGTCTAATATTTCCTTCAGCTGCCCCAGCCGCTGCTCGGTCATTCCCGTACCGGTATCCGATAAAACAAGGCGGATGTCGTCGCGATGCTCTTCGGCCGCAATCCGAATCGTACCCGTATAATTGTGCGCTTCCATCCCGTGCACGATCGCATTCTCGATAATCGGCTGCAGAATAAACCGCAGCACGCGATAATCGGCCACCGAATCGGGGTAGCTCCACTCGACTTGGATCCCCTGGCCGTACCGGACGTTCATCAGCTTGATATAATTGTCGATATAATGGATTTCCTCGCGGAACGTCCACATCAGGTCGGTGCGATTAAAAATGGGCTTCAGCAAGTTCGCCAGCGTCGTCAGGCTTTGCGAAATGTTGTCCGCTTTAATGACGATCGCCATCCACTTGATCGTGTTTAAAGTGTTGTACAGAAAATGCGGCTGAATCTGCGACTGCAGCATGCGAATTTCCAGCTGCGCCTTCTGCTCTTCCGCCTTCCGGTTGTCTTCGATGAGACCGATCATGCTTTGGGACATTCTGTTGAAGCCTCTGGCCAGCATGCCGAGCTCATTATCATCGTCGCTCTCCAGCGAAATGCCGAGATTGCCCCGCTCCATTTCCTGCATCGCTTTCCTCAGCTGCCAGAGCGGTTTCGTAATTTTACGAATCCAATAATACGAAATCGTAAGCGCCGCGATCAGCATGACCGTCAAGATGCCAATCATCGTATAGCGAAGCTGCCAAATATCTTTGACGAATTCGCTGATCGGCACCAACTTGACTACCGTCCAACCGGTCTCCCCCAAGCGGTAATAAATCACCTGCCTGTCTCCGTTCGTAAAGCTTCCGAAGGGACGGTCGATCACGCCCAGCAACTCTGCGTCTACCCCTTGCCCTAACCGAGTCCCGTCCGTATCCGAAATGATCGTGCCTTCGGCGTCGTAAATAAAAATTTCACTGCCGGGCTCTCCCGCCAATTTGTTATAGGTAGCGGCCAAAGCCTGCTGTTTGATGTTGACGACCAGCGTTCCCGCTTGCGTCATCCTTGAGACGGCTTTTACGCCGCGCATCGCCGACAGCAGGTTGCTCGACTCGTCACCGGTCTGAAACGCTTCGCTTTGAAAATCCTTCGCCTTTGTCGCGCCTTTCCAAATCAGCCGGGGATAGGACTCCTGAGCCTGGCTGTACAGCCCGAACGTATAGAACCAATGCTTGTCTTCGGCGTCCACGATAAAGGTCGAAGCTTGATCGCTAACGCCGACGACGGTGCCGCCGTCCGTGAACAAATAGATCGACGAAATATATTCATAGTTTTTCAGGACGATCGAAATCCGGTCCATCACTCTATTCGTCAAGTTGACATGCTCTCCGGGCGAGTTGGAGCTGTCCGAAATCGTCTCCAAATATTCCTGAATGTCCGGATCGATCAGAAACAGCTTGGATACCTTGTCCGCATCGTGACGCATGACGTCAACGCTGTACTGCAGCTGCTCGAACAGCTGCAGCGTCGATTTCTCCGAGCGTTTCTGCCAGATATCCTGCACGCCGAAGTAGATGCCGACCGCGCTGACGATCAGCACGACAACGCTCATGATCATAAACGATAAGCTAAGGCTTGTCTGCAAACTCCCGCCGGAAAGCTTTAACAACCTATTCCTGATCATCCGACTCACCGGCTTTCGACCAATCCACCATCCACTGCCGGCGGAACTCGCGGGGACTGCTGCCCGTTATTTTTTTGAAGGCCCGGCTGAAATAACTGTGATTGGTAAAACCGGTTTTCTCCGCTACCTCGTACGTTTTCAAGTAGGTGCCTAGCAGCAGCTCCTTGGCCTGCTCGATGCGGTACTGCACCAGATAGTCCGCATAATTTTGCTGCATCTCTTTTTTGAACAGGCCGCTCAAGTAATTCGGGCTCATCTGGACAAGTTCGGCCAGTTCCTCCAGCGTAATGTCGCGCTCATAATTGGCTTCGATAAACTGCAGTACATTGTTGATCTCCCTGCTGACGGTCCGTTTCTGCGCGTGAAGCCGGGCCAGCTCGGCCAAATACTGCCGGTAAGCCTCGATCATTTCATCCAGCGTCTCCGCATTCATGATCCGATCGGCATACGTTGTAAAAAACTCGATCCGGTTCGTGCGAGCCAGATGCAAGGTGCTGATCGGCCAGAGCAGCCATTGCATGAATTGCTTCTGCACCTCTTGCTTGGACAACGCGCTGCCGGCGTCTAGAAATGCATGAATCTTTTCCGCGAGCAATTTTTTGTAGCCGTCGCCAACCTCCCAGCCTTCGGCAAGTCCGAGCAGCTTCTCTCGCAGCTCCCCGCCAATGAGCTCGTTGTCTCCGCGTTCGACGAATGCGTTTTTTCCGGGCCCGTAAAAAAACTTCCTCTCCAGCGCTTGAATGCTTTGCCGATATTGCCGGATTAATGCGCCGTACCCGGACTGAATGTCGCTAATGCCGAAGGAGACGGTCACGTTAAAGTAGGTGGACATCACTTTGCGGATATGGTCGATGATTTTGTACAAATTCTCATAGATCTGCTGCTCGCTTAATAGATCGTGAAAGCTGAATAGCATCACATAACGGCTTTCCTCGTCATGGAACACTTCGCCGCGCTCGTAGCCTCGCAACACCTCGTTCAGCACGTTCAGCAACGACCTGCGGGTCAATTGCCCCTTCTGATCTTGAAAACGATCGCGCAAACGCCAGTATTGATCGATCTCCATGGCGCTTACGATCATCCGCGTCGGCTTTAGGTTCAGCTGTAAGTAGTCCACTTTGGCGGCGAACTCGCGCTCGGTGTATCCGTTGCAGAACAAATAGTCTTTAATCAAATTCTCCTTCACCGCGTCGTGCTCCGATTCCAAGTGCTGGGGAGACGGGCGCTGAGGGGAAGTTTTCATTTCGTGCTGAAGCCGGCTTAGCAGCTTCTCGATCTGCTCGGGAGTCATCTCCAGCTTCAAAATATATTCGCTAACGTGATGAACAAGCGCTTTGCGCACCAGATCGAAATCCTCCATGCAGGTTAAAATAACGACTTTGGTCGTCTGATCCGTCTCGCGAATGCGTCCGATCAGCTCCATGCCGTCCATGACCGGCATCTTGATGTCGGTAATGACGATATCGGGTGCGTCCCGTTGATACACCTCCCAGGCTTCTTGCCCGTTCGGCACGTCCGCGATCACGGTCATTCCGAACTTATCCCATTCAATCGCGTTTTTCAGTCCTACTCTGACGAGCATTTCATCTTCGGCTATCAAAACCTTGAACATCTACGTCGCCTCCATGATGAACATGAAACTATTACTAAGTACGAGCACAAAATTTCCTTGCTGCCGCTTTGTCTGGTTTTAATGTCGGCAATTCATTCGCTCGTTTAAAGTCCGCATGACACACTCGCAAACTCAACAATTTCTGCCGGGACAATTGGTTTAACTGAAATCGCCATCCTTGCGAAAAATTAAACAAAGCAAAAGTCGGCAGAATCTGCTGGCTTTCGCTTTGTTTAATGCTACACCCTACACCAGAAAAACCCGTTATATAGAATGTCCTTCGAAATCCTTGGTCTATTGCTCTTGAACAAATGTAAGCCCCGGAAAGGCAGTATAAGAATTAAGATACTTTGCGGAAACCACCTTAACCGCATTAATTTTCCCTCCCTCTCCAAACTCTATATCCCAAACTGCATCCTTTATTTCGTAATTATGAGATTGTTCCTGCACCTTCTCATTACCGATATTGTACCTCTGATCAATAATTCCAACATTCATTAGCAACAGAACAATTCGCTTGAGCCAAGATCAGAAAAAAATGGCGCAAGCTGTTCCCTATGATAGGAACGGCTTGCGCCATCTTTGCGTTGATGTTGATGTGAATGCTTACAATCCGAAGGGATCGTCCTCGCGTTTGCGAACCTCTTCCTTCAGAATGGTATACATCCCGGCGACGTCTTCCTTGCGGGTTGACTCCGTCAAACGTTCGATCCGCACAGTTAGCGTGCGTTGCCCGAATTGGATGTCCAGCTCATCCCCGATTTTGACGGTCGCGCTAGGCTTGGCTTCCCTGTTATTGAGAAGGACGCGCCCTTGGTCGGACACGTCCTTCGCAACGGTGCGGCGCTTAATCAGGCGCGACACCTTCAGGAACTTATCAAGACGCATGAATTATTTTACAGCGTCTTTCAGTTTGTTGCCGGCTTTGAATGCAGGAACTTTGGAAGCTGGAATTTCGATCGAGTTGCCTGTTTGCGGGTTGCGACCCACACGGCCGGAACGGCTGCGAGTTTCGAACGTGCCGAAGCCGATCAGTTGTACTTTGTCGCCTTTGGACAGAGCGTCGGTAACTTCGCCCAAGAAACCGTTCAATACGGATTCTACGTCCTTCTTTGTCATGCCGCTTTTGTCTGCAATGTTGTTGATCAGATCTGTTTTGTTCATGGTACTGTATTCCTCCTATGGTTGAGCCATTATTCGTTCCCCCGGTCCCTCTAGGGACGTCGGAACGTTGATTTTTTAATGCACGAAGGATACTATTCTGTCCCTTGTTAAAAAAATCCTGCCATACTCTAAAAAAAAATCACGAAATAGGTAGAAAGTACGGGAAAAACGGCGGATTTTAGGTCATTTTTAGGTTCAGTTCGTATCAAAAGGACTGTATCGGATTTGACCGCGTTTTCCCGTTGGCGAAGCTTTTGACAGCCTGGCAACCATGAATAGGCATATGCCTATGCTTGCGAGCCGTCTAGCGGTCTCGTATCGCGCTTCGCGGTTTGCGAGATTACCAGCATATCTCTCCCGTAATCACTTGATGAAGCTTGCGGATTTCCGACACCTTAACTATATTACTCTTGAATTGCCCTACTAGTTGCGCTACGCCTAGCAATTTGCCGAAGATCGTTAAAATCGGCCGAGAGTTGTCGCTGCCTCCTCTCTATAATACGTGTTCAAAAAGTCCGGTTTTTCGATGTCGAGTTCGCATTCCGGGATGCTTCGTGATCAAAAGCAGGCTATCGAACAACTTCATTCTATCGATTTTTCGCTTCTTCCCACCATGCATCCATTTCTATCAAATCAGTATCCCCAAAAGAGCGTCCGCTTATACGAAGCTGCTCTTCGATATACTTGAACCGTTCCGCGAACCTTCTGTTCGTACCCGCAAGCGCCTCCTCCGGATCGGCTTTGATGAACCGCGACGCGTTAACGACGGCGAATAGCAGATCGCCGAGCTCGTCCCGCTGGCGTTCCGCCGACTCCTCGCGAACGGCCTGCCGAAGCTCGCCAAGCTCCTCCTCGATTTTGTCGAAGACACCATCCAGATTCGGCCAGTCGAACCCGACAGAAGCGGCTTTCTTCTGCACTTTGTGGGCGCGAGGCAGCGCCGGAAGATCCTTCGGAATGCCGTCGAGCAGAGATTGACGTTCGGCCAGGCCCTTGCGTTTCTTCTCCTCGGCCTTCATCTGCTCCCAGTTGCGCAGCGCAGCCTCGGCATTCTCCGCATTCTCTCCGCCGAACACATGTGGATGCCGGAAGATGAGCTTGTCGTTTAGCTCGGCCAGAACGTCGAACACGTCGAACGCTCCCGTCTCCTCCTCCATCTGGCTGTGCAGCAGCACCTGCAGGATGACGTCTCCGAATTCCTCCTTCATGCCGTCCGGATCGTCCAGATCCAGCGCCTCGATCGCCTCGTACGTCTCCTCGATGAAATTGCGCCGAATCGACTGATGCGTCTGCTCCCGGTCCCAGGGGCAGCCCTCGGGACTGCGCAGAATAGCGACGATCTCGTGCAGCCGTTCGAAGGAGCGGCGGCTAAGTCGGTCATCCGAGCTGGCCGGAATATACACGAGCATCAGATTGCCATAGCTGTCCAGTCGATCAAGCTCGTAGAGCGGAATGTGCAGAATGCGCTCCTGCCCCTCTACGCCCAGCGCTTGTCCGACGACGATCGGATGATCGTCCGGGTAGACGTTCATCAGCGCCAGCTTCGCCTCGGAGGCGGTATACGCGTCGTAGACTTGTCCAATTACGGTATGCAGACGCGGTCTCAAATGCTCGCGTGTCAGCTCCGACGCGTCGAGCAGCTGGAAGCCCTCGATCGGATCGAAGCCGAGGCGCGTGAACGCTTGATCGAGGAAGCTCTCCCCGCCGAGCAGCTTCAGCCCGACGCCTTGCTCCGGCGCGCGCTGTCTTAACAGCTGCACCGTCCGTTCCGCGACCATCGGATGTCCGGGGACGGCGTAAACGATCGTCTCCCCTGGGCTTCCTGCCGCCGCGGCCAGCAGTTCGTTCGCAATCGCGTCGTACACTTCCGCAAAATCGTCATGCTGCTCGTACAGCCGGTCGAACGATTCGAAGCCGATATCCCGAAGCTTCAGATCGGCGACGGCCGGATGGTCCGCCGTACGGACGTAGCGGCGGAACGAGCTTTCCAGCGCCTTCAACGTGCCGAGCGTCAATTGGTCCTCTCCCCCGGAGCCAAGTCCGACAACGATAATTAAGGTTTGATTATTCATCTATGATCATCCTTCCCGGTTATCCCGATGAGTCAGGTTTCTGATGCGAAGCATCCAGCGGTCTAGGCGAGTGCCGGAGATTCCCGGCAGCTCGCGCCATTCGTGCGGAGCGACGGCGCCTAGGGCGACGAGCGCCGCGGCGAAGACGGCGGCCCCGAGCGCGACGCCCGGCAGGGCGACGAGCAGGGCCGCCGCGCGCGCCGGCATAACGGCGGCGAACAGCCCGCCGAGGCCGTGCGCGAGCAGAGCGACCGCGGCCGCCATGGCGGCCAGCGCAGCGACGGAGCGCCACGCGAGCGGTGCGCGCGGGGCGGGCAGTTGGACGCGCTGGCGTAGGGACAGCGCGTTAAGGGTTGCGGCGATGGCGTAGGCGATCGCCATCGCTGCGGCGGCGCCTGCGATGCCGTGCTGCGGCACAAGGGCGACGTTGAGCGATAGCTTGAGCAGCGCGGCTGCCGCCAGGTTGACAGCCGGCGCTCGCAGTTCGCCTATGCCTTGCAGCAAAGCGGCGCTGACCGCTTGCAGCGTGCCACCGACCGCAGCCAGCCCGACGAGCGCCATTGCAACCGAGCCGCTATCGTCGCCGAATAGCGCCGTATTGATCGGCACGGCCAGAAGCGCCAGCCCCGCCGCAGCCGCGCAGCCGAACCACCAGGCGAGCCGCAGCGCGAATCTCGCCCTCCCGGCCAGCTCCGCTTCGTCTCCGCGCGTCCTTGCCGCCGTGAGCGCCGGAACGAGCGCGGCTGCCGCCCCGGACACCCCCAGGACAACCAACTGCAGCAACGCCACGCCTCGGCTGTAGACGCCGAACTGGGCCAGCGCCCATTCCCCTCCCTGATCCAGCAGCCGGGGGATGGAGAATGCGTCGATCAGCGCGAACATCGGCGCAACGATCGACGCAGCCGCCACAGGCACGGCAACCCGAATAATCCGTTTCACCAGGGCGGCTCTCGGCTCTATCACCACTACGCGCCCGATCGGACTTCCTCCCGCCCCTCCATGCCTTTTCCCTACGGCGACCGTTTCCGCCGCCTTTCCCGCCGTTCCGAAGCTTTTCTTAGCTCCGCTCGAGCGAATCGGGATCGGCTGCCCCGGCTTGCGGCCTTCGCGGACGGAGATCGCCGCCATCACGAGCAGTCCCATTGCTGCGCCAGTTGCCAAACCGCCATGCACGGCCGCGGCCGTAGCGGAGGCCGACCAGGCTCCGTTCAAGGCGATCGCCAGCGCAACGAGCATAAACGCCACTCTGGCGATCTGTTCCGCGAGCTGGGACAACGCCGGCGCGAGCATCCGCATCCTGCCTTGGTGGTACCCCCTCAGCACAGCAGCAACAGGCGAGAACAACAGCGCCAACGAGGACATTCGAATGGCGGGAGCCGCCGCATCAAGTCCCATCCACTGGGCGAACGCGTCCGCCCCGAGCCAGAGCGCCGCGAACATGATCAATCCGATCAGCCCGATCAACGCTCCCGCCCAACGAACGATGCGTCTAGCGCCCTCTTCGTCGTCCTTCGCCGCCTTCTCGGCAACCAAAGCGCTAACCGCGACCGGAATGCCCGCGGATGCGAGGGTCATCCACATGACCGCCAGCGCGTACACAGCCGTATACAGCCCGAACACTTCGTCTCCGGCCAAATTTTGCAGCGGAATTTTCTGCAAAGTGCCGATCAGCTTAGCGAGCAGAGCCGCGCCTCCCAGCAAAGCGGCTCCTTGCATAAGCGCCTTTTTCCCAGAGCTTCCTGGGTTGCCTGGGTTGCCTGGATTGCCCGGATTTCCCGGACTTCCGGAAATTTCAGAGCCTCCCGAGCTATCCGAACTTCCGGTTCCATATTCGATTCGCATGACCGTTTCCCCATTCCTTGGCCGAAGCTTTGTTCGTCCGCAGGCTTATCCGTAATCTCTCCGTTCCCATTCCCGTGTCTTGATTATAAACGAAAGCCGCAAAGCAAAAAAGCTTCCCCAAGAACGGGGGTCAAGCCGTCCGGGAAAGCTTTTCGTTCGAACGCCTAAGCGTTCCTTTCTAATTCACTGCTCCATCTGTTTCGCGAGGAAGCCCGCGGCCGTCTCGACCATTTTGCTCTCCATCGCGCCCATCTTCACCGCATCGTCCTTGCTGAGGAGCACGACCGTACCGATCGGATCTCCTCCCGCCACGATCGGCGCCGCCGCGAACGAGCTGATCGTTTCGGCTATGTCTCTGAGCATTTCGTGGCTGCCCGGGGAAGACTCCAAAATAATTTTGCGATTGTCCATGCAGTTCTCAAGCAGATTGCCGATCGCCTTGTCGATATACTCCTTCTTGGAGGCTCCTGCCACTGCAATGAACGTATCCCGGTCGGAGATCAAGGCGATATGTCCCGTGCTCTCGGACAGCGATTCGGCATATTCCTTGGCGAAATCGCCCAGCTCGCCGATTGGGGAATATTTTTTGAGGATAACTTCGCCATCGCGATCCACGAAAATTTCTAGCGGATCCCCTTCCCGAATGCGAAGGGTGCGACGAATTTCTTTGGGAATGACGACTCTTCCGAGGTCATCGATACGGCGTACAATTCCGGTTGCTTTCATGGTCGTGTTGCCCCACTTTCGTAGATGTATTCGCTCTGCTGCTGCCGCCGGCACGAACGCGTTGCCGGCCTTTATGACGAACCTTGAACATTCGGAAAAAGGTGTCTCGAATCGTAAGGGTAGTATTCAACCTCTCCCATTTTCTTATGCGTTCGCCCTTCGCTGGAGGAATCATCCAACCCAAGATTAGGTCGGAACGCTCGATCTTCTTTGGCCTCTTTCTATCCCGAATAGAAAAAAAAGCGTCCGAAGCTTCGTCGCATGGTCGCGGTCGAAGCTTCGGACACGTTTACTTATTGCGCGGATGCAGACGCCGATGGCGAGGCTGCCGGGGATTCGGACCCCGATGCGCTTGGCGACTCTGCCGGGGATTCGGATCCCGATGCGCTTGGCGATGCAGACGGCTCCTGCGGCAGCGTGACGACGATGCCCAGCTTGTCCTGTTCGCTAACGATGAATTCGTTCAGTTTGGTCGAAGAAAGCTCCATTTTGATCGAATCCTTGGACTCCTCGGACAGCTTGTCCACGGAAGTCACTTCCTCGCGGCTCTCGACCTTCATGACGTGATAACCGAATTGCGTCTTGACCGGCTCGCCGATCTCGCCGATCGGCTGCGTATTCGCCGCTTCCTTAAATTCGGCAACCCAGCCTCCAGCAGCTTGTTTCTCGTACAGACCGCCGTTATCCTTGGAGCCGGTGTCCGTGGAATACTCCTTGGCCAGAGCATTCCAATCTCCGCCGGCTTCAAGCTTGGCCTTTACTTCGTTAGCCGTTTTCAGCGCTTCCTCTTCGGTTTTCAGCTCCTCACCCGTGTTGGGATCGGACGTTCCGATCAGAATATGACGAACAGTAACGACGTTAAAGTCGGACGGCGCTTTGTCAAACTCCGCCTTGATTTCTTCGTCGGTTACCTTGCCTTTGAATTCATCGCCTTTGGCCGAATAATACGATTGGAATTTCAGCGTTTCCTCGTAGAAATTAACCATATCGTCTACGGTAAGGTTGTTTTCCTTCATTTGCGTTTTGAGCTCCGGCTGCGTATTGCGCGCCTTCTCTACATTTTCCTTAAACGTCTTGATTTCCGTCTTGACCTTGTCCTTCTCTTCGTTGGAGATCTGCTCTCCGAGCACCTTCGTCACAATGTACTGCTTAACCAGCTGCTCCTTGATCTGCGGAATAGACGCGTACATGGCGATCTGGTTGTTGCCGCTCAAAAGCTGAAAAGCGATATACTTCTCAAAGTCTTGATCCGTGACTTGCCCGCCATTGTTGTAGGTAGCGATGACGGTTTCCTTCTCTTTCTTGCCGCACGCGGACATCAGTGCGACCAGCATGACCGCCGCCAGCGCCAACAGAGCCAGCCGACGATACGGCATGCTTCTATGTTGCAACATCCTGTAGTTCCCCCTTCGATTTTGTCGCTTCTTTGTATTGTACCAGAAAATCCTCAAGGAACGCTAATAGAGCGTTCTCGTCAAGTCCCCGCGCTTTCATGCGGATTACAGGCTGCTGCTCGCCCAAGGCGAATACGACGCGCCCTTGCAGCTTCGCCTCCAACGGCTTCAGCTTCTTCTCGTCGATGTCGGCGCGACGGCGTTCCTCCAGCTTTAACGTCACGTCGTCTCCGCGGCGGACGATCGATTCGATTCCGTACTTGCGCCCGTATACCTTCAGTCTGGCGACCGCCATCAGATTGAGCACGGCTTTAGGCGGCTCTCCGAAACGGTCGATCAGCTCCTCGAACAGCTCCTCCACATCTTCCAGCGAAGCGGCGGCGGCGACTTTCTTATAGATTTCGATTTTCTGAATGCTGTCGTAAATATACTCGGGAGGCAGATAGGCGTCGACGCCTAAATCGAGCTGCGTGTTCACCGGACGCGGCGGCTGCACATCTCCGCCGAGCTGCAGCTTGCGGCTCTGAATTTCCTCTGCGAGCATCTGGGAATACAGATCGAAGCCGACCGATGCGATAAAGCCGTGCTGTTCCGCTCCGAGCAGGTTGCCGGCGCCGCGAATGGACAAGTCGCGCATAGCGATCTTGAAGCCCGATCCGAGCTCGGTAAACTCCTTAATCGATTGCAGACGCTTCTCCGCGACCTCCGTCAGCACTTTGTCCCGCTGATAGGTAAAGTAGGCATAAGCGATCCGATTAGACCGCCCCACTCGTCCGCGCAGCTGGTAGAGCTGCGACAGCCCCATTTTATCCGCATCGTGCACAATGAGCGTATTGACGTTCGGGATATCGACCCCAGTCTCGATTATGCTTGTGCTGACGAGTACGTCGTATTCCCCGTCCAGGAAATCGAGTATCGTTCTCTCCAATTCCTGCTCCGACATCTGGCCGTGAGCGACGGCGATTCTGGCGTCGGGCACAAGCGCGCTGATCTGCTCGGCCGCCTGATAGATGCCCTGCACCCGATTGAACAAATAATAAACTTGCCCGTCGCGGGCCAGTTCTCGCTCGATCGCCTCGCGGACAAGCGTCGCACTGTATTCGACGACATAGGTTTGCACCGGGAATCGGTTCTCCGGCGGCGTCTCGATGACGGACAAATCTCTTACGCCCAGCATCGACATGTGAAGCGTGCGCGGAATCGGCGTCGCCGTCAACGTCAGCACGTCTACATTCGTCTTCAGCTTCTTCAGCTTCTCTTTATGCGTGACGCCGAAGCGCTGCTCCTCGTCCACGATCAGCAGTCCAAGCTCCTTGAACACGATATCCTGGGACAGAATTCGATGCGTTCCGATCACGACGTCGACCGTTCCCGCCTTTAGCCCTTTGATCGTCTCCGTCTGCTCCTTGCGGCTCCGGAACCGGCTCAACACCTTGATATTAAACGGATAGCCGGAGAAGCGCTCGCGGAAGGTCTCGAAGTGCTGCTGCGCCAATATCGTCGTCGGCACAAGCACGGCTACCTGCTTGCCCTCGATCGCAGCCTTGAACGCGGCGCGGATCGCCACCTCCGTCTTGCCGTAGCCGACGTCTCCGCACAGCAAACGATCCATCGGACGCGGCGTCTGCATATCCTTCTTGATCTCCCGGATCGCCCGCAGCTGGTCCGTCGTCTCTTCGTACGGGAACATCTCTTCGAATTCCTGCTGATACGGCGTATCCTCTCCGAAGCCGAAGCCGGTCGTCGCCTGCCGCTCCGCATACAGCTTGATCAGATCGTCCGCGATGTCCTGTACGGATGAGCGAACCTTGGATTTCGCCCGGTTCCACTCCGAGCCTCCGAGCTTGCTGACCTTTGGCTCCTTCTCCTCGTTGCCCACATACTTCTGGATCAGATCGAACTGCTCCACAGGTACGGAAAGACGATCTCCCCCCGCATAGACGATATGGAGATAATCTTTGTGAATGCCGCCGACTTCCAACGTTCCGATACCCAAATATTTGCCGATGCCATGGTTTTGGTGCACGACGAAGTCGCCCACCTTCAGCTCGGTGTAGCTCTTGAGACGCTCGGCGTTATCGAGATGGCGATCGACCCGTCTAGCCTTGCGCTGCTTCTGCGTGAACATCTCGCCTTCGGTAATGACGACGAGCTTGATCGAAGGCAGCTCGAAGCCGCTTTGCAGGTTTCCTTGCAAAATTTCCGGCGGCTCGATCTGATAGTCGTCCAGTACCCTTCTCATCCGCTCGGCCCGCTCAGCGTTGCCCGCAAGCATCAAAATCCGAACGCCGCTCTTGCGCCAGCGCTCGGTCTCCGCCTTCAGCACGTTCATCTGTCCATGAAAGTTCTGCATGGAACGACAGACGAAGTTGATAATATTTTGCGGTTGCGTATGCGGAATCTGCCTGACGAAGAGCGACAGGTAGACGATTTGAAACGCTTTCGGATACAGCGCCTGCTCCGCAGAAACAGCCAGCGCAAAACCGGGCAGCGATTTGCCCTGCTGCAGCAGATGGGTCGCCCACTCCGATTCGTCGCGTTCCAGCTGACGCGCGGTTTCACCGAGTCTGTTCGGTTCGTCCATCAGCAGAATCGTATCTTTAGGCATATAGTCCAGCAGCGTCTGGCGCTCCGGATAAAGCAGAGAGATGTACTTGTAAATCTCGGGAAAATAAACGCGCTGGCGCAAAAGCTCAATTTCTCGGGAAATTTCCGAGCTTAACTTCTCCTTGGCCTGGCGGTCGGTCATTCGCTCCAACTGCTTGTCGAGCAAATCCCGCGCATGCTGAGCCGCATTCTGGAATCTTCTCTCGACGGCGATCCACTCTCGGCTCGGCCGCACGGTATAAGACTCCAGCTTCTCGATCGACCGCTGATCGGCCGGATCGAACGTGCGAATGGAATCGATCTCATCGTCGAACCATTCCACCCGGCAAGCAAGCGCAGAAGCGAGCGGGAAGAAATCGACGATGCCCCCGCGCACGCTCATATGGCCTTTCTGCTCGACCCGATCGACTCTCTCGTAGCCAAGCTCGACCATTCTATGCAGAAACTGTTCCATCGGCAGATTCTCTCCGACGCGCAGCACGATATGCGCTTCCGACATCGTCTGCCGATCCGGAAGAAATCTCCGAACCCCGGCGAACGGCACGACAATAACGCCGCGGAAGCCATCCGCAAGCTTGAGTATGGAGTCCAGCCTCCGCGCCGACGTTTCGGGGCTTGAGATCGCGGTTTCTGCGGCGATCAGCTCATTGGCGGGATACAGCAGCACCTCGTCCGCCGATAAGCATTCTTGCAAATCGTCGGCAATTTTCTGAGCCGAAAACATATTGTGCGTCACGATGAGAATCGGTCGCTTCAGCTCGCGGTACATTCCGGCGATCGCCACTTGTCGGGCGGAGCCGGACAAGCCGGCGACGAGTTGCTCCCGCATTCCGCTTTGCAGTCCTTGAATGACGCTAATAAGATCGGGATCTTTAACGAGTGATTGGATTAACGGATTCATGGCATTTCCCCTCTCCGAAACAACCTTCCACGTATCTACTGCTTATTTCAAATCGCGCCCTGGAAATCAAGAAAAAAGCCCCGGCACAAGCCAAGGACTCCTGGAGGATGTCGAAACGCGATGCTTTCGGCGCTTACTGCAACGGATTGGACAGCAACGCAAGCTCGGGATTCGCGTCCAGCGTCTGACTGCAATAGTCGCAGATTACCCGTACGGTCACGTCCCCGTTGGAATTATACGCTATTATACGCTTTCGCTCACCGGGGGTCAAGAATTGCAGACCCAGCCGATACTCGCCTACCTCCGAATGGTCGAAGCTTCCCAACGGCATGCCGCAATGGCGGCAAATATAGTTCACAGTCATAGCTATGCCTCCCGGAGTGAGCATATGCGGTATCCCGCATTTCTCTTTCCAGTATTCCCGCAAACCGTCTCTTTAATAATAGGCCGTTCAAAAAGGTCAGCCTTTCGCGTTATACTTCGCCATCGTCTGCTCGAACGTATGCGTCAGGGCGTATTCAATCGCATCGCACGCTTCTTCTATCGAACGCTGAAGCGGCTCTTTCTCCGACTTCGCGAAGCCCGAGAGGACGTAGTCGGAGATGGCCCATCCCGGCTCAGGCCTGGATATGCCGACGCGCACCCGATTAAAAGTCTGCGTGTTGAGATGCTGAATAATCGACTTGATGCCGTTATGCCCGCCTGGACTTCCTTGATATCTGAGCCGAATACGGCCAACCTCGGTATCCAGATCGTCATAGACGACGATTAAATCTTCCGGCTTCGCCTTATAGAAATCCATGAAGGCTCTTAACGACTCGCCCGACAAATTCATATAGGTCATCGGTTTTAAGAGCGCGACCTTCACGTCTCCAACCTTCGCCTCGCCCGTCAACGCCTTGAATTTCTGCGCAGTCACATCCGTGTTAAACCTTCGAGCCAGCTCGTCAATAACCATAAAGCCCGCATTGTGCCGAGTACTTGCGTAAGTCGAGCCCGGATTTCCCAATCCGACAATCCAACGCATAAAGATTTCCTCCAAATCCGAACATTTTCGCCATATTTACTTAAGAAAATAGAATTCCTATGCAACGAAAGCCTGTTGCCGCGTGTCTTATCTAATACAGATTCCGAGAAAGCGAGTTGAATTGATGTGTACATGAACGGCCAGATGATTTATGACGACCAGCATTTCCTGGATCATATGTCTTCTCAAGTTCCGGTGCAGATTTATTGCGGAAGGCGTCACAGCGATATTGGTTTTATCGAATATTATGGCAAAGAATTCGTTCAGGTCAACAATATTTTCTACAACCGCAGGCAATTTACCTTCGTCTCTCGCCCGGGTTACTGAGTCAACGGGGTGAGCGGCCGACTGGAGCAGGAGGCTTCGGTATGCCGCTTTCAACATATTCCCTTTGTTTTACGGACGGGCCTTCTTGCCATGCCGCCTCCCCCTGCTGCATGACAAGAAGGCCGCGCATAGCGCGACCTCTTCGCAATCTTCCGACAGCCTTCCTTTAATCCTTCTCCACCGCCAACGCAGCTTCCGAATGTTTGCGATCTTCCTCGGCTTCGTCGTTAAGCGCTTCGACCTCATCCTCGGAACGCTCCTTCTGAGGCGCCAGAACGGCGACGATAACCGTTTCCGGGTCTTGTACGGCGGTTACCCCGGCCGGCAGCGTCAGATCGCCGATGGTCAGATGTTCGCCCATTTCCAGCCCGCCGACATCCGCCGCGATCGCGTCTGGAATGTCCTTCGGGTAGCATTCGATGTCGATCTCGTGCAGCACGAGCTGCAGCATGCCGCCTTCTTTCTCTCCCGGAGACACTCCGGTGAAATCAAGCCGGGCTGACGTCGTTATCTTCTCATTCATATCGATGCGGCGAAAATCCACATGCAGCATCTGTCTGGAGATCGGATCTCTCTGCAGCTCCGCCAACATGACTGGCTGCTTGCCCGCTCCAGGAATCTCCATATCGAGCACCGCGTACGGATTGCCCTTTAGCATGTCCGTCAGAGCTTTCGCATCTATCGCAATCTTGGAAGGCACGGCCAGTCCTTTGCCGTACACGACCCCGGGAACGCCGCCAGATGCGCGAAGGCGCCTTAACTGGCCATGGGTCGAAGCCTCTCGGAGTTGAACTTGAAGTTCAGCGGTCATATCGAATTCCTCCCCAGCTAGGTATATCCTTGTTGTACCCCAGGGAGGCGTTCATTAAACATGCGGTTCGAATAAGGAGCTCAGCGACTGCTGTTCATGCACTCGAACAATCGCTTCGGCCAACAACGGCGCTACCGACAGTACCTTGACCTTGTCGGTGCCGCAAGGCTGCCTGAGCGGAATCGTATCCGTCACGACAATTTCCTTGATTGACGAAGCTTCCAGACGCTCAATCGCCGGCCCGGACAGCACAGGATGGGTACAGCAAGCGTAGATATCCCCTGCGCCGGCTTTCTTTAAGGCGTTTGCGGCTAGCGCGATCGTACCCGCCGTATCGATAATATCGTCAATCAGAATCGCCGTTCTCCCCTTGACGTCGCCGATGATATTCATGACCTCGACAACGCCCGGCTCGGGCCTGCGCTTATCGATAATCGCAAGCGGAGCCTGAAGAGTATCGGCCAGACGACGCGCGCGAACGACGCCGCCATGATCGGGGGAGACAACAACGGGAGACTCCAACTGCTTCTCATGAAAATAATCTCCCAGAATCGGAACGCCCAGCAAATGATCGACGGGAATATCGAAGAAGCCTTGAATCTGCATGGCGTGCAGATCCATAGCGATAACCCGGTGCGTCCCTGCGGTCTCGATCAGATTCGCTACCAGCTTGGCGGTAATCGGATCCCTAGAACGCGCCTTGCGATCTTGCCTGGCGTACCCGTAATAAGGAATGACGACATTAATCGTCTTGGCCGACGCCCGTTTCAACGCATCGACCATGACAAGCAGCTCGATTAGGTGGTCGTTGACCGGCGCGGAAGTCGACTGTACGACATACACGTCGCTTCCTCTAACACTATCGTCCAATTGAATATGGATCTCGCCGTCGCTGAACCGGCTCATCGTCACGTTGCCTAGCTCGACGCCGATGCATTTGGCAATCGAATGCGCTAGCTCTGGATTTGAACTGCAGGAGAATAGCTTTAAGGTTGGATCCGAATAAGCCATTTTAGTTTTTTACCGCCTTTGTTATTCGGTTTCTTTGTTTTTCTTGGCTTGGGCGCGAGCGCGAATCTTGTCCGCATACCCTGGTTTGTTGACTTGACGCTCGCGGGCAATGGCCAAGTCATTGTCTGCTACATTGCTCGTAATCGTGGAGCCGGCGACGACGTAAGCGCCGCTGCCGATCTTGACCGGAGCGACCAGATTCGAATTGCTGCCGATAAACGCTTGATCCCCGATCTCGGTCATTGATTTATTATAACCGTCGTAGTTTGCCGTAATCGCCCCACAGCCGAAATTAACGCCTGAGCCGACGATCGCGTCCCCGATGTAGCTTAGATGAGGAATCTTGCTGTCTGCTCCGATTGCGGCATTTTTGATCTCGACGAAATCGCCGACCTTCACCTGGCGTCCAAGCTTCGTTCCGGGCCTTAAGTAAGCGAACGGACCGACGTTGCATCCTTCGGAAATATCCGCGCCTTCGGTCACCGTCTGGCGGATCGTCGTTCCGTCCCCGACCGTCGTATCCTTCAAGTCCGCCGACGGACCGATCACGCAATCCGAGCCGATCGAAGTCGCGCCACGAAGCAGGGTTCCGGGATAGATGACCGTATCCGCGCCAATCGTGACACCCGCTTCAATATACGTATTCGCCGCGTCAACGATCGTCACGCCATTCGCCTGATGGGCTTCATTAATTCTCAGCCGCATAAGCCGCTCCGCTTCCCCAAGTCCAATTCGGTCGTTGACTCCCGTTCCTTCCACGGGATCCTTGCACTTGCTGGCGGCGATCCGCTCGCCGCGGCCGCGCAAAATGCCGATGACGTCCGTCGCGTAATATTCTCCCTGCGCGTTGTCGTTCGTCACCTCGGCAAGAGCGGAGAACAGCATGCGGTTATCGAAGCAATACGTCCCTGTATTGATCTCGCTAATAGCCGCTTCCTCTGCGGAACAGTCCTTCTGCTCGACGATTCTAAGCACGCTGCCGTCTTGACCGCGAATGATCCGCCCCAGGCCGGACGGGTCCTCCACGTCCGCCGTCAGCACGGTTGCCGCCGCTTCTTGCTGCAAATGCTGCGCGATCAACTCTTTGATTGTCTCGGCCGTCACAAGCGGCGTATCGCCGTAAGTAACGACCGTAACGCCATCCTCCTGCCCCAGCAGCGCCTCGGCTTGCTGCACAGCGTGACCTGTCCCGAGCTGCTCCGCCTGCAGAGCGTACTCGATCTCATCGCCCAGCTTCGCCTTCACGGCTTCCGCGCCGTGGCCGACGACCACGACGGTCCGGCCGCATTCCGCGCCCTTTACGGCGTCCAGGACGTGCTCGACCATCGGTTTTCCGCATACGGGATGCAATACTTTATATAGCTTCGATTTCATTCTCTTGCCCTGCCCTGCGGCAAGGATGATCGCCATTTTGTTCATCAATGCGTGAGCCCCTTTCCGTTCCGGTGAATCTGAGTTGAATCTATAAGTGCGCCTATTATCAAAATCATAGCTTATAGCTTATTCAAGATCAAATGAAAAGGCTCAAATGAAAAGAGAGCCTGTCCAGGCTCTCTTCTCCATATCCATCATTATGCCCCTTCTACCATAACTTCTTCTTCTTGCGCTGCTCGCTCGTACTCCGCCAATACTGCGGCTTGAATCTTCTCGCGTGTCCCGGAGGAAATCGGATGGGCAATGTCCCGGAACTCTCCATCCGGCGTCCGTTTGCTCGGCATAGCGACGAACATGCCATTGTTCCCGTCGATAACGCGAATGTCGTGGACGACGAATTCGTTATCGATCGTGATTGAAGCAATGGCTTTCATGCGCCCCTCCGAATTGACTCGGCGGAGTCTCACGTCTGTAATTTGCACTTGTGTTCACCACCTTTGCCCCTCAGAAAGACTTGGTGTAATATTCCACAAAGTTACGCAAATTCCTTCTTAAATATGGTAAAACACCTGCTAAAAATCAAATAAATTTTTAATTCCTGACAGTTTCGACAGATATCGCCGCAATCAATTCAATTTCGACAAGAACATCCTTTGGCAAGCGAGCGACTTCTACTGTAGAACGAGCCGGCGTATGCGCTCCGAAGTGTGATGCATACACTTCGTTGAACTCGGCGAATTGGTTCATGTCCTTCAAAAACACGGTCGTCTTAATGACATCCGAGAATCCGAGTCCTTCGGCGGATAGAACCGCTTTCAAGTTAGCCAATACTTGGCGCGTCTGATCCTGGATGCCGCCTGCGACAAGCTCTCCCGCAGGGGTTAACGGAATTTGACCGGAAGTGTACAGCAGATTGCCCGTGCGAACCGCTTGCGCGTACGGACCGATTGCTGCAGGAGCATCGGTCGTGGAGACGATTTTCAAGCTCATAATTGTTATCCTCCTAGAAAAAGTTGCCTGGTTGGACTTTGATTTGACGAGTCTTCAGATCGACTTCCGTTAGACGCGCCAGCGAGACGTAATCGTGAAGCAGCCGTTCCTCGCTATCGATCTCTCCGGATTCTACGAATACGCCGACACCGGCGACGACCGCGCGAAACTCGTACAGCAGATCGACCATTCCCTGAATCGTTCCGCCCGCTTTCATGAAATCGTCGATAATGAGAACGCGGGATTCTTCCTTAAGCGCCCGACGAGCAAGCGACATCGTCTGGATGCGCTTCGTGGAGCCCGAGACATAGTTAATGCTGACCGCGGAGCCTTCCGTCACCTTATGATCGCGCCTTACGATCACGACGGGCAGGTTCAAATACTGAGCGGTTGCATGAGCGAGAGGGATACCCTTCGTCTCGACGGTCATAATGACGTCGATATTCCGATCCGCGAACGCCGTCGCGAACATGCGGCCTACTTCCTGCATCATCGCCGGTTGGCCGAGCAGATCGGTCATATACAAATAGCCGCCCGGCAGCAGCCGGTCGGGCTGTTCAAGTTCGCGGCAGATCGAGCCGATTCTGACGAGCGCCTGATCCTTGCGACATTTCGGCACGAACCGAACGCCGCCCGCCGCTCCGGCCAACGTGTTCAGCTCCCCGATTCCTTCGTCCTCGAACACTTCCTTGATAATCGCCAAATCCTCGCTGATCGAAGATTTAGCCGACTGATACCGTTCGGCGAATGCTGTCAGGGAAATTAACGTGTGGGGACGGGTCAATAAATACTGCGTCATCTCTACGAGTCTGGCGCTGCGTTTCAGTTTCTTCACGTTCCCCTCTCCCGTCCAAATCCGAATATTTTACAGTATCATAACATCTTTATACGGTTTTGTTCAACAGAAACGAGAGTTTGTGCGGTGCAAGCGGACACTATGTTAACATTCTTACCACATAGACGTCTTTGCAAAACCCTCTTAGCGCGTTATAGACGCGTGCAACCTTCATTTCCTTGGACACTAGGCCGAAGACGGTCGGCCCGCTTCCGGACATCAGCACGCCGTCTGCTCCCGACTTGATCATACAATCCTTGATCTGCCGAACTTCGGGATAACGGTTCAGTGTGACATTTTCAAGAACATTTCCCAACGACGCGCACATATCGGGGAACGACTGTCGCGACAAGGCGTCCAGCATGCGCGGAATGGATGGGTGCTCCTTCACCTCGTGCACGCGAAACTTGCCATATACGTCCGCCGTTGACACGTTGATCGGAGGCTTAGCCAGCACGACCCAGCATTGCGGGGGAGGAGAGATCGATTCCAGTCTTTCCCCTCTTCCTCTGGCCAGCGCCGTACCGCCGCGAATGCAGAAGGGGATGTCCGAGCCGAGCTCCGCGCCAAGCGTCTCCAGCTCCTCTGTCGGGAGCTCCAGATTCCAGAGACGGTTCAACCCTTTCAGCGTCGCCGCCGCATCGCTGCTGCCGCCCGCCAAGCCGGCCGCCACCGGAATCTGCTTGTCCAGATGTATGTAGACGCCGCGTCTGACTCCGTACCGCTCCTTGATCAGCCTCGCAGCCTGGAAAGCCAAATTCTTCTCGTCCAGGGGAATAAATCCCGCCTGGCTCGACAGGACGATCTGATCGCGAGGCAGCTCCTCCATCTCCAGACGATCGGCCAAATCGACCATCGTCATGATCATCTCTACCTCGTGAAAGCCGTCCTCCCGCTTCCGCAGAACGTCCAGTACGAGATTGATCTTGGCCGGCGCCTTCTCATATATTTTCGACATCGTGTCTTCACCAACTTCCGAGACAATACCTTTTGCATTATTATAACAAACGATGCCCGCAAATGCGAAAAGAGGTCGAATCCGCGCATTCCGCGGGAATCCGCCTCTTTTGGCTTTTATTGCTATCAGGATCTCGGCGTTCGGGATGCGGTCTGCTCGGCGATCTGGATGGCGCGTTTGACCATATTTCCGGCATCCTTCGTGCGAATGCCTCCCCAGCCCTCCTGCTGAACCGTATCGTAGATGCCCAGGTCCTTGGCCAGCTCCTCTTTGAACTGCTCCGACATGACGCCTCTTCTTCTGCTCATCGTACGCCTCCTCGTCTGGATGTCTTAGGACGTTCACGATTAGAATGCCTCGAAGAGGATGTCGGCATGCAAAACGGGCAGCACGGCGCCCTTGAACCCGGCGCGATGCTGCCCGTACTATTCAACCGTCTAGTGCGACAAATAATGGATTCGTACCTCGCCATCGTCATTGCAGAGCGTAACCTCTACAGACTCGGTCAAAATATCGGCATAGCTGTACGAAACCCGCTTAAACGTGTGCTGCTCTTGGTCAAGCTTGACAATGAAAACCGATGGGTAGATTTCTTCCAGTACCCCCGTGCGTTCGATGGTTTTGCGTCGTCCACCGTTGGCGCGGAGCATGATTTTGGAACCGACGTGCGGCTCCAGGCTTCGCTTGATATCGAGAAGCGTGTTTTTAGCCATGATCCACTACCACCTCTTTCCCTGTAAATTATAACTAAAAACAGGGGAGGTGTCAAATGAATCAAAATATTATATCAACGATGCGGATTTACTGTCAACGGTCATTTTCCTTGATGGGATTAGGTTTTCCTAAAAAAAGCTTCATTTTTGTCACAAAACGTTCACATTTTGCTCAGAATTAACCTCTTTTAAATTCGGCAGACCGATCCGGTAACGCCCCATCGTCTCGATCCCTCCAACGCCCTGTCTGCCGCTGATCGTATGCGCGATGACGTCCGTAATGTTGATCGTGTCGCGGAACGGCGTAAACGCCGCGCGAACGGCCACATACACCGGATCAAGCGCATGAATCATAATTCGGCCCGGAGAGCTGGCGAAATTCGCTCCCGCCTGCAGCAGCGCCTCAAAGTGTGACTGGCAAGCTCCGGCGACAACGACCAGGGAATCGCGGTTGCGTTCGTAATCCCTGGCTACGTTCACGGCGTGTACGAAGTTCAACGAGTTTTTGTAGCTGCTGAGCTGCTGCAGATTCTGCTGCTGCTTAAGAACGCCGTCATGGCCTGTAATGACGACGATATCCGGATGGAACTGAGGAAGCATGCGCATGAGCATATGCGGCATCTGCGACTCATGACAATGAACGCCTTCCGCCGGCACTTTCAGCTGCGCGTACACCTGCATGCTCTTCTTGAGATAATTCGGATCGCCGTCCAGATGAAGTACTTTGCCCGGCATTTCGAAGAACGGCTGTCTGCGATCATCCAGCGCTGTCGTAAATCCAAAACGGCCGAATTGCCGGCTCCGCTCCTCGCTGATTTTGCGCAGCGACTCGTTCGCTTTAATACGCGCCTGGCGCGTCCCTCCGAGCTCGTCCGGGTTTCGCACCGTCTGGAGATCCTCGACCGGCGCATCCGCCAGCAAGCGGTAATCCGTCCCTCTGAGCACGGCTTGCTGCGCGGCGAACGCCGCGACCCGGAACAACACGTCTCCTCCATAGGATTTCCGTACGACAAGGTCCCCCTGCTTCATGCCCACTCACCTCTCCGTCTATCCTATGGAGTCGGAGTCGGATGGGTGCGCGTCCGGGGGGACGGTTTTAACGGCTATCGGCCGCGTTTTTATGCGAGCATGCCGCTGCGGGTCAGAGCCTCGCACACGGCTGCGAACTCCTCCAGAGACAACGTCTCCGCCCTCCGCTCCGGTTGTACGCCGATCTCCCTAAGCAGGTCGCCGAGCTCGGCTTTGCGCTCCTTGCCGGATAGCGCGGACAAATTGTTCGCCAGCGTCTTGCGCCGCTGCGCGAACGAAGTCTGAACAACGCGGAAAAACTTCTCCTCGTCCGGCACGCTGACGGCCGGTTCGGGGCGCCGTTTCAGCCTGATGACCGCCGAATCCACATTCGGCTCGGGAATAAACGCTTTGCCCGGAACGATGCATACCAACTCCGGCTCGCAGTAGTACTGAACGGCAATGCTCAAGCTGCCGTAATCTTTGCCGCCCGGCTTGGCGGACATTCTCAAGGCAACTTCCTTCTGCACCATAACGACGATGTTCTCAATCGGCAGCTTGTCCTCCAGCAGCTTCATGATGATCGGCGTCGTCACGTAGTACGGAAGATTCGCTACGACGCTGACGCCCGCCAGACCGGTGAAATGCTCTTGCCAGAGCGCATGCAGATCGGTTTTCAGAATATCGCTTTGGACGATGCTGACATGCTCGTAAGGAGCCAAGACGTCCTTAAGGATCGGAATCAACCTCCGATCGATCTCCACCGCCGTCACCTTGCCGGCGGACTTGGCGAGCCTCTCGGTCAGCGATCCGATTCCCGGGCCGACCTCCAGCGCTCCTCGCGTCTCGTCCAGCCCGGCCGCAGCAATGATCTGGTCGAGCACATTCCCGTCGATCAGGAAGTTTTGGCCGAGACTCTTTTTGAACGTAAACCCGTGCTTGCGAATAATTTCGCGCGTCCGGTTTGATGTGGCGATCTCCTTCATGCCTTTATCGTCCTTCCTGCTCCAACTGCTCCAGCGCCGCTTGAAATTCGGCCTTCGTAATCCGGAACATGAGGCATCTCTTGTAAAATTGTTTGCCGTTTGCGTAGCCTATGCCCAGAATCTCTCCCATACGCTCTCTGCGGCCCGCAGATGAGGCGTGTACGATCAGCCCGGCGGCCAGCAGGTCGTTCCACTCGATCTCCGCAGGCTCGTCCGTGGCCGCCTCCGGTCCGCGCACCCTCTCCAGCGCCCGGCGAATCGCTTCATCGGATGCATGCTCCACGCCGATGCCCCTGCGGCCTCGCGCCTCGTCCTTCGTCAGGAAGGCATGCTTGCAGTCCGGAACGCGCTCGGAGACGATCTTGCGGATACGTTCCCCCGGAGCGTCCGGGTCGGTGAGGACGATGACGCCTCTGCGTGCTTGCGCAAGCTCGATCCGCACAAGCACGTCCTCTCCGATCGCCGAGCCGCCCGTCTCGATCGTATCGGCGTTTACGGCCCGCTTGACCGCCGTCGTGTCATCCTTCCCCTCCACGACAATCATTTCTCGAATCATTCGTTTTCATTCCGCCTTTAATCCGTGCATTTCCTTCAAGCGTATACGAGAATGGTACGAAGGGCAAGTCCCGAACCCTCCCTTCCGCACTGCTGCGCAACAAAAATCGGGAAGAGCCCAAAGGCTCTTCCCGACGCAAAGCTCTATTGGATCGAAGCCGAGCGATGCCGGCTAATCCGCGGACGGCTTGACCGGCCCGATCACGTACACCGTATACCCGCGTTTTAATCCGAACTTGTTGACGTGCGATTCGCTATCGAAGTAGACATCGATTTTCTTGCCTTTGACGGCTCCGCCCGTATCTTCGGCGCGGCGGAAGCCGATCCCTTCGATGTACACCCACCAGCCGAGCGGAATCACTTTCGGATCCACAGCAACCGTGCGGCCTTCCTTCACGGTCGTTCCGGTCCGGGTGATGCCGTAGCCGTCGTCTCCTTTGGATTTACCCGTAGATGCGAACCCTGCCGAATACGCCGTCAACGTCACGTTGCTCAGCATCCGTTTTACTTTGACGCTCTTGCCGTTCAGCTTGACGACTTTCGCTTCTCCCGCTTTCGGCGGTCCGCTGAACGATGCCAAAGCCACTTCGGCCTTCTTCTTCGTTCCGATTGCGACAACCTGCTGTACAGCCGGCTTGGCAATCGTCTTCTCGATCATTTCCTGGCTGACCAGCTTGCCGTTCTCGTAAACCTTCTCGGTTTTATAGACGACCGTGCCTTCCTTGCCTTCGGTCACGACCTTCGTCTTGCCTTCTTCAAGCTCCTCGCTCTTCTTCTCCACAACCTTGAAGGCGATCGGGCGCTGGGTCTCTGTAACCTCTTTGCGCACGCGAACGACCGATACGGTCATACCTTCCCGCAAAGGACTGTCAAGCTCCGGAACGACGCGGTCATTCTCGGATAGATTGAGGTTTAACGACTGGATGACTCCCCCAACGGTATCTTCGCTTGAATAAGCGACTTGCTGTTTGCCATCCGCTTTGATCATAACGCCTACTGCCCGGTCGATAATCAATCGGCTTCCCTCTTCCAAGCTGGCCGTAGCCGCCATAGAGAGATGATCGTTAGGCCCGATGTAAATGCCCTGCTCTTCGAGCAAGCCGAG
This sequence comes from Cohnella phaseoli, assembly GCF_003386235.1. Taxonomy (GTDB): domain Bacteria; phylum Bacillota; class Bacilli; order Paenibacillales; family Paenibacillaceae; genus Cohnella; species Cohnella phaseoli. Next base: position 107,423 of record NZ_QRDZ01000022.1, read on the forward strand.
CACGTCCGAGGTTTTCGTAGAGATCGCCTTCGAGACGCCGTTGTCGATGATCGTAATGTTCTTGATCGCCGCCTTCTGCAGCAACGAAATGAACATGATGGAGATGGCAAAAACGAGAATTGCGGCCAATAGCGCTGCACGCAAATGCTCATGCTTCCAACGCAGTGCGAAAAGCTTGCCGGTCGGTCGTGGATCATGGGTTTCCTGAATAGGAATTGCGCCCATATCTCGTTCCTCCTTCATAGCCCGCCGTCGACTGTAATGCATGATGTTGTCTGACGCGACTAATCCAAAATGGTTAACGACACCTGGCGATCAGACCCGAAATTTTCGCGGATTTCGGCTGGATCGATCAGACGCCGCCTTCCCCAGTTCAGAATACTCACATGAGAGCATGTTACCCTGAGCAGTTGTGTTGGCAACACAAAAAGCCATCGAGACAGAGGACTGTTCGTGGCTTCCGCATGATTGAAAATAAGCTAAGTACTGTAGCGGCACGAGGGTGACCTCTCTCTATCACGCTTGCGGGGTTAGCTGTCGGATTCGGGCAAAGAGAGTTGCCCTAACGGCTGCATGCCTGACGCGTCACTCAGATAGAGCCGCCATCCCGACACTTGCCGCATTCACCCCAAGATTGCTCGGACCGCATTGGACGCTCATCAAGATCGTCGCCGCGTTGGGTCCCCCACTCTCCCGTTCGGGAGATTAAGCGCACTGGAAAAGGAATGTCATATTCGAACTTTCTGTTGAAGATCATAACCTCTGCGCGATAACAGTGTAAAGACGGCTCATCCGACGAATTTGGCCGTTTTTACGGAAAATCGAAGGGAACTTGCGCGATAATCGCAACAAAAGCCAGTTTTTTCTTCGAAGCGGCTTGTTTTCCTCCCGTTTCTTCCGTTTATCTCGTTATCCCAAAACAGCGTCTGGCGTTATCGCCTGTTATTTTTGCAATTTCTTCCAGAGAAACACCTTTTATTTCCGCTGCCGTCTCTGCGACCAGACGCACGTAAGCGGACTCATTTCGCTTCCCTCGATGGGGGTGAGGAGTCAAATAGGGGGCATCGGTTTCGATCAGCAAACGGTCCAATGGAACCCTTTCCAAAACCTCTTTGGGAACCCTTGCATTTTTGAATGTAACCGGTCCCCCGAAGGAAATATGGAAATTCATATCCAGGCATATTTGGGCCGTCTCCCAACTTCCGGAGAAGCAGTGCATAATTCCCCCGACCTCGGAAGCCCGCTCCTCCTTCAATAATTTTACAATGTCCTCGTGTGCGTCCCGATTATGAATCACAATAGGTTTTCCGATCCGCCGGGCCAGTCGAATTTGTTCGCGAAACACTGTCTGCTGAACGTCTTTCGGCGATGTGTCCCAATAATAATCAAGTCCGATTTCGCCGATCGCGACGACTTTCGGATGAGTGGTGCAGAGTCGCTCGATCCAGGCCAAATCCTCTTCCAGCTTCATGTCGACGGCATCGGTCGGATGCCACCCAACCGCCGCATAAATAAACGGGTATTTCTCCGTCAACGCCATCGTCGTGGGAATCGTCTCGCGGTTGAACCCGATATTGACGATCGTGTCTACGCCGGCGGCCAACGCGCGTTCTATCACTTCATCTCGATCGCTGTCGAACTTGTGAGAATCGAGGTGGGCATGGGTATCAAAAAGCATCATTATGTCTCCTTTTTCGAGAGGTTGTTCAAAAAGTCCAATTTTGATCACGAAGCATCTCATAAAGCATACTCGACGTCGAATCTTGCATTCAGCCGGATCTTCCGGTACTCACGTAGCTTCCACTACGCTCCGTTCCTCATCACCGGTCTTCATCCAACCTTCTTGGTGCTGAAAACCGGACTTTTTGAACTCTCATTTTATGTGTGATCCAAATCACTTTCTTCTATTATATAGACAACCTGGCGCGTGTCTCGGAACTGAGCAAATGAGCGTGCGGAAGCACTCGCTCCTCCGGATAATAAATGTAATCATTGCCTCGATGCAAGCCGGCGATCGAGCGAATAATATCGGAGGCTGCCGAAATTTCCGTCAGCTCCTCCCGCTTGTCCAACAGCAAAATCGGAGGCTTCTCCTTACTGTCAGGCAGCACCCCCGGCTTATAGACGTCATACGGGGAATCCTCGGGCTTGTCGACTTCCATATGATAGGACGGATCGAGGCCGATCCTTCGCCACTCGCCGCGAACATCTTCGAGCCACCCTCTGTCCTCTCCGGTCAGCGGCGCAAACTTGTACAGCCTCCGGTTCAAGAAGCGCCGGCATAGATCCGCCAGCAATTCGTCGCGTTCGCCCGCCCACTCGCCGAAAGCCGTCTGCACCATCGCCTCGTCGAGCCTCATGTACTGTGCCAGCGTGACGGAGCCGGACAGCAAAGCCCGGATCGGGTCAAGCATAAAGGAGAATGCGTAGCCGGACGCGAGAAGCTCGCTCGCTCTCCGGAAAATTTGACGAAGCAATATTTCCGAGCTGCGGGTGACAGGGTGAAAATAAACCTGCCAATACATTTGGTATCTTGACATTAAGTAATCTTCGACGGCGTGCATCCCGCTGTCCTTAACGACGATTTTCCCCTGGAAGGGGCGCAGCACTCGCAAAATGCGGTCCAGATCAAACGTGCCGTAGTTCACTCCCGTGAAATAAGCATCGCGCAGCAAGTAATCCATCCGATCCGCATCCAGTTGGCTGGATACGAGGCTGACTACAATCGGTTTTTCGTATTTCTTGCGGATCACCGCGGCGACCTTGTCCGGAAATCGGTCATCGATTTCGCGCAGTACGCGGTTAATCTCGGTATCCCCTAAGACCACTTCGCAGGTCCATTCTTCATGGTCCGTGCCGAAGATTTGTTCAATAGAATGCGAAAATGGGCCATGTCCGACATCATGCAACAAAGAAGCACAAAGACTGAGCAATTTTTCCTCTTGCGGCCAATCGCTGTATCCATTACGCTCAAACTGAGAAATCACTTTCCTTGTAATTTCATATACACCCAACGAATGGGAAAACCGACTGTGCTCTGCCCCATGAAACGTAAGATAGGAGGTGCCTAGTTGGCGGATTCTTCTGAGTCGCTGGAACTCCGGCGTATTGATGAGCTTCCAGACGGTCAGATCCTGCACGTAAATGGAATGATGCACAGGATCTTTGAAAACCTTCTCCTCGTGTAATCTCGATAACATGGAACATCACCTCATCTTGGTCATTTTTCGACAAAGTGTCGTTGAAAAAATCGGTTTATGTCGAATATTGTCGAATTTCGTTTTCCTTATACTTTTGGCCGTCTTAACGAGCTTTTTTTAGAAAATCACCATTCCTGAGAGGATTTTCAGACGATATTTAAGAATTTTAAGCATTTCTCGCGCGCTTTCAGGTTGACTTTTTTGGGAAAGGTTGGTACGATAGAGTTCGGAAAAGAGAGAACTTTGTCGAAAACTGGCGACAACGAACAGGCACAGGATCTATGTTCGTTTTGTATTTATTTTAATCATACGAGAGGGGTATTACCAAATGATGAAATCTACCGGTATCGTACGTAAAGTCGATGAATTGGGACGGGTGGTTATTCCGATCGAGCTTCGCCGCACACTTGGCATTGGAGAGAAAGACGCGCTGGAGATTTATGTAGACGGCGAGCGCATTATGCTTAAGAAATACGAGCCTGCGTGCATCTTCTGCGGCAACGCGGAGAACGTTACTTACTTCAAAGGAAAAATTGTTTGCAGAGAATGTTTGAAGGATTTACCTTCCCCTGTGACAAATTAGAGAAAATAGTTTATAATAAAATTTGTATTCTAATTATTGTTAATTCGAACCTTTTTATACTCCTTGCCCCCTCTCGATGTCGATCTCGGGAGGGGATTTTTTTCGTCTTACTTACTTGTACCCCATTTACTCGTCTTCGTTCTTTTCAAGCAGCGCCTGATAGACGTCTCGCTTCGATATTCCCCGATCCGTCGCCGTTGATTTCATCGCTTCCTTACGCGATTGTCCGGCCGCCTCGTAATGCGCAACATGCTGCCCAAGCGTTACGGAAGTCCACCACAAGCCGACCTGTTCCGCGTCGTCTCCTGCTCGAATTCCGTTTTCCGAACGCGTTCCTTCTATTAATATACAGCACTCCCCGAGCGGAGCGTTCTGCTCGACATGCGCCAGACAGGCCTCAACCGTTCCCCTAACGACTTCCTCGTGCTTCTTCGTCAGTTCGCGTACGATAGCCATTTTTCGGCCGCCCCATCGCTCGGCGATCGCAGCTACGGTTTTTTTCAGTCGGTGGGGAGATTCGTATAAAATCAGCGTTCCGCTCTCTCCCTGCAAGCTGTCGAGCAGCTTGTGCACGCCCTTCCGATCGCGCGGCGGAAAGCCGACGAACAGGAAGCGATCGGTCGGGAGACCGGAGACGATCAGCGCCGACAGAGCGGCATTCGCCCCCGGAATCGGCACGATCGGTATGCCGACGGCTGCCGCGTCCCTCGCCAAGTCCGCCCCCGGGTCGGAGATCGCGGGAATACCCGCATCGCTGACAAGCGCAATGCTCTGACCTTCCAGAAGCAGACGGATTAATTCGGGACCGCTTGCTTCCCGGTTATGCTCGTGATAGCTGACAAGCCGGTTCTGGATTTCGAAATGCGTCAGCAGCTTGCGCGTCTGCCTCGTATCCTCGGCCGCGATCAGTTGCACCTCCTTTAATGTGCGGATCGCGCGAAACGTCATATCCTCCAGATTGCCGATCGGCGTCGCTACCAAGTACAGCGTCCCCGGCTTCTCGCGCGCAGCGAAGCTCTTCTGGACAGTGGCCTGAGCAAAGCTTGCTCTTGCTGCCTCTCCCGAGTCGATCCCGTCTCTGTTTGTTGTAGCTTCGTTCATGTTAGCTCCTCCCCTCCAGTCCGCTTTTCCTTAACCGACGGCGCTCGCCCGTTAGGGCGTTTGAAGTCCGGCAGTTCCGCCGCTTGTCCGTAAAATACGGCCAACAGCTCCGGCGTATACTCCCCGTCCTCTTCATAGACGATCAGAGGCGGCAAGAGTCTAACCTCAGGCCGGCCGTCGCGAGTTCCTTCTATTAATATCATGTTCGCTTCCGCTTCCCTGCGGGGGTGCACGAAGCGTATCCGCTTTGGTTCAATGCGGTAACGGCGCATCAGATCGATAATATCGACCAACCGGCTCGGACGATGAACCATCGCAACCTTGCCGCCCGCCTTCACGCTCCTGGCGCAGGCCGCGACGACGTCCTCCAGCTTGCAGCCGACCTCGTGGCGGGCCATTGCCTGATGAAGATTGTCTTTGCGATCGCCGCTCGCGACCGGCAAATACGGCGGATTAACCGTAACTGCATCGTATAGCTCGCCTTCGAGCTTCCATTCGCGCAAATCGCCTTCTATAATATGTACCCGGTCGTCCAGACGGTTCAACGATACGCTTCTTCGCGCCATGTCGGCGAGCCGGGTCTGAATCTCGATGCCCTCCACTTTTGCTTCGGTTCGCGTCGTAAGCAGCATCGGAATAACGCCGTTGCCTGTACACAAATCGAGAATGCGCCCTCTTGGCGGTACGGAGGCAAACCGAGCGAGCAGCACCGCGTCCAGCGAGAAACTGAACACTTCGGGACTTTGAATGATTTTCAAATGATGAGTCAATAGATCGTCCAGCCGTTCTCCAGGCTGCAGAATTAGCTCCTCTTCAGCGCTCACGAGTCGCACCTTCCTCTTCTAAGTGCTTACGCCACTTAGCTTACTTGATTCGAGGCTTGATCGCAAACTCATTCGTTTCGACATCTTCCCGACACATTAAGCTGCTAAGATTAATGATCATTGTCTTTCGTGCGTTAGTGCAGTTGTGAAAGGAGAGGCTACGCTGGTGCTTGAGAAACTCCGACAATATCCCATCATCGATCAATTGGAAACGACGGACATGGAAGCTCTGTTTCCCTATTTGACGGAAACCGAGTATTCGGATGGAACGATTATTTTGCACATGGGACAGACAAGCGCTCGCTTTCATATTCTCCTGTCCGGAGTCGTCTTTGTGTACATCGAAAACGAGGTTCCGGTAACCTTGGCCGAGTTAAGCAGAGGGCATTTCTTCGGCGAAATGTCTTGTCTAACCGGGGAAACCGTAAGCGCTTCGATAAGAGCCCAAGGGCAGGTCAGAACGTTATCCATGCAGCGCGACGGCTTGATGATGCTCATGGACAAAAGCGCCGCTTTTCGCCAACAAGTGATGGAAAGCATGATCGTCCGGATTCGCAGATCGAATGATCGGGTCATGGAGGAGCATGCCCGAAGCTTCGTCGTACTCCGCGAAATGGAACAGCAGAGGCAGAACGGATACGGGCCGTTGATCGGGAGCAGCCCTTATATGCGCAATCTGAGGCAGGAGCTGGAACGGCTGTCCGTTCAAGAGCGCCCTGTATGCCTGGTCGGAGAGAAGGGCGTAGGGAAGCTTCATATCGCCTATCGGCTGCATGACGGGTCTCATCGTCGGAATTATCCGTTGCTGGCGATAAGCGGGATCGATTTCAATTGGGACGAATGGAATCGAAAAGCCCATGCCGCCAAAGGCGGAAGTCTCATCCTGAAGCATGCTGAGGCATTGCCTGAGAATGTTCTTCACCGACTGCTCCAGGCGTCGGAAGAATGCCGGATCATCATGACGGCCTTGCGACCCCTTGATGCGGAAATTCAACAAATTCACGTAGAACCGTTGCGGGAGAGAACCGACGATATCCCGGAGCTTGTTAATTATTTCTTATCGAAAGCCGGCGCAGCCAACCCTTGCGATGCGATCACAGAGAGCGCCATGCGGATGATTCAGATGTTCCCGTTCCTTAAAGGCAATGTCGAAGAACTCAAAAAGCTGCTCGAAGAAGCCCTTCTGTTAAGCAGAGGAAGCACGATACGCAACTCCCATCTGCGGTTCAGCGGGCCGCGCAAGCCGGGAACGAGGCCGACCGTCGGTCTGGCTCTTGGTAGCGGCTCCGTCCGCGGTGCAGCTCACGTAGGCATCTTAAAGGTGCTGGAGGAGGAGCAAATACCGGTCGATTTGATTGCGGGAACGAGCGTAGGCGCATTTATCGGCGCTCTCTATGCCGGCGGCCAGCCGATCTCCGCATTCGAAAGAGTATTGCCGACGGTGCGCTGGAGACAGCTCGTTCAATTCATGCTGCATCCGAAAGCATTCGCCAGCAACCATCGAATGATCCGGTTCGTGGAGAAATACATCGGGCCGGTCGATTTCGAGGATCTGCGGATTCCGTTTGCCGCTGTCGCCGCCAACGCGCTAACCGGAGAGACCCACATTCTGAACAAAGGAAGAGTCTCTCATGCGATATGCGCCTCCACGGCGATTCCCGGAATTATTAAGCCCGTCACCTTGGGCAATCGCTTACTGATTGACGGAGGAGTGGTCCATGCTGTACCGGTCGCTCTTGCGAGAAGCATGGGGGCGGATGTCGTGATCGCGGTCGATGTCAGCTTGTCTTCGTCGACGAAAAAAGCGCCTAAACATTTTATTGCCTCCATTCTCAATACGATCGAAATCATGAGCGAGAAAATCAGGCAAGAGGAGCTGCAGTTAGCCGACGTTGTGCTGCATCCCGATCTAGGAGTAAACGCGTTATCGTTTAAAGCTTCCCCTTCCTTAATCCAGCTGGGCGAAAAAGCAACACGCGAAGCGGTGGCTACGATTAAAAAGAAAATCGGATCGGTAAACGCTGACTAGTCCGATAATTGCCGGGTGGCAGGAAGATAAACGAAGGTCGAAATCAACCGGATAAAGGGCTTCGAGGGTAGTTGTCCGTTTCCGTCTTTCACAGGGTGGAATACCTTTATACCAAACCTGTAAAGGCGGTGTAGATTTGGCGAAAAATCAACGGAAAGGCTCCGCTCCGCTTCGTCCCGCTTCCTCTGCCGCACGACCTTCCCGCAGCATTGCTCCCGGATGGATATCAAGCAATTGGTCGGGATATGCGATCAGTGGGAAGAAAAACGCATATCGTCAGATTTCGGCCTACTGGGTCGTTCCTCAAGTAAAGCCGAGCAAACAGGATCGGTTTTCTTCAGCCTGGATCGGGATCGACGGCTTCGAGAATCCGTTCCTGATTCAGACGGGCACCGAGCACGACACGATCAACGGGAAGACCGTATACTACCCCTGGTGGGAAATCCTGCCCGCTCCCGAAACCCGCATCAATCGCCCGGTCTCGCCGGGAGACCTGATCTTCGCACAAATCCGCAAACTTCCGAACCGCAAATGGCTGATTCTGCTGCGCAACAAGACGAAGGGCTGGACGTTCAAAACGATTCAAACGTACGCCGGACCGGCTGCGACGGCGGAGTGGGTGATGGAGGCTCCTTCTATCGGCAGTGAAATCACGACATTGGCCAACTACGGCAAAATCAGATTCTACAGCGGCAAAATAAATCGCCGCAGCGCGAACCTGAAGCCGAGCAATCGAGGGATCATGGTTCAGCAAGGCCGAATCGTCTCGACCCCCTCCCTTCCGAACAAAACAAAAAACGGTTTCTACGTCGCTTACGGCTCCAGGCTTCCCAAGCCTCCCCGATGCAAGCGTTGACCGTCTTCAAGCGCCTTAGCGAAGCCGAACACACCGTGTTGCAATAAGCCCAAAAAAGCATCTGCCGTTCGGGCGGATGCTTTTTAATAAGAATAATTGGGGCGTTTAATGCTTGCTGGCCCGGTAATCACCCGGAGTCACCCCGCAATGCTTTTTGAAAATACTGAAAAAATGGCGCACATTCTCATATCCGACCTTCTCCGAGATTTGCTGCAAGGGCATCTCCTGATGCTTGTTTATAAGCTGCTTGGCTTTCTGGATCCGATACAGGTGCAAATAATGAATGAAGGTGATTCCCGTCTCCTTGCGAAACAAAGAGCTGATATAGTTAGGATGCAAATATACGTGCTCTGCGACCTGATCCAGGGACAGATCTAACGCATAGTTCTCATGGATATAATGAATGATTTTCTCTACGTTTCTGGACATCTGATTGCCGTTCTCCATTCGGGCGAAGACCGGATCTTCATCCCCGGTGCCCGCCCAAGAAGCTTGACGGGCCGATGCTTCGCTTACTAGCTCGATCGAGACGTTGGACAGAACATCGTATAGCTCGATTTTGTTGATCGGCTTCAGCAAGTAATCGATCACCTGGCAGCGAATCGCTTTCCGCAAATACTCGGTATGGTCGAAGCCGGTCAGAAGGATGAATCGCTTGCACAGATCCCGGCTTTTCGCTTCCCGGATCAGTTCAAGGCCGTTCATCTCCGGCATCTGAATATCGGTTATGACCAGGTCCGGCTTGAAATCCCGCATTTTATCCAGAGCCTCGATGCCATCGTAAGCGCATACGATGGCCGAACAAGGAGTGCTGCCTTTTTCAATAATATTGATAAGTCCCTTATGAATAAACGGCTCGTCATCCACGATCATCAAGTTCATTATCGTTTCACTCCCAATCTCAGGATATAAGTCGTTCCCTGACCGACGGCACTCTCGATGGTCAAGCCCGAGCCTTCCCCGTAAAACGCCATTATCCTTTCGCTTACGTTGTAGAGTCCGAGCCCGGAATCTTCCGTCTGCAGCACGCTCCGATCGGCCTTGTTGTCCAACACATCGCGGATCACCTTCAGCCTCTCCTCGGGGATCCCCGCTCCATTGTCCGATATTTCAATGAGAATCGTATCGTCTTCCCGATCAACGATTACTACAATCTCGCCCTTGCCTCTCCTCTTGGCAATGCCGTGGTTGATGCAATTCTCCAGCAGCGGCTGCAAAATGAACCGCGGACAGCGCATGTCGTCAATCTCCGTTCGCACCTGAATATCGTATTGAAGCAGCTCCATCAAGCGCGGCTTATGAACGTCCAAATAATGGGTTACGTTGGCCAGTTCCTTCTTCAGTGTCGATTCGTTCTCCTGTGACGACAGACTGTAACGAAGGAGCTTGCCCAGGGAATAGATGGCGTCGACGACTTCGTTATCGTCGTTGATCTCGGCGAGCATGCGGATCGATTCCAGCGTATTATAGAGAAAATGAGGCTTTACCTGAGCCTGCAATACCAGATAGTCGGCCTCTTTTTTCATCAACTCGGCTTTGTGAACGGTGTTAAGCAACTCATCGATTCTAAGAATCAAAGAGTTATAGGAAAGAATCAGGAAACCGATCTCATCGCCGTTGCCCTTATCCTCGAAAGGCGTCAGATTGTTCTCGTTCACCCTTCGCATATGTTTGGTCAGGTTCAAGATCCGCTTTGTCAACACGGACGCGATCGCGTAATAGACGGCGGAGAGCAGAAGCAGCAACCCGCCCATAATCCAAGCCAGATTTTTCGTCTGCTTGGACAAATCCGAGAACAGCTCGTTAGTGGAGGACATGAAATAAAACTTCAGTTGCAGATCCGGGATGTCCAGAGAATTCACCAGTACTCCCCGCTCGCTCCAGGTCGTCTGCTTCGGGGCCGCACGGTTTAGGATTTTATCCAAGATCGCATGATACGCATCGGGCTTGAGTTGCTCCCCCCGATTCTCGTATACGCTTTCATCTCCCTTTAAAACCACTATTCCCGTATTATCGCCGCTCACGACAGCCTCCACAAAATCGCCGATAATTCGGTCGTTAACCCTAATTTCAAGAATGCCCAGACGAGTCGTGTAGTTGTCGGTGTACAGATTCTGATAGAAGAGCAATTCCGGAAGACCGGACGATAGCGACGGTTGCGTGATCCACCGCTTCTGATTGATCTTCAGCTCCTGGGATACGTCCCTGGCCTCTTGCGATTCTTCATCGAGAAGATCGCTGATCTCTTTGCCCACCGGCATGACCGCCTGCTTCGTCTTGTACAACCGGACGGATTCAATCGAAGGATTCGAGTTGTTGGCGAACGTGAAGATCGGCCGTATATCCTTCAGGAAATAATAGACGTAGTCTCCGGGCGTCTGATAAAGCCCTTTCAAATATTCTAGCATCTGAGAATTGTGCTGGAACAGGGAATGGATGGATTCCACCTGAGTCAGACTGACCTTTAAGCTGTTTGAGGCCTGTATAATCAATTGCTGCTTAGCCTGAGAAAAGTCGTTTACGACATTTGAATTGAATTGATGGTACAGATACGCTCCCGATAGGACAACAGGCAGAAGCACTAGCAAAATGTAGCCGAAAATCATTTTGTGAACGATTCGTACGCTCTTTAGAAATCGAATCAAGACGATCCCATCGCTTCCCGGTGTAAAATGACAAGTCGGGTAAGGCTCCGAAGAACCTTACCCTGCGTCCAAGATCATCGATTATGTTACTTCATTAATGATTTGGCTTCATTATACTCCTTCGTCGCCCATTCTTCCAACCGGTCGATCCCGATGTCTTTCGTCTTGTCGAGCATCGCTTTTAACGCGACTTTGGCATCCTCCTCGGACTTGGCCAAATAAATTTTCATCTCTTCGTTTTTGATCATGTTGTCGATATTGGCCTGAATGACCTGCTCGTCCGAGTCGGCTGCGGGCACCACTTTGCCGAATATCGAATCGACGATCGTCACTTTCTTCAGCTCCTGCATCACCGCAGTCGAAGCGGAATCCGGCACGTAACGCTGCAGACTGGAGGTCTCGCCCTTGTCGGCCAGAATGCCCCACCATACGACGCCCATCTGTACCTGTTTGTCTTGGTCCTTGGAGTCGAAGTTGAACACCGGGTAGCCTTCTGCATGCATTGTCCAATCCTCTCCCTCGATCCCCCAAGAAGCCAGGCGCTGTCCTTCAATGCTGTACATATATTGGATGAACTTGCTTGCCGCTTCCTTGTTTTTGGCCGTTTTCGGCACGTACATGCCCGACCACCCGATTCCGTTCGAATAGACCTTAGCGTTGGAGCCCAGATTTTTAATGATCTGCGTCATCCGAAATTGCTTTCCGTCCGACTCCAGACGGGGATTAAGCGTTTCGGAGTCTCCCGACGCGTTGATCAGGGAGAACGCCTTGCCGTTCAGAATTTGGTTTTCCGCTTCTGTCCGCTCTTGCCACGTGAAGTTCTCGGCTACGATATAACCGTCGCGATATAGCTTGTTCACATACAGGTAAAACGCTTCCTGATCCGGGTGATTAATATAGTACTTCGCTTGGTCGTCGCCGGAATTATAGAAGCCGAACCGGGGTACGCCGTGCTGAATGCGCAAGTAGCTTCCCGCTTCCCCCGGGGTAATGACCGCCGGGATGAGATCCGGATATTTCTCCTTCACTTGTCCAAGAATGTTCAAATAGTCGTCCAAAGTCTCCAGCTTCGGATTGCCGAGCGCATCCATAATGTCTGCGCGTACCGACAGTCCTTGGCCCGGATTCAAGCATTTATCGCACTCCGCCAATTCGTCGGCCGTCATGAAACCGTTGCGGATCGTATAAAGGCTGCCATCCTTCGTCGCGTTAACGGCTCGGGCGATCGGAGAAATCTCGAAATCCTTCAGCTGGTACTCCTCGATCAGTTCGTCCCATGTGTAAGAAATATCCGGGTTGGACATCGACTGGTGGTTGTTGTACGTGTAAACGATATCGGGCATTTGCGCTCCGGACGCGATCATGAGCGGGAGCTGCTGCGCGTCGGCCGCGATCTGTACATTGACCTTGATGCCGGTTCTCTTCGAGATTTCATCGGGGATTTTACCCTTCCATTCGGTCATCGGCCACCAGGGGTGATCGACGAACAAAGTTATTTCTCCAAGATCCTTGACCGTCTCTGCTCCGCCGTCCTCCGTTTGTGTTGCTCCTGGAGCGGACGGACTAGCGCCGGACGAGGCCGGAGCGTTGTTGCCTCCCGAAGAACAGGCCGTAAGCAAGGACCCGATAAGCGCGAGCAGCCCCAGCGATTTCAAAGCTTTGCCGGTATTCTTTTTCATTTGCATGAACCCTCCCGTTGAATGATTGCATCTATCGAGAATCAGCCTTTAACCGCGCCGATCATCGCACCTTTGACAAAATATTTTTGCAAGAACGGGTACACGATCATGATCGGTACGACGGCCACGACCATCGACGTTACCTGCAGCGAATACGTGGTTACCTTGACGGCATTCGCCGCATATTCGATACTGACCGCATCCGTCGGAATGTTGCCTCTATTGATGACTTCGATCATCCGGTAGGTCAGCGTCCTCAGATTCTCGTTTTGCACGTAATAGGCTGAGTCGAGCCAGGCATTCCATTGTCCCACGCCCAGGAACAGCGCCATCGTAGCCATGAGAGGCTTGGATATGGGCAAGATAAGCGAGCGGAAAATTCTCATATCGTTCGCGCCGTCGATCGTCGCGGCCTCCCGCAATTCCGAGGGAATTTCCCGGAAGAACGATACGGCGATAAACAGGAAGAAAATATTAAGCATTGATGGAACGACGTATACCCAGAACGTATTCAGCAAGTGCATGTGCCTTAGGATAATATAAAACGGAATTAATCCCCCGGATACGTACATGCCGATAACGAACAGAGAAAAGTAGATTTTCTTGAATACCAAACCCTTATGCGCCAATCCGTAGGAGACAAGGCAAGTAAAAACGACGCCGATCAACGTTCCGACTCCCGTTCTCGCCACCGTGACGAAGAAGGCCAGCGTCCATTTCGCATCGCCCATAATCTTCTCGTAGTTGGCTAACGTAAAGTCCCGGGGCCAGAAGTAAATCCCTCCCAGCCCGGTATCCAGCCCGTTATTGAAGGAGATGATAAATAAATAGTAGAAAGGGTAAGCGGTGACGATAAAGATGACGATCAGCAACGCATAAACGAACGTATCCACGGAATAGTCCTCGAGCGTTCTTTTTCTCATGGTGTCCCTCCTCTCTTACCCGTCTAGAACAAGCCCGATTTGGTTGTTTTCTTCGAAATCCAGTTGCTGCCGAAAATCAAGATGACGGAGATGACGGCCTGCAGCAAATCGATAGCGGTAGCGAAGGAGTAGCGTCCCTGGGACAGCCCTACCTTAAACGCGTACGTTTGCAGGATTTCCGATTTGTCCGCGTTCACGGCGTTTCCGAGCAGGAAGGCTTGTTCGAAGTTGGAGCCGACCAGCCCGCCGCCAAGCAGGCTTCCGAGGGCCAGAATCAGCACGACGATGGTCGTTCCCCTGATGCCGGGAAGCGTAATATGCCAAATCCGGCGCAGGCGCCCGGCCCCGTCGATATGCGCCGCCTCGTACAATGCGGGCGAGATGCCGCTGACGGCGGCCAAGAAGATGATCGTCCACCAGCCGGATTCTTTCCATACTGCGGTTCCGACAGCCATCCCCCAGAAGTTGCCCGGATCGGACAGGAAGGCGATCGGCTCCTTGATCAATCCCAATCCCATCAGTAAGATGTTGAAAATGCCGCTGTTCTCAGACAGGAATACCGAAGCGAGCCCGGCCACAACAACCCAGGAAATGAAGTGAGGAAGATAACTGGCCGTCTGCACCGCCCGCTTGAATAGGCCGTCCTTCACTTCGTTAAGCATGAGAGCCAGCAAGATCGGGATCGGAAAGGCGAAGATGAGTTTAAGAAAACTGATCCCTAGCGTATTGATGACGATCGTCTTGAAGTTATAACTGTTTACGAACTCTTTGAAATATTTCAGTCCCACCCATTCGCTGGTGAAAATCCCGGAAATGCCGGAAGCGATCTTATAGTTCTTAAACGCGATCAGAATACCGAACATCGGAAGGTAATGAAAAATAAACAGAGAGATCAGGCCAAGCCATACGAATAGTTGCATGTACTTCTGTTGTCTAAAGCGCTTCCATACAAGACGAATGGAATGATCCGATTTTGTCGTCGCGTATTCCTTTGCCAGTTGCTGCTTCAATCGATCCACTCCTTATCAGCGCGTATTGCAGCCTTAATTCGAGGTTACAATACGCGCCGGAACCGCTCAATTGTTCATTCTTCAAATCTGATGTTCGATTTTAAGATGTTTCTTGGCTTATTCGAACAGGTCCGTGCAGCCCCCCTGCGGCAAAATGATGCTGCCAGGTCGGATCGATGCCGCTGTTCCAATACGATACTTTGGGATCTGTGCTGCCTCCCACATTGTGCGAAGGCCTTCCCGTTTCATAATGCGCGCCCAGTGTGTTCGTTATGCGAATGCGCAAACGATGCGCTCCTTCCTCCGGTCCTTCCCCCAGATCGAAGCGGTAGGGCCGCCATGCCCGAACGCCCATCGGGCGCCCGTCCAGCCATACCTCGGCCGTGCCTCGGACATGGCCCAGATCCAGGATCGCCCGCCCGGAGGCCGGCAATTCGACGATTCGTTCGTATTCGACCGCGCCGCTGTGATGCGGCAGGGCAAGCGCCGTTCGCCAATCGCCCAATGGGCCCGGCGCAGGGGAAAGCTTGAAGCGGATCGGTGCAAGCAGGACGTCGGCATCCGAGCAGGGGCCGGACGGTTCGATTCGAATAGCCGCGATCGCTCCCGCCATCTGAGGAGGGAACTCGGCGCAGCCGTCACGCACGGGGACCTCCTTGCCGGAAATCCATACTCGCATGGAACCCGCCGCGGCCACGGTCATGCCGGAAGCGCCAATAGGGAGCGGTAGCCGTACCCATACGGGGCGGCCGATCATAGCCGGATCGCCTTGGAACGGCAGCGGCTCCGGGTCCGGAACGGAGTGCGGCATGAGCCAGCCGACGCCCGGGAGCGGATGCGGCCGAGGAGACAGCCACAGCGTCTCAGTCTCCGCGAATTGCAGCACGGCTTCATGAAGGATGGCTGCCGCATTTCCGGACTCGTCGAGCCAGTCCTCCCCGGTGCAGAACGCCGTTTGTTGCCCGTTCGTCTGCTCGATGAC
Organism: Cohnella phaseoli; assembly: GCF_003386235.1. Taxonomy (GTDB): domain Bacteria; phylum Bacillota; class Bacilli; order Paenibacillales; family Paenibacillaceae; genus Cohnella; species Cohnella phaseoli. The sequence goes on from NZ_QRDZ01000022.1 coordinate 123,255, forward strand.
CCCGTCCGCAAGCACTTCGCCAGCGCCTTCGGGCAGCTCGAACCGGATCTCGTTCGCGCCCTCCCGCCATAGCGAAGTCACATCCGCCTCTTCTTGTCCTTGGCGAATATAAGGGTTAAAATCGCCGTGTTCCGTCACCTTGGTACCGTTCACGTACAAAGCGACCCGGCCTCTGGCTGCGAATACGAGCCTGACGCGCTCCACGGACGCGCCCGGGCGCGGCTCGATCGTCTTGATCAAGCGGGAGCCGGCATTCGGGGTCGTCGTCATGATCCACTTGGGCAACGGCGGCTTGGCCTCTGCGTTAACCTCTATCCCGGCTCGAGCCAGGCCGCTGACGATCGCCTTCACCCGCAGCTTCAATTCATTGGGGCCGGCATTTAGCTCGATCCAGGCGGTCTGCTCCTCGGGGCCTCCCTGCCATTGGATTTCCCGGTCGTTGATCCGGCCCGCGATGTCGGCATTGCTTTCGATACGAATCCAATAGCGGCCGGCTGAAGGCGCAAGCACATAGGTGCGGGCCCATACGGTTCGGCCCTGCTCCACTTCGCCGAGGTTCAGGAATCTTCGCGGGACTCGTCCCATTCGGCCGGCCCAGGATCTAAAGTTGTGGTCGCCGAACGTACGGCTGTACACGACCGGTCGACTGGCTCCGGGCTCGAAGCGCTCATCGTCGGAAGCCTGCCAATAGGCGGCCTCGCTCCACAAGCGGTCTGCCCAGGAAGCATCGTCGCAATCGGGATGCTGCCAATCCGCCCGTTCCCCTTCCGCCTCGTTTGTCTCCTGACGGACCCGGACCATCCGTCGCTCGATCGGCGCATACTGCGTGCGTTCCCCATGCAGGTCGAAGTCGCCGTAGCGATTATCCAGTGTCGACACCGCCATAATCCGCCAACCTTCGGAGGGCAGCTCGCGGCAGACCGACGCCGCGGGGAGCGCAACTGATTTAGCAGAAAGGACCGTTGTTGGCGTAACAGCAGGATATGCGGGCTCGCCGCGGTCCTCCTCGCGGGGGCAGACGACCAATGCGGCCGGCCAAGAAGCGAAGCTTACTTCCAGCTCCGCCCATTCGCCGTCGCGCGTGTACGTCGCGGGAATAATGTCTCCGTTGACCGGGTCCCAAAGCTGGGGACGGCCTTGCGTGCGCAGCCGATAGAAGGCGCTTTCTTGCAAAACCGTCCGCCCGTCGGAAGGCTGGTGCATCGCGAGCAGCCGACCTTCTTCGGGAAGCAGCAAGAAGACGTCCGCATCCTCCACGCGGCGATGAAGGGACATGCCCGGCCCCTGCACGATTCGAGGAATACGCTCATTCAGAAGCTGGACGGCGGAGGCCGCGGAATCGACCTTGACGATTCCGTTCAGCACCGGATCATCCTCCGGCACCTCGATCCCGATCACCCATCCGCCTTCTTCGATCCAACGCTCCACCCGGCGGCGGGCCGCCTCGTCCATCCTCGTCGTTCCGCACAGCAGCAAGACGGAGAACGTCTCGTCCGCAATGCGCAGCTTGCCTTCTTCCACCTTGCTTTTCTCCAACGCCGAATCGTCGACGACGTCGAAATCCAGCCGGGCTTCCCTAAGAACGCCAAGCTTATGCTGATCCCTGCGAGCATTGTACCCGGCTACGTCCGCATACACTCTGCGGAGATGCTCCATCTCGCCGTTGGGCACCTGATTGGCGACCAGCATCGGATGATCGGTGCTCTTCCCGTCGCTTAGCGACATATAACCCGATGCCGCATAGGACGGATAGTGCACCGCGATCGGCGCGACATGCGTTCCTTCGCTCAGCAGAGAGCAGATGCGACTAACGGTGTCGGCGAATACCGAGTAGTGCTCGAAGTACGGCTGACGCCAGCCGGTATCGGGCGGCGCCCATTCCCACCAACCGCCGCGCGTGCTGTAATAGACCGAATGCGGGCTGTACAGCGTCACGCCCGCCTGGAACCAGGGAATCAACCAGTGCAGCGTTTCCTCCAGCGTTCCGCCCCACCCGCTCGTATGAAACGCTTCCAGGAACACGCGCTTGCCTCCGTGCAGATGAACCATCGAAGAATGCGGCTTAATCTCTCCGTCCATATCGCAACCCGCCGCATTGTACCAGCGATGCGTTCGAATATAATCCAGATACAGACGCTGTGCCCCATGCACGTCGACCTTCCGCGCCGGTCCGGCCTGATCGCAGCACAGCAGCATCCGATGCTTGTCATGCCATTGCGCGATCGGAACGAAGAAGGCCCGCTCGGCCAATTCCGCCGCCAGCTCGTACACCTGCCTTCGCACACGGCCCGACTCGGGCAGATCTTCGAACAACGCCGGAAGCCCGGTCAGTAAATCCCCGCCGTATCTGTCCTCGTACAGGTCCGTCAGCTGCGGCGTCCACAACGGAAGGGGAGGCAGCTCGTCCTGGAAGCTCCCCGCGATCGTCCGTCCCAGATCGTGCGGGAACCTGCGTTCGAATTCTCCATGTACTCGATCGAGCAGCAAGGAACAGGCATAGGGGTCCAGCCAGTTAAAGCCTTGGCGAACGGAAGCGTATTGGTATTCAGAGGTCTGCAGCAGCAGCGTCGCCCCCTCGGGCAGCCGTTCGTCCGCGGCGAATCTGCGCAGAACGTAGCCGGCGCATTCCGGAAGTTCGGCCACAATCCGCGCCGGGAAGTTTGAGCCGGAGAAACCGATCTGGTCGTAGAAATACAGGTACATGCCGAGCCGCTCCGCTTCCCGCAAAGCCGCTTCGAACATCGCCCACCAGCGTTCGCTGAAATAGAAGGGATTATCGCTTACGCTGCCGTATTGGGGACCGGTCGGCGCGATATTGATAATGCCGATATTGCGCAAGCCGCCATCGCGGAATTTTTGCAGCTGCCAGCGGATGCGCTCTTCCGTCACTTCCTCCGCGCTCCACCACCAGAAAGGCAACGGCCCGAAGCGCGGATCGGCGGATTTAAACTGTCGCTTCAATCGTTCTATGCTCATCGTTCACCCTCGCTCGCCTGTAAATTGGCTTTCCATACCCCTTATCTTAGGAGCCTGTTCAAAGCGATGTATAGCGATCATTTTTAACCAAAAGCCTTAATTATCCGGATATCCTTCCATGTTATGATGGTTCAAACTTCATTCGCCGTCTCGGCAAGGAGGGAGCATTCCGTTGAATATTCGCCCTTATTTAACGCCCTACAAGTACGGCCATCCCGTACTGGTCGGCTCCGGAGTTCCCGGCAGCTTCGACTATCACGCGGTAGATTGTCCATTCGTCTTCCGGCATCGCGACGGCTTCTATATGATGTACGTCGGCTTTGACGGCGTAGGCTATCAGACCGCGCTGGCGACAAGCGAAGATCTGCTCCGTTGGGAGCATCTGTCCACCATTCTCGACAGGGACGAAGGCTCCCGCTGGGATTCGCGGAACATTGCCGGAACGTGGATTCTGAGGGAAAACGACTTGCATAAAGCTCCGACTCTGAAAAAGTGGCAAGGAAAGTATTGGCTTACGTATCACTCCTATCCTGGCGACGGATACGAGGCCGGACCCGCGAAGATCGGACTCGCCTGGACGGACGACGAGAGCCTGCTGACGTGGCATCGGCTCGAAGCGCCTATTCTCGTACCGGAGGAAGGCGCGGATTGGGAACGCGGCGGATTGTACAAAGAATGCCTCGTGGAGCATGAGGGGACGTTCTATCTGTTCTATAACGCTAAAAATCAGGATCACGGACGCTGGGTCGAACAGACGGGGCTGGCCGTATCGACGGATTTGCGGAATTGGCGGCGGCACGAGCATAACCCGGTTCTGAAGGTGACGCCCGGAGCCTGGGATAGCGGCTTCGTCAGCGACCCGTGCGTGCTTCGCGACGGCGATCGCTGGGTGATGTACTTTTTTGGCTACGATTACAAGAAAGCGCAGGAAGGCATCGCTCTATCGCACGATCTGAGGCAATGGGACAAATATCCCGACCCGATCATCGAGACGGGCCGGGAAGGCGAGCTGGACGCCCTCTTCGCGCACAAGCCTTCCGTGATCAACCATAAAGGCGTTCTCTACCACTTCTACACGGCCAGCCGCCGTCCGCAAGACGGGGATCGGACCTGCAATATTTTCCCTGAGTTCCGCACGATCACGGTGGCGACGTCTGAACTGCTGACTGGACACGCGTCTTCAGGAGGAGAACTATGACCGAACTGATCATCTCGTCGATGCGGACGGAAGGCCGCGTCCAGCCCATGGGACTGGATGCAACCGCTCCCATGCTGGGCTGGACTTTCGCGTCGTCCCCGTCACGCTCCCGTTCGCAAACCGCCTATCGGATCAGGGTCGCTGCGTGCGAGGAGCTACTGGTCGACGGACGATCCGATGTATGGGATAGCGGATGGCGGGACGGCGGGAATCAAGCCGCAATTGCCTACGAAGGGGCTCCGCTGGAGCCCCGGAGGCGCTACTACTGGCAAGTGACGGTGCGGGATGACCTCGGCCGACAAGCGGAAAGCCCTGTCTCCTGGTGGGAGACGGGCTTGCTTCGCGATGGAAGATGGAGCGGAAAGTGGATCGGAGACGCTTCCGACGGGACAGCCGGGCGCCCGCTCCCTCAGTTCCGTCGGAGCTTCCGGATCGAGAAGCCTGTGCGGTGCGCCCGGGCGTATATAAGCGGTCTCGGTCATTACGAGCTTCGCCTGAACGGCGGCAAAGTCGGCGATTACGAGCTCGACCCCGGGTGGACGGAATATGACAAAACGGTTCTCTATATCGCTTACGACATCACCGATGCTCTCGTACAAGGGGAGAACGTGGCCGGCATCCTGCTCGGCAACGGCTTCTACAATGTGGCAGGCGGCCGCTATACGAAATTTAAAGACTCGTATGGCGCGCCAAAATGTCTGGCCGATCTGGTCATCGACTACGCCGACGGCACGAGCGAGACGATCGGCACGGATAGCGCGTGGCGGACGGCCGCAAGCCCGCTCGCCTTCTCCTGCATCTATGGCGGTGAGGATTACGATGCGCAATTGGAGCAGGAAGGCTGGGATCGTTCCGGCTTCGCCGAAGGGGCAGATTGGCACGAAGCGGCGGAGGCGGAAGCGCCTTCCGGAGAGCTTGTCGCTCAGGCGGCGCCCGCCCTCAAAGTGATGGAGCGGCTATCCCCGGTCTCTATCGCGGAGCCCAAGCCCGGCCTATTCATCGTCGATCTGGGCCGGAATTTCTCGGGCTGGCCGGAAATCGCCGTCTCTGGAACGCAGGGCGCAACGGTAAAGCTGATCCCGGCTGAGCTATTAACGGAAGACGGACTAGCTAATCAGAAATGGTCCGGATCCCCCTACGAGCTGAATTACACCTTAAGCGGCATGGGTACGGAAGTATGGAGACCTCGATTTACTTATTACGGGTTTCGATACGTTCAAGTTGAAGGTATCGGGGCGATTACTCCGGAAAAGGACGGCCACGAGGCGTGTAAGCTTCCGGTGCTGCACCGCATAGAGGGGCAGATGATCTATCCGGACGTTCGTAAGGCGGGAAGCTTTTGCTGCTCGGACGACAGGCTGAACCGGATTCACGAGATCATCAACCGGGCGATGCTCAGCAACATGAAGAGCGTGCTGACCGATTGCCCGCATCGCGAGAAGCTCGGCTGGCTGGAGCAGGTTCATCTGATGGGGCCTTCGCTGATATTCAACTATGACGTCGAGGCGCTACTCATGAAGGTGCTGGCCGACATCGCCGACGCCCAGCAGCCCGATGGGCTCATTCCGACGACGGCGCCGGAATATGTGGTGTTTCAGGAGCCGTGGGACGTGTTCCGGCATGCGGTCGCTTGGGGCGGCGCCTCCGTTCTGACCGCCTGGGAGCTGCTGCAGCGCTACGGAAACGCCGGCGTTCTGCAGCGGCATTACGAGACGATGAGACGTTATATCGACTACTTGACGGTCACCGCGGACGGCAACATTCTCCGAGACGGGCTGGGAGATTGGTATGACGTCGGTCCGAACGGGCCCGGCTTCTCGCAGAACACCCCGGTCCCATTGGCGGAAACCGCCATCTACTACGGGTTGGCCATCGTCATGCGAAGCATAGCGACGCGGCTTGGTTTCACTGAGGACGCGGACGTCTATGCCCGATTGGCGGATTCGATCAAAGGCGCCTTTAACCGCGAGTTCTTCGACGAGCGGACGGTTCTGTACGCTGAGGGCAGCGATGCAGCCTTAGCGATGCCGCTGGCCATCGGACTGGCTCCGGATGCTCATCGGGACGCCTTGTTTGCGCGGCTTGTTCGGAACATCGAGGAGCGAGGCGGCCGGACGACGTCCGGCGACGTGGGCCACAGATATGTGCTGCTTGCGCTTGCGCGCGGCGGACGGTCGGACCTGATCTACCGAATGACGCGCAGCACCGATACGCCAGGCTATGGCTATCAGATCGCCAACGGCGCGACAACGCTGACCGAAGCCTGGGACGGACCGACCGTCGGCAAATCGCAGAACCATTTTATGCTTGGGCATCTGGAGGAGTGGCTTTACACCGGTCTCGCGGGGCTGGATTACCGGTATCTTCCGGAAACGGGGCGTTTCGCCGTGAAGGTTAAGCCAGGCATTGTCGGCGACGTGCTATGGGCCGAAGCCCGGCATGAGCTGCGAGCGGGCCAAGCGTCCGTTCGGTGGGAACAGGGAGAAGGGCATGCGCTAGAGGTTGCCGTGGAAATTCCGGTCAATGCGGACGGATGGATCCATATTCCCGTTTCCGAATTCGATTCCGTCGCCGTGGAAGGAGACGGAGCGCGGTTCGTCGGGCACGAGGACGGCTGTGCGGTCTATCGGACCGGTTCGGGCTCGTTCGTGTTCACCGCGAAGAGCCGGAGCGATCGACGGAGCGTAGATCAAAAATAAGGAGGGTGCGTTCATGAAACGCAAGTGGTCGAAAATCGTCTACGGCGGAGATTACAACCCCGAGCAATGGCCGCGGGAAATCCGCGACCAGGATATGCGCCTGTTCAAACTGGCCGATATCGATATCGTTACTCTAAACGTATTTTCCTGGGCGTTGAATCAACCGGACGAGCAAACTTACCGGTTCGAATGGTTGGACGAGGTCATGGACGAGCTCCACAGGAACGGCGTCGCGGTATGCCTGGGGACGAGCACAGCCGCTCATCCGGCCTGGATGGCGCTCCAATACCCGGACGTGCTGACTGTAGATCCCGAAGGCCGCAAAAAGAAGTTCGGACGCAGGCACAATTCCTGTCCGAACAGCCCGACCTTCCGTAAATATTCGGCGCTTATGGCGGGCAAGCTGGCCGAGCGATACAAGAACCACCCCGCGCTGCTGCTCTGGCATGTGAACAACGAGTACGGCTGGCGCTGTTATTGCGATAACTGCGAGCGGGCATTCCGGCTATGGCTGGAGAAACGGTACGGAACGCTGGATGCCTTGAACGACGCCTGGTATACGCGCTTCTGGGGCCACACGTTCTACAGCTGGGAGGAGATCGTCCTCCCCAGCCTGCTGTCCGAGCATATCGATGCGGCCAATCCGGACAAGACGGCGTTCCAGGGCATCTCTCTCGATTATGCCCGGTTCGCCTCGGATAGCCTGCTGGAATGCTATATGCTGGAGCGAGACGCGATCAAGGCCGTCATTCCCGACGCGGTCGTGACGACGAACTTTCAGGGGAATGGGGCTTACAAGCCGCTAGATTATTTCAAGTGGGCGAAGGAGATCGACGTCATCGCGCTGGACAGCTACCCGACGAACGATATGCCCATGAGCCAGATCGCCATGCGGCACGATCTGATGCGCGGCTTGAAGAACGGGGATCCGTTCCTGCTCATGGAGCAAAGCCCCAGCGTGCTTAACTGGAAGGACGTCAATCCGCTCAAGCGTCCCGGAGTCATGCGGCTGTGGAGCTATCAGTCGATTGCGCGCGGGGCCGAGAGCATTATGTTCTTCCAGATGCGCAGAAACGCAGGGGCGTTCGAGAAGTTTCACGGCGCGATCATCGACCATGCCGGCCACGAGCATACCCGCGTATTTCGGGAGGTGGCGGAGCTCGGCGGCGAATTAAAGCGTCTGGGCGACACGCTGCTCGATGCCAGAACGACGTCGCGGGCGGCCATTGTCTTCGATTGGGACAATTGGTGGGCGCTTGAATACTCCAGCGGACCGACCGTCGCGCTGAAGTATCTCGATCAGATTCAGCGGTATTACGACGCTTTCTATGATCGGAACATTCCGGTCGATCTGATCGGCGTGGATTCGGATCTGAGCGCCTACGACCTCGTACTTGCTCCCGTACTTTACATGGTTAAGCCGAGCTATGCCGCCAAGCTGGAAAATTACGTGCGCGGGGGCGGAACGTTCGTCACCACATTTTTCAGCGGCATCGTCGGCGAGAGCGATCTGGTTGCGCTCGGCGGATACCCTGGCGAGCTGCGCAAGCTGCTTGGGCTATGGGCGGAAGAGCTCGATGCTCTGTTCCCCGATCAACACAATTCGATCGTCATGAAAGAATCGCTAGGCTCGGTTAGCGGCTCCTATTCCTGCGGCCTACTCTGCGACCTGATTCATTCGGAAGGCGCCGAAGTGCTGGCGGAATACGGGGACGACTTCTATCGCGGCAGACCCGCGCTCACACGCAACCGTTTCGGCCAAGGAGAAGCCTGGTATATCGCATCCAGTCCGGAGCAGCGGTTTCTATCGGACTTCGTTGCAGAGCTGTGCAGGCGGAAGGGCATCAATCCGCTGCTGGATACCCCGCGCGGCGTCGAGGCTACGCAGCGCGTCAATGCCAACGGCCGCTTTACGTTCGTGCTTAACCATCGCGACGACGAGGCGCAGGTGGACATTGGCGTCGCTGCATGCACGGATCTGCTATCCGGCTCTACTCTAACGGGAACGGTCGTTCTTCCTCCCAAAGGCGTACTAATTCTGCAAGGCGCTACGCAGGAAGGTGAAATCGATGAACGATGAGAACAAGCTCAAGCTCTGGTATCTACGGCCTGCCGCTGAATGGGTCGAAGCGCTGCCGATTGGCAACGGGCGACTGGGCGGCATGGCTTTCGGAGGAATCAAGCACGAGCGGATCCAGCTCAACGAAGATACCTTGTGGTCCGGGCGGCCGACCGATCCGAACAATGACGGGGCGGCAGCGTATCTGGAAGAGGTGCGGCGGCTGAATTTCGCCGGACGTTACGCGGAGGCGCAAGCTCTGATCGAAGAGCATATGCTCGGCCCGTGGGTCGAATCGTATCAAGCGATGGGGGATCTGCGACTGGAATTCGACGGGGGCGAACAGGTCGAGGATTACCGGCGCGAGCTGGATTTGCGGGACGCCGTATTCCGTACCCGTTTCGTTCGCCAAGGCGTTCTCCATACGAGAGAGGTATTCGTCTCCGCGCCAGATCAGGTCATGGTCGTCCGACTGGCGGTCGACCGCCCGGGCAAGCTGCATTTTCAAGCTTCGCTCGACAGTCCGCTTAACTATTCCGTGCAACGGGCGGACGACCGCCGCATCGCTTTGAACGGGCAAAGTCCGGTCCATGTCGAGCCCTATCACGTCGACACCGAACAGTCGGTGTTTTACGAAGACGGGCAGGGTCTGACGTTCGCCGTGCATCTCCAAGCTGCTTCGACGGACGGGAAGGTGGAGACGCAAGGCAATCGCATCGTCGTTCGCGACGCGACGGAGGCCGTGTTCCTGCTGGCTGCGGCGACCAGCTACAACGGTTTCGACCGCGACCCGCGAAAAGACGGCCAAGATCCGGAGCGGCTCTGCATCTCCCGGTTGAACGAGGCTTCGGGGCGAACTTGGGAGCAGTTGCTCTCCCGCCATACGGCCGATTATCGCCGCTTGTTCGAGCGCATCGATTGGCGGCTCGACGTTCCGGGCCTGGACGGCCTGCCGACGGACGAGCGGATCGATGCGCTGCGAGCCGGGAAGAACGATCCGCAGATGGCGGTGCTCTTCTACCAATACGGTCGCTACCTGCTAATCTCCAGCTCCCGCCCGGGCACGCAGGCGGCGACGCTGCAAGGCATCTGGAACGATATGACCCGTCCGCCGTGGGCCTGCTGCTATACGATTAATATCAATACGCAAATGAATTATTGGGCGGCGGAAGCGAATCATTTGGCCGAATGCCACGAGCCGCTGTTCGACCTGCTGGACGATCTGAGTATAACAGGGGCGCAGACGGCGAAGATCCATTATAATAGCAGCGGATGGGTCGCCCATCATTCCACCGACTTGTGGCGGACAGCCACTCCGTCCGGCGGTCCGTCGAAGGGACCGGCCAGTTGGGCATTCTGGCCGATGGGCGGCGTGTGGCTCTGCCGGCATCTGTGGGAGCATTACGAATTCGGCGGGGACCTCGACTTCCTGAAACGGCGGGCCTATCCGATCCTGAAAGGCGCCGCGGAATTTTGTCTGGACTGGCTCGTCGAGGATGGCGAAGGACATCTCGTAACGAATCCGTCTACTTCCCCGGAAAATACGTTTATCGGCCCGGACGGACAGAAGGCGGCCGTCAGCATTGCCTCGACGATGGACACGTCCATGATCCGGGAACTGTTCGCCCACTGCATCGAAGCGGCTTCGCTCCTGGACATCGACATCGAATTCCGGGGAACGCTGGAACAAGCTGCAGGCCGGCTTCTTCCGCTGCAAATCGGCCAATATGGACAGCTTCAGGAATGGTATCGGGATTTCGAAGAGAGCGAGCCGGGGCACCGGCATACCGCTCATCTGTATGCGCTGCATCCGGGGAGCGAGATTATTCCGTCCCGCGACCCCGAGCTCGCTGAGGCGGTCAAGGCGACACTTAAACGGAGACGAGAGCATGAAAAGCTCGATACGATCGGCTGGTGCTTTGCCTGGATGATCAGCATGTATGCCCGGCTTGAGGATGGAAATATGGCTCACGACTATCTGGAGAAGCTGCTCCGCAACCCGTTTCCGAATCTGTTCAATGCGCATCGCCATCCAAAGCTCGTCTTCTATCCGCTTACCATCGAAGCGAACTTCGGAGCGACCGCGGGGATCGCCGAGCTGCTGCTGCAAAGTCATGGCGGAGAAATCCGCCTGCTGCCGGCGCTCCCCTCGGCTTGGCCCGATGGCAGCATTCGCGGCTTGCGGGCGCGCGGGGGCTTCGAGGTGGCCATGGAGTGGCGAGACGGCAGACTGACGAGAGCCGAGATTCTCTCCCGTAACGGACGGACTTGCAAAGTGCACTTGGGAGCTCCGTTCTTCGTCGTCTCTTCCGACTCCGGAGAAAGACTCCGCAGCGATGACCGCTGCGAGGCGCAGTTTGCCACCCTGCAGGGCGGAAGATATATAATAGAGGCAACTTATAAATAATTCCTTCAGGTCGGCCTTAACAAGAGGAGCACGACAATGAACTGGAAATCAGAAATCTATCGGAAGGCGGTTCTAATCGCCGAGCAATACCGTGCGGTCAACGGTGTACGAGGGATCGCCATTGGCGGAAGCGTTGCCAGGCGAACCGTCTGGAAGCACTCCGATCTCGAGCTCTGCCTGTTTGTTGACGAATACCGCCCGGCGTTTGACTATTTTAACGTCATTGACGGCCTGGGCGTTGAAATTATTCAGATCAACGTGGCCAACGTTCGAGCCTTCCTCGATCGTTATGCAGAGGACGGGAGTATCCAAGGAGCGCTGAGCTTTCCTATTCAGGTTTACCAATGCCGCATCGTTCACGACCCCGAGGGGCTGCTGGCCGCATTCAAGCAAATTTACGATCGCGCTTTGTTCGACGACCGCATTAAGTCGGTCAAGAAACGGGAGGCGAAGCAACGCGCCGATGAACGATACGGGAACGCCATACGGCTACTTGATGAAGGCAGCCCCGCAAGCGCTCATGCCTCCCTTCGTCTGGCCGTGAACGAGCTAATGCTGGCCTATTATTGGCAGCACGATATTTTGCCCAGAAGCCAGAATCGTACCGTCTATTTGCTGAAACTCCATTCTCGCAAGCTGGGAAGCTTCGATTTGTACCGTCTTTTTACGGAGGTTTACGGATTGACCGGCAATAAGGCACAAATGAAGGAAGAGCTGTTTGCCGCCAAAAATGATCTCTTCTCGATTGCAAGCGCCGCATGGGGACGAAACGCTCCGGAATTTCTGGAAAAAGCCTGCGACGGGCAGCTGGAATGGGGATACGAAAGCAGCATTCTGTATGTTCATAAATGGTGCGTCCATACTATCCATTTCACGGAACTGACGCAAGCGATTTACGACCGCCCGGAGTTCGCGCGGCAGCGCCCCGAATTGACCAGGTTTCTGGGGTTCGACCGGACAGACGAAGAGCAAGTGTCTGCTTGGATGGAAGACTATACGAAAGTCGCAAGCGCACTGCAAATAAGAATCGAATAGACTTCCTTATTTTGTTCCATTACACTGGATAGCAAAATAGGAAAGCGAGGTGGGCCGGCATTGACAACGACGATTGTTGTTATTTTCATTACCGTCTCATTGCTTACGTCATCGCTTACGATCGCTTTGGTTGTCCAGAACGTGCGAGCGGGCAAAGCGAAAATCTCCCAGCGGAGAACCATCCTTGAGAACGGCATCCCCGCTCAGGCGACCATCAATTCTATCGAGCAAACCAACGTGCAGTTGGACGATCAGCCTGAGGTGCTGATTGATCTAACCGTCGTCAAGTCGGATGGCGAAGCCTTCCATGCCATGGTGCGAACCGTTATCCCGATCATTAACATTCCGTCGTTTCAAAAAGGCAGTGTCATAGAAGTTCGATATATGACCGTAAACAATGAACTGAAGGTCGAAGTCGAAGGCGCCTACTTCCCTTTCAGCAAGACTTGATGACGGAGCAACTAAGAAGGGATTCCATGAACATGGAAGACAAATTGATCTATTACTATACAGGGCTTGGCTGGAACGACGACCCCTGTGACGCGGAGACGCGCATTGCCGTTGTGACGACGGGCTTCGGCTGCGCGATCTGCGGTCCTTATCCCTTACGAAAGTCTAAGAACGGTCGACGAACAAATTTCTGTCATTGCGGATTTGCTCGGCAAGGATAAAGAAGGCGCGGAATGGCTGGAGCAATTCCATAAGAACGCGGATGAAGCGCGCGCCAAAGTGAACGCCGTCATTCCGGAAGGGAAATCGGCCGCGATTATCGGCATTATGGACGGCACTGTAGGCTTGCTTGGCGACCGATTCGGACGAGGCGGACAAGCGCTCTACAATGTACTGAAGCTCAAGCCGCCGGAAAGAGTTCAGAAGCTGATCGACAGAGATGCTAACAGCGTCCAAGTAAAAACAATCCATTAAAACAATGACAGCCGCTTGGGAACAGCGCCCATGCGGCTGTCATTTGTCTTATTTGCACCTTCTTTGGATGACGATTAGGGGTAGGAACCTTTAAACCTTCGAATTCCGATACTGCTGAGGGCTGGTCCCAACATATTTTTTAAATAGCATGCAAAATTGCGGAGGCGTGGAGAAGCCGCATTCCATGGCGATCGTCGTTACGGAGTCGCTGCTTCCCGCAAGCCGTTTTTTGGCCTGATCGATTCGCTTGCGAATGACGTACTGAATCGGCGAGTATCCGGTTTTCTCCTTGAATTGATGTCGGAAATAATGATAGCTGTATCCGAGCGTCTCGGCGAGATCGGCAAAATCGACTTTATCGCAGTTATATTGCTCGATGTAATTTTGAGCGTAGCGAAGCTTCTCATCAATCTCCAGAGTTTCGTTCGGCGCATCGCCGCCAATAATTCTCCCAACCTCGATAATCAGCTCCGTGAGAAGGCAATTCAACTTTAAGTGATAGAAGCTGTTTTTGCTTTGAAGCTCCGCAGCCATCTTTTCCAACAAGTCGTGAATGCGGCCGTCGGGATCGTCGCGATATAAGCCAGTTTGAAGATGGATCGGAACTTGGTCGTAGGAAAAGTTAACGAACATGACCTTGGTTTTGTCGCGCCTGTACTCATCGTGCTTATGCCCTGGAGGGATAACCGTAAATTGGCCGCTGCTATATGAATACGTATGGTTTCCGATCGTCGTGGTCCCGTTCCCCGAAGCATAAAATACAATTTCGAATCCCCCGTGGCTATGAAAATCGATATAGCTCTCCGCATCCCGCTCCGCGGCAAAGAACAAATCGAAGGAACAATTCATCTCGATATCCCCTTCTCTCAGCCATCGTCTAAAAAGCCAAATCATATAATATATCGACCATTAAAGGATACTAAAACATAGAACAATTCCTTTATTATTATATTAACGAAGACCAAATCATACAATCGTGGAATTGCGATTTTCCGAAAGGGTGCGAGTACTTATGCCAACCTCTTTTCCCAAGCTTTCCGAGCAACTTCGTCTCAGCCGCCTTGAACCGCCGACAGGCAAAGTCAACATGGTGCTGGATACGGACACCTTTAATGAGATCGACGATCAGTTTGCCGTAGCTTACTCTTTGCTATCCAAGAACAAATTGAATCTTCAAGCGATCTACGCCGCCCCCTTCTTTAATGAGAAATCGAGCGGACCGAAAGACGGCATGGAAAAAAGCTATCAGGAGATTCTTGATATTTTGGAGCGGATGGACCATCCTGCGGAAGGCTTTGCTTTCAGAGGCTCGGAGCAGTATTTACCGGCAGACGGTACGCCGGTAGACAGTCCCGCAGCCCGCGATCTGGTCGAGAAAGCATTGCGCACCCCGGACGAGGAGGTTCTTTATGTTGTCGCGATCGGCGCAATTACCAATGTAGCTTCAGCTATTCTGATGGAGCCTAAAATTATCGAGAAAATCGTGGTCGTCTGGCTAGGCGGACATACGCTGGATTGGCCGGACACCAACGAGTTTAATCTTATTCAGGACATACCGGCAGCTCGCGTCGTGCTGGATTGCGGAGTGCCGCTTGTTCTTGTTCCGTGCGTCGGGGTCGCTTCGCATTTGATCACGACTTTGCCGGAGATCAACCAATATGTAAAGGGCAAGGGGCGGATCGGAGATTTCCTTGCGCAGCGGTTCGAGGAATGCAGCGATGATCATTACGCTTATTCTCGAGTCATTTGGGACATTTCGGTGGTCGCTTGGCTGATCGACGCCGAATTTATTCCAAGCTGTCTCGTTCACAGCCCTATCGTAACCGACCAGGGGACCTGGAGCCGCAGTCCGACGCGGCACTGGATTCGCATTGCCCTGTTTGCCGACAGGAACCGGGTATTTAAAGACCTCTTCTCCAAGCTGGAGCAATATGCCGGCGAAGGTGAAGGTGAGAAACGATGAAATGGCCTAATCGACCTGTAGTAGCGGTAGTTGGCAGCATCAATATGGACATTGTCGTCGAATCGTCGTCGTTCCCTCAACCGGGAGAAACGGTCATGGGGCGGAGCATCGCTTATTTTGCCGGCGGCAAAGGGGCGAATCAGGCCGTTGCCGCAGCTCGTCTGGGGGCGGATGTCCGTATGATCGGCGCGATCGGGAGCGATAATTTCGGCAGCGAACTGCTTGCGGGACTAAAAGCGGAAGGCATCGACACACGAGGCGTAAAAGTAACGGAAGGAGCGTCTGGCATCGCTTCGATTCTCGTCTCGGGCGGGGAAAACGAGATCGTCGTCGTTCCGGGCGCCAACGGCGAGCTTCGGCCCGAAGACGTCGCGGCTAACGCAAGCTTGATCGAGGAGGCGGATATCGTTCTCGTCCAGCTCGAGGTTCCTCAAGACACCGTTGAGGCAGCCCTCAAGCTGGCGAAAACTTACGGCAAGAAAACGGTTCTGAATCCCGCTCCGGCCGGTCGATTCCCGGACGAATGGCTGCCGCTGGCCGACATCGTCACACCAAATGAGACCGAATTGGCGGCTCTCGTCGGAGAGGAACGGCTGGACGATCCGCTCGTGCTTCAAGAAGCGACGAACAAACTGCATATGCGCGGAGCTTCGCGAATCATCGTCACGCTGGGGGCCAACGGCGCTGCGCTGTCCTTGGGAGATGGGGAAATTGCCAGAGTGCCCGGCCATCGAGTGACGGTTGTCGATACGACGGGGGCGGGCGATACGTTCCACGGAGCGCTCGCCGCCGCGTGGGCCGGCGGACTGGAGCTGCCGGAGGCGCTCGCAGCCGCCGTGAAAGCTTCAGCGCTATCCGTAACGAAAGAAGGAGCTCAGACCGGTATGCCGACTTTGGAGGAACTGTCGAGCTGGATGAGCTAGCCGTTTTGTTTACTATATGGAATCGCTTGAAGTGAATTCGAGCGGTTCCACAAAAAAAATCCCCCTCGATCCCTCTGAGGAAGATAATCTGTATTTTCCATAGGTCATGTCAGTCCCGCCCCGCCTCGTACAGCTTCTGCGCAACCATAGCCGGCCTTGTGCGCGAATCGGTCATATGGTCCCCATCGCCGACGATTAAGCGGAATAGTCCAAGCCGCGAGGCCATATGAGGGTACCAGCCGAACCCTTCCGCTCCCGTAAAGACGTTGTCCTGATAAAAATAAAGGTAGCTTCTAGGGGTCGACAGCGCGTAAAACGCTTTAAGATCCAGCTTCTCGAACAGAGGTTTCGCCGGTTCAGGAGTGACGCCTGCGTAGATCCGTTTGGCTACCTCGAAGGGAGCCGTATTGACGAACAACTCCCGAAACAACGGAAATGGCAGCATAATCGTGTCATCGCTCGATGCCGCTCGAAGCTGCTCGAAGCCTTGCCTGGTTGCGGGCGGTACCTCGTCGGCAAGCGCTTCTCCGTCATTCAGTACGAACGCATCCCAAAAGACGAGACGCTTGATGCGGTCCGGTATTTGCTCGGCGACCTTCTGGACGACCGTCCCGCCGAAGCTGTGCCCGACGAGGATAATGTCATGCAGGTTCAGCCTTGTCACAATATCGACGACCGACTTCGTGATCATCGCGTGCGTGACCGCTTTGTTCGGATCGTTGCCGTGACCCGCATATTCCGGCGCGTAGACGGTCTGCCCTCTTCTGCGCAGTTCGGCCGCTATACCGTCCCAGAAATGGGCGTCCGCCCATGAGCCGTGAACAAGCACAAAGGTAAGTCGTTGCTGCTGCTGAGGAAACGGTCGATAGCTTTCGCCCGACTCTCGAGCGCTATACTGCCATGGCCATCGGCTATCCGAATAAGGCGTGCAGTTAAAACCTCGGGGAATAGGTCCGTAATAGAAATAGGGAAGTTGATGAATCGGCGGTTGATAAGGGAACATCCAAAAACATCCTTTCGGTCGGCATTATTCAGCTTATGCCTAATGTTTTTGTGAGGTTCCCCCCTCTTTATGATGCTCTTTGCTCCAAGCAAGCGAATCGTTATTGCTTTAATCCTCCCAAGAATACGGCAAGCACCTTCATCGTTTCATCGAGAGCATTAGGCTGCTGGGACTCGTTGGCAAGCCAGAGCGCCGTCTCATTCAAACCGCCGGATATAAAATGGGTCATGGCGTCAAGGGGAACCCGCCGGAAATGCCCCTGCTCTTGCATAATCTCAAGCTGGCCCCTCAATAAGCGCATAGAGTGATTTTTATCCATCTCTCTCCATACTTCCCAGCCCAGAATTGCAGGTCCGTCGATCAGCATAATACGCCTGTTTCGCTCTTCAACGGCGGCCATAATAAACGCTCGGCAACCCAAGTAGAGCTGCTCCCAGACGTCTTCGCTTGTCGAGGCCTCCTGCTCCAGCCTTTCGGCAACCTCTCGCTGGACGTCTTCAAGCACAATTCGGAACAAGTCCTTTTTACTGCGAAAATGATGGTAAACGGCTCCCCGCGTCAGATTCGCCTCATGCACGATCGATTCCAATGCCGCATCGGCATATCCATAATCGGTAAAATGGGTTCTGGCGATCTCGACCAGCTTACGAATCGTCTCCGCTGTCGCCGCTTTACTTCTTCTCATAATCGACTAGCTCTCCCCTGCGCCCCCCTACTTCCATACCTCTTCGGAGTATTGGGCGCTGAAATCCTCTGAAGGCGGAATAATAGTAATGACATCGATTAATACTCCGTTGGGATCCGAAGTAATAAAGTGCCGCTGTCCAAAATCTTCGCTTCGGATATCGAGTTCCAACGGCAGTCGCGATCCCCGGATAAGGCGTTCGTATTCGGCATCGACGTCGTCTACTTCGAAATTTAGAATCAATCCGCTTACTTTGGTCCGATAGGCATCGGGAACGGTCGGATGAGAAGCGTCAAGAATAGCCAATTCATAGGGCACATCGTTGCCGGTCAACTTCAAGCTTACGTACCAATCCGCTTCAAAAACCTTTTCGAATCCAAAATGAGCCTCGTAAAATGCTGCAGTAGCGCTAACTTGATCGGTTAAAATGACGGGATAAAAGCTGGAAGCTTTCATAATAATATCACCTCTCGGCTAGGATTGCATTCATATTAACATACATACAGTATGTATGTAAATAATGATTGCAAATTAGCTGCCGTCTGTACAAGAGGCCTGTTATTCGTCGAGCAACGCTGCTTGTCGCTTATAGTGATCCTCGATCACCAAGCACGCCATTGCTTCAATTACCGGCACGATTCGGGGACAGATGCAGGGATCGTGCCTGCCCTCCGTCACGATCTCCCGTTCCTTGCCGTACATGTCGACGGTCTGTTGCAAGACGGAGATGGACGATGTCGGCTTGACTACCACTCGGAATACGATGTCGGCTCCGGTGCTGATCCCGCCGATAATTCCTCCGGCATTGTTCGTCAGAAATCCCGTCCGATCCATCTGATCGTTGTGTTCGCTCCCCAACATAGCGGCCGCTTGGAAGCCCGCGCCGAACTCAATGCCCTTGATCGCGCCGATTGAAAGCATGGCCTTGGCTAGCTCCGCATCCAGCTTATCAAACACGGGCTCCCCGATCCCCGCCGCAACGCCGCTAATCCGACATTCCACGATTCCCCCACAGCTGTCGCCATTCGCGGATAGCTGTTCAATCCGCTCAATCATGCTCCGTGCCGCCACGGGATCGCATGCCCGCACCAGGTTGCGTTCGATGGCATCCGGTTCGAACGTTTCGCAGCGGATTCCCCCGACCTCCGTTGTGTACGCCAACACGGAGACTCCCCGTCGTTCCAGCAGCTTGCGCGCCACCGCGCCTGCAGCCACCCGAGCAGCCGTTTCTCTGCCCGAGGCTCTGCCGCTCCCGCGATAGTCTCGAAGACCATACTTCTTCTCATAGGTTAGATCCGCATGTCCAGGACGGTACATTGATTTAATATCGTCGTAAGCCGACGGGCGCATGTCTGTGTTGTTCAGCATAATGCACATCGGCGTCCCCGTTGTTCGGCCCTCGAATAGACCGGATAGGATACGAATCTTATCGTATTCCCGCCGAGGAGTCGTGACGGAGGATTGCCCCGGCTTTCTGCGATCCATCTGAATTTGTACATAGGCTTCGTCCAACTCAAGGCCCGGCGTTATGCCGTCTATAATGACGCCTACCGCTTCGCCGTGAGATTCGCCGAACGTAGTCACTTTTAATCTTTCTCCGAATGTACTGCCTGCCATAGCCATATACCTCCCGCTTTTTAATTCCTTTACGATCAGTTTAAAGGTATATTTGAAATAAATGAAATCGCAAAAACAGATCTTTGTCATAGAGAGGATTGATGACAAGTGATTGCCAATACGGAATGGTACCGAATTTTTCTCCATGCCGCCGAATATTCCAACCTGACTAAGGCCGCTCAAAGCCTACATATGACACAACCTTCCGTCAGCTATGCGATTAAGCAGTTGGAAGAGGCTTTGGGCGTGGAGCTGTTTGACCGCTTATCCAAAGGCGTGCGATTAACGCAAGAAGGACAAGCCCTATATTTGCATGTTCGGCAAGCGTTTGAGGAGCTTGATTCCGCCGAGCGGCGAATGAAGAGGCTGAAGCAGTTTAGTGAAGGCAATCTGCGAATTGGTGCGAACGGCGCCATTATCAAGGATTTCGTTGTCCCTCTGCTCGAACAGTTTCATGCTCGCTATGCGGATATTCGCATCCAGCTCTCTCAGGAAAAGACAAACCTCATCTTGGAGCGGCTGAAGCTGGGCTCATTGGACGTCGGTTATGTCTACTTGCCCATATCGGATGACGAGATTGAGATCGTCTCCTCCCATGTCTCGCCTTTTTGCGTAGTTGTGGGGAAGGCCTTGGCGGACTTGCAAAAAGAACCGCTGACCACGCAACAGATAACAGAACTTCCGCTCTTGATGCTTTCTCCGGGCAGCACGACGCGCTCCTTCGTCGAAATGTGGTTTCGGTCGCAGGGGGTCTCCGTAGAAGCCGATTTCGAACTGAATAGCCTTGAAATGATTACGGAATTGGTTGAGCGGGGATACGGGGCGGCGTTCTTGCCGCGGGCATTCGTGATGTCAAGAATCCGGAGCGGCTCTCTGAAGGAGCTGCGTACAGTCGTTCCATTACCTGACCGCCACATTGGCATCGCTGTTCGGAGACAGTCGGCCCCTTCCATTGCGGCCAAGGCATTCATCGAGATGCTGCAGCAATCTACCGATAGCTAACGGTGCTGGCTGCCGCCCTGGCAGGCAGAGGCTAAAAAAAAGCCTGCCTTTCGGCAAGCTTAACGGGTACGGGCGTATTCGAAAGCGCCGGATTCTAATTATGAGAACCTTCCGCTATTTCCCGGGAGATAAAATGCTTGAACCTCGCGAAATAGCGTTCGGAGGCTTCCCAACGTTTGGAGTCTAGATAGGAAATGTCTTGGCGTCCATACTCGTTGGGTGGCTGATAATGCCGGGAAACATATTTGTCATTATCCAACGTATAGAAATAGAAGGAACCATCATGAGTCTGTATTTCCATTCGCGCATTCAGTTCGTCCCCGTCTTCGTCCGTATGCGCCTGACGAAAACGATAATATATGGAGCCATCCCAGAACCCGTCGTTGTCCTCCCCTGCCGGGTCCAGTGCCTGAATGGCCGGATGCTGGAAAAGCTCCTCGAAGTCACCCCGATCCACGACCGGCAAATACAGCTCGGCCACATTAACGCAGGTCAGCAGCATGATCCAATAATAATTAAACTCCGACAATTGCTCTTGAGGTTCACCTGTAATGTCCTCCCAGATCGCCTCTTCATCCATCGCTTTTCTCAACAGATGAACGACTTCGTCTTCCTCAAGCGAAATAAAATAGTGATTCCGCTCATCCTTAATGTACACGCTAGGAGTCTGTAGATCCCCGTCCCCATCAACATACTCCCGATTTACTTTGAAATAAGCGCCCCGCTCAGTGAAGTCGAAATAGTGCTTATCGCCGGGCATCAGTACACACTGAATCAGTTTCATAATATTTTCTTGATTAAGCGCGTTGTCGGTAAAGTATAGGTGGACGGCTCCCTTTCTCTGGAGCGCTTCGTTCAAATCTTTCAGTGCAGAACGACCTTTCCTAAGCGTGGAGACAAGCATGCCGAACAGAAAACCGACCTCTTCGTCCTCAATATCTTCATCATCCAGGAAAACGTCGTCGATTAGCACATCGCGAATGTCTACGGGAAGCTCCTGGCAGACGCCATCCCCCTCCCACGCGTTTACCGTACACACAAACCGTTTTTCACCGCCCGCTGTGATACGGTATTGGTCATCCTGAACTAGCACCGCTGCGTTCAGATTGCCTTGAACGATCGTTTCTCCGTGGTTGTAGGAGCCGCACAGAACTTCTTCGACCAGCAGATTGCCCTCGACATAGATCTCTTGGCCGCCTACCGCCATATTTTGGACAGTCAAGTTCCCCATCACCATAAGCCCGATAGCGCCATCCGTTTCCTCATTGTAGAGGTTGTCCACCGTAAAGTTCCCATCGATAAAAATGAGTATCGTCTCCGTCTGATCCGGAAACGGCTTTTCCCAATCCAAATCGAGAGAAGGCAACGTTAAATCTCCGGCATAGTAAGCGGCAATGTGCTCGTCGGTAAAGTCCTGATAGAATTTCGCCCAACAGGAATCTTCGGGAAAGCGATCCTTAAGTTGGTTGAGGGGCATAAATTGAAAGGAACTGTTCATCGTTTCTCTCCTTTGACTTTTCACCTCCCAATATTGTAAAGCTATTTAGAAAATACATCCATATGAATCGAAGGCAGGAAATGCGCCCAACAAGATCAAATAAATCGCTTGAAATCTGAAACCGATATCAGATACACTAGCATAGGTAATACAACGCGTTCCAAGTTATGGTAAATCCCTTTTCAGGAAACAACAGCTTCATGAAAACGATACAATCCACTTTTTGCAGCCGGGCTGCCGTAAATCGGGAGCTACCCACAACACTCAGCAGGGGAGTACACTACCATGAATTGGATTAGAAATTGGAAGATTAGAACTAAAATTTTCAGCATGCTTGGACTGTCTATTCTCTTCTTATTTGCAATCGGAACGATCGGAACAACCTTTATGCAATCGATGGGCAACAATGCCCGCGCCATCTACGAGAAGCAGATGATCCCGAACGGCTTGATCAACAAGCTGCTGTTCGGCAACTCTCAGATCGACTTGTATCAGACGGAGCTGCTCGTAGCCGTCGACCAGAATCTGATCATGCAAATCCAAGAGCAAATCACCGAAACTAGAGCGAGCAACCAAGCAACGCGCAAAGAGCTGGAGCAGATCGAGCTGTCGCAGCGGGCTCAGGCTGAATACCAGAAGTTTCTCGATCTGATTCCGAAAAGCAACGATGCGCGCAAAAAGGTTGACGAACTGGTCGGCAACAATAAAATAACGGAAGCCTATGTCGCATATGCCACCGCATTCAAGCCCGTAAGAGCGGATATGATCGACGTTCTGGAGCTTGCGGTGAAATATAATGAAGAGGATGCCAAAGCGTTCTACGAGGAGAGTATTTCCAGCTTCCAGACCGCTACGACGCTTGTTCTTCTCCTCTCTGCATTAGCTATTGTGCTGTGTTCCGCTGTCGGCTTCCTGATTACCGCCTTCATCACGCGTCCCGTTCATCAAATTCAGCAGTTAATGGCCAAGGCCCAGGATGGGGATTTGACCGTACACGGCAGCTATCGCTCTAGGGATGAGATCGGACTGCTTACAACGGATTTCAACCAGATGATCGGCGGATTAAAAGAGGTTATCGTAAAGATCAGTATGGAGTCCCAGAGTCTCTCCGCTAGTTCGGAGCAGCTATTGGCCAGCTCGGAGCAGTCGAACCTGACTATTAATCAAGTCGTTGAGTCGATTCAGTCGATCGCTAGCGGCGCGGACGCTCAGCTGCATGCGACGGAAGAAAGCGCAAAAGCGATGGAAGAAATGGCCGAAGGGATCAAACGAATTGCCGAATCTTCCGGAGATGTATCGGAAACGTCCGTCGAGGCGGCCAAACAAGCGAATGATGGAAATGAAGCGATTCAGAAGGCGATTGATCAGATGGGCTTGATCCGATCCGCCGTGAACGATTCCTCGCAAGTGGTCAAGCAGTTGGGAGCGCGCTCTCATGAAATCGGGCAGATCGTTAATGCGATTACTGAAATCGCAGCGCAAACGAATCTGCTCGCATTAAACGCTGCAATAGAGGCGGCAAGAGCGGGAGAGCACGGGCTTGGATTTGCCGTCGTAGCCGGCGAGGTAAGGAAGCTCGCCGAACAGTCCCGGCAATCCGCCGAACAGATTGTCGCGATTATTGAGCAGGTTAAAAGCGAAACGGCTTATGCGATTGCATCTATGGATAACGGAAACCAGGTCGTCAACGCGGGCACGGAGATCATGCAAGAAGCCGGAGAAGCTTTCCGCAACAGTCTTTATTCGGTTCAAGCGGTTTCCGGCCAGATTCAAGAGGTTTCCGCCGCATCCGAGGAAATGTCGGCCAGCTCGCAGCAGGTTGCCGCATCGCTTCATAATATGAAAAGCATTGCGCAAGTCTCTTTCTCCAATACGGAGAGCGTTGCTGCGGCTTCGGAAGAGCAGCTCGCGACATTGGAGGAAATCTCCTCGGCCGTTGGCTCGCTGACCAAGATGTCGCAGGATTTGTTCGACATTACTCAACGCTTCAAGAGCTAGCCAAGATAATCGATAATAAAGTTGCAAGTGGTATGTACCTCATTCCGATGCAAGCAGCGGATCCATTTGCAAACAAGAGTTTACGCAGAGAAGGTAGTCGAAAAATCGTACAACGCAGCTCGGATCAGGCCTAAAGAGCAGACTTTTGTTCGGAAAATCGTACAAAGCTGCTCTGCTCAGGCTATAACGACGAACGTTTGTAGGAAAAACCATATAAATCATCCAAGATCAGAGATTGCAGATCACTATGGGACAGCCACGTCCATCGAATCAATTGCCGCGAACCTGTTGCCGCCTTATAAACTCAATCCACCCTCTAGCTGCGTGGGAGAGGTAATGGTTTTTGCTCCAGATCGCGGCAAGATCCCAACGAATCGGCGGAATCGTCTCGGGAATCACGCTAACCGATCCCAGATCGATTTTTCTGGACACCGTATCCGGAAGGAAAGCGATCCCCAGTCCGGCCCCGACCATCTCCCCGATAAAATCCCATTGCGAGCTTTCATAAGCGATCTTCGGCTCGAACCCCTCTTGTATGCAGGACTCTCTCACACGATCATAAAGCGAGAAACCTTCTCTGAACAAAATAAACGGCTCCTCTTTCAATTCCGCAAGATGGACGGTTTGTGCCCCCGCCAACGCATGGCTCGAATTCACGATCAACGATAGCTGACGCTCTGCCAGAGGAAATACCTCGAACTGCTCCTCGTCCACTGGCAAGACGACCACGCCTACATCCAGCTTAGCTTCCCTGACCAGTTGCTCCACCACTTTGCCGCCCTCTTCGACCAATCGAAGCTGCACGCCCGGATACTCGCCGCGAAAATCCGCAATCATTCTCGGAAAGAAACTCGATCCGATAACGGGAGGCAGCCCTAAAGACAGCTTCCCCCGTTTCAATTGCCTCCCTTCATTTAACGTCGACTGAAGATCACGGGACATCGCGATCGTCTCCATCGCGTATTTCAGCACGACTTCTCCGTCGTCCGTCAGCCGCAGATACCGAGTCGTACGGTCGAACAACACGACTCCTAACTCTTCCTCCAAGTTCTTGATCGCTTTGCTTAGCGACGGCTGCGAGCTATGAAGCGACTGCGCCGCTTTCGAGAAGCTTAGCTGCTTGGCGACTTCCGCGAAATAAAGAAGCTGTTGAAATTCCATTCCGCTCTCCCCTCCGACATCCCCATATATTCCAATTTTGAATCAATTATATTCGATATATGTATTTTACTCATAAATGCTGCTTCAGTACAATTTTAATGAAAGGAATCGTTATGGACGATTCGATTGAATGAGGAGGGATGGGCGCATGAGCGAAAATGAAGTTGTCATCGTCAGCGCGGCGCGAACGCCAATCGGGAAATTGGGCGGTGCTTTCAAGGATGTCTCAGCCGTGCAGCTAGGCGCTGCCGTCATACAGGCAGTTATCGAACGGGCCGGCATCTCCGGCTCTCTCGTACAAGAAGTACTTATGGGCAATGTCCTGCAAGCCGGACTTGGCCAGAACCCGGCACGGCAGGCCTCGCTTCAAGCAGGCTTATCCGTAGAGGTGCCCGCGACAACGGTAAACCAAGTGTGCGGCTCCGGTCTAATGTCGCTGCAGATCGCTTACCGATCCATTCAGAGCGGGGAATGCGACATTGTCGTCGCAGGCGGAATGGAAAATATGAGCCAGGCTCCTCATCTGCTTCAAGGAACGCGCTCCGGCTACGTCTTGGGTGATCAAACGCTTCGCGACAGCATGATCAAGGATGGCTTGTGGTGTGCGCAGAACGATTATCACATGGGCATAACTGCGGAAAATTTATGCGAACGGTACAACCTGGAGCGCGAGCAGCTCGACCAGTTTGCGTTAGATAGCCAAAGAAAAGCCGCAGCCGCGATGGCCAACGGAACCTTCAAGGACGAAATCGTCGCCATGGATGTGCCGGGGCGCAAAGGAGCAATGCTGCGAGCCGATCAAGATGAGTTTCCTCGCCCGGACACGACGTTGGAAGGTCTCTCCAAGCTCAAGCCTGCATTCAAGAAGGACGGCAAAGTGACGGCCGGCAACGCTTCCGGCATCAATGATGGAGCGGCAGCTCTATTGATCATGAGCAGGTCTAGCGCAGAACTGCACGGTCTTCATCCCATGGCCGTTATTCGCTCCTGCGCCGTCGTTGGCGTCGATCCCGCTCATATGGGAATCGGACCAATTCCGGCTACGGAGAAGGCGCTTCAGAAAGCTGGACTAACGATTGCCGATATCGATGTGATCGAAGCCAATGAAGCGTTTGCCTCCCAAGCGCTCCTGTACGCGAAGCATTTCGATCTAGATGACCGCAAGCTTAACGTCAACGGTGGAGCAATTGCTTTAGGACATCCGATCGGAG
Source organism: Cohnella phaseoli (assembly GCF_003386235.1). GTDB lineage: Bacteria > Bacillota > Bacilli > Paenibacillales > Paenibacillaceae > Cohnella > Cohnella phaseoli. The sequence continues at coordinate 149,614 of NZ_QRDZ01000022.1, forward strand.
CCAGCGGCGCTAGGGTCGTGGTCTCCCTGCTGTACGAGATGGCACGTCGAAATTCACGATTTGGCTTGGCTGCATTATGCGTCGGCGGCGGGCAAGGAGTCGCTGTCGTCGTAGAGCGCTGCGAATAATCCAGAAGGGAGCAAGCCAAATGAAAAAAATAAACTCATCGTTTATGGAAGCGGTTTCCGATATTCGCGACGGCTCCATTCTAATGGTTGGCGGCTTCGGTCTTGTCGGCATTCCCGAAAATCTGATTGTCGCGCTGTCCGAAACCGGAGTGAAGAACCTAACCGTCATTTCCAACAATTGCGGGGTCGACGATTGGGGTCTTGGCCTGTTGCTTCGCAACAAGCAGATCAAGAAGATCATCGCCTCTTACGTCGGAGAGAACAAAGAGTTTGAACGGCAAGTTCTCTCGGGAGAGATCGAGGTCGACCTCTTGCCTCAAGGCACGTTAGCGGAGAAAATCAGAGCGGGCGGCGCAGGCATTCCTGCCTTCTACACCCCCGCAGGCGTCGGAACGCCGCTCGCGGAGGGGAAAGAAACGCGAGTGTTCGGCAACAAAACCTATCTCCTAGAGGAAGCGTTAACCGCCGACTTCTCCTTAGTTCGCGCCGCAGCCGCTGATAAGCTGGGAAATCTGACGTATAACAAAACAGCGCGCAACTTCAACCCTCTCATGGCAACCGCCGGTCGCATCACGATTGCCGAGACGGAACAATTAAAGGAAGACGGCTTTCTCGATACCGATCAAATTCATACACCGGGCATTTACGTACAGCAAATCATCGTGGGTGAACAACAGAAACGAATCGAGAAGTTAACGGTCGCACAGCGATAAGGAGGAGGAGAATCCCATGGCCGAATTATCTATTCGCGAGAAGATCGCGATCCGCGCAGAGAAGGAAATCGCCAGCGGATACTACGTGAATCTTGGAATCGGCATCCCTACATTGGTAGCCAACTTCATCCCGGATGAGAAGCAGGTGCTGCTTCAATCCGAGAACGGCCTGCTCGGAATCGGCCCTTATCCGGCCCAAGATCAAGTCGATCCCGATCTGATCAACGCCGGCAAAGAAACGATAACCGCAATTGCAGGGGCCTCTTATTTCGATAGCTCCGACTCCTTCGCCATGATCCGCGGCGGGCATATCGACCTCGCCATCCTTGGCGGCATGGAGGTATCCGAGTCGGGAGACTTGGCCAACTGGATGATTCCCGGTAAGATGGTCAAAGGCATGGGCGGAGCGATGGATCTCGTTCATGGCGCTAAGCGAATCGTCGTCATCATGGATCATGTGAACAAAGACGGCAAGCCGAAAATATTGAAGCAATGCACGCTCCCTCTCACGGGCAAATCCGTCGTGGACAGAATCATAACCGATCGCGCAGTTATCGATGTCACTCCGGAAGGCCTTGTCTTATCGGAGGTCGCTAGAGGTTATACTTGCGACGATATTCTGGCTGCGACAGAGCCGCCGCTTCGAATCGCGGATAACGTCCTTCTAGACGCTTACTAATGAGTGGAGGGAAAGCGGCATGCTAAACCAAAAAGTCGTGCTCGTCACGGGAGCGGCGCGAGGAATCGGATTTGAAATCGGACGGCGTTTCGCCGAAGGAGGGGCCACCGTCGTTCTAACCGATCTGGACGGAACGGCGGCTGGACATTCTGCAGAATCTCTTAGACAATCGGGACTCGACGCACATGGGATCAAGCTGGACGTAACCGCGCCCGAAAGTGAGATCGCCGGCACGATTCAAAGTATCGAATCGACCTGGGGGAGCGTCGATATCCTAATCAACAACGCGGGGATGCAGTATGTTTCGCCAGTCGAGCATTTTCCGACGGAAACGTTCGAACGAATGCTCCGAATTATGCTGACAGCACCCTTTATTTTGACCAAGTTGGTCGTTCCCGGCATGAAGAGGAGGCAATTCGGCAGGATTATCAATATCGCCTCCATTAACGGCCTGGTCGGATTCGCGGGGAAAACCGCCTACAATAGCGCTAAGCACGGGCTTATCGGCTTAACCAAAGCCGTTGCGCTTGAGACCGCGACCGACGGAATTACGGTGAATGCACTATGTCCCGGTTACGTAGATACGGTCTTGGTGAGAAACCAATTGGCGGATGTGGCAGCCCTCCACCAGCTCTCCCGGGAGGAAGCTCTGGAAAAAGTGATTTTGCCTCTCGTTCCGCAACGCAGACTCATCGAAATGCAAGAAATCGCGGAATACGCCGTCTTCCTGTCCGGCGATCACGCCAAAGGAATTACCGGCCAAGCGATCGTCATCGATGGCGGTTATACTGCTCAATAAGACTCAAAGAAGCGGCCGCCTCATACGCTATTGGCCGCTTCTTACTTATAGTCGGAACTCGGCTGCCCCAAATGAATTCTAGGACGGTACTGGGAAGGGGAAACGCCCGTCCATCTCTTGAACTGTCTGGAAAAATGGCTGATGGAGGAGAAACCCAGCTTCTCCGCGATCTCTTCTATCGTTAGTTCGTTGTCCAGCAGATGTCGCTTGGCTTGATTCAGCATGAGCTGCGTTAAATATTGGCGCGGCGACATCCCGTACACTTTGGTGAAAACCTTGTAGCATTGGCTTCTGCTCAAATTCAAATAATTAGCGATTTCCTCTATTTTAATATCTGTGTACATATTGTTCTGAATCATCGACTCTACCGCATGGGCCAAATCCACCTCGGTTGTAGAGCTATGGCGATCCAGTCCGCGGCCCCCATGTCTTCTGGAATCAAGAAGCACCGCAACCTCTTTAATCATCAGCAAGACATGACTTTGAAACAACAGCTTGTTCAAACCGGCGAGATGCAAAGAAATGGTGCCTTCCTCCCAACTGCGATGAGCGGAATTTTGTAACTCGTTCTGGAGCAAGGCCTCCAATTCCTGCAAACAAGCAGGCAACCGAGTTTGTTGAATCGCGCTCTTCTTCAGATGCTCATAGGAATTGGCGGACAGATGGTCTCGCAATTCTTTATCGTCTATATTGAAATGGGTGTTAAAGAAACTATAGGTCTGTGCAGAGTTGTTATGCATGTAATGCTTAACTCCCGGCTTCAGTAGCAGTAAATCTCCCGCCTCTAGAGTGAATTCATAATCCTCCGTCGACAGCGTGATTTCCCCATCCCAACAATACAACAGCTCGAATAAATGATGATGATGTCTTGGGTATGACCAGAAGGGCTGCCTGACGCCAAAATGACAACCCACAATTTGCAGCGTATGCGTCATGCTTGCGATTCGAATATCGGTTTCCATCTGTCGCCACTCCCCTACTGCATCGCATAGAGTTAACAAGGATTCTGTGTTCAGTATAATTCGCGGCCGCGAGTTCGTCTAACTCTCTTATATGGCAAAATAACAAATGGTCAAATAGTCGGAGCATTTGCTAATTGCCCCCTTCTTCCCTGCTTCTTATGATGATTTAAAGGAATCATCATTATCATTCACGGGGTGAACCGGAAATGGGTACTTTTAATTATCAGGGCGAGCAATTTTTACTGGACGGACAACCGATTCGCATTATCTCCGGCGCAATTCATTATTTTCGCGTAGTGCCCGAGTATTGGCGCGATCGTCTTCTTAAGCTGAAAGCTTGCGGATTTAATACGGTGGAAACCTATGTGGCATGGAACCTGCACGAGCCGCGCGAAGGCCAATTCCGCTTCGACGGTCTGGCCGATATCGAGCAGTTTATTCAAATTGCCGCTGACGTCGGACTGCTCGTAATCGTTCGTCCCAGCCCCTATATTTGTGCGGAGTGGGAATTCGGAGGACTGCCTGCATGGCTGCTCGCCGATTCTGATATGAGGTTGCGCTGCTTCCATCAGCCTTTCCTGGACAAAGTCGATGCTTATTACGATGTTCTGCTGCCGAAATTTAAGCCCTTGCTCTATACGAACGGCGGGCCGATTATTGCCATGCAAATCGAGAATGAATATGGCAGCTACGGCAACGATAAGAAATATCTGGAATACTTAAAAACCAGTATGCAATCTCGCGGTATCGATGTCCTTCTTTTCACCTCGGACGGCCCTGAAGACGCTATGCTGCAAGGAGGAATGGTGGACGGCGTACTCGAAACCGTCAATTTCGGCTCCCGTCCCGCTGAAGCGTTCGCGAAATTGCGCGAATACCAAAGCGACAAACCGCTCATGTGTATGGAATTCTGGAACGGCTGGTTCGACCATTGGGGCGAGCAGCATCATACCCGGGATGAAGCCGATGTTGCGAAGGTATTCCAGGAAATGCTGGAGGCGAACGCTTCGGTCAACTTCTATATGTTCCATGGCGGGACGAATTTCGGATTTTATAACGGCGCCAACAATCCGAAATACGAGCCCACGATTACAAGCTACGACTACGATGTGCTGCTAAGCGAGTCGGGAGATCCGACCCCCAAATTCTATGCCGTACGCAGCGTGATCGAACAATATGAGAAGCTTGATCCTTTAGTGCTGCCCGATCCGATTAAGAAACAAGCCTATGGGACGATCCAAATGACGGAATGGACGGGCTTGTTCGACCAATTGGATGCGTTGGGTACCAAAACGCAAAGCGCCTATCCAGAGACCATGGAGAAGCTGGGACAGGACTATGGATTTATTTTGTATAAGACGCACGTAACCGGACCTCGGGGCAAAACAAATCTCACCCTGCAGGATGTGCGTGACCGGGCCATCGTTTATTTGGACAATCGGTATATTGGCGTAATCGAGAGAGACCGCGAGGAGCTGCAGGAGCTTGAACTGGAAATCCCGGCATCGGGAGCCCAATTGTCCATCCTTGTAGAAAACTTGGGGAGGACCAACTATGGCCGGTTTTTGAAGGATTGCAAAGGAATTACCGAAGGCGTGCGGCTTGGCTATCAATTTTTGTTCGATTGGGAAATCTACACGTTGCCGCTCGATAACCTGCATTCCCTTTCCTTCGAACCGGGCAACGGGCAGGAGATGGCTTCCGAAGAGGGCGGCGCGGATCAGCCGGTATTCTACAAAGGAATATTAACCATCGACGAAACGGCCGACACCTTTATGAATATGAGCGGCTGGACCAAAGGCGTTGTCTACGTGAACGGGTTTAACCTCGGTCGTTATTGGGAACGAGGACCTCAACAGACCTTGTATATTCCCGCTCCGCTCCTTAAAGTCGGAGACAACGAGATTATCATTTTCGAACTGCATGGAGCCCAGCAATTGAGCGTGGAATTTGAAGATACGGCTCGTCTGGGATAGATTTTGCATAAATGCCGTCATCTTTCGCGCCTCGATTTACGCGACGAAAGATGACGGCATCTTATTTTCCCAGCGCAGAATTGAGTTCGGATTACTTCAATGCGCCTTCCGTTAATCCCGCTACAATGTAACGGTGAAAGAAAACGTACAGCACGATCATCGGGATCGTAATGATGGACAGAGCCGAGAACAACAGCTTGTAGTCGGTCGTATATCGGCTAGAGAATGCCAACAATCCGACGGGGATCGTCTTTAATTCGTCGTTCTGAATATAGAGCATGGCTAGCAGCAGTTCATTCCAAGTGTTGAGAGCGGAGAAAATGCCGACGGTTGCCATGCTTGGAATCAGCAGCGGAAAAATGATTTTCGCGAACAGGACGAAATTGCTGCAGCCATCGATCCTCGCCGCCTCCATCAGCTCTTTGGGCACGGAATCGAGATACGCTTTTAACAGAAAAATAGCTAGCGGCAGTCCGATCCCGATATAAGGAAGGATCAGCCCCATGTAGCTGTCTTTAAGATGAAGTCTCTCGAAAATATAGCTTTGCGCAATAAAAAAAGATTGCAGCGGCATAAACAAACCGAATACGAACATGAGCATAAGCGCTTTGCTGCCCGTAAACTTCAGCTTGCTGAAGGCGAATGCGGCCAGACTGGCAAACAGCAGAATGCCTACGATAGTAATAGACGTGACGATGACGCTATTCTTAGCATAGATGCTCATATTGCCTACATTCCAGGCGTCGGCCCAGTTCTGCCAAGCAATCGTGTTAGGCAAGCCGAACGGAGTCGTGAAAATTTCCCGATTGGTACGGAAGGACGACAGAACCAACCAAATCATCGGGTAGAAAAAAAAGCAGGATAGGACGATCATGAGTACGTAGTACAAAATTTTGGAGGGATATTGCTTCCCCGTTCGTACGCGATCGTCGGGTCTCTTCTCTATGTTCCAAGCTGCGGTCGCCAATGACAGCACCTCTTTCTTTCGAATGCGATAAGGAATGGGGACTAGTATTCCAGCGAGTTGTCTTTACGTTGAAGCTTGCCCGCCAACAAACCGATTACGGCGATCACCACCGTCATAATAACGGCCAGTGCAGAACCGTAGCCGATGCTCATGTTATTGAAAACCACTTTAACAAGATAAGTCGTTACGATTTCCGTGGAGTTATAAGGTCCTCCGTTCGTCATGACGTAGAACAGATCGAACGCTTGAAAACCGGTCAAGACGCAGAGCATCACCCCGGTATCGACTAAGCCGCGGATCATCGGCATTTTAATTTTAGTGAAGATTGTCCATTCGGTTGCCCCGTCCAAATACGCCGATTCGTACACATCCTTGGGGATGCGTTGAATGCCGGAATAGAAAATCGTCATGTAGAAGCCCGCATATACCCAACCGGATACGAGACAGATCGCTAACAGTGCCGTATTCGGATTGCCCAGCCAGACATTCGTCCAGCTTTCTAAGCCGACAGCCGTCAGAATGGAATTCAGCAGACCGAAATCGGAGTTGTACACGAATCTCCAGATGTAGGAGACGACAATCATCGGGAGCATCACCGGCGTGAAAAATGCGATGCGGAACAGGCTGCTTCCTTTACGTCCCATCGTAATTAATCCGGCAAGACATAATCCGACGAGAACCTCAAGAAATACAGTTGCGATAATGTAGATGAGAATATGGCTGTAGGAGCTCCAGTAGATGCGGTCTTGGAACGCTCTGGCATAGTTGTCCAGCCCTACGAAGTTCATTGCTCCGAAGCCGTTCCAATCGTAAAAGCTGAAGGCAAAGGTCATCACAATGGGAACGAGAATTGTAAAAGCGAACAAGAGGACGGCAGGAGCAACGAATAGATAGGCTGATCTTGATTTGGGGGACATCTTCCCACCTCCATCGTAATGCGGTCAGGAAGGCCGGCTATAACCGTTAAGGTGCCGGCCTTCCTGTGAATTTCTACTTTTTAAGCGGTGCGATCGTATTGTCCAACTCGGCCAGCGCGGCTCCCGGCGTTCTCGCTCCGCTCAGCACTTGAGAGGTGGCCAAGTACAGCGCGTTGGCCACTTCGATGTTGTAGCCCATATCCGGAGGAGACACGACCACCGGAGCTCCTTGAAGCAGGTCGTTCATGCTGGAAGCGAGAGGGTTCATTGCCTCTTTGTCGATGCCGTCTTTCGTAATCGGAACGGCGCCTGCAGCGGACAGCTTTTTGGACGACTCGGCGGAGCTATAGAGCTTCATAAACTCGATTGATTCCTCGACCAGCTTGGAATTTTTGTTGACGACCATTCCGGTTAGAACGCCGATGACGCTGTCCTGATTCCCTTGGCCGCCAGGCATAGACGGAAGGTTGAAGTAGCCCATTTCGAATTCAGGAGCTTCTTCTTCCGCAGTCGGAACGAGCCAGCTGCCGATCGGATGCATTGCCGCCTTGCCGTTAAAGAACAGCATATCCGCTTCATTGTCCGCGATCGCATTGACGCTATCGTTAATATAGCCTTTGTCCCATAGCGTCTGAACATATGTGTATGCGTTAACAAATTCCGGGGAATTGAACGGTTTCTTGAGCTGCATCGCATCGTCGAAGGCTTGCTCGCCGACTACGCGCGAGATCAGATGGCCGATCCAGTTGCCGGCAGGCCATTGCTCCTTATTGCCGACGGCGATGGGCGTAATACCGGCCGCCTTAACCTTCTCGCTGACCTCAAGGAACTGCTCCCAAGTTGTTGGAGGCTCCAGTCCAAGATCGTTAAAAACTTGCTTATTGTAATAAATAACGTTAGTAACATCGCCTGCAGTCGGAATCATATACGTCTTGCCGTCGAATTTCATGCCGTTAAAGCTGCCCTCTTCGAACTGATCTCCGAGACCGGTCGTTTTGAGAATCTCCGTAATATCTGCCGCATAACCTTCCTGAACGCGATTGTTCAAGCGCACTCCGGCCCATTCAAAATAAAGATCCGGCGCATTCTGACTGCTGAGCAGATTCGGGAGGCCAATGTATTTATAAGTATCGTCCTTCTGGAAAGTAAATTCGACTTTGATGTCTTTGTGCTGGCTCTCGAATTCCTTGGCAATATCCTCCCATACTTTTATCAAACCTTCGCCCGGCGACCCCATGGCGATTCGCAAAGTCGTCTGCTCGCTCTTGGAAGCGCCTGAACACCCGGCAAGTCCTACAGCCACAACAACCGCTGTACATCCCAAAATCCCTTTTCTCAACATAATCGCTCCTCTTCATAACCTATATTTATTTGTTAAAACGATATTCCCCAAATTGTCATTACTATCAAATTAAACGGCGCTAAGCAGAATTACAGAGTAAATCTATACGAATGATGTAAAAGCCGATCTTATTCGTTTGCTCTTCAATAATTTGTAGTAACAATATAAAACTATTGTATTAACGAAATGCAGCTGTTGTCAATGAATTTATAAAAAAAGGTTTTCCGCCTTTCCCCTCTTCCGTGCTCAATTTGTAAAAGTCTATATGATAAGAGCAGAATTCGCCAATTTTCGGTTTCTTCCCCCTCTATTTTGTTATTATCAAACATAATCATTGACATTTTGTCATTATTATAAATAGAATGATAGTAAATTGTTACTACAATAATCTATTTTGCAGAAGAAACGCGAAAAAAGAAGTCGCTGTTTAACTGGATTGACCGTTACTTTGAGCTTATTGCAGAGGAATAGGAATACAGGGGATCAAGACAAAAAAGAAGATCGCCAGTTGCGGTGATCTTCTTTTTTTGATTCCTCGCGCGAGAAGCTAGAAGAATCTCTCGATCGTATAGTTGGAGAAGTCGCCGCGGAATACGCCGAAGCTGTATTCCAACGGTTTATTGTCGGAGAGATAAGTGAAGGTTTTGACCTGCAAACACGGCGAGCCTTCCTTAATGCCCAGCAGCTTCTTGGCGACTTTGTCCGCAAGAATCGGCTTAAGCTGTTCCACGGAACGATGCGCTTTAAGCTGATATTTGGATTCAAGGAATTCGAACAACGAACCGTCGCTGTAATCGTTCACCAGGCCGGGAGCCAGATCCCACGAAATGTAGGTTGTCTCGTAGATAAGCGGTTCGCCGTCCGCATACCGAACGCGCAATAGTTGGTTGATCGGGGAATTAAGCGGCGCCTGTAAAAATTCGTTTAGCGGCGCTTCGGCGGGAATCACCTTTGCCTCGATAATTCTGCTCGACGGCTCCTTGCCCTGCATCATGATGTCTTCGGAAAAGCTTCGCGTCTGAATCAGGTGGAGCTCCTTGCGCTTAACGAACGTTCCTCTACCCTGGATTCGTTCAAGTATGCCCTGCGTCTCAAGCTCGCTGAGCGCCAATCGAATCGTCGTTCGGCTTGCAGAATACAGCGTGCACAGATCGGCTTCTGTCGGCAATCTTTCGCCGACGGCATAAACGCCCGATTGAATTTGTTTGAGCAACTGCTCTCTAATATGAAAGTATAAGGAGTTTCCCGATCTCTTTGTCATTACAAACTGCCTCCGATACCAGTATTGATTTATTATATCACATGTGCTTCTTGGCTTAAATCCACCAAAAGGTAGTTACAAATAAAAAGATTTAATTTTTTTTTAAAAGTTTAATCATTACCTTTGATCATACTCGACGAGAATGCATGCTCAACCCGGGGTCCTTTCACATGAAATGTTACCCTTAAATTATAAATTAATTCCAAAATAATTGGAATCATTTCCTATGTCATTCGAAACAATTCATGAATACTCATCGTTTAATACTTTTGTTTTACATTTGTAGTAATGAATATTATAATTCGTTTATTGGTATTAACAAATTGGTGATTGATGCTGTAAATGAGACAACTGTAGAGATGGACTGAAAGGAGCTGACCTATGCGATATTTTGCAGGGGTAGATGGAGGCGGCAGCAAAACCTACTCGCTTGTCGTCGATGAAGCAGGAAATGTGCTAGGTTCTGGCTTGGCGGGATGCGGCAATCATCAAATCATCGGCGCGGAAGCGGCGGTGACGAACATTAGCGAATCTTTGCATGAAGCGCTTCGGCAAGCGGACCTGAAGGAAGAGAAGTTAAGCTTTGTCCAGTTCGGCCTGGCAGGAGCGGACAGACCTTTCGATATGAATAGGCTGCAACCGGAAATTTCGCGACAGATGAATTTGCAACAGACGGATATCGTATGCGATACGATGGAGGGCTTGCGTGTGGGCAGTCCGACGAACACGGGAGTTGTGCTTGTCTGCGGCAGCAATACGAATGCAGCCGGACGCAACGAGAAGGGGCAAACCGTGCAAGTAGGAGGGTTTAACGATCTGTTCGGCGATCGGGCGGGCGGCTATCACCTGGCTTTTCAAGCCTTCAGCAGAACCGTCCGCTGCTGGGACGGCCGAGAGCCGCACAGCATACTCGTCGACAAGGTCCCTGCAGCGCTGGGGTTTGACAGCATGGAGACGATGATCGAACGATGCTTGGATGACGAAATCGTCGAAGCCCCGCTTCAACTGTCTTACGTGGTGCACGAAGCGGCAAGGGAAGGCGACTGGCTGTCGATTGAACTGCTGACCAACATGGGCAGGGAGCTTGGCCTAGCCGCTGCAGCCGTTATCCACAAGCTTGGCGGGTTTAGCGGCCACATCGTTCCGGTTGTATTAACCGGTAGCATTCTGCAATCCGGGAGGAATCCCGAGCTGCTTGAAGCGCTGAAGAAGGAGGTCTCCGCGACTCACGCTTCGTGCACGTTTGTCATTCCGCAGCTCGTTCCCGTATTCGGATCCGTCATGCTGGCCATGGATCGTCTGGGAATTGCCGTTACAGAACAAATCGCGGAAAAATTTACGAACTTCGGAGGATAACGAAATGAAAAAAGACGGATTAAAAATTGCAGTTATTGGCGGCGGTTCCTCTTATACGCCGGAGCTAATCGACGGATTGATTCGTTACTATGACGAATTTCCGGTTGCAGAGCTTTATCTGGTCGATATTGAGCCAGGCGCAGACAAGCTGAAAATCATTGGAGACTTGGCGCAGCGGATGATCGACGCCAGCGGCAAACCGATCAAGCTGCATACGACGATGGATCGCCGCGAAGCGATCAGAGGCGCGGATTTCGTGACGACTCAAATCCGCGTAGGCATGTTGGACGCTCGTTCGCGCGACGAGAAGATTCCACTGCTGTTCGGTCTAATCGGGCAAGAGACGACCGGCGCAGGCGGGTTCGCCAAAGCGCTGAGAACGATTCCGGTTATTCTGGACATTTGCCGCGAAATCGAAGAGCTTGCGCCTGACGCTTTCTTAATTAATTTTACGAATCCGGCAGGCTTGGTGACGGAAGCGGTCAATAAGCATACGAAAGTGAAATCCGTTGGCTTGTGCAACCTGCCGATCGGCAACAAGATGCAAATCGCGGAGCTTTACGATGTGGATCAGCGCGACCTGTATATCGAGATGGTCGGGATCAATCATCTGAACTGGACGACTAAGGTGGTCATTGACGGGAAAGATCAAACGCAGGATTTTCTTACGAAGATTGCGGGTAGAAGCGGATTTTCTATGAAGAACATCCCCGACCTGGAATGGGATGCGGAATTCATTACTTCTGTCGGCGCATTGCCTTGTGCCTATCATCGTTACTATTACATGAAAGAAGAAATGTTCCGCGAACTGAATACCACCTTCCAAGAAACCGGCAAAACGAGAGCGGACGATGTCAAAGAAGTGGAGGCGGAGCTGTTCGAGCTTTATACTCAACCTGAACTCGTATCTAAGCCGCCTCAGCTGGAAAAACGCGGAGGCGCCTATTACTCCGAGGCCGCCGTCCAGCTAATGAAATCGATCTACAACGATAGCGGAGATATTCAGGTGGTGAACGTTCGCAACGGAGGAGTTATCTCCTGCTTGCCTGAGGACGCCGCGATCGAAGTCAACTGCGTGATTAAATCGGACGGTCCACATCCGATCGTGTTAAGCGGAGAGCTTCCGCCGCAAATTAGAGGGCTGCTGCAAGTTGTGAAGGCCTACGAGGAATTAACCGTTCAAGCGGCAGTATTCGGCGATTACCATGCCGCGCTGCAGGCGCTCACGATCCACCCGTTAGTCGGGGACGAACAGCTCGCCAAATCGTTAATCGGCGAGATTCTTGCGCAGAATGCGGCCTATCTGCCTCAATTTGCAAAGAACGACTAATACCTAGGACCTCATATAGCGTCATAAATAATGAAGAGGCATCGACTCCCTTTCACTTGGGGAAGTTAATGCCTCTTCTATCTTATTTACTCAAAAACGACAAGCAGAACAAGCAATCGCCTTCCATACGCAAATGACCGTAATACACGTTGCAAATATGGAAGCCTTCATGATAGAGCCGGGCGAGATTGTCATAGCCTTCTCCGACGCCGGCGTTTGCAGCGGAAGCGTAGTCTTCGTTCCCCTTGACGGCAGCCGGTTCTTCCACCGCTTCTTGGGTGACCGCTACAGATTCCGTTTCCCGCTTCAGTACTTTTCTGAGCTGCTGATTCTCGATTCTGAGCCGCTGGTTCTCCTCCAGCAGTTCCTTGAACTTCAGCTTCAGATCTCCGAATTCGGCATACACTTTACCCAAATTCGATTCCAGTTCATCCATATGAAGAAAAGTGTCTTTCATGAACAGATATCCACCTCAAGGCATCCGCTATGTCATTTCGGAAGGTTCTGTCACTCACTTCAAGACGACATCGTCGAAGGGCAGTTCTTTGACCTTGCCCAGCTCGAACAGCTGTACGTGAACGCTGCGAGAGCCAAGGTTGATACCAACGACTTTGCCCTCTCCCAGCGACGTCACGACCGTCTTGCCTACCGCTGGCAATTCTTCTTTAGCACTTTCATAGTTGTCGTGCTCGTACTTCAAGCAACACATTAAGCGGCCGCATAGGCCGGAGATCTTCGTCGGATTAAGCGAAAGATTCTGGTCCTTCGCCATCTTGATGGATACCGGTTCGAAATCTCCCAGCCAGGAGGAGCAGCACAGCACTCGCCCGCACGGCCCAATTCCGCCAAGCATCTTGGCCTCGTCGCGCACCCCGATCTGACGCAGCTCGATTCGAGTTCGGAATACGCCGGCCAAATCCTTCACCAGCTCCCGGAAGTCGACGCGCCCTTCAGCCGTGAAGTAAAAAATGATTTTATTCCGGTCAAACGTGTATTCCACGTCTACGAGCTTCATCTTAAGCGCGTGATCCTTGATTTTCTGCAGTCCGACGGTAAATGCACTCTTGGCTGCGTTGCGGTTCTCCTCGACAGCTTTGGCGTCGGGATCTCCCGCGATGCGAATGACCTTCTTCAGGGGAAGAACGACATCCTCTTCTCCTACCGTCTTCGGGCCGACGACGACTTTGCCGTATTCAACGCCGCGTGCCGTCTCCACGATGACATGCTGATCTTTGGATACCGGATGCTCGGCGGGATCGAAATAATAGATTTTGCCCGCTTTCTTGAAGCGGACTCCCACCACATCGTACAAATCTACCCCTCCCGCACGTTCACCAGAAATTGCTCCAGCGCCAGTTGCGGCGCTACGTGAGCTTTAATTCTCCTTGCCGCCGTCAGTGCGGATTCCATAATCCTTACCCAGGACCCGATCGGACGGCTCCAAGCCGTCTTGGAAATCCACTCCGCCTGGTCCGGGAACACCATATAGCTCTGACGGTCGGTCATTGCGTAAATCATATCTCTATACCACAAAGCTAACAATTGTAGCAAAATGTCAACATGTTCGGCGAGTTCCGTCTTAAACACCTGCTGCTGCGCTTGAAGCATACTGGCGGCGAACCGGGACGGACTCTCCTTGCCTAATTGTATCACTACGTTTCGGATATCTGCAAACCAATTCTCGTCTGCCAATTTTCGGCTGGCCCCGAGTCCTGGCGACAAATGAACGGCCGCCCGCGCGAGCAGCGGCGATTTGCCTTCCTGCACGAGAATATTTTCCAACGCTTGCCGATCGCCCGGAACGAAAGGTACGAGCTGCGTCCGCGACAGAATCGTCGGCAGCACGGCCTGTGCGCTCGGGGCAAGCAGGATGGCGACGACGGGAGAAGGGGGCTCCTCCAGAAATTTAAGCAGGCTGTTGCTCGCCTGGGTCGTCATCGTCTCCGCCGATTCGATGATATATATTTTATAGCCCGCTCCGGAGCTGCGATACGAGAGCTCCCGCTGCAGCGAACGAATCTGCTCGATCTTCACCGTTGCTCCGTCCGGTCGAATGATATGAAGATCCGGATGATTGCCATGGAGCACCTTGCGGCATTCCAGACATTCTCCGCAAGCGTCGCTGCCGCCCCTCTCGCAAAAAATCGCCTGCGCGAACGCCTGCGCCATCTCCATCCGTCCCGAGCCGGGCGTTCCCGCGAACAGGTAGGCATGCGCAAGCCGATTCGCCGCAAGCGCGTTGCGCAGAAGCGACTTCGCCCTGTCTTGTCCTGCAATCTGTTGAAAGCCCATCTAAAGAAACTCCTTAGTCGAAACTCAAAATGCGATATTAATCAGAAGGCCGCGAATTTCTCCGACCTTCTGCAGCAGATCGATCCGCCCCTCTTCGCTCTGCAACAGCTCTTCTCCCATACCTACTAGCATCGCGTCGACCTCTTCAAGCAGCTTGTAGCGCTTGCCGCGGCCTCTACGGTCCCAGCCCCGCGTCTCCTTCAAGGCAATGCCGCGGCGCACCGTATCTTCCAGAAACGCTTTGACCATCTGCCGATACAGCACCAGCTCCCGAATCGTCATCGAACGGGTAAGCCGATCCCCTTGCATTCGGATGTCCTCCAGCTTGCGCTGCAGCTCCTCATGCGTTCGCTGTTCGTCCTGCTGCTGCATCAGATCGCCGAAGCTTTGCGATTGGGCAGGTCTTGCCGGCAGTTCTCCCCGTTGAATCGTCTTGCCGACGGGATATAGCCCCGGTTGGATCTTCATGTCCGTTCACACCGCCCAACCGTTAGAAATGTTCGAACCGTTCTACCGGAAGCACGAATACGGCAGCCCCGCCTACCTGCACCTCGACCGGGAAAGGAATGTACGAATCCGCCGCTCCGCTAACAGGCGACACTGGCGTGACCAGCTGGTCCCGCACTTTACAGCTTGAACGAATCACGTCCAGGGCGCTCTGTACCCGATCGTCCTCAATCCCGATCAGGAACGTCGTATTGCCGGCACGAAGGAATCCCCCCGTACTCGCCAGCTTTGTTGCCCGGAACCCTTCCTTGATCAATGCATTGGACAACCGGTTGCTGTCCTTATCCTGAATAACCGCAATCAGCAATTTCATAGTCAGGCCTCCTCGTAATGAAATAGCGGTCTGTCGATGTTGGATTTACTTCTACTTAATATAAATTGGACACTTACACGCTAAAACCCTTTTTTAAATGGCTATGCCAGCGATTTCTCCACCAGCACCCACGCCGCTTCCGCCAGACGTGCGGGCTCTTCGCTTGCATCCAGCGTACGGATTCGCTCCGGAAACTTCTCCGCGATCTGCAAATATCCGTCACGAACCTTGCGATGAAAAGCCAGCCCTTCCAAGTCGAGCCGATTGACCTCGCGGTGTTGGTTCTCCGCGATTCTGGCCAATCCGACCTCGGGGTCCAGATCCAAGTATAAAGTAAGATCGGGCATGCAATCCTCGATGGCGAAACGGTTGATGTCCCACACCTTGTCTACGCCCAGCCCCCGAGCATGGCCTTGATAGACTAGACTGCTGTCCACGAAACGATCGCAGATCACGATACTCCCCCGCTTCAACGCCGGCATGACGATCTCCACCAGATGCTGCCTGCGGGCTGCCGCATACAGCAGCGCTTCCGTCCTCGCATCCATCTTCGTATTCTTCGTATCCAGAATAATGCTTCGGATCGATTCTGCAATCGGACTGCCCCCCGGCTCGCGGGTCCGGATTGTCCTCCTCTTCGTTTCCTTATATATTCTCTCAGTCAATTGCGTGATTAGCGTCGTCTTACCCGCTCCATCCCCGCCTTCAATCGTGATGAACAATCCGCCCTGCACTCCGCTTTCCCCTTTCAGCCGTTGCCTATATAAGTTGAACCAATGAAGGGAAAGCCCATTGCATTCCAAAAGGGATGGTTTTGCCGACTTCAGACAGGTTGTTTTGGGCTGCTTGGATCGATAAGAACTTTATAGGTAAGCAGCCCAAAGCCAAAACTCGCGGCAAAACCATTCCCTTTCTTCATTCCATTGGGCTATCTCTTCGAGGTATCTTTGGTTCAACTTATTTAGCCCCAAACCCGCCTCTGCGCAAGCTTAATTGCTCCGTAGAATGCTCCGACTATTGCGCTTATTACCATCATATCAAAGCAGACGTTAAACATAAACAAATGCTTCCCAAGATCGGCCTCTCCGTCCCCAATAAGCGGCACGATACAGGAGAAAACCGCCGATAGCGCAACGACGGCAAGCATCTCGACCCCTATTCTCCATTTACCCGAGCGGTTGTTCAGCCAAACTGCGATCAAGATTCCGACGTATACGAGGAAAATAAGAAAGTACCACACGGCCTTGCGAGGCATGTAAGCCACCTTGAAGTCGCTCCACCCGCTGAAAGAATGCGAAATCGCCCCGGGAGATTTGCCCGCCGAAGCATCATAATTGCCCAGGTAATAAGGGCGAATATACATCGCGTTCTCCGCCGCTCTATCCAGCTTCTGCATAAAACGCGAAGGATGCTTCAAATAATACATAGCGATATCCTTGTGGCTTAGCTGCTGCAGCACCTCTCGATGCAGCACGGGATCGTTCTGCGGAATAGCCGTGTCCTTCTGAAAATAATTCGTGCCCGCAAGCACGGCGTACTTGCCGGAGATACCTAGCTCCTCCATATCGCGTTCCAGATGCGGCGTATCCTTGAGCACACCGAAGAAGATCGACTGGTATAGGTTGACATGCTTTAACCGATCCGGCGCGGCTACGATCATAAGGATCGATCCGGCTAGCAAAATTCCCGCTCCCGTCCACACCTGCCGTCTCCATCTAGGATCGTTCCGCAATCCGCTCATTCTCCAGGCTAGCAGCGCGAAAACGAATCCCAGCGGCGCGTTCTGAATTTTCGACGTTGCTACCGCCAATGCGGCCGCCACGAATAATGCAAACAGCCAGCCGGTCGGCCTGTCCGACGAGGCCAGCGCGAAAGCCGACGCAACCATCAGCAGCATCGCAATCAGCGCATAAGGCTCTCCGAAGAAGGATTGAAAATAAGCCGCATAACCGATATCGCCGAATACGAACAACAGCGCCGCAGCCAATAGCAGTGCCATAGCCAGCGTCGCTTTGCGGCTATCCGCTCGCGGCGCATAACGAACAAACAGCACGACAGCCCAAATATAAGCAGCCGCATAGAGGCCCCCAAGTACGCGAATATCGAAAGTCGCTCCATCCACCAGCCTTCCGATCCACCCGGCAACGGCTACGAATACGACGTGCGTAGAGACATAGCCCCCGAGCGTGTAGCCCCCATATCCGAAATGCTGATGCGCATATTTGAAATACAGAGCTTCATAGGACTGGTCCGGATGAAGCACGCGCAATCCCGACACGCCCAGCACGCGCCCAAAATCTCCGCTGTCGGCCAGTCCGATAACGGGAGGAATCATAATTAATCCGACCAGCAGCGCTCCTGCCGCAATACCAGCCAGCCATGCCATCCAGATACGAATGTCTCGGCCGACGCGATCCCTGATCATGCTCTCACCTCTAGCCGTTGTTCTCTTGCCATACTTGAATCTCGCTAAGCTGCGGATCCCGGACCCCTTGAATACGCGCCCCTTCATGCCGCCAACGCTGCAGTTGGCTCACAATTGCCTCTGTAATGGTTTCTCCCGGATATAACACAGGTATACCCGGCGGGTAAGGAATGACCCATTCCGCCGCCTTGCGGCCGATGCTGCTCTCCAAAGAAACCGTTACGGTTAACCTCTCTTCCCGATCAAACAAAATCGGTTCCGGAACGATCGCGGACTGTTCGTTTTCTTCCTCGAACGGCGATGTCTCCTTCGGATTACCCTCTAGCGGTTTAATCCCAGGTGCACTTCCTTGCTTGCGCCCTGCGATGTCTGCCAATGCCGCCTTCAGCCTCTGCCCGTCCTCCAGCGTCGTTCCCGGCCCAAGCGCCAGCACGACATATCTCTCATCGGCCATTTCCGCAATGCAGAGCTGCTTCTCCAACTCGTCTCGCAGCGCAAAACCGGTCAGACAGCCCGATTCGTCGAACAGGACCAGCTTAAGAGGATCGTAGACGATATCGGCGCTTATATAATCCCCGTAACCCAACGCCCGGAACGACGTCTTCTCCAACGCTTTCACGACTTGCAGCGCCGCATCCATCGCGCTAGAGAACAAGCGTTCCTTGTCATTGTTCAGCTGCCATCTGGCCAAGTCCAACGACGCCATGATCGGAAAGGAGGGACTGGAGCTCTGTACCATCGTTAACGCTTGCCTGATCGCGGCTCTCGGAACGCGTTTTCCTTGCATATGCAGCATAGCGCCCATCGTCATTGCACCGAGCATTTTATGCGTCGATTGCACGACAACGTCCGCGCCTGCCTCCAGCGCCGATGGGGGAAATTGCGGGTGCGAACCGAAATGCGCTCCGTGCGCCTCGTCGACCATTACCGGCACGCCTCGGTTATGCGCGGCCGCAATAAGCGGCGACAGATCGACGCTCATCCCATAGTAATTCGGCGAAGACAGAATAAGCGCTTTAGCCTCCGGATAACGCGCCAACGCTTGCGTCGCCAGGCGCTCGTCCGGAACGGTCGCCAGTCCCGACAATCGATCGATCTGCGGTGACAGCAGCACTGCCCGAGCGCCCGCCAGCATTAGACCGTGAACGATCGATTTATGTACGTTGCGCTGCACGATAACGAGATCGCCCGGGCGACATAGGCCGACGATCATCGCCAGATTGCCCGACGTGCTGCCGCCTACGAGAAACCGGGTCTCCTCCGCCCCGAAGCATTCCGCTGCGAGAGCCTGCGCTTCAAGCAACGCTCCCTCCGGATGGTGCAGATCGTCGGTATCCGACAGCTCCGTAACGTCCAGAGCAAGCAGCGCTTCGTAATAGGCGGCCGCCCGCCCATCGCCCCAGCTTGCCCTCGCTTTATGTCCCGGTACATGGAAAGCGGCCGCCTGCAGCCGATCGTGGGCGACCAGCGCTTCGAATAGAGGGGCTTTCTGTTGATCTAGCTTCACTCATCATTGCCCCCTCTGGGTTTTGATCTTATTATATCAGAACGAAAGACCGGACAGATTATCTGCCCGGTCTCTCGCAATCAAATATGGAAACGAACCCATAACTGTTTTAACTGTTTGACGAAAAAAGGATACCTCTCATCTTCCGCGCTTGTGTGCACCATCTCAGATTCGCATGACGTACATATAAATTCCGTAACAATCGTAATCCCTTCGTCCTTCGGCTCACCGCATACCATGCAGGTTTTCCGCTCGGTCGCCTCCATGAACGCCACCTCCGCCTTTTCCTATCGTTGCCTCTAGTATGTCCGAATTCTATGAAAATATACCTATTGATAGTCCGAAAACGGCTTGAAACATAACAATAAGCTTTCATTATTCCGATAGTAATGGACAGGAAGCGTTTTGCGCCGGGAGGAATATCGTGAATGAGCGAGCTGCAGTCCAAGAGAGAAGCAACTTTCTATAATTATACACTCGTTCGTAAAATAGCTCTTCGTCCAGAGAGTAAATATAGCTATATGTCCACCGCTCTGCTGCTAGTTACTGTATTATACTTCATTGACGGCTGGTATGGATTGATCTATTCGATCATCGGCGCCGTTCTTATGCTGCTTGTACATGCCCTTGTATTGCGAATTACGCTAAGACGAGTCGACGAACTGTCGGAGAAAAAATGGACCTTCCGCCGAGACTGGCCATGGATCGGCCCTCTGCCGATCATGGATACGCAGCTAGCTCTATTTCGCCGGCTTCATTTCCATCTGTTCCTCGTCGGGTGCTGCGTCTCCGGCTTGTTCTATCCGTGGGCCCCTTCCTCGCTCGTGATCTCGTTGGTGTATTGGCACATTTGGCTGTTAACCCCGCGCGTGAGACTGCTTCTTACACTGCGGCGTGAGCGCAGAGACGGCATCGTGCGGCTGGAAGCGAAGGAAGTGTCGTTCTACCACCAGTAACATGGGTTGAAAAATGGTTTTCCGTACGAACTGTCTCGCCGGCCTCATTGACGGAAGCGCGCCAGTCCACCGTACGGAACAGTCGGCTAACTCACACAGCTCTCTTCTAACGGAACGATCAGTGAACTTCCGTCGGCATTCCAATGATCAAAGCCGGTATGTTCAACACGTAAACCGGCCTGATACGATTTCTTTTCGAACAGTCTGATTAATATACAAAAAAACACCCGATTAAGGGTGTTTCTCTATCCAGCCTGGCGACGTCCTACTCTCCCAGGACCCTGCGGTCCAAGTACCATCGGCGCTGGAGGGCTTAACGGTCGTGTTCGGGATGGGTACGCGTGGAACCCCTCCGCCGTCATCACCAGACCAGATTGCTTCATTTCAAGCCATGTTAAACATGGCATTCATGGCTTGCGCCCTGAAAACCGGATACGAACCAAACTCGCGCTTAGAAGAAGGTGAAGTGTCTTGCTTTATAGGCCAAATCACTGTTCGTAGCGATTTGCATCGCACGAGGTTAGGATAAGCCCTCGACCGATTAGTACTCGTCAGCTCCACACATTGCTGCGCTTCCACCCCGAGCCTATCAACCTGGTGTTCTTCCAGGGGTC
>NZ_QRDZ01000023.1 GCF_003386235.1 Cohnella phaseoli
TGTTCAGACATTTTTCCCACTGCGCTCATCCTCCTCATGTACTAAGTGTACATTTTCGTGGTGGAGGACTCCAACTGAATTAGGGGGCTGTGGAGTTAATTTCGTGATTCTCCCTTTTCGGGAAAATTAAGGCGGATTTTCCATCCTAAATCCCCATAATCGGTCCTCTTGACGAAATTAGCGCGGATTTTCCGCTTAATTTGTTCCGCCTGCTATTTTGTCTTACTCCCATGATTCACCTCACATAACAAATTGCGTTATGACCTTAACCATGCTATGTCCAACCCTTTTGTCTCTAAAACATCTAGTCCGTCTTTGAACTCCATAATGCTTTCTCCATCCCAGCCACGCTCTATTCCATATAAGATAAATTCTCTAATTACTCTGGGATGATGGATAAGGAAACTCCTTGCGGTTATTCCCTGGCTCTAATAGGAACATATAAATCGACTTTAGCTTTCCCTTCCGGATCTTCAAAAGGATTATTCATACAGAACTCCAGACAATCTCGTTCATCCGGATCGAATTCGCTATTTGGGAGCCATTGACCGAAAATACTTTGATAAGCAATCCCTAGTTTATCGATCGTATCGTAAAAGCGGTACAGCCCATACAGACCTCCGGGCAGCTTCCTAAATTGAACATCGCCATGGTTTTCTTTGACGAACGATTGCGGCAATGTCACACAGGCGTCATATCGGCATTCGTTTTCCTCTGTCGTATTCGGATCATCTAAAGAAATTCCAATGAAATACTGATTCGGCGGATACAATCGATGCTTGGCTGTCCATTCCCCCAATTTCCTCCATGCGATATGCGTATCTAAATAACTGCCAACATGTCTTACGTAAGCAATCTCGTACTCCGGCAATTCTTCGATTGAAATATTCATTTGCCAAAGCCTCCTCAAAAAGTTGTTGGTAACACTTTTATCATAATGAGAAGGATTTGATTGTTCCTCTTGCTTATTGCCAAAAAACAAAGAAATATTGCTATCTTTGCTTACAGCTTTTCTATATTCACTTGGCGTCTTATTAAATTGCTTTTTAAATGCAAAATTAAAATTCGAGGCCGATTCAAAACCGCACAAATTGGAGATTTCGAGAATTGATCGATCGGCATCGGCCAGATAGGATATGGATTTGTCTAACCTCGCTTTTGTCAGGTACGCTATAGGCGTCATCCCTACCATGGCTGTAAAAACTCTGGAAAAATGATATTTTGAAAAGTGGGCCGCTTCTGCCATCATGTCGAGAGTCAACCTGTCGCTTAAATTGTTTTCTATGAAAGCCATAACCTTGTTAATTCGATCAATGTAGTTGTTTTTATTCATTACTGTGACGGGTCCTCTCGGCTATTTCTGATAATGTCGTTTAATATTCGTGAAGCATTTAACAAATACCTCCCTTGTAGAGAGGTCTCTGTCCAAGTCCGTCAGGTTAACTGGTTGATAGGTAGAAAAAAAGCTGCCGGGGCGCCATGCCCGACAGCCAAGTATTATGATTTCCCCGGCAGAAGCGCTTCCCCGAACCGCTCGCGCATCCGCAAATACCCTTCGGCGGCGGCGCCGTTGCCCCAGTCGAAGATCGTGAACTCGCCCATCGGATCGCGGACCGGGCTCGTTCTTCCGCCGTGGCCGTAGTTCTCCATCATGAAGCCGTAATCCCGCTCGTTCAGGAACGGCCACGCCTCCTCCCACCTCCGCTTGACCTCGGCGTTCTCGGGGCAGTACATGAGCGCGAACGATGCGCGCATGGCCGCAACGCCTCGTTCCTTGTATTCGTCGACGCCCAGTTCCATGCCGTAAGCGACGATCAAGTCGGCGAACAGACTTTGCCGGGCGTCGTTCCATTCTCCGTCCGCATTCATTACGCCGAAGCCGCCTAACGTCGGCACGTGGATGTACGGAGGCTGCCAAGCTGCCTGCGTCATCAGCAGTTCGTCCAAGCAGCGCCTTCCGATTCGCAAGTACGCCTCCCGTCCCGTCGACCGATAACAGGCGAGCAGCGCTTCCGCCGTCCAATACATTGAGAAGTTGCACTGCTTGTACATGCCGTTCCTCTCGATCGGACGACCCAGCCACTCCCGCCCCCAACGGCAGCAGGACCAATACGTCTCGAAGTCCTCCCAGCGTCCTTCCGGCACAATCTCCTCGCATACCGCGTCCATAGCGCGATAGGCGGCTTCCGCATACCGCTGCTCCCCCGTCAACGCGCTCAGCTCAAGCAGCAGAGTAACCGATAGCGACGTCTCCGGCGATTGATCGAGCACGCCGCACGGCTGGAAGCTTTCCGCGTCGATCCATCCCGGGAAATACCCGCGCTCGTCCTGCAAGCCCAGCAGCGAATCCGCATACGTCCGGGCATAATCTACGAGCCTCTCGTCGCTCTCCAGCTCCGCGTGCCAACGCAGCATCAGCAGCGCCGTCCAGCTCATGTCGAGGATATGAAGAGGCGCTTCGCGGATGCCGAGCCCGAACGGATTGCGGTCGGAATTGCCCCAATAGAGAGTCGACCACCCTTTGGACCGGCGGCATCGACGGCCGTCGATCTCTACCTCCTCCATCTCCGTCGCTACGACCGCGGGGAAAAAGCCTCCGCCGCAGCGCGGAGCGGACAGCGCGAGCTCCTTGATTTTATTCGCCCTCTCGATCCAGACCGCCTCGCCGGTCAACTTTCCGTAACGGAATAAACCGTGAGCCGAGCGAAGGGAGCTGAACCACGCCTGATTCCATACCGAGAGGACCTCTCTCTCGCTATAAGGCCCGGGATAATTCGGGCTCTGGGTCACATTTACGATAAAAGCCGGAGCGCCGACCTCCTTGCCGGCCAGTTCGAACTCCTGCCATACCGCCGCGCCCCACTCCTTGAAAGCCCACTGATAGGCTCGACGCACATAAGGCTCAAGCTCCCCGCCGACAGGTTGCCCTTGCGCGTAAAGCGGAAGGCCCCACCTTTCCCAGAAGAAAGCGAGCAAGTCTCGCCACGGGTTGTCGATCGCCTCGGGCTCCTCCGTCGCAAACAAATAGAAGCCGAACTCGACTTGACCCTTGACGAATAGAGCCCCCGGCTCCCGAACGAACAGCACGTGCTCCTTCACGGACGTTGCGCACAGCCCCGCGGTCAGCACGTTAGCCGGCGCATCGAGATCCATGTACCACCGGGGCGAATCGGCCTCCGCGCCGTCCCCGGCCTTCGCCAGCGCGTCCAAATCCGGGACGACGGCGAGCTTCCTTCTGCCGTCATGCACGATCAGCGCGGGAGCGCGGAAAGCATGCTGGTCGATTACGTGCCCGTCCGTCGGGGCGAGGTGCGGCGCCCAGCGAAACGTCGGAGCGAACGCCGGACGAACCTCGATCCGCCAATCGTCCTGCCTGACGTCCCGATCCAACGGGATACGGATATCGACTTTAGCCACTCCGTCTCTCGGATAGGTCACCTCGATGCTCGGCCTGACGCCGCCTAGCCAATCGCAGGTCAACGATCCGACGTATTCCTTGAAAACCCCGTCCAATCTCACGATCTCCCGTATAGCGCTCATCGCGTGCTCCTTCCGCCATCCGGCTCAGCCTTTAATGCCCGAGCTCACGATGGACCGAACATAATATTTTTGCAGGAACAGAAACAGGATCAGAATCGGAACGGAAGCGACCGTATCCGCCGCCAGAATCTTCCCCCACTCCGTCGCCTGAAGGTTAGTGAATGTCGCGATGGCCACCTGAAGCATCTGCTTCGTCTCGTCGTTAATGACGATAAGCGGCCACAAGTATGCGTCCCATTGCCCGAGGAACGTAATGAGTCCCATCGTAATCAGCGCCGGAATCATGGCCGGCAACACGATTCTCGCGTAGATGCCCAACCACGACGCGCCGTCGATCTTGCCCGCTTCCAGCAATTCTCCCGGAACGTCGGAGAAAAACTGCACGAGCAGGAAGATGCTGAACACCGATACCGCCCCCGGAATGACAAGGGCTCTGAAGCTGTCGATCCACCCGAACGCATGGACGAGCAAATACGTCGGAACCATCGTCACTTCGCCGGGAATGACAAGAGCGGACAGGAAGATGGCGAAAATGACGTTGCGTCCGCGAAACTTCAGCTTAGAGAAAGCGAATGCGGCCATCGAGTTGAAGAGAAGCGACAGCAGGGTAACCAGAACGGCCACAAACAGCGTGTTGCCGATAAAGCGGCCCAACGGCTTGGACTCGTCGGAGAAAATATCGACGAAATTTTGCAGCGTCCATTCGACCGGAATAAACAGATGCCACTCCAGCGATACGTATTGAAACAGCTCTTGCCTCGGCCTTAACGCCCCCATGAACATCCAGAAAATCGGAAGCAGGGAGACGATGGCGAGCGCAATCATCACTATCCATTTCAAGAGACGTCCTATGCGCTCCAACGCCATCCCCTCCTCAATACTCCACATTGGATCGGAACAGACGCAACTGCACGACGGAGATGCACATGACGATCACGAACAGAATGAACGCCGCCGCGGTGCCGTACCCCATCTCCATCTGTTGAAAAGCCGTTTCGTAGATGAACAGGACAGAAGTCGTCGTCGAATCCGCCGGACCGCCTCCCGTGACCAATTGTACCGGCACGAAAATTTTTAACGCGTCCATTGTCGTGATGATCACGACGAACGTCATTGTTCGGCGCAGAAGCGGCAGCGTGATATGGACGAATTTCCGTATCCGCGTCGCTCCTTCGACTTCCGCCGCTTCGTAGAGATCACCCGGAATACCGTTTAGCCCCGCTACGAAAATAATCATAAAAAAACCGGCCGACTTCCACATGCCCAGCAGCATTATGCCATACATCGCCAGACTCGCGTCCGACAAGAACGAGATCGGCCCGAGGCCGAAGAAGCCGAGCACGCTGTTCAGCAGACCGTAATCCTGGTTGTAAATAATTTTGAACAACGTCGAGGCGACGCCCATCGCGATCACGACAGGCATGAAGAACGTCGTTCGGAACAAGCCCGACACCCAGGAGGTCCGATATACCAGCAAGGCCATCCCCAACGCGACGGCCGTCTGCACGGGAATGACGACAATCGCGAAGTGAAAGGAATGCCGAAGGCTGCCGAGGAATTTCGGGTCCGACATCAGGCTGCGGTAATTGTCCAGTCCGACGAACGAAGAGTCGGGATTGATCAGGCTATAGTCTTTAAAGCTGATGACGAACGCATTGATCATCGGGTAGAAGGTGAACAGGAGCAGTGCGATCGACGCCGGCAAAATAAACAGCCAAGCCGCTCGCTCTTCCCGCTTGCCGAATGCCGATTGAAGCTTCATAGTGATCGCCTCCGCGAAGAAGGGGGCTGCCTCGTAAGCACTTCAAGTTGCTCTGAAAGATAATCGATGATAAAGGTGCAAGGTATATGTACCTCCCTCCGATGCTATACGCTCCTGAAAACTGAATTGGTAAACCCGTAATAATGTAATTTCAGGAGCGTATAAGGCAGTCTCCGGGAGGTACATACACCTTTCTTTACATATCGATCATCTCCAGCAACTCTGCTTATAGATCAGCCCCTTTTTCGGCTTTATTTATACTTCTGCAGCGCCTTATCGATCGTCGCGACGGCTTCGTTCACCGCATCGTCCACGTTCCGGTTTGCGACTCCGAGATCCGCGAACAGCTTCGAGATCGAAGTCGTGATGACCGGATAGGCTGGAGTTACCGGCCTTGGGTGAGCGAACTTGCTGGATTGCTCCACGAAAATGTTCATTGGATATTCGGTCAGCTCCGGGATCGCGCTCGCGGTGGAGAGTCGGGCCGGGAGGTTTTTCGTTTCCTGGTACCACATCTTCGCGCCCTCGACGCCGGTGACCCAGTTAACGAATTTCCACGCTTCGTCGGGATGCTTGGAGCCTTTGGTGATCGCCATGTTCCAGCTTCCGTTAGGCGTCACTTGCTTGGCGTCCTTCCATAGCGGCGCGATATCCCAATCCTCGCCCAGCTTGAATTCGGGGTGCGAGGATGCGAAGCCCGAGATCGCCCACGGTCCGTTGACGATGATACCCAGCTTTCCGGTTTCGAACGCTTCCGGCGGCGTCTCCTTGGGCGCTACTTTGTATTCGTTATAGAGGGACGCGAAGAACGACAGCGCCTTTTTCGATTCAGGCGAATCGAGATAGCCTTTGACCTCGGTTCCGTCGGGACTTAGGATTTCGCCGCCGGCTTGCCAGATGAAAGGCAGCTTGACGAACGTCGAGCCTTCTCCCTCCCCCAAGCCCCATCCCGGATCGATGCCGTAAATTTTATTTTTCGGATCGTTGATTTTTTGCGCCGCCTGCAGCACCTGCTCCCAAGTCCATGGTTCGTTCGGATTTTTGGAGGGAAGCTCGACGCCGTTTTTCTCAAACAGCTTTTTATTGTAAAACATCGCAATGCTTGCGTCGTTCAGGGGAGCCGCGTAAATCTGCCCCTTGTACGTCAAGCTCTCCAACACGGGCGCCGCGATATCCTCTTTGTTCCCGTCGATCTCCATGTACTTGTCGAGCGGAATGACCGCTTCCTGATGGGCGTAAGCGGCCAGCGTCGGCCCGTCCAGCCCGATAACGTCCGGAGGGTTGCCCGCCGCAAGCGCCGTACGGATTTTCGTCTCGTAATCGCCGTAAGGAATCACTTCCATTTTGACTTTGATCGTCGGATTTTCTTTCTCGAACGCCTGGATCATTTTCTTCAGCGTGGCCACTTCGGGCGCGAAGTCGTGCCTCCAATATTTGATCTCTACTTTCTTGCCGTCCCCTTGGCTTTCTCCCTGACTCTCGCTCGCGCTAACGCTCGGAGAGGCCGAACCGTTATCGCCCGAGTTCGTCTTCGAGGAGCAGGCCGACAGCGGGGCGACCCCCATGCAAACAATGAGCAACATAACCGCCGTTCTTCGCCATCTGAGCATTTTTTATCCCGCCTTTAGTGTGTATTGATGAACACGCCTACAGGATAACACGACGGAGGCGAGCCCGAAATGCAGCCGTTTTGGGCGTTGAGTTGTAATATTTTTGGCAGGGAACTCAGCTTGCGGCACTTGGCGCTACAGACCCCCGCGTTCCGTTAGGTATGCGCCCGTTTTTTGCGGTATTCGTTGGGCCCCATACCGTAGTAGCCTTTAAAAACATTGCTGAAATAAGCCGGACTGGAGAAACCGGTAAGCTCGGATACGTTAACGATTTTCAGATCGCTCTCCTGAAGCAGCCTCGATGCCCGATCCATGCGGATGCCAAGCAAATAATCGCTGAACGTACTCCCCGTCGACTTATGGAACGAATCGGACAAATAAGCGACATTGTAATGGAATTGCTCCGCGATCGCGGACAACGTCAATTCCTCGCCGTAATTCTCGTGCATATACTTGCGGATCGCTTCGATCGTGTCCTCGCGCCCCTTGCCTTTCAAGCCCTTCAACGACGCGACGGCTTGCAGAGTCATCTCCCGGATGTCTCGCACGATCCGGTCAATCGCATCGCAATCCCAAGCGGAATTGATGTACGGCCAGAGAAGGCGAAGCGGATCGAGATTCTTCAGATCGTACTTGCGGATAATTTCGCCCATCCTAAGGCCAAGCTGCACGAGGAAGAAGGAGAAGGCCTGTACGGACGAGCGCTTGCCGGCTTCGGAAATTTCCTTGAGCGTTTGAAGCGCCTCGCCCTCGTCCGCGTTCTCTACAGCCAGACAGAATCTGCGCAGAATCGCGAACGAAAGCTCGTTGTCCTCATCGGGATCGTCGCCGTAAATCGTCTGCGACACTTTATCCGACTTGCTTCGGCTTAGGGCGAGCAAGCTCGAAGCCAGCCCGGCGCTCCAATTCCGGTAACCGGAGACGGGGTGGCCGACGCCGATCGCCAGCTCGACGCGCAAATACCGGACGACCTTCTCCCTGACGTCAGCCAGAAATCGGCCGAGCAGGCCGTCTTGCCGCCCGTCCCCGTCATTCCTCGTAACGGACGGATCCGAGTGAACGACGAAAAACATCCGATCCGGCCGCTCCTTCTCCCCGAACGTCTCGACATGGCTCCCCCATTGCGAAGCGATCTCGGTCATCAGCAGCCTGTAAGCTTCCTTGAACGAATCGCCGCTCTGCGCGCCTCCCGGAGCTCTCGCTTCGGGAATGCGCATCTCGGCGACCGCGAATCTCACAGGCTGTTCGGCGAGCGCCCATTCGGCCAATCCGTAAGCGCGAATCCGGGATGCCGCCTCCGATTCCGGGAGCTCCCCTCTGGAGAGCTGCGCGATTGTCCGTTCTTTCTCGGCATCCAATTCGCGCTTTAAGGAAACCAGCGCGGCGATCAGCTCCGTCTTGATAACCGGCTTAAGGAGATAGTCTTTCGCGCCCTTGCGTATTGCCGTCTGAACGAGCGGGAAATCGTCGTAGGCGGAGAGGACGATCGTCTTCGTCCCGGGAAAGCGGATCGCGCATTCCCGAAGCAGCTCGAGTCCGTCCATGACAGGCATCCGGATGTCCGTGATCAGAACCGGATACCTCCGTTCCTGCAACACGGCCAAAGCCTCTGCACCATCGGCCGCTTCCGCCGCCGCGCGAAAACCGTAATCCTCCCACTTGAGCTTCAGCATCAAGCCTTTGCGAATTTCCGCGGAATCGTCCGCGATCAGAATGTCGTACATGCTTCGATCACCTCGCAATGGGAATGCTCATCTTAATTTCCGTACCTTGGCGCTCGGCGGTCCGGATCTCCACGGAGAAGCGAGAACCGTAGGACATGCGCCCGCGGGCGATCACGTTTTTAATGCCGATGCCTTTCTCGCCGATCTCAAGCACATCCTGCGCGAAATTCGATTCAGTGGCCGGCTTCAGATCCTTGAGCACCTCTTCCGGTATGCCGAGCCCGTTATCCCGGATGACGATCGTCAATTCGTCGGCCGTCTCCGCGACGAGCACGGACACGACGGCCACATCGACGATGCCGAGACTGTATTTGACGGCGTTCTCGATCAACGGCTGCAGCAGCAGCTTTGGAATCCGCAGATCGTCGCTGATAGGTTCGTCCACGATCTCGAATCGAACGCGGCTCCCGTAGCAGACGGAGAGAATCGATGTGAAGGCGCGAATCGTTCCCATCTCGTCACGCACGGAAATCAATTCCGTATTTAATCGAAGCGAGGATCGGAGCATCAAGCTAAGATCGTTGATTACCCGCTCGATGTCTTCGTTCCTTCCCTGCGCCGCCAGAGACGTGACGACCTCCAGCGTATTGTTGAGAAAATGGGGATTGATCTGCAGCAGCAGCGCTTTGTATTCCGCATTGCGCCTTCTCAGATTCTGGGCGTACTCGGTTTCGATATACGATTTCAGCCTCTTGACCATGTTCAGGTAATTGACCGTTAAGAAGCCGATTTCGTTTTGCCGGAGCCGCTTCTTGGCCATAATGGCGTTCCCTTTCAGGAAATCCCCTTCCTCGACGTACCTCATGGAGCGCACGATCCGGGAGATCGGATTGGCGATACGGGACGAGAACCATAGCGTCAATGAGACGGCAATCACGAATAGAACGACCGCGACCGCGATGACGTTCTGTCTCGCTCTCGTGATTTCCTGGAACAGCTCTGTCTCCGACACGGCTCCAACGACGATCCAGCCGGTCGTCTCCGTCCGCTGATAGAAATAGATCGTGCTGCTGTGCTCGTCCCGATAAATGCGCGCTCCCGCATCGTCCTCGCCGCCCGCGAAGCCGATGCGATCCAGAAGGGCGGCGGGAAGCTCGCCCGGCTTC
Source organism: Cohnella phaseoli (assembly GCF_003386235.1). Lineage (GTDB taxonomy): Bacteria > Bacillota > Bacilli > Paenibacillales > Paenibacillaceae > Cohnella > Cohnella phaseoli. The sequence goes on from NZ_QRDZ01000023.1 coordinate 9,743, forward strand.
TGGTCAAGCACGGGAGCCCCGTTCGGGGTGATCAGGAACACTTTTCCCGTTTTCCCCAGCGTCAACTTATCGAGCGGCTCCTGCAGGGCGGACGTTCTGACGTTAAGCTTCAGAATCCCTTCCTCCCGCAGGTTCAGCAGGTCGGACAACGGATAGATCAGAGCGTTCACCCGCTGCCGATTCGTGGCCGAACCGTTCTGCCGGGTATCGAGATGCGCTCCCGCCCAGCGGATGCCCTCGTTTCGATAATCGTTGTACCAGTCGCTGCGCAAATATTCGTCGCCCTCCAGGTTCCACAAATCCCATCCCCCGTGGAAAATGTTGACGGACAAAATCAAAGGGCTGTTGCTAACGACGGAATCGAAGTACTTCCTCATTCGGATATTTTGCTGCACGGCATTCGAGGAAGCCGCCGACTCGTCTCGCGAACGAAGCCATTCCTGCGTCTCATCGCTGCGCAAAATCTGGTTCGCGACGTTCATCACTTGGGAGGTCGCGCTTTCCGCGAAGTCGGCGTACTGGTTCATCGACTGAACGGTCGTCGTCTCGATGGAAGCCCGCAAAGCGTCGGCCGCCTGCTGCCAGAAAAAATACCCCATCAGCACGAAGGGGACGATAAGCATGACGATAATCGCGATTAATTGCGTGCGTATGGAGTAGAACATGGCTCATACCGCCTTTGCAACCGTTTTCCACAGCATAGGCGCTCCGACGTAGACGAGTCAATTGGAAAAATGCCGCTCGCTCCCGGCGGAGAATCTCCTTCCGGGAACGGCGGCCCCCTGGTCCAAGCCTATTCCGCGTAATACACTTCCAGTTCGGCGATCGAGGTGTACGCTTCGTTCCCGCCCGGCTTGCCGATGATGCGCACCCCGTCCCCCCACGTATCGTCGAAGACGAATTCATAGGTGTCGCGATTCGCGGATTCGTTCCCTGGGTAGGAAGGCGTCGTGCGGATATTCCGGACGTCCACCCACTTGAAGTTCTGCCGCACCTGCACGCGAACGCGATCGAACCATCCGCCCGTGCCCTCGTAGGCGTCGCCGGCAGAATACACGACCTTATTTATATGATAGGCGCGAGACCACGCGTACCCCCACCAATCCTCCGGCTTGCGCTCGCCGTTGCGGCTATCTTCGGCGTTTTCGCGATCCCCGTCATTCAAACGTGACAGCTCGCCTTCATACATCGCCCTCGATAGCGGCGCGACGTCTTGGGAATTCGCCGGCAGCGCCAGGTTAACGCCGCTTTTGCCGTTATCCGGTTCCGTCTTGACGAAGGGAACGACTTTCAACTTGCGGAGAGAGAAATTGTAATTTTTCACGCCGCCCACGAACGTATTCGAGCCGACCCACATCTCGCGACCATCGGCGCTAATGTACTTGGATGGAATAACCGTCGCGTAACCTCCGGCTTTTTTGTCCACCCACGGGTACTCGCCGAAATCAACCGATAAGAAGCGTTTCCACGGTCCCCACGGCTTGGGCGCTTCGTAAAACTCGAACGTAAACTCCGTCCACGACGTATACAGATAACGGTCGAGCGGTCGGTTGTAGACGATGCTGCCCTGGGACACGACCGACAGGTTGCCAAGCCCCGGAGTCAGCCGATCGGTGTACAGACGGCGCTCGTCTTGCAGCACCGGCCGTTTCGCTTGAAGGTCGCCCGGCTTCGTCCACTTCGCCTTGCCTTGCAAATTTCCTGCGTAGAACTCCCAGGCGGAGACGTCCTGAATGCTCTCCTTTTTCATCCGTGCCAAATAAAGCTTCGTCGGGTCCTCCACAATATCGGAGAAGGAATCCCGCCAGTTATTGTCCAATCCGTAGGCGTAGACGTAATCGTCGAACGTATTGGCGGCCCCTTCTTGGCCGTAATCGAGAAACATGACCGTCGTGAACGTGTGATCCTTGAACATGGGCGATTGCGCGCCTGCAGTCCAGGTCTTCCCTTTGTCCGTCGACTTGTAGATCGATGCAGCCGGAGCTTCGTTGAAAATATGTCCGCTGGCTTCGTCCTTGTTCAAATCCTGTACGGCCAAATACAAATCTCCCCCGACCGCGACGATCCCTGTAGGTTTGCGATTGTACCGCTCCGGGTCGCCCCATATTCGCCCGATTTCGTCGCCGGCTGCCAGCCGTTCTCCTTCTACGTCGTTATTCCAGGGCGAACCGGTAATCTTGTTCATGACGATATCGGACCATTCGCCGCCGGATTCGTAACCGAACCCGATACCGTCCCCGTTGGCCGAATAGAGCGCATCGTCGTCGGCCCAGGCGACCGGCCAGAGATCGCCGTCGCTGAATGTCGTATAGGATGCGCCGGGTTCTACGGATGCGATGGAGAAAAAGGTGCTTTCCTCCGCAATGATCGGCTGATTCATCTGCTCCTCCTTCTCTTCAGCGCAAGATACGAGAATAAGCGCGCTTAACGAAGCTGTTGCCAACAGTACCATCCACCTGCGCTTGAACCCGAACGCTCTGAACGTTCCGGTCGGCATGCCGCTTCCTCCTTTCCCCGATCCGGCAACCCTCCCCGCGCCGTCACAGCTTAATCTGAACCTTTAATAGCTCCGGATCTTTGGGACGAGCCAGAAACTCCGGCGTCTCCTCCAAGGAAATGACTTTGGACACGAGAGGCTCCACCGCGATCCTCCCTTCCTTCACCCATTCGAATGCGGGCAGAAAGGTATGGTTGATCGCCATCGAGCCGAGAATCGTCCAATCGTTATGGTAGAGCTCGAACGGATTTAACCGAATTCGCGCATCTTTAGGCGTCACGCCGAATTGCAGGTAGGTCGCCGTCTTGCCCAGATGAGACATGGCAAGCTCGATCACCGCAGGCAGCCCCGTCGCGTCCACAACCACATCAAATCTGTGGCCGGACAAGCTCTCGAGGCTGCCCGCATTCACCGTTTCCGTCGCGCCGAGCGACCGGGCAAGCTCTAGCTTGTTGTTCGACACGTCGACGACGATCAAGCGTCCCGCCCCGGCGCGGGCAAGCGCTTGAACCAGCTGCTGGCCCATCGCTCCGGCGCCGAACAGAAGCACCGATTGTCCGACCTGCAGCCGAAGCCGGTTCATCGCATGTACGACGCAGGCGATCGGTTCGATAAACGCGCCAGTCGCAAAAGACATGTCGTCCGGGATTTTCACAACGTTGCGGGCGGGTACCGCCACGAGTTCCGCCATGCTGCCATCGACCGTATTGCCTAGAGCTCCCCATTTGGCGCATTGGTTGCCCCGATTCGTCAAGCAATAGACGCACTTGCCGCAGAACAGCGACGGGTCCGCCGTTACCCTGTCCCCTTCGCGAAAGCCTTCGACGCCTGCCCCGATCTCATGGATCGTGCCCGAGAATTCATGTCCGGGAATGAGGGGGTAGGGGGACAAAAACTCCCCTTCGAAAATATGAAAATCCGTTCCGCATATCCCGACCCGGGAAACGCGAACGACGACCTCGCCCGGCCTCGCTTTCGGCTCCGGCACTTCCTTGACGACAGCCCGTCGCGGCTCTTCCATAACCAGTGCTTTCATTCGTTGTCTCCTCTCCCTCGCGCAATCGCTCCTGCTTTCAGACCGCCGCCTCTCTCCCGCTCCACGTCTAAATCGTCAGCTCGACGACAACGACGCTTCCGGCCGGAACGTCGAATTCGGTCTCACCGGACGGCTGCCGATCGAGTCGGATTGCCGCAGGCCGGTGTGCATCTTGACCGTATGCCCATGCTGCCATCCCGCTCATCCCATACCTCTCCGGTTCTATCCGCACGCGTAAGATGAGGCCTTCTTTGCCGACATTGGCGAAAAACAGGCCGACGCTTTCCTTTTCATACCGCCAAGCCGAATGGACGATCGCGTCCGCATCCAGTTCCCCCGAGTCGTTATACTCCTTCGATTTCGTACCATGATTGTAGTGGAACCAGTCCATACGCAGACGCGGACAGCTGAATTCGAGCGGCTTTAACATTGTTCCGTAAGCCCAGTATTTGTTGGCCGGCCCCGTCCGCAGCCGCGCGTACATCGCCAAATAAAGGGCTCTTTCCTCACTGAACGCATACCCCCGGGCCTCGAACGGATAGTAATGATCTTCCGCCGCGTTTTCCGCCCCGTCCAACGCCTCCATCGGGCTGTACTCGTAGTTAAGCTCGTACAGGCCGCCCCACAGATAGGTCCGGGCAACGGTAAAATAGTAGAGGCTCCCGATCTCCTCGACCAGCTTCCCCCAGCCGTCCAACCTGACCGCCCCGTACTCATGATACACATAAGCGAACATCGGAATAAGCTCCGCCACTCCCGTCTTCAGCAGCTCCCGCAGCGGCCAGCCCTCCAGCGGCGCCGCGGGCTGGCCGCCCGCCCGAGCTTGGTAATAATCGATCACGCCGAGCAACGTTTCGTTCATCATCTCCGTCCCCAGCGGAACTTGCTGCCCGGCCACGGCTTCCATGGCGGCTTTCGTATCGGCGTAGTTCCGGCGGTACGCCTCCTCGATCGCTTTGCCTGCGCCGACCGGATGGCCGTGCGTCTCGTCCATGCACACCTTCAAAATGTTGTTGGCCGAAATATCGTAGTATATCGCGTCCACATCGTCCGTCCGTTGCAGCGTCTCGTCCCGGCGCACGTGAAAATCGTGCGTGTAAGGGTGCGCAGGGCAAAGGAACGGAAACGCATAAGCGTCTATGCTCTTGATCCGCTCGGGCATTTTCTGAGCGGCCGCCCTGCCAAGTTCGCCGTCGGCCCCGTCGAAACGGTACAGATAATCGAACTCGAACGGGGCGAATTTATCTCCCATCTCCCGGAGGCAGGCGAGATTGCCCGCGTGAAACCTCGTCGGGAACCAATCGTCGAAGCCCCCGGGGAAGCCCCGATAGAACGTCTGCGGCTCGTTCGTCCAATCCGGCCCGAGAACGTGGAAGATCGGCGTCGGGATCAGCTCCCGATATTTCCGCAGCCAAAGGGTACGATCCGATCCGGCGTTGATGCCGAATGTAGCCGCGCCGATCTCGTCGTGCAGCCATGCTGCGGTATCTCCCGACCGCCTTCTCTGGGCGAGCGTTCCTCTTGCGCACCAATTCTGCTTGGTCGCCCAAGCTTTGTACAAATCCGCCGCCTCATGCCAATCCCGACCCTCCAGCAAGGAAATACGGACGGGATAGACGGGATAAATTCCCTTGCCCGCCCCCATCTCCTCGCATCCGTGGATGAACGAAGCTTCCAGAAAGCCTTCGGCGTTCTTATAGAAATTAAGCCATTTGGCGTAGCCTTCGCCGTCCAAGGCGGCAAAATATAACCCGCCCTTGTTCATGCCGTAGTAGGCGAAAAATTGCATCGAAGCGCCCGAGAAGCTTTCCGGGTAGGGCGCATACCGCCAGCCGGTCTCGCCGTGAACGAAATGCTTCAGCGGATTGCGCACTTTGAGCCCCGTCGCAAACGCATGCGCGACGTAATCGTCCTCTCCGCCCTCCGTAATCTCCTTGAGGTTCGGAATAATCGGATATTCCAGGCTCAGCAGCCGTTCCTCCGAGCCGTTGTCCGCGGAGCAGCCGAATTCCAGCGAGTCAGCCCCCTCTGCAAGGGACGCCCAGCCATGAACGGCAACGTTCGACCGAGTTCGCCAGGTCAGCGATATCCTTGCTTCTCCGGGAGCCGTGTCGTCCCTCCTGCATTCGAAGCTTTCGAACTCCGAGCTGAATCCCGCATCCGTCTCCAGCCGGAAAGGCTCCGCGGAGGCTGCGTTAGCGATGTAGTCGATGCCGGTCCTTACGTCGCGAAGAAGTCGGACGGACCCGTCTTCCATGCCGATGCCCGCCAGCAACCGTTCGTTCCTCAGGAGCATCAAACCCGGATGCTTTTCCATCGTTCCGCCCTCATTTCAAACCCGAGATTTTGATGCCCGAAATAATGTACTTCTGGAAGATCAGGAACAGCATGATCGTCGGAAACGCCGCCAAAGCGGACCCTGCCATTAGCATACCGAGCTCGGTCGCGCGTTCGGAACGGAAGTTGTACAAGTACTGCATGATCTGGAACAGATCGGGATTGGTAATTGTCATCGTCGGCCAGATGAACGAGTTCCAGAACGCCAGATAGGAGCCGATGCCCACGATAACGAAGACCGGGAACGACATCGGCAAGAAGATGCTTGAGAAGATGCGCAAGCGGTCCGCTCCATCGATCAGCGCGGCCTCCTCCAACGCAAGCGGGATATTGAGGTAGAATTGCCGGATGAAAAACATATGTCCGGCGGACGCGACGCCCGGCAGAACGAGCACCGCGAACGTGTCGAGCATTCCCATTCTGTCCACGACGATGAAGGAAGTCAGCAGAATTGCCATTCCGGGAATGAACATCGTCATGATGACGTAGATCCAGAGAAGGCCTTTGAAGCGAAACTCCAGTCTGGCGAACGAGTATGCGGCCGTTGAGTTGACGAGCAGACTCAGAACCGCAAACAGGATCGCGCCTCCGAAAGTCACCCCCATCGATTTCAGAAACGCCAGATCGCCGAGAATGTCGGTGTAGTTTGTAAGCATCCACTGCTTGGGGAAAAACCGGAAAGGCGTCGACAATACTTCGGTCTTCTCCTTAAACCCGGCGATGATGACCCAGAGCAGCGGAAACAAGGCGATCAACGTGACCGCGCCGGCGATGATCGTCAGAGTCGTTCTTTGCAGCAGGCTTTGCCCTTTCATGTCCGTTTCCTCCTATCGCCGGTTACCTAGCCGTCGATCGCTTTCTCCGAATTCAGCACCTTGAAGATCAAGGCGGATACGCTCCCCAACACGACGAACAGAAGCAGCGAAGCCGCGATCGAATTGCCGACCATCACGTCGTTGCGGAAGTGGTTGAGAATATACAGGTTAGGCGTCGTCGTCTCGCTAAGCGGACCGCCGTTCGTCATGACCAGGGAAAGCTCGAATTGCGACACCTGAGCGATGAACCCGGTGACGAGCAAGTACAGGATGACGTTGCGCATGAGCGGAATCGTAATGTAGACCATTTTCTTGAACGGACCGGCCCCTTCGAGATTCGCCGCCTCGTAATAGCTTTCCGGAATGTCGTGCAGCCCCGCCAGCATAATCAGGGTCGTCAGGCCGAAGCCGAGCCAAACCGCAGGCGCAGCGATGCTCGGAAGCGCTGTCGCAACTTCCGCAAGCCATGCCTTCGGCTCATAGCCGAATAAGCCGATCACATAGTTTGCGAGTCCTCCCATGTAGTCATAAATAAAGACAAAAATGACAGATGCAACGATGCCCGAAATAATCGTGGGGATATAGATGGACGTCTTAACGAAACCGGACAGCTTCGATCCGATGTTTTTGACGACGTTCGCGAACAGAAAGGCCAGAACAAGCGTTGCTGGTACGACCATGAGGGCGAACTTCAGCCCTACCCATACCGCTTCTCCGAACAAGCGGTCCGTTAGGACCATATAGAAGTTCCGAAACCCGACGAATTCGGAATCCTGATAGAAGCTCCAGTCATAGAAGCTGACCCGGATCGCGTAGATAAACGGAATAACGACGAAAATCGTTAGCAGAATCACGATCGGCGACAATAGAATATACGCCGTCTTGTTGTCCAGCCGGAAATTTTTTTTGCCCATGCGTTTCCCTCCGTGGATGGAGCCGAATGGGGCTCCCCATAAGTCGACCAAGTTGTTTTCAAGCAACTCCGCTTATGGGGCAGCCCTATGCCGTCCGGACGTTATTGCTTCGGATTCGTGCCCGCCAGCTTGGATTTCGCGATAAAGTCGTTGATGTCTTTCTCCGCCTTGGCCAACGCTTTGTCCACGCTCGTGCCTTTCATAGCCGACTCGATCGCAGTCGAGAGCGCAAAGCTGATGTCCCAAGGGTAGATCGGCTCGGCCTTCGAGTACGGGATCACCTTCTCGGCGATCAAGGCGCGCCATGCATCCTTCGAAGCGTCAACATCGGATTTCATCGCCTCATCAACCGACTTACGCGCAGAAAACTTGGAAAACTGCGCGCCCTTGAAGAAGTCGATCATGATGCCTGTATCCCCCGCGAGCAAGTACGAGATATAGGAAGCGGCTTCTTTCGCATGCTGGGATTTGCCGTCGACGACAAGCGTCCATCCGCCAAGCGTAGCCGTCGGCTTCGTCTGATCGCCGTCGATCGAGGCCATCGGAGCAACGCCTACTTTATCCAAAATGTCCTTATAGCTGTTACGCAGTTGCCCGATCGCCCAAGAGCCGCACACGGCCATCGCGACTTTGCCTTCGCCGAAAGGCTTGATATCCGCGTAACCCGCGAGCTGCTGCTTCGGCATGATGCCTGATTGATAGGCCTGTTGGTAAAAGTTCAGCACATTCTCGTAAGCGCCGTTATTAACGTCTGCGCTGGACCAGTCGTCCGTGACTGCCAGATGACCGGAGGCATTGTACTGCAAGCCCCAGCTGGACCATCCCAGATCCGCGGCGTTCTGCGCGGTCGTGAATCCGAACACGCCTTTCTTCGTCAGCTCTTTGCCGTATTCGAGCACTTCCGCCCAAGTCGTCGGCGGTTTCTCCGGATCGAGTCCGGCTTCCTGGAACAGGTCTTTGCGATAGTAAAGTACAGCGGACGGTTCTACCAGCTTCGGGTAAGCGTAGATCTTGTCGCCGACTGTAACGAAATCTCTTACGTTATCGTACAGATCGTCGAACACGGCAGGATCCATTAAATCGTTCAGAGCCTGGATTTGTCCAAGCTTGGCCGCGTTCGCGATATTGCCGTAATTCATCGTCATGATGTCGGGAGCCTTGCCCGCGGCTTGCGCGGCTTTCAGCTTCTGGGCCCATGCGTCGCCCGGAACGATCGTCAGCTTCACTTCGACGTTATCGTTGGCTTTGTTAAACTCGGTCGTCCATTTCTTGAACCATGCATCCGTCGTGTCCTCGAATTTCTGCGCCCAGAATTCGAGTTTGACCTTCTCCGCGGGCGCCGCGCTTTCCGACTCCTGCGGCGCGGCGCTCTCGCTTGGCGCCGCACTTTCGCTGGAACTGGCGCTAACGGAAGGACTGGCATTCGAGCCCTTGTCGTTATTGCCGCCTCCGCATCCCGTCACCGCCATCGCCGCGACCAGAAGCACCGATGGCATAACCGTCCATTTTTTCGACTTTCCCCATTTTTCCTGCATGCTTGAATCCTCCCTTTTTTTGTCAAGCTATTTAAACGCTGAGCGCTTAAATCGACATTCGAAACGCGGGGATGCTTGCGCCAATTACTTCTCCAACGTCGCCTTAAACCAGAAAACGTTATAGGGGTCCCATAGAGAAAGCGCGAAGTAGATGCTTTTGCCGCCGTCGGCTGTATAGCGTTCGTTCATGAACGGGGCGTACAGCCCGGGGTATTCCGTCGGGCTCACCAGTTCGATCTTGTCTCCCCACGGCCCCCACGGAGCAAGCCCTTCCCGGATGACGACGCCATTCCCTTCGTTGAGATAAGTCATCAGCCATCGCTCCAGATAGGGATTCCAGACGACGGACAGCTCGCCCACCGAATCGTCCACCACCGTCTTCGCTTGAGCCGGGTTCTCGCTCCAGACCGGGGCTCCCTCGTCGTCCGTACCCGAGAAATAGCGGTAGTCCGCCAGGTTCTCCACGCTCTCTTCGGCGACCTTCATCAACTGCACGCCGCCGTACCGGCCGGAGGGGATCGCCCACAGATAGATGTCCTTCTTTCCTTCGGCGGCATCCACCTTGAACGGACTCACTTGAATGAAGTTGCCGTCACCGGGCCATTTCACGTCGTCCAGCAACGTCCAGTTTTGTCCTTGGTCCGTCGACTTGGCCAGGCTGGCGTAATTGGCGTCCCATTTGCCCGGCTCACCCCAATGGTTAACCGACATGTAGTACAAGTACAAAGCGCCGTTCGCGGATAAGCCGTGCGTCGGAATCTTCGTCATTTCATCGAAATCGACTTTCGCCGAAGGAAGCAATTCTTTGGCCAGTCCGATCTCGTCGATGATCATCCCGTCGAGCGTAATGCCGTCGGACGGCTCGACGTCCGTCGTATAAGCCAGCGTATTCGACCGCCACAGGCTGCCCCCGCCGCCGGTCATCCCTTCGGGCCGTTCGCCGAACGTATCCCCAAGGACGAAATAAGTGCGGTCGCCGTCGTTGATCATAGATCCGAGGTCCGTGCCGTAGACGCCGTACTTTTCCGTATGGTTCGGGGAATCGGCCCCGGTTAACTGAGACACCTGCGTTAGACCGGAAATGCCTTTCAATACGAAGTCCTTATCTTTCGCGTCCAGCATCGGGTTCGTCTTGCTCCCCCCGGAGCAGGCCGTCGTTAGAAGAAGAAAGACGCAGGCCGAGATCGCGATTATTCGTTTCAACGTATCCACTCCTCGCATTTACGGATTTTGATGACCGAAAATCCTTCCGAGACTCGCGCTGTCGAAAGGCTTCAGATCCGGAAGCGGCATTCGATCGGCGACTTTCGGGAGCGGCCCGAACGGACGATGCGGCTCCTCCTGGTACCAGTAAGCGGTCGAAGACACGTCGTCGCTCCGGTGATTGTTGTGACCGTGCTCGATCGTCACGCGGACGCTCTTCTCGAACATGATCGGGTCGAGAATATGGTAGCGGTACGTCGAAATCTTCCCGCTCCAGTTCCAACCGCCGCCGAGAATGATTCCGTGATACGGCGTGCACACCTCCTGCTGCGGACACCACGCGGTATTGAAATAATCCTCCATGCCGGTGCCGTGAAGAGTAGGCGGCCAAGGCTCCCCGTCGATGAAGATCATGTCGTCCCCTTCGCCGTACCAGTTCCACTCCCTCGTCTCGCGCAAGTTGTGGACGTTGAAGTTGCAGCCGACGTAGTGGCCTTTGCCGACCGCGTCCAGAATGACGTAGTTGCCGTCTCCGGTTATGTTTTTCCCGCCGAATTCGAAGTAGGCGTTGTCCATTCCCTGTCCCTGATCCGGGACGCCGTCCGTCGGACACTCCCGACGCCACTGGGCGTGAAAACGAAGCTCATCTTCCGGCAATGCGTCGTATTCCTCATAATCAATATAGAAGTAAAACTTGATCGGGCTGTCCGCTTCGCTTTCAACCTCGATTCGGGCGCCCTCCGCGTATGGCATGCGGAAAAAGCAGTTAAACGCTTTGCCGTCCTCCGGGCTCATCATGAGCGCCGCAGACGTGAAATTGCGCGTCAATCCGTGGCCCATCCCGAAAAAATCCCCGATCGGCGCTTCGACGCTAGGTCCATCCTCGCCGTCCCAATACATTCGGAGTACGATTTTGCGGGGCAGAAATGCCTCTTCGCTCGCCCCGTCCGTAGCCATCGTCATCCAGATGTGCGTGATCGCCCCTGCTCCCCGGATCTCGCATATCGCTTTGTTTTCTCCCGGAAAGATCGAATAATAATCCTTGTTGCCGCCCGATCGATCGTAGCTGGATTCCCGTTTTCTTCTGCCCGCTCTCGCGAGGCTCAGAGAGGATAAAGACGGTGAATGATGCATGCTGCATAGCCCCTTTTTGTCGATGGATTCGAGGTAGAGCGCCGTTGAAGGCCAGACGAAAGAAGATGGCTCCCGTTCGGATTCCCACCTTGCTTTTTAGGCATTATTGCCTTGGACAATCATTTTCCCTATAATCTTTATAGCGCTTACAATTGTTATTTTATTGGATTCCTATCCAATATTCTTTAGCAGAATAAGTAAGAAGTTTAACCCAAATTGTTCAACTTTCGCTCGAAGGAGGTCGTGTTGAGGATGGATTTGAACACCCTCTCTCCTTATATCCGCGTCGCTTGGGATTCGACGATCTATCCTCCGGTCAACATTACCGAGAGGGTCATTTTCGACTATGAGCTCATGTTCGTAAAAGATGGGGAATGCGAGGTCTCGGTGGAAAACGTCATCTATCACGGAAAACCGGGGGATTTGTTCCTGTTCAAGCCGAACCAGGTTCATTCGATCAACCTGCTGCACGACAAGCCGCTGAGGCAACCGCATCTGCATTTCGATCTGTATTATCGCGGGGACAGCCCCGACGTCAAAGTGTCTTACAGGCCGTACTCGCTCTTGACCGAATCGGAACGGGGGTGGATCCGGGAGGACGTCATCGCGGACATGGAGGATCCTCTGCCCAACCACATTCGCTTGAACAAGCCTGCCGCCATTGAACAACTGATCCAGGAAATTATCTTCGAATTCGAGCGCAAATTCCCCTATTACGAGACGACGGCCAAAGGCTTGTTCATTCAGCTTTGGGTGCTGCTCCTGCGGGAAATTCATTGGCGGCGCAACACGCACCTGCAATCCAACTGGGAACAGCTGGACCGGGTCAAAAACTATCTCTCGCATCACATCGATCAGGAATCGACCCTCGACGAGCTTGCGGATCTGGCCAATATGAGTAAATATTATTTGTGTCGGCTGTTCAAGAAAGCTTACGGCATGACGCCGATCCAATACCACGTGTCCGTTCGTCTGGAGAAAGCCAAGCAGATGATCCAATTCACGAACCTGTCGCTGACGCAAATCGCGGACGAGCTGGGCTTTCAGAGCATTCACGCTTTCAGCAGGACGTTTCACAAGTGGGAGGGAGTCTCTCCGTCGGCTTACCGGAAGAAAAAATAAAGCTGTCTCTGCGCTGCTCTGGGAGTTGCGACCTATCGCAACCGCTCCTATCACTGCTACTCAAAAGGGGGAATTTACGATGATCAGACAGATGGAATGTCAAAATTGCGGTCAGATCAATCCCATTGATACGAAGAATTTTACCAAGGCTCACTGCAGCAAGTGTAACGCAAAGTTTAGCGAAGACTTGTCCCTTAGCGCTTATCAAACGGAACAGGAATTAGCTTCGGCTTTGGCAGCCGAACAAGCCTATTCTAAAGATGAAAAAATTGACACAAACACGTGGACAGCAAAGATCGGCAACCCTGACGAGCAAGAGAAATACGTTAAAAATAATTTTCTAAAAAAGCTAAAAAAGCATGCCTCTAAAATACCGTTTGCCAAAGATGCCCTAGCGATGTATTACTGCGCGACCGGTAGTAAAACGCCTATGAAGGTTAAAGCCATTGCCATCGGTGCGTTGGCCTATATCGTACTCCCCATCGATTTAATTCCCGATTTTATATTGGTTCTTGGCTATACGGACGATGCCGCAGCTTTCTGGCTAGCGTTCAATAGCATAAGCTCTCATATTACGGATCAGCACAGGCAGCAGGCTGAAGAGTGGTTTAAATCATAAGCCAACCAAGTTGCTGTGGAAGATAATCGATGAACAAGGTGAAAGGTGTATGTACCTCCTCCGATACGATACGCTCCTGAAATCCTGAATGGTACAACTCTTATTTTTAATCGCTTGTACGGTTTTCCCTACAAACGTCCGCCGTTTGAGCGTGATTTGAGTTACTTTGTACGATTTATCGAACAAACGTCCGCGGATTAGAGCTAATCCGAGTCATTTTGTATGGTTTTTCGACTAACTTCCCTCACGGAAGTCCCTTCGTAGGGCGTAAACACATGTGTGTGAATAGGGCCGCCGTAAAAAGTTCGATTTCCGATCAATTGGAGAATTTATGGGTTGAGCGAAAAAAGGAAAAAGACTGGAGGTTCGCTTGGGCAGATGCTTGGCGATTTCCAGTCTTTGATAAGAGGTTTGACCGTTATTTTTATGCTTGGACAGTTATTTAGGGGGGGGGGGACGGGAATTATTGTTGGGTTAACCCCCGCTGACGCTGAGCCTCAAACAAAAGCACCGTAGCCGCCATGGCGACGTTAAGCGATTCCGCGCGGCCGGTCATCGGTATAATTACATTCGTATGTACGAATTCACCGACCGCCTCCGACAAGCCTGCGCCCTCGTTGCCGAAGACAAGCCAAACGCTGCGCGCGGCAAAATCATATTCATAACACGAGCGCGCAGCCTGCAAGCTCGTGCCTACAATAGCAGCTCCATGCGAAGCCGCCTGAGGCAGTAACTCGCCCAAATTCGCTTCCAGCACGGGAACGTGGAACAACGCGCCCATTGTCGCCCGGATCGTTTTCGGGTTGTACAAGTCGGCGGTTCCTTTGCCCAGCACGACGGCTGTCGCTCCGCTCGCTGCGGCGCTGCGAACAATCGTGCCTACGTTACCGGGGTCCTGTACGCCGTCCAGCACCGCGACTAGTCCGCGCTCCACCGAATACAGCTTTTCCTCTTCCGGCGGCCGCTTAAGCGCTACGGCGAAGATCGGCTGAGGAGTTCCCGTCTCGCTGCACTTGGCGATAATATCGGGCGAGACGGGAATCCAAGCGCACCGCCGTCCTCCCACTCCCTCCAGACTACCGTCCGCTTCCTCCGGAAACTGCTCCAACACCCCCGAGCCCTCGTCGAAGGCCACGACTTCAAGCGGCCAGCCCGCTGCCAAAGCTTCCTTCACCAGATGAATGCCTTCCAGCAGAAACTTGCCCTCGCGATCCCGATATTTCCGTTCCAGCAGCTTGGCCCATTCCTTCACGCGCGGATTGGACAACGAGCTTATATAAGGTTCATAGTTCCGCATGCGCCTGCTCCAGCTTCGTTAGTTGTTCGTTCTTGCCGACGATGACGAGAATATCGTCGCGAATGAGCGGCTCGTCCGCGCTTGGCGTAATGTTCATCTCACCGCTGCGTTTCACCGCGAGCACGTTGCAGTTATACTTCAGCCGAATGTCGAGCTGCTTCAAATTTTTGCCGACCATCTGGGAAGGCAGCCTCATCTCCACAATACTGTAATCTGTGGACAGCTCAATATGATCCAAAATGTTCGGAGAGATCAGATGATGAGCGACGCGCAGCCCCATATCCCGCTCCGGGAATACGACTTTGTCGGCCCCGATCTTGTTCAGCACCTTGCCGTGCAGCTCGTTTTGAGCCTTCACGATAATATAGGGAACGCCAAGATCCTTCAGGATCAAGGTCGTTAATATGCTCGCTTGAATATCTTGTCCGATCGCCACGACGACGACATCGAAGTTGCGAATGCCGAGCGAGCTCATTGCCTCTTCGTCCGTCGAATCTGCGGCGACGGCATGCGTAACGGTATGCGCTACGTCTTGCACGCGTTGGGCGTTGTCGTCAACCGCGAGCACCTCGTAACCCATTTCCGCCAAGTACTTCGCCACGCTCGAGCCGAATCGGCCCAGGCCGATGATGGCGTATTGTTTTTTGCCGTGCGGTTTCTTGGCCAATTCTATTCCTCCTAGCGTTCGTTAACATGCGCTTCATTATATCATAATCGCCCGCGGGCATAAGCTTCAAGCCGTTGGGGGACTCTATACGGGTATCTTTTCCTTCAAGGGGGTAAGTCCGTGGAATTGGACCTCAGACAAGCCATTGTACAACGAGTTCAGGGTAAGGAAGACGAAGAATTGACCGACATCATCGAAGGCTCGATCGATTCCGAAGAGATGGCGCTGCCCGGCCTCGGCGTCCTGTTCGAGATTATCTGGAAGAACAGCACCGAAGCCGCCCGCAAAAAAATGATCTCCGTCCTCCAAAAGCAGCTGCCGACCGGACAAGCTTAACCGATGTCCCTCGTCGCGTGCACCAGCGTTCCGTCCACGATCGTATAACGGACGACCGGAATGTCGCGTATTTTGCCCACGACAATGACGTCTGCCCGTTTGCCGGGCTCCAATGAGCCGATCGTCTTATCGCGACCTAATGCTCTGGCCGGATTCAAGCTCGCCATGTTTACCGCTTGCGTCAGCGGAACTCCCTCCGCTTCCAGGCCGAAGATCGCATGAAGCAGCGACGCCGGATGGTAGTCCGAGCAGAGAATGTCCGCCACGCCTTTGCGGACGGCTTCGCTTGCCTTCAGGTTGCCGTCGTGGGAGCCGCCGCGAACGATGTTGGGCGCGCCTACGCAAACGCCCATTCCGCGGGAAGAAGCGAACACAGCGGTCTCCAGATTCAACGGAAATTCCGACACCGTCGCCCCGAAGCCGAGCGAGCGCTCAACGGCCTCGACCGTATCGTCGTCGTGCGAGGCGACGGCGATGCCGGCCGCTCGCGCCCGTGCGGTAAGCGCCTTAAGCTTGCTCCAATCCACCCGGCCTCTGCGCTCCTGCAATTCCTCCACGATGACTGCGACCTCGTCGATCCCGACTCCTTGATTTTTCATCACATAGCGCTCGAACGCCCCCGGCCGATGATACTGCCCCTGACCCGGCGCATGATCCATCAGTGACACATAGTCCAGCAGCCCTTCCTCAAGCAGACGCTCCGCCAGTCCGAATCCGGTCAGATGGGATACTTCGTACCGCAAATGCACGCCGTGACGAATCATTGCCCGCTCTTTGCGCATGGACGCAATCAGCTCAATCATCTCGCCTACAAGATGCTCGCCGCGCAGGCTCAAGCCCACTCCAAGCGACAAGGAATGCAGCATCGTCGTAATGCCGTGCCCGGCCAGTTTGCGTTCGAATTGAAGAAACGCCATCTCCATCGGGAACAACGTATTCGGTCGAGGCTCGACCTCCTTCTCGATCGCATCGCAATGCATATCGATCAGGCCGGGCAGCACCCAGCAGCCCTCCGCCTCGAGAACCGCCGTCTCGTCCCCGCTTCCGGCGTCCCCGATCGACGCAATGATACCGTCCTCAATCGCCAAATCCCCTTGACTCACGCCGTCCGGACGGACGACGAGGCCGCCCTTGATCGTCAATCTGCTGCCCATCGCGTCCCCGCCTTTCTTGACCGAGTGATAAAAGAGCCCACCGCCCCGAAGGGCGACAGGCTGCCGTTGCTTATTCCGTTAAGGAGCGACTTCCAGAAATTCAAGCTCCGGCATCCGTTCCATCGCGGTCCGCATCGCGTACTCGTTCTCGAACAGCGCGACATTCACGTCGTTCTTATCCTTGACGAGAATCGAGTTGATGCGGAACTTCGTCGGATCGACCTTGCCGCCCACGACCCAGCGCGCGAATTGGAACTGCGTTCGGAACAGCTGAATATCGACGCCGTATTCGTTCTTCATCCGGTATTCGAACACCTCGAATTGGAGCTGACCGACAACGCCGAGATACGTATCCTCGAACGGGCCGACCGAGCGGAACACCTGTACCATGCCTTCCTCGGTCAGCTGATCCAGCCCTTTCAGGTACTGCTTCTGCTTCAGCGCGTTTTTGATCGATACTTTGGAGAAAATTTCCGGCGAAAACGTCGGCAGCTCGTTAAACACGATGTCGCGGCCTTCGCTCAGACTGTCCCCAATGCGGAAAATGCCCGGATCGAACAAGCCGATAATGTCGCCCGGATAAGCCGTCTCGACGATGTCGCGATCCTGCGCCAGAAACTGCTGCGGCTGCGCCAGCTTGATCTCCTTGCCCGCGCGCACATGCCGCACGCTCATCCCGCGCTGGAACTTGCCCGAGCAAATGCGCAGGAAGGCAATCCGGTCGCGGTGCGCCGGGTTCATGTTCGCCTGGATTTTGAACACGTAGCCAGAGAATTTCTCTTCCTCTGGAGCAACCGTGCCGTCGGCCGTCTTGCGCTCGGTCGGCTGCGGCGCCAGCTCCAGGAAGTTCTCCAGAAACGTCTGCACGCCGAAGTTGTTAACGGCACTGCCGAAAAACACCGGAGTCAGCTGTCCCGTCCGCACCTTCTCATAGTCGAACTCGTCGCCGGCCACGTCCAGCAGCTCAAGCTCCTGCGCCAGTTTTTCGGCCAGATAGTCCCCGGCCATCTCGCGAATGACCGGATCGTTGTAATCGGACGTCTTGCGCACTTCGATCTTGGAATGATCCTTGCCCTGGAACAGCTCGACCTGGCTCTTCATCCGGTCGTATACGCCGCACAGCTCCCGCCCCATGCCGATCGGCCAGTTCATCGGCACCGAACGAATGCCGAGCACACGCTCGATCTCTTCGAGCAGCTCGAACGGATCTTGACCTTCACGGTCAAGCTTGTTGATAAAGGTGAAAATCGGAATGCCGCGCTTGCTGCACACCTGGAACAGCTTGATCGTCTGCGCCTCGACGCCTTTGGCGACGTCGATCAGCATGACCGCGCTGTCCGCAGCCGTCAGCGTCCGGTACGTATCTTCACTGAAGTCCTGATGACCCGGCGTATCCAGAATGTTTACTTGCTTGCCTTCGTATTGAAACTGCATGACAGAAGAAGTAACAGAAATTCCCCGCTGCTTCTCGATCTCCATCCAGTCGCTCGTCGCGTGTCGCGCCGCTTTGCGCGCTTTGACCGAGCCGGCGGTATGAATCGCGCCCCCGTACAGCAGCAGCTTCTCCGTCAAAGTCGTTTTCCCCGCATCGGGGTGGGAAATAATCGCGAAAGTGCGGCGTTTCTCTACTTCCTGCCGCAATTCCTCGCTTGTTTTTTGGCTCATCCTCGGATAGTCCCTTCACGATAAAATAACAGCTTCCATTATAGCACAACAAAAGGGGCGCCAACCAAGTTGCTGTGAAACATAATCGATGCTAAATGAAGAGCCTATCTTCCCGCTAAGGAGAAAATAGGCTCTTCCGATCAACAATAATCGTCGGCATTGCGGTCGTGACAACCGTCTCGTTCAGCTCCGCGAAAATCAGGCCAAGCAGCAGTTTCACCAGAACTAGACTGTTATTCGTCTTTCCGGTCTCCCCCGTTACTGCGTTTGCCATAGGCACACCCTTTCTGCCGCGCGGGCCGTCGATCCGATCCGTCGTTCCGCAGTTTAGATCTGCACGACTTCCGCTACTGTCGCGCTCTTGTGAATATCCAACTCGCTGCGATATTCGACCTTGCCGATTTTGCAGCCCGGGCCGATCTCGACGCGATTGCCGCGGACTACGGCAGCTTCCGTATATTCCAGCACAACTGCGTCCCCTTCGATCTGCTCCGCGTTCAGAACGCTATTGCCGCCCGCATGGACAAGGCTGAGCAGCTTTCGGGTACGGCTTCTTCGCACCATAATTTTCGAGCCGCCGATTTCCTTGGCTGTGCAAGGCCCGAACATGCGAACGTCCACCGTATCGGCGCCGAGCAATCCCCTTATGCCAAAGGCTCCGTCCATTTTGAAGATTCCCGCCTCGCAGTCTCCGTCCGACGCGACATTCCCGGTGAACTTCACTCTTTCGGCTCGCAAGCCCGCCTTGACCTTCAGCTCGCCCCGGCCGCCGATCGCCCCCGCCTTCAGACGGCCAAGCACCTCGCATTCGCCCGTCAATTTCATCTCGCCGACCGTTAAGCCGCCTGTGATCTCAAGCTCGCCGATCTGCGTCAGCTTGACGCAGTCCACATCGCCGGAAAACGTGCTTTCGCCTGTCAGCTTCACATTGCGGAAATAACCGCCCGCCGAGTTCGTTTCCCCGACCATCCGAATATCTCGTCTCGTTTGCTCAGCCACCGATCTTCGCCTCCTTGCCGATTTTCGCTCCGGGGTGCGCCTGCAGTTCCGTCCTATATTCGACCAAGCCGATTGAGCAGCCTCGACCGATCCGTACCCGATTGCCGCGCACGACTTCCGCATGCGTATATTCCAGGTCAATCTCATCGCCTTCGATCGACTCCACATGAAGCTCCGTCGCGAATCGCGGCATGACCCACGAGAGCAGCTTGTTCAGCGGACCGCTCGACTTCCTTTTGACCCGAATCGTCTCGCCGCCGATTTCCCACGCTTTGCCCCGGCCGTGGAGAAGGACGTCCATCGTTCCGACGTTGAGCAGACCGCTCACCTCAAACGCGCCTTCCGCGCGAAAGCTCTCGATCTCGCAATTCCCTCCGACGCGAAGCTGTCCGTTTATCGAGAAGCTGTCTCCCTTTAAAGAGCCTTTTACTTTCATATAGCCGTCAATGACCGATCTCTCGGCCGACAAATCTCCTTCAACCCTAAACATGCCGTCCGCGTCCATCGTTTTAGCGGCCAAGGCGCCGCGAATTTTCGTCATCCCGTCGCAATCGAAATCGATGCACACGATATCTCCTTCGACTGTGCCTACGCCGTCGATTTTGACTCTGCCGTATTCTCCGCCGCCCGCCGTGCTGACACCGTTAATGATCAAATCTCCTTGATTGAACTGCTGCTGGCTCATCCTAATCCCTCCTACACCCATTTTCCTTTTAACTGTTCAATACATTCCGTCATTGAAATCCGCGCAACGACCTTCACGCCGCTTTCGAAGTACAATTCGGACGGGGCGGATAGCAGCGCGAACGACGAGACGCCCATCTTGCGCGTAAACACCAGATCGCAGGCTTTGCCCGCGAACTTCGGAAAATGCTCCCGCAGCGTCGCCAGCAACCGATCCCCCTCCTCCATGCTCATCTCGCCCGCCTGCAGCAGCTTGTCGACTACGTAAAAATACAGCAGCTTGTCGAACGTATAAACGAGCGCTCCGTCGTCCTCGGCGGCAAAACGCTGAAGCACGATTGACGAAACAATGTTTCGTTTCTCTAAGTCGGATTTGCGCATCTCATAGTCGGGCAGCACCGGAGACAGCTTGTCGGCCAGCTCATCCAGCGACAAGTCGTCCTTCATATTCATGATTTTATCAATACGGGCCAAAATGAGATCGCGCGGAAAAAACGTTTCCTGCCCTGTAAACGTCGATTTGCGAATAAACCATTCCTCGGGAATGAGCTGCTTTCGTTTCCAGCGATACAGCTGGCCGTAGGAAATGCCTTTCTCCTCCAGCAGGTCCTTCTTCGAAATGAGATTGGGTTCCATGTTAATCCCTCCACAGACATCGTAACATAACACTGTTACGTTGTAAAACGAAAAATAAGAGACTGTACCCTAAGCAGAGTTTGCTGAGATGATCGATAAAAAAAAGAAGGTGTATATACCTCCCGGAGACTGCCTCATACGCTCCTGAAATGACCTTGCAACGGGTTTACCCATTCAGATTTCAGGAGCGTATAGCATCGGAGGGAGGTATATACACCTTTCGCCTTGTTCATCGATTATCTTTCAGAGCAACTTGGGTGGCTTAGGGTACAGCCTCTTCTTAAACTACAGTACGCCACACTTACATGGTTGTGTTCGGATTTAGTGCTGGATTTGCCAACGTTCGGCGCGGCTGCGTTCCTCCCAGAACGTGCGGTACAGCCCGCCCTGTTTCAACAGTTCCTCGTGCTTGCCGGTCTGCACCACCCGGCCGTCTTCCATTACCGCGATCAGATCGGCCTGGCTAATCGTATGCAGACGGTGAGCGACCATCACCACAGTTTTGTTCGCGGCGAGCGCCTGAAGCGCTTCGCGAATGTGACGCTCGTTCTCGGGATCGATGCTTGCCGTCGCTTCATCCAGGAGCACGATCGGAGCGTCCTTCAGAATGGCCCTGGCGATGCTGATGCGCTGCCTCTGTCCACCGGACAACGTTCCTCCCCCTTCGCTCACGACCGTCTCATAGCCATCCGGCAGCTCGGTAATGAAGTCGTGACATCTGGCTGCCTTGGCCGCGGCAATCACCTGTTCCATCGTCGCCTCGGGATTGCCGTAACGGATATTGGCGGCGATGCTGTCCGGGAACAAATATACGTCCTGGAACACGATCGACACTTGCGACATTAGCGTATCGTGCCTCATGCCGCGCACGTCGGCTCCGCCGATCGACACGCTGCCTTCGTTCGTATCCCAGAGCCTGGCGATCAGATTCAGCGTTGTCGTTTTGCCGCCGCCCGACGGTCCGACGAGCGCGGTCACGCCCTTGGCCGGGATCGTCAGGTTCACGCCCTTCAGCACCGGACTGTCGTCATAGCCGAAACGCACGCCTCGCAGCTCGATGTTATGCCCATGCGGCAGCCGCTCCTCTCCCGCCTTCGGTTGAACGAGATCCTCTTCCTGAATAATTTCGTTCAAATTGCGAACCGTCATGTGCATCATCCGTCTGTAAGCCATGTAATCCACCATCGGCAGCGGCTCGTACAGTACGGCGGCCAGCATCATAAAACAAAGGAAGCCTAGTCCGTCGAGCGAGCCGTCGGTGTAACGCCAGCCGCCGACCGCGATTACGGCAACGAAGCCCAGCTCGAAAACGATGCCGTTCAGCGCGGAATAAGGAGAGATTCTGTTGTTGATGGCGATACTGCTGCGGCGATATTCGTCCATCGTATCCTTGTAGCCGATGAGCGAGCTTCTTCCCAGACCGAAGGCGCGAACGACCGTAATGCCGCGGATAAAATCGACGATCCGGCTGTTGGCCCGGTCCCGCGCAAGCTGCAGGCGATCCATGACCTCCTGGAACCGGCGGTCGGCCAGCAGCGTGACGAGCAGACTGAGCGGAATGCCCGCCGCGGCGACCAGCGCCAACGGCCAATCGATCCACAGCAGCGCGATCATCGTCACCGCCGGGGCAATCGTTCCTTTGATGAGCATGCCGACAAACGCCGGCAGCAGCCCCGCCATCATCGCATCCTGCTTGATCCGCAGTTCGAGAGTCGCCGTCTCCCGGCCGACAAAGAAGCCGAGCGGCAGGTTTTTCAGCCGCTTGCCCAGGTACAGGCGAATATTGGAGGACAGCTTCGGATAAAACGGGAACAGCAGCTTGTTTTCCTTGTAATACAGCAAGCCTTGAACCAAAAATCCGAGCCCCATCGCTCCGGCGTACAGCCAAGCGTCTTCGGTACGTCCGGCGAACATGCCGGCGGCCGCCAGCATGACGAAAATCGGAGCGAGACTAATAAACGGACTGGCCAACAGCGTCACCCAGTACGCCTTTTTGATCCGGTTGCGGTCCTTCTCATCCTCGGCGACGACGAACGATTTTTGTATCGCCGGGAGCGTGCCTAAGTGGCGATATGGATCTGCTGCCGCATCATCTTCCTGCCGCTGTGCAGCGCTTGGCGTTTGAGGCGGCGTCCCTGCTGCTGCCGGCCCGGCTTCCGCAATGACGTCCGGAACCGCAGCGGATGCCGCAATGCCGGAAACGAAGGCGGAATCGTTTGCCGGAAGCTGCGTGTACGCCTCCCACTGCTTGCGATAGCCCTCATAGGAAACCAGCAGTTGCTCGTGCGTGCCGGTGGCGGCAACGCGCCCGTCCTCCACGACGACAATCTGATTCGCATGTACGATCGTATGCAGGCGGTGGGCGATCATCAGCACCGTTTTCGGCTTGCCGTTGGCCGGGTGAACCAGTTCGTTGATCGCATCCTGGATACGCGCCTCATTCTCCGGATCAATCAGCGCCGTCGCTTCGTCCAGCACAAGAATCGGCGCCTGCTTCAGGAACGCGCGCACGATGCTGATACGCTGTCGCTGCCCGCCGCTCAGCTTGCCGCCGCCTTCTCCGACCTGTGTGTGATAGCCTTCGGGGAGACTTTCGATAAAGTCGTGGCAGTTCGCCCGACGCGCCGCTTCGATCACTTCCTCGTCGCTTGCGCCCGGCCTTCCCATGCGAATG
Organism: Cohnella phaseoli; assembly: GCF_003386235.1. Lineage (GTDB taxonomy): Bacteria > Bacillota > Bacilli > Paenibacillales > Paenibacillaceae > Cohnella > Cohnella phaseoli. Next base: position 33,067 of record NZ_QRDZ01000023.1, read on the forward strand.
TTGTCCATAATCGTACCTTGAAACAAATACACATCCTGAAACACGTAAGAAATCATCTGCATCAGCGATTCGTTGTCCATCTCGCGCACATCGACGCCGCCGATGGAGATGGAACCGCCCGATACGTCCCAGAAGCGGGGCAGCAGGCGCGCAATCGTCGTTTTGCCGGCGCCGGAAGGACCGACCAAAGCGGTGAATGTGCCTTCCCGCACCGTAAACGAGACATCCGTCAAAGCTTCCCGCTTCTCGTCGTAAGTAAAGGATACCCCGTCGAACACAATCTCCGTACCGTTTGGCTGCTTCGCATGCTCCGGCTGCGGCAGCTCCGGCTGTTCCAGCAGAGCTGAAATTTTGCGGGTCACTCCCGCCAGCCGGAACGAAATTTGCCCGCTCGTCCGGAACGTCTTGAGCAGTGTATTGCCGATGCCGATCGTCAGCAAAATGAACAAAATAAACAGCGGAAGCGTAATCTGACCGGCGGCGAACAGCGCGATGCCGACAGGTACCACAACGAGCAGCGGCATCTGCGACAGGCCGGCCGCCAGCGATTTGCCGACCACGCTCTGCGACTCGGTGCGCTCGCCCAGCTCGCCCGATTGCCGGATAATCCGGCTGTAATCGGCATAGGCCGACTCGGATCGGGAGAACGCCCGAATGACCTTCATTCCGTACACATACCGCAGCAAGGCCGAGCTGATCAGCGTGTTGAACTCTGCAAACAGCGGCGCAAGCGGCTTGATCTTGCTGTTGGCATAGGAGAACGCGGCGCTCAGGATCGGAATGAACGCAAAGGATGCAAGCGCCAAACGCCAATCGAGCGACAGCATCAAAATAAACGTCAGCACCGGTATCGCAGTCGCCGACGACAGATCCGGAAGCAGATGCGCGACGCCCTCCTCCAATTGCTCGGCATCCTCGTTCATCGTGTGCTTGATGCTGCCGATATCGTTACGGTCGAAATAGCCGAGCGGAAGCTTGGTCAGCTTATCCGCCATATCGAGCCGCACCTCGTAGATCATATCGTAGGCGGCCTTATGCGCCAGATTCGCCGAGAGCATCAGACAGACGCCCTTCGCGATGACCGCCGCCAGCGCGACGGCCGCAAGCTGCAAATAAACGTCGGCGTCTCCCGTCCGCTCCAAAATATGAGTGCACAAAAAATAGACGACCACGTACGGCACAAGTCCAAGCGCCGACGCCAGTACGGACAGCAGCATCGCCCCGAACACCGAACCTTTCCGCTTTAACAGGTAAGGCTTTAATTTGGCTACAGGTGACGGGCGTTTGCTTTTAGTCTTCTTCTGAGACATAGGGATTCCTCCGCGAATAAACGATTTGAAAGCACTCTCCTATGTCCTAGTATATGAATAATGATAATCATTATCAATTAAAAAAGGATAGATTTGCTTACTTTTTGCGAAAACTGCACCAATCAAGCGGTTGGCATTTGATAAACACGAACAATCGTTCTATAATTAACGGTGAAACGGAGGATTCAGGATGGAAATCAGAAAGTTTCAAGCTTCGGATATCAGTCAGATTGTCCAGCTGTTCTATGGAACCGTTCATTCTGTAAACAAGAAAGATTATACGCAAGAGCAGTTGGATGCGTGGGCATCCAAAGAGGATGAGGAGCTTAGATTAGCATCCTGGAGAGTTTCTATGAGCAACAATATCACCTTTGTTGCCCTAATCGAAGGCATAATCGTCGGCTTTTCCGACATGACCCGGAAAGGGCACCTGGATAGATTGTACGTCCACAAAGATTTTCAAGGACAAGGGATTGCTTCGGCATTAGTAAACACACTCGAATCTGAGGCAAGCAGATTGGGTCTTACTGAACTGGATACGGACGCTAGTATTACAGCGAAACCCTTTTTTGAACATCGCGGATATCAAGTAGTGAAGTCACAGTGCGTAGAACGAAAGGGGATTCAATTAGTTAACTTCAAAATGATCAAACCGTTGCGTTAAACGCCTCTCTGGGCGAAATTTAGCGCGCGGAACGGTTCTGTCCTTACGATTTGGCGAAAGTTATGGTTTGTCGGCACTGACTTTAGCGGTTGGGGGCCAAGCCTCTTCTTTGTACGATCTTCCGTATAAAACCCTATTTCGAGTCGCCGTTTACGGCACTTTGTACGATAGATCGTATAAAAATTCCACCTTTGTCGGTCACCCCGTCTGATTTGTACGACGGATCGTATAAAAGCTCTACCTTTGTCGGTCACCCAGTCCGATTTGTATGACGAATCGTACAAAATTCAAAATTCGGCGCTGTTCGAACCTCCTTCGCATGAAAAATCGAAAAATTGTCCAATGTGCCCCCTCCCGCCTCCATCAAATCAAAATAGAGTTACTCCTACGAACAATGTGCCAATTCATGCAGTTGCCAAAATAACTATAAAAAAAGCCGCCCGATAACGGACAGCTTTTATCCTCTTAATCGCCAAGCAACAAAGCGCGAGCCGGAGCCGCATCGATGCCGGTCATCTTGAGCGGCGCGATGACCAACGTATAGTTGCCTGCAGGAACATCCTTCAGCCGCAAGCCTTCGACTATGATTACGTCGCCGCGCATTAGCGTACGGTGCGTCGGATACTCGGCCTGCGCGCGCTCGATGCCGAGCGCGTCCGTGGCGACGAGGCCGACGCCGATATCCGCCAAATAGCGCGCTCCGTCCTCCCGCAGGAACACGAAGTCCAGCAGAAATTCCTCGCTGTAGGAGCTCGACGTCTTCAGCAGGATGCGCTCGCCCTTCTGAATCGCGAACAGCTCAAGGTCTTCCTTCGTGATGCATTCCTTCGCATGAGTCAAGTCGAGCACACGGGCAGGGCCGACGAGACGCTCAAGCGAGATCGTCTCAATGGTCTCGCCGCCAGCCAGCATATGCAGCGGCGCATCGACATGCGTTCCCGTATGCACATTCATCGTCAGCAAGCTTTCATGCGGCTTCCCTTGATCGTGATTTTGCACGTTCTCGATGCGGGGCTTCTTGGCCTCGTAATTTTTCCATACCTGCATGCCCTCTTCGATCGTCATGCTGATATCGTATATTTTAGGCATAAGCTCTAGCTCTACCTCCAACCGTTTATTTGTCCGTGTTGGACACCCAAACGACATGATCTTCGTCCTGTCCGTTCACCGGCCACCAGTGATAGCCGTCGTCGCTCAGAATCCGCTCGGCCTTCTCCGGTCCCCAAGAACCGGCCGGATATTCGTCGGGAGCGATCGCGTAATCTCTCCATGCTGCAGCAATCGGATCAACGATCTTCCAGGCTGCCGCAAGCTCATCCCAACGGGTGAAATACGTGCCTTCGCCGCGAGCCGCGTCGAATAGAAGACGCTCGTACGCTTCCGGCGTATTGATGCCGACCTGGCAGCTCTGACAGAACTCCATCGCGACCGGCTGAATTTTCATGTCGTTGCCCGGCGCCTTGGCGTTGATCCGGAAGTAGATACCCTCCATCGGATTAACGCGAATGACGAGCAGGTTCGGCTGCAAATCCTGCTTACGGGCGAACAAGACGTTGCCCGGCACGTTCTTGAATTCAACGACGATCTCCGTCGATTTGACCGGAAGCCGCTTGCCTGTGCGCACGTAGAAAGGCACGCCGGCCCAGCGGAAATTCTCGACGAACAGCTTCGCCGCGAAGAACGTCTCGGTGACGGACTCCGGATCGACGTTGTCCTCCTCGCGATAGCCCTTCAGCGCCTTGCCTTTGAGCGAACCGCTCGAATATTGCCCGCGCACGATATGGTCGCGAACTTCCTCTTCCGAGGCATAGCGTCTGACCGAACGCAGCACCTTGACCTTCTCGTCGCGAATGCTCTCCGGGTCGAGACGGCCGGGAGGCTCCATCGCGATCATCGTCAGCATTTGCAGCATATGGTTCTGCACCATATCCCGCAGCGCGCCGGATTTGTTGTAATACGCCCCGCGATCCTCGACGCCGACCGTCTCCGACAGCGTGATCTGCACGTTGGCGATATGGTTTTTATTCCAGAGCGGCTCGAAGAACGCATTCGCAAACCGGATGACCTCGATGTTCTGCACCATTTCCTTGCCCAGGTAATGGTCGATCCGGAACACTTCATCCTCCCGGAACACATGACGAATTTCTTCGTTCAATTTTTCCGCGGACGGATAGTCGTAGCCGAAAGGCTTCTCAATGACAAGCCTGTGCCAGCCCGAGCTCTCCAGCATTCCGCCGTCGCGCAAATTGCGCGACACGCTGCCGAACAGCTCCGGAGCCAGCGCCAAGTAGAACAGACGGTTGCCGGGAATGCCGTAGGCGGCTTCCAGCTGCTCCGTATGCTCCTTCAATTGCTTAAACGCGTCCACATTCCCCGTATCCAGGGACAAGTATGTAAAATGATCGGAAAACGCGCTCCACACCTCGTTCTCCCCCGGCTTGTAGCGGCAAAATTCGCCGATGGACGAGAACACGTCGTCGCGGAATTGCTCGTTCGTGCGCGGCCTGCGCGCAAGTCCCACGACGGCGAATCGCTCTCCGAGCTTGCCTTCGCGGTATAAGCTGTATAAAGCCGGGAACAGTTTGCGACGGGCGAGGTCGCCCGTTGCTCCGAAAATGAAATAGACCGCTGCGGGAGCGGAAACCGAATCGATTTTGTTGTCCGTCATGATCCTCATCTTTCTTAGGCAGGATTGGATGAGCCGATTTTGCCATTTCTCATGAATTGTAGTGTAGCATAATTAGCCGGACAACGCTATGTTTTTAACGGTCTTCGCCGCTGTATAGGTAGCCGCCCGTACACGTTTGTCACGACGGGAATACAATGCATCAAATCGATCACCCAGGAGGTTGACCTATGATGTATGACGACGATTATTCCGTAGACGAATACTCTCTTCGGCCGTTCTTCGGCCGCACGGTGTGCGTCGTAACTTACGACGACGCCCGCCATACGGGAGTATTGACCTCGTGCGGGTCTTCTACGCTTGTGCTGAACGGGGAGAGATCTGCTCGCCCCGTCAAACGGGGACGCAAATCGAAGATTCAGGCCGAAATCAGCGCTTCTGAGCAAGAAACGCCGTATGTGTCGGAACCGCTCTATTGGGGGAAAATGGGGCTGGAGCCGCCGCTCCAGATCAACTCGTCCAAGTCGGTCATTTCCTTGGAGCACGTGAAAGCGGTCTGGCCGATCTAGGATGCAAGGAACTTTTGTGAAGGCGTACCAGGGGTACGTCAAGCAAAAGTGACGCAGCAGGGGATGATAGACGCCCCTGAGCGGGTTTGCAGACACGCCTTAATCCGCCAGCCCGTTCCGATGCGCGTAGATGGCCGCTTGAGTACGATCCTCGACGCCAAGCTTGCCGAACAGGTTCGTCAAATGATATTTAACGGTTTTAATTCCGATAAACAGATCGTCCGCGATCTCCTGATTCGACTTGCCGAGCGCGATTAGCTTCAGCACTTCCATCTCCCGCTCGGTCAAATCCTCATGAGGCTGCGCCGCCGTCTGCTGCGGGCGGCGGAAGCGGTTCATCATTTTGGAGGCGACCTGGGACTCGAGCACGGACTGACCGCGCGCCGCCGCGCGAATCGCATCCGCGATCTCGGAGGCGCGCGAGGTTTTCAGCAGATAGCTGAACGCCCCCGCCTCGATAACGGGATACATCTTCTCGTCGTCGAGGAAGCTGGTCAGCACGATGACCCGACATTCCGGCATTTCTTCCATAATGCGCCGCGTCGTCTCGATGCCGTCCATGCCTTCCATGACGAGATCCATCAGCACGACGTCGGGAGAGTATTCCCGCGCGAGGCGAAGCCCGTCCATCCCGTTGCCGGCTTCCCCGACAACCTCGATGCCTTCTTCCGTACCGAGTACGGCTGCGAGGCCGATTCTGACCATTTCATGGTCGTCCACCAATAATACTCGCACCAACGACTGTTCCGCCGCCATCCGCTCAACCGCCTTCCGCCATCAACGGCACTCTGATTTCGATTCTCGTTCCTTTGCCCGGCGCGCTCGCAATATTCAGCGCTCCGCCAAGCTCGTTCACGCGTTCCTCCATACTGGTCATGCCGTAGGAGGCATGCTTCTTCACTTGCGGGTCGAAGCCGACTCCATTGTCCCGAATGCCCAGCCGCACCGCTTCGCCGCGGCGCTGAAGCACGATATCCATCTTCGTCGCCTTCGCATGCCGGAGCGTATTGGACAACGCTTCCTGCACGATGCGGAATAAGTGATTTTCCACGCCTTTGTTCAGCGGCAAATCCTGCTCGATATCGATGGCGATGTCGACCGTCACCTTCGCCTTCATCTCCTCGACCAGCTCCGGAATCGCCTGCGCCAGACGCTTGCCTTCCAGATGCACCGGCCGCAAATGCAGCAGCAGCGCCCTCATCTCGGATTGCGCCGCGGAAGCCATCTCTTCGATTAGCTCCACCTGTCGGCGAGCCCGCTCGAAATCGTGATCCATCGTTCTTCCGACAGCGGTCGCCGTCATCGAAATTGCAAACAGCTGCTGGCTGACCGCGTCGTGCAGCTCCCGAGCCAAGCGCTGCCGCTCTTCGACGACCGCGCTCATCCGGGCCTGCGCGGCAAGCTCCGCATTGTTCGTGGACAAGCGCTGCAGCGACGTGACCTGATCCTCCCACTTACGGCCCAGCTTGCCGAGCTGATCCCCGAGCCGGCCGATCTCGTCCTTGCCCAGATCCGGCAAAGGCAGAGACGGGGTTCCTTTCTCCAGAGTCACCATCGATTCCCTGAGCATCTCCAGACGGCTCCGTATCGGATAGCTTCTCCAGAAACCAAAAGCCGCTCCGGCGACGGTCAGCACTCCAATCGCGGTTAGCGAGAACGAAATCGCCTTGTTCAACGATTGGAACGAACCGTCTACGCCGTAGCGGATTAGTAAATAAACGACAAGAGCGCCCACGCCCAAGGAGTAGAGCACGGCCTCGCCCATGTGACGCCAAACCATATTGGTGACTTTACGAGACTCCATGCGGCTCCCCCTCATAACGATTAGAACTTCCGAACGCCCGCTACACGGTGCGTATTTTGATATCTCCTACGAGGTAGAACAGTTGAAGTTTCAGCTTCTGCTCGGATTGCTCGTAGTTCGGCGATTTCCACGATAGACGCTGGATCATGCCGCCCTCTTGAATTTGCCGAAACGACGCCTGCCCGATCAACACGGACGCCTCCACCTGCATACCGTAATCCTCCGGAACGATCAAGTCGACGTTGCCGACGACACCCTGCAGAACGATCGTCGTCTCCTTCTCCTCCGGCACGGCCAGCGACATGTCCATATGAATTTCTCCGAACGCATGCCAATAGCTCATCGAGCGCAGCACCCAGGATTGCTCTTCCATCCTCATGTTCATGAACAAACGATGGTTGCTGACATGCGTTCCGAACTCCGGCGGACGAGCGCGAAAATAATAAATGCCTAGCGAGACGAGCACCACGACGACGAAAAGCGCGAACTGATTCACGATAAGCACGAGCGTGCTGATCGCAATGACGACAACCGACAGTCTGGAGCGGTCGGAGCGGTATCGATGAACTCCTAGCAGCAATAGCAGAACCGCATTAACCGTCGCGTAACCCGCCACGGCGCCAAGCGCGAGATAAAGTCCGGCGGCTATGAACACGATCGCGTTGCTGGATCTTCTCATGTCGGGTCACACCTCCTGTTCGTCTCCTTGTCGCAGGCAAAGCCATAACGGCGCTATGTCCGTTATGGCTTGCCCTATCGCGCGACATCACTATCCGACATCATAGCATATCTTGCGTCGAGGGAGAATGGCTATCGCTTACTCTTTGTTCAAATTAGGTTGAACGCGGCTTCTCAGCGCTTCCAGTTCCTGCTCTATGCGGAATTCCTTCTCGGGATCGATACGGCTTGGCGTCGTGCCGAAAGGCGATCCGGGCAATCTGGCCACTTCGGCTTCCGCTTCCATCTGCATGATTTTCTCTTCCATCCGGTGGAAGCCGCGGGAAGCCGCTCCGCTCTCGATCGTATGAAGAGAGCTAACTTGAGCCATTGACTTACGGGCCTTCGCCATCTGGGAACGAGCGACAAGCTCGTTGCGCTTATTGCGCAGCTTGTAGTACTCTTCCTTCATTTCGTGCAGCTGCGTCGTCAGCTCGGACACTTGAGCGCTGGCTTGAGCGTGAAGCTCTGCCAGGCTTGCCGCCTGTTGGCTGTATTGAACCTTCTCTTCGAGCAGCTTGCGGGCCAGCATCTCGTTGCCGGAGCGCAGAGCATGCTCCGCTTGACCTTCGCGGTCGACGCCGATCCGTACCAGTTCGTCCAGACGCTGCTTCATGCGGCGCTCGGACGCCATCTGCTTGGCTACCGTCACTTCGGCGTCATGAATTTCAATTTCCATATCGCGCAAATATTGATTCAACATAACGATCGGATCCTCAAGCTTGTCGAGCCAATCATGTACAGATGCCTTCGTCAGATCCTTGATTCTTTGAAATACTCCCATTGTGTTATTCCCCTTTCGATTGCTTTTCAAATTTTGATAATCTGGCTTTCAGTTCGTCGATCTCTCTTTGCATAGTCTTCTTTTCGATGTCTTCCATCATGGCGTCAATCCCTTGCGACGGGCCTCCGGACGTCGGCGAAGCCGATGCGGCCGGTCCCGGACGGGCGGAAGCGGAATGGGAATGGCCTGCGAAGCCGGAAGAATTCGGATTCCAGCCTGGGCCCGGATTCGGCGCTTGCCCTGGATTGTAGCCGTAATACGGATCGTGCCCCCGGTATCCCGGATCGTAAGGCCCCGGTCCGAAGCCGCCGTGATAAGGCTCCCTCGGGATGACGAATCCTGCGATAATGTAGACGAGGACAACGGAACCCGCAGAGAAGACGGCTACCACGATCAACAGAATCCGCAGCAGCGTCGCGTCGACGCCCAGGAAGTCCGCCAATCCTCCGCACACTCCGAATAGCTTGCGATCCCGTGTGGAACGATAAAGTTTGCGCATCTCCGATTAACCTCCTTGTTGCAGTTTGCGTTTCAGTTCCTCCAGCTCTCTCTCGATCGTGTTTTTCACGACCTCTCCCGCATGCAGCAGCGTTTCCTGTCCCATTCGGCGCAGGTCGCGCAGGCTGCGGGTTTCAAGCTCGATATCAGTCAGGCGGTCGTCGATTTTGCGGAACATCTGGGACGTATCCGCGCCGCCGGGGGAAAATCTGGCGTTAAGTCTTTGCTGAAGTCGAATCGATTCCATTCTGGCTACGTAAAACTGGCGACGATCGTACACTGCGCGGTATTCGCTGCGCAGCTCCTGAAGCAGCAGCTCCAGATCGTTCAGCTCGCTTCGGCTTTGCTGGTACAGATCGCGGTAGCGCTGAGCGCTCTCCTCGTGAATGACTTTATCCTGAAGCGCCAGCTTCGCGACGTTCTCCTCGCCTGCCTTCAGAGCGGTAAGAGCTTGCTGCTCGCGCTTGTCGGCCCACTTCTCGGCGTCTTTCCACTGCCGGTACAAGCTGTCCGTATGTGCTGCGTATTGACGCTGCAGCCCTTCGCTTTGGGTAATCTCTTGGTGCGTCGACCATAGGAATTGATCGATGACGCGTACCGGATCTTCCGCTTTTTCCAGTCGATCGTTTAACGTGGCCACCGTAATGTCGCGCACTCTTTTTATGACGGTCATTCCCTTTTCCCTCCTCGTTCGTGATCGCGGCAGTTGCTGCGTCTATTATGAAGATTAAAATCTTGTCGCCCGGTTGCTGCGTCCCAGCATCGATACTCCGAGGACGATCGCTGCGATGGCTGCGATCCATACGAGCACGAAGCTCATTTTACCCAACAGCACGAATCCTCCGACGATGGCGATAATGCCTCCCAGCATCTTGTTGCCGTTGTTCCACACCGCGACGCCGAGCAGAATCAGCAGAATCGGTACCAGCAGTCCGAACAACCATCCCAATCCGAAGCCCAATTTACCGAGAATAATCAATCCTCCGAATACGATCAACAGAAGCGCTAACCCATTTCCTCTTCTCATTTGCTTCACCTCTTTTCTGCAACTCGTTTATCTCATGTCCTTATTGTAAACCTCTCCGCGTTTATGCATAACGGACCCGCGTATGTTTTTGATCCTAGACTGCAGTCGAGGGTCCTTACGGTCCAGCGACCTTGTCATATCGGACTTGCGGCGCGTCGATGGCAACAATTGTGGGTTTCCCGCCCCTATCTTCCTATGTTAGCGTTTAAAAAGGTTGTTTATGAAGTCATATGACGGAGGGGATAACAGCATGAAGAAGCAGGTGGCGACCTTGTGCGCGGCGGCATTGCTTGCCGGCATCGTCGGCGTCGCTCCGGGAAAGTCCTCGGCTGCAGCTTCCGGCTCGGCTTCGAGCCGACCGGCGGCTCCGACCAAGAAAACGCTCCTATCTAATGAAGATACAACTTCCGGAACCGATCCACGGGCAGGAAATGGCGATAGCTCAGTTGGCGGAAATACAGGAAGTGGCGGCGGCAACAGCGGAGGCAAGACCGATAACGGAGGCCGTAATAATGAAGCTGGCGAAAATGCGGGCAGTGCAGAGGATACAAGCGCGGCGCTAATCGAAAAGGTAATCGCGGAAGGAATGAAGTATATCGGAACGCCGTATTTGTTCGGCTCCAATCGGAGCACGACCGATACGTTCGATTGCTCCGACTTCGTGCGTTGGATTTATAAGCAGCATACGGATTTGCTGCTTCCTCTCGACTCCCGTCAGCAAGGCGCGTTCGTGAAAAAGCTAGGCACCGCTAAAACGGACTGGCGCAGCCTGAAACGCGGGGATCTGATGTTCTTCATGACATACGAGGGCTCGACGGCTTCCGATTATAGAAGCGTCGACAAAGAGACGGAGCGGATCACACATGTGGCGCTTTACCTCGGCAACGGCAAAATACTTCACACCTACTCCAATGCCAGCGGAGGCGTCCACGTCCAATCGTTCGCGGGCTCTCAGTGGGAGTATCGCTTCCTGTTCGGCGGCAGCGTTCTGACGGAGAAGTAAGAAGGTAAGAGGCTAAGCCATAGGAGCTTCAAGTTGCTCTGAAAGATCACCGATGGGCAAGGTGCATGGGTATTCATCTCTTTTCAATGTAAGACAGTAAACGGACTAAGCTTCATTAGCTTAGTCCGTTTACTTTGCGGGGGCACCAGAGGCGTGCTCCTCTTATGAAGAGACTTCCGCGCGCGAGAGTACATTACACGGAAAATCATATGACGCTGCTCAAATTGATGAACGCGGCAGTCTAAACGCTCCAACAGTGTTAATGTGGGGCGAATAGGTGCGCGGGACGGCGCGGGACGGCCTTTTTCCTTCCGCCTGAGCCGATCCCGGGCGAATAGGTGCGCGAGACGGCCTTATTCCTTCCGCCTAAGCCGATCCCGGGCGAATAGGTGCGCGAGACGGCCTTATTCCTTCCGCCTAAGCCGATCCCGGGCGAATAAGTACGCGAGACGGCCTTATTCCTTCCGCCTGAGCCGATGCTGGGCGAATAAGTACGCGAGACGGCCTTATTCCTTCCGCCTGAGCCGATGCTGGGCGAATAAGTACGCGAGACGGCCTTATTCTTTCCGCCTGAGCCGATGCTGGGCGAATAGGTGCGCGGGACGGCCTTATTCTTTCCGCTTGAGCCGATGCTGGGCGAATAGGTACGCGAGACGGCCTTATTCCTTCCGCCTAAGCCGATGCTGGGCGAATAGGTACGCGAGATGTACACTCTTACATATTTAGACCGCTTTGTATTCCGCGCCGATCAGACATAAGTCCACTCCGAGAAAACGGCGGCCTGCCCCCTGTAGATTCCCTGCTCGTCGACAACGTTCCATAGCAGTACGTTGCGGATTTCAAACCTCCTGCCGACGCTGGAAATCCGAATGCCGTAGTAGCCGTCGGAATAGCCTTTCTCCTTGGCGTCTATCAACAGCTTCTCGCGCTGGGACCTCTCCATCGGCTCCGCGGTCAGACGCGAGGGAGTCCCGGTAAACTGATCCCATGTCATCTCCCACAGCTTAAGGGCTGCAGCGTTGCCGTAGTTCAGCACCGGATCGGCTTCCGTCCCGTGAGAGAGCAGCACGAACGGCGCGCGGAACAGCGTCGCGGCCGCTTTGCCTTGGACGGGCGCAGGTTCAAGCAAGTCCCGCCCCGTAGCTCGGCGGTAGCTGTCCAGCAGCAGTCGGGAATGGTTTTCGGATGCGGGCACTTCGTTCTTCGGTTCGATCATGGCGTTTCGGTCAACTCCGTTCTTTCTTCTGCGTTAATCTCTATTATAGCCTCGATCGATTCAAACCGCATAAAATAAAGACGACGCAGGGAGTATTCCCTGACGTCGCCGGATGTGAATATTCGTCTACTCTTCGAAGCAAGTTAGCAGTTGATCGATCGGCATGCGTTTGCCCGCACGGGGAACGCGGTCGAAATAGCCGATATGCAGCGTGCCGACGATTCTTTCCTCCGGCTTCACGCCTACGGCGCGATGAAACCGGGGATCCCAGTTGTATTCGTTCGTTTTCCAGACGACACCGATCCTCCGCTCCCAGGCGAGCAGTTGAAAATTTTGAATCAGCGCGGAGGCGGCGGCGAAGGCGTCCTCCCAGACTTTCTGCCGGGGATCCGCGGGAATGACGACGAGCAGATGCGCGGGAATCAACCGGCAGAACTGGTCCTCGAACCATTCTCCCCACTCCGCCTTCGTTTCCTTGTTCAGCGTGGCCACCATCGCCTCGGCGAACTTTTTCCGACCGTCCCCGCAGAACAGAATGAAGCGCCAAGGCTCCTCTCGGGAATGAAACGGAGCCCACGAGGCCGCCTCCAACAGCTCGAGCACCGTTCGCTTGTCCAGTGGCTTGCCGTTGAACTTGCGAACGGTCCGCCGTCCGCGTACGACCGCTTCCAACGTGCCAACTCCCACCGGACCTACGACACCCGCGGCTTCATGCTCGACTTCTACAGATTCCGTCTTGGTTACGGCAGCGTCTCTTCCCTCTGCCGGGTCTACGCCGCCCGAGCTATCGCGTTCGACTTCAGTTGGTCCCTTATCGGTCACGGCGCCTTGCCCGTCAGCAACGCGGCCATTTCCTTCATCGTTTCCCGAACCGTTACATTATCGGAGTTGTAATACTTGAGCGTATCCAGGAAATAAACGTCGCCGTTTTTGACCGCCGGAAGCGACTTCCACAGCGCGGTATCCTTGATCGCTTGATATTCGTCCTGATCGTCGCCTTCGCCCGCCACGATCACAAGCATCTTGTCCCCGGCATATTCCGGCAGCTTCTCCAGCGAGATTTCCACCGCATTGGCCCACTTCGCCTTGGCGATCTCCTCCTGCACGGCTTCAGGCGCCTTCGCCCCCAGAGCGGAGCGCAGCGCGTAACCCCCGAAATTGGTGCTGAGATAAATGCGCAGGCGGCCCTTCTGAATACGGAAGATCGACACGGTCTGTTCGCCGAGCGCCTCCTGGACCTCTTCTCTGACCTGATCGCGCTCCGCCTCGTAGCCTTTGATCCATTCCGCGGCCTCATCCGTTTTCCCCAGTGCGTCGGCAACGGTTGTCAGCACGTCGTAGATCGGGTCTTCGAACGCAATGTAGACGACGGGAGCGATCTTCTCGATTTGGGCCATCGCGTCCGGGTAAATCTCGGGCATATACTGCGAGAAAATGATCAAATCGGGCTTAAGATCCAATATTTTCTCCGCATTCGGCGGATCTCCCACATCGTCGATATCCGTCAATTGAGCTTGGGTAAAGGCGTTTTTCAGGTCGTTGGGACCGAGACCGATCGGCTTCACGCCGACGGTGAGCGCCTGAGAGGAAAACTCCGATACGACGACCCGCTGGGGATGAACCGGAATTTCCACCTCGCGGCCCAGGCCGTCCGTGAATACTCGGGTTTCCGGCGCCGAAAGAGCGGATTCGGCGGCGGACGAAGATGAGGACGGAGACGAGGACGGACTTGCCGTCTCCGAAGACGACGCCGACGGCGTCTGGCTGCATCCGATAACCGACGTGACGAGCAGCAGCGCGACAAGCACGAACGCTCCTAAAGAGCGAATGCGAACAAAATTGGGTTGACTGGGCATGTTGACCTCCAAATGATAGTGATTCTTATTATCATTAAGAAGTATAGCCGCTTTCCCCATCCTTCGCCATGCAGCCATATGACGTTCAAGATGGATTTTTATGCGTTGCGTTCATCCGGGCGCGCGCCAATTCCGCCACTTCCTCCGCTTGGCTCAGAATGGATACCGGATCGTACGCCAGCCAGCGCCGGACGTCGAGCTCGTAGACGTTGCCCCGCCGCACGGCTGGATAATCGGCCCATATGCGGGTGCTTCGAATCCGCTCCCATAGCGAACGGGTCGCTTCGTCCGGCTGCACGACGACGAACAGATGATCCGCGCCGTAATGGGACAGCTCCTCCGGCTCGATCACGGAGGAATGATAGTTGGCGTTGATGACGAACTGCTTGCTCAGCTTGCGCGGCGGAGCCAGCCGCAGCGCCTTGTACAGCGGATAGCCCATAATCATGTTTCCATACACTTGGAGCACCTCCGCCCGAACTCTCAGCAGCGCGACCGTCTCCTCGCGGAAATAAGCCCTGGCAGCCGCGCGCAGCCCTTCGAGCTTCCGCTCGTAAGCTTCCAGCCATCGCCGGGCTTCCGTCTCCCTGCCCAATACGCCGCCAAGCGATGTCAATTGCCCGTATATCGGGTCTTCGTTTTCCTTCACGACATAGACGCGCCCATATTCCGCCAAAGCCGACGCATGTTGCTGGCTATGAGAGACGATCAGCTCGGGTCGATGGGACCTGAGCCGTTCCGGATTGGGCCCCTTTTCCACCGATGGACCGATATCCTGCGTATAGGCGCTCCAATCGGCCAGCTCTCCCTGCATGCCGACCGCATGCGCGTCGATCGCAACCGGCTCTACGCCCAACGCACGCAAATGGCCGTAATAATCCAGCGCGACTACGCGCGGAACGCTCCTGCGCGGACTGTCCGACGGCGCCGCCCCGGTCACTTTCTTGAACACGCGGCTGAAATAATAGGGATCTTCAATCCCCACCTGCCTGGCGATTTCCTTGATCGCCAGCGACGTGCTCCGAAGCAGCTCCTCGGCACGCTCCACGCGGATTCGGATTAAGTAATCAACGGGAGATTGTCCGGTGTGCTTCTTGAAAACGCGGGAAAAATGCTCCGGAGTCAGCCCAGCCAGCTCAGCCAACTGATCTCTGGGCAGCTTCTCCCGCAGGTGACGCTTCATATAGAGAATAACGGCTTCGATTTTGTCCCGCGGCGTTTCCTTCCCCACTCCGCCGAGCCCTCCCCGAGGGTCGTGCTTTTCCCTCTAGTTATTGAGAATAGTTCTCAATACTATTGTAGGGGAACGACTCTTTATTTTCAACCGGCGAACGCTCCGATGTTCCGTCCTGCCTCTTGCTCAGAGCTTCATTTGGCCCAGTCGAACCTCAAATCGGGCGTTTTCGCTCCATGCTCCCCGTTCGCCCCTCCTACGCAATGGAAGGACAGACCGTCTTATGTTGACAAATCCGGCCGCAGCCACTATATTCGAGGCGTAAATCCGCAAGAAAAGGAGGCCTTCTTGTGCTCGACAGCAAGGCCCATAGATTGTTCTGGGAAAATACCTTCATCTGCATCCGCAGCGTCCGGCTGCATTACGTTCAACCCCTTCAGCCGCTGCTTTACGACAGGCTTCCCTCCAGCGTCTTTCTCTTCCTTTGCCAGGGGCGTGCTGGTATCGAGCTGGGCGACGACCGTCTTGCGGCGGAGCGTTTCTTCGCGCTTCATGCGGGCGCGGGCGCTCGACTGGCCCTTTATCCCGAACGCCGGGAATGCAAGTGCTACGTCGTCGAATACGGACTTGGCCCCGAAGCTTCCGGGAAAGGACTTCCGGACGCCTATCTGGATTCGTACGGCTTTATTCCTGAGCTGCCGCTGGCCATAACGGAGCTGATGGACAAGCTGCTCCAATCGGACCGGAGCGCGGACACTCTGATGCAACAAGCTATCGCCAAAGGCCACTTCTACCGCTTCGTCGAACTGTTGCTGGACCAATTGGAGAGCAGCGCTCTTCCCGAGCCCGGCGGAGACAGCGTGTCGGAAGCACTGCAGTATATCCACCTGCACTACGAAGACGAGATTTCGCTGGAGCAATTGGCCGATCAAGCCGACAGCAGCCCGCGCCATCTTGGCAGACAATTCAAGGAGCGCATGGGCGTGAGCCCGATCGATTACGTCATTCATCTGCGTATGAAGAAAGCAAAACGCCTTCTGGCCTCTACCGACGCCAGTCTGCAGGAAATCGCCGAAAGCCTCGGCTATTCCGACAGCTACGCATTCGCTAAAATGTTCAAGAAACAGACCGGCATGCCGCCGATCGGCTACCGCGACCTGCATCGACGCAGGGACGGGGCGCCGACGTCTTCCTCTCAAGACGTTCACATGCTGGCGGCCTCGAGAAGCGTGCAAACCTCGACGGGCAGCGTCAAGGTGCCTCTGCGTCCGGAACGCGTAGTCGTTCTGTATCTAATCGGAGACGTGCTGACTTGCGGAGTCGTACCGGTCGGCATCTCCGATCTATATCAGGGAGCCAGCTTTGAAGCGGAGGCGGCCGGCATCCCGCAGGTTGGCCCGTGGTATGCCCCCGATCTGGAGGCAATAGCGGCGCTTAAGCCCGATCTGATCGTCGTTCCCTCCGAAAAAACGTGGCAGCAGATCAGGCACATCGCGCCGACCGTCTGTATCGACGCGTTTCACGATTCCGCCGAACAGTTGGCAACAGTGAACGCAAGCTTGGGGCGCAGTCTGGACGTCTGGTCCAGAACAGAACACCTGCTAAGACTGGCCGAACGCTGCAAGGACCAACTGAGGCAAGCCGGACTGCAGGACCGCACCGTCACGATTGTGGAAGGCGGCCTTAAAGGCATGTCTGTCGTATGCAGCAAGTGGGCCGGACGCGGCTCGCAAGCTCTCTATCATTTTCTAGGCATGAAAGCCCCGGCCTTCATACAAAGCCGGATCGACTACTCCGGCAAGGGCAACAACCTGATCGTCCCCCTTGAGAATCTGGCTTCGGTGGCCGGAGACTTTCTGATCCGCTCCTCCTATCCCGGAATGGACGACCTATCCGTCCACGAAGTCTGGCGCAGCCTGCCCGCCGTCAACGACGGCCGCCTGATCGAGCTTGATTTTGGCCTGCTCTACTATCCCGATACGCTGTCGATGGAGCAGCAGATCGTCCGCATTACCGAACGGCTGCTGAATTGCGCGGATCGCGGGATTGGCCGTATCGGCCAGTAGACGCGTCCGAATCCGACATTGTCCCCTCTCCTTGCCTTGTGCTACATTACGTGATGATAATGATTATCATTGTCACAATAGAGGGAGGGCCGATCCGGCACAGACCTACTCGCACAAGGATGAAAGGAGTCAGGAAAGACTTATGTCACAACGGAAACGCTTGGCCGCTCTTATGTTAATGCTGTTTACTCTGCTGCTGGCAGCTGCATGCGGAACCCGGGACGAAGAAGGAGGCAGCTCCCCCGCCGCGACAGGCGCCTCGCAGCAAGAAAGCGGGACGACGGCCTCGGAACCGCAAACCGAAGAGGCGCAAAGCTCGGAGCAACCGGTTAAGGAATCTGCAAAGGAGGAACCGGCCACCCGCATCGTCTCTACGATTAAAGGAGATGTGGAGGTGCCGAACCGTCCCGAGCGCATCGTCGCGCTGTATATGATCGGGGACGTGCTGTCCTTCGGCATTACTCCCGTCGGAATATCGGACGTGTACGAAGGTGCGGCTTTCTGGGACCAGCTCGACGGAACAACGACTCTCGGAGAATGGTTCAAGCCGAATCAGGAAGCAATTATCGCGCTAGACCCCGACCTGATTTTGGTGCCAAGCGACGAAACTTACGAAGCGCTTCGCAAAATCGCTCCGACCGTCCTCATCAATACGTTCGAGCAATCTCCGGAGGCGACGATTGCCGAGCTCGGCGAGGTGCTTGGCAGACAAGAACAGGCGGCGCAGATGATCGCGGATTTTCAAGTTAAGATGGAGAGCGGCCGGAAGAAGCTGGACGACGCCGGATTGCTGGACAAAACCGTCACCCTCGTCGAAGGCGGCAGCAAAAACGTGATGTTCACTGTGGCAAGCCTGGATTACGGAAGGGGCTCGCAGGCGATCTACCGTCACCTCGGTCTTAAAGCGCCGGAACTCGTACAGCGGCAGATCGATAAAAATACGGCCAATCCCGATGAAGAGGGAGCGCTGTCCCTCTCCTTCGAGATTCTTGAGGATTACATCGGCGATTACGTGTTCCGTTCCTCCTACGAAGGAATGGCCGACCTGAGCGACAACCGGCTGTGGACCGGAATTCCCGCCATTAAGGAAGGCCGGCTGATCGAAATTCCGTTCGGATTTTGCTATTACAGCGATTTCTACTCGCTGAACAAACAGATCGATTACATTGTTGACGCCTTGATTGCCGCATCCAAGTAATACCAAGGGCTGTCCGCCGCTCGAAGTATTCGAACGGCGGACAGCCCTCGCGTTGCACCGTTACCTCCGCCCCATCAGCTTCCGTATCCGTGGGTCTGGACTCGTGCCGAGCTCGCGCCGAAGGATTTCCTCCAAGCCGCGATATTGCCGCTCCGCCTCCTGGTGCCGGCCAAACTCGATGTATAGGCGAATCACCTCATGATGCACATCCTCCCTGATCGAGTCCAGCTTCAATATGTCCTGAAAGTAGCTTAGCGCCCTATGCGGCTGGTCGGAGTCCAGACTGTGCCTGGCCGCGAACTCCAGCAGCTCGATATAGCTTCTCTCCAGCCTCCGCGATTGCTCGGCGGCCCATTCATACGCTTTTCCCTTCAGCAGATCCCCTTTGTACAACGCCGCCGCTTGTTGAAGCAGCTCCGCGCTCGGCTCGGAAGCGTCCTTAATCTTGTCCAGCAGCCGCTCGAACTCGTACAGGTCGCACTGCAGACCGCTATCGTCGACGCGGATTTCCTTCTTGCCGGATATGAAGCACGGACTCGCTTTGATTCCCGCAAGCGTTCGGCGAATGTAATACAGGTTCGTATTCAGGTTGTTCAAGGCCTTCTCCCCGTGCAGGTCGGGCCAGAGCGCCTCGACCACCTCTTCTCTCGTCGCCGTCCTGTGGCAGACCAGATATGCGAACAACTCCTCCGTTATCGGACTCCGCAGCTTGATCGGCTCGGCGCGTTCGTTCTCCTCGAATTGAATGCGGATGTCCAAACCGTTGAACAAGGTTACCGACAGCATAGAGCTCGACGTTTTCACGCGGGGTCGCTTCTTGAGCTTCTGTAAAGTTTTGGCTACTCTCTCGGCGGTAATCGGCTTCAAAATATAATCCAACGCGCTCATGTCAAACGCTTGAACGGCATAATTGTCATATCCGGTAACGAACACGATGTCGATCGAATCGTCCAGCTCCGCAAGCAGCTGGGATAGCCTCATTCCATTAATTTCAGGCATCGAGATGTCCAGAAAAGCGACGTCGATCCGCTGTTCCTTCGCGAATTCATAGGCTTCGCGCGGGTTGGAGAACACCGAGCATTCCCCGATTGCCCCGCTGTCCAGCAAAATCCGCTTTAGTCGCTTAATGGCCAGCTTTTCATCGTCGACGATAATCACACTCAGCATAGCTTCATTTCCTCCCATGTGCCGGCTGCGCGGGAATCTCGAAAGCAACCGTCGTTCCCCGATTCTCTTCGCTGTGAATGCGCAAGCTTCTTCCATATAGAAGCTTTAGACGCTGACTGATATTCCACAGCCCGATACCGGGCCTATCGGTGCCGTCGCCCGGACTTAATACCTCGCTTAATCTCTGTTCGCTCATCCCCTGACCGTTGTCCTCCACCGAGAAAATTACCTCTGCATCCCGCTGTTTTACGGACAATTTCACGACGCCTCCCTCGGCGCTGGCCATTAAGCCGTGCCGGATGGCATTCTCCACGAGCGGCTGCAGCACAAGAGGCGGAATCCGCAAATCGGGATGAGCCTCGATTTCATAGACCACGTTTAATCTATCGCCGAACCGGGCTTCCTCGATTTTGACGTAAGCGCCGACCAGCTCCAGTTCGTTCTCCAGCGTTGTCAGCGAGTCCAACTGCTTAAAGTCGAAGCTGCTTCGCAAGTAACACGACAGCTGCAGCGTCAGTTCCTCCGCCTGCTCCGGTTCGTCCACGCACAGCTCGGCAATGGAGTTCAGCGCATTGTACAGAAAATGAGGATTGATCTGCGAGCGCAGGAAGGCGATTTCCGCGTCTCGGGCGTTCTGCACGGAAGCCTTAAGCCGGGTCAGGCTTCTGACGCGCGCCATCAGCTCCTCCGCTTCATACGGCTTGCCGACGAAGTCGTTCGCCCCGTTGTCCATCGCCGTTTTCATCTCGCCCTCCCGATTGTTGGCCGTCAGCATTAATACCGGAAGCTCGAATTGGGAATAGCGCTCCCGGATTTTTCGCAGTACCTCGTAGCCCGACATATCGGGCATCCGAATATCCAGAATGACCAGATAAAAGTCCCGGTTCGCCGCCAGCTCCTCCAGCGCCTCTTCTCCTCGCCCGGCAACGACAAACGGATACCCTTCCAGCTTCAGCAGGTTGATCATCGATTGCAGGTTGGCGTAATCGTCGTCGACGATCAGAATGCGCTCGATCCTGCGTCCGCCGACGCGAGCCCCCAAGTTGCCGAACGCTGCAACGTGCATGGAAGCATCCGGCTCTTGCTCGTCCGCCGCAGCCGTGAAGGCCGCTTCGCCGACCGAAAGAGGAAGCGTAAACGAGAACACCGAGCCTTCGCCGGGCGTCGAATCCGCGTGAATCTCTCCCCCGTGCAGCTCGACCAGCTTCTTCGTGATGCTCAGCCCTAGTCCCGTTCCCGCCGCCGCTTCAGGTGCAGCAGCTGCCGCCTGCTCGAACGGCGCGAATAGCAGCTCCCGCAAATGCGGGGCAAAGCCGGCTCCCGTATCGGTGACGCGCACCTCGGCGTTGTCACCGACCGTCCCGGCGGTTACGACGACGTTCCCGCGCTCCGTGAATTTGACGGCGTTGCCGATCAAATTGTGCAAAATTTGCACAAGCCGGTTGCCGTCGGCGTGAACGGGCGGAAATTGGGCGGGAATTTCGTTCAGGATGCGAATCGGTTTGCCTCCGAGCAGAAACAGATGGAGGCCGATAACCGAATCCACGTATGATTTCAGATCGATATCGCTCTTGTGCAGCGCAATATCGCCGTATTTCATTTTCGAATAGTCCAGCAGTTCGTTGACCAGATACGTTAACCTTCTCCCGCTGTCTCTGACGATTGTCAAATTGCTCGCCTGCCGCTCGGTCATTTGCCCTTCCGCGCCTTTAAGCAGCGTGTCGGTTATGTTCACGATAGCGTTGAGCGGCGTTTTCAGCTCATGGGACGTATTGGACAGAAACTCGTCCTTGATCTTGTCCATCTGCAGCAGTTGGTCCTTCATCTGCTCCACCGTCGAATAAGCGTCGAAGAAGCGCATCACGATCAGGAACAGGAGCATCAGGTTAAAAGAGACGATGTAGAGCTGGCCGAGCCACATGCTCTCCTTTAATGAAAAAGAAAATAAAATGAGATCGATCGAATGGAGGGTAAAGCAAAGCATCGCCACGAACAGCAAAAACGACTTCATCCGCTCTTCCCGCTCGCTCTTGAGGAACAGCGCAGCCGCTCTCAGCAGCAGCCACAGCGTCAAAGACTCGTAAGACAAAATAATGAGCGGCTCGACTTTCGTATACGTCGGAATCGGAAGCGCGACGATCAGCGCAATATAGACGGTCAGCAAACCGATGAAGCCTCTGACGAACTTGAGGGACAAAATATTTTTTTTCAATCTATAGAAGAATAGCGCGAGGAAAATAAAACAGGCCATCGAACAGATATCCTTCACCTTGAACATCAGCTCGAAAGGCATATGTATATATTGAAGCAGTACGCGCTCCCCGATCAAGCCGTTAAAGATCGCATAGCACGCGCAAGTGAGAGTAAGCAGCAGCAAAGAAGCGTCGCCGTTTCGATGTCGAACCGTCGCCGCGAAAGTGACAAGGTAGATCAGCGTCAGGGCGGCTAGCACCGCAAACGCGCTCAGTTCCTGAGACTTGCTCTTCTGCTGGGACGCGAGCATCGCCGCCTGGCCGCCGAAATAAAGCGAAGCCGGAATGCCCGAATTGGCGTAATCGAAGTTGGCGACCTGCACGATCAGCTCGATCTCGCCCTTATCCGCCGAGAAAAAGCCGATGCCGGGCACATTGCCCGCCTTATAACCGTCGGCATTGTCCGCAGGCCTGCCATCCTCGAACAGCTTCTTGCCGTTGGCGAATACGGCGCTGGAAAAGCGGATGTTCGTCTTCTTGACGGCGTACGTCTCGTCTGCGGGAACGTTCTTCAGCACCATCCGATAAGTCGCGAAGCCGTGAGCCGGCAGCTTCTCGCCGCCGACCGTTTTGCCGTTCCATTGCGAAGGAACCCCGATATACGAAGAAAGAGCCGGCTTGTCCGCACCCCCTCGCCCGAAGTCTTCCGGGGACAGCAGCTGTCCCCAATAAAACTCCCATTCCCCGTCCAGTTTAATGCGCGGCGACTGCTCGGACCGCCAGCCGGACAAATCCATAACGCCCTGCCGCACCCGCAAGCCGTCGGCTTGGTCGGCGCGGTCCAGCTTCATGGACAACGGAATCAAGGAAATGAAAACAAGGACGATCAGTACGACCGCAACGGCTCTTCTAAGCATGACTTTCTCCCCCGGCTAAGCTGAATCTTAATTACCACTATAGCAGGAGGAGCACTTCATCGACAGACTATTTGGCGAAAAACATCTCATTCTCCCCTTCGGTAAGGGCTTGCTCGACGATTCGGCCGTCCGCAAGAGGCAGCGTCAGCCGCGCTTCCATGCCCGCGGGAATCGTCGCACGCACGCGCACTCCGCCGTCCGTCCGCTCCCAGCGGGCAGAGACCGGTCCAAACGGCGTGGCGATCTTGCCTTCGGCGAACGTCAGGCTGTCCGGCATATAGGGACGGATCGTCGTTTTGGCAAAGCCCGGCGTCTCCGAGCGAATACCGACGATATATTCCTGAAGCAGCCTTGCCGGATAACCGTTCCAGGCGTGAGAGTGGCTTTCGATATCCTCCCACCCTTCCCACATCGTCGGCGATCCTTGAGCGATCATATGCCCCCAGCCGGGATACTCCGTGCGGTCGAGCAGCGCGAACGCCTCGGCCTCGCGGCCGTTGTCGAACAGCATGCGCAGCAGCGGCAGCGACAGCACCGTCCGGCATTCCCAGCTCTGCTCCGCTACGGAGGCGATCGCTCGCTCCCGGTCTTCATCCGGCACCAGCCCCGCCGCCAACGCGATCGCCGTCACGCCCTGATGGCGGGCGTCCGACTCCGAGCTGTCGCGGAATCGCTTGCGCTCCCTGTCGTATAGCTGCTCGACGATCCGTTCGCTCAACCGTTCGGCGTGCTCCGCGTAGGTCCCGCCTTCCTTCGCTCGACCGATTACAGCAGCCGCTCGGCCGACCGCTCGCAGCGCAAGGACGAGCTTGATCTGCTGCACCGTCAGGAACTGCCCTTTATGCTCGACCGAAGGGTAAGGCCAATCGCTGATGTGCCAGCCTTTGTCCAGCGGCACGAGCCCGGTGTCCGCATCCCGGATGCTCAGGAAGTAATCGACCATACGACGCGCCGTCTCGTAGCCATTTTTCAAAATACCGACGTCCCCGGAAGCTTCGTACGCCTTCCACATCAGCGTTGCGTAATGCAGATCCCATTCCGGAATTTGAATATGGAAGTCCGGATTCTCGTAATTGATCGGCGCTACGAACGGGAAAGTGCCGTCCTCCAGCTGCGCATCCGTAAAATCGGCCAGCGTCTTCGCCACGACTTCGACCGCTTCGAAGTTGTACAACAGCGCCTCCGCCTGCAGATCCGTATCCGCGGTGTACTGCGCCTGCTCCCGGTGCGGGCAGTCGACGGTCTGGCCCAGCGTATTGTTTTTCTGCGTGCGAATGCAGGCTGCATACAGCTTGTTCAAATGTTCGGCCGAGCACGAGAATTCGCCGGTCTGAGCCATGCCGGTATACGCCCAGCATACCGTCACTCCCCCTTCGGCGATCTCGAGCGGATAACCCGTCACTTCCACATAGCGGAACGCCTTGAACGAGAAATCCGGCTGCCATGTCTCCAGTTCGTCTCCGCGCATCGTATATTCATCGTAGTAACGGTCGGAAAACTCATTGGTAACGTTGTGCTTAACCCGTCCGTTCTCGTCCAAATCCTCCGAATAACGCAGTCGAACGACCGTGCCCTCGACTCCCTTTAACGCCAGCCTAGGCCAGCCCGAGACGATCGCTCCCGCATCGAACACCTGCGCGAACTCCGCTTCCCCGCCTTTGGGCTGCGGCAGCTTGACGCACTTGATCTCCTCGGCGATCGCTCCTTCGGGAATGCGCTGCGCCTCCATCGGCCAGTCGTCGCTACCGATCAGAGCCGGCTTCGCCTTTACGGTTGCGCCTTCCTTCCGCCAGCCCGCATAGCGCCACTCCGGGTCCAGCTTACGCGCATCGTAAGCCTCGATGGCCGACACCCTGCGGTTTTGCTGGTACGGGGTTCCGACGGCATGGGGCATTTCCTTCAGAGCCTGCCACGACGCATCCGTCTTCACGACCGTCTCCGTCCCGTCCTCGTAGACAAGCTGAAGCTGAAGCCTGAAGCCCGGCAGACCGTCGTAATAATTCTGGCCGCTGCCGCCCAAGTAATGGGCATCCGCCGTCAGGCAGTTGCGGCCGTCCGCCAGCAGTTCGGTGACGTCGTAGGCCAAATAAGCTTTGCGTTTCTCGGGGTTCGTCGGAGCCGGGGAGACATAGCCCCCTAACCTCGTCCCGTTCACATACACCGCGGCCGTATGGTGCGCCGAGTAGAACAGGAGCGCCCGCTTCAGCGGACCGCGAACGGAAAACTCCTTGCGGAAATAGGCGAAATCGTTCACGCGGACCCGTCGCGAACGCCAAATCCAGAGCGCCTCCCATTCCGTGTTCAGCTCCTTGCGGTGCACAAATCTCTTATTCTCGTATCCCGTCATCCCTATCGTCCTCCTGCGGCCTTTTTTTTCAGCATATCATGCTTTTTTTCGTTGCTTATAGGGGGTTCGACATGCTATTAATAGGGCATATACATCCTATTCGCAAAGGAGAAGGTTTATGGCCTCCGCCCCGTTCACGCTGGAAGGCAAGCAGTTCTGGACGCCCGATTTGCCGATCGCCGCCACTAGGGAACGCGAACGCTTCTCGCTGCCGATCCACATTCACGATTTCGTGGAAATTCAATATGTCGCCGAGGGCAAAGGCTTTCATTATATCGGGAACGAGCGGCTGTACGTGGAAAAAGGGGATTTCTTCATCATTCCGATCGGCACGCGCCACGTCTACCGTCCCGCTTCGGAAGCTCCCAAGGACGAGCTGATCGTGTACAATTGCCTGTTCGACCCTTCGGTTCCGGACGTGCTGGCGCGCGCTTACCCGCTGCCTGAGGAGGCGATGTCGCTCCTGTCCGGGCAGGGGCAATCGTATCGCAGATTCAAGGACTCCTTTCATGAAGGAAAAGCCTGCATGGAGACGCTATATCGGGAGTATCAGGCGAAACTGCCCGGATACGAAGCCGTTCTGTACGCCCGGTTGACGGAGCTGATCGCGTGCTTGTACCGATTGGAGCTATCCGGCAGAACGTCCGCTTCCGCGATGTCGCGGCTAGCTAAAGTGCTGGAATATATCGAGCGTAATTACGATCAGCCGATCGTTCTGTCCGAAGTCGCCGCCTTGCTCCCAGTCAGCGTCAGCTACATGCAGCGCATGCTCAAAAAAGCGACGGGGCAGTCCTTCACGGAATACGTACAAAACCTGCGCATTAAAAAATGCTGCGAGCTGCTGCGACAAACGGCGATGCCCGTGAAGGACATCGCCGCGCAAGCGGGCTACCGCGATCTGAAGTTTTTCCATGAGTTGTTCCGCAAAAAAACGGGACAGACGCCTGGAGAGTATCGGAACGGCGACGAACGGAAGGCTTAGCCGACTTTCGCGCAGGCAAACAATGATGGCCGATTACAGATGCCCCGCTTCGGACGAGCCGCGGACTCCGGAGAAGGAGCGAGCGGGCCGGTTCAGCAGCGCCGTGCATGCAGCCAGCACGGCCAGCCCGGCTCCGGCCGCATACATGGTTCCATAGGAGAACCGATCCGCCACCGGCCCCATCGCGAATCCTCCCAGGGAGACGCCGAGATCGGCCGCGGCCAGGAACAGGCCGACCTGGACGTTCCGGGAAGCTTCCGGCAGCACGAAGGTCAAGTAAGAAACGAGCGTCGGATAGATCAGAGCCTGGGACAGCCCAACGAGAACGGCCGAGACGTAAAAAACGACGGGACCCCCTACCTGCGAAAGCGCGAGCAAAGACGCCCCGAGTCCTGCGCACAGGCAAACCGCGCCCAGAAATCCGGCGGGCCAGCGGCCGTCGGACGGAATGCGCTTACTGAGAACAAAGCGGCAGACGACGATAACCGAAGCCTGGATCATGAAATAAACGCCGGCATGTCCGCCCTCGATCTGCTTGGCGTACAGCGGGGTAAACGTCGACACCGCTCCGAACACGACGGAGGCGAGCAGCATTAGCCAGCAGCTTACGAGCAGCGGACGACGGCCGCGCAGCCGTTCGCCGGGGCCGCGGGCCGTCTCCCCGGCTTCCGGGTGCGGCCTAACGGCTTCTATCGGCGCTCGATACCCGAACAGTCCGGCAGCCAGCGCCAGTCCGATCAGAACGAGCGAGAAGGCGTCCATGCCTCCCCAATCCCAAATCCCCAAAGCAACTAGCGGCCCCAGGACGGTCGGCATGTACGTGGACAGCGAGTACAGCGACAAGCCCTGTGAGCGCTGCTCCTCGGGCAAGGCGTCGATAATGCCGATCTGCAGCGCCATCGAAAAAAAGGCGGTGCACACGCCCTGCATGACGCGAGCGGCCAAATAGCCCTCCAATCCCGCGAAGGCATATGTAACAAGCGCGGCTCCGTTCACCAGCAGAAGAACGCGAAGCACCGCGGCAGGGCCGTGCCTGCGAATCAGATGTCCGGCCAACGGCCGGAAAAACATACAGGTAAACATATAAGCGCCCATAATCAGGCCGATGCGGCCGTTGCTCGCTCCCAGCTCCTCGCTGCGCAGGGGAACGATCACGTTCAGCATCGCATTGGCGCTGAAAAACAACAGAGCGAGCGCATACAAGCGCAAGAAAGGCGCCGATAGAGCCTTGTCCGTCATCGTTCCCCTTCGCCTCCGTCCTGTTGCTTGCATACCGAATTTGTGAACTCGCACGCCTGCAGTGCGGCCGTTGCCGTTATCGGCGCGCCGATTCGGCGTAAGCCGTCTCGTTCATGCGCAGCGTGGTTTCCGGAACGTCAAGCGACTCCGCCAAATCGGGCCGATAATTGGCTTGCTCCGCCGGACGCACGCTCCACGGCTCAAGCCTTCTCGCCAGCCCGCGCAGCTCCTCCGGATCGGCTGAAGCCGCCGCCCCTTGCCGCGCCGTCCCATCTTCGCTGAACAATGATGAGGCATAGCGTTCCCCGCCATCCGACGCCATGCAGACGACCCGTTCGCCCGGCAGCAGCTCTTGGGCAAGCTTCAGGGCGACGAGCGCGCATGCCCCGCTTGACGGTCCTACCAGAATCCCTTCGTGGCGGGCCAACGTTCGGGCGGCGAGAAACGCTTGATCGTCGGGAATTTTGTAGGCGCAATCGATAAGCTCCAGATCCAGGTTGGTTGGCGTCCAGCTCAGGCCGATGCCGGGAATCCGGTACGGGTTCGTCTCTCCGCCGAAGATGGAGGAGCCGATCGCATCCACTCCGACGATCTTCGCCTCCGGAGCCTTCTCGCGGATATACCGCGAAATGCCGCCCAACTGTCCGCCGGTGCTGACAGCCGCGACGAAGGCCGAGATCTTGCCCGAGCAGGCGTCCATAATCTCGCGTGCCGTACTGCGAAAGTGCGCTTCTCCGTTCAGCAGGTTAAAGCATTGGTCGGGGCGGAAGGCGTCGGCCGTTTCCCGCGCCAGTTTGTTCGCGAGCGCGATCCGGGTTTTATGGTAGCTTCCCGAATCGTCCTGCTCCGTGACGACGATAATTTCCGCTCCGAACGCATGCAACAGCGCCAGATTGGCGTCCGTCGTCTTGGGATCGACCAGAATAAGGACGCGATAGCCTTTGGCCGCTCCGATCATCGCCAGCGAGATGCCGAAGTTGCCGCTGGAGGACTCGATGATTGTGCCTCCAGGCCGCAGCAGACCTCTGCGTTCGGCTTCCTCGACGATGTACAAGGCCGGACGATCCTTGACGCTTCCTCCGGGATTGAAACGTTCGTATTTCAACAGCACCTGGGCTTCGCCGGCCCGGTTTGTATTCGGAATCGTAATGAGCGGCGTACGGCCTATCGTCTCCAAAATTCCTCTGATCATAGATGGGCCTCTCCCCTTTCCTTATCCTAAGCCGGCCTCCAGCTCGCCGGCGCATTGCAGCAGCAATCGAGTATAAGGCTGACGGCTTTCGAGATGCAGCGCTTCTGCCGGCTTCACCTCGCAGAAGCTTCCTTCGTTCATAACGGCGATGCTGTGGCAGAAGGAGCGCAGCACCCGAACATCGTGCGAGATCATGATCATGGCAAAGCCGAATTGACGATGCAGCCGCTGCAGTAAAGCGAGAATTTGCGCCTGGACGCTCATATCGAGCGCGGACACCGCCTCGTCGCAGATTAGCACGTCCGGCTGCAGGATCAGCGTTCTGGCAATCGCAATTCGCTGGCATTGGCCCGTGCTGAGCTGCGGCGGCCTTCTCTCCTGCAGCTCGTCGGCAATTCCGGCCTCGTTAAGATAAAACCGGGCCAGCGCTTCCCGCTCCCGCCGGCTCCCGATACGCAAATAACGAAGCGGCTCCTGAACGAGCTGCACGGCGGTGCGACGCGGATTCAGACTGGCCCTGGCATCCTGGAACACGAGCTGGATACGTCTGCATATTTCCCTCCTCGCCCTGCCGCGCAAGCGGACAACGTCCGTTCCCCGATAGAGGATGCGGCCTCCGTCGGGCCGTTCCAAGCCGGCGATACACCTGGCCAGCGTCGACTTGCCGCAGCCGCTTTGCCCCAGAATGCCGACGATATCCCCGCGGTGCAGCGTCAGATCGAGCTGCCGAAGCACGGGCTTCTTATGGAAGCTCTTGTCCAGACGGGCGATTTCCAGCACCGGCTCGGAAGCCGTCGGCATCTCGTCGGATCGCCGCGGGGCATCCGCGATCCGCGAGCGCGAGGCGATCAGCTTGCGCGTATACGCGGCTTGCGGCCGGGAGAGTACGGCTCGGGCTTCGCCCTCTTCCTCGATGACCCCTCGGTTCAACACGATGATGCGATCGCTGACCGCATTCGCTACCGCGATGTCGTGAGTAACGAGCAAGATAGCGACGCCGTGCTCCTCTCGCACCCTCCTCAGCAGGTCCAGCACCTCCTTCTGGCTGACCGTATCGAGCGCAGAGGTCGGCTCGTCCGCGATCAGCACGGCCGGCTTCAGGCAAAGCGACAACGCGAGGCACACTCGCTGACACATGCCCCCGCTCAGTTGAAACGGATAGCGGTCCAGCATGGCGGTCGGATCGGAGAACCGGAGCTGTGCGAGCAGCCTGACTCCGATACCGTCGGCTTCCTTGGCGGATGAGGCAAGCCGGTGGAATCGCAGACTTTCCCGGAAATGCGCTCTAACGGTCAGAAGAGGATTAAGCGCCTGCTGCGCGTCCTGGAACAGCAAGCCGATCTTTCTGCCGCGAAGCTTGCTCCAAGGCACGCCGTTCGCGGTCAGATCGACGGCCGCGCCGTCGCCGACAGTCAGCTCCCCGCCGCCTATCGCGGCGGATGGGGGCAATAGGCCGGTCATCGCCTTGGCGATCGTCGATTTTCCCGAGCCGCTTTCTCCGAGCAGCGATACGATTTCACCTTGGCCCAGCGCTAACGAAAGCTTGCCGAGCACCGGGACGGGCCGACCGTTCTGGGTGTATGAGACCTGCAAATTATGGAGCCGCAATGCAGCCGGGCGGTTCAGCTTTGACATCCGCATCCCTCCTAGACGTCCGATTTTTCGTACGGATCGAGCCGATCCCGCAAGCCTTCGCCGATCAGGTTAAACGCCAGCACCGTCAGCACGATAAACAGAGCGGGGCCGAGCAGAATATGCGGCGCCTGCAGGAAATGATCGCGGCCGTCCGCGAGCATGCTGCCCCACTCGGGAGCCGGCGGCTGCGAACCGAGCCCGAGGAAAGACAGCGCCGCGACGGACAGAATGAGGCTGCCAAGCTCGAACGTCGCCAGCACGAGGGACGGGCCGAGCGCTTTCGGCAGCAGTTCCCGCAGCAGCAGCGAAGCGCTCGATGCGCCGAGCACGCGGGCCGCTGCGTAGGACGTCTCGCTCTTGGCGTGCAGAGCGGCGCTGCGAGCCAAGCGCGCGAAGCTTACCCACCATACCGAGACGACCGCAAGCAGCAGATGAACGAGGCCGGTGCCGAACAGCGCCGCGACAAGCATTGCCAGCACCATAAACGGGAAAGCGAGCAGCACGTCGATCAGACGCATCAACGCGGCGTCAAGCGCCGACCCGTGGAACATCCCTGCCAGCAGGCCGACAAGCAGACCGATTGCCAGCGCCGCGGCGAGTGCGGTCAAGGAGGCCAGCAGCGTGCTTTGTCCGCCGTGCAGCGCGCGGGACAGAACGTCTCTGCCGAAGCGGTCCGTGCCGAGCGGATGCTGCAGGCTCGGCTTCTCGAGCCTTTCGGACGCTTGCTGCTTCAGCGGATCGTGCGGGGCGAGCCAAGGAGCGCCGAGAATCGCGACCGCCAGCAGACCGAGCAGCGCCAGCCCCGCCAGCAGGCTGAGGGCCGGTCTATTGGAATTGTAAGCGAGCTTGTTCATGTTCATAGCGCCTCCGCCTTGTCTTTGCCGGCGATTCGGGGGTCGAGAAACCCGTACGCGACTTCCACGACGAAATGAATCAGAACGACTAACGAAATCATGACGATCGCATACCCCTGAATGACTGGATAATCCTTGAGCATAATGCCGTCCAGTGCGTATTTCCCGATTCCAGGCCACGAAAAGACGCTTTCGATGACGACGGCCCCGCCGATCAGCGCCGTCAGCGACAACGCGATCATCGTGACGAGGGGCAGCAGCGCGTTGCGCAGCGCGTG
This sequence comes from Cohnella phaseoli, assembly GCF_003386235.1. Lineage (GTDB taxonomy): Bacteria > Bacillota > Bacilli > Paenibacillales > Paenibacillaceae > Cohnella > Cohnella phaseoli. The sequence goes on from NZ_QRDZ01000023.1 coordinate 64,382, forward strand.
CCGGACGACATGCCTGCGATCGAGACCTCTCGCCAGCGCGGAAAGCACGTAGGTTCGACCAAGCTCGGACAGCAGCTGGGCTCTGACGAAGCGGGCGAATTGCGCGGCCCCGAGCAGGCCGAGCGTCGCCGCGGGCAGCCATAATCTGCCCGGACTCGCTTCGCTGCTGATCTCGTACGCGCCCAGCGTGACCGCAAATAAGGACAGCAAGGCCAGACCAATGACAAATGCCGGAGTCGAAGCCAGCGTTACGCAAGCCAGCCGAATGACGTTATCGGCGAGTTTGCCGGCTTTAAGCGCCGACGCCGTTCCGAGGAACATACCGAGCCCGACCTGCACCGCCAAAGCGGAGACGGAGAGCGCGAACGTCGCCGCCAGCCGTTCGGCAAGCTCCTCGCTGACGGCCCTTCCCGTATAGATAGAGGAGCCGAGGTCGGCCTGCAGCAGACGCTTCAGCCAAGACGCATATTGCGCGGCGACGTTCTCGTTCAAGCCGAGCTCCTCGCGCAGCTGCGCAGCCTTGCGGTCCAACAGTTGCGTATCGCTCAGCGCAACGTCGGTTCCCGAGCCGAGCAGCAGCTTGACCGGATCGCCGGGGGCGAGCCGAACGAGCACGAATAAGATCAGGGTCGCTCCCAGCAAGGTGACCAGAGCCTCCAGCAGTTTTCGCACGATCAGTCTGCGCATGGGCGTCAGCCTACTTCGCTGCCACGCTCAGATTGGCGTTCACGACGTTCTCGAACTGCCGGAAATGCGGGACAAAGCCTTGCAGCCGCTTGCTGACGGCAGTAATCTGCGGACGCGGGAACAGGCTGACAACCGGGGCCTGAAGCGCGACATGCTCGTTGATCCGCAGCGCCAATTGGCGGCGCGTCTCCTCGTCGGACGCCTCCGACAGTCCGGATAGCAGACCTTGGGTCTCCTTATCGTCGTATCCGCCGTAATTGGCGCTTCCCTGCGGCGAATACTGCCCGGACAACAAGGCGAATTCCTCTCCGAACGTGCTCCACGCCTCGATCGAGGCGTCCCAATCCCCGGACTCGCGCGCCGTCTCGATCAGGCTGTAATCTCCATGCCGCACTTCCGCCTGAATGCCGACTTGCGTCCACTGGTTCTGCAGCGCTTCTCCCAACGCCTTGTCTCCGCCCCATGTCATCAGCAACACAGTTAGCGGCTCGCCGTCCTTGTAGCGGATGCCGTCGGAGCCGAGCTGCCACCCCGCCTCTTCCAGCAGCTGCGCCGCCTTCTCCGGATCGGACTTGTCGTACACCGCACTGCGGGCCTCGGCGTAAGCCGGATTGGAGCTTAGCCAAGTCGCGACCGGAAAGCTCTGCCCTTCCGCGGCCAGCACGACCAGCTCTTCCCGATTCAGCGCCCAGGACAGCGCCTGCCTCACTCGGACGTCCTGAAGCTGCGGCCGGCTTAAATTCAAATAGATCGTCTGCGTGTTGGCCGCCGGCGTCGCTGAAATTTCCGCTTCCGAACCGTCCTTGAACTGCGTCAGGCTCGTCGGGCTCACGTTTAAAGCGACATGGCTTCGTCCGCTCAGAACGGACAGCACTCTCGTCTGCTCGTCGGCGATCTCCTCGTAGACGACCCGCTCGATCCGCGGCTTCTGTCCCCAATAATCGTTATTGCGCTCCAACGTCATTTTTTGTTTGGGCGTAAACTCGACTACCCGGTACATCCCGGTCAGGTCCATCGTACCCACCGCATCGTGCTTGGCCTCGGCATTGTGAAGGATCGTCTGATAGTAGGACAGGTTAAGCGGCACAGGCAGATGCTCCCGTTCGGTGCTTACCCGGATCGTCAGCTCGTCCGCCTTCGCGAACGTCAGCTCCTTCAGGAACGGCTGCGCTTGCGGATCCTGCGATTTGGAGCGCTCCAGCGAAGCGATTGCCGCGTCGGCGTCCAGCGCCCGCCCGCTCCAAAAACGGATTCCGGGCTTCAGCTTGATCTCCCATGTACGCGCATCCGTCTCCGTCGCGCTTTCCGCCAGCTCGGGCACGACCTTTCCATCCGCGTCCACCTTGAACAGCGCCTCTGCAGCGCCGATATTGCGCAGGTAACTGGATGTCAGCGGCTGGACGGGGTCCAGCGAGGCTGCGATCTCCTGTCCGGCCACGATCAACTCGGTTTCCTCTTGCGGGACTTCCGCGCTCGCGCCCTGCGAAGCGGCTTGTTCCGCTTGATCGGCTTGGCCCGCTTGGCCGGTTTCGCTGCCGGACTGTGCGTTATTATTGGCTCCCGAGCACGCCGTAAGTGTAATCATTACGGTTAGAAAAAGAAAAAAAAGCGATTTTCTCATAATTTAGATTAGCCTCCACTCATTCATGATCTTATTTTCCACTGAGCTCGTAACCGTACACCTGCGTAGCTCCCGCGCTGAACTGCGTGAACGGGAACGGCTCGGCGAGCAGCGCTGTTACGCCCCGGCCGACGAATCGCGCGACGATTGCGCTCCCCGTCTGAGCGTACACGGTCAACGGAATCCGCTTTTCCCGCACGCGCTCCAGCACCCGGCCGAACGTTCCGTTGCCCAGCGTCATGCCTGTGCAGATCACGTTATCCGCGCGGTCGAGCACCTTCTCCATATCCTTCTCCACCGCTTCTCCCCACTGCGTGACCTCCAATTGCAGGTCGCAGGGCAGACAGTTGCCGCCGCGCTCCCGGACGGCCTCCGCCAAAGGATTGACCACACCGATCAGCGCCACGTTCTGTCCGGGCGATATGAAGGCCATATCCGCGATCCGTGCGTCGCGCTGTCTAGCTTTGGCGATCGGCGTCCCGGCGGCGATCTCCGACATGCGGGAGCAGTGCTCGGCATGCGGGAGGACGACGCCCAAATACGCATCCATTGCCGCGATCCGCACGGGCAGCTTCTCGTCGCGCAGCGCGTCGGCAAGCGATAGCCCCGACAGCCGTTCCGCGACGCTGCCGTCCGATTGCTCTTCCGTATGCGAGCATGCTCCGAAATAACCTTCCGATCTCAGCAGCAGGTAGTGATTGCGATACTTGGTCGGCGAGGACGGGAACTGCGTCGTCTGGTATATATAAGAGGCTCCGGTTACCGGCAGATTCTCCGGCGCCGTCCCCCATTTTCCCGCTAAAATTTCTTCCCGCAGCTCTTCTACCGCCCCGCTGTCGACTATCAACCGCCGCTTCACGCACGACTCCCTTCCGGCTCGAAACGGATAGCGAGGCGTTCAAGCGCCGCTTCCGCATACCTTCTGGCGTTAGGTCCCGCTTTGTCCTCGGCGATCGCGTGTCCCAGATAACAGGCGTTGTCGATCGGAGCGGCGACCGCCTTGCCCGCGCAATCCGCAATCGTATGGCGGACGATGCGCTCGTCGGCGTCCAGCGTGCCAAGTCCTTCGATGCGCGCCACGGTTCCGCCCTGCGGAGGGACGAGGAACATGACTGCGGCGCTCGCGATGCCGGTGTCTGCCGGAGAGATGGAAGGAGCGAGACCGAGGGACAGTTCGACGAAGCAGCGCAGCAGATCGACGCCCGTTACCCTTTCGATCAATTCCACTATGTAGTTGCCAGCCGTTCTAGGGTTGATCTCGACAACTCGCGGTCCCCGGGAAGTCAGCTTGACCTCCGTATGAGCGATGCCGCGATCGAAGCCGACAGCCTGCAAGGCGCTTCGGACATACCGCTTCACCGCCTCTTCCGTCGCTGCGTCGAGCTTTGCCGGGAACATATGGCCGTTCTCGATAAAATAAGGAGCGCCGGTCACCGACTTGTCCGTAATGCCGAGAATCATCGCGTCGCCGTCGCGGCTTACGCTCTCAACGCTGATCTCCTCGCCGTCCATGTACTCCTCAAGCAAATACGCGGGCTCGCGCGGCTGATCCCGGAAATTGAGCGGGAACGCTTCGAGCGCCCGATAAGCCTCCTTCAGCTCATCGCCGCTGCGGATCAAGCGGACGAACGCGCTGGAGGCCAAATCCACCGGCTTGAGCACGAGAGGATAGCCGATCGCATCCGCAGCCTTCTCCGCCTCGTCCCACCCGTAGACGAGGCGATAGCGCGGATTGTCCACTCCCGCAAGATCCAGCGCCTGCCGCATCAGATGCTTCTGCCTCGCCTTCTTCACCTCCCGCGGAAACGGACAAGGAAGACCAAGCGCCCGGGCGACCTCCACTGCCGTTTCGATGTAGTAATCGCATACCGTTATGACGCCGTCGAAACGGTACGACCTCAGCCGTTCGATCAAGCTCGGAACGTCGTTTGTCTCCACTTCGAGCACCTCGTCCGCATACCGGAAAACCGGATGGGCCTCCCCGCTGAACGAGCTCCCGTAATGCGCGGGCCTGCGCGTCACAAACGTGTAGCTGTGCCCCATCTCCTTCAGAAGCGGCGGCAGCAGAACACCGCTCGCCCCGACCCAGCTTTCGATCATTAAAAGATGTGCCATCGTATCCTCCTTGGTTTTATTCGTAATTATTACGATTAAAACGAAGTATACAATGCTGTGAGAATGATTGTCAATTGTTTGCTAGAAAGAAATTTAGAGCTAACCTTGAGGATAGGCGACGTCGGCGAAACGGTTTCTCTGGCGGGGATTTTGCGACTTGCAGTAATTTCTAAGCCGAACCAGCGAGCTTGCAGCATGCATTCTCATCTTTTCGCACACTCTAAGCCGAACCAGCGAGCTTACAGCGCACATTCTCGTCCTTTGCACACTCTAAGCCGAACCAGCGAGCTTGCAGCACGCATTCTCATCTTTCGCACACTCTAAGCCGAACCAGTGAGCTTGCAGCACGCATTCCCGCCTTTCGCACACTCTAAGCCGAACCAGCGAGCTTGCAGCGCACATTCCCGCCTTTCGCACACTCTAAGCCGAACCAGCGAGCTTACAGCGCACATTCTCGTCTTTCGCACACTCTAAGCCGAACCAGCGAGCTTACAGCGCACATTCTCGTCTTTCGCACACTCTAAGCCGAACCAGCAAGCTTACAGCACGCATTCCCGCCTTTTGCACACTCTAAGCCCAACCAGCGAGCTTGCAGCACGCATTCCCGCCTTTCGCACACTCTAAGCCGAACCAGTGAGCTTGCAGCACGCATTCCCGCCTTTCGCACACTCTAAGCCGAACCAGCGAGCTTACAGCGCACATTCTCGTCTTTCGCACACTCTAAGCCGAACCAGCGAGCTTGCAGCCACGCATTCTCGTCTTTCGCACACTCTAAGCCGAACCAGCGAGCTTGCAGCACCGGACAACGTAGAATAAGAGGACTCGCAGGGTAAGCTTTCTCCCCGTCGAGTCCTCTGCCTCGTCCTAGCCGCTCCATCCATCCGGCTACCTCGCTCGTTCGCATCGTCTCGCAACCACCGCATATCCTTGACGGTCGTTCACGTCGTCTCGCAACCACCGCATATCCTTAGACGGTCGTTCACGTCGTCTCGCAACCACCGCATATCCTCAGACCGCCGTTCAAACCTTTCGAGTCTCCGGCTCGAAACGGCTTCAAGCCCTATGCCTCACCGCTCGCACAGCTTCGCGTCCTCTAGCGTTCCCACCTCGGGATCCAAGCGGAGCGTGCGGATCTCGAAGCCGTTCAACCGGACTTCGTGACGGATGCCGAGCGCCGGAATCGACACGTTCGTCGTCTGCGCGGAGCCGGTCGGTTCGAACAGCCTCAAGATGTAGCCGTCGCCGCGCTCCTCTTTCTTGAACGCGCTAAGCTGCGCTGTGCCTCCCTCAAGGCGGACGAAGGCCCCCGGCTTCTTCCCGTCGCCAGAAGGGAAGAACGACAGCGCGAACGGTTTCTCGTTACGCATGTCGGCCTCGCGGTCGACGACGGCGCGTCTCTCCGCCAGCGGTCCCGCGTTGAGCCAGAACGTATACAGCCGCTCTCCCTGATCGATTCTCGGCGAGAAGCGGTCCTGCGGCAGCAATGGCCGATCATAGATCGGATGAGCGCAGTAGCCCGGGCTTCTCAACAACGACAGGCGCATTTCTCCGTTCCGGCAATCCGAGCCGTAGATGCCGTTGTTGATACAAGTCACCGCCCGGTTCTCTTCCTCCGACTGGACTGCGACCCATTTCTGGGCGACCGCCTCGTCGCCATTAACCGGCAGCTCCTGTGCTCCGAAAGCGGTCTGTCCGACGTACGCTCCGTCCTGCAGCACCGTCGGAATCGACAGCTTCAGCATCTTGTCCTTCTCGTTCCAGAACACCCGAACGTGCACCTCGAGCTCCGTTCCCTGCTTAGGCAGCTTGTAGGTCAGAACGATCGCGGACTCGCGGTAAGCCAGTACAGCCTCGACGACCGTGCGGACTTCTCCGTCCTCGATAACCCGCACGGAGGGCAGCAGCCTCTCTTTTACGCCAGAAAAATCCGTTCCCTCTCCCGGCTTCATCAGCGTAAAAGCGCCGATATCCGGCGAGAATGCATGCGTATCCATCCTCCAAGGATCCTCGTTGTCCTGTACGACAATCGGCCGGAAGGCGCCCGGCAGCAGGAACGACTCGCCCCCGACGGCATATTCGTCGATCAGACCGGTGGCCGCGTTGATGACGACGGACAGCTCGCCATTCGAGAAACGGAAGACTCCGTCCGACGCCTGTAGCTCCGGCTCCGGCTTGCGCTCCAGCATTTCGATGCGGCAATCGAAGCGGTTCATCGAGGAAGGAGCGAGCTCGGCTTCGAAGACGACCCGCTTGCGCCAGTCGAGCGTCAGACTGCTGAGCTCCTTCTCCGGCTGGCTCGGAATGCGCGCGCCGTCGCGGTAGACGACCGGCAGCGAGAACTCGTCCTTCCAGTTCTGATCCTCCAGCATGAACTCGCATTCGAAGACGCCCCGCACCGAAAAAGGATGCGGATTGTAGACGAGCACCGGATACTCCTTCAGCTCGGCTTTGGGTTGTCCGGCTGCAAGAGCAAAGAACGCTCTCGCTTTCAAGCGAGCCGCAATCTCCAGTCCGTGATCGAGCAGGCGCAGTGCCGATTCCTCGGCGGGCTGTACGGAAGTGCCCGGCAAAATATCGTGAAACTCCGCCAGCAACAAATCCTTCGTCGCTTCGCGCAGATCGTCCGCCGGATAGGCGAGACCCGTCTGCAGCGCGGCGGTCGACAGCATTTTCTCCGTCATATACAGCTCGTTCTCTAATTGCCGGTGCTTCTGCTTAATGCGGATCATCGACGTGTAGCAGCCGACAAAGCGCGGGTTCAGATCCCCTTCGTAAGAAAGAAATTCCTTCGTGCCGCGAACCTCACGGAAATAGGCTTCCGGCGTGGAATGCACGATGTCGCATTCTTGAGAGTCGTCCATCAGCTCGCGAATCTTCCTTAGATCGATGCGGGAAGGGCCGCCTCCGTGGTTGCCGACGCCCCACAGCACCATCGTCATCGATCCGTCCGGAATTTCCTCCCGCAGCCGTTCGATCTTGAGATGCGCCTCTCCCAACTGCGTGTTGTAGCCGCCCGCGATGCGGTGCGCGATCACCTCGCTGCCGTTAAAGCCCTTCCAAGCGAACTCTTGCGCGGGAGCTTTGTCGAAGCCGTCGGGACGCATGAAAATGTAGGAATCGTAGCCTGCCTGCTGCATAATCTGGACAAGCCCGCGCGTATGGCCGAAAGAATCGAAGTTAATCGCCGTCGTCGGCTCGACGCCGAACTTGTCGCGGAAGTACGTTTTGCCGAGCAGCATCTGGCGGACGAACGATTCTCCCGAAGGCATGTTGCAATCCGGCTGCAAATACCAGCCGCCCATGATGTGCCATTTTCCTTCGCGGACCAATCTCTGGATTCTCTCGAACAGCGCCGGCTCGTATTCTTCCACCCACTGATAGAGAATGACCTCGTTATGGTTAAACACGTACCCGTCGAATTCCTCGCAGAAATCCGCCGCGGCGCGGAAGGTCGATACGGCGGCGGCCGCTCCTTCCTCCCACTCCCACTGCCATACCGGATCCAAATGGGCGTTGCTGATCAGATGAAGCTTTTTCAAAATCATCCCTCCGATTCGCATAGTCGCTTTCACTCTCATTGTCACGCAGCGGCGGCCGTTCGGTAAATCGACTATTCGCATCATTAGTTGTTCTATTATGATAGGATAATAGAAAACGCGATTCGTGCCGGGAGGGACGATCATGGACATTCAACGCTGGAAGCTTGAGCTTCCTGCCGTTTTCTCCAAGCTATGTCGGGAAATTCGGATTAACGATACGGTTGTCGATTGGATCGATATCATTTTTGAACAAGTCGGCAGCGCCAGCAAATGCCCGCCCCATTCCCACACCTGGTTCGAATTCAACTATGTACTGAGCGGACGGATGCAGACCCGGTTCCGCGACCGGCTCGTCACGATCAACGAAGGGGACTTCTTCCTCATTCCGCCGGGACTCGTCCACTCCCATACGTATACGAAGGGCAATCCGCACGAGGGCATCTGCTTTCGCTGGCGTATTCGGCAGGCGGAGGACTCCGTCGCAGGGAACCGCCGCGAGGAAGATTGCGCAGATAGCTTAAGGGACGATGGCGATAGCGGCGGTCACGAGAGCGACTATGTTGGCGGTTTGGGTCAAGATGACAGCGGCAGCGGGAAGTCGGAACTCAATGAATCGGGACTCTATGCCGAGCTGGAGCGACTGCGCAGATGGAAGCCGGGCGGGTACATGGACCGCTACGGCATCCGGGAAATTTTGCTGCATTTTTTCGAGGAAGCGTTAGCCGGAAGATCTTCGCTGTCCCTGCAGCTTATTTTGCTGCGGTTGCTTGAGGAGATCGCTGCGATCGCCCGTTCGGAGCGGCACGAGCAAGAGGAGCCGGAGGGCCCGAAGGATCAGCTGATCAAAAAAATCGAGGTGTACTTGGAAGATTTCCGGGGCAAGCAGTTTAACGTGGCCGAGTTGGCCGCTTCGCTGCATATGAGCTACGGACATCTCTGCCGAGTGTATAAACAAAGAACCGGTATCACCCTGATCGAGAGGATGAACCGGCTCCGTCTGGAGAAGGCGGCCGCTCTGCTGCGCGAGCCCTCGCCTCCGCTAATTAAGGAAATCGCCGAGATCGCCGGCTTCCCCGACCTCTATTACTTTAGCAAAGCGTTCAAAAAAAGGTTCGGCGTCAGCCCCTCCTCCTACCGGAAGCAAAGCGACGGGCCGAGTTAGCCGGATGGATGCGCGAATCCCGCGAGATCAGCCTGAGCCGTCGGTCGGAGCAGGGATAGGCGTCAGATTGGGACTCGGCTCGGGCGAATATCCGGCAGACATGGCAGCCGGCATATCCAATGCCGCGCCTCCGGAAATTCTCCAGTATCTCGCTTCGACTGCCGGGAATTGCAGCAAATCATCGGAAGCGTCATTGGCGATGACCCGGTAGACGCCGACCCAAAGCTGCCCGTCAGACGACGCTTCCAGCATGTACGAACGCGGCTGATGCCCGGCAAAACGCACCGTCATGCGGTTGGTCGGACGAGCCTGGCCGAGATCTAGCTCTCCGGACGGACTCAAGACGCCGTCGTCCCATGACTTGATCGGCTGGCGAAGCTGAATTTGCTTTAAGAAGCCCGAATCGATCCGACCGCCCGATACTGTCAGTTGCACATACCGGTACTCGTTCCCGTCGTTGGCCGCGAAGGACAGGCTAGTCGCACCGGTTCCGTCCAGCATCCCCGCGTCCGTCCATTGCACGCCGTCCGGGGACAGGCGCAACGTTAGCGAATCGGGCAGCAGACGGCGCTCGTTCAAATCGTCGAAGGCGAGCCAGCCGTTGCTGGCCGCCGAGCTCCCGTCTACGGCCTGGAACCGGACCTGGCTTCCCGCAATGCCGGCCGCCTGCAGCTTCAGCGGAACGAAGCGGTCCGAATCCGGCGGCGAAACGCTGGCCAACACTTGGCCGCCCGCATCCAGCAGTCGGTACTCGTTCGCCCCTTGATCGGAATAACCTGCCGCCCAGAAAGCGAGCCCGTCTGTCTCCAGCGTAAATAGCTCGCTTGTTAGCGTGCCCGTTGCGGAGCTTCCGCCTGCGGAGGATTCAGCCCAGCGTTGTCCGCGCGCGCCCAAAGCGGAAGACGTTCCGCCCGTCAACGAGACTGGCGCATTTCCGAAAGCGGGACCGACGGATGTCCATCCGGTGTAGCTGCCCGTCTCGAAATCGTGATTATCCGACTGACGAATACCGTCCAGCGCGAGCCAGGCATAGCCGCCGCCGGCATCGCCGTCTACCATGCGGAAACGGACGCTCTGCCCAATCAGATCGGACACGTCCCAATATTGCTCTATAAACCGGTTCAGCGGCACGGAGCTTTGGCCCGGCGGCGTCGCCAGCCTAAGCCGCTGGCCACTGCTATCCAGCAATTCGTAGTAATTGAGCGGAGGGGTATGTCCGCCCTGACCGTCCCACCCGGCCGTTAAGAAAGACAGAATCGGTTTCTCGACGACAAACGGCTTGGACGTCAGAGTACCCGTCTTATCCTCGCCGGCCGCCAGCGTATCCGCCCAATAGTCGCCGTTGTCGGTCCCAAGCGGCCGGCCCAGTTTGCGCGAATTCGGCGCCGAGCCGAAGGCGTCGCCCGAGATCGTCCAGTCCTCGTACGTACCGGACTCGAACGACCAGTATTCGTCTTCCGGCCCGTTCTTGACAGCGAAGCCGAACGGAGCGCCGAAAGCAAGCCAGCCGTCTGCGCTTTCCTCCATGCCGTCCGACGCTTCGAGATACACCGTCTCCCCTTTTAAATTCGATACGTCCCAATATACGATTGAGTAATCATCCGCATCCGGCGGAAATGCCGAGCGGAGCTCCGCGCCGTTCGCCGCTTTTAGAACGAAGCGGTTCTGGCCGGTCGCGACGGCGATCGAATCGCCGGCCAGCTTAATGTTGTCGACCGCGATCCAGTCGAACCCTCCGCCGTAAACGGCCGCTTCCGCATCGCCGATGGCATCGACGGCCTCGAACACGACTTCCCGCCCGGCCCAAAGGGAGACGTCCCACGCATAAGTCTTCATCGTGCCGCTATCGCCCACCCGATTCTCAGGTATCTGTTCCATTAAAATGGCGTTCGTCTCCGCATCACGCAAATAGTAGCGGTTGCCAAGATTGTAAGGCCAATCTCCCGGCGCATAGGAGGTGCCGTTCCAGCCGGCGCCATCGAACGTCAAGGTTGTCCGGTCGATTCGGAACGGTTTCGTCCGCAAGCTGCCCTTCTGACCGCTTCCCGTCGACGATGCGGCATAGTAGCCGTCTCCTCCGCTCACCCAGCCTGCGCCGCCGCTCGCCGGAGCGTTGCCGAACACCGGATCAACGCTCGATAGCTCGCTCCAGTCGCCCGTCTCGAAATCGGCGAGGATTCGAGTTCCGCTTCCGGCAGGGGCACCGGCCTGTTTATTGCCCGCGTAACCGGCGGCATAGAAGCCCAGCCCGTCCGCTTCCACCGTAAACGGAGCACTCCGGATTTTACCGATCGCGCCAGGGCGAGGTTCCGTGCTCGCCGTCTTGCCGATCGCCCCCTGCCCGGGCGAAGGCGCCGGACCGGCTTCGGGACCGCTCCCGAACGCATGGCCCATTGCCTGCCAACCGTTCCCAAAGGAAGTTTCGCCAAAGGCAAGCGCGGACAGCGGTCTTTCGACGCCGACGGACACCGTTTCAAGAGAGTAGAGATTGCCCAAGTCCAGCGTCGCGACCTGCCCGCCTCCGCTTTCCGACAACGCCCCGGAGGCCGCGACCGTTCCATCGGAACCGGGCGTATGCACGAACGTCGTTCCCGGCCGGAACGTGTAGTCCAGCATTCCGTCCTTTTCCCAGTTCAAATCGATGATCGCTTCGACATCGCCAAGCGAAGGGGAATGGCGAATGACGAGCGGTTCATTCGGATCGGTCGCAGCGTTGCGAGATACTGTGATGACCCGCTTCCCGCTGTAGCTGTCTACGCCGGCGTCCATGGCGTGGAACTTCTCGGGATCGACCGTAACCGTCCGCTCGATGCCCCGAGAATCGGCATAATCGGATAGCAAACGGCTCATGAAGCTGTCCTTGAACATCGCGTTATCCGCAACCGGAAACGCGCTGAACAGCACGCTACCCGACCCGACGGCCAGTTCGACCATAATGGCGTTGCCGGCCTCGTCGACGAGCACGGGCGTGGCGTTTGCCGGCAGCATACCCGCGGCCAATGCGAGAGTCGTCCCGTCGCCGGCGGGCACTTTGACGGCAGCTCCTGAAGCAAGCGCTTCCAGCCAAGCCGGCGCCGTAGAGGCTACGCGAACCTCGGTCCCAACTCTAGGCGTCGCCTGAGCCCCGGATAACAAGCCCATCGCCCAATCGTCGACTTCGTCTCCGCCGGTGACCCGACGGGTATTCAAATCCAAGCGGTAGTTGAATCCGTTCGTACCGAAGGTCACGAACGCGCCGCCGTCCTCGATCCAATCGAGGATATTGGCTTCCGCCGCGCTTGAAGTCAGCGCTACGCCCATGTTCGGGCTGATGAATACCTTATATCGATCCAGAGCGCCGTCCTCGATCGGAAAATCGTCCAAAATATCGGGCGTTTGCAAATAATGCGCCCAATTGGCGAACGGAGCGCCATACCAGGAAATGCCGTGATCCCCGTCGTAAACGAAATTGTGATCGTTGCGGTCGTAGCCTTGGCGGAACAAATTCGCATACCAAGGATTAAACAGGACGACGTCCGCCCCTTCCGGCTCCGGATCGATCGACAGGAACTTCTTGGCGTTGTCCTTCGTGTAACGGTACAAATCGTTGCCGGAGTAATCCCCGTCGGGATCCCATTTGCCGGTGTTACCATTGAAGGCGGCGTAATCCCATCCCAGCGCCGAATGAGCCAGCATGTCTACCCCGCGCCCGAGAAAATTGAAGGCGTTGTCGGTCTGAGCCTTGTCGGTCGGCTGCGCCGTATCGTCCATCGATCCTTTAAGACCGTAGAATCGCGCCGTGGCCGAATATTGCGCGACGCCGTAGGGGGCGTCCAAGTTGCTGTTGCCGAAAATGATATTGTCGTATCGGCTGAAATCCCTAGCGATCTTGCCCATGCTTTCGCCGGTTTCCATCGGGGCGCTTTGATAGCCGCCGTCCACTTCCACGTGAATGGGCTTGTCGGAGACCGAGCGCATCTCCTGCATGTAAGTTTGCAGAAAACGATCCATATAGTCCATCTTCCAGAACATCAGATCCGCCCACTCCGGCCTCGCGTCGACCGGATTCGGGGTATTGCGGTCCGGCAGCGGGGACGAGATCTCGGCAAAGCTGTCGTAGCCGGCGTTCCATGCGGCATTCAGGGAGCCGATCGTGCCATATTCGCTTTCCAGCCAATCCCGGAAGCTGGCTTGCGCGCTATCGCTGTAGACGGCCAGCAATTCGGGACTCGCCCCGGAATAGTACTCGATGCCGCCGAACCAGCCCGGACCGAGAATGGAAAATTTGCGGATGTGCGGATTGCTGTCGAAGTGCTTCATCGTCTGCTTCGCCACTTCGATGACGGTTTCGTTATGCAAGCTGTTGAAAAAATCGCGATGCTCGATAGTCCGGCCGATTTCGTCCTTGATTTCGGAATAAAAGGAAGGAAAGGCTCTGCCGGAGAAGCCTTGGAAGCCGAGCCACACGTCCATGCCGATGTCGGTAAACCGCTTTAGCATGTTGTCCGCGTACGCCCAAGAATAATGGTCGGGGTCCCGTACATAGTCCAGCACCTCTTCGTCGGGAATGCCGTCGGGATACAAAGCGTCGTCGATCAGCTCCGGCATCAGGTTGATGCCCGGGCTGTTCGGATCGGCAATGCTGACGCACAGGTTCATGAGCTGCTGGCGTTGCGCCAACAAGGCGTCCAGACCCGAGTCGCCGAAGTTGCTCATATCTGGAAAACAGGACAGAATGCCGACGCGCTGCGGCAGCAGATCCGGAAACAACGTAATTTCGTTGATCGGGCTGTCCGGACCGAAGCTATCGGTCACGACCAACCTGACATATCGCGCCTGCAGCCGCTCCCAGTGCGCGAAGAGCGTCCGGCTTGTCGCGACGTTCCCTGCCGCCACCGTCTCGTATTGGATCCCATCCTCCGAAACCCGAATCTCGTACTGTTTCGGCCCGGCTTCGTCGGTCACGGCCGCTTCCAGCGCCCCCACCGTGCGCAGTTGTCCCAAATCCAGCTCGATCCATTGCGGACTGGAGGCCGTCGGCTGCGCGGCCGGACGCCAACTGCTCGCCGCGTCCCCGTATAGCCCGTCCCGAACCTGCTCCGGTCCGTAACCGGCCTGGCTTGAAGAAGCGGCGGCTGCGACTGTCGCGACGCGCACGCCGGGATTGGCAGGAGCAACGTCCTCCAGCGAGTTCGTTCCTGCAGCGAACGCCGGCGCCGCGCTGCCGAGAAGAGAGGCAGTCCACGCCAAGGCAGCGGACAGGAGCACGGGAAAGCCGCGCCTAATCCAAAAAGCTCCGATTGTCATTTCGTTCTCCTTTCGGGCGGTAGATCCGCCATAGATTGGAATGCGCGGTACGCCCCGATCATCCCAAAGAGCCCGAAAAGATTCAATTGACAATCCTTTGTATCGGATGACATTTTTATGGTTTGGAGCCGTATTGGCTGCGATAATCGCTTGGGGACTGTCCGAAATAATTTTTGAACGCCCGGTTAAAGCTTCTGTAGTTGGCATAGCCGACCATCATTCCGACATCAACGATCCGGTGTTCCTTGCTGCCGAGCAGCTGCCGCGCGACCATCATTCTCTCGCGCATCAGAAACTCGTTGAAGTTTTCGCCCGTTTCTCTTTTAAACACGACGCTTAAGTAGTTCGCGCTACGATGGACTCGCTGTGCCAACCACTCCAGGGAAATGTCCTCCTCCAAATGTTCGCGGATCAGCGCCTTGAGATGGCTGAACGAACTTCGATCCGCCGTTCCGGCCTCTTCGTAGCCATCCGTCAAATGCGCGGCCAATTGGCGGAACAGCATTATCGCCTCTTGACGGGATTCGCAAGCGGCCAATCTTTGCAGCAGCTCCAGGAACACGCCCTGCCGGACGGCATAGCCGGAGGAATCCAGCGAATTCAATTGGGATTCCGCCTCCGCGATCGTTTGTCTAAGCAGCGGAAATACGGATTCCAGCGGCTGGCATAGCGCATGCTGGGCGGCAAACAGACGCTCGACCGCCTCTTCCGCTTTCTCCCGTCGCAGTAAGGCCGCCGACTCCAGCAGCTCTGCGCAAGCGAGCTCGGCCTCACGGACAAACTGCCGATTGCGCTCTTCCTCCGTCGTTGCGCGCAATTGGCCGGCTATGCGCGAGACGAGCGCTTGCAGCTCGCCGAAATCGATCGGCTTTAGCACGTACTCCTTAACGCCAAGCGAGATAGCCTGTTTGGCGTATTCGAATTCGCCATAAGCCGTAATGACGACCATCGCCGCTTGGCAGCCCTGTTCCCGAAGCCTACGAATCATGTCGATGCCGTTCATGCCGGGCATGTTGATATCGGCAAGCACCAGATCGAAGCGGATGTCCGCGGCGATCTTGAGCGCCTGCGCCCCATTGCCCGCCTGATGTACCTCCGTAAAACCCGCTTCCTTCCAGCCGACGAAATCTTGGAGGTCCTCGCGAATCATTTGCTCGTCGTCGACAATTAACGCTTTATACATTCTCTTCACCCTCGTCGCCGATCGTATCTGATCCTTCCGTACGGATGACGATTCGCACGGTCGTTCCGACATGCGGAATGCTGTCGATGGTCATTGCGTACGATTGTCCGAATTCATACTTCAAACGATGATGCGTATTGATCAGCCCCACACCGCCGGAACCTTGCGCCGGCTCCCGGCCCTCCGCAAGGCTTTCCCGGAGACGCTCCAATGTTTCCGGCTCCATGCCGATGCCCTCGTCCCGCACCTCCAACACGAGCTCCCGCTCGTCGAAGCCGCTTCGGACGACGATAAGAACGCAATCGCGCTCGGAACTGCTCGCTCCGTGATAAATGGCGTTTTCCATAATCGGCTGAAGAATGAGACAAGGCACGATTTGCGAAAGGGAAAAATAATCGAGCTCCCACTTCACGTAAAATTTCCCTTTGAAGCGGTATTGCTGAAGCTCGACGTAAGCCCATAAGTTGTTCAGCTCGTTTTCCAAGGTGACGTTGTTCCCGATCTGATAAATGCTCTCCCTCAGAAGTTTGGACAGGTGAAGGATCATCCGGTTGATTTCGGTTTCTTTCCCCGTCTTGCGCAGCGCGACGGAATGGATCGATTGCAGCGTATTGAACAAGAAGTGGGGGTTGATCTGGTTGCGCAAAGCTTTTAACTCGGCCTGCTTGCTTTTCAATTCCAGGTCGTGCTCCTTCTGCTTGAACCCGACCTGGCTGTCCAGCAGTTGTTGGATTTGGCGAGCCATCCGGTTGAGCCCTCGGCCGATTCGGTCGATCTCGCGTACGCCGGTCACTCTGATCTTCTCCTCCAGCCGTCCCTCGCCGAACTTGCCTATGCCCTCCAGAACGATGCGCAGCGGTCGGGTCGTCATATGGGAGATGTACGCCACGCCGAGAACGGATAGAAGGAGCACGACAAGCGCGATCAAGGCCACCTGCCGGCCGGCTACCGAAACGTATTCGGTAAAGGTTTGCACCGGATAAGCAATAATCAGATGCATACCCAGATAGGAACGTTCGATAAAAAACGCGTGCCCTCCTTGGCTGAACCCTGCAACTTCCGTCTGCGGCTCTCCGCCGCGCTTTTTCCAGGCTTCCAGCAAAGCAAGGTCTTCGCCGGCTCTTTCTCCCAATTCCTCGTCGTCCTCCGGATAGCGAAAAAGCAGCTCGCCATTTCGATTTACGTAGCTCAAACGAACTCCGGGAATCACCTTCAGCTTGTCTATGCTCTCTAGCAAGCGCTGCGGTTTCATGTTGATTTCCACCGCTCCGATGACCGGATTCGCGCTGCCGTTGTTCGGACCGAGCTTGCCGTGGAAACTCGTGATAACGTGCCATTGGGACATCGTACGGTTGGTGCTGCTTGTCCAAGCCAGATGAGCCGGATTGGCCTTGGCTGCCTGATAGCCCGCCTGCTCCTCGTATCCGCCCTTCTTTAATCGCGGCTCTCCGACGGACACCGCCTTATCGTCGAACCAAACGCGAATGCTCTCGATTTCATCGGACGTATAGTAGTATTGCTGCAAAAATTCGGTCAACCCCGTCTTGAAAGCGAGAAATTCGGACTCGTCCTTTTCGGCTTCGAGCAACCGGGGCAATTGCTCCTGCACGTACGAGCTCATCACGATCTGCAGCGAAACCTCGCCGTATTTTCTGTTTTTGATGTCCAGCGATTCCATCGCGTCCAGCGCCAGCTGCCGATTGTAGCGTTCGGCCATCTCCGAGGCGGAGTTATAGTTATGGCGCAGCGCGATGAAAGCTACCGTTAACGTCAGCACCACGATCATCAACAACACGAGCAGAACCATTCGGTTACGCATCGAAGTCAGCATTGCGGTTTCCGTCCTCCCAGCCGATGACTAGGCGCCTGAACGGTTCGTGGAATTATTTGATTCCCGCCGTCAAGTACACCTGAGTGATGCTTTTCTGGAAAAGCACAAACAGTCCGAACACGGGAACGATCATGATGACGCCACCGGCAAGCAGCGCGCCGGGATTGAAATTGTTGATTGACGTCACCATGCTCGCCAGGCCGACGGCCAGCGTTTTGTTCGTGTCCCCACTTGTAATAATAAAGGGCCACGTAAACGCATTCCAGTTGGAAAGAAAAGTCGTAATGCCGAGCACCGCGATTCCGGGCTTGATATTGGGCAGTACCACCCGTACGATAATCCCCGCCAAGCCGCAGCCGTCGATACGTGCCGCTTCGATCAGCTCGTCGGGAATTTGCACCATGAACTGCCTCATTAGGAACACGCCGAAAGCGCTCATGAGCCCCGGAATCAGAATGCCCGACAACGTGTCCAGAAGCTGAAAGCTCTTGAACAGTTGAAACATAGGGACGACCAGAATATCCAGCGGGACGAGCATCATCAGTACGATAAACTTCAAAATCAAACCTTTTCCGAGAAACGACATTTTAGCCAGCGCATAGGCCGCCAATATGCCGAACACGATCGACGTCAACGTCGGGATCGCCGAGGTGACGACGGAATTCCACGCATAGCGGTCCAAATTGCTGCTCCAAGCGCTGAAATAGTTGGCGATCGTCCATCGTTCGGGAAAAAAACGAAACGGAAAGGCATATACCTCGACATTCGGCTTAAACGAGGAGAACAGCAGGATGAGCAGCGGGAAAGCCAGAAACGCGATGCCCAGCAGCAGCAGGACAAAGCTGACGTAACGCTGCGTTGTCGTTGTCGTCATATCGTCACTCCTTTTCTTCGCCGATTTTCAGTATGCCGTAGGAGATCAGCCCGAGAAGAGCGGAGAGCACGACGACGATCGTCGCCGCGTAGCCCATCTGGTGATCGGTGAACGCTTTGTTCATGGCGTACATAAAGACAGTTTCGGTACTGCCGAATGGGCCGCCCTTCGTCAAAATGACGATCTGACCGTACATCTGGAAGATGGAAATCGTCATCAGGATCGTGGCGAAAATCATTACCGGGCGAATTTGCGGCAACGTAATATGCCAGACCTGGCGCCACCGTCCCGCGCCGTCTAAAGAGGCGGCCGCGTACAGGCTTTGATCGACGCCGAGGATGCCCGACAGGAACAAGATCGTGTAAAAGCCCATATTCATGAAAAAGAAAATCGACATCACGACCGTTTTGGCGAGCAGCGGTTCGTACAGCCATTCGACTGCCGGCAAATGCAGATCGGTCAGCACGTTATTGACGATGCCATGGTTGGGACTGAACAAATACATGAACACGACGGCAAGCGCGACCATCGGCGCCATCGACGTGCCGTAAAACGCGGAGCGGAAAAACGCTTGACCGCGGTTCAGCTTGCTAAGCAGCAACGCCGTAACGAAGGAGGCCGCGATCGTAATCGGTCCAATCAGCCAGTAAAACAAAGTGTAGCCCAATTTGGCAAGCAACTCGCGATCGCCGAGCAACCGGGCGTAGTTGTCCAACCCCGTAAATTCCGGCGGCGTATAAAAATCGTAGGACTGAAAGGAAAGCAGCAGCATCTGCAAAAGCGGATATACGAAGATAACAGCGTAAAAGAGCAGCACCGGACCGACCAGAACGTACGCCAGCCAGTTCTCCCGTTTAATGAAACTCATGGCAAGCACCCTTTCCAAAGCAAAGGGGGAAGATGGCCTCTCTCCCTCTCCCCCTTCCAGCTTACTTTAAATTGTTGTCGATCTCTTGTTGGATAGACGCTTGGAGCTCGGCTTGCTGCACCGAGACGTCCGCATCGGTCAGTATGATTTTTTCCAGCAGCTGGTCGTACTTCGTCCAAAAGCTCGGTGAATTGTCCGAATGAATCGGCTTGATCCGATTTAATTGCTCGGACAGCACCGGCTTGATTGGATTAGCCGCAAACTGCGGATCATCGGACAGCGAGGCGAGCACCGGAATGCCTGCCGTGATTTCCAGCCATTGCTTATAAATTTCCGATGAGTACAGTGCGGTGAGCAGCTCGAGGGCGGCTTCCTTCTTGGCACTGGACTCGAAAACCGAGAAACTCAGTCCCGGGCCAAAAATGGAGGTGCTGTCCTGGATGGCCGGCACAGTGGAAAAGCCGAGCTTGCTCAAATCCAGCCCCCCCTCCTCGAAAGTGGCGAGCGACCAGCCTCCCGTAATCGTAAAGGCCGCGTTTTCGTTGAAGAAGACGCTCATCCAGTTGGCGTAATCCGTTTCCGGCTTGTCTGCGTAGCCGCTGGAGACAAGTCCCTTCAGCTTGGCCAGGCCGTCGGCTGCCTCCGGGCTGTCGAATACCGCCTTCGATCCGTCCTGAGTGAAGAACTCCCCGCCTGCGCTGAATACGAACGGCGCAGTCTCGTAAGTGCTGATGCGGAACGTAAAGCCTTTAACGTCTTTACCGTTGGCCGCCTTAAGGCCGGCCCCCTTGATTTGCTCCAACATGGCGATCCAATCGTCCCACGAGATCGAGCTGAAGCCGGTGTCGGCAATCCCCGCCTTACTCAGAAGATCCTTGTTGTAGATCAAGAAAATGGAGTCCGCTTTGATCGGCACCGAATACAGCTTGCCGTTGTTTCGCCCCTCTTCCAGCAGACTCGGGTACATGTAATCGTCCTTCATCGGCGATCGGTCAAACCATTCCGTCAAATCGGCCAACAATCCTCGCTTCATCCATACCTGCTTGGGTGCGGAGGCGACCAAGTCGGGTAAATTGGAGCCGGCGGCCAGTACGTCGACCTTTTTGTCCATATCGGTATTCGGCACTGTGTCCAAACGTACCTTGATGCTGTACTTCTCGCTGTTTTTCGTGGCCAGTTGCGCCGCTTCGTTCAAAATCCGGGTGTTTTGCTCGTTGTTGGAGGAGTCGATCAGAACGCTTAACGTGACCTCCTGCTTTCCTCCCCCGGTCGACTGCCCCTGCGACTCGCCCGGTTCGTTGCCGCCGCATGCGCTTACAACGCCAGCCAGCAGCAGCAGGGAAATCCCCGGAGCGATTCGTTTCTTTAATGGTGCGAACATGTTATGCCCCCCTACGAGATGATGCCGGCCGCCGCTCGGCGAGATTGTCCGGCCGACTACCCTAATCTTATCGGGCAGCCGTCCGGGGAACAATTGACAACAGTTGCGATTATGTCACATTGCTTGCGAATGTTGCGGATAGAGGTCGCGGCGCGACAAAGAAGGAGAGAAGGCCCGTTTATTCCCGACAAGACAAGCGATACTTGCCCGGAGATATCCCCGTCGTTTTTTTGAACAGGTTTTGAAAATACGTCTCGCTCTTGTAACCGACTTTCTCGGCAATATCCACCATCGGCAGAACGGTCGTCGCCAAGATTTGCTTGGCCACCTCCATCCGGTAGCGAATCAAATAATGAATCGGGCTCACCCCTGTCTCCTGCTTAAACAGATGGATCAGATGATAGGCGTTCGTGTGCGTCAGCTTCGCCAAAATCGCCAGACTGACGTCGGACGGATAGTTTTCCTCTATATATCTTCTGGCCTGATGCACGATCTCTTTGCCGGACCGCCTTTTGACCTGTACCTCTTCTGAATAATGCAGCAGCCGCGCCACACGCCCCATTAATGCGCCGAGCAGCCCGTTCGCCACGATCTCCGATTCCGGCAGCGGACTGTGCCATTCGGCCACTATCTCATAGAGCAGCTGCTTGATCGGCAAATAATGCTCTCCTAGCTCCAGACAAGCCGGCTGCTCGGTCCCGGACAAATAATCCGGAGGCAATCCCTTGATTTGAAGCTCGGTATACCCCACGTAGACGGCCTTGAACCTGTCGCCGATCGACCGCTCCTCGTGCCAAATGCCCCGATTGTAGATGAGCAAACTCCCCTCTTTGGCCGTATAGGTTTTGCCGTCCACCAGGAATTCGCCTTGCCCTTCTACGATCAACAGCATTTCCGAACAGTTTTCATGCTGGTGCAGCGGAAAATAGAACCTCTCGCCCAGAGGAGGTTGAATGAGCGCTCCCCCCAGGATCGACGGCATCCGAATGACGACCGATTGCCTCATCCCCATCCCCCCATATCCCAATTTTCAATAGCCAAAGTTCGCAACATCGCTCATTGAACCTCTATTTACTTCAGTTTAGATTGATAGATAAGGATACGGCAATAGCGCTTTCCTAAATATTCAATATTTTTCTCCAAGAAGGAGTGAACGACGATGGCGATTGCATTCAGTAAAAGAAAGCTCAGCGACGACCCGTATGAAGCCTGCTCGGTATTCGACGTCAACAACGACGGCGTATTGGATATCGTGAGCGGCGCGTATTGGTACGAGGGTCCGGACTTCGTCAAGCGGCACAAAATCTGCGAGCTTGCCTCCCACGGACATTATCGGGACGATTTCTCCGATTTCCCGATGGACGTGGACGGCGACGGCAGGATGGACATCGTCACCGGCTCCTGGTGGGGCGGCGCGCTGAAATGGCGCAAAAACCCGGGAGATTCCGCCGCGGAATGGGAGACGTTCGAGATCGACCCGACCTCTAATATCGAGACGATCCGTTACTGCGACATCGACGGCTGCGGCGTTCCCGAAATTTTCCCGAATACGCCGGGAGCCCCGCAAGCCTTCTACAAGCTCGTCTGCGACGAAAACGGCAAAGGCACCGGAAAATTCCGCAAAACGGTCATCTTCGACCAGCCGAGCGGACACGGTCTGGGCTTCGCGGACATTACCGGCAACGGGAGGTTGGACGTCGTGCTGAGCGGAGGCTGGCTGGAGCAGCCGGAAGATCCGTTCGCCGGTCCCTGGACGTTCCATCCCGAATTCTCGCTTGGCACGGCCAGCGTGCCGATTATCGGGTACGACGTAACCGGCAACGGCCTGTGCGATCTGATCGTCGGCCAGGCGCACGACTACGGTCTGCACTGGTATGAGCAAATGATCGGGGAGGACGGCGCCCGCAGTTGGGTTCGCCATGAGATTGACGCAACCGCTTCGCAATACCACGATCTCATGCTTGTCGATCTCGATCTGGACGGAGAGCTGGAGCTGGTCACGGGCAAGAGGTACTTGGCGCACGACGACGATCCCGGCTTCGACGACCCGCTCGGTCTCTATTATTTCAAGATTGACGGAGGGCGCTTCGAGAAGCATGTGATCGATTACGGTCCTGCGGGCGAGGCGTCGGGCAACGGCATCTTCATGTGGATTCAGGACGTGACGGGCAACGGCTATCCGGACATCGTCGCACCGGGCACGGAAGGCTTGTACTTATTCGAAAACTTGGGACCGCAGGAGTGAGAACGATGGCAAAATTGAAAATCGGATTCGTAGGCACGGGAGGCATGGGGCAGATGGCGCATCTGTCCAACTATTCGGCGCTGACCGAACTGTGCGAGGTCGTCGCGCTGGCGGAGGTTCGTCCCCAGCTTGCGCATACCGTGGCGGCGCGTTACGGCGTTCCAAAGGTATACACGGATCATATGGAATTGTTGAGCGACGCCAAAGTAGACGCAATCGTCGCCCCTCAGCAGTATCGCTCGCATCAGGCTCTTCTTCCCGATATTTTGCGCGCGGGCATTCCGGTGTTGACCGAGAAACCGCTGTCGCTGACCGTCGAGGCGGGCGAGCAGCTCGTACAGCTAGCGGATGAGCATAAGACGCTGCATATGATCGGCTATCATAAGCGCTCCGACCCCGCTATGGAATATGCCAAGAAACGGATCGACGAGTGGAAAAGCAGCGGAGAATACGGCAAACTGCAGTACGTTCGCGTAACCATGCCGCCCGGGGACTGGATCGGCGGCGCGGACGCTCCGCTCGGCACGGACGAGGGGTATCCGGCGATTCCGGCGGAGGCCTTCCCTTCTTATTTTACCGAGAAGCAATCCCGCGACCTGGACACCTTCGTCAATTATTACATTCATCAGGTCAACGCCATTCGCTTCCTGCTGGGCGAGCCTTATCGGCTGACCTTCGGCGACCGTCTGGGCGTGTTGCTGACCGGAGAGAGCGACAGCGGCGCCACCGTTGCATTGGAGATGGCCCCTTACAGCACTTCGATCGAATGGCATGAAAGCCTGCTCGTCTGCTTCGAGAAAGGGTTTGTTCGCGTAGAGCTTCCGCCTCCGCTTGCCCGCCAGATCGCCGGCAAGGTGACGATCATGAAGGACAACGGCAATGGCACGCCTTCTTATGAAATTCCGGTTATGCCCAACCGCTCCGCCATGCGTCAGCAGGCGATGAACTTTATCGCCGCGGTGCGGGGCGAGCGTTCGGCCCCCTGCGAATCGAAGGAAGCGTTGGAGGATTTGAAGCTGGCTCGAGATTACATTCGCTTGATGCAGCAATACCAATAACGATGAAATGAGGTGTCATGCATGAGAAAAGTGGCGATTATCGGGGCGGGAAGCATCGTATTCTGCAAAACGCTGATGCTGGACATTATGGCGACGCCGGAGCTGGAGGAGACGGAATTCGCGCTGATGGCTCCCTCCACAAGCAAAACCTCGCAGGTCAAAGCCTTCGCGGATAAGGTCATCGAGAAAAACGGCCTGAAATCCAAAGTAACGATCACGACCGACCGCAGGGAAGCGCTGGCTGGCGCGAGCTACGTCATCGTCTCATTCCAGGTCGGCGGCGTATCCGCCTTCGAGCTGGATTACAAAATTCCGCTGAAATACGGCGTCGATCAATGCATCGGCGACACGCTGGGTCCCGGCGGCGTATTCCGGGCGCTGAGGAGCATTCCCGTCATTCTCGACGTGGCGCGCGACATGGAGGAGCTGTGTCCGAACGCGACGCTGCTCAATTACGTCAACCCGATGGCGATGGTCTGCTGGGCGCTCGGAGAGACGAACATTCAGTACGTCGGGCTATGCCACGGCGTACAGACGACGCTGGACCTCGTCTCCGGCTATGTAGGCGTACCGAAACAGGAGATCGATTACGTCTCCGCCGGCATTAACCATATGGGCTGGTTTACGAAGCTGTCGCATCGCGGACGCGATCTGTACCCCGAGCTGCGAGAGAAGTTCGAGCAGCCGGAATTTTACGTCAACGAGAAGGTGCGCGGCGAGGTGTTTCGCCACTTCGGCTATTTCATGACCGAGTCGACCGGCCATCTCTCGGAGTACGTCCCGTGGTTCCGCAAAAACAGCAAGGCGCTCGACACGTACTGCGACGAACCTTCCTTCGGCGGGGAGTCGGGAGCGTATTACAATTGGTGTACCTACGTGGCCGACAAATACAAGAACCAGGACATTCTGAAGGACGAGAGCTACGACCTGCCTCCGCGCAGCGTCGAATACTGCGCCTACATCATCGAAGCGCTGGAAACCGGCAAAACGTTCAAGTTCAGCGGCAACCTGCGCAACAACGGCATGATCTCCAACCTGCCGAACGAGTGCTGCGCGGAGGGGCCCGTATTCGCCGACCGCACCGGTCTGCACAGAACGCTGGTCGGCGAAATCCCGCCGCAGTGCGCTGCGCTTAACCTGACCAACATCAACGTGCAGCGCCTGGCCGTGCTCGCCGCCAAATCCGGCGATCCGGAGACGGTCGTGCAGGCGCTCGCTCTCGATCCGCTTACGTCGTCGGTGCTGACGTTGAAGGAAATCCGCGACATGGCAACCGAAATGATGGACGCCCAGCGTCAGTGGCTGCCGCAGTTCTCGGGGCGCAGCCCGCGGCCGACGCCGACGATCCGCATTCCGGAAAACGTCAAAAGAGCCGAGGTGCCGATCGATCCCGCCCTCGCCGTCTTCTCCCGTTTTGGAGAATTGGCGAAATAGGAGATCGAGCCCCTCGACTCTACTCAACTTTAGCTTCTTGTAAAAACGAGCCTGCCGAACCGATCGGAAATATGGTAGTTCTCGGCGCCCGTCGGCG
The DNA here is from genome assembly GCF_003386235.1 of Cohnella phaseoli. Taxonomy (GTDB): domain Bacteria; phylum Bacillota; class Bacilli; order Paenibacillales; family Paenibacillaceae; genus Cohnella; species Cohnella phaseoli. The sequence goes on from NZ_QRDZ01000023.1 coordinate 89,763, forward strand.
ACCAAGCTTGGTAGTGACGGGTGCCGTTCGGCTCGTCGTCGATGCGGAAGAAGTTGACTCTCCACTGCGTCCCGTCTTGCGGAGCTTTGGAGAAGTTCGAGAACGGCAGCCTGAACGTATAGGTGCGCCGTTCTCCTTCCGCCTCGATCTTCTGCTCGAAGCCTTGAACCTCCCACTCCGAGCCCACCTTAAAGCTATTCGGATCGTTCTCGTCGTCGTGATCGATCATCACATCGCAGAGCACGCCGTTCGGGCTGACGACAAGCTCCATGTACCGCCTGCACTTGCCCTCTTCGTCGATAAACATCTCCACGACGTCCTGTTCCCACAGCGGATCTTTGCGATTTGTATACTGCGAGACGACATGCGTGTCCACGCACTCGAATCTCGCGTACAAAGCGTTGTCGTCCCAGCAGACTTTAACGTGCGTCGACTCGAGAACGTCCCCGCCCGTGACGACGTCCACGAGACTGACGGCAGCGATGCGTTCCCAGATTTCGTTCGTGTAATTCACATATTCGCATGGATAAGTCGGGATCTCTGCTAGCTTCGACATATAAACCTCCGTCATTTTCCGAAACTCTGTCATTGAAAAGGGACGGCTTTCATTATACCTTTAGTTCATGTCCGCTTCCAGAGGTCCCGCCAAAGCCTGCAAATAAAACAGCTTGCCAGGCAGCGTCGGCATATACGTCGACGGCAGCCATCTGTTCGGCCCGTGCCGCAGCGTCGTCCATAGCGACAGCCCCTGCCACTGCATGCCGCGGCCAAGCGCGCCGTCGCAGCCGCCGATGATGCGGTCGGATTGCAGGAATAAACCTGGGCCGACCGTATTCGCGCGGCAAGGCACGAGCGTCGTCCGGCTCTTGAAGCTGGTAATCGCGTTCTGCTCGATGGTCAGTGGGTGAAGCTGCGCTCCAATGCGGTGGGTCTGCTTGCTCCACTCTTCGTCGCTGGCGAACTCCGCGCCGAAGTGCGGCTCCCAGAACGCAATATGCATCATCCGTCCGATGCCGAACACGGTAATCAGCTCGGCTCCCTCCGCCTTCAACGCCGCGATCTTCTCCGCATAAGTCGGCAAAGTCGCTTTTGTGGCGAAGTGACGCTGTGAGGTCGGAACGGTAAGCTCGCCAAGCGGACCGTAAAACGCCTGTTCCATCGCGTTCTGGAACGAGCCCGGATTGTCAGATGGCAGCGTGTTCCCTTCCCCGTCGCTCCATTCGTCCATGTTGAAGCCGTACATGTGCGAGCAATCGACATTCCATTCGTTCAGGAAGTAAACCGCCCACTTGTACATCCCCATCGGCCCTACCGGCAAAATAAACGCGATTTTGCGTCCGGCTTCCTTGGCGCGGCGAATTTCCGTTGCGATCTCATGGCCCATTTTCACGTCGAGCTCCTGCACTTCTGCACAAGCGACCGGCTGGAACGCTTCGTTCCAGAATTGCTGACGGTCTCCGATCGTCTCCGGAGCGTTGGCACAACAGCGATCGATCTTCTCCATATCCCACCCGGCGGGATAGAAGCCTTCAAGCAGGGAGCCTTTGACCGTTTGATTAAAGTTCATGTTCGGCACTCTCCTATTCTTGTCGTTGTTAGGGCAGCAGTCTCTCTGCCGTCAGCCTCGGCCAGGCCTGACATTGCTTAAAGCCTTCCGCGTACGGCTTGCCGCATTGCAGCCCGCGGAACTTGGACACCGTCCGCACGAAATCGAGGAAGTCGATTCCGTCGTGCTCGTACAGCCATTTGATCTGACTTTGGTGGCAATCGTTCATTTGAATTTTCGTTTCGATGTGATCGCTGATATCCACGTATTCAGTAGGGAGAAAGCCGACTCCCGCAAGCGTGTCCATGTAATAGATCGGAGCGACTTTATCGTGAGCCTCCTCGTTCGCGTCCGCGCGATAATACGGCACGGTCGCCGCGAAGCTCGCGTCGAACACCGCTCGCGACACTTCCATATGGTCCTTCATGTAATCCTCGGGCGGATGCGTTATGATATAATCCGGCTTCGTGCGTCGAATGACTTCAACCAGCTTGCCGATCAACTCGTCCTGGTCCGACTTGACCGCCAGGTCCGGAACGTCCAAGCTGATGACCTCCGCGCCGATCAGCGCGCCGGCCGCCTTAGCTTCCAGACTTCTGATCCGTTTCAGTTCCTCCGCCGGAATCACTTTATGGCCTTTGTTGCCGTTAGCCACGTGAACCATCGTCACTTGATGGCCTTGCGCCGCCAGCTTCGCCAGCGTACCGCCGCAGCCGATCTCCAGATCGTCCGGGTGGCAGCCTACCGCGAGTACGTTCATCGCCACGCCTCCTAGATTCGTTAAGTTAAGTTCGAGAGGTCCGTTATCCCCTGCCGACTCCCTTGAGTGTAAGCGATACAACGCAGCGCAGGCTTTAGCAAAAAGGCCGCGAAACGTGGCAATAAGTCTGTTTTTCGTCCGTTCCCGAAGATTGCAGCTATTCACGAAAAGAGGATCGAGGCTCGGCGTTCCCATGCTATAATTGAACCAATGAATTAGACGGAGGCCAAGCCGATGACGAACCCGGACAGAAGCTTCCCCCGCACCAAGCTTAAGGAGCCGTTCGCGGTCAAGCAGCTCGTTTCGTTCCATTATTTCGAGTTTTCCAAGGACTTCGCCTTCGAGGGGGAGAAGCACGATTTCTGGGAATTCGTCTATGTGGATAAAGGAGAGCTGGAAGTATTCGCGGACACGGAGGGCTATCGGCTTAAGCAGGGGGATATGATTTTTCACAAGCCGAACGAATTTCACGGGGTATGGGCCAACAAGACGGTCGCTCCGAACGTGATTATTCTCTCTTTCGTGTGCCGTTCCGAGGAAATGGCTTACTTTGAAAATAAAATTTTTACGCTGGACGATGAGCAAAAGGGGATTCTCGCACAAATTATGAAAAGCGGATTCGCCGCCTTCCTCCCTCCGTTCGACGATCCGCGCAACCATACTCTCCGCAGAAAGACGGACGCCCCCGTTGGAGCGGAGCAGCTGCTCAAGCTCCATCTGGAAATGCTGCTCATCCGCCTGAGGGACGCCGGAGACCTGCTGGCCCGGCAGGAGCAGCGGCTGTCGGCGTCCATTAAACGAAAAAGCGAGGACGATCTCGTCCAGCGCATGTGCGAATATATGGAGCAGCACCTCTACGCGGATCTGCGTCTGGAGGATATCTACAAGCAGTTCAACCTGAGCAAAAGCCATGCGCTTACGCTGTTCAAGGAACACCGCGGCATCAGCATCATGAAGCACTATCGCCGTCTGAAGATCGAGCAGGCCAAGAGCTTGATCCGCGCGCAGCGGCACACGTTCACGGAAATCGCCGATAAGCTCGGCTACGGCAGCGTGCACAGCTTCTCGCGGCACTTCAAGTCGGATACGGATATGTCGCCCTCCGAATATCTCAAGACGGTGATTGCCAAAGTATAGATGTATTCAACAGTCTGTCTCCGCGCAGAGGCGTCTACCAAAGAGGGCGATCCGCGAATAAGCGGAATCGCCCTCAAGTCCATTTATGGATAAATCTTAACCTCTCGAATCTGCGCCGTATCGTTCCATCCCTTCGAGACATCCAGCTTCACGTATCTCGCTTCGATCTCCGGGAACGCGTAAATCGCATCGTTCTCGCCGTTATTTACGGCCGTGTATACATCCGTCCAAACGAGGCCGTCTGCCGAAACTCGTATCGTGTATTCATTAGGACCAAGCCTCTGCGCCAATGCGTTGTTCCTGGCGAATACTTCCACGGCCCGAATGCTTCGCAGTCCGCCCAAATCGAATTGGATCCATGCGGGAGGCGCGCCGATCGGCGCCCACATATTGGAATCCGACTCCGCGATGCCGTCGATCGCCTTCACTGCCTCGTATCCGGCCGCTTCGGAGGATGCCGTAACCGAAGCGATCGTCCAAGGCGCCAGCTCCTTCCTGAACGTCAACTCCTTGATCGCCACTTGATCGGCATACCCTTCCGTGACGTTAAGTCTCAAGTAACGCGCGGACGACGGACTCCAGGAATAGCTGTCAACCTTGTTGCCCTGGTCGGTCACGGCTAGAACCGGCGTCCCCCAGCTCGCGCCGTCAAGCGACGTCTGTACCGTAAAGCTCTTCGGTCCGGCGCCCCTCCACTGTAAGTCGTCTACCGCCAGCCAAGCGTTCGCTCCGGCCGAATGGCCGTCCACCGCTTCGAAATAAACCTCCGTGCCGACATACGCGGAGACGTCCCAAGTCTCGATCGCGAACGCGTCGCTCTGCGGCGGTTTGGCGCTGAACAGCACGGCGCCGTCGGAAGCTCTTCGCAAGTAGAAATAATTAAGACCACTCGTACCGGACGGTCCGTCGTATCCCGCTTTGCGGAAGGAAAACGTACCGTTCTCCAGCCGGAAGTTTCGGCTCTTCAAGGTACCCGTCGCTGCTTCTCCTCCCGGGTAGGAAGCGGCATAATAGGTTCCTCGAACCCCGTCGACGCTGCCAAGCGGGCTATAGGCTTGGGGAGAATCTCCAAATGCCGTTCCCGTCGCGGTCCATCCCGCCCAGCTGCCGATTTCGAAATCGAAATTTTCGAGCTGCACGATGTCGTCGATCGCTATCCATCCGTAATCCGCATTATCGACAACTTCGTAACCGACATTGTCTTCAACCTTGATGTAGACCTCGGTTCCGATATAGTCGGAGACATCCCAATACTGCTGGACGAAATGTCCGGCTTGCGGAGGTTTCGCCACATAAAGCGGCACTCCGTCCGATGCGCGGATCAGCCAATAATAGTTTTGGTCGTTCGTTCCGTTCCTGCCGTCGTATCCGGCCGCCCGATAAGACAGGACGGGCTTCTGAACGACGAAGCTTTTGCTCGTCAGCGTCCCCGTTGCCCCATTGCCTTCGGCGTGAGTGGCGGCATAATACTTGCCGTCGTACCCCGGAACCTTCAAGATCTTCTTGCTCCAAGGCAAGTTCGGATCGGACTTCTGGTAGGTCGGCGCCGTTCCGAATCCGGTGCCCGTTGTCGTCCAACCGGAATAAGTGCCTCTCTCGAAGCCGTAGTTGCCGCTGAACGTAAAATCGTCCACTCCCAGCCAACCGTAGAGCCCTCCGAAGTTCCCGTCCACGACCTCGAGGTAAACCCGGGTTCCCATATACGGGGTAACGTCCCAGGTTACCGTTTCGAAAGCGTCGCTCTGCGGAGGCTTGGCGGCGAACAGAATCGAATCGTCCGAAGCCTTTCTCAAATACACGAAATTCAGATCGGAATCGCCCAGCCCCCCGTCGTATCCCGCGATCCGAAAGGTCAGCAGCTCTTTTTCCGGCAGGAAATCGCCGGATGTCAGCGTCCCCGTAGCCGGGTCCCCGCCGGACTGGGAATCGGCCCAATATCGGCCTCTCCAACCTTTGACCAGGCCGCCGTGGTCGGAAGAAGTCGGGGCGGCGCCGAATGCCGTCCCGGTAACCGTCCATCCGTCGAAGCTGCCCTGTTCGAACGAATAATCGGAGATTTCTTTGTTTTCCTTGTAGCTGCTCAAGGCCAATGCGTCTACGCCAAGCCAGCCGTATAGAGGGCTGGAGTTGTCGTCCACGACCTCCAGATACACCTTCGTGCCGATGTCGCGCTTCACTTCAAGCCTTTGAGTGACAAACGTATCGCTTTGCGGAGGCTTAATCGCGTAAAGGATCGCGTCATCCGCTGCGCGCCGAACATAAATCCGATTTCGGTTATCCGTGCCCGCCGGACCGTCGTATCCGACAATACGAACGCTCAATATGTCTTTATCGATCATGAACCCGGGACTCCGGATCGTCCCGACGGCCGTCTCCCCACCCCATTGCGAATCCGCCCAATAAGCGCCTTTCATACCGCTTACCGCCCCGAAATGGGTCCCGGTCGTCGGTGCAGTGCCGAACGCGGTTCCGCTAACCGTCCAACCTTGGTAGCTGCCGCTTTCGAACGAGAAGAGCTCGTTTCCGTCGTCGTCCGTCCACGGATAGAGCTCCATTCCGCTTACGGGGTAGACGGCTCCGAGATCGACCGTCAGCGTCAGCGGACGATCCGGCGATGCGCTCCCCGACTTCCACGCCCCGGAATCTTCCTTGAGGCCGTCCGCAACGTTGTCGGGAGAGTACGGCTTCTCGTGCATGTCGGCCTGTACGCCGACGACCGGCAACGAGCCATAGCGAAGCGACTGGATCAGCAAGGGCTCCGTCGCGGATGCGGTATGCAAAATTCTCTTCTGCGGCAAGGCGCCGGATTGCTCATGAATCGTTCCGCCGGTTGCATGAGTCCACGGAGCCGTCAATTCCACTTCCATCGGGAGGCCGTTCAGACTTGCGTCGGTCTCGATTCTCAGCGTCTGTCCATTGGCGTAGTATTGCGGATCGGCAGAAAATTGTTCCGGAGAAAATTGGCCGTTCGCCATGTACGGCGGATCGGCTACGACCGCGACGCCCTTGTCGTTCTGCTTGTTGACGCCCATGTAAGCGACATGATAACGATCGCCGTCGAATTTCACCTTGCGCTCGACGCCGGAGGCGTCGGCGAAATCGCTTAATATCTTGCCCATGAACCCGTCGTAGAACATCTCGCTATCGCTCACAGGAATGGTGCTGAACAGCACTCTCCCGCTTCCGTAACGATATTCCACCATGAGCGCATTCCCGTGCTCGTCCGTCAGAACCGGCGTCGCTCCGGGAAGCAAAGCGGTGAATGCCTGTGCCTGGCTGCTGTCGGAGACCGTGAAGCCTGCAGTCTCTCCCGCTTTCAACGAAGTCAGCCATGCGGGCTTGTTCGCGGCGACGCTGGCCGTCCGCCCGGCGGTCGGCGCGGCTGCGGAGCCTCCCGATACGCCCATCATCCAGCTGGATACGTTCTCGTCCCCCGAAATGGAGCGGCTGGCGAGATTCAGCTTGTAATTGAAGCTATCCTTCCCGAAGCCGACGATCGAATGGCCGTTCTCGACCCAGTCCAGCAATTTCTCCTGGGCGACGTCCGAGGTTAAGGTCAGACTCGAATTGGCCGATACGAGCAGCTTGTAGTTTTTGAGCGCCCCGTCCTCGATCAGGAAGTCGTCGATCGCGTCCGGCGTATCGAGATAATGAGACCAACTGGCAAAGGGGCGGACGTTAAATCCGAGACCGTGATCCCGATCGTAAATCCTCATGTAATCGTCGTATCTATACCCTTTGCGATAGTTGCTGGAGTAGAAAGAATGATAGATTGCCGTTTGGCTTCCTTCCGGCAGCGGATCGACCGCCAGAAGCCTTCCCGATCGTTCCGCATATTGGCGAAACTCCTCTGTTCCCGCATAGGTCGCGGCAGGGTCCCAGCCGTTCGTATGCGGAGCCCCGGTCCATCCGTCCCCGGCGAAATCCTCCGCCATGTTGCTGTTATTAAACGTGCCGATCCCTTTCGCGGCGATAAAGAACATCGTATCATCGCTTAATTTTCTCGTCTCGTAATTCGCATTGTCGATCGCGGTGTCAAACCCGTGCAGACGCGCCGCTGCGGCGATGCCCGCCGCACCAAAGCTCTCGTCCCCTCCGCTGCTCGCGAAGACGAACGGTTTGTAATCGCTTGCAATTCTGGCGGACAACCCCAGGCTCGCCTGGCTTTCCATGGGCGAGAACAAATAACCTCCGTCGGTCTCGATGTAAAGCGGCTTGTCCGTCGCGGATCGGACGGCTTCGATCGTCTGCCGGGTATAGTTCGCCAGATGATCGCGCAGCCAGAACATCAGGTCGGACCAGCTTTGTCTATTATCGAAGGCTCCTGGCATGTTCGTCCTTAGCGGCTTGGGCGGCTGCACTTCGTTCCAGCCGGAATACGACGTCCCCCAGGCGGAGTTGGCCTCCGCAATCGTAGCGTATTTCGTCTGCAGCCATTCGCGGAATCTCTGTTTGGCATGTTCGTCGTAAACCCATAGCGTGGGATTCACGATGTCTCCTCCGAAAATCTCGATTCCTCCGAAGTAGCCGGGCCCCGTAATCGCCTGCAGCCTTACGAACGGGTTGGCGCTGAAATGGCCGGCAACCTTCCGGTTAAAGGCGCTGTACAAGCTCAATGTATCGCTCACGAACGGGTTGGCTTTGACTTCGTCCACGAATTGGCTGCCGTTCTCGTCAATGAGAGGCGACTTTAATTACGGCCAATGCTCGGTAAGCAAACCCAAATTCTGCCCGATGAATAGATCGATGCCGTGCGAGGCGAACCGATCCGCCAACTCGTCCGCATACGTCCAATCGTAATCGGCATCGTTATTCGGATTCCCTCCGTTCGGAAGCGTCTGCGCGGTAAAGTCCGGCGCATGCCCTACGATAATAGGATTGACCAACTGGATGTTTGCCCGCTTTAACGCATCGAAGCCGTTTTCCGTCAGCCGCGAGAAATCGTACAAGTCGCCCGCCGACAGCGTCGATACGCGATGAGGCAAAATTTCCGAAAACCAGTACGCTTCCCGGATTTGGGCGTCGTCGTTAAAGCCCGAAGTAATGTTGATTTTCAAATACCTGGCCTTGGACGGCGTCCAATCGAAGTATGAACGTTTATCTGCCGCCAGATCGACCGTTCGGTGAACCTCGTACGAGACGTCGTCCAGCGAAGTTTCGATCGTAAAGCTCCGGGGGCCGTGCCCGACGTTCGGGTAAAGCTCGAGCGCTCCTACGTACTGCGCGCTGCCCAGGTCGAACTTGATCCACTGGGGCGATGAGAGAGAGGGGGGCGCATCGGCCGCCCATCCGTTATCGGCGTTTCCGTAGACGTTATCCGAAGCCTTGGCGGGCTCGTAGCCGGAACGAAACGAGGATGCCGTGGCTTGGTCGATCTGTAAATCCATATTGCTGGCATCTGCGGAAAACCCGCTCCAGATGACCGAAGCGGCAAGCAATCCGCCCGCTGCGATCGCCTTCCGTATTTTCATATCGCTGCCTCCTAGGTCAGAATTCAGAATTCGACTATTCGGTTTGGCTTGACTTGGTATGCGCCCGTACCTCGCGATCTTCCGATTCGGTCCACAAGCGCTTGCTCTTCTGGGTTAATCTATACTCGTTGGGCGTTAACCCCGTCTTCTTCTTGAAAACGGTGAAAAAATAGCTTTTGGACTGGAAGCCGGACTTCTCGGCAATGTCGGGGATCGCGGATTTCGTATGGAGCAGCAGTTCCATCGCGAAGCGAAGACGCTCCTCCAAAATAAAGTCTGCAAGCGTGATGCCGTGTACTTCTTTAAACACCGATCTCACGTAGCTGTAAGAGAGCGACAAATGACTGGCGATCTGCTCTTGGGTAAGCATCGGATCGTTCAAATGGTCTTTGGCGTATTGCGCGATTTCCGAAGCCAATTCGTTCTTGCGGCCGTTGCCGACCGGTACGTTGATCTTGTCCGAGACCTCTTGAATCAGCTTTTCCAGCCATGTCCGATATTGTTGCAGCGTATCGAAGCTTTCCAGCAGCAGCAGGATGTTGTGCTCGTTCTGAACGGCTTTTAATTTGCTGAACGCTTTGAACAGGGAGTAAGTGATGAAAATCAATTGCAGCTTCAGCTTCTCGTGCGTAAGGTTTTGAAGCTGAAGGAACAACCGTTCCAGGCTGGCGGAGACGTCCTCCGTCTTCCCTAGTCGGACCGCGTCGATAATTTTATCAAGTAGCATCTCCGAAGCCGGAGGAGGGTAGGTTTCCGCGAACAGCCGTAAATCGTCGGGCATGTACACTTTGTCTTCGCCGCTTACGAACTTTAGCATCGTCAGCTCCATAACGTTGTCGTACAGCTTTCTTAAATCGTCGTCCGCGCGAACGGCCCTGCTGCTGGCCGCCACGTTGGATATTTGCAGCCAAACTTCGATCTGCTCGCCGACGCGTTCGATCACCGGAATATAATCGAACTCGGTTTCTTCCTGGCGGCCGATCAGCAAGACCAGATGATCGGTGCCGAGATCGACGCTCTCCATCTCCCAGCCTTCGTTGCGAATAATTTCCGACGCGATGTTGCCCATTGCGAATTTCAGCAGCTTTCTGGAATAAAAGTTATACCGTTCGCATAAGGCGTGATACGATTCCATCCGGATAACGGCAAGGTAGAGATAGGGACATTGCGCAAGCCGGCTTTCGTTATCGATCGTCTCTCGGATCGACCGGCTCCGCTTTCCTTGGAGAATCCATTGGCGCAAATACTCTTCGCGGATAAGATCCCGGTGAGCGGTTCTCTCGTGATTCATCTTGTCGACGCTGTTAAGCAGAAATTCCACCCTGTCCCGAATGTAATGGATCTCCCCTCCGGACGAGTATTCGTCGCTCCTCGGCTTGTCGGAATGCTTATCCATTCGTCCTTGAATGAGCTTGTATAGCTTGGCGATCGGACGATACGTCCTCGTCGCGTTCCACGCCGCGATAAGAACGAGCAGCAGCAGCAAGCCGGAGAAATTCAAGACGATTTTATCGTTAAACAAATCGATATGCCCCCGGAGCGTCTGCAGTCGATTGTACGAATGAAACGTCCATTCCTGTGACGACAATGCCGCGGCGTTCGCCTTCCATTCTTCTCCGTGCGGAAATTCATCGTTCCCGATCACGACAACGCCATTCTCGTCCGTTACGTAATTGATCGTATTGGGCAAATTGTTGGTTAACAATCGCTCGTGCAGCATTTCTTTGTTCAGCAGGAGCACGAGGTAGCCGTAATAATCGATGCGCGAAGGCGTTGAAGGATAGATAAGCGCAAGATAGGATTCCTTGTCTACCGTATGGTTGAAATACCGTAAAAACGGTTGGCGATGATTCTTGATATCGAGCAAAATTTGCTGGTCCTCGAACTGGCTGAAGCGAACTTGACCGACTGCGGAGTCCAGAACCGATTCCGAGCGAAAATTAATCAGGTAGCTCTTGCGAATGAACGGCTGTGTGGTCAAATAAAGCTTCATGGCGTTGTCGGCCACCTGCTGCGCTTCAATATCCTGCTGCTTGGCCATTAGCCAATTCTGGATGCGCTGATCCTCGTAGATGTTGATTCCGAACACTTTGAGATTCGTCAAGAAAAAATCCATATTGTTGGCGGTTTGAACGACTTTATCTTGATTAAACCGGTTGATCTCGTCGGAAGCGAACTCCGTGAATTGACGAGACAATAGAAGCGTAAACGGAATCATGGCGATCGTGATGACGATCAGGATGACCATGACCGATTTGGCGAATCTAAGTCTTGCCGGAAACATGAGAACTCCTCCTTGATCAGGGCTATAGCTCCGGAACGCCTCCGGCGGGAGAAGGGAAACCCGGCGAAGGCGCCGGGATCCCCGTGGAGTGAAGCTTACTGCTTGGAAGCCAAGAAATCGTCAATCTGCTTTTGCAGCTCTTGCTGGATGGCGGCAAGCAAATCTTGCCCCTCTTTGCGAAACTTCTCGAAATAGCCGTCCGGGTCTCCGACCCCGTTAAACAAAATCGAATAATATTTGGACTGGATCGCGTTGAATTGAGAAATTTCGTTCTTCACGGGCTCGCTGTTAAACGAGAAACCGGTCAGAATATCGGGCGTGAAATTGTTACCGTCTTTAATGAAGTCCTTCTTCTTGATCGTTTCCTCTTCGTCCGTATCGGGATACCGCTCGTGCTCCGGGTTCCAAATCATGCTGAACGAAGCCAGCCCATGGGAGTCCGTCACGAGATCCTTGTATTTGTTGTCCCCGATCGCCTGCCAGGACTTCCCTTCGATACCGTGCTCGATCAGGTCGTAATTGTCTTTCTCATTCGCCCAGTTCAGAAATTGGATAGCTCTTTCCTTGTTTTTGCTCACGGCCGGCACGCTGATGAAGTTATCCATTTGAAAATTAATCACGTTCTTGCCCGGAGTGAAATCCATCAGCACGACGTTCTCAAGCGTTCCGCCGGGCGCGTTCTCCTGTACTTTCGCAGGCTGCCAGTAGTCGTATTTGAAGCTTCTGGTGAGCGTGATCGCGCTCTTGCCGGAATGGAACTCGCCCTGCCAGTCTTTGATGGACATGACGTCGGGATGGATGATGCCGTCCTCGTACAGCTTCCTGGCGTCCGTAATCCAGCCCCATATCATCGGATCCTTCTCTTCGAACAGATTGTAGACTTTTCCGTCGTTGTTTTTATAGTAGAGCATCAGACTGTTGCTATTGGCATGAGTAGGGCGGATCGTACCAATGACGTCGTTTTGTCTGTATGCGGCCCAGGCATAGCCTTTCTCGTCGTCGCTGGAGGCCGGGATGATCGGCATGATATCCTTGAATTCCCTTTTCACCGCATAGGCGTACTCAAGCAACTCTTCATACGTGGTAATAGGCGGAAGCGATAATTGCTCTCTTAAATCTTTGCGAATTAGATAGGAATGGCCTTGGACCATGAATATTCCAAGCGGTACGCCCATGATCTTGCCGTCGAATTTGTTGGCGTCCCACATTTGCTGCGGTCTCGTGCTCTTTAAGGTCGGGCCGAACCGCTCGATGAGCTCGTCCAGCGGTTCGTAATATCCGGCGGAGACCATCTGGTTCATGTGCAGCCAAGGCGCGTCGTAGATCAGATCGTAGTTTTCGCCCGCCGCCAAGGTAACCTGCGTTTTCGTGGACAAATCGGACCAAGGGACGTACGTAATATCGATTTTCACGTTTAGCGTGTCCGCGAGCCGTCGTTCGATTTCCTCCTTCACCTCGTCGTAATCGCTTGGCTTTTCGCCGGGCAGCATAATTTTGAGCGTTACGAGGTCAAGTCTTTCGGATTTCTGTTCGCTTACCGCGGCGCTCTCGGGAGACCGTGAAGCATCCGCTTCGGATTGTTGGGCGTCGGTTGGCTTCGTCGACGAGCACCCGCTCAGAATAACTAGGATCAAGACGAGCGCAAGACTGATGGATATCGTTTTTTTGTGTCGCATGTTGCATCCTCCCTTTTTCATTGTATATGTTAAATGTCCCCTTGCACTAGGCAAGTTCGCATGGAGACCGCGGCCCTATCCCTTCACGGCTCCGATCGTCAACCCTTGCACGAAATGCCTCTGCACGTACGGATAGAGCAAGACGATCGGTCCGATCGTCAAGCAGACCGTGGCCAGCTTGACGCCCTCCGTCGGGGGCTGGGAAACGTAGGCGGTGCCGCCGCCGACATAACTTGCCGCGCTGACGCTGGACATCAGTTGGCGAATCATCATCTGAAGGGAATGAAGATCGCGATCGTCGATGAAGAGCAGGGAAAGCCACCAATCGTTCCAAAATTGCAGCGCGTAGAACAAGCCGACGGTAGCCAGCGCAGGAGTGGATATCGGCCATACGATCCGGAAAAAAATGCGGAAATCCCCGACGCCGTCCACAGTTGCCGATTCGTAAATTTCATAAGGGAGATTCCGAAAAAAAGCTACCAGAATGAAGGCATAGAAAGGATTCAGCAGGTAAGGCAGAATCATCGCCCAGATCGAATCCTTCAAATGAAGCCAGCTGACCATCAGCATATAGAAACCGACGAGCCCGGCTCCAAAAATCATCGTGAAATAAGTCAGAAACGACAGCACGTTCCGGTACTTGACCCTTCTATGCGACAGAACGTAAGCATAGGTGGATGTTAGCAGCAAGGCGGAAGCCGTGCCGACGACCGTCACGAAGACGGTCACTCCGTAGCTCTTCGCCACCTGCTTCCCGGCAAGAACGAACCGGTAAGCGTCCAGGTGGAAGGAATCGATCCATAGCTTGTATCCTTCCGTCTGCAGGACGGATTCCTCCGCGAACGAATTCAGGAAGACGAGCCAGAACGGAATCAAGCAGGCGAGCGCGAACGCGATAATGATCGCGTAAACCGCGATAGCAAGCAGCCGGTCCCCCGTCGTTGGTTTGGTTTTAAGCGCAGCGGTCATGTAGAACATTCCCTTCCAATCGGGGCCTCTAGGCGGATTTAATATAAAGTGGCATCGCGGTCCACTTTCCTGGCGAGCCAGTTAAATAGCAGGATGGCGCACAGACCGAGAAAAGATTGATAAAGCACGATGGCGGACGACATGCTGAAATCTCCCAATTGTCGCAACGCCCGATAGGAATAAGTATCGATAACGTCCGTCGTCGGATAGAGCATTCCGTTGTCCCCGATAATTCCGTAAATCATGCCGAAATCCCCGTAGAAAATTCTGCCGATCCCGAGCAGCGCCAGTACGATCACGACGGAACGGAGCTGAGGAATCGTAATGTGGAGGATCTGCCGGTACCGGGAAGCGCCGTCGATCGTGGCGCTCTCATAGATTTCCGAGGAAATACCCGTAATCGCGGCCAGAAAGATGATGGAGTAGTACCCGGAAAATTTCCATACGTAGATCAGCGTCAGAAGAAGCGGCCATATTCCGGGAGTCTGGTACCAATTGACCGGATCCGCCTTCACCGCCTCCAACGCCCGGTTCAGAACGCCGTCGGTATGGAACATCGCATACGTCATGAAACTCACGACCAACCATGAAATAAAGTAGGGAAGAAAAATGAAAGATTGGGAGACCGTCTTGATTGCGGCTCGCCGGATTTCGTTTAACAGCAGCGCCACGAGCAAAGCGAATCCCAATCCGAAGACAAGAAATAGCAGATTGAGATAGATCGTGTTGAAGGTAACGAGCTTCCAATCCTCTCCCCCGAAAAAAAACTTGAAATTAGTGAAACCGACCCACTTGCTCCCCCAGATTCCATCCCTGAGCTTGTAGTCCTTAAAAGCCAGAAGATGTCCGAATAACGGCAAATAGGCAAAAACGAACAAAAAAATCATGCCCGGCAAACCGAGCGCGTACAAAGAACGATTCGTCCTCAATTCTTTGATCAAGCCGTGCATCTCGCTGCTCCTTTCCCGCGTCGGCATCGCTAATCGGTTTCCCCGCCGGCCGCTCTTGATCTTAACGGTAGACGATGCCGAATCCCGCGTATAGTTCTCGATCTGCTAAAACGGTTGGATTTTTAACTATCGGTACGCAATCGAACCGGATTCTCGGGATTTGCGCCTTGGAGATGATGCACGTGTCAGGCGTATTCGCAAAAACGAGCCTGCCCTCAAGGGCGCGGCTCGTTTATTCGAATAACGTGTGGTGGGACAAGAGGGAGTTGTGGGTATTGGAGGGCTGCGCGAATATTTTCGGTTCAACGCAAATTCGCGAACACGCGCTTCATATCGATATCGATGCAGGAGAACAAGGGAGAAGCCACTTTGCTCGGAGCATGAGCATCATACGTTTCTACGAGCTGCAGCTTGCCGCCTGCATCGAGAATAAACTGGCCCAACGTCAGATGAACCGGATCGACGATCCAGTATTCCTTCAGCCCGAAGCGCTCGTATTGGCGCTTTTTTCTTATTTTGTCGTTGTGGCTGGTAGAGGGAGATAAAATTTCGACGACCAGATCGGGAATACCTTCGATCCGTTTTGCCGCTCCTGCTTCTTTAACTTATCCTCTTTGCGTTTGTTCGACATCGTTCCCCCGCCTTTACCGAATCTTGTTTCCAGTTTATCATGATCTCGCGCCCCGGCAAATGACAACGAAATGATCATTTGAGACACATATACGATTTGCCTGAGCATTTTCTTCTTGCTAATAACCCCCTAATATTAAACTCATAAAAGGCCAAGAGAAAGGAGATGGATCGGATGAGCGAGGATTTGCGGTTGACGGATGAATCGATCGAACAAACGATAGCCGGATCGGTCGTCTACCCGCCGGGCGGAACGTACGGACCGCTTCGCTATCGGGAGATCCAGCTGGTTCTTCTGCACTCGGGGTCGATGGAGGTGGAGGTCGACGGCGCTGCGTACAAGGTGCATCCGGGACAGCTCTTGCTGCTGCTGCCGGAAGAAAACGTCTATATCGCGTTCGACAGGTCGGGAAAGTCACGGCATCGCTGGATCACATTGAGTTTGAGAGAGTACGAAGCCGATTTGCAGCATCAATTACACGCCATGCCCCGCACCATTCCGATCTCGGAGCCGATGAATCGGCTTGTCGATCTATCGGTGATGCAGCGGCAAACGGATCTACCCGAATACCGCAGCGTGGCGAACGCGCTTGGGCTTGCGGCCATTCGGCTGTACGCGGCGGAGAGCGCGCGCAATGATGCGCTTATCGCCAATCCCGTCATTGGGAAGGTCAAATCGTTTATCCACGAACACTACGCCATCCCTTTATCTATGAAGGAAATCGCCGATCACGCCAACGTCTCGGCCAGCCATCTCGTGCGACTCTTCAAGCAAGCCGAACAAACGACGCCCATTCAGTATTTATGGGATTACCGCGTGGAGCATAGCCTCGTCTTGTTGCGTACGACCGGTCTGTCCGTCGGAGAGATCGCCGAGCAGTGCGGCTTCAAGTCGAGATACCACTACTCCAGATCGGTGAAACGCTATACCGGAAAATCCGCCAGCGAGATCAGAGCGTTGCATTGGCAATCGCGATAAGGAGGAACGAAATATGACTGCAGCCTTCAAAGAAGAATTCGAGAATCAGGGTTACGTAATTCTGAAGGGGCTCTACACGACTGAGGAAGCCCATCGCTTGAAAGAGGAAGCAGCGGCGATTCTAGCGAGACACGACGTTCATCAATCGGGCGTGTTCCTTGGGCTGACCGCCGAAAGTCCGCTGTTCAAGGAAGCGGCGAGAACGCCCCGATTGGCGCAAGCGTTAAAAGAGATCGTCGGGGATTCGGTCGTGTTCTTGAGCGACAAGCTGGTCTTCAAAAACGCCAGCACCGATTTCGGATCGCCTTGGCACCAGGACTATTCGTATTGGCGCGGCAGCCACAAGCTCTCGGTCTGGATCGCGCTCGACGACGCCAATCCGGCGAACGGCTGTTTAAGGATCGTTCCCGGTTCGCATTTGTCGACTGCCAGCCATGACGGCCAAGTAACGGACGATCTGGGATTCGTGCATCGTCTGGACGAGAAAGACATCGATCCGTCGCAAATTGTGGATTTGCCGGCCTCCAAGGGTGACGCCATCGTGTTCCACGATCTGCTGCTCCATGCCTCCTACCCGAATACGTCGGGCGCCGATCGCTGGGCTTTGATCTCCACCTACAAAGACGGAACACAGCCGGACCCCGATTATTCGTGGGCGAAAGCCGCCTTCGCTTTGTGAGTCCCTAATCCGCGATCGATAAGATGAAAACACCGCCAGCCCTCCCGAAACGGGATGCGGCGGCGGTGTTTGACATTATGGCTCGTTGTAGACTTCGACTTCTCCCAGCTGAAGAACATAATGCCCGTTATTGTCCGGGCGCAGCCCCGATGCGGAAATTCGGATTTTATTCGTTGTATCGGAGTACCCCCAAGTATAGGAGATCGCCGCGCTGGAAGCAGGCTGGGATTCGTTGGTTCGGGATACCCGGTCCTGCCAATTCGCTCCGTCCCACACTTGAATCTTGAAATCCTTCGGGTAGCCGTAAGGCTCGGTACGTCCGACAAGGACGACCTCGTTAAACACGACCGGCGATCCCATATCGATCACGATCCATTCGGCATGGTCGCTCGTTATTCCCGTCTGCGTCGAAAAATTGGTCGATCTGTTCCCGTCCGTAAGTCTGCTTTTCGGCCACCCCGAATACTCGCTGCTTACCGTGACAGCGGCATGAACTGCCAGATTCGCAGGGGCTAATGGCAAAGCGTACAATCGGCCTTCTCCCGGAGCAAATGCGGCCGACATCGCGCCTGTAGCCGGATTGTAATTCGTGGCGACTTCGCCTCCCGTCGTTTTGGAGATTTCCGTTACCGCACTCGGTTTAGGCGAAAGCGTAAACGACACCGTTCTCGAATTGACGGTATCCCGGTTAGTCACCATGACATATCGGCGTCCGTCGGCATCCGTCGAGTATCCGATCACTAACGGATCCGCAAGATTAGACGGCTGAAGGAAAAAGCTCGAAGGCAGCGCGGTCGTGCCCGCAGGCAGCGTTCCGGTATGATATACGGCCTGGGAGGTCAGCGATAATAGCTTAGGTCCAAGCTTCAACACCTCCGCGTTAATATTTTGCGCATACGTATACGAAGCGTTCTTGGTCCCGTTCGGCAGCAGAATGCCGTCATGGAACGGTTCTCCTTGTCCGGACGGAGTCTCGTAAGTGAAGTAATTGATTCCTTTAGCCCCGTAGGCGAGGCTGGTATATACTTGGTACCTCATTTCTCCTTCTGAAGGCGCCCTAAGCATTCCCGTAATTCCTACCGCTTGAATATAGGTCCAAAAATCGATCGATGCCGCCAGGGATTGCCTGCGGATGATTTCCATATTCGAATAATAATCGGCGCTAATCCCGCCGCTTACGCCGAACGGATAATGATCGTACATCATGAAATCGGGGCCTTTGCTAGCCCAACGGTAGACGTAATCTTCATAGGAAAAAGCGGTCAGGTTCTGATTAAGGGTGAACCAGAAGTCGCCGTTCGAGGGACTGCCCGCCACGTAAGCCGTACCGTCTTTCTCCCATTCCGTTCCGCTCGTCGACTTCACGACCCAACCGACGGAATTGTCTCCTCCGCCCCCATGAGTAAGCTCCCAGTAATAGGACGTATTCGGGCTTACGGTCGCATTCAAAGTAAACTGCGGATAATTCGTGCTCGCTCCCGATAGCGTCTGCTGCGCGATCAACGTCGTTTTGGCGGGAGAATTCCACAGCTTCAGAGTCAGAGGCTCGTTCGTCCCCCATTGATTCTTGTCGATATACAACTGAACCGTCGATATCATTGTCGTCTTCGAATTGGTTTTAAAAGACTGTCCTACGGACTGGGTCGGATTTACGAATACGCCTGTCTGTCCGCCGAAACCGAGGTTGCCCGCATAGGTCGGTAACAAGTTCACATAGGTCAGGTGATCCGGATCCGCCGCCCTGATTTTCTCGATCGTGCTTTGCAAACCGACCATCTTCTCCGCGGAAGGCTCATCGACAAGATGATAGCCCAGGAAAGCTCCGTTCGTTTTGTAGTGATTGGTAATTTCGGCGATATCAGCCGCATACGGCTCGGCGCCTCCGATAAACATGCTCCGGGCGTAATGGAGATTAAACCATAAATCATGCCCTGCCTGGGCAACTCCGTCCCGATAAGCCGTTCCTCCGCTATACGCGTCGGAAGTATGATAGATCACGTAGCTTTGAGCCAATGGCCCATCGGCGGTCAGTTCCATGTAATACGTAGTATTCGGAGTAAGCCATTTATAAAAATAAAAGGTAGGATGAATCGTACCTGCAGGTCCGGTTATCGATGAACTCCCAATCAGAGTCGTCTTGCTTGGCGAATCGTAAAGTTTTAATGTCATCTTCTGACCGCTAACCGGCAAATTTTCATCCATGAACAGCTCGATGGTATCGATTGCGATATCCGGAGTATACGGAGTCGTGAACGTTTGCCCGTATGAATGGCCGTAGTCGAGAAAATCTCCTCCGTCGCCGAGGTTTTGCAATTCGTTAAATTTGTACGAATCCAGTCGTTCTTCCTGCACGACGCACTTTAAACCGTTAGCGGCACACTGCGCCAATGCGGCGTCATTAAGGGTTTGGTTAATAACGCCATTCGTTAAGAGAACATAGGTCGCATTCATGTCCTTGATCTGTTTGTAATTTTCGAACGTCGTATCCTGAGGACTCGGCGACCAGAAGATCCCGATCGGGAACGGGGCGACCTTCGGATCGGGTATCGCCGCTTGGACCGAAGAAACGGTAGAGAAAACGAAAATTGCCGCCAATAGGCCTAGAAGGAAAGGTGCCTTTTTTTTCATGAAATGACCTCCTCTAATTGAGAGCGCTTTCCAGATTCGGTTCACGCTCTTCTTTAACCAGAATAGGACAACCGCTTCATCGGATATAGGAATATTTTTACCGGATTTATTGGACTTTTTTGCCGATCAAGTCGCGGGACGACGAACAGGAGCTGGCCCAAAAGTAACAATGGGCAGCCCCTGCGATCCGTTCCCGCTCAATCGGACTATTCCAGATCCGGAACGGTTTGCAAGTTGTTCGTTCTTTCCTCCGAAATCTCGTCGTAGCCGAGCTTTCTTTCCGTTTCCTGCCATTTGGCGATAATGCTTCGGATTTCCTCCTCGGATTTCGCCAGCACGCCGGACACGACCATGTCCTTCCACCGCGTCGCATAACCTGCGCCCTTCTTCAGTTCGATCGGTCCGGGGAGAACGTATGGAGCTTTGTCCGTGATGTACGAATAGACCGGCTCTCCTTGGACGTAGCCCATGTTTTTCAAGGTTTCGATGACGTCCGCCCTTTTGTCGTACGCGGTCGGTGCGTAGTATTTCGCTTGCAGGTTGTAGTTCGGCGTCGGGCTGTAGTACCAAATTCCTTCAGGGATTTTCTCTCCGATATTTCCTTGGAACTTATCGATAGCCGCCTGCGTCTCGACAATCTTATTGTCGGCATCATATTCCCAATCGACGCCTTCCTGTCCGAAAGTCGTGAGCTTCCAGCCTTCCTCCCCCATCGTGTATTCCATATACTTGATGAAGGCATTCAAGTTTTCTTCGCTGATGCTCTTCTTGATGATCCAGTACGAGTTGACTCCCAACATCGCTTTCTTAACAAACGCCGGATCTAACGATGGATTCGTTTTGCTGCTGAACACGGTCGTTCCGACGAACAGCCCCTTGGGATCCACGCTCGCCAAGCTGTCGTTCACCGTCATGACATGCGTGCCCCAAGTTCCGAACAATCCCACGCGGCCGCTGGACGCCTTCTCGATATATTGTCCGTACTTCATCGTCAAGCTTTCCTTGTCGATCAAGCCCTCTTTGAAGAGCGAATTGTAATACGCGATGAATTCATACAGATTATCCGTGAAGACCATGTCGTGCCGTTTGACCTTGCCGTCGCTCTTATCCGTAAACCAGTCGTTTAATCCGACCGTTACGTTGCCGGAGCCTGCGTAAGAGTATTCCGGATTGTCGAACATGTATTTGTTGTTCCAGAACATCTCTCCGAAATCGATCGAAGGGATGACCTTCTGTCCGTCGGGCAGCTTAATGTTATCTCTGAATGCGATTAGCGTATCCCGCAATTCATCTGTGGTTTTGGGCAAAGGGAGTCCCAACTGATCCAGCCAATCCTTGCGAATGAGCGGCGCCGTTGCAGGCTTGGTTCCGATAGGGGACTCGAAGTTTTGGGGCGCGCGGAACAGCTTCCCGGTTTCGACGTCCGAGCTGATCGGCAGAAGCTGACTCACTTGCGCTTTGTAATTCGGCATCCGATCCAAAATTTCGTTCCAGTCCAGCAGAATGTCGTTCCTTCCCAGCGAATCGATCGTTTGGGCAGCCAGCGTAGAGCTTGTCGTCATTAAAATATCGGGCATGTCCGCCGCTTTGGTAGCCGCCCACAGCTGAAGCTTCTTGTCTGCTTCGTCGGAGCTTCCCGTCTTCAGGACGTTGAGCTTGACCTTAAATCCGAGCGCCTTCTCGAGCTCAGGCCCGATTCTGTCCCGGGCTTCGTCGACCGTCGCCCATCCCCAGTTAAAAGAGGAAACGGTAAGCTCCGAAGGAAGAGCTTCTTTCGAGGGCTCCGCCGATGCGGTCTCCTGCTGCGCCGGAGAAGACGCCGCGGGAGCGGATTCTTTCGCCCCGTCGTTCGTCTTGGCGCAGCCGGCCAGAATGCTGGAAGTCGCCAGCGCGAGCGTAGCCAGTGAAACGATCATCTTCTTTTTCATCGTCATGCTAACCTCTCCCTATAATTTCATTATATATAAATACCGTTAGGTACTCATACCGCCTGTCCGATTAACCTTTGACCGAACCTAGCATCATGCCTTTGACAAAGTACTTCTGAAGAAAAGGATAGACGACGATAACCGGAACCGTCGTGATGACCAGCATGGCCATTTTGACCGATTCTGCCGTGACGGTCGCTTTGAAGCCGGAGTCCATCTTGGAAATCGAGGCGATGTTGGACGCTTCGTTGGTTTGAATGATTTTCAGAAGCACGTTCTGGGCGGTCCATAGGTCTTCGCTCGTCATATAGGTAAATCCGGAAAACCAGTCGTTCCAATGGAATACGCCGATAAACAGCGCGACCGTCGCCAGCACCGGCGTGCTTAGCGGCATGACGATTCGCCAGAAAAGCGAGAAATCGCTCGCCCCGTCGATGACGGCGGATTCTTCCAATGCGGCCGGCAGCTCGTTCAAAAAGGTACGAAGGATCAAAATATGGAAAGTGGCGAGCAAATGCGGCAAAACGTAAACCATCACGTTGTTGACCAGGCCCAGCATATCCATCACGACGTAAGTCGGGATGATGCCGCCGGAGAAGTACATCGGAATCAGCATCCACCAGGTCAGAAATTTTCGGAATACGAAGTGTTTCTTGGTTAACGCGAAAGCGAACATCGCGGTCAGAATCAAATGTAGAGCGGACCCGACTATGACCCGAAACAACGTAATTTGGTAAGCGTTTAACAGCTCCGACGTCTTAAAGATCGCTTTATAATTTTCGAAGGAGAAGGATCTTACCCACAGGTACAGCCCTCCCCGCTGCGCATCCAGCGGATCGTTAAGGGATACGATCAAGACGTAGTAGAACGGATAGATGCAGACTAACGTGAAGATCAACATGAGGATTCCGTTGATCGCGGCGAACGCGTCGAATTTTCGTTTCTTCTTCATACCCTACCTCCGAAATCAGATGATGGAATCGCTCTTGGCGGCTTTCGCCAAATAATTGCAGACGATGAACAAGGCCAGACCGATAAAGGCTTGGAAGATGCCCATAGCCGTTCCGATCGAATACCCCATTAACCCCATGTCCTTCAAATATCGAAGAACGAGCGTATCCAGAATTTCGGCCTGCTGCTGAACGGTTACGTTCGACATCGTCCACATTTGATCCTGACCCGCCTTTAACAGGTTCGAGGCGTTCAGAATAAACATGAGCACGATTGTGTTTCGGATGCCCGGAAGAGAGATATGCCAGATTTGGCGGAACCGGCTGGCTCCGTCCACCTTGGCCGCCTCGTACTGCTGAACGTCGATCGCAGACAAGGACGCGATAAAGATAATCGCGCTGAACCCCATGTTTTTCCATGCCTCGGTAAATAGAATGATCGGATAAAATGCGTTCTTATCGGCCATGAAGTAAAACGGCTCTTTCAAAATCCCGAGGGACACGAGCAGATCGTTGACGACTCCGCCGTCGATGGAAAAGAGCTTATACCAGATCCCCGCCGCGATGACCCAAGAGACGAAATACGGCAAATACGAGGTCGTTTGAACGAATTTCCGGAACCATCCCGTGCCGATTTCGTTGATCAAAAGAGCAAAGATGACTGTTGCAGGGAAGAGCAGGATCATTTTCATTGCACTGATCAGGATTGTGTTCCGGAGTGCGTTATTAAAATCGGGCATATCGAATAACGTCCTGAAATTATCGAATCCGACGAAGTCGCTTCGGAACACGCCTTTGAAGACGTCGAAGTCCTGAAAAGAAATGACGACGCCGTACATCGGCAAATAGGAAAACACGAGAAAGAACAGAAATCCGGGTAACGCGAACGCGATCAACCATTTTTGACGATAAAGCTTGTTCATGCCTTTCACCTGCTTAGCTGTAAAATAGATCTCTCAAATTAATGAAAGCGCTTTCTTTATGGGCTGAGCAGAATCGGCCGTTCCGCGCTTGGCCTTGGCTTTCCAATGCGCCGCACGTGACGGACTCGACCTCTCGCCGATAACGCCTTGCTTATATTTCTACTTTAACGCATCGGACTACCGCTTATCTTGCACGAATCTTACGCGTTTTTTGGACTTTTTTTACTCTTCGTCCGCCATTCGCTCGGCGTCGTTCCCGTCGTCCTCTTAAACACCCGGTTGAAATACTGTTGGTCGGAAAACCCGAGTCCGTGAGCGATGTCCGCAATCTCCAACGCCCCGTTCTCGAGCAGCTCTTTCGCCTTATCAATTTTGAGCCCGGTCACGTATTTAACGAAGCCCTGATTCATAGCGGCCTTAAAGACGCGCGACAGGTATGAGGGGTTAATGGAGAATTTATCGGATACCGTCTGCAGCGTAATCTCTTCTTCA
The DNA here is from genome assembly GCF_003386235.1 of Cohnella phaseoli. Taxonomy (GTDB): domain Bacteria; phylum Bacillota; class Bacilli; order Paenibacillales; family Paenibacillaceae; genus Cohnella; species Cohnella phaseoli. The sequence continues at coordinate 113,765 of NZ_QRDZ01000023.1, forward strand.
ATATTTCTGGACACGTAAGCGACGATTTGATCGATAACCGAAGAATTTAAGGCAGGGTTTCGAAGTTCGCCCCCTTTCGTTCCGGGAGCGGAGCGAAACACTCTCTCGATTATCGTCTCGATCAGCTTCAAGATCGCGCCGCGATCCTCAAGTTCATCCAAGACTCTCCCCGATAGAACGTCCGGTTCGATCCGATCGATAAAATCGTAATCGTGCTTCAAACAAAACCGGATCACCAAATTGACGTACTCGTTAAACAGGTAGTCTATTGAAATCTCTTCCCGGCATTCGGCTAGAGCACGGACGAATACATCCTCCGCGGTATGACGAAGAAGGACGATCGCTTTCGCAAGGCTTTTGTTTTCCAGGCTTTGTTCGGCCAGCTTGAATTTAAGCGCGAGCGATTGCGAAGCGCGATTGCTGCGAACCTCGTTAGCGGCATACGGGAAGATTCGGTCCGTCCCGGAGCAGAATCGGTTCTTCAGCGCCACCGCAGCTTGCCGATAAGCCATCCTCGGATCGCCGCAAGGTCGGCTGACGCCGATCGTAACCGCCAAGCCGTGCCGATCGTGCAGCAACGCGCGAAGCCGATGCGCTTCCCTGGCCGCCGTGTCGGCGAGCCGATTTTCGTCCTCGCCGCCGAATAGGATAATGAACGTACCCTTGCCGAAGTAATTTTCCATCATCCAGCCGTTTCCCGCTTCATCGTCGAATCGTTCTCGTAATTCTCTGAAGAGTTCGCCATCGGCTGATCGTTCGCCGCCATGGAGCTTAACCGAAGCAATGAGATAGAAGCCATGCCTGAGAATCGCAATATGCCGTTCCGCTTCCCTCTTCTCGGCCTCCTCTTCCCGTCGATCGGTCAACAGATGGTAGATTTCCTTTTCCAGCGCCATGCGACGATTTTCCCGGCTGACCGCTTCGATCCGCTCGCTCTCTTCCTTCGCCTGACCGGATGCCGCGATCGCGTCCCGCATGGCCTCCACCACGGGAATGAGATCTTGGGCTTTGACGGGCTTGAGCACGTAATCCGTCACCCCGTGCTTCATCGCTTTGACGGCGTAATCGAAATCGGCATAACCGCTGGTCACGATAAACCGGATGTCCGGATATTTTTCCTTCACCGCCTCGATCAATTCCAAGCCGTTCATGACGGGCATCCGGATATCGGTCAGGATCACGTCCGGAAGTTCGCCGCCTTCGATCAACTCCAGAGCTTCCCTTCCGTTGCCCGCCGTTAAGACGATTTCGAACGAAACAGAGCTGCTCTGCAGCAAATAAACGATTTTGTCCTTGCTCAATTCTTCGTCGTCTACGACCATGACCTTCATCTGGATGCACCTCATTTCATTTTGCGACCGGTAATGACGACTGTTGTCCCGCTTCCCTTGGCGCTTTCGATCGAGATGCCATAATCGGCGCCGAATAACAGTTTATACCTCATGTTCACGTTTTTCAGTCCTACGCCCCCGCGAGGCTCGGAATAGGGCAAGGCAGCTTCTCCCTCGATATCTTGCATAATTTTGCGTAGCATAGGCTGCTCGATCCCGATTCCATTGTCCGACACTTCCAGTACGATCGCATTTTCCGTTTCGTAGGCTCTTATCCGAATGACGTAGGCCATGGACATTTCGTTAAACGCGTGCTTGATCGCGTTCTCGACGACAGGCTGGAGCGTGAACCGAATCGTCCGGTATTCCGACACGCCTTCGTCGATCTCATAGATCACGCTTAAACGGCTGCTGTAGCGAACCTGGATAATTTCTAAATAATTTTTTACATGCTGGATTTCGGTTCCGATTTCCACGACGTTGTTGCTCGCGATGTTCATATTGTAGCGGTAAAAATCGGCGAGCTTTTCGACCATTGCATTGATTCTGACATAATCCTGTTTGATGGCCAGCGAGCTGATCGCGTCGAGCGTATTGTACAGAAAGTGCGGATTGATCTGGTCCTGCAAGCTCTTGATCTCGGCTTCGTTGCGCAGCACCTGGTTCTCGAGCACGTTCTTGATCATCAAATTAAAGCTTCGGCTGAGATCGCCGATCTCGTCGTTGCGGTTAATGTCGCTGCGGATCTGGTAGTTCGACTTCTCTATGTTTTTCATCGTCTTGGATAATCTCTTGAGGTCCCGCGTGCTCCTCGTCACGAAGAGATGAACGGCAACAATCAAAATAGCCATCACGATGATTCCCGTCAATATGATGATGATTTTCGAATCGTTGATTTGTTTGTCGACTTTGTTTTGGTTAATCAAAGAGACGACATACCAGCCCGTCGTCGCGGAATTTTTAACGTTGGCGTAATAGCTTGCCCCATTGAGGCGCAGCGTATCGAATTCGGCTAGCCGGCTAATGTCCTTGTCGCTGAATTCAGCGTAAGCCGAGACGTCGGATTTCAGGCTGAAAATCACCTTCCCGTCCTCGGTCGTAATGAGAATATCATCGAACGCTTGGTTGTTGACCCCGTTGAGAAACTGCGAGAACAGATTTTTGTCGGCGCTCAGCACCATAAAGTCTTTCTCTCCGGGCAGGTTGCCCCACAGCTTGATGGCTTGGGAGAATAACGTATTGTTGTCCTTACCCGGCAATAGGGAAAATCCGGGAAGCAGCACCATCGATTGCTCGGAATCGGTGATCTCCCGGTACATGTTCGTATTCAGGGCATTGCGAATATACTTGAAATCCTGACCGTCGTTTAAATCCGTCGTCAGAATTTCCTGCCTGTCGAAGAGGATAACCGACAGCGATTTGTAGCCTTTGAAAAAAATCAGCGAGCGAATGTTATCGTAAAAATGATTGTAAGCCGCATAGCCCTCATAGGTGCCGACGAACTTCTTGTCCGCGATCACGGGGAGGTTGGCATCCTCGGAGAGGATCATCAGCACCTTCTGCATATCGTCGACGTAGCGGTCGATGCTGTTGCTGATCTGCGCGTTCAGGCTCGTAACGTACTGATTGATGTTTTCCTTCGTATACTTCTCCATAAAATGCGATAACAGGGCGCTTAAGGCGGTAATAAATACGATGCCGACGATCGTGTTGAATAAGATAAATTTATTTCGCAAACCAAAAAAGAGGAGTCTCATCCTCTTTTGGAAAGCTTGAACGCGATTCGTTCGTATAAGATAACCCCCTGACGCGGAAGTCGGAGCTTTGAAGTTAGGACGCTGCTCCCATTATATCATCGCCTGTCGAATTTTAGCGTAATTTCGGATTTCCAGTCGAATTGGTCGATCACGACGGCTTGTCGCGATGCGGAATAAGATCCGCCAATGATCGTTGTAGGAGTCGCGCCTTCCGGGTGCGGAAGCCGAATGCTTACAGTATTCGGCTTTCTGTCCGAATGACAGACGACTTTCGCGGTAATCGCTCCTTGCTCCAAATTCGATTCGACGCGCAGCGAGACGGCTCCGAAATAAGTCGCGATTCCGTCCAATTCGATCACGTTGCCGTCCTCCAGCCATTGGCTCGGAATTCCCGGCAGCAAGTTCAACCGCTCCTCCCCGTCTTCCATATAAAGCATCCAACGGGTTTGCATCAGGAACCAGCCTTCCTCGTGCGTCTTGTGCGGGCTGGCGTGCCAGAAGTGCTCCCAGAACGTATACGTCTCCCGGTCCGCCAATCCGGCGAAGCCGTTATAGTAGGCTTTCAGGAACGGCTTGACCTCGCCGCGCTTCAGATGCACCCAAGGATGAATGCTGTAGTAAGGCTGGCTTAGCGCGACGTTGCGAGTACACATCAATTCATGATGATAATTCAACATGAATTCCGCTGCGGCTTCGTCCGGACGAACAACCTCTTGAAAAACGAGGTAGAGCGGGCCGAGAAGGGAATCCCGAGCGGCGACCGAACCGTGCGTCAGCCATTTCCCGCCTTCCCCGTTCACAGAAAGCGGTCCTCTGTGCTCCACCCAAGGAGGGACGGTCGGCACCCAGCTTCCGTCGGCCAGCGGAACGACCGGAGAACTCCCCATCGCGGCGAACAAAGCCTGACGGATATCCTCCTTCAGCGCTTGCGCTTCGGCTTCCACTCGTGCAGAACTGTCGGGATCGACGTTCCTCAGCATCTCCGCCAGCCGGCTCATCCCCATATACGCATACCCGTTTAACATGAAGGAACGGAACGGGTCTTCCGGATCCGCCGTCTTCCCTTCCAGCATGCCGTAGCCTTTGCCTCGCAGCTCCTCCGTTTTATTGCGGTCTCTCCACTTCGCCAGATAATCGAACGCCTTTAGCAGGTGGTCCTTTACGTTAAGAATCCAATCTTCGTCTCGGGTATACCGGTAATGCTCTCCGAGGCTCCATAATGCGGCTCCCGTTTCCAGCATATAACCGCCGTAGTTTTGCATCAGACCGTCCTCGTGCTGCTTATCCAAGAAAAATTGCAAGGCCCGCTCCGCAACGCCGTTCCAGCCCATGGACTCCATGAATTGGATAATCGGCGAGCTCTCCGAGCCGATCGCCGTATAGACGCCGATCGTCGGAACGATCGTTCCGCCGGGCTCCAGGCCGTAGGAGACGAGATCGAGATGGAGCAATCCGGCCTTGATCATCTCTTCGATCCGCGGCTCGGGAAGCTTGATCGACGCCGCCCGGGAAAGCTTCTCCTGCCAGAACGCACGGCACTCCGCCCATCTGTCTTCAAAAGACTGCCGGCTTAACCCTTCGGCGCGTTCCTTGGAGATCGGACGGTGAGGCAAATAAAATTCAAACGTGACCGATTCTCCCGGAGGAAGGAGAACGGCCGTCTCCTCCGTTCCAAGCGGCCGTCCGCCCAGCTTGGATACGCAGCAAACCCGGTCCTCCGAGTAGCTGACAAACCCGTTATCTCCGTCGAACTCGTATTGTTTGTCGTCGTTTAAGACGAAAGCGTTGGGAACGACGTTTTTGAACCAGGCGTATCTGGGAACTCGGGCTTTGTTCGTGGCTACCGCCCGGAAGTAGAGCACCGTCTCCTCTTCCCGGTTCATCTCCTGCGGAAGAATCCGTTCCCGCAGCGCCGTCTGCTCTTCCGTCAGCATATGAAAGTGGCCGAAGCCGTCGGCGGCCAAATAATGAGTGCCCCTCAACGTATCGGCATTCAAAGGACTGCTTTCGTAGGAGACGAAGGATACCGTGTCGTAGACTACGTCGTTATCCTGGATTGATGCGTGCAGGATGGGGAGCGATCCGTCTTCGAGCCTGCGGGAGACGCCTTCCACGCAGCCGACGCCTCGACCAAGCATATATCGGTAGCAGACCGGCTTGTCCTCATTCTCCGGCAGCTTCGCTTCGAAGCCGTGAAATCGCGGCTGCACCCAATCCCACAGCCTTTCCTCTCCCCCGACGCCGCGAAACCCGACGCCGAAAATCCGAATATCGCGCGACAACCCGAGCCATGTCTGCGAAGCGAGCTTGCGGGTATGGGCGGCTGCATTCGCGAAGGTTTCCTCCGGCTCGTTCTCTATGCGCTGCAGCTCGGTAACCAGGTTCATCGCCTTAACGTCGAGCTCGATTTGCTCGTATGTCCGATTGTCGTGGGCTTGCGTGACGGCGACTCCGTAAGCGGGAATGTAGATCGGATAGGCCTTGCTCACATCGCGCAGGAAAAAGCTGAACGGGCGCTCCGGCGTATCGATCTTCACCAGAATGGACCGCAAGTCCTTCCCATCCTCCGCTTGCACCGTTACTTCCAGCCGCGCCTGACTTCCGTCGGTAGAGAAGCAAGCTCCCTCGGACTTGCCGCTCCCCCTCATGATTGCGGCGCTTATTATTCCGGCGGTCGTCGAGACGCTCCCTCGAATCGGCCCCTTCCTCCACTCCACCGCGATTTTCGTATTCATTTATATCCAGTCCCCTTTATGTCGTAATCGAAAGAATGAACGGCCGCGCTTCACCACGCGCCTGAAAGCGTTCACATATATAACTCTACTATAAGCGGCGACGAGAAAATCCGCTTGCACAAAACTTACGCTTCCTTTTGGACTTTTTTGACCTGTTCCGGTTTGCCGGACAACACTTGGAGCAATCTGCGATCGGATGCTTCAAGCCGCTTGGCAAAGGATGGCCACTCTTCGCGCCGGACAACGTTCCAAACCCGTTCAACCATCGTCGGCGCGCGCAGACGGATCAGCTCCAGCTCGGCGCTTTCCTCGTTCTCCCATGAACAGAACTGTGCCCCCAAAAGGTTGGCACTCTCATCCAATTCAATAGGCTGGAGCGTCGCTTTGGATTGATCCCACCAATGCTCCCAACGCCTCACGTGCCAGCCGTATATGTGCTCGGGCGACCATTTTAAGGTCGGGGTGGCATATAAGGGCTGCCAGGATGCGTTAATCAGTGCATAGCCCGCTTCCGCTAGCGAGTCCGCCGGATGATAATAGGACTCCCAAGGAATAACGACGATGTCTTTCGGGATTTCGATTCCCTGTGCCGGTGAGAAACCTTCCCAGACGATCGGCTGTCTGCCCTGTTCTCTGACAATTTCCGCAGCCCGAACAATAAAGTCGCGCAATAAGCCCTCTGCATCGTTAACGTTCAGCTCTTTCATTTTTTCCCGGCAATAGGGACATTGCTCGAAAATCTCCAGCTTCGTCTCATCGCAGCCCAAGTGAATGTACTTCGAATACTTGAAAATCTCGCATAACTCGCGCAGCATTTGTTGAACCGCGTTCAACACCGCAGGATTGCCCAAACAAATCGCATTCTCGTGGGCTTCCCCTATACCCGATGTAAAGAGCTCGGGCTCCGAGAGATTAAGCTGACGCGAATGGCCCGGCAAATCGATTTCGGGCACAAGCTGAACCCCGCAACGCTGGGCATACTCAATCAGGTCCTCGAGCTCTTGTCTTGTATATTTCATACCCGATACGGGGATTTGTGGAAATGACCGCAGCGGAAACGTGAACAGCGGGTCATCCGTTAGGTGTAAGTGCAAGTGCGAAAATCGATAGAATCGGCAAAATGTAATCGTCTGCCGAATACAGTCCGTCGAATGCCAATGTCTCCCCAGATCCATCATTAAACCCCGATACGGAAGATCCGGCTCGTCTTCAACGGTACACAGCGGCAGCTCCCCTTCGTTCGACATCAACTGAAGCAGGACCGCCGTTCCGCCCGCAACAGCGGAATAACTTCCTCCGACGATCTGTACCTTTTCCGCAACGGCGATTTTAATTTGCTCTTCCCGCATGGCTTCATCCAGATTTAATTCAACGATCGTTCGAGTCTCGTTCCCGGTTCCGGTTCTCTCGCCCAGCACGGCTTCCAGCTCCTGCTCGAATATCGGCGCAAGCGGCACAAGCGACGTATGCAGAGCATGGACGACAGTATGGCGTAAGGATCTCGTCCCCTGCTCGATATGAACCGACTTTGGAAGCGGCACGACATGAATTTCAATTTGCTCCGACATGATGATCCTCTTCCTCCTCTTTTCCTCTTCAATAAACAAATCATCCTCGCGAGGGCTTACAGCCGGATGGCAACTCCAGCCGAATTGCTCGCGAGGATCGATCCTGCTACGTTCGATTATTTCTTGGCTGCCCAAGCATCCAATTGCTTTTGAAGCTCGGCAATAATCGCCTCAGAGCCCGCATTCTTCAACTTCTGAATAAATTCCGGCAATACTTTATCTACATCGACAGAGCCGCTGGCAAGCGCCTTCAGATATTGGTCGATAACGGCTTGCGCTTTCGCCAGCTCATTCGATACCGGGTCCGAATTGAACACGAAACCGAGCGCGACGGAAGGCTTGGCCTCCATATTGATCTTGGCCGTTTCCTCCCACATGCCGTCAGGCTGACCTTCCGTATAGAACGTGTTAAATACGTTTCCGACGAAGAAATTGTAAACGCCGTCATAGGCGCCATCCATCTTCTGTGTGACTTTTCCGTCGGCCGATTTCGTGTAGCTTAAGCCCTCCAGACCAAAAACAACCAGATTCAAAATCTCAGGATCCGAGTTCAACAAGTCGATAAACATTAAGGCCCGCTCAGGATGCTGCGAATTTTTGTTGATCGCGTTCATGGAAGCTTGGATGGAGCCCGTCGTAAGCGGTCGATCGCCCATTCCATGAGCGACATAGGGAATCCCCCCGGCTTGCGAGCTCGAGAACTCCACGTCTCCGCCCGGCTTGGTCACAGGATCCGTTACGATCGCGTATTTGCCTTGCGAACGATAGTTTGTCGTTGTCGTTGCTGCGTCTTTCTGGATGTAGCCTTTCTGATACCAGCTTCTCATTAATTCCACGTAATCCTTGAATTCCTGCGATTCGTATTGATTTACGGCCTTCAGATCGCCAAAGCTTTTCACTGCGCCGGGGGTTCTGGTTCCGACAAGCGCGTCGAAACCGAAGTAGTTTAACCCGTTCTCCCAGATGTTGCTGCCAACGCCTTCAATCGGGAACAGATCGGGCTCGTTTTCTTTGATTTGCTGCAGGTAAGGCTCCAAATCTTCCAGCTTCTTTACATTGGTGTAGTCAAATTTGTATTTATCCAGCAGTTCTTTCTTGAACATCAATCCGAATTGCCTTGCATAGATTTGCTGGATCGGAGTAGCATAGATTTTTCCGTCCACTTTAATAGCGTCCCAAACCGCCGCATTCGTGCCCGCGATCGTTTGCGGAGCATATTTTTCCAGAATATCGTCCAGCGCCGCATAGGCGCCCTTTGCTACATTCGGAATGTACGGATTAATCCAATTGGAGGTAAACGCGATGTCGAAGCTTTCATTCGCCGCAAGCATCATGCTTACTTTCTGATCGTATTCTCCAAGCTCGACTAACGTAAAATCGATCGTGGCATTGATTTTCTCTTGCGTGATTTTGTTGATCGCTGCGAATACTTCGTCCGCCTTGTTCATGTTAAATGTTTTGGGAACAAGCCATTTTAAGGTGACCGGTTCCAAGCTTTCTCCCGAGGCCGTCTCGGATGGCGCCTCCTGCGTTGAGGTCCCGGTCGCCGCGGGCGATTCGCCGGATTGCCCCTCTTGTTTGCCTGCGTTCCCATTGCTGCTGCAGGCGGATACGAGCAGTGTCAGCAGTACGACGATGGATAGCCATACAGATGTTTTTTTGTACCCCTTGTTCATTTGTGTACGTCCTCCTTGAGTGTTCTATTTATTTTTAAACCAGCTAACCGCATTTCACAACTAGCCGGGTTTAAACGCCGCTATCCTAACCTTTCACGGACCCTAAAGTTAACCCTCTGACAAAATATTTCTGAAAGAAAGGCAGAATAATCAGCATAGGCGCTGCCGCAAGGACACACATCGCCATTCTGGCCGACTCGGATGGAATCTGCGAGGTATTCAGCCCGGATAGATTGCCGATGTTGGAGCGGAGGAATTCAATGTTCGCCATCATCCGGTGCAGCATCAGCTGCAAAGGCAGCAGCTTGGGCGAATCGATATAGAGAAGAGCCAGCCACCAATCGTTCCAATAGACGAGCAAAATTAGCAAGCCAATCGTCGCAAGCGCGGGCTTGGATAGCGGGAACACGATTTTCCAATAAATCGTCCATTCGCTTGCCCCGTCGATTTTCGCGGATTCGCTGATCGCTTCCGGTATTTGGCGAAAAAAGGTTCGTAAGATGAGAACATTCATCGCGCCGATTAAATAAGGCAGAATCAGCGCCAACAGGCTATCCTTCAAGTCCAAATAGTTAACCATCAGAATATAGCTGGGGACGAGTCCTCCATTAAACAGCAGTGTGAAAATGACAAGGAAAGAAAAGAGTTTGCGAAAAATAAATACGCTCCTGGACAACGCATACGCGAATAAGCTGGTCGCCAATAAGCCGATGATCGTTCCGCAGGCGGTAACGAGAATCGTCACCTTATAGGCCTGAACCATAATGGACGTGTTGCTGAAAATGTACTTGTAAGCGGTAAAGTCGAATTTTTGCGGCAATAGCCGGTAACCGTTATCGACCAGCATTTTCTCGTTGCTGAACGAAATGGTTACAATCGCCAGCAAAGGAATCACGCAAAGCAGGCATACGCACATCAGGGTGATATTCACGATAGAAGAGGCGCTGCGCCGCTGGAAACTTCGTTTCAAAACTCATCCTCCTCTCTAAAATAAAGCGCTGTCTTTATCTATTTTTCTGGCCGCATAGTTGGCGAGGAAGATCACGACCAGCCCCAGCACGGACTGAATGAAATTCACCGCGGAAGACATGCCGAAATCGCCCAAGATTCTTAACGTTCTGTATGCGTAAGTATCGATGACATCCGTAGCGGACATCAGCATCCCGGACTGCATGGGCAAGAAGTAAAACAAACCAAAGTCGGAATAGAAAATTCGGCCAATCGAGAGCAAGGTCAAAATCGTCAATACCGGAAATAAGAACGGAAGCGAAATGAACCAAACAGTGCGTATGCGGGAAGCTCCGTCAATCTGTGCCGCTTCGAAATACTCTTTATCGATAGAGATCAAGCAAGCATAATAAATGAGCGTCCCGTAGCCCACGTTTTTCCACACGCTTGCCAGAATAAGAATGATCGGCCAATATTGCCGCTCGCTATACCAGCCAACCGCATCAAAGCCGAACCTCTCCAACAAACTGTTGAAAATCCCGAGATTTTCGCTCAGAAAAGCGTAGGAGGCGAAGGAAACGACAACCCACGACAGGAAGAACGGAAAGAACAGCGTCGTCTGATAGATTTTAATGAGCAACGACCTCGTGACTTCATAAAGAAGCAGCGCCATAACAACCGATGCGATCGTAGTCGCGACAATACTTCCCAAGTTAAGCAGCAATGTATTGCGGATGACCGGCCAAAAGCTCTCTGAAGAGAAAAAAAATTCAAAGTTGGAAAACCCCGCCCAAGGGCTGCCCAGAATGCCTTTGTCGAAAGAATATTTCTTGAAGGCCACGATCAATCCATACATTGGAAAGTAGCTAAATACAAGAATCAACAACATGCCCGGCGCCGACATGAACGACAAATAGATATTGTCGATCCCGGTTAATTTCTTCGTTCTCATCCTCAACTCTCTCTCCCTCTTCATGCTCTCGCTCCGTTGTACCGGCTTTCGGTTCTATCATAGGACCCGCAAACGGATTTAGAGAAGTTTGATAAGTGGCATTTGCTTGTATTCGCGATCAAAAACGGGCTTTCATTTGCGGTATTCCCTTCAATTGAAGGCGGCGGTACACTGTCTCTTATCAAAAACAGAGAGCATCGGCCCCCATCAGGCCGCGCTCTCTGTTCCGTATTGCGTTATTCAATTGCTGTAAGGATACAGGTTAACCGCATGCGTCATCCCGTAGACACTGAAGAATCCTTCCTCGGTAATGGGATTATCGTTATCGACCACGTCGAATACTTTAACCCCGTCCACATAAAGGAATATCCGCACGCCTTGATCGATATTAATGGCACCGGTTTGAATGCTGTGACGCTGATTAGGAAAATAATGCACATTATCTACATTTCCGAATCTCGGCGTGTAGCCCGGTATCGTGCCGATAAGCATTTCCCTAACGCCATTCGTCCATTTCTGCAATTCCCAGCTGTCATGGTTGACTCCGATTGCATAAGCTTGGGTGGAAGTGTCCAGATACGTCGAATAGGGATCCTGATCTCGCAGCGTAAAGGCAATCCAGTCTTTCCCATCCGTCGTCAAATCGGATTCCATGTCGAAAGCAAGCACGACGTCGCCATATTGGTTGCCCGCATACCCGCTGTTCCCCGCAATGGAAATGCCGGTTTCCGGCGAAGGCAGCACTGTCACGGGAGCGCTCCATGCCGAAACGTCTTGAATCGCATCGTCCAACAAAACTTCCGGCGCTGTAATCGGTCCTGTTGCGCTGCTCGTATGCTTCGCCGTAATCGTCCACACATAAGATTTGCTTCCGTTAGAAAGCGTAAAAGTGATTGGACCCTGCGAAAAATCAATCGGACTGCCGCCATAACCAACAACGGAATAGCCCGGTTCCAGCGTAAATACAGGCGTAAGCGCCGATAAATCCGCATCCTCCGCTACAAAGATTTTTACCGATTGCTCGAGCGGTCGGATCGACACGCCGCTCTCTTCGTCCAATATCGATACATTCAGCAGCCCATAATCGTTTTTCAAATAAAAAGCCGGAGAATCCGGGTACATCTCCAATTGGATTTGGTGTCTGGCCACGACTCTTGGCGGAACGTCATCGGCAATATGCGCGTAGCTCGGCTCCAGCCCCGCATTGGCCACAATCGACGCCGCCCCCGGTACGGACGCAAAGTCCCCTCCCGGAACGTACGTATTGTTCACTACCGAGTTGTTGACGCCATGATCCCTGCTGCGATTGACACTATAATAGTTATCGTGGATATGGTTATCGTGAATTGAAGTCGTCCACATGGATTGCCACCAATAAACGGGACCGCCCACCACATTATTTTTTACTTCAATATTGCTTGACCCCTCGTCCAGGTAAATGCCGACATCCTTGTCATACTGACCGTCGTTGTTCCCGTAGACGTAATTCCCGGAGATCACTGTGCCGGGTTGGGCGCCGAGCGTGTAGATTAATCCACCGTCATGCTGCGTTTTGCCCACATCGTAGATCAGGTTATTCTCGATCCGATTATTTTGGGCGCTTGTCGGTGTCGTGTATCCTTGCGTTCCTCCCGGATCCGGTTGCCCCCATCCCCATCCAAGAGAAACTCCGGTGTAAGGAACGGCATGAATCTCATTATGAGAAACAACCGTATTCTTCGTAAAGCCTACGAAAATGGCCACAGAGTCGAAATAATCCGCGCCGATTCTCGTAATATAGTTATTGCTGACTACGTTATCTTTCACGATATCTCGCGCATCGCTAATATAAGCGTGATGATCCTCAATGCTGCCGATAAAGATTCCGCCCGAGGAGAGATCATGAAACGCGTTTCCGACCACTTGGTTGTCGCTGCTTGCCCGCCATATACGCAGACCGCCGGCGCCCAGGTTTCTGAAGGTGTTGTTCTCTACAAGGATATTATGACTGTAACTCATCTCTACCGCGGAAGGCACGGAAACAAAATTATCCGCGTTCGGTTCGACATAAGTACCGCCTTGGGCATCCGCATAACTATGGCTATTCGGTCCGCTCCAGCCTGCATATTCAAACGTAAGACCGCTGAATGTCAGATTCCGTACAGGGGATTCAAGCGTTCCTTTCACGACGAGCAACTTTTCCGTATCCGGTAAAACCGCAGTTAAGCTCGAGATCGTTTCTCCTGCCTTGGGCTTATAATACAAGGTAGGAACACCGCTTTGATCGACCGTTCCCCGGCGATCCAAATACCATTCTCCTTCTTGGTCCAAAAGTTCATAAGCATTCTCGATCCAGGTTGGCCGATCGCTCGTTGCTGTCGTTAGCGTCCAATATACCGGATCCAATACGACATTGGTGCCGTCTGCGTTCACCCGTTCAACCCTGACGATGTTATGGTACCACCAGCGCAAAATGTGAACTTCAAGATTATCCGCGTTATGCCAATCTTTAAGATTGTAGCTCGCCGGAACTTTGAATCCCGACTTGTCGGCCTTATTAAAAATGACGCCGTCCGTCAGCTTCGCCGGTCCGTTGCTTGCATTTCCGGACGAAGAGGAGGAGGTTACTGATCGATTAAAGGAATAGGTTTCGCCTGCAAGTTGGGCCCCCGCCGCTGACACGATCCCCCCGGGAGCCGGTAAAGTTGCCGATGTAGCAGCCAGCAGCACCTCCGCCTCCGCAAGCTGGAAACGATAATAGGTTTGCCCCTCGTAAACTTCTCCATTTCTCGTTTTCTGCGGAATGATCCGAATGTATCTGGCTTCGACAGGCTGGGCAAAAATAAACTCCTGCGCGGCGCCGTGACTATCCGGAACTTGATTCAATTTTAATGCGTCCTGATAATCTACGCCGTTAAGCGAGGTTTGGAGGATAATTTCTTCCGGATAGTGATAGTTTTCCCCTAGCGAAGTCACCATCGGATACAGCCTTACTCCGCCTGTTTCTTGCGGCGCTCCAAGGTCGATCGTAACCTTGGCGTCAGCCCTGTAAGGCGTTAGGTCGGATCCGGAAGTGTAATACCCTTCCGCGCCATTCCGGATGCCGTCGGTTATTTTATCTTTCGATAATGACCAATCCGGATATTCCCATGAGCTTGGAGCGTCGACCGGCGCATTTAGAGCAAGGTTGGCAGAACGATATACGGCGAAGTCGGCCAGTTGAAGTCTATAGTAGGTTACGCCTTCATACGGCTCTCCATTGCCGATTTCACGCGTTTTTAAACGAATGGATTTGGCCTCGGTTGGCGCAAAGGCTACCGTCAACGGTTGATCCGTCCACTGAGCATCGTTAACTTGCGTCACTAGCGTCCAGTTTGTTCCGTCATTGCTTTTCTCAATATCGAAATCTACCGGTACATGCACAGCCTCGCCCGAGATCGTTCGAGCCTGCAAGCGAATCGCGGAGATCGACTCGGCCCGTCCGGTACTCAACGTAATCGAAGCGATTCTGGGAACGGAAGGATCGGGACTGCTTACCGTTGTAATAACGGTATTCGGATCGCCGTCTGTCAGGAAGCTTGCAGGCCAGTCGTCGACCAGCGCTTGATCCTGAATGACGGCGGGCTTATTCAGCGCAATATTGGTGCTGAAATCCGTTCGCTCGACCAGGTCGAGGTTGGGCGAATACGTATTTTCCTTGCTGCCCACGATGATTTCGGACAAAATCAGGCGATGCTTGCCCGCTTCCAATCGATTGGATTCGCCCAGCTTGGTTACGTTGAGTTTCACGTAGCGCGCTTCCTGATTGCTGAAATCGTAGATATGCTCAGTCAGCAAATCAGGAGTCGTCTGTCCGTAAACCGATTTGGCAACCGTAAAGTTAGCGCCGTCCTGCGAGACTTCAATCGTGAAGTCGACGGGAAATCCCGCTGCTTTATTGTTAACCGTCTTTAAGGAAGACGGATACAACTTCACTCTTGACACGTCATCCCTAACTTCTCCGAGATCTACAACAACCCATTCATTTGCGTTTTGTCCCGTATGCGCCTCGCTCAGGTATCCGTCCGAACCGGACCATAGCCAATCCACGGGGCTTTGTTCGCTCTTCGCGCGCGTTGCCCGCTCGCCGTTGACATAGAATTGTCTTGCGCCTTCGGCTCCCGCCGGTACAGTCGCTTTATAGATGCCCAGACTTGCATCGAACAGCGACCATTGCCCTACCTCTTTGCCTCCTGTCAGGACAGGCGCGGCTCCCGGCGCCGCTGTGTATCGAACGCGATGATTGCCGACGCCTGAATCTTCCGGGCCGAATTGCAAAGTGTCGTCTATCGCATATGACCCGTCTTTTAGATAGACGACAATGTCCCCCGTCATACCGCCGATCTGGCCTCTGACGACATCTCTTGCCCGCTCGATCGTTCTGAACGGACTTGACTCGCTGCCTGCATTCTGATCGTTTCCGTCAGGGGATACCCAATACTCGAGATAAGGCGGATTCGGATTAGCCGCCGCCAAGCTCGGAAACGAACTCAGCACCATCATAATCGCAAGCACGACCATCTGTAAGCGCTTACCATTTCCTTTCATTTTCGCACCTCCAGGTTAGATTAAGCGCCTTAAACCGATGCCTCTCAGTCGGCGCTCACCATATCATAACAAGGAGAATGTCGCGGCCCCACTTTGATTAACGGCTATATCTGCTTTTTATCAAGAGCAGACTCTTTGATTTGTGGCACTCTCTTGGGAATCCGACTATTGCATTTACTTTAATAATTGATCGCCCTATAATAACGTCAGCAACAAACCGAGAGGGCGCTTTCAAACAAAAAATAAGCCAACTCTCTTCACCAGGTGAAATTGAACTTCGGGGGAAACCGGATGCTCGCTAAATTCAGACAAATCAAAACTTCTTATTTTAAGCTGCTGCTGCTCGCGTGTCTGGGTTTCTTTCTTGTATCGCTTACGCTGCTTTTCATCCCTTTATACATCAGTTTCCAAAACTCGATTGTGAAGTCCGTTTCTTCCCATTCTCTTAAAACATTGTCCCAAACCAGCTATAGCGTCGAGTTTATGCAGGAATCCGCCAATACGGTCGCCGAACAATTATTTTTCAACAGTACGATTAACCAGTTGCTTTATGCTTTGGACTACAATGACATCGATACCATTATTTCGCTCAACACCTTGAACAGCTATGTGAAATCGACCCTGTTCATCGAATCGGTCTATATCTATAGCTCCAAAACCGGAAACGTGAGCTTTTCAAGCAAAACGAACGGGTCGGGTTTTGAGCATATCGACGACTTCTATGACTCCGATTACTTGAAAACGCTGAAAGCCAACGAGTCTTCCCGCTTCATCCCGTTTCCCAGGATTACGAGCAACGACAAGCTGGTTTATTCCTTCTTGCTCCCGTCCTCCAGAAGCTCCGACCTGATGTTTTCAAATTCAATCATGATTAATATTTCAGCGAAATGGTTGGAAAATACGTATAAATCTATCGGGAATCAGCAAGACGATATGATTTTGATTATCGATTCTAACGGCGTCGTCGTGAATCAAAACGCATACGCTCCCGTGCTTGCCGACCTGAAGGAAGATCCCATGATCGTACGTATTTTAAATGAGCGGGTTAATGAAGGCTATTTCCTGTCCAGCATGGATGGCGAGAAGCAGTTGGTCACCTATACCTCCTCTCCCGAAACGGGGTGGAGCTTCGTCCTGCTAACGCCCTACTCGACCATTCTTGGCAGCTTCGCCAATTTGAAAACGATCATTTTTGCGATTTATTTCTCGATTATGATTTGCGGCATTCCGATCTGCCTGATCGTCACCAAGAGATTGTATGTTCCCTATAGCGTCATCCAAAATAAACTCGTTGACTTAGAGGTCAGATACAAATCGAATCATATGGTAGAGAAGCAAAACAAGCTGCATGCGCTGCTCGTTTTTCCTTCTCCCTTCTCGGAATCTCAAGTGCTTCAGCTCAAAGCGGCGAATCAATTCAAAGTCCGTTTTGACCAGCCCTACTCCATGCTGCTGCTGCAGATCGATCGCTTCGCCGATTTCTGCGACCAGTATCCGATACGGGATCGCGCTCTGATTACCTATTGCATTCAAAATATTTCCGAAGAGATCATCGGGAAGGTGGTTGGCGCCGAATCCGTTCAGATCGATAGGAATGGCGTGTGCATGCTATTCAATCAAACTTCCGAATTGCAGACACGGCTCACTCCTCTCGTCAAAGAAATTCAGCAGACTGTCCGCAAGGATCTTAAATTATCCGTTAGCGTATGCGTTGCGGAATCCGGACATACGATTGCCGATGCTTCTCAAATCTACCAGACTGCTCGAGAAAGCATTCTAAACAAGTTCTTCAAGGGGCCTGGCTGTATCGTCTATGCAAGCGATGAGACCGCCAAAAAGCGCGCAGGCCATTCGGAATATCAGCCGGCAAGGCAGAAGCAGCTAACCGATCTGATCATGGTCGGGAAATTTGAAGCGGCCAAAAAGCTCTTGTCCGAGATGATCGAGAATTTGAAGGACGCCCATTACGACTATTTCTCTCAAATCATTCTAACGATTACGTTGGAGCTGAATAACACGATCCAATTGCTGGAGAAAGCCAATGAGCTTACCCTTCCGTTTCAATTCAATACGTTCATTGCCAAAATTAACAATATGGGGTCCGTCGAAGAGCTGCTGAACTTATTTTTTCGATTGTTCGACGAAATGGATGCGCAGCTGGAACTGAAGAAAAAATCGAAGAACGAGAAATTGGTCCAAGAGATTATCGGGATTATTCAGCGGGACTACCGCGACGTCAATCTCTCCCTTGAATCCATCGCCGACCTTGTTCATTTATCGAGCTCGCATCTGCGGCGATTATTCAAAAAGGAAACGGGCTCATCTATTGCGGATTATATTAGCAGAACGCGCATGGAGCAGGCGACGCACCTGCTCCTATCCACCTCGCTGTCTATCGCGAACATCTCCGAACAAGTAGGTTACGTGAACAGCACCTATTTCTTTACGCTATTTAAGAAGGCTCATGGGATTACTCCTGCGGAATTCAGAAGTAAGTATGCAACTACTTAACAAGGAAAAGGAGGCTGTCTCAAACAAAATGAGACAGCCTCAACGATAAGATGGCTAGGCCGTTATTTCCACCATTCCGCATCGCGGTAACGATGAACGTCCAACGAATCGTTATGCCAGGAAAACCTTTCTTCCTTGCCGTTCAGCACCCATCGATTCGGAGAAGTCGTCGCGAGCCAGTCCAGCGGCTCCGCCGACGGCATTGGTTTTGCCGCAACGGCGAAGGCGCGCCGCAGCTCTTGCTTCTGCTCCTCATTAACGATAGCCGGATCGACGGAAACGAATAGCGGCGTTCCGCTCGCGGCCAACAGCTTAAGCCACTGCCCGTTCAATTCCCAAGGCACTTGCGTCGTGATGCCGACGCAATCGGCATCATGGCTGAAGAATGTGCCGTGCTGGGGCATTCGAAAAGCGAGCGTATTCACCCCCATAAAACGCGTTCTCTCCCACGACTTGCCGCTCGTATCGTCGCCGGTGCGTTGAATTTCAAACAAGCCCGCTGCGAGATGCCCGATCGTGTTGCAGCCGATGACCAAGCTTTCTCCCGAGGCGTCCGCAATCGTCCGGTACAAGGAAGTCACGATCTCGGCCGTCGTACGGGATCGATCTTGAAAAGAATAAGGCAGTGCGTTCGGTTGGGATTTCATTTGAAACCCCCACTTGCCGGTCAAGTCGAAGGTCGAGTAATCGTGCTTCAGCAGTTCGTATCCCCAGTCCGTCATCTTTCTTACGTTATCCCCGATGAACGACAGCACCTCGGGAATGCTCGGATCGAGCACGTGCCCTTCGGGACCTCGGTACCTTCTCCACGATTCCGGGACGTATTCGGCCGTCACCAAGGGTCGGAACCAGATTCCCGGCCTGACGCCGATCCCCTTCATTTCTTCCGCGAGCCTCCGCATATCGGGAAACCGAGAATTACCGACCCAGGGTCCGCCCCAGGCTTGGCCGTCTCCGCTAGTCAGCTGCCAGCCGTCGTCGATCACCATGAAGGGGCGGTTGGTCTCCTCTTCCGGTACGAGCGAAGCGATAAAACGGGAATCGTTCAGGATCGCCTCGTGAGAGCTTTTCCCGTATGCATAATACCAATTGTTCCCCCCGTAGACCGGATAAGGGGGCATCAGCGGGCGTTCGCACATCGTTGAGCAGAAGTCCTGCGCGCAAGAGAACGCGGTACGGTCCAGCGATTCCGCAAAATGAACAATCGTCGCCGCATGCAGCTGCCGTTGCCCCAGTACGACGCCTTCGCTACCGCATCTCAAATCCGCTGTGAGGACGATCTGTTCTTGATTGGCCTGCCAATAACACAAGGCATTCGCTCCGGTTTTCACCCCGTATCCGAGCGTCGTCTTGCCGTTATGGGCTAGGAAATACCAAGGCATTGTTCGCTCCGGAGCAATCCCCCGCCATTCGAGATCCCCGAAGCCTCTCTCCCATTGATCCCCCAGCAAGACCCAGCGATCCGAATATTCGTAATCCCAATTCCAGAACAACTTGAGGGTCAAAAACGGCTTCACGGTAGGTTGAATGTAGATCTCCAACTGCTTGTCTCTAGACGCGATCTCGACCTCGATCCCGTCCCCCTGCCATCTCCCCCGGCCCGCGGGGGACAGCTTCGTCCATCCGTCCGCCGTTTCCGCCATCGCGAATGCCGGAAGCTCCAATTCCGTCTTCATGATACTCCTCGATTCCGTCCGTTATTTTCATTCCCGATTCGCAATGCGGAGCTCGAACAATCTGGCTGTTGTCACTGAAGGCATCCGCACGGTTAATTGGCCTTCTTCGGCGTTCCAGCCCCAACTGCTATCGTTGACTTGCGGATAGGCGCAGCGGACATCCGTTTCATAGCCGCGGAGCCGCTCGATCGGGAGGAGAATCCGATCGTCGTCTCCCCGTATCCTCCATACGGCTAGGTAAACCCGATCCCGATCCCTACTCTGTAGGCCTAGGCAGATCCAATCGTCCTGGTTCGTCGGAAGTCCCAGCGGCCAGAACGGCAACGCTTCGGGGATCTCCCTGCGAATGCTCTTATAATAATCCAGCGCTTCCTTGACCAGTTCCTTGCGGCGCGGGCTCAGCTCAGCCAAGTGCCCGCTTTGATGAACCCTGAGGAGGAGCGCATTCACCATGTTGAAGACGACTTCCTCGTCGTCGCCCTCGCGCAGAGGATAGGACCAGATGGCGGATTGCTCCGGCGTCAAGGCCGCGGGCGAGCTTGCCGCGATTGCCGCATACTTAACGTAATCGCTCTGATCGCTCGTCGATTGGATGCTTTGGCGGCTTAGCATTGCGTAGTCCATACGCATGCCTCCGCTGGAGCAGTTCTCGATTACGAGATCGGGATACCGTTCGAAAAGCGCGTCCATCCACGCCAAGTACGCGCGATTATGTTGGAGCAGGCCGTCCCCGAAGCTATCGGCGTCGGTTTCCGTCCCGATTCCGGCGTTAATGTTGTAGTCCATCTTGATGTAACCGACGCCGTAGTCCTCGACCAATCGTCGGATGACTTCGTTCGCATGGGCGACGACTTCCGGATTGCGGTAATCCAGCTGATACCGGCGACGATCCTTCACCTTCCGGCCATGGCGCATGAAAAACCAACCGTCGTTCGTCCGGGACAGCATTGAACTGTTGATTCCCATCACTTCAAGCTCCAGCCACAGCCCCGGAACCATCCCTTTGGCGCGAATATAATCGAGAACATACTTGATCCCTTCGGAAAATCTTTCCGAAGAAGGCAGCCATTCTCCGACGCCGTCCCACCAGTCTCCCGGAGCGTACCACCCCGCGTCGATGCAGAAGTACTCGCACCCCGCCTCCGCCGCCGAGTCGACCAACGGAAGCAGCTTGGCGGTAGTCGGATCGGCCCAGAGACAGTTCATGTAATCGTTAAAAATAATGCGCAGCTCGCGATTATCCGCATTAGGCCGACGAATGATCCGTCGGTAGGCCGTGAGCTGGGCGATCGCCTGTTCGAATCCGCCCTCCGCTGCTCCGACCGCGACCGGGACAGTAACGAACTCTTCGCCCGGCTCAAGTTTGACCCACCAGTGATTGTCCTGCTCCGTCGGTCCGCTGACGAGCAGCGCTAGCCGATCGGCCTGCTCGAACAGCTCCCAATGCCACGATCCATTGTTCTCGATCTGCCAGAAGAAGACGGTTCTTGCCTCTTCATTCGTTAGCACGCCCATCGGAATATGCTCGGCCGAAGACCAAGAGCCTGTATTGCTGCATGAAATTCTCTTGGAGCTGCGGTCGCCGAGATGGGACAGTCCGAGTTCCGGCAGCGTGTACGTCCTCCATTGCAGTTCGGTTTGCCAGCCGTTATGAGCGATAGACAGCTTCATCTTGATATCGCGATCCCAGCTTCCTTCCTTGTCCAGACCCGTTAGGGCAAAGGACGACACATATTCGATAGCTGCCGGAGAGGTCCCTTCGTTTGTCAGAACGTTCCAGCATCGAACCGTCCGAACGCCGTCGTAAAATTGGAAATGCTGTACCGTCTTCAATCCGGTCGGCTTATCGAAGAGCGCGATCTCCAACTTGCGTCCGAGCTCGTTGCGGTAATCCGCATGCGACTCGTATACCATCCGTAAACCGGGATACGATCCGCGATGCATTCGTCCGTGATACTCGCCGCGATCCTCTCCCGTTAGCTGTAGCTCCAGCAGCCTAAACTCCGGCTTCCGCCGCTCTGTAATGGCATCCGAGGCCATCGGCACCGCCGCGAAATGCAACAGTCTGACATCTCCCGCTTCCGTAATCTCGATGATGACGTACAACCCGTTCTCCGTGATTTCGATCAAACCGCTCACTTATTTCGCACATCCATTCCAGATCGGTTTTAGCTTCCAGACCTCTAGTTTGATTAATCGAACCCGTCCCTCCGAAACATACAGATCCACGCCCAGCGAATCCTGCCCCGGGTAGATCCGATTGGAGATTACGCCCCTTCCCTCGTTGCTGAATACTTCGACGGACGAACGGTCGAGATAGATATGAAGCTTTAAAGTCTCGCCGTCCGGAAGCGATAATCCGCATCGGGAGATCCCCGAGGCGTCGAGTCCGGAACGGCTTCGATCGACGATCAGCTCGCCTTCCGCGACTCGATAGCCGAACCGCGTTTCTTCCCGACCGTCGCTCGAACAACGCACCTTGAGCCCGAATTCCGCATTTCTCGATTCCGGAAGCTCGAACTCCGCGATTAGCTCCAGACAGTCGCCCCGCAACTCGCCCAAATACCCGCTTGAACCCGAATCAACGACTATATTATTGAAGCATGTCGGCTCTTTCCGCAGCGAATGCAGCTCCGGAACAGGCAAGACGCTCAGGGCCCCGTCAGGCAATAGACTCAATACTCTTGGAACCGTCATCGCCCCGGCCCAACCGTACGCTTGCGTCGGCATGTTCGCTCCCCAAATATCCATCCACCCGATGACGATTCGCCGTCCGGTATCGTCTTCGAACGATTGAGCCGCATAATAATCGAAGCCGTAGTCGAGCTCCCCCATGCTTTCCTGTACGAACTTGCCCGTTGTATAGTCGAAATCGCCGATCATATAAATGTTTTTAGCTTTTTCGACATTGGGGGATACGACTAGCACATACTTGTCGCCTAACGCAAACAAGTCCGGACACTCCCATATAGCCCCCTGCGTTCCATCGCTCTCGGCCACGACGCCGACATATTGCCATTCGCGCAAATCAGCCGAGCGATAGAGCAGTACGTTCCTTATTCCTTCCTTGCCGGAGCCGATTACAACATACCATTGTCCCTCGTGCTTCCATGCCTTCGGATCGCGAAAGTCTTCCGAGCCGTCGACCGGAGGAGCGCCGATGACGGGATTGCCATCGAATTTGGAAAACGTCCTTCCGTCCTCACTCATGGCCAGGCATTGAATTTGCCGATGCAGACTTCCTTCCGGAGCGATTCCCGTATACATCAGCGTTAACGTCCCCTCATCGTCGACCGCGCTGCCCGAAAAGCAACCATCCAGATCGAAGGACTCGCTAGGGGCCAGCGCAATGGGAAGATGCTCCCAGCACACAAGATCGCGGCTAACGGCATGCCCCCAGTGCATCGGACCCCATTTGGCGGAATACGGGTGGTGCTGATAAAAAAGGTGGTACTCCCCTTTGAATTGAATCAATCCGTTCGGATCGTTCATCCAATTCGCCGGAGCCATCATATGGAACTGCAGACGGTGAGGATCGGCTGCAGCCTGCTGCTGCAGCCCCATCACATTCTCGTAAGCTTGATTAATCAATTGGTTATGATCCTCTTCCCGAATCTTGTCCATGCGTTTTCCTCCATACCGGTCATTAATCTCGTGCGACGACGACATTATCGAAATGTACGTGCGAGTTAGCCCACAGGGAAAATCCGATTTTGCCCGCCGTTGTCGGAATGTTTGGCGCTCCGGAGTATTTCTCTACCCCGTCGATCGCGATCTTTAAGTTTTGACCGCTGAAAGCGATATCGATATCATGGTTTGTCCCTAGCGGAAGAACCGGGCCGTTAAACAGCGACTGCATCGTGCTTTGACCGTTCTGATAGGCATAGAGCAAATATTCGCCATCGTTGTACATCAGGCCTAGCTGCGTATCCCCGGTATAACGAAGAAGAGCGATAAACCGGGTTTCGGCGATCGGCGTGACCGAGAACGACAGCTTGCCGTCGGCGACGTCTCCCATCGTTTCGTTCAAATTCGTCGTCCATTCCCCTGCGTTGCTTTGACCGCTCAGCATGCCGTTCTCATGTAGCCACGTTCCGTTGCCAGCCGCGTTCCTGAAGTCATTGATTCCTTTTTGGAAGTGATAGACCTCGGACATCCTGTAGCTTACTTCATCGAAGTGGACGTGAGCGTTATTCGAGGTCATAAACCCGATGTTTCCTTCCCCCATTCGGAACGCGGCAACCTCTCCGCTGTACCGGATCACCCCGTCCACCTTGATGACGACGAACAAGCCGTTCAAGGTGATTTCCAGATCGTGCCACGATCCGTCGGCCAGGTTAATCCCGCTTACGAGCGTGCCCGTTGCCGAACTCGTATCGTAACCGATATTCCCGTTCTCGTAGGTAATCGCGTTATAGGAAACCGCCGTGGCATTCTGATTGAATCGGGCGACAATTCCGAAACGTTGGCCGCTGATTGGCTTGACCTTCGCCTTAATGGTCGCGTTCTTGATTCTCGGGGAGTTCGAGTCGATCGCGACCGTCGTTCCCGCTCCGGCCGTTCCGCTCAGTTCGCCGTTCTCGACCGCCCACGTTCCGCCCGATCCAAACCTCTCCTGATAACCGGCGATTCCCCCGCCGAAATCGTTCGAGTAGGACGCGATATATGGCGGAAGGGGATGAGGAGACACAGGAAGCGAAGCAGAGACGACTACGTTATCGAACATGATCGTGGAATAATACCACGTACTGAACCCGATTTTCCCCGCTTCCGTCGGAAAGCTTGGAATCTTCCCGCTATATTTCTGCTCATGATCGATATAAACGGTTATAAGATCGCCTTTGAAATAAATATCGATGAGGTGCACGGAATTGTCCGCGAACGGCGGGATGGAGAACAGATTTCCTACGCTTGTTCCGTTATCCCATCCGATGTTTCCGTTGTCGTACAGGATGGCGGCGAATCGGTTCCAATCCTGGTAGCGGAACACCGCTTTGAACCGTTGATTGGAGACCGGTTTAACCGTAAAGCTCATGTATCCGTCCGAGATCGAGGGCGAAGCGTTGTCGACCGCTAGCGTGGCGCCGCCGTCTTGGGTTGTGCTTTTCAACTGCTTATCCTCGACCGTCCAATCGGCCGTTCCGTAAATTTTCTGCCAACCGCCGATCCCGTTATTGCTGAAATCCTGCCTGTAAGCCCCCGCCGGCGTCCAGTCCCATAAAGGTGAATAATCGGGAACGCTTACTTCGGGGTAAGAACCCGGGAACGTAATCGGGACGGTCGTGCCCGGCCCCAGCGATACATTAATGTATTTGCCGGATTTATTCTCGTAGAAGTTCTGGGCCGAATACAGCCGGAAGTTCTGCCCGATTTGCATGCGATCGCTTGTCGTCGGATCAACCGCCCAATTGTACCAGTACAGCCGATCGGCATCGATGAACTTCTCGGGCACCGTCCAGTTTTGCGTCGAGAGATCGGTTGCTGTCGCAAAGGTTCCGTCGTGCCGCCCGGGGATCATCGTCTGGCCGACCGCGACGAATTTATTTAAATACGTACTGTAAAATACCGCGTTTATTCCCGAATTGTTGAACAAATCGGTGTCGTGCCCGCCCAGTCCAGGTTCGCTCCAACTTCCGTTATGCCACTTCTGCCAGCAGCCGGGCATCATCTTGGAGCTGATCTCGCAACGGGCCACCCTTGTCGACAGGTAATCCCGCCATTCGGATTTGCTCTGCCAGCCGGCACCGTAGAACAAATAGAAATATCCGCCGGCCGCGTCCACATACAAGCTCTGATCGCCCACTCCCCAATCCCAATAATCGCCCGCGAATTCATCGCGTTTGGTCGGGTTGTCGCTCGTCACGATATCGCCTTCGTAATGCCAGTTCAAGCCCTCGTCCGTCGAGGTGGCCAGACCGATCCCGCGCGTCCATCTCCCCGACGGCCAATTCGGATTGTAATTAAACTCCATATGCACGGTAGCGTACCATTTGCCGTCCGCCGGATCGATCCATAGACCGTTAAGCCAATAATTATCGTCGCCGTGCGGCCGATTAAACGAAGTGTCTCTCGTCCCGTTCGGCAGTTCGATCAGATCGTCGATGGTCGTACCTTTCAAGCGGTGAATAATCAGGGAACCGTCCGTGTAAATCACCCATAGATTTCCTTGCGCATCTCGGGCAATGCCGGGATTGAGGTCTACGTGGGTGAACTGGTCTTGCGTCGTATCGGCTCCGTACGTCCAGGTAAAATCCGCGGCTGAAGCTTTATTCGGAATCAGGAAGGAGGCAATCGTAAGAAGGGCGGCAATCGCGATCGGCAAGATCAGCCTTTCAATGCGGATAGAAGACGCGAACATCAACATCCCTCTCTTCTCTTATTTTGTCTTTCAAACAAGCAGCCGGAACTTTCAGCGGAATCCGGCTGCTTGCTTCTCTACCTATTTTCCGCCAACGCCTGCTTGGACGTTTCGTCCCATACTTTTTGTCCGCCCTTATCAAGCCACATCTGGACGAACGCTTCCCAATCCTGATCGAAGTTTTTGGAGCTGACGATCAATTTGACCAACGTTTCGAAAATATAATCGTTAACCTCTTTGCCGATCTCCGGAGAAAGGACGTTTTCGTCGATGTACATCCCGTACAGCAGGTCCGGGTTGGAGCTTTCGATGCCCTCTTTCCCGTTGTTCAGCACTTCCTCGCGATTGGGCAATTGATCCGAGACGAAGTCGGAATCCCATGTCACGTAGTTCATCAGCTTGGCCGTCGCGTCGATTTCCTTGATCGTTTGTTGCTTGCCGTTCTCGTCTATTGGAAGCGTGCTGACGAACTTGTCTCCTTCTTTGGTATAATGTTCTCCCTCGATTCCCCAGCGCATCAGGTTGATGCCTTCTTCCGAACCTAGGAAATCCAGCAGTTCAAGCGCCTTTTGCTGTTTCTCAGGGGACGCTTTGTTGCTAACGAAAGTGTAAAACCAGAAATTCGGAAAACCGTCCAGCCGTTTGTTCCCTTGTTTGCTTTCCAAGATCCCTGTCGACACGAACATCGATTTCGGGTCTTTGTCCGGATAGGCCGCTTTGAATTTATCGTACAGGTCGTTGTAAAAATGCCGGCCGTTATGAATGATCATGCCTGCCTTGCCGGAAACGAATTTCTCGATTTTTTTGTCTCCGTTATTGATAACGAACTCGGGATCCATGATTTTGTCGTCGTACATGCTCTTCAAGAAAGCGACGGCTTGCTTCGTTTCGTCCTGGATGACTTCCGGAATCCATTGGCCGTCCGCCTTTCTGTAGCGGTCGAAGCTCGTATCGAACGCGTTAAAAATCGGATAATCCCACCACAAGCCGTCCGAAGTGTATCCGTACGTGTCCGCTTTGTTGTTGCCGTCGGGGTCGTTCTGCGCGAACGCTTTCGCCACGTTCGCAAACTCGTCGATCGTCGTCGGTACGGGTAATCCGAGTTTGTCCAGCCAATCCTTGCGAACGTAGATCGTATGGTCGTTCACGGCGGGGCTGTCGATCTGGCTGTAGGAAATAATCGGCAATCCGTAATGCTTGCCGTCCGTCATCTTCGCGAACGAATCGAAGCTTTTTAATTGCTTGGCGATATTCGGATACTTGTCGGCCACGTCGCTTAACGGAAGCACGAACCCTTCCTTGATCCAGGATTTGTATTGCGCAAGACGCGCGATTCCCCAGTAGTTGAACAGATCGGGGACTTGGCCCGAAGCGATCGTTACGTTGACTTTGTCGTCGTAGCCGCTGAACGGCGCTGTGATGACTTTGAACTTGACGTTCAATTTCTCCCGAACAGCCTTGTAGATCGGAGAATTCTCATCCTGGGCGATCGTGTCTCCATCGTACGTCATGATCGTGAGTTCTACCGGTTCCGCGTTTGCCTTCTCCGAAGGAGCTTGGCTGCTCGTGCCGGTCGCTCCGCCTTCTTTTTTATCTCCGCTGCACCCGGCTAACAGGATTACAATAAGGCTTGCAAGTAATACAGCCACAATTCCTTTTTTCATATACCCCTTGCGCATGTAGACCCTCCTAAGTCATTTTTGCGAGCATAATGTTCTCTTCCAACCGCCGAACCGTTTAACTTTTCACGGCCCCGATCATCACCCCCTTGACGAAGTACTTTTGAATGAACGGATAGACGGCAACGATGGGCAAGATCGAGACAATGGCGACGGCTGCCTTGATCGAGTTGGATAACAACTGCCGTTGCGGCTGCATACCGCCGTTTCGTACAAAGTCCGTGTTGTTCACGACCAGAATGTCTCTAAGCAGCAAGGCTAGCGGCCAATCTTGCCGTTCGTTAAGAAACAGCATCGGAGTAAACCAGTTGTTCCATTGCCCGACCGCGATGAACAATCCGATCGTGGACAGCATCGGGATCGACAGCGGGAGCACGATTCGGAAGAAGCACCGGTAGTAACCCGCTCCGTCAATGAAGGCCGCTTCCTCCAATTCGACCGGCAGCGACGAGAACGACGTTTTGACGATGATCAGATAAAACGTGTTAACCGCAAAAGGCAGAACCATGACCCACAAGCTGCCGACGAGATTCAAATTTTTGATCAGCAGGTAGTAAGGAATCAGCCCCCCGCCGAAGAACATCGTAAACACGATAAAGAATAAGAGAAAATTCCGGCCCGGCAAGTTCTTCTTGGTCAAGCTGTACGCGGCCATGCATGTAATCAGCAGTTGATAGAGAATGCCTAGAACCGTAACGCCAACCGAGATGACCAAGCTTCGAAAAAATTGAAAGTTCGTAAACACGTACTGGTAGGCTTCGAACGTCACTTTGCGCGGAATCAAGTAAAAATTCGATTTGATCGCTTCTTCGTACGGCAGCACCGACTGAACCAGCAAGTGCCAGAACGGATACAGCGTTAGGAACGCGATCAAGACCATCAAGAAATAGTTGAAACCGTCGAATACGATTCCGGATGCGGTGCGCTTCATTTTCATTGCATCAACCTCGTTTTTCTCAATAGATGCCCGTTCCGTTTATTTTCTTGGAAATGCGATCGACCGTAACCAGCAAAATGAAGTTAATGACGTTCAGCAACAGTCCTACAGCCGCGGCCAAACTGAATTTGCCTTCGACCAGTCCCGTTCGGTACATGTAGGTATCGATCACGTCTCCGGTTTCGTATACCGCCAAGTTGTACAGGTTGAACACTTGGTCGAATCCCCCCGTCATCATCGAACCGAAATTGAGAATGAGCAAAATGGAGATGGTTGGCGCGATCCAGGGCAGCGTAACATGAAGCATTTGCTTCCAGCGGTTGGCCCCGTCGATTTTCGCGGCCTCGTACAGCTCCGGAGGGACCGAACTGATCGCCGCAAAATAAATGATCGTCCCCCAACCGGCTTCCTTCCAGATGGAAGTCACGACGAGCAGCGGACGGAACAGATCGCTTCTCATCAGGAAATTGACCTTTTCCCCGCCGAAGGAGAGGATGATCTTGTTGACCAATCCGTCTTCGACCGACAAGAACGCGGTTACAATTCCGGCGATGGTCACCCAGGAAATGAAATAGGGCAAATAGATAATCGTCTGAACTGTGCGTTTGAACACCATCCGGCGCACTTCATTGAGCAATAACGCCAGAATCAGCGGCGCGGGAAACCCCCAGACGATTTTCAGCAGATTAATATAAAACGTGTTGTAAAAGACGCTCCAAAATTTATCCAGCGCGAATAAAGTTTGAAAATGGTCGAAGCCGACCCAGGGACTTGCCAGCACGCCTTTGGACAACATAAAATCCTTAAAAGCAATCGTGATCCCGTACATCGGGATATAACAAAAGACGACGTAAAAAACGATGGCCGGGGCTAACAAGACGTATAGGGCCCTGTTCTTCCATGCCAGCTTCATTGCGCTTTGCTCTTTCATGCCTTCCCCCTCTTGTGTGCGTTTCGATTTCGGCAACTTCATTATGCCGGACGGGGAACGGCAAGCATATGAAAGCGTTTTAGATCTTTATGTCGTCTTTTTGTATTCCCGGGGCTTTCCGTACAAAAAATCTCCCCATGCGGGGAGACAGTCGAAGGCTCTTGCTTACCGGGGCTCCGATACGCTTTTCCGGAACTCGCCGGGAGTCGTTTTCTTGGCTTTCTTAAACTGCTTGATGAAATGGAAATAGTCGTCGTACCCGACCCGTTCGCAGATTTCGTAAGTAGATAGCTCTCCCGATTTCAGCAGCTCCTCCGCCTTGTCCATACGAATATCCAGCAAGTATTGCAGAAAAGTTTTACCGGTCTCCTGCTTGAACAAGAGGCTGAGATACGAAAGGTTGATATGGTACCTCTCGGCCATTTCGCTTAAGGTAATCTTCCGGTTATAATGTTCGCGAATCTCGTTCACGATTTGCTGCACGGTTTTATGAGAGGGCGCTTTGTCCGGATTCGCGGCCTCTCGGACGAACCGGCTTTTCAAGTACCGAAAGACGTCCGGTCCGTCGGCAAACGTCTCCGTAAGCTCCTCTTCGCCGACCGGGACGAAACTTTCCGTCGGGTCGACGAGCTTATCCAACTGCGCGTTTGCCATATTGTAAAGTTTCGTAAGCACCTCTAGATTCCATCGGACTTTGGACGCTTCGCCGATCCGCTCGATCAGCGCCTCCAGTTGCGCCGGCTGCTTGGCGCTCTGTAAGAGACGAGCCAGCTTGCGAACGATCGGACCGGGATCCCGATACGAATACATGCCGGGCCTTCCCGTGACGAATGCTTGCTTGGCCATTGCTTGAGCCTGCCGATAAGCCTCCCTGAACGAGGACCAATCGTCGCAAAGCTCGCTTAGTCCGATCGTGGCGCCTTCGTTCGCGCACCTTCCGAAGATCCTCTTCCATCGGGAATAGGGTTCGCCTTTCGCTGTCCGGTCGAATTGAACGACGACCAACCATCGCCCCGGGCCAGTCGGGATCGCGAGGGAAGCAGCGCCGTAGCTCCGGTTCGCCGTTTCCGTCTCCACGTAGAGGGCGGATATCGCGCGGGAATTCGTGCGGACAACCGCGCATCGGAAATAACCCGATTCGGGAGAGAAGCCGGCTTGCGCCAGCCGTTGCCCGAGGTTGGGCGTGAGAGACCTCGCTCCGGTCAATTCTTCAATCAGCCGCAGCGCTTCATAATTTTCGAGCTTGCTCCTGATCTGGCGCTCCTCTTGAAGCCGCTCCTTAACCTTGGCGAGCATCTGCTCCATGCCCGCCTGCGTAATCGGTTTAAGTAAATAATCCGCAGCCCCCAAGCTTAGAGCCTGCTGCGCATAGGCGAAGTCGCTATGAGCGCTGATGAATACGACCGCGGAACGCTTGTCTTCTCCCCGGATCCGTTTCAGCAGCTCGATACCGTTTAATCCGGGCATCCGAATATCGCTAACGACCAGATCCGGTCGGATCTGCCGATACAGTCTCGCCGCGTCCGCGCCGTTATTCGCTTCACCTGCGATCACCATGTCGAACCGACTCCAATCCACGATCAGACGCAGCGCTTTAAGCGTCCATTCCTCGTCGTCCGCGATTAATACCTTATACATTCAGATCCCTCCTCTTTCCATTTTCGGAATCGCGACACTGACGACCGTGCCGATATTTTCCCAGCTTTTTGCGCGAATTCCATAGCCGTCCCCGTAATGCAGACGAATACGTCTGTGAATGTTAACCAGACCGACGCCTCTTCTATCCTTATCCCGAGTATCCGATTCCTCGTCGCCGGACAGTAACGAAGCATTCAGCCGCGATAACGTTTGGATATCCATGCCCATGCCGTTATCGAAAACTTGCAGGAGCATGTCATCCCCTGACGAGAACATCTTAATCTTCAATAATCCCTTTCCCTGCTTGTGCTCAAGTCCGTGAAACAGCGCGTTTTCGATTAGCGGCTGCAAGACCAGCTTAAGCATGCGATGATGAAGAAGCGCCGGCTCGATTTCGCTGAGGTAACGAAATTTTCGCGGAAAGCGAAGCTTTTGGATGTCCAGATACGTATCCAGATGTTTCAACTCGTCTACGATTTCCACAAAATCGTTTACATTCACGCTATAGCGAAAAAAGTTTCCTAGGTTTTCCACAGTCCGAATGATTTCCTGCTTGGAATCGGTTAAAGCCATGCCGACCATGCTGTTCAACGTGTTATACAAAAAATGCGAGTTGATCTGACTGTGCAAGCCATCCAATTCGAACTGCTTTTTGGCCAATTCGGATTCGTACAGTTGCTGCTGAGTCGCCAAATTGCGGCGGGAAAGCTCGTGGATCTCGCCGACCATTTTATTGAATTGTCTAGCAATCCCGGTCAATTCATTGTTATCGCTATAACGGATTTGGATAGTCATATCTCCGGATGCGAAACGCCGAAAGGCGTCCGTTAATTTTTTCAAAGGCTTGGTAATGAGAATATTAAAATAGAGATTAATCAAGATGGCGAGCACGATGGGGATAGGGATGGCGAATAACAACGAATACGCGATCGTTCTCGCTTCCTTGAACAGTTCGTCGGTCGGGATCTTGGCCACCAGCGTTAATCCCGTTTGACTTAGCCGACTTGTTTTGACCATGTACCTCGTACGGTCAATCGTGACGAATTGATCGCGCTGCTCCTCTGTGGATACGCTTTCATCGATCCGCTTTCCAACGCCGGCTTTATCGGTCGAGGAAATCACTCTTCTTCCGTCGCCTACGATGAGAACCTCGGAACCCGGCTTCAAAAATTTATCGTCGATCAAAGAATCCAGTTTATTGCGATCCAACACGACGAAGCCGACTCCGATTTTTTGCATATATTTCATATCGAGGATCGACCGCACCTCGCGGATGCCCAAGTACACGGAGGAAACCCGATCCTCCCTCAAGAACAAGGGCAGAAGCATCATGCTGCCGTCACCGAAACCGTCTCGTTCGTTCGCGTCCAGAAAAGCGGTCAATTCGGAGGGAACCGAAAACGAAGAGACGTAACGGTTGCCGGAGGAATCGACGAATACGAAGCCCTTAATGGAGTGGTTCAATTCCCTGTAGCCGTTCATATAATTTCTCACGTTCAAATATCGATCGTAACCGTCGCTCTCCCCGGCTTCCAGTAAGACCATTTTCTGAAAATCGTTATTCAGAAATACGGCTCCGGAAACAAGATCAACGCTCTCCAGAAACTCCACCAAACGGCCGTTCACTTGATTAAAGAGCAGATCGACCGAATTCGATACGCTTTTTTTCGTTGAATTATAATTGTGAAATGCCGCTATGGCTCCCATCACGACGATAATCGTCAATACGATCATTCCGTTGATCAGAATCAATTGGATACGAAGCTTGTAACGACCATAGTAGGAAAGAGCTCTGGAAAACATATTTCATCACCCGGCTCAGTGGAATGGAAGAAGTATCGTTCATTCGACATAGTTTGCCACTATCATACACCATTTTCGTTAGGGCGTGTATGCATACTCCGAGGACAGCAGAGTTCATCGAATTTTCGTTCCATGCAAGGAACTTTTGTGAAGGCGTACCGGACGTACGTAAGCAAAAGTGACGAAGCAGGGGGTGAAAAGGCGGTGAAAGATGCCCCTGAGCGGGTTTGCATACACGCCCTAGTGCGATAGAGGAAAAATAAACTCACTCGCCAAAAACCCTACCGGCATAATGCCGATAGGGTCGTTTTATGGCTCGTGCCTTCCATGCGGGTACGCCGCACCAGGCTTAGTTTTTCCGTACGGCGATCGCCTTCGGCGGTCCCCACTTCCCTCTTGAATCCTGCGCGCGAACGTACACCGTGTGGTAGCCCGGAGTCCAGGACGAGACGTTAATCTGCGCCGTTGCCTGCTCCGTCCTCGCGCTGAACGTTCCGTCATGCGCGGCCATCGGTGTGCCGCTTCCCTCGAATCCGACCGAGTCCACGAAATATTCCGCAGCCGTGATCGTGCCCCAACCGGTGTCCGTCTCGTCCGCGAGCGCCCGGATCGTCACTGTCGGACTTCCTTGCGTTTCCCTCGGCGCGGCGGCGGCGTTCTGAATCCGCGGACCTTGCGCCGACGTCTTCACGATCTTCTCGGTATAGAACGGCCCCCAATTGCCGGCTTCGTCCTGACCGTGGATGTAGATCGTATGCTCGCTGTTCTCCGCCCATCCTGCGACGGACAGGACGGCTGTCAGCGATTCGCTCATCGCGTCGAAGCTGCCATCGACCGCGTTCATCGGCGTGCCCGAACCGTTCGCGCCCGGCGCGTCGATGAAATACTCCGCGGCCGCGATGCGCGATCCGCCACGGTTGTCTACCCCGTCGTCCACATTGGCCGTGAGCAGGATAACATCGAGACCGTCTGTAATGCCGCGGGGATTCGTTCCCGCGACGATCGTTGCCGGTCCTTGCATATCCCCCGAGGACGACTTCGTCACGTTCACTTTCACCGATTGCGTCGGTCCCCAATTGCCCGCGGCGTCCATGGCGCGCACATAGACGATCGGCGTCGTCTGCTCTTGCCAACGCGTCTCCGCGAATGCCCGGATATGATCCACGTAGAGCGTTTGCTTCGTTCCGGTGGCCGGAAGCGTGCTGTCGTCCAGAACGAATTCGACCGATTTCACGCTTCCGTAGTCAAATACGCCGTTGCCTCCGGCGATCGAATCGTAATTTTCCCTGAAGTTCCAGCGGATATTTTGCCACTGATCGGAAGGGAAGCGGCTCTCCCCGTAGTACGTTGGCATCGAAGCTTCCAATACGGTGCCGTCGGCGTCCGCGAGTTTGATCTGCATCTGTTCAAGCGGACTCGTCGCAGCCTTCAGCCAGAACGACAGCGTATCCAGTCCGCTGAAATTTTGCAGGCTAACGCCGAAGTCCTTAACCGCCGTCAGCGGATCAGCGATGCCGTTATTGTCGTTGCTAACGTCCAGACGCAGCGAGCCGGCATCCAGACTTCTCGCCGCGGTCCCGCTCCAATCGGCTATGTCGCTCATATCGTCGATCATGATCGGTTCCGTCGCGGCAAGCGCAGGGATATCAATCGTTGCCGCAGCCCCTTCGTTCACGCTGTCGAAGGCTCCGTCGGCAGCCGCAAGGTCGATTCCTTGGCCCGGCTTCTGAACGGTGTCCACGTAATATTGAACCTTGGCGATAGGTTGACCGCTGCTCGTCGCCGTCGCGGAGAGCGACAAGGCCGCCGCCCCGTTCGTAGGATTGGACGATACGACTGCCGCAGAGACGATCGGACCTCCGGACGCGGCCGCAACGGATACCGAGTAGCTCGTATCCGCGACCGAATAATGGGTTCCGTCGAAAGACGTCGCCCGCACAAAATACTTTTTCGAGGAATCCAGTCCGCTCGTATTCCAATTCACCGTGAAAGGGCTAGACGCAGTCGTACCGATTGGCGTCCATGCATCGTTCGTGCCGTCGTTGTATTCGAACGTCACCGAAACGACCGGCGCATCGCTCGGAGCCGCCAGCGCGCTCACGGCTACGCTGCCCCGATTCACAACGTCGAAGCTTCGCGGGTAGAGCTTCTCCGCGTATGGCTTGCCCTCCGCCGCCCGAATCTGCTTGGATATGTCGCTCACCGCCGCCCAACGCCGATCGTTCATCGGATTGCCGTCATTGTCGACGAAGTTCCACTCGTTGGCCCAATCGTCTCCGTCATAGGTAAAGAACGCGATTCCGCTTAAGCCCCCTTCGAAATTCGTCCAGAGAGAGTCCTTGAAATCTGCAATCTCGTCCAGATTAAGCGGCGCATCGCCGACATGCCTGTAAATCCGATCGCTCATATTCGTCACCAGCTTGCTGGGAGACCACGACTGCGTGTTCGTCGCGTTCGTCTTGCCCATGCGCCAAGCGGTCTGTTTAAGGCGGTCCGTCCATTGAAAGCCTCCGTAATTGCCTAGCGTCGACCAATCCATATACCACGGCTGATCCTCGCCCGTATCGTACCAGAGATAGTTGATATGGTGCGTATTGACCCGCCTGTCGACGCCTTTGGCGGCATCGTTCGCCCGCGCTTGATCCGCATAGTAGGAGTAGTCGCCCGCTGCGTTTGGCTGCAGCTTGTTCGGCCAGTAGACCTCCAACTCGTTGGCGTTCAAGTAGCTGACGATGCGATTCGTCGGATCGTAGAGGAACGTCTGGTTCGAATCGTTGACCGCCAGCGCGTCGAGGCCTGCATGGTCGAGCGAATTGTCGTTCGCCACAGGGAACGCCTGACGCACGACCTTCAGCCCCAGCTTATCCGCGAGATCGGCATGCTTCGTAGTCGCATCGCCTCGATGATCGACATGAGAGACGATAAAATCGACCCCATGCCGCGCCATATCATGCAGCGTTTGCTCCGTCTGCACGATCGAATGCTGATACATTCCGATCTTGAAGTCGTCCGCAGCGTAATCGTGCGAGGTCGGCGCAAGCATTGGCACGTCCTCGCGGCTCCGCGCCCACTCCTTGCTCGTCATTGCTTCCAGGTTATCGAACGAATAATAATTGCCTCCGATCCCCCTGACCAGCGTGTTATCGTCAATAATGACTTCGAAGCCGGTAATATTGGCGTAATCCATCGTGCCGTTGCCGCCGGCGATCTCGTCCGTCTGCGTCTTGAAAGGCCATTCGATATGCCACCAGTTCCCGGCGACAAGCTGCGAGCCCCATAAGACGGAATCCAAACGGATGTAGTTCGCCGTTCCGTCAGCATCGCGAAGGGCAAACACCATTTTGTCAGTCGGTTCGCTGACCAGCATCCAGAAGCCCAGCACATCTTGAGAAGACAGATTGGCGGACAGGCTCTTGGCCGCAGTATAGTAATCGGCTGTTCCGTCGTTGTCGTTCGGAACCTGGAAGGTGATGGAGGCTCTGGATGCGTCGCGATAATTGTTCGTATTCAAGATGACGCTCGAGCCCGGCGGCGTCGTCCATCCGCCGAGCCCGTCGAACGATTCGAGCATCATGCGGTCCTTGGTCTTGACAGCCCGAATGTCGTCGATGTAAATATCGGTATTGACGCCGACCGGCAGCTCTGAATCCCGGGTTACGAAGACGATTTCCTTCATCCGATCGAAGTTCAGAATGCCGTCGCCCCCGACGATCGTCCCTGGGTCCTCGCGGAACGAAATTGTGCCCTTGTACCACTTGCCCGCAAGCAGCGTGCCTCCCGCCGTCGGGAACATTTTCGCCAGATTGAATTCTTCCGAGGTCTGGTCTGTATCGGTTATTCGCACGTTGAAGAAGGTGAGGTTCTGCATCGGCTTAATCCAGTAAGTCAGCTCGTAGTACCCCGTCAAGTCGAAGTTGACGTTCGTCCTGTACAAGACCGGATACTCGACAATGCCGTTGTTATTGTTCGATACCGTGTACTTGATGCTGGAATTACCCTGTTTTACCTGTGTCGTCGAGAGCGCGCGACTGGAGCCAAGCGTCGTGTTCCAAGCGGCTATGGAATCCATGGCATCGATTTGAGCTGTGTCGTAGAGATCCGAATCGGCGTAAAAGTTCAGCTCATCGATATAGAAATTGACCTGCTCCGACTTCATGTTGACCGATCGTCCGTCCGCGGAGGAGAACGAGATTTGCTCGATGGCGTCGTAGTTCATCGTGCCGTTGCCGCCGCTCACGGCTCCGTCGTATTCCTTGAAATGCCACCAGGCCTGCAGCCACCTGTCCGGTCTAACCTCCGAAGGGAGATGTGCGCTCCGCAGCACATGAGACAGCTTAACCGTGCTGACTGTTCCGTCGGTATCCCGCAAAGAAATCTCCAGCAGCGGATCGAGCGCATCCGTCTGAAGCCAGAAAGAGAGGACATCGTGATTCGAGAGATTCTGAGGAGATGCATAGGTTTTGGCGATCGAGACGGGATCCGCAACGCCGTCGTTGTCGTCCGTAATTCTGAAATTCATGCTGTACGAGCCTTGGAACACCCGATCCTCGCCGGGATAAGCGCTAAGCATTCCATTGGCCGGGTTCGACAGCGTCCAATCGCTTACGTCTTCCATGTCGTCGGCGAGCAGCTGCGCGGCGCTTGCCGTTCGTTCCCCGTACGGCGGAGCAGGGCACGCCCCGGTAATCGCAACCATTCCTGCCAAAAGCAATTTCAGACTTTTCCTCATTCTCATTCCCTCGCTTTGTCGTGGATTGATCCTGCACAGTTCCGTCTTCAAGCCAGCGGTTCAGCGCTCACCCCTTCATCGCTCCCATCGTCGCGCCTTCCATAATCCTTCTCTGAAACACAATATAGAAAATAATGGAAGGAATCATGACAATCATGACGCCGGCGAACATCGTCACCCAATCGGACGTGTACTGCATCTTCATGTTCGCCTGGTACATGTTGACCCCAATCGTATACTTGGCCGGATCGGACAAGTAAATGAACGGTCCGAGGAAGTTGTTGTACAAGCCCAGAAACTTGAAAATTGCCACGGTTACGATTCCCGGCATCGATAACGGCACGATGATTTTCCAGAACGTCTGGAACAGCGTCGCTCCGTCCATGTGCGCGCTTTCCTCCAAGTCCTTCGGCAAGGAGGACATGAAGCCGCCGAGCAGCATAAGAAAAAACACGTTCTCTCCGAAGCTGTCCAGGACGATCAGCCCCGTCAGACTATTCGTTAAACTAAGCGACTTCATCAAGACGTACTGCGGCACAAGCGCGTTGACCCCCGGAAGGAACAGCGACAGCATAACGAGTCCCCAAATGAACTTCCTTCCCTTGAACTTCATGCGGGTCAAAGCGTATGCGTTAAGCGTCGTGAGGAACGTTCCCAGCACAAGCCCCACGCCGACGTAATAGACCGTATTCAGCAGAGATTTGCCGATGCCGTACCCGTTCCAGGCTTTCGTATAGTTGCTCCAATTCAGGGTAGAGGGCAAAGCCCAAATATTCTGGAAAAAGTCGACGTTCGTTCTAAGCGACTGATAGAAAATCCACGCCACCGGAAATAAAATCGACAACGCCCACAAAAATAGGATCCCTCTCCAGAATCCGTCGGCTAGCGTTCTTCGTTCGGCCATTCTGTCAAAGCCTCCTTTCTTATGCTAGAATTCTACTTCCTTCTCGGGATATGCTTTATCGATGATCAGCTTCGCGCCGACCAGAATGACGAACAGAAGCATCCCTACGGCGGACGCGTACCCGTAACTGTGCGCTTCCTTGCCGAAGGCCAGATTGAACATGTACAGGCCGGCTACGTCCGTCGAGCCTTCGGGACCGCCGTTCGTCAAAATCATAATGACCTCGAAGCCCTTTAGCGTGCCGAGAACGACGAACACGACGCACACCCGGATGACGTTGCGGATAAGCGGAATCGTGATGCGGAACAGAATCGTCATCGGCCTCGCTCCTTCCAGATGAGCGGCTTCGTACAGCGATTTCGGAATCGCGCTTATCGCGTTGATGAAGATGACAACGTAAAGACCGACGCCTCCCCACACCATCGGGATCACGAGCGCCCAGATGGCCGTTCTGGAATCCCCAAGCCAGTAGAAATCGTTCATATCGAGCCCGAACAACTCCAGGAAGCCGTTCAGCAAGCCGAACGTTCCGTCGAAAATAAACGACCATAGCAGGGCCACGACGACGGTCGACAGCACGTTCGTAAAAAAGTAAACGACTTTGTAGAACGCGTTCTCCCTGTACGACTTATTGTTCAGTAAATAAGCGAGCAGCAGCGAGATAAGAACGGTCAGAACGGGTACGACAACGATATAAATGAGATTGTGGTACAACGCTCGCCAGACGAAATGATCCTTGAACAGGTAGGCATAGTTATCAAGACCGACGAACTTGGCGTCCGTTAATCCGTCCCACTCCAGCAAGGAGTAGTAGACGGACATGATGTTCGGGTACAAGGTGAATAAAACATATCCGAGCAAAGACGGCGCGATTGCAACGATCAGGAAAACGGCTTTCTGTTTGGCGGCTTTGCCGGAACCGTGAGGTTTCCGCGACAAGGGTGCTTGACCGGCATTCAACTCTGGTAATCCCCTTTCGCAATAAAATTAAACGAACGGGAGGAAGATGGCTTCCTCCCGAACGAACCTTTCCGCGCGTCATCCGCGCGCCCGATTGAATATGGCTTACGACTTCGGACGATCCTTCTCGATCGCGGTCTGCTTCAGCTTCTCCGCTTCTTCAAGCACGGGAGCCGGGTCCTTCTTGCCGGTGGCTACGGCTGTAATGAGCTCGCTCAGCATTTTATCCGCCGTGCCGTTCTCCGGACTGGTCAAGCCGAAGTCGCGGCGATAAGAAATGTACTGCACGTTACGTGCCGACGAGTAGGCCATAACAGCCGCTTGCGTCGGCTGAAGCTTCTCAGTACGGGCGGCATCGTCTCCGAAATCGAGACGCGCCGGGTAAGCTCCCGCTTCGGAGGCAATCGCAGTCTGGATGTCGAAATCGTACAGGCTAATTACGAACTCCTTGGCCCATTGTTTGTTGAGCTCGGGCTTGTTCTTCCAGATCATGAAGGCGATATCGGAGATTCCGGAATTGACGAAGATCGTCTGATTAACGTCGTTCACCGCCGGAACCGCCATGAATCCCCAAGTGAAGCCTTCCGGAGTGGCGTTCTTCATCTCGTTGCCGACCCAATCGCCTGTCGCGACAAGCGCAGCCTTATGCTGCAGCACTTGCATTTGCGATTGCGTATGGTTCAACGCCGCTACCCCCGACGGAAAATACCCCTTCTTGCCGAAATCGTACATTCTGCTCCAGGCCTCTTTATTTTCCGGCGTCGTCAGCTGCGGACCGGTGAAGCTACGGAAGTTCTGGAGGTAGGTATC
Organism: Cohnella phaseoli; assembly: GCF_003386235.1. Lineage (GTDB taxonomy): Bacteria > Bacillota > Bacilli > Paenibacillales > Paenibacillaceae > Cohnella > Cohnella phaseoli. The sequence continues at coordinate 154,234 of NZ_QRDZ01000023.1, forward strand.
GAAATTGCCGTTAGCCTTAGCCAAGTCGAATTGCAGGATGTTGAAGACGTAATCCGTCAAGTAACCCGAATAGACCCCCGGGAACGTAATCGGAATGACGCCGTCGGACTTGATCTGATCGAGCAGGGCGACGAACTCGTCCCATGTCGCCGGATTTTTGTTCCAGCCTTTCTCTTCGAACAGCTTCTGATCGAAGAACAGTCCCGCCGTATATCCGGCTACTGGCAATCTTGCCGTATAGCCGAGGCTGACGGTAGCCTCGTAAGCGTCGTCGGAAATCACGGAGCGCAGCGTCTTGCCCGACTCGCCCGGCAGCTCCCGCTCCCATAAGTCGTCGAGCGGTTCCAGCTTCCCGGCGGTGACCAGCCGCTCGTGCTGATTGGCGCCGGAGAAACGCGGAATAAACAGGTCGAACATATCGTTGTCGTCGCCCGCGGCGATCTTCGGTTCGAGAATCGTCTCCAGCGTAGGAGAAGAAGTGATGTCGAACTCCACGTTCGGGTATTTCGCCGTAAATTTCTCGACCGCTCGGTCCATCCAGGCGCGACCGGAGCCGCTCTCCCAATAGCCCATCTTCAGCGTAACCTTCTCGCTCTTGGACAAGCCGTTCTCCGGGTATACGTCGGATTCTGCGGAACCGCTTGCCGAGCTTGAGGCGCTTGCCGACGAAGCCGGTGCGGACTCGGGTGCCGACGAGCTTGCCGACGGCTTGTCGTTATTGCCCGAGCATCCCGCCAGCAGAACGGCGAACGTAACAAGTACGGAAGTTAATGCGTTGACCTTTTTCATTGTGTTGACCCCCCAATTAAGTTTCTTTCCATGATCAAGACGGAATGACCGTCTTCCAGCCTGGAACGCTCCGCGGCGAAAGCCATCAGATGGCTTTGCACCGAAGCTCCCGCGGAGGTCAGCCCTTGTCCGCTTTCGCGTCGCCGGCTGCGCACATCCTTCAGAAACTCGCGCACCAACCCTTCGTCGCCGCCTCCGTGTCCGCCCTCTTCGACGGATACGGGCACTAGACACCCTTCCTCCCCGAACGGATATAACGCGATTTCGCCCTTTTCCATGCAGCCTCTGATCTCGCCCAAGGTTCCCATGATCTGGACCGTTCGGGAGATGTCGTGCGAGAAGCCGGACATCGTGAACGAAGCCGTAACGCCTTCTTCGAATTCCATGTTGACGACCTGATGGTCAACGACGTTGTTGTCGCAGCGGTAAACGCAGCGCCCGAACGGACCTTCCCGCAATGCTTGCCTTACGGCTTCCGGCGACGGATCGTTGGCAATGAAACGCGTCCATTCCTGCGTCTCAGCTTCTTCGTAAATGCGGATCGCCGAGTACGGACACCGTCTTTCGACGGCGCAGCCATCCGTGCAGCGGATCGTCGAACCCGGAGGAGCGTGCTCTGGGCGGAAATGCAGCAAGGAGCCGTAGGAGCTGATTTTCAAGCACCTCTTGTCGATCAACCAGGACAGAATGTCCATGTCGTGGCAGGACTTCTGCAGAATCATCGGGCTTGTCTCCTCCGACCTGCTCCAGTTGCCGCGTACGAAGCTATGCGCCATATGAAAGTATCCGACATTCTCGCTTAATTGCACGGATACGACCCGGCCGACCCTCCCGGAGACGATCAGTTCCTTGATTTTGGACCAGAATGGCGTGTACCGCAAAACATGGCTGACTATAAGCAATCGGTTATGCTTGACCGAAGCCTCGGCCATCCCGATCACTTCGTCGATATCCGGGGACATCGGTTTTTCCAATAATACGTCATACCCTAGTGCCAAGGCTTTAAGCGTAGGTGCATAATGCATTCGGTCTTGCGTGGCGATAATCGCGATATCCGCGATCTGCCGATCTGCGAGCAGTTGTTCCCAGCTAGCGTAGAGCCTGTCGGACGAAAGCCGGTATTCCTCCGCCGCGATGCTTCTTCGTTCACCGTCCGGCTCGGCGACCGCCACGATTTGCAACTGGTCTGGATACTTTTGCGCGTATGCGCCGTAAACGAATCTGCCCCTCGCCCCCGCGCCTACGAGCACTGCCGTAATCTGATGCACAACGCTGTTTGACCCCACCCTTCGTATGTAACGGTTTAAGCTTGATCACGGCAATCATAACGTACGTTATATTTAAGTGTCAACGCTCTTTTTATATTTATTTTTTTGAAATGAAATCGCATTCATATTTAAAAAAAAGCATATTCAGGTTAGGATATGGATTGAAAATTGACGTTTCCTACCTATTGACGTTATAATATAACAGACGTTATGCTTCGGACTGAAGCTGAAGGAGCCTGACTTATGATTACAAAAAAAGAAATTGCGGAGCATCTCGGCATTTCGCGTACTGCCGTTTCCCTCGTGCTGAACAATACGCCCAGCAGCACGATTTCCATTGAAACCCGCAGCAAAATTTTGCAGGCGGCCAAGGAACTCGGATATCGGGATGTCGAGAGCTCTCCCAAGCTCTGCTTCATCCTGTACGAACGGGACGCCAACGACCCGCGTTATATGAGAGAGCTTCATCTCGTCGAACAAGCGGCCAGCCGGCACGGGTACGGCTTGATTTACATGAACGTAACGAACGCTCCTGAATCGATGGACAAGCTGCGCAAAGCGCTGGACAGTAAGGAAATCGATGGCTCTGTCGTTTCCGGCGATGTGGACGAGTATTTGATCCGGGTTTTGCGGGGGTATCCCCCCCCCTTCGTGCTCCTCGGGCTGCCTCTTAAAGACAATATCGACGATCTGAGCTACGCAATGACCGATGACGTTAAGCTTGCCTACGACGCGACTCGCTACCTCATCTCGCTCGGTCATACGCGCATAGCGCTGTTTACGGGAAGCTTGGATTACAAAATCCACCAATGCTTCTTACAAGGATTCGGCCAAGCCTATGAAGCCAGCGGCATTACGCTCGACAAGTCGCTGATTCAGATCAGCAACGAAGAGAACGGCTACGAGCTATGCAAGCGGGCCGAGATGCTGCGGCTGGATTACACGGCCGTTTTTTGCGCCAACACCGTCATTCAATTCGGCGTCCTTCAGCGGCTGCAAGTCATGGGGGTCTCCGTTCCCGACGACGTTAGCCTGATCAGCGCGGGTTTCACCGAACTGGCGAAGGTCAGCGTCCCTCAGTTAACGACTTATTACGTGGAGGAGACGGCGAAAGCCGAAGTGGTAACGATGCTCGTCGATCTCATTAATCGGCCCGCTTCGGGGAGAAGAACCTGCAGCTTTACAGAGTTTTCCCGTCATGAGGGAGGCACGACGGGACCTCGGAAGGGCTGAGCTCATTTTCTTAGTTCGTGTTAAGCGAAAGAGAGACCGTCTCGGCTATGCGGCCGTTACGGTCTCTCTTGTTTTCTTAGCTTATTCTCGAATCCCCGCCGCAATCTCGCGCCGGGCAAGCCGGAAAGAGGCTACGCCCTCTTCTAGAGGGGACACGGTAATTTCTTTGTTTTCCTCCAAGCAGCGCAGGAAGTAAAGCAGTTCGTTATAATAGCCGCCCAGCGAGGAGACGTTGCCGCCGACATCGGACGAAGCTCCGTCTTCGGGCGCGTCCCCGGCCAGCTCGGGCCGGAGATGCTCTCCCGCTTCCGTATACACGTCCAACCCGCTGGAAGTAAAGGTTACCGTCGCTTGCTCAAACTTGACGCGATAGGACATTTCGAACGGAAACCCTTCCGGATAGCCCCAGCTTCCTTCCAGGGAGACGACCGTCTTCCCGTACTTATACGTGCTGAAAATATGGTCGGCGTAACCGCCGTTATTCACCGCCGTGCTCGTCGTCGAATCCGGCTCTCCGAGCAGGTAACGTACGTAATCGACATCGTGAATGTGCAAATCAAGCGCTGCCGATCCGCTGCGTTTGCCGTCCAGCAGCCAATCGTTCCAGCCCCATGTCGGACGCGGGCTGACCCGCTTAAACACGCCGGAAATCATCGCCCCGTAGGTGCCCTCGTCCTTGAGCTTCTTCAAGTACTCGTATTCCGGCCAGAAGCGGATGCAGTGTCCGACCATCACTTTGCCGGAGGACTTCGCCTTCGCTTCGAGCAATTGCGCCGCCTCTTCCTCTTCCAAGCAAACCGGCTTCTCGATGAAAACGTCGTGTCCGCGCTCCAGCGCTTGCAGCGCATGCTTCGTATGAAGGAAAGTCGGCAGGCAGATGTCGATCGTATTGACGTCTGCTTCGCGAATCAATTGCTCGCCCGAGGAGTAGACCTTCGCCCCGAACTTCTCGGCGATCTTGGCTGCGTTGTCGGCATTGTCGTCGGCGACCGCCGTCACTTGGAAATTTGCCTTTCCGGCCAGAGCTTCGTAGCATGCGGCATGCATTTTCCCCATAAAACCCGTCCCGATTAACCCGATCTTGATCATCGTGCCGCCTCCCTTCCCAAAATGCGATCCATCGACCGCGATGTGTTGTAGATGATTTGTTCGGAATGATGCGTATAGGCGGGGATCATCTCGGCAATGACGTAATCGTCGTATCCGACCGCTTCAAGCGCCTTGACGACTGCCGGATAATCCACGTCTCCCGCCAGCAAATCCACGAAGCCGTGCAATCCGCCTGCTTGTCGGCGATAATCCTTGAAATGCACCTTCTTGATCCGCTTGCCAAGAATCGAGATCCAATGCTCCGGATAACCGTTCGCCAGCGTATTGCCGACGTCGAAATACGAGCCGACCCACGGGGAACCGATCTCGTCGATGAAATTTCTCATCTCCAGAGGGGACAGCAGAAATTTGTTCCATACGTTCTCCAGACCGATGTTGACCTGATGTTCGGCCGCTATACTAGCCAACTGAGATACGGCTTCCTGAGCCCGATCGTAAGCGACGTCGTAGGGGACCACTTCGGCTCCCGGAATAAAGTCGACGCCCACCGCCCCCGGAATAAGCAGTATCGTGTCCACGCCGATCGCCGCTGCCATCTCCAACTGCTTCTTGGCGACGTCCAGCCCTTTGCGGCGAATCGCTTCGTCGTTCGAGGTGAGCGGATAATCCCAATACAGTCCGCTGGCCAAGCTGGAAAGCTCGATGCCGGTTTCCTTCGCATAAGCTTTCAGCTCCAACGCTTCCTTCTCGCCGCCGGCCAGACTGAGCTCGCCCGTCTCGGCCAGCTCCAGCTCGATTCCGTCGAATCCGGCGGACTTGGCCAGCCGAATGCATTCCTTCGCTCCCATCCCGGCCGGAAACGACCAGGCGTTAATGCCTTTCTTCATAATCGGAATCCCTCCGCTATTCGTCAGTTCGATTGCCCCTTCATTATAAGAGCTAATCTTCGGACGAGGCTTTGCCGAGAATGCCCGATTATTTATCAAATCTGCCCGCTGGCCGCCCTGTATAGGTTGGACCAGTGGGAGAGTACGCCCATTGCATTCCGAAAGGGATGGCTTTGCCGACTTCAGACAGGTTGTTTTGAGTTGCTGGATCAATAATACCTTTGTAGGTATTTAACTCAAAGACAAAAGGCGCATGCAAAACCAGGGCAAAACCATTCCCTTTCTCCATTTCATGGGGTGATTTCCTCGAAGAATCTTTGGTTCAACCTATTTATCGCGCAGGATTCGGCGTTTCGCACATAGAACCTTAAGGAGAAGATTGCATCGCACCCCCGATTTGTCAAGTTAAGCTGGCTTTCCGCGACACCGGCCAGTTGGACATTAAGTTACTTTTTTGTTCGTTCCACGGCTTGGGCATAACGTGCAAGTTCGCCTCAATTTGTGGGGAATATGCACGCCGTGCGGTCTTATTGGGCAGGTTCGTCTCAGTTTGCAGGGAATAAGCATTTTGGCCATTGCTCCACGGCTTCGATCCGCTAAAGAACAATCTATTCGCCTGAATCGCGGAGAGACAAGTCTTAGCCTTAACCTGGCAACATTGATCATACCCTGTCACCCCGTTCCCGGAGGAATACGATATGGAATTCGCGAAAACCCGGCTAAAGCTCGATATTGAAATTACACACTTGATTTCCTTGCACTACTTCGAGTTTGCCAAAGACTATCTGTTCGCGGGTGAGCGGCACGACTTCTGGGAGCTCGTCTATGTCGACGCGGGCGAAATTGAAGCGACGGCCGACGATAACGGGTACGTGCTGCGGCAAGGCGATATCATTTTCCACAAACCGAACGAGCATCACAGTCTATGGGCCAACAATCGAATCGCGCCTAACGTGATCGTTATCGCTTTCGAATGTCGCAGTCCCGCCATGCGCCGCTTCGAGAACAAAACGTTCCATCTCGGCGACCGCGAACGCAACCTGCTCGCATCCGTCGTCAAATTCGGCTTTCAGGCGTTCGAGCCTCCTTTCGACGATCCGCGCAACCACCGACTGGTCCCCAAACCCGACGCCGTTTTCGGCGCGCAGCAGCAGATAAGGCTCTATCTGGAGCTGCTGCTCATGAGCATCGTCTCTCAAGGATACGCGGATACCGGGGGCAAACGCTTGTCCACCGCCGCCAAGGAGCGGAGCGAGAACGACGTGACCGGGAAGCTCATCGAATATATGAACGAGCATCTCGCGGACGATCTCACGTTGGACGAAATGTGCGAATACTTGCATATCAGTAAAACTTTCCTCGTACGTCTGTTCAAACAGAAAACCGGCCATAGCGTCATGAAATATTACAAAGGCCTGAAAATCGAAAAAGCCAAAACGCTCATCCGCGAGCGTCGCCATAACTTTACCGAAATCGCCGACCTGCTGGGCTATGCGAGCATCCACAGCTTCTCCCGCCATTTCAAGCAGGTCGCGGACCAGACGCCGTCGGAATACGCGCGCTCGGTTCAGGCTCGGATGTATATAGATTGAATTCATGATCGTTTGGCCAAAAAAAATAACGATTGGATCGCCATCGAAGCATGTTCATTCTTGCGGACATCCCGTTCAATCCGCGTTGCCTGATCTGCTCGATCCGCTCAGGAGTGGGATGACTTTAAAGCGGAAAACCCGCTTTAAATGGGCTGAAACACCCTTTCCGAGCCAAATAAGGCGGATTTTCCACCATAATTCCGAAAAATCGCCCGTTTAGAGAAAATAAAGGGGGTTTTCCGCTTTAAATCGATGTTTTTCGCCCAACATCTGAAATTAACGCGGATTTCCCGCCTTAAGCTGGGTCGCCTTATACCGAGTCGCTTTATGCCGGGTCGCCTTATACCGGGTCGCCTTAAGCTGGCCCGCCTTATGCCGGGATGCCTTAAACCGGCCCGCCTATAGACGGCCGCCAAAAGTAGGGCTTAGCTTGGAATGCGCTCTACTCCAACCCAAAAAAACACGGCCCGCATCAATCGCGAACCGTGTCCAATTCCAATATGCCGACAGTTTGCCCAGCCGGCCTAGTTTTCTCGTGGTTACGTACGCTCGTACCAGTATCCCGGCAAGCCTTTCTCCAAGCGCATCAGCGCCTCCAGGAAATAGTAATCGCCCCAGATCACGAAGTCGTCCGGCGATGCGCCGCCTCTAACGGAGTAAGAGCCATGGCGCAAGAAGCCCTCTTCTGTCTCGCTGCCGGCCGTGAAGTAGTTTTCCGTCAGCGATTTCATCGCCAACTGAACAGCCTCCAGCAGCTTGGCGCGCGCTGGATCCGCCTGATCCAAATGGTCGGCGATCTCCAGCATGCCGCAAACAGCAATCGCGGACGCAGAGCTATCCCGCGGCGAGGTCGGGTTTTGCGGCACGTCGAAATCCCAATAAGCGACGTTGTCTTCCGGTAGATGCTTAATGAAGTATTCGGCCAGCCGTTTGGCGGCAGCCAAGTATTCCGGATCGCGGAAGTAGCGGTAAGCCAGTGCAAAGCCGTAGATGCCCCACGCTTGTCCACGCGTCCATGTAGAGCCGTCCCTGTAGCCCTGATGCGTGCCGCCGCGGATCGCATCGCCCGTCTCCTGGTCGAAGTAGAAAGTATGATACGAGCTGCCGTCCCCGCGTACGAGAAAACGCAGGCTTTGATCGGCGTGAATGCGAGCAACCTCAGCGTAACGAGGGTTGCCTGTCTGCTCGGTTGCCCAGTATAGGAGCGGCAAATTCAGCAGACAGTCGATGATAATGCGGCCGCCGTTCTGCGGATCGTCCTTTGGTCCCCATGCTTGCAAAATTCGGATGTTCTCGCGCCACCGCTTCATTAACGTATCCGCAGCTTGAATCGTTAACGCTCTGGCCTGCTTATCTTTCTCGACAATCCATTGAGCCTTGGACGACAGCGAGTAAAGGAAGCCGATATCATGATGATCCAGCACGATATGGTTGTCCATCCTGCTTTTGAAGGATGCGACCGACTTCACGGCCGCCTCGTGGAATTCGGGATCCCCGCTGTACTCGTAACCTAGCCACAGAATGCCGGTCCAGAAGCCGTCCGTCCAATCGTCATTCGGATTAAGGCCATATTTTCCATCGCCGTTGCTGACATGCGGAAAATGGTCTCCGAACCGTCTAATATTGGCCCGAGTCGTGTTTAACGCCTGTTCGATCACTTGCGTCCACATCACAAATTTTCTCCTCCCAATCGCATCGAATAGCTTTGCTAATGCCTTTAATTATAAGGAGGTCTCGTAATATTTTGTTGTGCTATTATATAACTATATTGCGAAAACGAGGTTTAGCCCATGCCCGACGACGATACACCGCGGAAAGCCGCGAATCCCGGCATCTTCTACTATAACCATAAGCAGACGGCGTCCGAATCGTACTTTTTTCACGCCCACCACGGAATCGAGCTGCTCTATGTCTATACCGGCCAAGGCGAGATTATGCTGGATAACCGGACCTTCGCGCTGGAGCCGGGCACACTGGTCTGGTTTCAGCCTTATCAGATGCATCGTGTCGAAGTACCTCCCCACAACGGTCTCTATACGCGGTCTGTGTTGACGTTCGACCCGCATTTGCTGGAGCCTTATCTGGTGCCCTTCCCGGAGCTGAAGCTATACTTCCAGTGGATATGGCGCGGCGGAATGCCACAACAAATATTTAAGCTTAATCCGGACAGCCGAGTGATCGGCCTGCTCGACGAGCTGTATGAGGAAATGAATCAACACTTGAATGGAACCGAGGAGAATCGCGCGCTGCTGTTGCTGCTTCTGCTGCGGCAGTTGAAACGCGAGGTTTTGCCTGCTCTGCCGGCCGGAAGCCATCCAAGCCCGCGAATGCAGCGATATATGGAGAGTATGACCGAGTGGCTGGAACGCCACTACCAGGAGCCATTCAGCCTCGATGGGATGGCCAATGAACTGCATCTGTCCCCCTATCACGTCTCTCATCTGTTCAAGCAAAATACGGGGATTACGATTTCGCGCTACTTAACGCTCCGCCGTATACGCGAGGCTTGCTTCCTTTTGGCTAATACCGCCAAGCCCGTGCATGAAATCGCATGGCTGGTCGGGCGGTTCAACTCGGCCTACTTTTGCAAAATATTCAAGGAAAACAAAGGACTGTCCCCGGAAAATTACCGCAAGGCTTATCGGGAAAATCGACGGTAGCCAGTAGAGCGCGCACCCGAAGCGACGCAACGAAGAGGTTTTATGCTTGTAAAAATAAACGAAGAAGCTAAGCCGCTACAATGGCCTAGCTTCTTCGTTTATCCACATCCAGTTGCACTCTACTTGCCCTGAACCTGATAATCGTGGGCGAGTTGCCCCTTCACTCCGGGCTTGTACACGAACAGACTTCCGGCCAGCGGCTCCTGTCGCAGCTGCTCCTCACTGAGCCCCACGCTTGCGGAAGTAATGTACAGCTCGTCCAGATCGTCGCCGCCGAAGCAACAGGAGGTCACTTGGGATACGGGCAGCTCGATACGTTCCAGACATTCGCCGGTGTCGGGGTCGAAGCGACTGACGGCATAGCCGCCCCAGTGCGCAACCCACAGCTTGCCTTCCGCGTCGACAGTCATGCCGTCGGGGAATCCCTGATCGACGGGGATATTCGCGACGACGCGGCGGTTGGAAATATTGCCGTTGGCAGCGTCGTAGTCGAATCGATCGACCCGTCTTGTCCCCGTATCGATGTAATACATCGTCCGACCGTCGAGGCTCCAGCCCAAACCGTTCGAGCAGCTGATCTCGCCGACCATCCGATGCACGGAGCCGTCCGTGTCCAGGCGATACAACGAGCCTTCGGGAGCATCTTCGGATTTCGGCATCGTACCGGCCCAGAAACGGCCGGCTGGATCGCATTTGCCGTCGTTAAACCGGTTGCCCGGCAAGTGCGCCTCGGGATCGACAATCGGCTCCAGTTCTCCTGTCGTCAGATCCAGGAAGTAAAATCCGTGCTCCAGCGCGCATACCATCCGCCCGTCCGATGCCCGCACGACCGCGCCGATCCGCTGCCCGACAGAAACGCTTCCGTCCTCTCGCGTCTTCGGATTCCACATCCGAATCTTCATTCCTTCTATGTCTACCCATACGAGCTGACCGCTCTCCGGAAGCCATAACGGCCCTTCGCCAAGCGCCGATTTTTCCACGTTAATCGCTTCTGCCTGCTTCTTCACGCAACTCATCCCCCCGCTTTGTTCTGTGTACATCGTACCGCGCGGCTCATGGAATGCGCAACTATTAGTCATCACATGATCAGATCAATTGTTTCCGCAAGCATTTTCCCGATGAACTCATTCGCATACGGTCCGGGATGAATGTCATCGTCGTACAGGAATTCGTAGTCCAGCAATTGGGCCGACACATTCTCCCGGAAATATCGTTCGAAGTCGATAAACCCATACCCGTTCGATACGGAGAAGTCTTGCACCGCTTGAAAATATTCCTCGTAACCTATCGTAGCGGAAGGCGCGTTTTCGAAAATAACGGATTTGTCGCCCACGGTCGTGAACAAGAGAATATCCGTCTTCCTGTCGCCCTCCGGGTTAAGATGACGGCTCAGCTTCTCGATCAAGGCGCGCAAGTTCGATTTCAACACGTCGATCGGCGTCTGTCGCAAGTATTCGTTAACAATGGGAGCTTGGATAACGGCCAAGGTCGGCGTGAACCGGACGAAACGGAGCAGCTCATCCATATGCGGATAAGACGGATCGTTAAAGCTCGCCGTTCCGTCCCCCAGCCACTGACCGACCGTATGTCCCCCCATCGAGAAATTGCGAACGTCGCAGCTGTCGAACACGATTCCTCTGATTCTAAGCGCCGGTCGCGCTTGTCCGAAAGCCGCAACCTGCGGATGCTCGAAACCGACAGCATCCGGGTGCGCACCGCCATAGGAGAGACAAAGTCTGCCGATCTGCTTCTGACCGTAATCGATGCAATAGACGATTTCTTCGTCGCCGTCGGGTCTATACGTATCAAGGACGACGCTTGTAGAGCCTATCTCAACCTCTGGGACCTCGATCGCGACGTGCTGGCCTTGATGAAGTCTGGTCACCCTCGGATACCCTTCCGCTTGCGGATACAGATAGCCGCCGGTATTCCGGCGATTACCCGTTCCCTTTTCCCGAAAAAAGATCTCCAGCCTTCCCCCGCATCTGCCTGCAAGCACGCCGATATACGCCTTGGTCGCATGGGCTTTCATATCCACGCAGCACCACGCCCCGCCTCTTCCGTTTTCCTCCGGAACGATCGCATACAAGCAGTCGGTAAATCGATCGGTCGCGGCCAAATCGCCCAGATGCTTCACCGCTGCACGATCCTCACCGCGCGATGCGTAGAAGCCCTCAGCCGCAACCGGCTCGACTATGCTTTCTCGAACGATCTGGTAGTTTCCCCGGATAAGAGGGGAGCTATCTTCGGCGCGATCGTCCGATTCCGGAATGATCGCGGAAGGATAGAAGTCGTACTTGTTCAAAAGATGTTCCCGCAGCTTCGCAAAAAAACCTTTGTTATAGGGAACGGCCATATGAGAGGAATAAGCGGGAAAAATCACGTCGTAGCCCGGTGCGCCTTGGCCCCAGCCATGGCTGTCCCCCAGCATCAGAATTTCTAAATCCGTTGTCGCATGCTTCCTCCGTCTGGCGGTCAGCGCGGGAAAACAGGAGGCTCTCATGTTCAAGGCATATTTTGATAGAAACGGTAAGACATCCATCCTGTCTTCCTCCCATTCCGAGAAATCGCTTTAAGCTTCCGCGACAAAACGATTCGTCAACGTTCCGATCTTCTCGATGCAAATGCTGACCTCGTCGCCGGGCTTCAGGTAAACCTGCCGCTCCGCCGGCAATCCGAGGACGACGCCTTCGGGCGTGCCGGTCAGAATCACGTCGCCGGGCTCCAACGTCATGTGTCGGGAAATATAGCTGACAATTTCGTCGCACGCAAAAATCATATCCGACGTGTTGGAATCCTGGCGGATTTCTCCGTTCACGATCGATTGGATCGCTAACCGGTTCGGATCGCCGACTTCATCGGCCGTTACGAGATACGGTCCGATCGGGCAAAACCCGTCGCAGCTTTTGCCAAGCAGCCATTGCTGCGTGCGAAGCTGCAAATCTCTTGCGGAGAGATCGTTAACGGCCGTATAGCCGAATACGTAATCGAGCGCCTCGTCTTGGGATACGTTCTTCGCACGTCTCCCGATTACGATCGCCAGCTCCGCCTCGTAGTCCAGCTTGGCCGTCACGCCCGGAACCGCGACTGAAGCCTGGTGTCCGGTCAGCGAGTTGTTGAACTTATTGAACAAAATCGGATACTCGGGAATCGGCGAGTTCGTCTCCTCGGCGTGCCTGCGGTAATTCAAGCCGACGCAGATGATTTTCTGAGGGACCGGAACGCAAGGGCCGAACGATAGCTCCTCGTCGCTAATAAGGACGGAGCGATCCGGCTGCGGAGGCAGTTGCGCCAGCAGGGACCGCAGGGCTTCAACCGCTGCTTCACCCTCGCGAATGACGTCCATCATCTCGCCGGGCAGCGAAGTCCCGCCGTTTCCGTAAACCTCTGCGGCCTTCGCCATATTAACGATGCCGACGCTCGTCCATATGCCGAGCGTCTGTTTTCCTTCCTGATCGATCACAGCGAGCTTCAAGTTAACTCCTCCTTCTATGGGTTGGGACAGAGCATAATCTTCGCGATAGCGCCCGGGCCGGACACCAGCTTCTCGAAGCTGCTCTGGCCATCCTCCAGCGGACGATGCTCCGTCCAGGGCAGCAAATCGATTCTGCCCTCCCCGATCCAGCGCAGAGCCGTTTCGAAATCGCTCCGCGAATACGCGAAAGCGCCAAACAGCTTAAGCTCTTCGCGGATAATCGAATTGATCGGCAGCGTCGTATCGGCCTCGTGAAGGCCGGTCAGCCCGATTCTGCCGCCGCGTCGTACGGATTGCACGCAGCGAAGGCGGGTCGAAGCGGCTCCGACCGCATCCACCGCCGCATGAAACCCTTCCGCAGGCTTAAGCGCCTCAATCTCCTCGTCACCCCGCGCCGGAATGCCGCCCAGCTCCGCCGCAATGCGCAGCCGATCGGCGTTCAGATCCGCTACAACGATGTTTTCCAATCCTAAAGTTCTTGCAGCGGCGAGCGCGAACAGGCCGATCGGGCCCGCTCCCAGGACGAGCAGACGATCTTCCCGCTTCAAAGACAGCAGTCGGCACAGATGAACCGCGCACGCGAACGGCTCCGCGAAGGCCGCCTGATCGAAGGAGACGGAATCGGGAATCGGGTGAATGTCTCGCTCGGGTACCGCAACATATTCCGCGAAGGCCCCCGGAGCATGCGCTCCGAGCAGACTGCGGCTCTGACACAGCTGCTCGTTGCCTGCGCGGCAATCCTCGCATTCGCCGCATGTACTCAGCGGGTTGACCGTAACCCGGTCGCCCTGCCGGAATTTCGTCGCTCCTGCCCCTACTTCCGCCACAACGCCGGAAAATTCATGGCCCATGACGAGAGGCGGCACGCGCAGCGAGTTATGACCAAGAAAGCCGCCAAGCTCGGAGCCGCATATGCCGACTCGCTCGACCCGAATGAGAACCTCCCTCTCCCCAAGCGAGGGAACCGGAACGTTGCGGACGTTCATCTGCCTGGGGCCTTCATATACAAGCGCTCGCATCATCGATGACATGCTTATCGCCTCCTCACTCGACCCGATAACGGTTCAATACTTCTTCGTCGATCTCCACGCCCAAGCCCGGACGATCGACCGGAACGGTTACGTAGCCGTCCTTGAACTCCACCTCGCGGCTGACCAGGTCCCGCGCCAACGGCGAATTCGATACGGTATATTCGATCATAAAGCCATTCGGAATCGCTGCCGCAAAATGCGTGCTTGCCGCCACCAGAATGCCGGTTTTGAACGCGTGCGGGACAACCTTCTTGTGCCGATCGTATGCCAAATACGCGATTCTCTTGCCCTCGGTCAATCCGCCTACGCGAGCCAGGTCGGGCTGAATGATGTCCAGATGCCCTTCGTCGAGCAGCCGTTGGAACGCCATTCTGCCGCTCTCCTGCTCGCCGCCGGCGATTGAAATTCTCGTGCGGTCCGCCAGCTCGCGGTATCCGGCGATATCGTTGGAATGCACCGGCTCCTCCAGCCAATAGACGCCGTATTTCTCGTAGACGTCGGCCATCCGCAGCGCGCCCTTCAAGTCCCAAGCGAGTCCCGCGTCGATCATGATATCGATGTCGTCGCCGATCGCTTCCCGGATCGCCTTGACCTGCGCCTCGTCGAACTTCGGATCGCGACCGATCGGTCCCCATCCGAATTTCATGGCTTTATAGCCTTGCTTGGCGTACTGCTCCGCCATGCGAGCCGCTTCCTCAAGCGTCTCCGGCATGAGCGCGCTTGCATAGGCTTTCAATTTACGGTTGAAAATGCCGCCCATCATCTCGCACACGGGACGGTTCATCACCTTGCCAAAAATATCCCACAGCGCGATGTCCACGCCGCTGATCGCGTGCAAAGCCGGACCGGTGCGGCCGAAATAAATCGTGCCCCGGTACATTTTGTCCCACAGCCGTTCGATCTCGATCGGGTTTTCCCCAATCAGCAAGCTCCGAAGACCGGTCGCGATCGAGTGGGAAGCGCGGGCGTCCACGACCGCTTTGGCGACAAGCGGAGAAGAGTCGACCTCGCCTACGCCAACGATTCCTTCATCGGTATGAATGCGGATAATTAACGTATCCTGCGTGCCGTCGCATTGCTCCGCGTCCAGATCGGGCAAGCGCAAATGTATCGCTTCAACTTCGGTAATTTTCATGATTATTCCCATTCCTTTCGCTTCGCTCAAGGCACAAAACGGAATGAAATCCGTCAGCCTTGGGCGTTTTTTTGTATGCTTGAGTTACGGA
>NZ_QRDZ01000024.1 GCF_003386235.1 Cohnella phaseoli
CAGGGTTAGCACCCTTAACGCCGTCATTTTTCAATTAGGCACCTTTTTTTCAAGCGAGCTGTTCTAAAAGTGAGCTAGAACTTACTTTTGAGACAGCCTCTTTATTTGCATGATTTAAGAATTCGTCAGCGGTCGCCGCGAGGACGATTTCTCAAAAATGCGGGAATATCCAATTGGTCGCTTGATACATTTTGGTTGCCGAAAGGACGTAAATTGTTTGACTGGCGATTTTCGTTGCTATGCCCGCCGGTCAGATCGGGCTGAGCCTGCGTCTGAGTCGCTGCGGCCGAAGGATTTACCGGACGGCGAGTTGGGCCTTTATGCTCAAAGCCGGTCGCGATGACGGTAACTTTGATTTCTTCCTTCAAGCTGTCGTCGATCATCGCGCCGAAAATCATGTTGACTTCCGGATCGGATGCGGCAATTACGATTTCAGCCGCTTCGTTCACTTCGTACAGGCTGAGGTTAGATCCGCCTGTAATGTTCATGATCACGCCGCGCGCGCCTTCGATCGACGTCTCGAGCAGCGGGCTCATAATCGCTTTCCGAGCAGCCTCCATCGCGCGATTCTCGCCGGTGGCTTGCCCTATGCCCATCAGCGCCGAACCGCGCTCGGACATGATCGTCTTTACGTCCGCGAAGTCCAAGTTAATCAGACCGGGAACGGCAATCAAATCGGAAATGCCCTGAACCGCTTGACGAAGGACGTTATCCGCTTCGCGGAAAGCTTCCAGCATCGGCGTCTTCTTGTCCACGATTTCGAGCAGCCGGTCGTTAGGAATAACGATCAGCGTATCGACTTTCTCTTTCAGCGCTTCGATGCCCATCTCGGCTTGCATCGAACGCTTGCGGCCTTCGAATGTAAACGGGCGGGTAACGACCCCGACTGTCAATGCGCCGCTTTCTTTAGCCAGCTCAGCAATGACCGGAGCAGCCCCTGTACCGGTTCCTCCGCCCATCCCCGCCGTTACGAACACCATGTCGGCAGAGCGCAGCGAATTGGTAATAAACTCTCGGGATTCTTCGGCTGCCTTTTTGCCAACCTCCGGATTCGCCCCCGCGCCAAGGCCGCGCGTCAGCTTGTCCCCGATCTGCAGCTTCTGCTCGGACTTCGTAAGGTTCAGCGCCTGAGCGTCTGTGTTTACCGTAACAAACTCGACGCCTTTGACGCCGTTCTCGATCATCCGGTTTACAGCGTTGCTGCCGCCGCCGCCGACCCCAATGACCTTAATTTTTGCAAGTGGTTCCATCTCAAAATCAAACTCCAACATATTAGTAAACTCCTCCTTGCTTCGCATGAATGGTTCCTCATAAGCGGCGGCTTAAATAAATTCCTTGAACATGTTTTTGAACCATTCAACAATGCCAGGCTTGGGTTCCGCTGTAGCGCCTCCGGCTGCCGCTTTGGCTTTCGGAGTACGCTTCGGTCCGGTTGCGCCGCGCGTTCTGACGTATTTGGTCACATACTGAATCATGCCGACACCGCTGCTGAAGGAAGGATCCCTAACGCCGATGTAATCCGGCACTGCGATTCTGACATTCGATTCCAGTTCAATTTGGGCTAGCGGAAGAACGCTTGGCAAAGAAACTGAACCGCCTGTCAGTACGTAACCGTTGATTTTGTCATGATAGCCTAGACGTTTCACTTCCTGACGAATCATCTGGAAAATTTCCTGCATGCGAGGCTCGATAATGTTCGCAAGGTCGAATTGGGAGAATTCCTTCTCCATGTTGCTTCCGACTCTCATTACCTTGAACTTCTGATCCTCGGCGGCATCGTCTATACGGGCGCACCCGTACTTCAGCTTGATTTTCTCCGCGTGTTCCGTCTGGGTCTTAAGTCCGTAGCAAATATCGCTGGTCACGTAATCTCCGCCGATCGGCAACGTGGACACGGCTGAAAGGCTGCCGCCTTCGAAAATCGCCAAAGTCGTCGAACCCGCGCCAATATCCGCAAGAACGGTGCCCATTTGCTTCTCGTCTTTCGTTAAAGCCATCATTCCCGAAGCCAGCGACATCAAAATTAAACCGGATATTTTCAGACCCGCCTTCTCGACGCATCTCATCAGGTTATGTATGGCCGCTTTCGTTCCCGTAATGATCGTGCATTCCACTTCAAGACGAACGCCAATCATGCCTCGCGGATCTTGAATGCCCGCAAGTCCGTCAACTAGAAACTGCTTCGGAACGAGTCCGATAATTTCCCGCTCGGGCGGCAGGGCAACCACTTTAGCCGCTTGCAAAACACGCTCGATATCTTCTTCGCCAATCTCCCTGTCTTCATTGGAAACGGCTACGACTCCGTGATTGCTCTGCAAAGCGATGTGATTGCCGGTAATCCCTACGTAAACTTCGCTGATTCCTATTCCAACCATGCGTTCTGCATGATCGACGGCGTTACGGATGGATTGAACGGTTTGGTCAATATCGACAATGGCGCCTTTACGGATTCCGTCCGAATCTGCGGAACCGACGCCAATGATGTTAATGGCCCCGTTGCTGATCTCCCCGATAATCACCCGGATTTTCGAAGTTCCGATATCCAGGCTGACGATGAGGTCATTGTTGCTCAACCGGTGGCACCTCCTGTAAATCGATGAAAATGGCCGCGAACAAGGGATGCTTCCTCTACATATTCCACGTCCGCAGGGTTTTCCCTCTTTTTTCAACAATTTTTTTAGTTTATATGGCAAGGCCGTAATTCGGCCTTCTCAGCGACTCTCCGCTTTTGCCCATAAATGAAATTTTATCATTCTTTTCGAGGATTGAGTAGAGTCCTTTTCCTTAAGTTTATCGGCTTTCGCAGCCTACTCGGCAACAATTTCCGTGGAATACGGAGAATAATAGTCCACATCCAACATCGTTATCTTTCCAGGCTCGCGGTTTTGCACGATATCGCTCAAATAAGCGATTTTATCCTTTAACAGCTCGATTGATGTCGTCACTTCGAATCGCGAACGCGTGAACATCTTGATCCGTTTCGGATAGGAGACCGACGGATCCGGTTGAATCTCGGACAAATCCGATAACAAATATCCGGGCAAATCGCCGAGCGCCTTGCACAGTTCCGCCATATTCGCGTCGTCCGCTTTCCATCCGGACAATATCGGCTTGTCCGGCAGCTTTCCTTTCGGCATAGGCAGCATAAGTCCATTCGATAGAATAGCAGAGATGCTTCCATCCGTAGAAAGTCTAAC
This sequence comes from Cohnella phaseoli, assembly GCF_003386235.1. GTDB lineage: Bacteria > Bacillota > Bacilli > Paenibacillales > Paenibacillaceae > Cohnella > Cohnella phaseoli. Next base: position 3,198 of record NZ_QRDZ01000024.1, read on the forward strand.
GGCCACCTGCGGATATTCCTTCACTTCAACGCTGACGACTCCCGGGAAGTTTTTGACGATCAGTACGGTTTCTATCGGCTTCAGCTCATTCGCGCGCTGTCTCAATTTACTGATACCAGGGAAGAAAAATGAGTCGCCGGGAGCAATGTCCAACGCTCCGACAATCTCCTCCCGGCTGACGAACTCGTTTCCCGTCACTTGAATTTCTCCTATTTTCGACAAAGGGGAACGGAAGAAGAGCACGATTAGGAGGATGGCCGCCAATGCGATTAACAGCCGAATCAGCCTTTGACCGCGCCGGGAGCGCGGCTGTGCCGTCTCCTTCTTCAGCGCGGGAATTTTTTCGCTCACGATTGTTCCCCCTTGTTTTGACGTGTCTTTAGACCCATGACTAACGACGCAATTTTATAAAACTCATTAAGAAGCCCCGCAGCGGAAGTAAGCTTCTGCAGCGGGACCTATTCCTGTGGTTCGTTAGCTGAACACTTTGCTCCGGTGAACTTCGCGCTTAATATTGCCGCCGATGCGCTGGAACATCTCTTCGATTCGGTCATAACCCCGATCGATGTGATGAATCTGTTCAACGACCGTTGTGCCTTGCGCCACCAGCCCGGCGACGACAAGCGCGGCTCCGGCTCGTAGATCGGTCGCTTCGACGGTCGTGCCGTACAACTGCGGCACTCCGCGAATAAAGGCGTTGTTCAGATCGACTCGGATGTCCGCTCCCATGCGGCACAATTCGTCCACATGCTTAAAGCGCCCCTCGAACACCGTCTCCTTCAGCACGCTCACCCCGTCGGCCAACGCCAGCAACGTCATTACCTGTGCCTGCATATCGGTCGGGAATGCCGGGTAAGGCGAGGTGACGATCCGGTCTACCGCTGTCGGCCGTTTGAAGGCGCCGATTCTCATTATATCATTGCCTACCTCGATTTGAACACCGGCGCGGCGGAGAACGTGAACAAGAGAGGTCAAATGGCTCGGATTCGTATTCTCTAGCGTTACTTCTCCTCGGGTAGCCGCAGCGGCTACCATGACAGTTCCGGTAACGATCCGGTCGGGGATCACCTCGAAGTCGCAGCCGTATACACGGTCAACCCCGTCGATCGTAATCATGTCCGTTCCGGCTCCGCTAACTTGCGCGCCCATTCGATTAAGAAAATGCTGCAAATCCTGGATTTCCGGCTCTCTGGCCGCGCCGATGATCGTTGTCCGGCCGCGCGCCAGAACAGCCGCCATCATAATATTTTCTGTTGCGCCGACGCTGGGAAAATCCAGGCTGATCTCCGCGCCCTGCAGCCGACGGGACGAGCATACGATTCTGCTGCCCTTTTCTTCGATTCTCGCGCCAAGCGCGGCCAAGCCGCGCAAATGCAAATCGATCTTTCTCTCACCGATCGCGCATCCCCCTGGCTGATAGAGCTCGACTTCTCCGAATCTTGCAAGAAGCGGCCCCATCAAAAACACCGAGGAACGCATTTTGCGCATCAGCGTCTCCGGAATGTGCGAGGATGTCGCGACTGTCGTTTCGACTGTCACCACCGTATCCTGATGCCGGGCCTTGCACCCGAGATCCCGCAAAATATCCAGCATGACCTCGATATCGAGCAGTCTGGGAACGTTGCGGATCGTCACTTCTCCTTCCGCGAGCAAGCTGGCAGCCAAAATCGGCAAAGCGGCATTTTTGGCTCCATGGATACGGATGGTGCCCGAAAGCGGGTTCCCGCCTTCAATCACCAAATTGTCCAAGGGATTCACCTCCGGGTTACCGCTCACCCATCATGAGAACCTCTGTTACAAGTGTTATTCCATAGGTTTGTTTGACGATTTGCTGCACCTTCCCGATGAGGGTGAGGACGTCCTCGGCCTTAGCGCCTCCGTGGTTAACGATAAAGTTGGCGTGCATCTGGGACACTTCGGCCGCTCCTTCGCGCAGCCCCTTCAGCCCGGCCGCCTCGATCAGCCGTGCGGCATGATCGTTAGGCGGATTGCGGAAGACGCTGCCCGCGCATGCCATCTGCAGAGGCTGGGTGCGACGCCTGCGATCCTTGTACGTCGCCAAAGCTGCCGCAATTTCCTTGCGGTCTCCTTGCGCCAGGCGAAACTCCGCCCGAGTAACGATGCCTCGGCGCTCCTGCAAAATGGAATGGCGATAGGAGAACTTCATCTCCGCATTCCCTAGCACTTCTCTGCTTCCGTCTTCCCACACGATGCTGGCCGACTGTAAGATACGTGAAATGTCCGATCCGTGCGCTCCGGCATTCATATAGACGGCGCCTCCTACCGATCCTGGAATACCTCCCGCGTATTCCAGGCCGGTAAGCCCTTCTTTGCCGGCCATCACCGACAGCTTGATGAACGAGTACGATGCTCCCGCGACCACCGTCTCGCCGTCGAATCGCAGCTCATCGAAACCGCCGCCAAGCTTGATGACCGCCCCTCGGACTCCTTTGTCGGATACCAGCGTATTGGATCCGCGGCCTAGCACGCACCACGGAACTCCGTGAACCGCGCATAGCCGCAGTACTGCCTCGAGCTCCTCTTCGTTTGCGGGAACGATCAGCGCGTCCGCAGGTCCGCCGATTTTCCAGGTCGTATGTTTGGACAGCGGTTCGTTCTCCAGAATCTGAACGACTCCCGCCTGTTTCAGCTCAGCAATCCACTGCTGCATGGTCCATCCTCCTTCCAAGTCCTTCGGGAACTCGCGCCGCTGCCTTGCCTGCCGGTCAGACATTCACGATCACGCTGTATCTTATGACGGCTGGGCGGGGGTGGTGACAAACGCCCAATTGCCGGCCCCTTCGAAGGACATTCTCTTATTTTTTTCGTTGTAAGCCCACGATTTGATTGTAAATGATAGACGCCGATTCCGGCATTCCCAGGCTTCGGGACGCGGAGGCCATCGCCTGCTGACGCTTCCAATCGCCCATGATGGCGGCAATGCCTCCGAACAGCGTTTCTCCGCTAAGATTCCGTTCGAGAATCATGTCCGCAGCTCCGGCGTTCATCAAGCTTCTCGCATTCGCTTCTTGATGATTGTTCGTCACGTTCGGAGACGGGACGATCAGCGACGGCAGCCCCAGCGACGTTACCTCGGCAAGGAAAGACGCCCCGGCGCGGCCGACGTAGAGCGAAGACGCGGCCAGCACGTCAGGCATGCCCGCGATATACGGAAGCACCTTCACTCGGCTGGAATTCCCTTGGAAAGCGGCGGATACGGCGCTTTCGGTTTCCCGGTAAAATCTCTCGCCGGTCACGAACACAAAGTGCACGTCCGGCAGCTTCCCGATCAACGGCAGCATACGAACAAACGCCTCGTTCAGCGCGCGAGCTCCCCCGCTTCCGCCTACGATCAGCACGAACGGCGTATCCGGAGCGAATCCTAGCGAAGAGAAGCCCGAGCGGCGATCCGCCTTCAGCACGCGAGTCGCGCACGGATTGCCCGCGTAGACGACGTTCCGGCATTTCGAAAAATGCGGCTCCGATTCCTTAAAGCTTACCGCGACGCCGTCGACGTAACGGCTCAAAAATTTGTTGGTCAAGCCCGGCAGCACGTTCTGCTCGTGGATGAGCGTCGGAATGCCGAGTCGAGACGCGGCGTACACGACCGGGCCGCATACATAACCTCCGGTTCCGATGACGACGTCCGGCTTGAACTTCCTGAGCAGCTCCTTGGAGCGGGACACGCCCTTGAGAAAACGCATGACCGTTTTCACGTTCTCCAGCGACAGCGACCTGCGAAAACCTGTAATCGTTATATTTTCAAACGCGATTCCCTGCTCCGGCACGATTCGGCCTTCCAGACCGCGGCTCGTGCCGATATAGAGCAACGACGAACCCGGCTCTCTCTCCGAAATTTCCCGGCCGATCGCCAGCGCAGGGTAAATATGCCCTCCGGTGCCTCCTCCGGTCAACACGACGCGCATTTCTTTCACCTCGAATAACGGGATAAATTAAGTAAAATTCCGAGCGCCGTCAGCAGCAGCGTAAGCGACGAGCCTCCGTAGCTGACGAGCGGCAGCGTAACGCCGGTAATCGGCAGCAAGCCGATGACGACGCCGATGTTAATGAGCACCTGCACCGCGAAAATGCCGACGATGCCCGTAGCCAGCAAGCTTCCGAACGGGTCGGTCAGCGTAATGGCCGTTCTCATCCCCCGCCAGATGAGCAGCAGGAACAATAAAATAAGCAGCGAGCCTCCGATAAAACCGAGCTCTTCGGCCAAAATCGAAAATATAAAATCCGTCTGCGGTTCGGGCAAATAGTTATATTTCTGGCGGCTCATCCCGAGCCCGAGCCCGACCAGGCCGCCCGGCCCGATCGCGTACAGCGATTGAATCGATTGATAGCCCGCTCCTTGCGGATCCTGCCACGGATCGAGAAAAGCGGTAATCCGCTGCAGCCGGTAGGGAGCGGCCAAGATCAGCCCCACCAGGCCGGCCACGCCGATCATGGCGAGGCCCGCCAGATGGGACAATCTCGCCCCGGCGACATAGATGGCCAGCAACGCGGCCCCGATCATGACGGTGCCCGTTCCGAGATCGGGCTGCAGCATAATGAGCGCGAACGCCGCCCCCAGAATGCCGAGAGGCGGCAGCAGCCCTTTCGTAAAATCGGTAATTTGATTTTGCCTCTCGGACAGCAGCTTGGCAATAAACAAAATCATCGCAAGCTTCATAAATTCGGACGGCTGGATGCCGAACGAGCCGATGCCGAGCCAGCTTCGCGCGCCCCCGCGCACAACACCGACTCCCGGCACGAGTACGATGATAAGCAGACCAAAGCAGATCAGCAGCGCGGGCGCCGCCCATTTGCGCCAGAACGTATATTCTACATTCATCGTTACGAACATGGAAGCTATGCCGAGCACGGCAAAGAGCAGCTGCCTTTTTACATAGTAATACGAATCCCCGTAGTCATGAAAAGCCGCCACAGCGCTGGCGCTATACACCATCACGACACCGATGGCCAGTATGCCTAACGTTGCGGCGATCATCCATACATCTGGAACGGAGCGGGACTTGGCCATGAACCGGACACCTCGCGATTTGCAAGAGTGGGGACGAGCCCCCTCTTACAGCGTATGCGCCGATTGCTTAAAAATGCGGCCCCGATCCTCGTAGGAAGAAAACATGTCCCAGCTTGCGCATGCCGGCGACAGGAGCACAATGTCTCCCGGCTCGGCCATGGCTGCAGCTTCCTGTACGGCTCTTCGGAGCGTTTGCTCGGCGTCCTCTACAGGTTCGACGATTTTCACATCCGTTAAACCGGCCAGCCCGGCAACGCGCGCAAGCTTCTCCCTTGTCTCGCCAAGCGTCGCCAATCCCTTCACCCGATCGCGGAAAATCGGCAGCAGCTCCATGTAGTCGGAGCCGCGATCCAGACCGCCCGCGATCAGAATAAGCGGCGACGACAGAGACAGAATCGACATCGTCGTCGCCATCGGGTTCGTCGCCTTCGAGTCGTTATAATACTTTACGCCGCCGAACGTGCCGACGTATTCGAGACGATGCTCCACGCCGCGGAAAGCGCGCAGCGGCTCCACGAGCCGCTCCGGCTCGGCGCCGGCCGCCAGTGCGATAGCAATCGCCGCCAACGCGTTAGCCGCGTTATGCCGTCCCGGAATGCCCAGCTCGGCAACGCGCAGGATACGCCGTTCCGTGCCGTTGCCGTCCCGACTGACGATCCAACGCTCGGCATCCTCTTCGTCTTCGGCTTCATCCTCCGCCGGACGAATGGCCGCATACGGCGGATCGATCATCACGCCTGCCTTGAGCGTTCTCGTAACGGAGAACGGGAAGGCGCGGCCCTTGAAGGAAGCCGCCAGACGCCGACAGGTCTCGTCATCCTCGTTGTAGACGGAAATATCGTCAGCGGTTTGATTTTCGAACAATTTCGCCTTGGAGTCGACATAGTCTTCCATCGAGCCGTGATAGTCCAGATGCGTCTCAGCCACGTTCAGCAGGCAGGCGATACGAGGCCGAAAATCGGTTGTGCCTTTCAGTTGAAAGCTGCTTAGCTCGGCAACCAGCCAGCCGTCCGGCTCGACCTCCAGCGACGCCTCGCTAAGCGGGCGTCCGATGTTGCCGGCTATGAGCGGCTTAAGGCCCGCCTCTTCGAGCAGCACGCCGGTCAGCGTCGTCGTTGTCGTCTTGCCATTGGAGCCGGTAATACCTACAATCGGCGCAGGCGACAGTTGCCCCGCCACCTCCACCTCGCTTACCACCTCCACGCCAAGCCGGAGCGCTTCGACAATCGGCGGCGCAGTGTACGGAATGCCCGGATTTTTGACAAGCAGCGCCGTTGACTCCGTTACGAGCCCGTCCGGATGATGCCCGCACACAACAGAAATGCCCAAAGCCGTCAATTCGTCGGCTTCGGGGCATTGATCCCGCTCCTTCTTATCGTTCACGACGACGTTCGCGCCGACGTCGTGGAACAGTTTGGCGGCGGCTACGCCGCTTCTCGCCAGACCGAGGACGACGACTTGCCGTCCGCGGTAATTAGTCAGCTGCATCATTCGCGTTAAAACTCCTTTAGCTCGCTTTGAACAACAACAGTCCGGCGCCCGCCAACAGCAGTCCGACAAACCAGAAGGTTGTCACGACGCGCCATTCGGACCAGCCCGACAGTTCGAAATGGTGATGAATCGGGCTCATTTTAAATACCCGCTTGCCTCTCGTCTTAAACGAAGTGACTTGAATAATGACGGACAGCATCTCAAGCACGAACACGCCGCCGATGACGACGAGCAGCAGCTCCGTCTTCGTCAAAATCGCGATTCCCGCAATGCCTCCGCCCAAGCCTAACGATCCCGTGTCTCCCATAAAAATTTTGGCGGGATGCGCGTTGTAGACGAGGAAGCCGAGCACCGCTCCGACAACCGCGGCGCTGAACACAGCCGATTGAGGCTGAGCCGCCTCCACGGCAACGATGGCGAACGCCCCGAATGCGAGGGCGCTTGTCCCGGCCAGCAGTCCGTCCAAGCCGTCCGTGAAATTGACGGCATTGGTCGCGCCGAGGAACATGACGACTACCAATAAATAGTATGCCCAGCCGAAGTCCAAAGACCAATCCGTGCCGGGAACGCTCACGACGGTGCTGTGGCCCATATCGATCAAGATCCAACAGAAGATGGCGGAAAACAGCAATTGGCCAAGCAGCTTTTGTTTCGCGGTTAAACCCAGCGACCTTTTAAGCGCGATTTTGATGTAATCGTCGAGAAAACCGATCAGGCCAAAGCCTAAGCAAGCGACGATCAGCGCCCAATACTGAGGGCCGCGATCGGCAAAGCGAAGGAACGCGATCGTGAGCGCAACTAGAATAATAATGCCGCCCATCGTCGGCGTTCCCGATTTTTTCAAGTGGGACTCGGGTCCGTCGGTGCGAACCTGCTGTCCGAATTTCAGTCTGCGCAAAAGCGGAATGAACAGAGGTCCGATCAGCACCGCCAGCACAAAGGATACGCCTAACGTCCATAATACCGATGTGTAGTCCATGCCGTCACTGTCCGCCCCCTCTTTGCAGCGTCGTTACGATTTCTTCCATTTTCATGCCCCTCGATGCTTTGACGAGCACTAGATCGTCCGGAGAAAGCTCGGCGAGCAGATACTCGCCAAGAACTTTCTTGTCGTCGAAATAGAGAACGTCTTGATCTTCAAATTTTGTGCGCGCTTCCTCGTAAATTTGCTTGGATCGCGGTCCGTACAGCAGCGCCCGATCCACCTTGGAGCGATCCAGGTAGCGCCCAATGTCGTCGTGCAGCTCCAGTTCGCCGTCGCCGAGCTCCAGCATATCGCCAAGCACGACCCATTTGCGGCGATAGCCGGACAGCTCCGCCACCAGATCGATTGCCGCCCTGACCGACGTCGGGCTGGCGTTGTAGGCGTCGTTGAGAATGACCGCCCCGTTCCAGGCGGCGCTCCGCTCGATGCGCATCCCCGTCAGCTTGGTCATCTTAAGCCCTTCGCCGATCGCTTCCGCGGACAGGCCCAGCAAGCGGCCCACGGCTACCGCGGCCAGCGCGTTTACCGCATTATGCCGCCCGGGGATCGGCAGCTCGAATGCCGTCTCCAGCTCGCCCGTCGCCGTAAACCGCGTTCCCTCCGCCGTCACGCGTACGTAGCGCGCGACCCAGTCGCTGCCGGCGTTCTCGCCGAACGTGATCAGCTTCGTCCCCTCGGTTACAGGCCGCTCCGCCAGCGCTTCCGCAAGCAGCGGCTCGTCGCCGCAATAAACAAGCGCGCCGCCCGGCTTCAGCCCTTCGGCGATTTCCAGCTTCGCCTGGGCGATCCCTCGCCGCGAGCCGAGCTGAAGTAAGTGCGACTCGCCGATATTCGTAATCACCGCGATGTCCGGGCGGGCCAGCCGGGTGAGCAAGGATATTTCCCCAAAGCCGCTCATCCCCATCTCCAGTACAAGCGCTTCGGTATTCGCCGGCGCACTTAGAATCGTAAGCGGAAGCCCGATATGATTATTGTAATTGCCTTCGGTTTTATGTACAAGAAACGATGTCGCCAATACGGACGCAATCAGGTCCTTGGTCGTTGTCTTGCCGTTGCTGCCGGTGATCGCCACCACTTTCGCGGCAGTAAGCCGCTCGCTTAAATAAGCCGAAGCCAGCCGCTGCAGCGCCTCCAGCGTGTCCGGCACGAGAATGAGCGGAAGATCCAAGCCTTCCGGCTGCGGAACCGCAGCGTCCCACAGCGCGGCTGCCGCCCCCGCCTCGCTTGCCGTAATGATATAATCATGTCCGTCGAACCGTTCTCCCCTCAAAGGAACGAACAACTGACCCGGACGAATGCTGCGCGTATCGGTCGATACGCCGGACAGGAGCCGCTCCTCGCCAACGGCCGTATCGCCGACAATCTCCAACGCGCCGACCCAATCGGCCATTTGCCGAACTGTTGCCTGCATCACCGCATCCGACTCCTTATCGCTTCTTTCGCCACAAGGCGATCGTCGAAATCGTGCGTTTCCCGACCGATGATCTGGTAAGTCTCATGGCCTTTCCCCGCAATCAATACTACATCGCCGGGGCTTGCCCGATCAACCGCTTTTTCGATCGCCGCGCGCCGATTGGGCTCTAGCTCATAGCTCGCAGCCGCAACGCCCGCTTCCTTTAGCCCCGCTTCGATGTCTCGCAGAATGAGATTCGGGTCCTCCGTACGGGGGTTATCGCTCGTCACGATAATGTCGTCGGCCAGCTCTGCCGCAATTCGTCCCATGATCGGGCGCTTCTTGGCGTCGCGGTCGCCGCCGCAGCCGAAGACGCAGATGATCTTTCCCGTCGCAAGCTCCTTCACCGTGTTCAGCACATTTTCGAGTCCGTCGGGCGTATGCGCATAATCGACGATGACGGCGTACTGTTGTCCGGCGTCAACCGGCTCCACGCGTCCGGGAACGCCCGCAATGCTCTCCAGGCTGTTGACGGCCGCATCCAAGCCGATTCCTTCGCACAGAGCTGCTGCCAGCGCCGCAAGCGCGTTATATACATTAAACTTGCCGACGAGCTTCAGATTCACCGGCCGACTGCCGAAAGGAGAATCGAGACGGAAGGACGTGCCCGCAGCGGTTATCGCGACATGGGAAGCGCGCAGGTCGGCCTCGTTCTCAATACCGTACGTCAGCACCTCTGCGGAGGTCAACTGGGCGAAGCGGGCCGATGCACTGTCGTCGGCGTTCAGCACCGCAAATTTGCGTTCGCCGGCATCGTCGGAGTACACATTGCCGAGCCGCGAGAAAAACAGCCCCTTGGCCGCTTCGTACGCCTCCATCGTGCCGTGGTAATCGAGATGGTCCTGTGTCAGGTTGGTGAAGATCGCCGTCCGGAAATCGCAGCCTCGCACACGACCCTGGTGAAGCGCGTGCGAGGACACTTCCATAACGCAGCGCTGCGTGCCGGCTTCAACCATGCCATGCAATATCTTCTGCAATTCCAGCACGTCGGGCGTCGTTCCCGACATCGGGAAGCTCCGGCCCGCGTAGCGGGTCTCGATCGTACCGATCACGCCGGCAGAGACGCCCGCGTCCGCCCATATGCGCTCGATCAAATATGTCGTCGTCGTCTTGCCGTTCGTGCCCGTCACGCCTACAGGCTTCAGCTTATGGGAAGGACGACCGTAATAATAGTCGGAGATTTGAGCCAGGGCGCGCCGGGTATCCGGCACGATAAGCTGCGGCGCGGCGACCGGCAGCTCGCGCGAGACGACAAGCGCCGCCGCTCCCTGCGCCAGCGCCAGTTCGGCGTAATCGTGTCCGTCCACCGTATGGCCGGGAAGACAGAAGAAGAGGCAGCCCGGCCCCGCCTTGCGAGAGTCGGCCTCCAGGCTTCGAATGTCGACGGAATCGTCGCCGACGATCCGGGCAAGCAGCAATTGTTGAGAGAGTTCGAGCAGTTTCATTGGAAATAGGCCTCCTGACGGCCTGATAGGGCCGATATAGCGTACAATCATTATGGTCCAACGAGCGGTCTTCATTCAAGAGGATGAGCAAAGTTTAATCCGCCGCACCGAGATAAATTCGGATAACCGACCCTTGCTCCACCCTTGCTCCGGCAGCGGGAGCTTGTCGCACGACCGTCGATCCGCTACCCGAAGCCGACAGCTGGAAGTTCGAATTCATATCCTCGTAAATGTCGGACACCGTCTTGCCGACGAGATTCGGCACGGTTACGGTGCGCGGCTCGCCATACTTGTATTCCTTCTCTACTTGATTGCTGCGCGGCTCGACCCCCAGATAAGGCAAGGCGTCCGCCATAATATTGCGAACGATCGGCGCCGCAACGACGCCGCCGAACTGAATGCCCTGCGGATTGTCTACGGCGACGTAGACGATCAACTGCGGATCGTCGGCGGGTGCGAAGCCGATGAACGATACGATGTGCTCGTTCTTGGAATAGCGACCGCCCACCACCTTCTGCGCCGTTCCCGTTTTGCCTCCGACCCGGTAGCCGTTCAGGAAGGCTTTCCCCCCCGTCCCTTGCGCAACCACCTTCTCCAGCGCCTCGCGCACCTTCTTGGACGTTTCCTCCGAGACGACCTGACGAACGAGCTCCGGCTTCGTCTCCTCGAGAAGAATGCCGGTCTCCGGCTGGATCCACGACTTGGAAACGAACGGCTTATACAGCTTGCCTCCGTTAATCGCCGCCGACACGGCGGCGATCTGCTGAATCGGCGTCACCGACACGCCTTGGCCGAACGAAGTCGTCGCGAGCTCGACCGGCCCGACCTGCTTAAGCATAAACAAAATGCCGGTCGCTTCCCCTTGCAGATCGATGCCCGTCTTTGCTCCGAAGCCGAAATCTTTAATATACGAAAACAGCTTCTCCTTGCCCAGGCGGTTGCCCAGCGTAACAAAGCCGGGGTTGCAGGAGTTTTCCACGACCTCGAGAAACGTCTGGCTGCCGTGGCCGCCAGGCTTCCAGCATCTCAGCTTCGCACCGGCCACTTCGATGTAGCCCGGATCGTAAAAGCGCTCGTGCTCCAGATTCACCTTCTTCTCCTCAAGCGCGGCGGAGAGCGTAATGATTTTGAAGGTAGAGCCCGGCTCGTACGTCATCCAGATCGGCAAATTCCGGTTGTAGACCTCCGCCGGAACCTCCTGGTAGTTGGCGGGCTCGAACGTGGGCCGGCTGCCCATCGCGTATACTTCGCCCGTATTCGGATTCATCGCGATGGCGATGACGCCGTCCGGTTGATACTGCAGCACCGCCTGATCCAGCTCTCGCTCCACGACCGACTGGATCGTCTGATCGATCGTCAGCTGCAGCGTAAGCCCGTCCTGCGGCGGCACGTATTGATCCGAAGACTGCGGCATCTTGCGCCCGGCGGCGTCCGATAAATAGGAGACGCTCCCTCTTAGCCCCGTCAGGCGCTGGTCGTATTTCAGTTCAAGGCCGGTCAATCCCTGATTATAGCTGCCCGTAAAACCAAGCACATGGGAGGCCAAGCTGGCGTATGGATAATAACGCTTGTTGTCTTCCGTCACCACGATGCCGGGCAGACCGAGATTGCGAATTTCCTGCGCCTTCTCCGTCGTCATTTTCCGCCCTCCCGGCTTCAGCTCGACGCTCGAGGCCCGTTTGGACAATTTCTCGAACAGTTGATCTTCGGTCATGCCCAACGGCCCGGCCAACAATCTAGCCGTCGTACGCTTGTCCTTGATCTGCACCGGGACGGCGTAGATCGTCGGGGAGCTGACGTTATAGGCAAGCCGGACTCCGTTGCGGTCCACGATCTCGCCGCGCTTCGCCTCGAACGGAATGTTCCGCCGCCAGGATTCCTCGGCCTTCTTCGCAATCTCGCCGCCGGCCCACAGCTGCACGTAGCCGAGTCTGATGACAAGCGCGGCAAAAGCGAACACGGCGAACACAAGCGCAATATACAGTCGTTTGCGGACTGTCACCTGCGATATCTTTTTCACGATAAAACCCCCTTACCCGGGAACGTCTGCAAGGCTTTCGCCTTGTTCCAGACTATTCCGCGGACAAGAGGGTTAGAACAAGCCCCGTCATTCGGCGCCGGCTTCCTCCGTTTGCGAATCCGCAGCGGACGAGGCTTTGTCGCCCGCCTCCGTATTCTCCCCTTCGGCTTTATTCGCGTCGGACGGAGCGGGCTGATCCTGGGCGGCAAGCGTCAAACGCAGCGTCCAGCGGTCGCCCTCCTTCTCCGCCTTCTGCGAGACGACGTAACCTTCCCCTTCGACTTTGGCGGTCACCTGGAGCAGCGTGCACATTTCCAGCGCGTCGCGCAACGACAGGCCGGTCAGATCGGGAACGTTGCCCGGCTTCGTATCCGTCAACAAGTAGATGCGTTGGGTAGCCGGCAGAACGCTGCCGCCCTTCGGCAGCTGCTGCAGTACCTTGGTCCCCTTGCCGAGCACGCCGTACGGAAATTTGCTCTGTCCCAGCCTATCGCGCGCCTGAGCGACCGTCATCTCCGTCACGTCCGGAACGGTTGCCGTCAACACCGTCTTCTTACCCCCATTTGTAGACGACACGCCGGCTCCGGCGGCCTCGGCATTTTCCCGGTCCTGCTCGTTCAGCTTAGGCTCAATTCCAAGCTTCTGCAGCGATTTGATCATAATTTCTTTGAATATCGGACCCGCAACCGAACCGCCGCCGGCATTGTCGATCTGCGGCTCGTCGACGAGAACGTACAGCACAACCTTCGGATTCTCAACTGGCGCATAGCCGATAAACGATACGACATATTTATTTTTGGCGTAGCCGCCCGCTTCGCCTCGCGAAACCTTCTGCGCCGTCCCCGTTTTGCCGGCGATCCGGTAGCCCGGCGTATAGACGATCCGCCCCGTCCCGTCCTCCAAGTCGCTGACGACCTGTTCCAAATACAACCCTACCTGACTCGAGGTTTCCGGAGAGATGACTTGACGCACGAGCTTGGGCTCCGTTACGACTTTCTCGCCCGTATTCGGATCGCTGATCGATTTCACGAGATGCGGCTGCAGCAATCTGCCCCCGTTAGCGACAGCCGCAACCGCAGCCACCTGCTGAATCGGCGTAACCAATACTTTGCCCTGCCCGAAAGTCGCCGTGGCAACCTCGGAAGGCCAGTCGAGACTGAAGGGCCTCGACACCTCGTTCGGCAGCTCGATGCCCGTCTTCTGTCCGAAACCAAAATCGTTAATGTATTTGACTAGCCGTTCCTTACCCAGCATCTGATAGCCCAGTTTGACGAAAGCGACGTTACTGGAGTGCTTCAGCCCCTCCAAGTAAGTGATCATTTGATTCTCGCCCCAGCCTCTTCCGTTGTTGTGGTCTTTGATCGGCTTGTCCTTCTCGCTGTATTTGATCGAACCCGATTTATAGTAAGCGTTCGGATCAAACAGCCCTTCCTCGACCGCTCCGGCCAGCGTGACGATCTTAAAGGTCGAGCCGGGCTCATACAGCGATTGAATCGCGTTATTGCGGAAAGCAGACAAATCCTCCGCCTTATCCCAGTACGAATTCGGATTAAAATCGGGCAAGCTCGCCATCCCGAGAATTTCCATCGTATTCGGGTCCGCGGCAATCGCCGTCATACTGATGGGCTTATATTTGTCGTAGGCCGTCCTCATCGCTTCTTCAATATAGAACTGGATATCCTCGTCGATCGTCAGCGTCACGTCCTTGCCGTCGAGCGGCTGCTTGTAATCAACCTTCCCGTTCGGCAGCTGCATTCTCGCGCCGTCTTTCTGATACTTGATATAGCCTTCGGAGCCGCTGAGCTCCTCGTTCAGCTTCTTCTCCAATCCGAGAACCGCCACGCCTTCCTTGTCCTCGTAGCCGAGAATATGCGAGGCCAACTCGTCTTTCGGATAATAGCGCTTCTTCTCTTCCATAAAATAGAGCCCGACATCCGTCTTGATGCCCGTTATATTGCGCAGCTCTTCGCGAAACGCGTCGAGCCGATCTTTGAGCTTCTTGTCGACCTTCCAGCCATACGGACGAATTTCCCGCTGGTCGCGATACTCTCCGTTGTCCTTCTGGGAAGTGATCGCCTTCCTCAATTCGTCCTCGGGCGCGCCGAGCACGTTATGCAGCTTCGAGACGATGCGATCCGCCATCCGCCATTGCGGATGCTCCTGCTCGAACTTGGCGATCAGCTTCGGATTCACCGCAATCGTGTAGGCTGCCGCATCGGCGGCCAACACCCTGCCATCGCGATCGAGAATCCTCCCGCGCTCCTGCTTAAGCGTCTCGCTCGCATTCCACGCCTTCATCGCCTCTCCTGCCCAGAAATCGGCCTTAACGACTTGAACCCAATATACTTTTCCAATCAAACCGACAAAAAGGAGGGTGAATACCCCTCCCGCCAGCAACGTTCTTAGCTTGATTCTTTTAGCCATTGTCATATTTTTGTCCTCCGCGGTCCGCTTAAGGCTTGATCGCGACATTGTTTCGATCGACTTTGGAAGCTTCGATACTCTCTCCCGTCACGGGAACGTAACCCAGTTCCGAAGCTCTCTTCCGGATCGCGCCGGGATCGCTCAGTCGCTCCACTTCCCTCTGCAGCTCCTTCGTCTGCTCCGTTGCCACGTTATACGCTTTAGTCGTCGTTTGCAGTTGACCGTTGATTTGATAGATTTGCGCATAACGGAAAATGATCCATCCCGCGACGAATGCGACCGCCGCAACCGTAAACAGATAGAGCAGCTTCTCTCTGATCGGCAATTGGCGGCGACGGGGAGATCTTCCGGGAGGAATCTGGGTGCGTGGACTTTGCTTAACCTTCTGTTCTTCTACGCGCTCCGGACGAAGCGCCAAGTTGCCGTAGTAAGCCATATGGTTTCGGTGCCCCTCTCAGAATAATCTCTAAAAAATAAATGATGTATATATTAAGCCCGGTTATCCGAGCTTTTCAGCGACTCTTAGTTTGGAAGAACGGGCTCGCGGATTCGCTTCGAGCTCTTCCGGCGAAGGCAGGATCGGCTTGCGCGGCGTCAGTCTGAGCCGCCCGTCGCCTCCTCCGCAGACGCATATCGGAAAATCGGGCGGGCAACTGCAGCTGGCGACTTCCTTGGTGAATGCCAACTTGCAGATACGGTCCTCAAGCGAGTGGAAGGTGATGACCGCGATGCGTCCTCCGGGAGCGAGGCAATCGATCGATTGCGCCAACGCCTCCTCGAAAGCGCCCAACTCGTCGTTCACCGCGATGCGCAGCGCCTGAAACGAGCGTTTGGCAGGATGAGGTCCCGTACGACGCGTCGCTGCGGGAATCGAATTCTTGACAATCTCCGCGAGCTGGCCCGTCGTCTCAATCGGCGACTTCTCCCTGAGCTTAACGAGGTTGGTCGCAATTTTGCGGGCGAACTTCTCTTCTCCGTAATCTCTGAGAATTTCGGCAATTTCGCGTTCGTCCCACTCGTTAACGATCTCTCTGGCCGTTAACGGCTGTTCCCGATCCATGCGCATGTCCAGTTCAGCGTCATGATTGTAGCTGAAGCCGCGATCGGCTTCGTCGAGCTGCGGGCTGGATACGCCCAGATCGAACAAGATGCCGTCGACCTGCGGCACGCCGTCCCGTTCGGGAACTCCGGCGCGCTTCAGCTCCGTCTTCAGGTGCCGGAAGTTGCTCTTCACCAATGTCACGACTTCTCCGTATGAGGCCAGCTTTAACCGCGCGTTAGCCAGGGCGGCTTCGTCCTGGTCGAACGCGATCAGTCGGCCTTGCAGACCGAGCTGCGAAGCGATCAGCCCGCTATGCCCGGCGCCGCCGAGCGTACAATCGACATAGATGCCGTCCGGACGCACCTTCAGCGCCTCGACGGATTGTTCCTTCAATACGGTTACATGGTGAAACATAGCTGCTGCCTCCCGGCGCCCTGCATGGGAACCGTCTTTCTTGTTTATGTATGGTTAAAGAGGTTGTAAACGAAAGGAAGTCTAAAAGTTAAAATCGAAATCGACCAGCTTCTCCGCAATCTCGTTAAACGATTCGGAGGATTGGCGGGAATATTCCTCCCACGCCGCCTTGTCCCAAATTTCCACGCGACTGGATACGCCAATTACGGTGCAATCCTTATCCAGCTTGGCATATTCTCGCAAATGATTCGGTACGTTTACCCTGCCCTGTTTGTCCAATTCGCATTCCGAAGCGCCTGAGAACAGCAGACGGGAAAACGCACGCGCATTGGCCGCCATAGAAGGCAGAGTCTTGATTTTCTCTTCAAGCTGCGTCCATTCTTCGCGGGGGTAGACGAACAGACAGTTGTCCAGTCCGCGGGTAACGATAAAGTCGGTGCCGAGAGCTTCGCGGAATTTCGCCGGGATAATGATTCTTCCCTTGTCGTCAATCGTATGCTGAAATTCCCCTAAAAACATAAGCTCTCCACACCTCCCCCATTCTCCACCACTTTGTGCTACTTTCCACCACTTTAAACCACTCTGAATGATTATTCGCGTCTCAAAATAAAAATCCTGCCTTGAAGGCAGGATTTTAATAAAAAATATTTTACGAGATTAACGATTCTCGTCTTGCGAGCTTGCATCATTCGTTTCCGTCGCGGTTCCGTTCTCTGAAGCGGCCTCCTCGTCAGACTCCATAGCTTCGCCGCTCTCCTGGCGCTCTCTATTCCAGGCCTTGCGTTTCTCCAGGGAGGCTTTGCGTCGCGCCGCGCCGCGCTTGCGGACAATATAATACGTCGGAATCCCTAGAACGGCAACAACGATGAGCACAGGCAGCATCGCCGCCAGCACGACTAGCAGCCCTTCGCCGAACTGCCTAAGCACGTTTGCGCTGCCGCTTAGCGCATCCGAAATCCGATCCCCGAAGTCCTTCTCCTTCTCCTTCTTCTCTTCCTTCCGGATCTCCTCCGTATCCGACTGATACAACCGCAGGTTCACCGTCGAGAAGGCGACGTTCTGATCGAGATAGCGCATCCGCCCCTTGATCTGCTCGATCGTCTCTTGCACCTGCGCCAACTGGTTCGCAAACTTGACCAGGTCATCGGTTTTCGTCGCCTTATTCATGAACTCGAGATAACGAGCTTCCAGCGTCTGCTGCGTCTTCAGCCTGGCTTCGAGATCGACGAACTCCTCAGTTACGTCGCTGCCCTGCACTTCGCGCTCGAACTTCAAATTGTCGATCTGCTGCATCTTCTCCAGAAATGAAGAAAAACCCGTTGAAGGCACCTTGATCACAAAACTCGCTCCAACCTCGTTCGCATTGCGACTATCGGAAAATTGCAGCACATACGCGCCGCTCAGATGAATTTGATTCATCAGTTGTTCCTCTGCCGCTCGAAACTCCTTTACCTTCATGACCAAGTCCGCACGATAGATGACTTTGCGATCATAGCCCGCATTGGCGTCCGCAATCGGACCGATGCCTCCCCCGGAGTAAGACGAAGCCCCCCCGCTTCCGGCCTGCGATGCTGAAGTTGTCTGAACGGCAGCCGAAGGCGCGGCTGCGGGGGCAGCCTCTTTCGACATGGTCAGCGATTCCATTTCAGGCGCGGCTGCGGATTGATCCGCGGTAGACATCTTAGACTTGCTCACCGAGTCCTTCGACGAGCTGCTGCACGCGGCAAGTCCCGCTGCCAGCAGCAGCGCAGCCATGACCAGCAGTAATCCTTTGCTCCACACGCCAATCCGATTCCCCTTCATTCAAATCTCCCCTTTTTGTTTGTCTGGATAATGGATAGACGTGAACAAAAAGGAAAATGTTGCCGCGAAACCCGCAAAATTAAAAAGAGGCTGTCCCATAAGTAAGGTCGTACAAGATAATCGATCAAGAAAAAAGTGCATATCTCTCCTGGAGAATACCTCATACGGTCCTGAAATCACCCCTTAACGGGTTTCAGGATCGTATAGCATCGGAAGGAGAGTTATGCACGATAGCATTCTCTATCGATTATCTTTTTGTACGACTTTTTTACTTATGGAGCAGCCTCTTCGACCTCGAATTAGTGAGCGGTCCAGCTCTCCAAATATGCCTTTTGCTCTTCGGACAGCGTGTCGATGCCGATGCCGAGCGATTCCAGCTTCGTGCGAGCGACTCGTTCGTCCAGCTCGTACGGTACGTTGATGACCTGACTGCCGATATTCTCGTAATTCTCGTTCACATAGCGCAGAGCCATCGCCTGCAGCGCGAACGTCATATCCATAATTTCCGCAGGATGTCCGTCGCCTGCCGCCAGATTGACTAAGCGTCCTTCGGCAAGCACGTAAATTTTGCGTCCGTCCTTAAGCGTGTACTCCTCGATGTTGCGGCGCACGATGCGTTTGGATACCGACAGCTCGGCCAGCTCCACCAAATTAACTTCAATGTCAAAGTGGCCCGCATTGGACAAAATCGCGCCATCCTTCATGTTCGCGATATGATCGCCGCGAATGACGTCCTTGTTGCCCGTCACCGTTACGAAGAAATCGCCGACCTTGGCCGCGTCGGCCATCGACATGACCGCAAAGCCGTCCATGTAAGCTTCAACCGCGCGAATCGCATCGACCTCGGTAACGACTACGTTCGCTCCGAGACCTTTCGCCCGCATCGCCACGCCTTTGCCGCACCAGCCGTAGCCGTTGACGACGACCGTCTTGCCGGCGACGACCAGGTTGGTCGTCCGGTTGATGCCGTCCCATACCGACTGTCCCGTGCCGTAACGGTTATCGAACAAATATTTGCAATATGCGTCGTTGACGGCGACCATCGGGAACTTAAGCGAGCCGTCCTTTTCCATCGCCTTCAGGCGCAAAATGCCGGTCGTCGTCTCCTCCGCCCCGCCGCGAACTTGCGCAAGCAGGTCCTGACGCTCCGAATGAAGGATCGATACGAGATCGCCGCCGTCGTCGATAATGAGGTCTGGCTTCGTCTCCAGCGTCTTGACCATCAAATCTTTATATTCCTGCGGATCGGGATTGTATTTGGCATATACCGCGATACCGTCCTCGACGAGCGCCGCGCATACGTCGTCCTGCGTAGACAGCGGATTGCTGCCGGTAATCACGACTTCCGCGCCTCCCGCTTGCACGACTTTAGCGAGATAAGCCGTCTTCGCTTCAAGATGAAGGGAGATCGCGACGCGCAGCCCCTTAAACGGCTGATCGCGCTCGAACTCCTCGCGAATCCGGTTTAATACCGGCATATGCGCCTGCACCCAGTCGATCTTAAGCTTGCCTTCCGGCGCGAGCGAAGGATCGCGCACAATGCTTTTCAAAGCGGTTTTCATAGGCCAAATTCCTCCATCGTTCTGTTAATTATACGTTTTGCAAACCGTCTACGAGACGGTGGCCGCCGATCGCTTCGAAGGGAACGTCGTGCCATAGGGAAAGCCAGCTTGGACCGTAGCGGTTCCAGAAATGAACCGTCCCGTACACCCTCTCCTGCGGTTTCGCGAGCGGGGAGAGCGATTGCCTGATCCGGTCCCATTGCCGCAGCGACGAATCGTGCCGCTTGGCGATGGCGTCGGCGGATCTTGCTTCCAGATACGAGATCTGCTCCAGAATGCGGTCCCGATTGCCGTCCGCAAGCCGAGTAAGTCCCGGCTGCAGCCCGGATACCGTCTTCATAATCGGCTCGTACAGGACAAGAAACTGCTCCTTGACCTGGCGGAACTGTTCATCCAGCTTCCATTCGTCCTGCTTGCCCAGCCATTCGGCGCGCAGCGTCTCCCAGTCCTCGATCGCTTGCTTGACGGTAAGCGAATATTTGTCCAATAAGCCCGCCACCGTCGGCTCGATATAGGTAAACGATTGACGGGGCAGCACGATCGGCATCTTCATGCCGAATTCTCGGAACGAGGGCCCCAGAATGGCCCAGTAGGCGATTTCCGCCGGTCCCAGCACAGTCGCCAGCACCGGGAGCAAATAATCCTGCATAAGCGGGCGGGTGAGCGCGTTCGTGCTCAGCAGATCGGGGCGTCGATCGGTAAGCTCCAACATCTCTTCGCGAGAATGGGAGACAATTCCTCGGCGATCGATGAAACGGCCTTCGTCTTTATGAAGCAGCAGCCTGCCCTGCTCATGATGAAGAAATAAGTTCGCGCTGCCCGGAGCGGTCTCCGCCTGCAGCTTAAAGCCTTGCTCCAGCACCCGCCCCTCTCCGGCCTTAAGCGCCGTCTCGAGATCGTCGCTGCGAGCGATCAGTTCGCGGAACATCGGTCCTTCAAGCGCGCGAAGATTCGGATCGTCGGCATCCAGCAGCAGCAGTCCCTGCTTGCCGAACCAGTCCGCCAGCAGCCGCGCAAAAGCGAGGCTTAGCGACGGGGCGTCCGACACATGGCTCTGCAGCCGCTCCAACACTTGGGGCTTAAACTCCGAGTCCGGCAGCTGGGCGGCCAGCTCTTGAAGCGCCGCGGACCACATCTCCGCCGACAAAGGCGTCCGGCTGACCGCAAGTCGCGGTCCCTCCGGACGCTCGATACGAATGCGTCTTGCCTCTCCGCCTGGCGACTGCACGTTCACATGGTTCGCCTCGTCGAAATCGTGATCCTCTCCGGCGATCCAGAACACCGGCACGACCGGCCGCGACAATCTGCGCTCCGCATCCCGCGCCGCTTGAATGACGGACAGCGCCTTGTAATAAATCAGGAGCGAGCCGCCGAACAGGCCTGCCTGCTGGCCTCCGACAACGACCAGCGCGCCTTCGCGCAGCTTACCCAGCGACTTCTCCGTCTCCGCGCAGCTCGGAAGCTGACGATGATAAGCTTGAATCGCTTCGGCCACTCGCCGAAGCTCGGCCCGCTTGTCGGTCGTATCGTCCAGGTAGGCCGCCCGGCTCTCCCACGAACGCTCCTCCGCAGGATGGCTGCCGAGCAGCTCCAACACTTGCAAATCTCCCAATCTATAACGCTCTGCCAATGACGAACGATTAGAATCCGTATAAGATGTAATATTCAAAGGGAACTTTCCCCCCGATCTGTCGTTGTGCTATCCAAAATCGATTGTACACAACAGCAGTCGGATCGTCAAAAGATTTGCGCCAAACGAAGGCGACGTTCGCGCTAGATCATATATACGTCCTGCATCCTTCTCGCGTTCGGGCTGATGCACAGCCGTGCCTCAATCCGACGCGATCGGAAAAACAATCGCTAGCAGCATCAAGATGATATAAAGCACGGACAGGCCGAAAAAGCTCAGTCTCCAGACCGCCCGCAGCAGCTTCCGCGGATCGACCTTGCCCCGGGCCCTGTTCTGCGCGTTGCCGATCAAACCGCCGCCGACCAACATGACGAGAAGCAGAAAAAACGGTCCGAAGCTCGTCCCCAGCCGATCGTTCAGCAGAGACGCGACGCAACCGAACAGAAACGCCGTCGTAACGTCCATCGACAATTGGATCGCGCTCTTCTTGTCGTTGCCCCTGATCGTCATGATGACGTAAACGAGTATAAACGGAATAATCGGCACCGTAGCCAAAAAAGCATATGATTGGACAAGTGCGTTCCAGATGGAGCCCATACGTCACCTCGTATCGTAGTTCATTTCAGCGCTTTGACAAGCGCCGTCGCCATACGATTCCATGGCGCGTCCAAACCTTTCCCGATCGCCATGCGCACGATCATCCCGTTGATCGCTTCAACCTCGGTTTCCCTGCCCGCCTCAACGTCCTGGAGCATGGAAGAGCGATTGCCGGCCGTCGCTTCGCCAACTCGCAAAATCGCGTTCCACAGATCGGCGGCCTCCCCTTCGAGGCCGTAAGCGCCGAGCACATCGTGCGTCTCCCGAAACAAAGCCCGCGCCAGTTCAAGCCGATCCGGCGAATTCGCAATTTCGCCGTTCGGGATGCGCAGAATCGCCGTAAGCGGATTGATGACCGCATTGATCAGCAGCTTGCGCATCATTTCGTTATTCAACTGTTTCGACAGAAAAACGGAAAATCCTCCCTCCGTCAGCATTCGTTCGACAGCTTGCAGCCGCTCCCGTCGAGTATGCCCGTCGTCGCCCAGACGGATATCTCCGCTTCCGGTATGCCTTACGCGCGCTCCGTTTAATCTCAGAGCGCCTTCGGTCGTCACCGCCGCGACGATTTCCCTGTCCGGCAGCGCGTCCCGCAACGCTTCGATGTGACCGATCCCGTTCTGAAACGCAACGACCGTACCGCCAGGCGCTACAAGCTCGAATAGACGCGCCAAAAACCTCTCCGTAAGAGCCGTCTGCTTGACCGCCAAAAGCACGATGCCGTCCATCGGCTCGGCGTTCTCCCAAGCGCACGCGAAGGCAGGCAGCAACCTTTCCCCGCCGCCCGCCTCTTCTAGCGCCAAGCCCTCAGCATTCAGCCGCTCCGCCTGTTCCCGCGTTCTCGTCCATACGACGCATTCGCGCCCCGCAGCATACAGTTTTCCGGCAAGCAGCAGCCCTAGCGAACCTCCGCCCAGCACAACCGTTTTTTCGTCCATCTTCTCGCTCCGTCCCCGCTTGTCCCGCGCGTCCCTATAACCAAATGAATATATTCTCTTAAAGATACCAAAGCAAAACCCGCAGGGATAGCCCTGCGGGTTCGATCGCATACTGCCTATTCGATTCGTTCGAGATTTCCGTTGGCGTCCATCTTGAACTTTGCCCGTTCCTCTTCGGCCTCTTCTGTCAGAAAGGCCAGCTTGCGCGCCCTGTCCATAATGCGGATCAGCGCTTTGTAATCGTCGTTGACGACCTGATAGTCCGTTTGCACCTCGCTGACTTCCTTCGATAGCCGTTCGTTCGTCTCGCTCAAGCCGGCGATTCTTTCTTCCTTCTCTTTGAGCTCCTTCTCGAGATGGCGAATTTGCTTGCTCATCTCCTGAACGGTATTCTTCCATTGGCGCAAATAACGAATGATCGATTCAAGCGACAGCGATTCCGCCGATAGCAGCTCTTGCTTGCCGCTTTCACCTTCCTCCACGTTAAGCCTTTCAGATCCGGAAAGCGAAATCCCCTGCTTTTTGAGATAATTCCGTTTCTGGCGCTGTTGCTTGGCTAGTCCGATCGCTTCGTTGTATCTTTTGCGCACGCAGCTGTTCCAACGAAACCCGCAAGCCGCGGAAGTACGGGCGATTCGTTGCCCCACTTCCTCGAAAGCGGACAGTTGCGTACTGCCCTCGCGAATATGGCGCAGCGTAACCTCCGCCAATATCAGGTCGTCATCGGGACTCCATGCGTCTTGTCTCGCAGCCGTCATGTTGCCCTTCCCTCCTTAAGCATCGCATATATTTTGCTGCTTTCTTCATTTCTATGCCCGTAGTAGAATTCATAGAATCTATCGGATACTCCTATTTATATCCACTTTTTCTGTCACTATACCTTGCAAAAACGCAAAAGAGAGCCGTTGCGAAGCTGCGCATAACCTTAGTTAAACCGGGGAACGTTAAGGGAACGCTGAAAAGTTTGCCGATTCGTCACGACTTGTTGGGTTTACACGCCTATGCGAAGCCGTTATAATATGCTTTAGAAATCGTCTTTGCGCGTATGAGAGGGGTATTCACAATGGCACGAATGTTTAGGGTCCTCGGTTTCTGGACGCTGGCGATTGCCCTGATGGCGTTTGCGGGAGACATGTATGAGTTCGCCCTGCTGTTCTTTATCCAAACGGCCGTCTTCTTTCTGATCGGCTATTTGAACTTTACCGAGCGGACGTATCTTCTCGTATTCTGGGGCTACATGGTTCTGGCTTTTCTCGGATTCACCTATTGGTCCGTCTTCGAGATGGGCATTCCCGTGTAAGCTGCGAAGCCGGATACATACCGAACATCGAGTGACAACAGTAAAACGCCTTCAGCGTCCAAGATGCTGAAGGCGTTTTTCCGTCATTTGGATGGCGTTGCGAATATTTGCACCTTGAAAAGCTCGCTCATCCCATCCGACAGCAGCAGCTGTCGAATCGCGCGGTTACGGCGTACAATCGGATGAAACGGATCGGAATAGCTGTGCGCGATCAAACGCTCCATAATGCCCGCCTCGACGAGAAACCGCTTTTGCGTGCCGTACCAAATTTCCTTCGCCCCATGTCGTTCCATGCTACGGCGAATATGACTGAAATTCACATGCGCGGTGATATCCTGCTGTCCCGGCCAAGCATACGGATCGTTATGCGCCCTATGCTCCCGATAGCAGAGCAGCGTTCCGTCCATCCGGTGCGTTCCGGTCAACTCCGTCGTTTCATCGCCGTAGTCGATAAAAACAAACAGAGCTCGTTTGAACCGTGCTGCAACCGCAGTCGCCCAGTCGGCGCCGTCGAGATTAATCTCGATAGTCTGATTCTCGCGCAGCCCGACGCCTTCCTCGCGAAGCCATTCGATCAACCGAGTATCGGTAGGCTCCATGAGGCAAGGAATAAATCGGCCATCCTCGGCGCATGCAACTGCCCATTCGCGCAGCTCTCCGTCCTTCATGACGAGCCGATGGACGGGAAAAGCATCGAGCAATTCGTTGGCGACGACGATGACCGGTCTGTCGGACGGCACGAACCGCTGCCACTCCGATTCGTCCGTTACGCGCGCACGTCCTTCGCGGATATAAGACTCCAGCTCCCGCCCAGCCTCGCTCCGATGCGACGGATTCCCATCGATAACGGTCACCGAGAACGACAGCGCTTGTTCCAATACCGAGGAGGAGTCGGTTTCCGCAGTCGTCCACGTATCCATAAGCTGTCGGCTAAGCCGGCCTGTGCCGCCTCCCCAATCGAGCACCTCTACCGTCTCCCCCGTTCCGAAATGGGCAAAGGCGACTTCCCGCAGCCAGCGAGCCAGACTGTCCCCCATCGCGTCTCCGATATAGGCGCTCGTATAGAAATCTCCTTCCCTTCCCACTTTCGAGGAACCGGAGCGATAATAGCCAAAATCGGGATGATAGAGACAAAGCGACATATAATGGTGAAAGGGAATGGCGGACAACTCCGCTCCGTCGGCACCGATTCCCCTCTTGCCTCCCGCTGCGACGCTCTCTGCGATCGCGGCCTGCAAGGAAGGATGCCGAGCTTGGGCCATATCCATTCTATCCGCACCTTTTCCAAGTGGTATTGAAAGTTTATAATAGCATAGAATCGGACGCCGCAGGAAAGGAGTGACCCGATGCGCCGAATGTTGACGTTAGCTCTCGCGCTTTCGATGTTTCTGCTGAGCGTCTCCAGAGGAGGAGCCCTGCTCCCCGTTAACGCCGAGCCTTACCCCGAGGAAACGAGAAAACTGCTGGAAAAAAGCTTGTCGGTCGTCGAGCTGAACCGCGAGATCGAGAGAATCTCCGGATTGAAGAGTCAGACGCAGTCCGACATCGAACAAAGCGAGCGCCAGCTCGCCGAACGTGAAATCGCCATCGCCGTCCAGCGCGAGAAGGCCGGGCGGGTTCTGCGCTCCTACTATGTGGGCTACAAGGATTTCTGGCTGTCCGCGCTGCTCAACGCCAACTCTCTTCCGAAGCTGATCCGCGTCTGGGATACGATGGACCTTATTATGCAATCGGACCATCGGACGATGAAAGCCTATTCGGAACAATATCGCGAGCTCAAAGTCGGATACGAACGTCTGCAGAAGAACAAGGACGACTTGGTCTCCGTCGAGTCGCAATTGATCGCTCAGCGAGATCGCATTCAATCGCTGCGCGGCGATCTCGATCGCGAACTGGCGTCCAGCGGAGACGAGCAATTGATTCGACGACTGATGGAAGAGCTTCAGGCCTATTGGAAAAACGTTGGGCTATACGAGGTTAAGCAGCATTTCAAAGCGCTCGCGAGCGCGATGACCCAGCTTCCCGATTACGTCAAGGACACGCCCGGCATCCTTCAGACGAGCGGTCTGAAGGCGAAGCTGACTTTGTCCGACCAGCAGCTGAACGAATTTCTACGCTCGCAGGACAGCCGCTTCGACGACTTTGCGTTCCGCTTCGACAACGGCCTACTGACGATGGAAGGCGACAATGGTCGTCTTCAAGTAACCATTCAAGGCCGCTATACGATAGAGGAGGAACCGGAGAACGCGATCCGTTTCCATGTCGATTCGCTCATTTTCAACGGACTGGCTCTCCCCGACACGACAAGAGCCGAGCTGGAAAGAGAATTCGATCTCGGCTTCTATCCGCAGAAGCTCGTCAAATACGTCAAAGCCCGCAGCGTAGAGATGGAAGACGGGCTACTAACCGTAGAGCTCGGAATAGGAGGCTGACTTCGCTCAGCCTTCCGTCTCCCTTCTCCACTCTTCCAACCAGCCTTCCAAACTCAATTCGCCTCCGGAGAATCTGCTCCACAGATCTCCGAACCGCTCCAGCGTCTCGACCGTTTCCGGACCGTACAATAGCGGAGCTTTGTTCGGGAAGGCCTGTCCCTTGCGTCCCGGAAGCAGATCGGACAGTCTCCTGTCAGCGTCGTAAAGCGATCTGATCACGGGCAGCTTGTCCAGCTCCTCCATACGCAGCATTTGAGACTGCTCCCCCGTCATATCCGCGATCCAGACGTTGGCCGCTGCTTCCGCCTCCGTCCGCGACGAAATCACAAAGCTGCTGCCGCGAGGCCACACGTAGGGCAAATTCCAGAAGTGGTGATCGATCGCCGCACGAAACTTCCCGTCCGCTCCGTTCGAATCGTGTCGAGCAACGAACTCCTTCGCCTCCGAATACGGCATGACGGCCGCCAGCGTATTTCCGTCGCGAAGCGCCGCAATCGATTCGCGGAAATCCCGTCCGAACCGGACGTTCTCTCTTCTCTCTTCCAGCAATCCCATCGCTTCTCCGCGCACAGTTCCCGTCCACGCTCCGGCTCCCTGCTCCCATAGCTCGTCGCTCCTTAACTGCGCATAGCTTTCCAGCCACGCGAGCAGCGCCAGCGGATCCTCTCCGTCGATCGCCAGCCAGTAAGCGTAAGCCGCGTTTTCCTGCTCTTCTTCTCTCTGTCCCGCTGCCGCGCTCGCTTCCGCCGCCGCCGCCCACTGTTCCTCCGACAAGGGAAAGTCGGCTTCGGCTCCAAGCCAGGCATGGAGAAGATCCAGGTTCCAGACGAGCACGTAAGGGTCCATATCTCGCGGTACGCCCCACAAATACTCGTTCCATCTAAGCGAACCGGACAGCGCCTCGAACTGTTCCCCCAACGCCTTGGCATCAACGGGAAGCAGATAGCCGGACGAAGCGAACTCTGCGACCCATTCGTTAAGAAACAGCATAACGTCCGCGGCCTCCTCCAGCTCGGAGGATCGCCAGTAAGCCTCGTAAGCCCTCTCGGGGGGGATTCGGCGCAATTCGACCTCAATATCAGGATGCCTGAACGTAAAATCGTCGTTCAGATTGGTTAAAGCGCGAAACTCCTGTTCCTCCAGAGCAACTTCAATCGTCAGCTTTGAAGCCTCTTTCGCTTCCTCCGGCTCCTGGACTACCTTTACTTCGCTTGGCTGAACGACTGCCGGAACCGAGGACGGCGAAGGAGCGTCCGCCCACGGCGATAGCAATACGACCATAGTGCCAAGCACCAGGAATACAAGAGCAAGCCTCCAACGCGCCACAGTCTCACCTTATTTCGTCGTATCGTTAACATCGGTTTTAACATCGCTGCTTTAATGATAACAGGACATATCCGACCTGTCTCCCTTTTTTGGAAAGCGCTTTAAGAGGTCATTCAAAAAGCGTAAAAAGACTGCTCCCGAGCATACGCCGGGAACAGTCTCTTCGATTTTCACAGCTTTTCGGCAGCCAGTTGAGCGAGCCGGGAACGCTCCCCCTTCTCCAGCGTGACGTGTCCGCTGATTCCTTCCTCCTTGAAGCGCTCTACGAGATACGTCAATCCGTTGCTCTGCGAATCCAAATAGGGATGATCGATCTGCTCCGGATCGCCGAGCAGCACGATTTTGCTGTTTTCTCCGACGCGAGATACGATCGTTTTGACTTCGTGCTTGCTCAGGTTTTGCGCCTCGTCGATAATAATGAATTGCCCGGGGATCGAGCGGCCCCGGATGTACGTGAGCGCCTCGACTTGAATGCTCCCCATGCCCATCAGAATTTTATCGAGATCTCCCGCCTTCTTCGTGTCGAACAAAAACTCGAGATTGTCGTAGATCGGCTGCATCCAGGGTCGCAGCTTCTCCTCCTTCTCTCCCGGCAAATAGCCGATATCCTTGCCCATTGGCACGACCGGACGCGCGATCAGCAGCTTCTTGAACTTGTGCTCGTCTTCCACCTTCAACAGCCCCGCCGCCAGCGTTAGCAGCGTCTTCCCCGTCCCCGCGCGGCCCGTCAGCGTAACGAGCGGAATGTCGTCGCTGAGCAGCAGCTCCAGAGCCATCCGCTGCTGCGCGTTGCGGGCCGTGATGCCCCAGATCGGATCGTTGCTCATATGAAGCGGCTCCAACCGCAAGCCATCCGAGGTCACCTTCAGCAGCGCCGATTTCGATGTTCCGAATTCATCGCGTAAAATGACAAATTCGTTCGGGTTCAGCTTTGTCTTAAGTCCCAGCGGTTTAATGCTTAAGGAGCGCGTTGAATAAAAATCATCGATGACCGACGGGTGCACTTCAAGCGTAAGATGGCCCGTATACTGGTCTGAATCTACGGCGATCCGGTCTGACAAATAATCCTGCGCGACGATTCCCAGCACATCCGCCTTGACTCGCACGAGCACGTCTTTGCTGACTAGAATGACGGGACGCGGCTCTTCCTCCTCCTGCTCCTCCATATGATAATTCAACGCCACCGCGAGAATCCGGTTATCGTTCGTCATCTCGCCGAACAATTCCTGAACCTTCACGAACCGGCGATGATTCATTTCCACTTTCAGCAGGCCGCCGCCCGGCAGCCGAACCCCTGCGTGCAGCGGTCCTTGCGCTCTCATGGCGTCAAGCTCCCGCGAAATATTTCGGGCGTTGCGCCCGATTTCGTCCGCCAGCCTTTTCTTCGAATCAATCTCTTCAAGAACGACGGAGGGAATAATGACTTCATTATCGTCAAAAGCATATAGAGAGAGCGGATCATGCAGCAGCACGTTCGTATCCAACACATAAATTTTTCTCATGGGCGTCCCCTCCCGATTCGCGCTTATTATTATTTCCTATCCAATTTATATAGATTTCTTTTTCTTAAACGGTTTCCTTACATAGCAATCGAACGACAGGGAACAATACGACGAGCAAGCATTTTCCTGCGATCGGCCGCTTGACCGATCCGGGCATCCCTCCAAATCCTCCAAATAGGGCGGTGAACAGCTTTGAAATGGAATAGATCAATCGTTTGGGCGATTGCGGCGCTGCTGGCGGCCTTGCTTACGCTCGGCTCAGCAGGCTGCGGAACCAAGTCGGCGCGTCCGGAAGCCGCACCCCGCGCTCAGGCGCTTAACGAGACGGCCAACGAATTATCGCGCAATCCGCAGCAAGTTGCGGCCCATCTTGAATCGCTCGCCCGCGGCATCGAAGGCGTTCAGAACGCCAACTGCGTCGTCTTCGGCAAATACGCCATCGTCGGGATCGATGTCGACGAGAAAATGGAACGCACGCAGGTCGGAACGATCAAGTATGCGGTAGCCGAAGCTTTCCGCAAAGATCCTTACGGCATTGACGCGCTTGTCACGGCCGACATCGACATGGGACAGCGATTGCGAGAAATTCGTGCGGACATTCGCAACGGCCGGCCGATTTCCGGATTCACGGATGAGCTTGCCGATATCGTCGGAAGGCTCGTTCCGCAAATTCCGCGCAACATCGTTCCTCCAAGAGAGCCTGAAAATTACGGGACTCACCCGGCCGAGAATCTTCAACGATGACAAAAAAGCCCAGTGAACGTCACTGGGCTTTTCTTCATAGCTGCTAACGCACGGGCTAGCCGTGCGCTCGCAAGGTGTTGTTGAACGATCCGATCGGTTAAGGAAGTAGGTCTCGCATAGATCACCCGCAGCCCCCCAAACGGTTGTGCTGCCTCCATTATATCATAAATCCGCGCATTTCCAATGGGATTTCGTCAGGGCGACGTCTATTCCTCCGCTTTTCCCGGCGACTCGGAAGCTTTCGTGAATCCCGCCCGACCGCCTTGGTCCAGCTCTTCCATCAATGCCCGCTTCGCTTCCGCAAGTCTGCTCTCGTCCAAATAAACGTAGGGGCTTCTCCAAGTGCCGGTCAGCGGAATAAAACGAATGTTCGAACGACTGATGCCGAAATAGGTGGCGATGATGTTCTCGATC
This sequence comes from Cohnella phaseoli, assembly GCF_003386235.1. Lineage (GTDB taxonomy): Bacteria > Bacillota > Bacilli > Paenibacillales > Paenibacillaceae > Cohnella > Cohnella phaseoli. The sequence continues at coordinate 33,749 of NZ_QRDZ01000024.1, forward strand.
TGCGCCGCGGGAATATCGGTTCGCAAATTGTTGCCGACGGCATCCAGCAAATCGTCGGCCTTCGTGAGGCCCCCGAGCGACTTCATGCGATCGGCGATCGCGCCCAGCACCTGATTTTGCCGTTCGTTGCGCTGGAAGTCGCTGGACTGCGCGGTCGGCTTAAAGCCCTTGTTCGTATTCGACTGCCGATAACGAACGAAACCTAACGCCTGCTCCCCGTCAAGCTTCTGCTCGCCCTTCGTCAAGTTGATGTCCGTTTTGTCCACCGAATCGACATAGCGCATGTTCTGATCGACGTTTACCGTAATGCCTCCGAGCGCATCCACAACGTCGACGAAGCCTTGAAAATCGATAACCGCCGTGTAATCGACCGGAATATCGAAAAATCTCGACAGCAGCAGCTTGGTCTCGTCCTTCGCATAAGCCGACAGCTTTTCCTTTTCCAGCTTCTCGGTATTTTTGCCGTACATATAGAACGCCGCATAATAACCGTTTGCCTTGTGCCGCTTGTATCCGTCTACGTTCAAATCGCTGTCCCGCGGAATCGAGACGACGGTCGCCGTCTTCGTCAGCGGATTAAATGTCGCAACCATCATAACGTCGGTGTTCATGCTGCCTGTCTCGCTGCGCGTATCGAGTCCTAGCAGTACGAGGGAGATCGGCTTAACCTGCGCCCTTTCCTCCTTCGGAATCGACACGACCGGCTTTCCGTCCTCTTCCTGTTTGGCGATTTTGGCCAAATTCGGCTTATAAGACCCAAAATATAAAAAAGCGGCATAACCCGCAAGCAGCACAATTACGAGACTCAGTACAATAAAAATAAATCTGCCCCAGCGGAAGCCGCCTCCGGACTTCTTCTTCGGTGCTTTAGGGGCGGGAGTGCGCCTGCTCGAACGCGAAGGCAAAGATGTGTTCTGGCTCAAGCTAATCCTCCTCGTCGTCCTCTAGGTTGGAATCCGCTCCGCAGCTCGAGGCTCCTCCGAACATGTCCCGGTTCAATTGTTCCACGGATTCTCGGTCGAACCAGACCGTACGAGAGGACTCGTTATCCGCTCCTCCGGTATAGGTTATGTACACTTTGCCTTCGTCGATCGAGCTGACATCGAACGACGTCAACCGGTGATCCTCCGACAAAATTTGCGCAAAAAAAGTAAGCGTATCCTTGGCGGCATCGTCCTCGGGGCGTTCCGAGACAATCCACTTCATTTGCAGCCAATAAAATAAAGCGTCCATCAAAGACACGGCGGTTTCCCCTCTCCTGTGCAGCTACCCCGGATAAACAGACAGCCGCGGACTAGCCTGCCCGCGGCGCCTCTCCATTCTTGTTCTTGCGGTAATTTTTACGCTTGTCGTACATCTGGCGCAGTCGCAGCAGCATCATCATGCCGACCGCGACGGCCATGCACTGAATGATCGGCAGCTTGTCCAACTGAAGCAGAAGCAGCACCAGACAACCGATCGCCAGCACGATATGAACGAGGATTTCCTTCAGAATCGGGAGCTTCCCGACTCTGAAGACGGTATTGAAAATATAGATCGTACAGGCGACGATAAGAAAGTAAGAAATAATCGGGTGATCGTGAAACCACGTTTGCATGGATAACATCCCCCTTGCGTTGCGTTTGCGGCGATTACACGCCTGCCTCGGCCATGCGACGATGCTTCTCGGCTCTGTCCCGCTCGCTCTTGTTCAGAACCTTCTTGCGGAGACGAATGCTCTTCGGCGTAATCTCGCACAGCTCGTCGTCGTTCAAATATTCCAGCGCTTCTTCAAGAGACATCAGGCGTGGCGATTTCAGCTTAACCGTATCTTCCTTGTTGGCCGTGCGGATATTGTTGACCGCCTTCTCCTTACAGATGTTGACGATAATATCGTTATCGCGGGTATGCTCGCCTACGATCATGCCCTCGTATACATCCTCGCCCGGCTCCAGGAACAGAATGCCGCGGTCTTCGACGGATAACATACCGTACATGGTCGATTTGCCCGTCTCGCTGGCGATCAGCACGCCTTGATGTCTGCCGCCGACTTGGCCGCCGACCATCGGACCGTAGCTGTCGAACGCATGGTTCATCACACCGTAGCCGCGAGTCAGCGTCAGGAAGTTCGTGCGGTAGCCGATCAATCCGCGCGCAGGGATGAGGAACTCCAGACGCACTTGGCCGTTGCCGTTGTTGATCATGTTGACCATTTCCGCTTTGCGCGTTCCGAGACTTTCCATAACCGCTCCCATGCTTTCTTCGGGAACGTCGATAAGCAACCGCTCGATCGGCTCGCTCTTCACGCCGTCGATCATCTTCAAAATAACTTCCGGCTTGGACACTTGCAGCTCGAAGCCTTCGCGGCGCATGTTCTCGATCAGAATGCCGAGATGCAACTCGCCGCGTCCGCTGACGACAAACGAGTCCGGACTGTCCGTCTCGTCGACTTTTAAGCTGACGTCCGTCTCGATTTCCTTAAACAGACGCTCGCGCAGCTTCCGGGAAGTCACCCACTTGCCTTCGCGTCCGACGAATGGGCTGTTGTTGACGAGGAACGTCATCTGCAGCGTAGGCTCGTCGATAGCAAGCACAGGCAGCGCCTCGGGCTGGCTAGGATCGGCGATCGTCTCGCCGATATTGATCTCTTTCAGACCGGCGATAGCGACGATGTCGCCCGCTGCCGCCTCTTCCACTTCGATCCGCTTGAGACCTTGGAAGCCGAACAACTTCTCGATACGGGCCTGCTTAACCGCGCCTTCGCGATCGATGACCGCTACGACTTGGCCTTGGCGAATGAGTCCGCGGTTAACCCGCCCGATAGCGATCCGACCCAAATATTCGTTGTAATCGAGCAGCGTCACGAGAAATTGCAGCGGCTCATCCGGATTTTCTTTCGGAGACGGAATGTGATCCAATATCATCTCGTAAAGAGGCTCCATCGTCTGCTGCAGGCTGTCCGGCGTATTGCCGGCGATGCCGTTCAAGCCCGACGCGTACACGACAGGGAAGTCCAATTGCTCGTCGGAAGCTTCCAGTTCGATAAACAGCTCCAGCACTTCATCGATAACCTCCGAAGGCCGAGCGGCCGGACGGTCGATCTTATTCAGTACGACGACAGGGGTCAAACCTTGCTGCAGCGCTTTGCGCAGAACAAACTTCGTCTGCGGCATGCAGCCTTCGAACGCGTCGACGACAAGCAATACGCCGTCAACCATCTTCATAATTCGTTCGACTTCGCCGCCAAAATCGGCGTGTCCAGGCGTATCCACGATATTGATCAACGTGTCTTTATAGTTAACCGCCGTGTTTTTGGCCAAAATCGTAATTCCGCGTTCGCGCTCGATATCGTTGGAATCCATCGCGCGCTCTTGAAGCTGCTCGTTCTCGCGGAAAGTGCCGGATTGACGCAGCAATTGGTCTACCAGCGTTGTTTTGCCATGATCGACGTGGGCGATAATGGCGATGTTGCGAATTTTGTCTCTTGAATGCATAGTTCCACTCCTTGTTGTCTCTGTTTGACTCTTCAAGTCCCCAGAGGGCTTGGCTTCCGAGGTACTCCTTATCACAAACAAAACGTCGACACATGGCCGACGTCAATAACCATTCCGGTACGATTGACGCAGTGTCGGCTAGAAGCCCACTGGTCCTCATCCCTTATATTATACGCTACGTTCACCAAAAAGCCAAACTATTTCTTGCAGCCTCACAAATAAAAGCCTTTCGTCACCACATTTTGGGACGACGCACGACGAGCCACGCTCCAACGCCGATCAAAGCGAGTGCAATGAGATAAATTCCCCATGTCCAAAGCAATGACATCACGAAGAACAGCAACGACAAGCCGGCCAGTCCGATGGAAGCAAGCCATAGCTGCTTGGAACGATCGTAGCCGAAAATGTAATATTCATACAGCCCTACTGCGATCGCCAGCGGAAACATCGGCCATAAATATTTCATCCGCCACCATCCAAACCAGTTGCCGATCATAAACGCGATGGATACGACGGTAAGAATGCCCGCCGGGATTAGCGCGATCGAAGGCACGATCCGGCCGAAATAGAGAACGTGAAGCAATACGCCCGGAATCAGCACGAACAACGGCCAGAATACAGAGCCGATAAACGCGAACACACCTAATTTTCCCAGCAAAATGATTAACCCAACAGCCACGACTCCGATTCCGACTGCTGCGGACTGTCTGTTCACGGTAGCTCCCCCACTTCATTCTCTGCAGCTCGCATTCCGGATTACGGAGATGACGGCTTTTTCTTTTAGTTTAATGGAAGTCGGGGAAAAAAACTAGTTTATGAAAGCAAAATTTTCCCTAAAGATTCGGTACATCCGCCGCTAGCTCGTCTGCTGCGCCCGCTTTCGCATGAACAGGGCAAGAATGAGCAGCGAAGCAACCGCCATTAGCGGTATTAGCTTATCCGAATCGGCAGGAAGCAAATGGCGATAAGGTTGCCACCCCGGATCCCCCATTGCCATCTCCGCCGCAGTGTAGCCGAGCAGCCCGCCTCCCAAATAAACCAAGCCGGGCAGTTTGTCCAACAAACGCATAATAAACGAGCTGCCCCAGATAATAATCGGGATACTCATCACGATGCCGATAATGAGCAGCGCTGTGTCTCCGTCGGCGACGGCGGCGACGGCCAGCACGTTGTCCAAGCTCATGACAAAATCGGCCACCACGATCGTCCATACGGCTCCCGCAAGCGAGTTGGCGACCTGCGTATGAGCGGATTTTTCTTTATTGTCCATGAGCAATTGATAGGCGATCATAAGCAGCAGCGCAGCCCCGACCGTCCGCAGAAACGGGACATTGAGCAGCGCAATGGCGCCAAGAGTCAACACGCAGCGCAGAAAAATTGCGGCAGCGGCTCCCCACCATACGGCGCGACGTCTCTGCTCGGGCGGCAGCCTGCGCCCCGCCATGGCGATGACAATGGCGTTATCGCCGCTCAGCAGCAGATTGATCATCACAATTTCTAGAAATACGAGCGCGGATTCCATCATATTCATCCGGTATACCCCCTCTTGCCCAATTTATGTACAAGCCGAGAGGGTTAGAATTGTAATTTTTTTGAATCGATGTCGCCGAAGCTTCGTATAACTGCTTGAAATCGCAAGGGAGGGAGTCGATCATGGTCATTTTCGGATGGGATGTACTGAGCCTGGAGTTCTGGTCTCTCCTGCTGACGATCGTATTCATCGATCTGCTGCTTGCCGGAGACAACGCCATCGTGATCGGATTAGCGGCCAGAAGCCTGCCGAAGGATAAGCAGAAGCTGGCCGTCGTCTGGGGAATGCTCGGAGCCGTATTGATTCGTATCGCAGCCACCTTGCTTGTCGTAAGTCTGTTGAAAATCCCGTATCTCCTCGCCGCAGGCGGCGCACTGCTGCTATGGATCGCTTATAAACTGCTTGTGCAGGAAGATTCGCATCAGGAGGTCAAAGCCGGAACGACGCTGTGGGCGGCGGTACGCACGATTGTGATCGCGGATGCGGCGATGGGACTGGACAACGTCATCGCCGTCGCCGGCGCGGCGCATGGTGACTTTCTCCTCGTCGTGCTCGGGCTGCTGATCAGCATCCCGATCGTCGTGTGGGGAAGCACGCTGTTCATTAAGCTGATCGACAAATTCCCCTGGATTATCTATCTGGGCTCCGGCGTGCTCGCTTATACGGCGTCCAAGATGATTGCGCACGAGACTCGCTTTGCGGTCTTTTTCGAACGCAATCCTGTGATCTACTGGGCATTCGTTTCCGTATTGATCGCGCTCGTTCTATGCGCCGGCTGGTGGACGAATTCGGTTAAAGCCCGCCGGAACGAACGGCGAGACGACAAACGCAAGCCCGTATTCGTTGCCAAAAAAAGCCGGGAATCGCATTAATCGCGATTCTCGGCTTTTTGAACATCTTTAAAACCAGGCATCCTCTTTGCGCTCCTGCGCCTGGGCGGAGGCCTCGGTGTCCGCTCCATTTTTCAAAATGACGACCTCCGTGCCCTGGACGGCTTCGTCGATCAGTCGCTCGAGCTCGCTGCCCATCATCGCTTCGACTTTCTCGACGATATTCAGATTCGGATTGATCGCGGGAGATTTTGGCACGAATAGCGTGCAGCAGTCTTCAAAAGGCAGAATCGACGTTTCGAAGGTGTCGATTTGCGCGGCATGCTCGATAATGTCCTGCTTGTCCATCATCACGAGCGGCCGCAGCAGCGGCAGCGAGCAAGCCCGCCCAATGACGTTCATGCTGCCGAGCGTTTGACTAGCTACTTGCCCGAGACTGTCGCCCGTGACGATGGCCAGCGCATCGTTCTGCTCCGCAAGTCGTTCGGCGATCCGCAGCATGCTTCGGCGCATCAAGGTAATGATCAGACTATCGTGGCCGGATTTCGCCAACTTGGTCTGAACCTCGGTGAACGGCACAAGATGCAGCTTGATTTTCCCGCCGTAATACGCCAATCTTTGGGCCAACGTCACCACCTTGTCCTTGGCCTGCTCGCTCGTGAACGGATAGCTGTGGAAATGGACCGCCTCGATTTTGAGTCCCTTGCGCATCGCCATCCAGCCGGCCACGGGGCTGTCGATGCCTCCGGACAGCAGCAGCATCGCTTTGCCGTTCATACCGAGCGGGAAACCGCCCGCCCCTTTCACAACTTCGCAGTAAATGTAAGCCATGTCCTTCTGGATATCGACCTTCAGTTCGATCTCGGGGCGGCGGACGTCGACTTTTAACCCCGGCGTATTGCGCAATACATGGGAGCCCACAAGGTGGTTCATTTCGATGGAATTGTGAGGATATTGCTTCCAGCCTCGATTGACCGATACTTTGAACGTTTGCGGAGAAACGCTTAAATGGCGGATCAATTGCAGCGAGTTGTCGCGAATCTCTCCCAGATCGAGCCCGGATCCGATAACCGGACTAAAGCTCATGATGCCGAAAATATCCTTCAGTCGTTCCGCAACCCGCTCGTAGCTCTCTCCGTTCAAATGAATATAGACCCTTGCGTAGCTTCTGACGAATTCGAGCTTGTCGAACGACTTTAGCGCCATTCTGATTTGCGTCAGCAGCATCGTCTCGAATCGATTGCGATTGCGTCCCTTAATGACAATTTCCCCGAATCGCACCAACACCAGTTCGTAGTTCATTTTCCTATCCTCTCCAGCGACTTCAAACCGGCCACGACCGATTTCAGCTTTGCGCCAAGTACTTCGATATCTTTTATCGTATGCTCGTCCCCGAAGCTGATCCTTATGCTCCCCGACGCGCGGCCCGCATCGTGTCCCAACGCCAGCAGCACGCGGCTCGGCTTCAAGCTCTTGGAGGAGCATGCCGATTGAGTCGAGACGTACACCCCTTCGCGTTCAAGCATATGGATGACCACCTCCGGTCGCATCCCCGGATAAGACAAATTCACTACATGCGGAGCTGTCCTGGCCTCCGCAGCCGAGTTGAGCTCGGACACCCCGTTCACATGAAGCTCGGGGATATCGGAGACGATGTCCAGCAGCCTTCTTCGCAACCCGTACATCGTCGCGCGCCGCATTTCCAGCTTTTCCATCGTCAACCGCAACGCCTGGGACATCGCGACGATTGCCGGTACGTTGAGCGTTCCCGAGCGCATGCCGCGTTCCTGATGGCCTCCGCTCAGCAAAGGAGCGAGTTCGATCCCCTCTCGAACCAGCAAGAACCCTATGCCTTTGGGGCCGCCGAACTTGTGAGCCGAGCCCGTATACAGATCAACGCCTGAGCCTTCCCAACGGAACGGCAATTTGCCGATCGCCTGCACGCCGTCCACATGAAACCGGATGTGCGGATAGTCGCGCAGAAGACGGCCGATTTCTTCGACCGGTTGAATCGTCCCCGTTTCGTTATTCACATGCATGACGCTAACGATCGCGGTCTCTTTCCGGATAGCCGCGACGATATCCCTGGGATCGACTTGACCGGAGGAGTCGACGGGAAGCACCGTCAATTCGACCGCGCCTTCGACTTCCAGTTGCTTGGCGCACTCGTATACCGAAGCGTGTTCAATCGAGGAGACGATGATATGCTTAGCCGATCTGGCCGTTCTGCCCAGCAGCCCTTTAATCGCCAAATTGTTGCTTTCCGTTCCGCCCGAAGTAAACAGCACCTCCGACGGCTTTGCCCCCATTTTATCAGCCACGCCCGCTCGCGCTCTATCCACTAGCTTCATCGCGTCCACGCCCGATTGATGCAGGGAGGACGGATTCGCGTAATGCAGCTTCATTAGCTCGCTCATCGTGTCAATCACCATCTGCGGCATGGGAGAGGAAGCGCAGTGATCGAAGTAATAAGTATTCATAAGTATTCTCCATTCGGAAAGTTAAAAAGACGGGCAACGGCCGCAGCCGTCCCGTCTCGCTCCATCAAGCCGCCGTTCTAGACACTCCACTGGGCGGTTGCGTTCAACACCTTGCGGATATAGCCCTGCGTCTCCTCAGGCAGCAAATGCAGATTCGCTTCGACATCCCGATCGTTCTCCAGACCCAGTCTGTCTACGCGCCCCGGCCCCGCGTTATACGCGGCCAGCGCCGTAGCGACATTGCCGTCGTATTTCCGCAGCAGGTAGGACAGGAACCTCGTTCCACCGTCCACATTTTGTGCCGGATCGAACGAATCGGTTACGCCAAGCCCTCTTGCCGTATCGTCCATTAATTGCATGAGCCCTTTGGCTCCGGCCGACGATACGGCGCTCGGATTAAAAGAAGATTCCGATTGGATCACTCCTTTAATCAAAGCCGGACTCACGCCATATTTCTGTCCGGCGGCGACGATCAACTCGTCGAATGCAGAAGTCGAGCCTTCAACGTTCGCGAGCACACCGCCCCAATATACCGGGTAAGCCGATAAAGCGGATGAAGAATCAAGTCGATTGAGGATCGAAGAATCGGAAGGGTCGCTCTGCAACGAGCTTGCCGAATATTGATTGAGCAGCAGATCGAATACGCCCGGGCTTTGTTCCGTATCGCCCTTGGCGGATTTGCCGACAAACGGATTGATTTCCGTAGTCCATTGCGTCAGCAGCATTTGCTTGAGCAGGCGAGGATCCGTCGTTATGTTCAAGTCGGTTAGCTCCCGGTAGTCAATTTTTGTATTCAGATGTTGATATTGTACAACAATCCCGGGTGTACGACCAGTCCCTGTCCGACGGAGGCCCATGCTGCTCAAGACCTATTTTACGACTTCGGTTTGAACGTCAGACAGCAGGTGACAGATGAATCCTCCGCTTGATCGCGATGGCCCTCGAATTCGTCGGCAAACTCCTCGTTCCAGCGGCGATCGGAATGTGCGTCCACCTCGATCTTAATTTCGCTGGCTCCGCAGGCGTTGCCTTCTTTCCAGAATGAACAATTGCTAACGCTGCAGGCTACGTCTTTCGGCATAAATAATCACCCCCAAGTCTATTGTTCGCCCGCGGAGGCGGGGTATACAGACAAGGGGGCGGGGGTTGCAGCCAAAATTGTTATTTCAATTGTCCTTGCATCCGGCGATTCGTCAAATAATCGCTTTCGTAATAAGACAGATCGTCGCGAAGCTCCTCGTAAACCCGGGAGATCGACAAAATGATGTCTCGCGCGGCGCGAACCGGCTTCGTCCGAAAGCGAATCGCATCCTGTCCCGTATAAGCGTAACGGCCGTCTTCGGAATAGCATTCGTTTTTCGGATAAAAAAACGAATTAACGCCGTTATGATAAACCTCGTACAAAGCCCGTTCGGCCAAATCGTTGTCGAGGTTGGGTCTTCTCAGCACGGCTCCAAGCTTCTCGTATGCGACTTCGGAGAAGACGAGCAGGTGACGCAAATCCGATAACATGCCGGAATAAAAAGCAACGCTGTCCGGATCGTCCTTCTGGGCAAGCTGGTCGAGCGCATGATGATTCAAAAACTGCTCGATCGGATCGATGGCTTCTTTGAGCTTTTCCCGACTGGACTCGGCAAGCGCTTTAAGATTGGTGGATGGCATGGATAGATCCCCTTTCCATTTGAGCGAAAAACCTTCATTATCGTACCATAAATCCGCAGCGAAAGGTACTGGCAGAAGGCAAAATGAGCCGTATATTTTTGGCGCTATCCCTTCATCCTAACAAGCATAACCGGCTCCTTCGTTTGGAGCCTAAAGGAGAGGTGCGCCATGCGCCGTTATGCTTGGGCCGGCATCGCGTTCGGCATCGCCGCAGTTCTGCTCGCGATCCCGCTGTTGCCGTCCTTCACTCATCGCGGAAGCCGCGATTCCGCGCCGCCTCCGAGCGCGCTTCCTCCCGCTCGGGCGGAAGCATCCTATAAACTGCAGACGATGAAAAACGACATGCAAGCGACCGAACGGCTTGCGCGAGCGCAGGTCGCCAAAGATTTCCGCGTTTTTCTGACGCAGTCCCGCCTGGGGTCGCCTTCGAACAACCAGAGCGAGTTGAGCGCCTTTCTGCAAAAACATCCCGAAATCGTATATGCCGAATGGAAACATCGCGGCGGCGCGGCGAAGGCGGGCAAGCTGAAGGCCGGCGAGATCAAAGAAGCTTCCTCCTATTTGGCCCAAGCACGGGCGGCCGTTCGCAAATCGAGAAGCTTCTCTTCGCCGGTTTTTCAGGCCAAGGAAAAAAGCTATTTCGCGATAGGCGAGCATTCGGAGAAAAACAGCATCGTAGCCGTCGTCTCGGCGGAAGTAATCCAAGCGGTCGAGCGGCATCAACGCCGCAACCTTCGGCTTATCCCGTATCCTCCGGAAGGACGCTATCGTATCGAATCGGTCGTCCCAGGTACGAATGCGGAGACAACTGTACGCAACGGAGAAGACAACGGGAACGCCAGCCATTTCTCCATAGACGAAGTCGTCGTCAAATTCCGTAAGCCGCTGACGGAGAAGCAGTTGCTGCAGCTGCGCAAGGAGCTCGATCTGACTGTCGTTAAGCAGACAAGGAGCATCTATGTATTCCGTTCCAAAAAGCATGACACCGGCGAACTGAAAGCTTATTTCAAGCGCGAATGGAATCCTGTATTTGTCGAGCCGCATTATTTGTATTTGACCAACGAGGTTCATGCGAGGGAAACGACTGTCAAGGCTGCGGAGGACAATGCCGGGGAAGAGGCGTTGATCCCCAACGATACGCTGTACTCGGAATACCAATGGAATTTGCCCGAAATCGCCACGGAGGCGGGCTGGAAACTAGCCAAGGGCAATCCGGATATCGTCGTTGCGGTGCTGGATACCGGGGTCCAGGCCGACCATCCCGACTTGAAGGGGCGAATAGTAAAAGGCGTCAATATCGTCGACCCTTCCGCCGATCCCAACGATGATGTCGGGCATGGCACACACGTAGCGGGCATTATCGCGGCTGAGGTCAACAATAACGAAGGTGTAGCCGGGATGACCTGGTATACGAAAATCATGCCAGTCAAAGTGCTGGACGATACCGGCGCTGGCTCCACGTATTCCGTCGCGGAAGGAATCATATGGGCAACGGACAACGGAGCGCATGTCATCAATATGAGCTTGGGCAACTACGCCCAGGCAGAATTTCTGCATGACGCGATTAAGTATGCCCACGACAAAGGCGTCGTGCTGGTGGCCGCTAGCGGCAACGATAATACGGATCGGCCCGGCTTCCCTGCGGCCTATCCCGAAGTACTCGCCGTAGCCGCAACCGATCCCGACGAAAGCCGGGCCGAATATTCCAATTATGGCGACTACATCGATGTTGCGGCTCCCGGCTCCTCCATTCCGAGCACCTATCCCGGAAGCCGCTACGCAGCTCTGTCCGGCACATCGATGGCGTCCCCTCATGTGGCCGCGCTCGTCTCGCTCGTCCGTTCGGCCAATCCCGACATGAGCAATGAAGAAGTGATGGAGTTGATTCGCAAAACGGCCAAGGATTTGGGGCCGGCAGGCAGGGACATCGAATTTGGTTTCGGTCAGATCGACGTTGTGGCCGCCCTGCAATCCGCGCAGGGCTTCGAGGGCTCGCTGCAGCTCTTCCCTTCGCGAGTTCGCGAAAAACTGGAGCGATTAAACGGATTGAAGTGAAGCAAGACGGACTTGCCATAATTCTGTACCGCTCGAGTCAAATTTTTGGCACGGGAGTGGGCGCAACCGATAAGCGCGCGTGACGGTACTATTGGTGAAACTTCGCGGTCAGTCGGGGCTGCCGATGCGGAATTTTGAAACATAATGTGTGAAACAAAAAAAGGCGGTGCAGGACTTCAAATAGCCCTGTATCGCCTTTTATTTGGCTTATTTGCAGCCGGAAAGCTTGCCGTAAGCCGGGTTCTGTACTTCTCGTGGTCAGAACGGATCGCGCAAAGGCGATCCTCCCACGGATTGAAGCGACAATCATCTTTCTAGGCCGCACATTGCTGTACGGCTCAAGCGACCAACCCGAACGCACCCCGGGCAAGGGCTGGGGCGCTAAGCCCCCGCGTTCTCCTCGGTCTTGCTCCAGATGGGGTTTACCAGGGACAAAGTCGCCAGTGTCCCTCGTGGTCTCTTACACCACGGTTCCATCCTTGCCTGATCTGCCTAAGCAGCCATCGGCGGTCCATTTCTGTGGCACTATCCTTCAGCTCGCGCTGACTGGACGTTATCCAGCATCCTGCCCTGTGGAGCCCGGACTTTCCTCTCGCGGCGCGAAGCCGCCAGCGATTGTCTGTCAACCTTTCCGGCATGTAACCTAGAGTATAACGCGAATCGGCCGCTGTCGCAAGGGAAATGATTGGCTTGCGTTGGTCCACCAAAAAATTATTTGGAGGGACATCGCCCAACAATCTGCCGAGATTAAGAGAATGAATGGCACCAGCGGATCATGATAACGTCCTGAATTATGCCAGCTGTCACCTTAGCTAAGCTCTTCCGAATGACGCCATGCCATATAAACCCTTCAACAACGAATATTCCCTAACGACCTTGTAATAATTTTCCCAAAGTTGTGAGCGTCGAGGCCCGCCATATTTCATCGAAATGCGCCAGTTGGACGAAAAGCGATAAAGTGGAAAAGCCGCCTTAAATTCAGGAAAATGGTCATTTTGAAAAAAATAGAGCGGATTCCCCGTCTTAAAATTCGGGAAAAGCTAAATTTTCGAATTTAAAGCGGGAGATCCGCTTTATTTGCCCCGATTTGGCCCCGCAGCTGGAAATAAAGCGGAAAAACCGCTTTATAGAAAAAACGTGGAATCAAGTGGACTGCCCCCGCTTCGAACATGCAGAGAACGGCAAACTGTACGTTTTCGAGCGTTGCACGAACACAGCTAGCCGTTCTCCATTCAGCCATGCGAGAGAACGATCTATTTGAGCCGGAAAGGCTCCGTATCCACTTGAGACGCGAACACTTCGGTAGTATAGCCCGCCTCTTTCAGTCGCTCGGACAGCCATGCCGCCACATTAGGCTTCATGATCTTCTCCGCATGATGGCCGGGATCGACGATAGCAATCCCCGCCGCCAGCGCGTCCTGCGCGGAATGGAAATCGATATCCCCGGTTACGAGCGCATCGGCGCCGGCAAAAATCGCATGGCGAATATACCTCGCTCCCGAGCCGCCGAGCACGGCCACCTTGCGAATCGGCTTCGCCCCGTCGCCGACGACGCGAACGAACGGTACGTCCAGCGCCCGCTTCACGCGCTCGGCGAACTGATCCAGCGGCTCCGCCTCCGACAGCTTGCCGACTCTGCCGAGGCCAAACGAGCGGCCCTTCAGATCGCTGCTGTACAGGTCGTAGGCAACCTCCTCGTAAGGATGAGCCTTCAACATCGACGCTACGACTTTTTTGCGCACGCTCATCGGCACGATCGTTTCAAGCCGGATTTCCTTCGCTTCCGTCAGCTGTCCGTGCTTGCCGACAAAAGGATCGGTTCCTTCGCGGGCAAGGAACGTGCCGGTCCCTTCAATGTTGAAGCTGCAATGACTGTAGTTGCCGATCCATCCGCCGCCCGCCGCGAAAATCGCATTGCGCACTTGCTCATGATGGGTTTCCGGCACAAACACGACCAGCTTGTAAAGCTGATCGGTATGCACCTCCTCCAGCACGTCGCGCCCGTTAAGCTCCAAAGCTTCGGCCATCCAGTCGTTAATGCCGCCTTCCGTCGTATCGAGATTCGTATGCGAAATGTAGACCGCAATATCGCTGCGCAGCAGGCTGGCTGCAAGCGCACCCGCTGGCGTATCCGTGCGGAGATGCGCAAGCGGACGGTAGATGACGGCATGGTGCGCGATAATGAGTTCGGCGCCGAGCTCCGCTGCCTCCCGTACCACCTCAGGCGTTATGTCCAGCGTCACAAGCACGCGCTTGACTTCCTTCGCGACCGTGCCGACCTGTAAACCAATTTTGTCGTCGGGAACGGCATAATGCTTGGGAGCCAGCCGCTCCATCAGTTGGACGATCGTTTCTCCGCGCGCAAACATGCAAGCACCTCCTTGATCTCCCTGACATCCTCTTCCCATTCCCGCGCCTTCTCGGCAGCTTCGGGAGCAACCGCATGGTTAAGCTGTAAAATGACTCTCTCCCGCTTGGAGATTTCCTGTTCCCACTTGCGGAAAAAGTCTTCGCCTGGGCTGCGCAGCAGAAGAGGCCCCATCTCGTACAGCAACGTCATCGAAATTCGCTCAAGCGACGGCGCTAGCAAACGTTCGTCATACAACCGAGCCTCGATTGATTGAGCTTCTTCTTGCGAGGAAACGCGCTTTGCCCGCATCAGCGTATAGATGACTCCGTCTTCTTCCAGCAGCGCTTCATCGTCCAGCGCAAACCGGTTTGCGGTCAACCAGCGTCTGACCGCGTCCTCGGCAACGTGAGGAGAGAGCACCAGCGTCTCCACGCCCTGCAAGCTCTCTCCTGCCTGCTCCAAAATGCGGGCCATCAAACTGCCGCCCATGCCGGCAATCGCTACCGTATCCACTTCTCCGGGACGAAGCACGGCCATTCCGTCGCCCAAGCGAACGGAAACGACTTCCTCCAGCCCCGCTTCCGCCACCTGCCGCTTAGCCGCATTCACGGGCCCTGCGTTGATATCGCCGGCTACGGCAAACCCGATACGGCCTTCCAATGCCAAATAAACCGGGAGCAGCGCGTGATCCGTCCCGATATCGGCGAAGCGAGCACCCTGTGGCACCCGCTGCGCTAATGCAGTCAGGCGGCGGGACAGCTTTAGCTCCGCCCCTGTATCTTTAATCTCCGTCATTCTCTATGCAACCCATTCCATCCATTGTTTGCGCAGGCGGAACATCCCAATACCCGCGATTAAAATTTTAATCAAAATTTCGATTTGAATCCATTCCGGGCGAACTCCGTACAGAGCCGAGTAGATTTCCGGCATAAACCACAGTACGAGAGACGCGGCAAACATCGCCGTGCCGGCCGAGGCCAGTCGAACATGCAAAAACCAGCTTAACCAACAGAACAGCAGCGCTGCGGGGATCCAGAAAATTTGCACTTCGAATACCGATGAAGCAGGCGCATGCTCGGCCAAGAGCAAAGCGTATAAAGCGATAGCGGACATCCATCCCAGCCACTGCGGCAAAGCCAATCTCAGCCGTATGCCGCCCCCGATCCAGATAACGGCCAGCAGACCGAGCAACCATTGCAGACCGGAGCTTGCCCAGCCCCACTGCAGGCCAACGATCGCCAGCCCGCTTCCGAGCAGGAATGCCATTGCCGCTCCGAGACATGCGTAGCCTCGCGCCGGTCTGCTTTCACGCTGCCTTAATCCCGCGTAGACAAATCCTGCCGTCGCGAGAAGCGCAATCGCTATTTGCAATAGCAAAGGAAACACGCTAAAATGAAGTACGACGAAGCAAATCAAGGCAAAAATTCCAAAAGAAAGAAACCACATTTTACCCGATGCCTGCCCGATCTTCTTCATAACAGCGCCGGTTATGCCGCGCGGACGATCGTCCAAATCTTCCAAATACAAATTTAGCAGAAAATCGCAGTACTGCTCCGGCAGCAGCTTGCCTCGGCGCCATGATTCGATTTCCTTCACGATGAGGTTGCGTTTCTCTTCCTCATTAGCAGCCATGACGGCAAGCCTCCTCGTACCGTTTGAACAAAAAGACCTTCAACCATAACGGCCAAGGTCTCTGCAAAAAATTTTATTGTGTCTTTATTCTAGAAAATCCTTCAATCTCTTACTACGGCTTGGATGACGCAGTTTGCGCAGCGCCTTGGCTTCGATCTGGCGAATCCGTTCGCGCGTAACGCCGAACACCTTGCCGACCTCTTCCAGCGTACGGGTACGTCCGTCGTCCAATCCGAAGCGCAGACGCAGCACGTTCTCTTCTCTCTCGGTCAACGTATCCAGCACGTCCTCCAACTGCTCCTTAAGGAGCTCGTAAGCGGCGGCGTCAGCTGGGGCAAGCGCCTCCTGATCTTCGATGAAATCACCCAGGTGAGAGTCGTCCTCTTCGCCGATCGGCGTTTCCAGAGATACCGGCTCTTGCGCGATTTTCATAATTTCCCGCACTTTATCTACGCTAAGCTCCATCTGCTCGGCAATTTCTTCCGGCGTCGGCTCGCGGCCCAGCTCCTGAAGCAGTTGACGGGATACTCGGATCAGCTTGTTGATCGTTTCCACCATGTGAACCGGAATCCGGATCGTTCTCGCCTGATCCGCGATCGCCCGGGTAATCGCCTGCCGAATCCACCAGGTCGCATAGGTACTGAACTTAAAGCCTTTATCGTAGTCGAATTTCTCTACAGCTTTAAGCAGCCCCATATTTCCCTCTTGAATCAAATCCAGGAACAGCATTCCCCGCCCGACATAACGCTTCGCGATGCTGACGACAAGACGAAGATTGGCCTCAGCCAGCCGCTTCTTCGCTTCTTCTCCGTCCGGACCACCGATCTCGATTTTCTTGGCGAGTTCAACTTCGTCATCCGCTCCTAACAGCGGTACGCGCCCGATTTCCTTCAAGTACATCCGAACGGGATCGTTGATCTTAATACCGGGCGGCAAGCTCAGATCGTCGTCGAAATTAAATTCGTCGCGCTCGTCCTCGTCGCCTCCGTGACGTCCCATATCGTCATGATCATTGGATACCTCGATGCCGATATCGGCCAATTGCTCGAAGAACTCGTCGATTTGCTCGGGGTCCTGATCGAATGGAGACAGCTTCTCCATGATGTCTTTATAGGTCAAGGAAGATTTTTTCTTGCCTTGTTCGATAAGCTGGGCTTTGACCTGCTCCAGTGTCGATTCCGTTTCCAGTCCGGTGTGTTGATCGTTTGCCATTACCGACTCCCTCCTCCCCGGGAAACCGCGCTGCTACGACATCTTGCGCTGCTTTTCCAGGGCGATAATCTCTATACCCAATTGTAGTACCCGCGCTTGATCGCCTTCCCGCGACGCACGCTTCAACTCTTCGGTCAAACGCTCGTACTCCCGGTCTTGCGAAGCTCGACCGATCGTTCGAATGCAATCTTCCAGCTCCCGTTCGCCGTACGGAACGTCTATCATTGCGATTACGCTGGCCATTCGTTCCAGACGGTCGTCCTGCAGCGTCGTTACGAATCGGCCAACGTCAGGATCATTGTTCTGAGCGTAATAAGCATATAAATAAGCTGCCAAGGCCGCATGATCCTCCACGTGAAAACGATCTCCCAGCTTCTGCTCGACGAGATGAGCCGCATCTCTGTCCTGCATCATCCAGGAGAGCAGTTGGCGTTCCGCGTTCACGTGCGCGGCTCCTAACGGCGGAGTTTTGGATGCGAAGTTGTTTCCATTCCATACATTATTCCACGATCCGGCCGGAATATCCCTTGCGCTTTCCAATTTCTCCCGCTGTCTGTACTCCAGGCATTCCTGTTTCAGCGTATCGAGGGCAACCCCGAACTCCTGAGCCAACTCCTTGAGCAGAAGCTCGCGCTCCATCGGAGAGTTCCGGACGGCTACGATCCGAACCGCATCGCGCAAATACCGAATCCTTCCATCTTCTTCTAGGAGTATATGGGATTTCCTCAAATATATAAGCTGAAATTTGACTGCTGAAACAGCGCCTTCGATGATCTCTCTGACGAACGCTTCCGCCCCGTAGGACGTCACGTATTCGTCGGGATCCATCCGATTCGGAAGCAGGGACACCCGCACCCGGAATCCGGCTTCTTCCAGCAGCGGAATGCTCTTGCGGGCCGCGGCTTGCCCGGCATCGTCGCCGTCGTAGCAGATGACCGCTTCCTCCGCGAATCTTCGCAGCACAGCCGCATGCTCGGCGGTCAGAGCGGTTCCCATCGTGGCCACGCCGTTGCGAACGCCGGCGGACCAGGCTTTGATCACGTCCATGTATCCTTCCAGCAGAACGACCTGTCCGGATTTGCGAATGGCTGACCGCGCTTCGTGCAGCCGATACAGCGTGCGGCTCTTGCTGAACAGCGCCGTCTCCGGCGAGTTCAAGTACTTCGGCTGCCCGTCCGACAACAGTCGCCCCCCGAACGCGATCGTCTGCCCTCTAACATCGTGAATGGGAAACATGATCCGATCGCGGAACCGATCCACATACCCCTCGGCGTCCTGACGCTTGGACAGCAAGCCCCCGGCCTCCATCTCGCTCGCCGGAAATTGTTTGCGTTCCAGCGCCTGGGTCAACGTATCCCATCTCGGCGGAGCGTAACCGATTCCGAATTGCTCGATCAAGGCGTCGTCCAAGCCGCGCGACTGCAAGTAGGCTTTGGCAGGCTTCGCCACCTCCAAGTTCTGCAGAAGATAATGGTACAGCTTCGCGCTGTAGTCGTGGGCTTCCTGCAGAATCCGCTTCTCCTTCTGCACCGGAGAGGCGTCTTCGGCAGAATAGCTTGTCCAGGTGACGGGAATGCCGGCTTCTTCGGCCAGCAGCTTGACAGCCTCGGGAAACGACTCTCCCTCCATCTCCATGACGAACTTGATCACGTTGCCGCCTTTCCCGCAGCCGTAACAATGGAAAATTTGCTTCTCCGGCGTCACCGTAAAGGAAGGCGTCTTCTCGGAATGAAAGGGGCACAGCCCCTTCAAATACTTGCCGTTCTTGGTTAGATGAACGTACTTGCCCACCGTCTCCGAGATTTCATGACGGCGCAGCACTTCGTCAATAACCTCTTGAGGGATCATTCCGTAACTCATGATACCACCTGATTTCTAGCACATAATACAATTCGCTATATATCGGGAATCTCCTGCATCCCCTTCAGCAGAACTGTCAGTTTTTGTTGAAAGCGGTCGCGATCCTCGGCCGTAAACGGACTCGGGCCTTTCGTGCGCACGCCTCCACGGCGCAAACGAGCAGAGAAATGACGTTGCTCCAACAGTCCTTCGATATCGGACTCCCGGATCATCTTGCCTCTCGGCGTCAATACGGAGGCGCCTCTGGCCAATCCCAAGGCGGCCAAACCGTAATCGGCGGTAACGAGAATATCTCCGCGCCTTAGCGCATTGGCAATATACAGATCCGCCGACTGGTTTCCGGCGTCAACCGTCACGACTTCGACGGAGGGCTCGGGATTCAGAACGTGCGCATGACTGGATACGAGCAGCGCAGTCGCGCCGCATTGCCTGACGGCTACGGCGATCTCGGCTTTGACGGGACAAGCGTCGCCGTCCACCACAACCCGACGGGGCGGGACAATCATCGACATCACCACGCGTTTCAGCCAAAGTTTGCCGTAGTATTATATACGCTAACGGGAATCAAAATCCTGCAAAGCCCCGGTATTTTTTATGCTTTCCCAAATACGCGCGAAGAAACTTCACATTCGACATCATTTCTAAAATTCGACTTAATCGGCAAAAGAGAACCTCGCGGTTCTCTTCGCTGCGAATGCCCGCCATTCGGCGTCGGGCGTTACCGTTGAAAATGCTCGAGGATAATGCTCGCCGTTTCTTCGACCGCTTTGTTGGAGACGTCGATAACGATGCACCCGATCTTGTTCATCACCTGACGGGCATGTTCCAGCTCCTTCATGATGCGCTCGGACGTTGCATACGGCGCGGAATCCGGCAAGCCGATCGCCTTTAGCCGCTCCTTGCGGATCGCGTTCAACGAATCCGGATTGATCGTCAGTCCGATCACCTTCTTCGGCGAAGCCAAATACAGCTCCTTCGGCGGGACGAGCTCCGGAATAAGCGGAACGTTAGCCACCTTGAACATTTTGTGCGCCAACACCATCGACAACGGCGTCTTCGAGGTTCGGGACACGCCCACGAGCACCACGTCCGCTTTGAGAATGCCGGACACGTCGCGCGCATCGTCGTAACGAACCGCGAATTCCACCGCCTCCACTTTGCGGAAGTAGTCTTCGTCGAGCACATGGTTGAGTCCGGGCTCATGTCTGGACTCGTGTCCGAGCGCTCGTTCCAGATGATCGATCAGCGGTCCGAGCAGGTCGATCGCTGCAATTTTCATGCGGGCGGCCTGTTCGACCATATGATCTCTAAGATAAGGGATGACTAGCGTGTACAGCACAATGCCTTTATCCGCTTGGGCGGCTGCAAGCACCGAATCGATGCTTTCCCGCGACTGGATAAACGCCGAGCGGCGAATGTTGACGGACAACGGGTGAAATTGCGCCGCGGCCGCTCTCACGGCCAATTCGCCCGTATCTCCCGCCGAGTCGGACACGACGTGAGCGGTAACGCTTCTCTGGAACACGAGATCAGCCCCCTTCTTCATTTAATGGCTATCCCGCCAATTTGGAGAAATCGGCGAATTGTTTCACATCGTCGGCGACAAGAGACAATATGGCCAGCCGGTTGCGGCGTAGCGCTTCGTCTTCCGCCATGACCATAACCGCATCGAAGAAGGTCGTAATCGGCCCGCTCAGTTCAGACAGCGCAGACAGCGCTCCCTCCAAATCGGCCTCCACCGTCGCCTTTACCAATTGGCCGTGGGCCTCCTGCCAAGCCTCGTACAGCTTGCCTTCCGCCTCGTCGGCGAACAGGTTGGCGTCCACTTGTTTGGAATCGGCTTTGGCCGCCAAATTGCAAACGCGGTTGAACGCTTCGACAGCCGGCCGGAAATCCGCCTTCGCTTCGTCGGTTGTCACCGCCTGCAGGGCGCTGGCGCGCAGCACTGTGCGGCGTACGTCGCCCGCTCCCGCCCCCAGCACCGCATCGACGACGTCGTAGCGGATCGCTTGCTCAGAGAGCACGTTTTTCACGCGGAGCACGAAAAACTCTTGCATATCCTTGGTGACCTCGGAAGCTTCGCGCTTCAGCCCTCTCTCTGCGAGTACGCTAAGGGCGATGCGGAACAGCTCGTCGAGCGTAATTTCCAGCTCGTGCGCCAGCAGCGTATTGACGATGCCGGCCGCCTGGCGGCGCAGTGCGTAAGGATCCTGAGAGCCGGTCGGAATGATGCCGATGGAGAAGCAGCCGGCAATCGTATCCAGCTTGTCGGCGATGCCGACGACCGCGCCGACGAGCGAAGCAGCCGGCTTGTCGCCCGCGTTGCGCGGCGAGTAATGTTCGTTGATCGCCCGAGCGACGGTCTCGCGCTCTCCGGCAAGACGGGCGTAATCTTCGCCCATAATGCCTTGCAGCTCCGGGAACTCGTACACCATCTGAGACACGAGATCGAATTTGCAAATATCGGCCGTCCGAGCGATATCCTCGGCTGCGGAAGGCTCAAGACGCAGCTGAGCGGCGATGCGATCGGCAACGGCGCGCACGCGGCGAACTTTGTCCGCAACCGTGCCGAGTTCTTCGTGGTATACGATATTTTCAAGCTTGGCCAGCGCATCCGCGATGACCAGCCTCTTGTCTTCCTCATAGAAAAACTTGGCATCGGACAAACGGGCTCTAAGCACCTTCTCGTTGCCTTTGGCCACGACGTCGATCGATGTTCGATCGCCGTTACGCACCGTTACGAAATGCGGAAGCAGCCGTCCTTCTCCGTCGAATACCGGGAAATAGCGCTGATGTTCGCGCATTGACGTAATGAGCACTTCCTGAGGAATGTCCAGGAAGCTCGGATCGAACGAACCCGCTAGCGCGGACGGCGTCTCGACGAGGAACAACACCTCTTCGAGCAAGTCGTCCTTGATGCCGATCGTCCAGCCCCGTTCTTCCGCCAGGCTTTCGATCCCCGTCAGGATTGCTTTACGGCGCTCCCCGACGTCAACAATGACGTGTTCCGCACGCAGAACTTCGACATAGGAGGACGGCTCCGCAACGACGGCTTCCTTGCCAAGGAAGCGATGGCCACGCGTTACATTGCCGGAAGCGACTCCGGCGATTTCGAACGGCACGACCCGGTCGCCGTGAAGCGCGACGAGCCAGCGGATCGGACGCACGTAGCGCAGCTCGTGATCGCCCCATCTCATATTTTTCGGGAAGGTGAGCGAAGTTACGAGCGACGGCAGCGCTTCGGGCAACAGCGAAGCCGTCTCGACACCTAGACTGCTCTTAGTGGCGAAGACGTACTCTACTCCGGCAACTTCGCGAATAAACAGCGAGTCAGGATCGGCCCCCTGGCTTCTCGCGAATCCAAGCGCCGGCTTGCTCCACGCTCCGTTCTCGTCGTAGGCGATTTTGCGGGACGGTCCCTTCACGTCTTCGGTGACATCCTCTTGCTTATCAGCCAAACCCGTTACGAGCACAGCCAGGCGACGAGGCGTCGCATAAGCTTTCACTTCGCTGTAGGCAAGCCGGCTGTCGGTCAGCCATTTGACCGTTTTGTCCTGCAATTGCTCCATCGCCGCGCGCACGAAGCGGGCAGGCACTTCTTCCATTCCGATCTCCAGCAGTAAGTCCTTAGCCATTGTTCGCCGCTCCTTTCTTCAGCAACGGGAATTCAAGCCGCTCCCGCTCTTGCAAATACGTGGCCGCGACCTGACGGGCCAAATTCCGCACTCTCGTAATGTAGCCGGTTCGCTCGGTAACGCTGATCGCTCCGCGAGCGTCCAACAGGTTAAACGCATGCGAACACTTCAGCACGTAATCATAGGCCGGAAAAACAAGATTCTCGGCCATCGCGCGCTTCGCTTCGGCCTCGTAGGTTGAGAACAGCTGAAACAGCATCGCAGCGTCGGACACTTCGAACGTATATTTGGAATGCTCGTACTCGGGCTGCTTAAATACGTCGCCGTAAGCCACGCCGTTGACCCACTCTAAATCGAACACGTTTTCTTTATCTTGAATATAAGAAGCAAGCCGTTCCATTCCGTACGTGATTTCGACCGCTACCGGGTGGCAATCGATGCCGCCTACTTGCTGGAAGTAAGTAAACTGGGTCACTTCCATTCCGTCCAGCCACACTTCCCAGCCTAGTCCCCAAGCGCCGAGCGTCGGAGCCTCCCAGTTATCCTCAACGAAGCGAATGTCGTGGTGCAGAGGATCTATGCCGAGCCGCTTCAGGCTCTCCAAATACAGCTCTTGAATGTTGTCCGGAGACGGCTTCATAATGACCTGGAATTGATGATGCTGATACAGCCGGTTAGGGTTCTCGCCATAGCGGCCGTCGGCAGGACGCCTGGACGGCTCGACGTACGCGACGTTCCAAGGCTCCGGGCCGATCGACCGCAGGAACGTCATCGGGTTCATCGTCCCCGCGCCCTTCTCCGTGTCGTAAGGCTGCACGACGATACAGTTTTGTTCGCCCCAGAATTGCTGCAGCGTTAGCGTCATTTGCTGAAAATTCATCCTTGTTCTCTCCTTTTGACAGATCTGTTCAAGAACGAGCCGAACTGGGATCCCGGCGCGAAAAGCGCAAAAAAACTCCGGTCCCACGTCCGCCACGGCAGACATAGGGACGGGAGCTGAACATTCCCGCGGTTCCACCCTACTTGGTTTCCTGTCGACGCTGGGGGCCAAAAGCCCTTGTGGCGCATCGTGCCGGAAAACCCTCCTCTTGCAATCCGATCTCTCCAGAGTGCCTTTCGCCGACTTGCGTCTCCGGGCTTGCACCGTCCCCGGCTCGCTGCATTGACCGCAAAAAGTTCGGCTACTCTCTCCTTCGCAGAGAATATAAACTATGACAACATTCTAAACTACTGTGGAGCGACCTGTCAAACGGCTCCGTCCTCCCGCGTTCCCGCCTCTTTGGATTCCTCTTCCGAAGGGGGCACCGCTCTTCTCTCGACCGGTGCCGGGTTTGGAGCCATGCCCAGCAGATCGCCGTATTTCTCCAACTGATCGAGAAACCCTCGCGATTTCAGATTCAAGTTCAGATGGGTGTCCATCCATCTGCGCAGCGCAAGCTGCAACTGCTGTTTGGTGCTTTCCTTAACCGCGATGCTCCCCAATCTGCGCATGTCCAGCGCAAGAAACACGCGCATCAGCTTCCATACGCCGTCCTGCAGCTCAAGCGCGCCCGGATCTCGCGATTTGCACGCCCGGCATAGCGCGCCGCCCCCGGCTGCGCTGAAATAAAACGGCGCGTCCGTTCTGCCGCAGCTGACGCATTCGTCGAGCATCGGCGCGTAGCCCGCCGCGGCAAACACCTTCATCTCGTAGGCTTTGACGACAATTTGCGGATCTTTCCCTTCAACCAAAGCCGTCTGGCAGGCTTTCAACTGGTGGAACAAGTAGGCGGCGGCTTCGTCGTCGTTGATGGCGCGATCGGTCAACTCCGCTGCATAAGCCGCGTAGGCAGGTCCTTCCAGCCCCTGTCTCAGCTCCTGAAACGATTCGATGATTTCCCCGCTATTCAATGTGCCAAGCGTACCGTTCTTATAATACGAATAATCTCCGTATGTAAATAGCTGCGCCAACGCGCCGTAACGACTCTTTAATTTTTTCGCCCCGCGCACGACAATGCCCTGCTTGCCGAAAGTCGGCGTAAGCAGGGTGACGATTTTATTCCCTTCCCCGTAATCGGTGCTGCGAATGACTATCCCTTCCGCCCGATACAGCATCGGCTCTCATTCCTCGTTCGCGACGTCGATCTCGCCTTCCTCGAGCCCGGCGCCCGCGCCGGGTTCTGAAGCTCCGAGATTGTGCACTTCTTTATAAAGCAGATAAGCTTCGATATCGCCGGTTTGCGTAAACACGTGCCACGTGAAATCCCGCACCGCGCCTCATCCTCTCCGGGCGAAAATGACCTGCACCTTCGAGGATTAGGATGTCACGGGAGCCCCCGTCGTATGCCTGACACATTTATGCATGTGGCTCCGAAACCCTTATAGCGGTTATTCTACTCTCGCTTTAATCTTCTCTGTAGCCAAGCGTCTTCAATATCGACTCGCGGTTGCGCCAGTCTTTATTGACCTTAACCCACAGCTCGAGAAAAATTTTCGATCCGAGCAATCGTTCCATATCGAGACGGGCCAGCTTGCCTACCTCTTTCAACAGCCCGCCGTTTTTGCCGATAATGATCCCCTTCTGCGAATCCCGTTCGACGTAAATGACGGCCCCAATGTTTACAAGTCCGTTGTCCGCAACGCTCATGCTTTCGATCTCTACCGCGATCGAGTGCGGAATCTCTTCCCTTGTCAGCTGCAGCAACTTCTCGCGAATGAGCTCGGCGCAGACAAATTGCTCGGGGTGGTCGGTAATCTGGTCGGCCGGATAGTACATCGGGCCTTCCTTCAAATACTTGGAAACCTGCTCAAGCAGCGCATTCACATTGTTGCCCTGCAGGGCGGATACCGGTACGATTTCCGTAAAATCCATCTGTTTGCGAAATTTTTCGATTACCGGCAGCATCGCTTCCGGATGAATTTTATCGATTTTGTTTAATACGAGAAACACCGGCGTATCTGTGACCTTCTTGAGTTGTTCCATAATGTAGCGATCGCCGCCGCCGATCGGTTCGGTTACGTCGGTCAGAAACAAAATCGCATCCACTTCGTTCAGCGCGCCCTCCGCCGCCTTGACCATATAGTTGCCGAGCTTGGAGTTCGGCTTATGGATGCCGGGCGTATCAAGGAAAACAATCTGCGTGTCGTCCGTCGTATAGACGCCGTGGATTTTGTTGCGCGTCGTCTGCGGCTTATCCGACATGATCGCGATTTTCTGGCCGATCGCTTGGTTCATCAGCGTCGACTTGCCGACGTTCGGACGTCCGACGATGGCGACGAAGCCCGATTTGAAGCCTTTCTTCTGCATCTCTTACTCTCCTTCGACAGCCTCTCGGTTGTTCAGATCGCGCGGCGAGAACGCTCCCGGCAGCAATTCCGCTACCGTCGTTACCCTCGTATCTCCGCGCACGTTGGCCAGCAATACCGGCATATCCGGCTCGCACAGCTCGAGCAGCACCTGCCGGCAAACGCCGCAGGGAGCGATCGGCTGCTCGGTGTCGCCGATGACGGCGATGGCCCGGAATTCGCCGGCCTGCCGCCCGTCCGCGATCGCCCGGAACAGAGCGGTTCGCTCCGCGCAGTTCGTCGGCCCGTAAGCGGCATTCTCCACATTGCAGCCGTGATGCAGGTTGCCGTCCGCATCGACGACGACGGCGCCGACCGCGAACCGCGAATACGGCACATACGCTTTACTGCGAGCTTTGGAAGCCTCTTCGACAAGCCTTTCTTTGGTAACGCCTACACTTTCCAGTTCCATATGTCCAGCCTCCGATTATTTTCCGCGCTATTGCCTCTAGCGATTTGCTAGGCATGAACAATCATTCGCCACATAGGAGGTCCAAGCACGATCAGCCCCACCGCAAGGGCGAATATGGCCATAACGAGCACCGCTCCCGCGGCCGAATCTTTGGCCGCCCGCGCCAGCGAATGCGTCTCGGTAGAGATTCGATCCACCGTCCGTTCAATGGCGGTGTTGAACAGCTCCGCCGACCAGACGCCGGCTATTGCAAGCAGCAGCCACAGCCAATCCGTACGCGAGACTTCCAGCCAGAGCCCCAACAGAATGACGACTGTAGCGGCAACCGCATGAAATCGCATATGACGTTCGTCCCGCAATGCCCCGATCAGGCCCGCCCACGCGCTGCGAAACGCTCGGGCTTCGCGCGAACGCCAGCCGCTCATCGCAAGAGGCCCGCTTCCCGCAATACCTCTTCCTGCTTGGAGAACATCGCTTTCTCTTCGGCTTCGTCGCCGTGATCATAACCGAGCAAATGCAGAAACCCGTGCACGAACAGGAAGCCCAGTTCGCGCTCGAAGCTGTGTCCGTACTCTTCGGCCTGCGCTTCCGCTCGCGGAACGGAGATGACGATGTCGCCGAGCAGATCCGAGAACGGATCTCCCGCCTTCTCCTCGTCCTCCCAGCCGTCTTCCCCTTCCTCGGAGGACTCGTATTCATCCTCGTAGCGAATCTCTGCCTGCTCGCCCTCGATCAGCGAGAAGCTGAGCACGTCCGTCGGCTTGTCCAATCCGCGGTATTGGCGATTCAACTCGCGAATGCCTTCGTCGTCCGTCAGCGTCAACGTGACGATTCCCCGCTCGACTTCCTCCTTGCGACCGGCAATGACCAGCAGCTTCTCCAGCAGATCGATCCATTTCTCTTCGCGCTCTCCGCCCCCGTCTTCGCGTTCGTCGAGCCATTCCAGACTTAAAGTCATCCTCTAGTTCTCCTTTGCTTCTCTGGCGTCGTCCGTAGCTTCCTTCGCCTGCTTCAACTGTTTGTCGTCCGGATATTCGATCCGGGAATGGAACATGCCGATGACCGCTTCCTTAAGCGTCTGAGCGATCTTGTCGAGCTCTTTCATCGTCAGATCGCATTCGTTGAATTGATGATCGTCCAGCCGATCTTTAATAATTTTGGCGATCATCTCTTCGATTTGTTCCACCTTCGGATGGTTGAGCGAACGAACGGCGGCTTCCACGCAGTCGGCGATGCCGACGATCGCCGCCTCCTTCGATTGCGCTTTAGGTCCGGGATAGCGGTAATCGTCCTCGGTAAAGTCGATTTCCTTCCCCTGCTCCTGCGCTTGTTTAACCGCCTTATAGTAAAAATATTTCAAGAAAGTAGAGCCGTGGTGCTGCTCGGCAATGTCGCGAATCGGCTTGGGCAGCTTGTGGGCCTTCAGCATGTCCGCCCCATCCCTGGCATGCGCGACGATAATCGAGGCGCTCACCTTCGGGTCTAGCTTATCATGCGGATTGCCGGAAGCGTTCTGGTTTTCGATAAAATAAAGCGGTCGCTTCGTCTTGCCGACATCGTGGTAGAACGAGCCGACGCGGCATAGCAATCCGTTCGCTCCGACCGCCTCGGCGGCCGTCTCCGACAAATTGCCGACCATCAAGCTGTGATGGTAGGTTCCCGGGGTTTCGGTCAGCAGCTTGCGCAGCAGCGGGTGGTTCGGATTGGACAGCTCGACCAGCTTCAGTGCGGACAAAATGCCGAACGTCACTTCGAAGAACGGCATCAGCCCGATTACCAGTACCGCCGTCAGCAGTCCGCTCGCGAGCATAAAGATAACGGATTGCAGCAAGTCCGAACGGCTTGGCTCCGGATTGACCAGCATAAGCGCCAGCACCGCGACCGAGCCGAACAGGCTGACCATAATTCCCGCCTTCAGAATCGACGAGCGCTGACTCGCCTTATGGATCGCAAGCACGGCCGTAAAGGAAACGACGGCGGCTACGAAACCATAATGGAAATCAAACATAAACTTCTGTTCAACGTTGAGAATAACGCTGGCCAGCAGCGTAAACAGGAGCGAGCTGACCAAGCCGAGATGCATGTCCAGCAGCAGCGTGACGAGCATGCCGCCCATGGCGATCGGCGCCAGGTAGCCGACGAACGGCCAATCCGCGCTGTACGTCAGCGCGACCAAGTGCATGAACAGAAGATTCAGAGCGAAGATCAGCAGCAGCATAACCCAGTGCGCGTTCGTCTTCCTCAGAATCGTCGACGCCGACGTTAACTCGCCGTAAACGTACAATGCCAGCGTCAGGATGACGGACAGCAGCAGCGTGCCAAGCTGCGGCCAATAGTTTTTGCGCTCCTGCAGCAGCCCCATTCCGTCGAGTTTCTCGTAGAGCGCCTCCGAAATGACCTGCCCTTTTTTGACGACGATATCTCCTTGCTTGATCACGACCTGAGGCGTATTCTCCTTCGCTTTCATCCTCGCGGTCTCGGTTTCCTTCTTGTCATAGAACTTGTTCGGCGTAATCGCCAGCCGCGCCAGCTCCTGTACGATCTCCCGCTCCGTCTTAAGCGACAGGGAGCTGGCGTTCACGAGCTCGGCTACCTTCGTACGGCCGGTTTCTGCATTCGCGAGCGACTCGATCGTCAGCCTCCGCACGACGTCGCGGGCTACCCCGCGCATCTCTTGGAGCTGTTCGGGCGACATGCGCGGGATCTTGTAATAGGTTTCCTCTGGAATGGCGTATTTCTGCGCGGCGACGACCCGCTGCATCTCGGCCAGCAGTTCCGCCGAATACGCCTCCGAATTGCGGCTGGAGATGACGAAGCTGGCTACGTACTGGTCGACCCGCTCCGGAATGACCCGGCGGAAGATGTCGACACGGTCCGCTTCGGTAATTTGGTCGTCCATGTTCAGTTCTTCGATTCTGGCGAACAGTTCGTTCACGAGCACCTCGTTCTTGAGCTGCACGATCGAATACATGTCGGGCACACCGTTCGCCGCATCCTCCTGCGCCTGCAAGGTCGCCTTCTCGTCAACCTCTTGGCGCGGCGCGCGGATATCCTTATCCGCCTTGGCATTAAGCGTAATGTCGTACGTCTCCGGAACGATCCGCGGAGCCAGACTGAAGTAAAACAAAAACACAAAAAGCAGAAGCAGGAGCCAGCGCATCGCCGCGCTGTTCTTCCATCCTGCCGCTGCCCCGGACAAGGTAAGCGGATTGCTAGGCTGGCCGCTATTGTTTCGACTCATCCGGCACTCCCCTCCCTTAAGGGTTATTTATTGTTCGCTGTCCGCGTTGTAGGCCAATATGATTTTCTGCACGAGCGCATGCCTGACGACGTCCTGGTCGGTGAAATACACGATGCCGATCTCCTCGATGGCGCGAAGAATCCGCTCCGCCTCCATCAGCCCGGACTTTTTGCCTTTCGGCAAATCGATCTGGGTCACGTCGCCGGTAATTACCATCCGGGAGCCGAAGCCCAGCCTTGTCAGAAACATCTTCATCTGCTCGGGCGTCGTGTTCTGCGCTTCGTCCAAAATGACGAACGAATCGTCCAGCGTGCGCCCTCTCATGTAGGCGAGCGGGGCGATTTCGATTTGGCCGCGTTCCATCGCCTTGGCCACTCCTTCGACGCCAAGCGCGTCGTTAAGGGCGTCGTACAGCGGTCTTAGATACGGGTCTACCTTCTCCTGCAGGTCTCCGGGCAGAAATCCGAGATTTTCCCCTGCTTCGACGGCCGGACGAGTGAGCAGTATGCGCTTAACCCGGCCTTCCTTCAAAGCCGCGATGGCGCACATAACGGCGAGATAAGTCTTGCCCGTACCGGCGGGACCGATGCCGAACACGATATCCTTCTTGCGGATCGTCGTCACATAGTGGCGCTGTCCCAGCGTCTTCGGAACAATCGGCTTGCCGCGGAAAGTATGCGTAATCTCACCCTTGAACAACGAGAGCAGCTCGTCCGCTTTCATCTCGCGCGACAGCTCGAGCGCGTAGCGAACGTCGCGTTCGCTAAGCTGCAGCCCGCTCTGTACGAGTTGGATCAGCGTCTCGAACAGCTGCTGCAAGGAACGGACCTCTTCCTCGGGACCTTCAATATAAATCTCCGCGTCTCGGGATCGGATCAGCGACACGGTCTCCTTCTCGATCAAGCGCAAAAACTTGTCCTGCGGGCCGAACAGAGCCAGCCCCTCCGCCGCGTTCTGGAGCGGGATTGTCGTCGAATGCTTCAGTTCAGTCAAAAAAACTCATTCCCCCTAAACTCTATCCGCTACGAGATTGGACGTTCGACCTCGATAGATTGTTCCACCTCAAAAAGAACGGTTAACATCACTTTACCATTCTCGGTTTGTTCATGCAAAATGTTTTCCGCTTTAATTGTCGCATCTTTGCCCGCCTTCGCCAGCAATTCCGCTCTCGCTTGCGCCAATCCGACCTCTTTCGCCTCGACGGGAGTAAGCTTCTTGCCGATTTCGACGACTTCCTGCTCAAGCTCCTTCATCGTTCCGAACGGCAAAATCTTGTTCCAGAGCTGAGCTTTTTTGATCGTTGTACGAATTTGCGATTGCTCGAAGGCAGGCGCGCCATATCCTGAAATCTGCAAAGCGCGGTTTCCGATTATCAGGTAGCTCCGCTCCGTGGATTCGCCGGTCAAATTTCTCGTCGCCGACTGCAGCGGGGAGGAAATCCGGTATTCGTGCCAGACAAGCCCCATCACCTTGCCCTTGGACACGACGTGTTTGCTGTTTGTCTCGTTGCCCAACACGCCGGAGATAAGAATGTCGCCCTTGCGCACCCTGTCATTGCGTTCCACCTGCGGCCTGCCGTTCTCCGCCACGATGCGGGTGATAACCGCATCCGTCTTGGCGACGAGATGACGCGGCCCTTCCAGCGCCTTGGCCTCCGGCTTCGTCGATTCGACGACCGTAATCGTAATGGACGTTCCGCGCTTGTCCACGCCGACCCAGGCCGCCTCGGGCAGGCGAAGAGCAAGACGCTGCGACAGGGAGGCTGCGTTAGCGAGCCTGAACGACCATTGATAGCCGTAAATGCCCTCCGCTCTCGCCGCCTGACGAATTTGCTCCTCGGGGATCGCCGAATTTCCTTCCACCTTCACGTCCCAGATTAATGTGGACAGCACAAACAGCGCAAGCACAAACGCGAGCATTCCTCCCGCGAACGTCTTACGACGCGACAGTCTGGCCATTTTGAACGGCAGACCGTGCCTGGATACAATTCGAGTGCGGCAGCCGCTCTTCTTAAGCAGCGGACGCATCCGAAAAAAATCGGGGATCGATACCCCGCATGTCAGCTCTCCGGCAGGCGAAAACGAAATATTCCACAGGTCGATCCGCTCCTGCGCCGCCGCATTGACGAATCGTTCCGCCCCTTCTCCGATCAGCTTGACCCATACGTAACCGCGCGCATACGCGACCCAGTTCCCCTTCATAATTGCTCCCTCCCCGCATAGAGCTTGTCCAGTTTCGAGCGACCGGACGCCGCCCCGCGCGCCGCGGCGGAGAGCGTTCCGATCGCTCCGGCCGGGCCGCAAGACGGCAAAACGCCTGTCTCTCCGACGTTCAGCCTGACGGTTTCCCTTTTACATGCAGTTGAACGCCCAGTATCCTTCCTTCCACGAACACTTCCTCCGCCCTGATATTGCGGATGACCAAATCTTGGCCCGTTATCTCCATTTCCCCGCCGTCCATTGCAAGTCTGAGCGTATCCGGAGAGAAGTGAAGGATGCCCCGGTGATTTTCCACCGTCAATTGAAGGCCCCCGATCATCGTGATGCGCGGCAAGTCCAGCGCGACATCCTGCGGCAGATCGAGAATCGTCGCGGTCCATTTGCGCAGCTTTCGACTTACACGCATCATTGGGCGGTCCTCCCTCCTATACGATAAACATATGCGCTAACGCCCCTCTTTATGAAGTCGTTCAAAAATCGCAAGCGCAAAAAAAGGCCGATGCGCACGCCGGAAGCACGTAGCTTCCTGACTGCGCATCGACCTTTGGCCGACTTCGCCGTTAACGCCGATAAGGCTTGCGGGCCCGCGGGCGGCCCAATATTTCCGACCAGAGCACCGCACGGGCCAAATCCCGGTTGCTCAAGTCGCCTTCCTTGCCTGCTCCTTGGACTTCCGCTCGCCTCGACACAGCTGTACGAAGGGGCGGGCTCACGAATTCCTGCGGTTCGTCGCCGGCAGGCTCCGAATAGGACTCCTGAGGCGCGTAGGAGACGTTGTGAGGCCGTTCGGCAGCCAAATCCGGCCTAACCTCCGCCGGCAGCGGACGAGGACGAGACGGCCGCTCAGGCTGCCCGTGGACCTCTCCCCTGAATTCCGGCATCCGGTTAGGCGCGCGCTTCTCAAGCGATGACTTGCGGAAAAACAAAAAGTAAAGGATCCCGACGATGACGATCACAAACTGAATATTAGAGGTCAGGAACGTTACGAGCTGCTCCAAGGCGCTCCCTCCTTCCCGCTTGGCGCGGACTTATTACGACTTCTTCGGTCCGTCTCCGCCAAGCAAATCGCTCTGACCGCCGATAGAGCCTCTCATCTGCGTATCCGCTTCGATGTTTTTCAGGTTCATGTAATCCATGACGCCGAGATTGCCGGACTTCAGCGCAGCCGCCATCGCCAGCGGGACCTCGGATTCCGCCTCGACGACCTTCGCCTGCATCTCGACGACGCGAGCCTTCATCTCCTGCTCATGGGCGACGGCCATTGCGCGGCGTTCCTCGGCCTTCGCCTGAGCGATGCGCTTGTCGGCTTCGGCCTGCTCGGTCTGCAGGTGAGCGCCGATATTTTTGCCGACGTCCACGTCGGAGATGTCGATGGACAAAATTTCGAATGCCGTTCCCGCATCCAAGCCTTTGCTCAGAACCGTCTTCGAGATCAGGTCGGGGTGTTCAAGCACGTCTTTATGGGATTCCGACGCGCCGTTCGTACTGACGATCCCCTCCGCAACACGAGCAAGCACAGTCTCTTCCCCGGCGCCGCCGACGAGACGATCAATATTCGCCCTCACCGTAACTCTGGCGCGGACTTTGACTTCGATCCCGTTTTTGGCTACGGCGGATACGACAGGAGTTTCAATAACTTTCGGGTTAACGCTCATCTGCACCGCTTGCAGCACGTCCCGTCCGGCCAGGTCGATCGCCGCTGCCCGTTCGAACACAAGCGGAATATTGGCGCGTTGAGCCGCGATCAGCGCGTTGACGACGCGGTCGACGTTGCCCCCCGCCAGGTAGTGACTTTCCAATTGATTGATATGCAGACCGAGTCCGGCCTTCGATGCTTTGATCAGCGGATTGACGATCCGGCTCGGTACGACGCGCCGCAGCCGCATGGCCACGAGCGTAATGATGCTGATGCGAACTCCGGCGGCAAGCGCTGAAATCCACAGCATAAACGGGAAAAAGCTCATAAAGACCGATACCCCGATCACAACAAGAGCAATAATGACAAAAAGCTGAATATCCGTGCCGCTCATAACATACCTCCGACTTTTTATTTGTAAAGCATACAGCTGAAAACCGGTCATATTGAACTCGGCATAGAGACTTCCGTCAGACGTCCTTATTTAAATTCGCCGCATTTCCCGGAATTTCCTTTACGACGATCCGAGTCCCGTCCACCGATGTCACTTGAACGGCCTTGCCCTGATCGACAAATTCGCCGGAAGTAATGACATCCACCCTCTGGCCGCCGATTTCCGCAATTCCCGACGGCCGCAGCAGTGAGACGGTCGTTCCGGTCTGTCCGATCCAGTGTTCGCGCGGTTGCTGGGATACGAAGCCTCTATCGGAAGTCAATTCCTCCTTCAGAATGAATCGGTTCCAAACGCCGCGCTTGCGGAAAATGTACACGACAACACCGACGACGAACACCGCCACTAGAGCCGCGATTCCGAGGCTTCGCAGCGCGTTGCCGGTATCGTAAGCGCCCATCGTAATGCCGGCAATGACCGATATAATACCGAGTATGCCCAAAATTCCGAAGCTCGGGACGAAAACCTCGAGCACGAGCAGCCCGATACCCAGCAGGAACACGACCAGCGATTCCATTCCGGCGAAGCCTGCAATCGATTGTCCGAAGAAATATAGCCCGAATGCGACCAAGCCGGTAATGCCGGGTGCCCCGAATCCCGGCACGAGCAGTTCGATAACGATGCCCGCAAGCCCGATAATAAGCAGCAGCAAACTGATGCCAGGCGATGTCAGAAACTCCGACACCCTCTCCGCAAGCGAAGGCTTAATCTCGACGACGGTGCGATCGGACAGCCCTTTCCATGCGATCACTTCCTCGACCGTGTTTGCCAGCTTGTCGGCGTAACCGACCTTAAGCGCGTTTTCCGCGCTTAGCGAAATAATTTGTCCTTGCCTGCTCGTCTCTCCGATTTCCTTCATTTCGACGACCCGATTCGGATCGACCATCCCGATGGCGATGTCCGGATTGCGTCCGTTAATTTCGGCCGCCGCACGCATCTCCTCGCTCCACGCCGAGATATATTTCGGATTTTCTACCGCATTGCCGGCCCCATCCACAATCATAGCGGCGCCGATCATCGAGCCCGGAGCCATCGCAATATCTCCGGCGTTCAAGCTCAGGTAAGCGCCGGCGGAAGCCGCCTTGCCCGTAACGAACGCGACCGTCGGAACGGACGCTTCGCGAATGCGCTTGCCGATCTCCTCGGCCGTATCCAGACGGCCGCCGGGCGTATCGACGTCGAGCACGACAAGCGACGCTTTCGCTTCCTCCGCTTCATTAAGCGCTCGATCCAGAAATGCGGCCAAGCCGCTCTGTACGGTCTGCTGGACTGGAATCACATATACGGCGCCCGCCGACGGCGATTGCTCCGCGCTTGTAGCGCCGGCCAAACCGGTTGCGACTCCCAGCAGCGGAATAAGGGCAAGCAGCGCCAGCGCAGACCGTCCGATTCGCGCCGTCCAACGCTTGTAAGCATCCCGTAATGTCGTCATGCCCATCTCACCATCCTCCTCCTCTGTGCAACAACTCCGACATGCTCTTTATTACGATTCGACAACCGTTACGTTTCATTCCTGCCCAAATCAAATCGTTTACGCATGTGCCTTTTCGAAAAGGACTTATACATTTAGCTTAACCGAGAGTAACGCAAAAAGCACCCCCATAGCGGGAGTGCCTGTCTGTCATGTCTGGATTATTGCAGAGATTGCTGGACGATTGCGTTAACGACTTTGCCGTCCGCAACGCCTTTCACCTTGGGCATAAGCGCGCCCATCAATTTCCCGAGGTCGGCTTTAGAAGAAGCACCGGTTTCTTGCATGGTCTGTACAACGATTGCTTTGATTTCTTCTTCTGTAAGCTGTCGCGGTAGATATTCGGAGATGATCTCAATTTCTGCCCTGACATTGCTTACGAGATCTTCCCTGCCGCCTTTTTCAAAGTCCAGCTGGGAATCGCGTCGTTGCTTGAGTTCACGGCTCAATATATTAAGCGTCTCGTTATCGTCAAGCGGCCGGCGCAGCTCGATTTCTTGATTTTTGATCGATGCGCGAATCATGCGAATCGTCTGGAGACGAAACTTGTCCCCGCTCTTCATCGCCTGCTTCATGTCATCGTTCAAACGTTCCGCAAGATTCATGAGTGCGGATTCCTCCTAGTACTTCCGTTTGCGCGCAGCTTCGGATTTCAGCTTCCGCTTCACGCTTGGCTTTTCGTAGTGCTTACGTTTCTTCACTTCCGCGAGAACGCCATCTTTGGCAATGGAACGCTTGAAGCGGCGGAGTGCAGCGTCGATTGTTTCATTTTTACGTACTTTTGTTTCGGCCACCTGTTTTCCCTCCCTCCGCAACAGACCCAACACGGTTATCAAACTATATTATATGTGATGAGGAAAGGGAGTGTCAACTTGAGCCGAGCAATAAATATGAATCGATCGACGTTAAGTTTCTCCTTTGCTCAAAACGAACCTAATAAGCGTGGTGCTATTGCTGCACGTTCAACGGTCCGAGCGTCTCGCCGCCGAGAATATGCCAATGAATATGGAATACCAGTTGCCCGGAATCGCGGCCGCAATTGTTCACCAGACGGTAGCCGGACTCCTCGAGTCCCGCCTCTTGGGCGATCTTCTTGGCGGATAATAGCAGATGGCCGAGCAGCGCCTGATCCTCAGGCTCGCAATCATTCATTGTGGCGATGTGCTTCTTGGGGATGACAAGCAGATGGACCGGCGCCTGCGGCTGAATATCGTGAAAAGCGCAGACAAGATCGTCTTCGTACACTTTGCGCGAAGGAATCGTTCCTTCGACGATTTTGCAAAACAAGCAATCTGACAAATGGACGCACCCCTTTAACGAGTTGGCATATGCCTCCCATCATACCGCATACGCCCCCTCGCCGTCCAATAGGCAGGGGCCTGCGGCGATCGCCGCAGGCCCCTTGCCGCTCGGACTTGCCCTTTACCAATAGTACGGCAGCAGGGAGATCGCCGCCAAGCCCGCAAGCGGCAAAATCAGCCGATTAAACCTGCGCGGACGATACGGATAAAAGCCTCCCCCGAATGGCGGATAGAAGGGGAAAAATCCGCGCATGGGCTCCACGGAGCCCGGGACGGCCAGGCACAGCCACTCGTCGTCGACATGCTCCACGATGCCGTCGTAGCAGCAGCCGTCAACGGCCTGCACCTCGACGTAACGATGCATGTGGGAGTGGCACATCTGTTTCGTTACTTTTTTAGCCGTCGGCTGAGGCATCATATGGACCGCGTACTGTCCTTTCGCCGCATGCTCCTGCGTCGGCTTCGGCGCAGGCTGCGGGGTCGGCTGGGGCGTCGGTTTCGTTTTTTCCATGAGCATTCTCTCCTTGGGCGCCTATTTCCCCAACATCATATGCACGCATAGGCGAATGGCTCATAAATATAAGCAAAATGGGCTTGGACGTCAGTTTTGGCCGTTCAAAGCGGATGCAAGCTCGCGCAGTTTGGCGGACGCTTCAAGAGCGTGCGGCTTCCACTCTCCCAGCGACACCATCTGTCGGAAGCCCACCTCGCCCGAAGGCGAGCGGAATTTGTTCAACGCATCCGCGATAACTGCCGCTCCGTCTCGAACGTTCGTCAAAAAGGAAATTTCCGCGTCCGTCAGCGGGGCGCCGCTCTCGCCGATTGCCGCCAGAGGACTTTCCCCTCCGATCACCGCGTTGGCCGCAAGCATAATCGCCTCGGATACCTCAGTGCGGGATAGCCCCGACGCCGAGCTTTCGGCCTCTATAAACAGGCCCAGCGCCTCCGCCCCCGCCAGTCTTGCCTCGGCGATTTCCTTGGCGGCGCGAACCTTCTCCGCCTCCGTCTTCGCTACGAGAAACCCTTCAGAGCCGTCGCGAAGGCGATCCGCGAAAAGCTGCGCGTAGACGTACCGCTCGGCTAGACGCTGCCCTCGGTCGGTTTTGAGCGACTGCTCTTCCAGCATATATTTTGAGTAACCTAGAATAACCAATGTCATTAAGACGACAATCGCAATCAGCATCGCTCCGATAACGAGCGATCTGCGGCTCTTTATTTTGTTTTCGGCTTCGGCCGGCATAACGCAATCCTCCTGCAGCTTGTTTGATCTTCGTTCGTCGCTGGCGACACATCCGCTTGCTTGACAGCGACGTTAACTGACTCGCACGACATGCCCTCCATCGAAAAAGTACACGTAAGTTTCCTTGACCGGCCTGCCGGCGATTGCGCTCACCGCTTCGGCGTAGCGTTCGACCTGGAATCGGTGCTTCTCCGCGGCAGCCGCGGCGTCAAGTCCCTTTAACGCATCCGTCTTGTAATCCACAAGCACGAGCCCCTCTTCTTCTTCGAACAGGCAGTCGACAACCCCCTGAATAATGACGGTTTCTCCCGCTTCGGGCGCCAGCGTTTCCGGATAGACCGCAGCGACGTCAAGTCCGCAAGTGAACGGAACCTCGCGCCATACGC
Organism: Cohnella phaseoli; assembly: GCF_003386235.1. Lineage (GTDB taxonomy): Bacteria > Bacillota > Bacilli > Paenibacillales > Paenibacillaceae > Cohnella > Cohnella phaseoli. The sequence goes on from NZ_QRDZ01000024.1 coordinate 72,150, forward strand.
GGTCGGACTGTCGCATCCTTTCGTACAGCGGCGTGCCGCAGAACGCCGCTACGGCAGCCGCTTCGATGCCCGCTCTCTGCTCCGCCGACAAAATCCGCCTCTCCGTCAGCTTGTCCAGCATCGCTTCGATCCGCTCCGCGGAGACGTCTGCTTCGAGCGGCAAATGCTGCATGACGAGATGGTAAGCCGTTCCCCGCTCCGCAGGCGTCAGCTGCTTGGCGGACATAAACCGCGGTCGGCGAAGTCGGAAAGTGGCAGCGGTCGCCGACAGCGCCTCTTCTTCCGCCAGTCGTTCCCGCCACGCCTCGGATACGACTTCCTCCTCGGCCGCCGCCCGTATCGGTACAGAGTGCGGAGCAGTCCCTTCCCGGCGGAGCTTAAGCGCCGTAATCGACGTCTTCGCCGCGACTTGCGACGCAGTCTCGTGCGAATAACGCCAATTCAGGACGCGTTCGACCCGTTCGGCCAGTTCCGTGCCGCCTGCACCGACCGGGTCCGCGTTCGCCACGGCATTCCATAGACGCCCATCGTCCTGCGCCTCTTCCTTCGCCTCGGACGTGCGCAGCGTATAAGCGGCGGACGGCTCGACTCGGAATACCCAGCGGCTCGCCGGATCGGTACGCTCGGCGGCGAGCACCGCCGCAGGCCCAAGCCAATCCAAATATTTGCCGGCTGCGGCAACCGCATGCGGAGGCAGACCGCCCTCGGCCATCGCGGCTGTTTCCGTCCACTGCTCCCACATCTTGGACGCGTCCTTGCTCGTCCCGATCAGAAACAGCTTCTCCTTCGGCCGGGTGAGCGCCACGTACAGCACGCGCATTTCCTCCGCCAGCATCTCCGCCGCCAGCTTCCGGCGAATGGCGAGCTGCGGCAGCGTCGGATACGTAATTCGGCTATCGCGCTCGAACACCCGTGGGCCGAAGCCAAGCTTCTTATGCTTGAGGAACGCTCCGTTCAAGTCTCTGCGATTGAAATTGCGGCCTAACCCGGCTGCGAACACAACGGGAAATTCAAGCCCTTTGCTTCGGTGAATCGAGACGATTCTAACGACGTTCTCGCTCTCCCCGAGCGCCCGGGCCGCCCCCAGGTCCGCGCCTGTATCGCGCATCCGGCCCAAAAACCGCAGGAACCGGAACAGTCCGCGAAACCGAGAGGAGCGCTCGTACTGGATCGCGCGATCGACCAGCGCCCGCAGATTGGCCTGCCGTTGGCCGCCGCCCGGCAATCCTCCGACAAAATCGTAGTAGCCGGTTTCCCTGTACAGCATCCAGAGCAGATCGCCCAGCGGCTCCCGTCTGGCGAAATCGCGCCACTCCCCCAGCTTGGTCAGAAAACCCGCCAAGGCGCTGCGAACGTCCGGAGCCAGCGTGGCTGCAGCTCCCCCGCCGTCTCGGGCCGCTTCGTTCGTCGCCTCCCAGAACGAGCTTCGCCTGCGAGCCAGGCGGATGCGGGCCAAATCTTCGGCCCCTAAGCCGCCGATCGGCGAACGCAGCACGCCCGCGAGCGGAATGTCCTGACGCGGATTGTCGATAACGGCAAGCAGCGACAGCACCGTATCGACCTCCGTCGCCGCGAAATATCCGGTCGCCAGGTCTGCATAAGCCGGAATGCCCGCCGCCTTCAGCTCCTCGATAATCGTTGGGGCCAACGAGGAGACAGCCCGCAGCAAAATGACGATATCCCGATACTGCACCGGACGATGCAGCTTCGCCTTGCCGTCGTACACGGCGAACGGCGGGCGCTGCCCCTCTTCGCCGCCTGTGCCCATCAGCTTGCGAATCTCGTCCGCGATGCATCTGGCTTCAAGCTGCGCCGCTTCCAGATCTTCCGGCTCCCCGGAGCCGCTCTCGTCCGCATTCTGCGCGTCCTCCTGCGAGCCCCCCGCCTCGGCTGCGAGCTGCGTCGTTTCCTCCACTATCTCCGCGGAAGGAGCCGCTCTGTCCAGCAAAATCATTTCGACGGCATACGGATTCCGTTCTCCCTCCACCGCTTCCGGGTAGCCGTCGCTATATTTCAGCTCGGCCTGTTCGTCATAATTCATCTCGCCGACCGGCTCTTGCATAATGAGCCGAAAAACATGGTTCGCCGCGTTTAGAATTTCCCTGCGGCTGCGGAAATTGCGCGCCAGATCGATGCGCAGCCCCGGCTCTCCCTCCAAGCACCCGGCGTCCGTCATCTCCGGCCTGTAAGACGCGTATGTTTTATACTTCTCGAGAAACAAGCCCGGCTCTGCCAGCCGAAACCGGTAGATGCTCTGCTTGACGTCGCCGACCATGAACACGTTGCCTGGATCGTTTCTGGCAATCAAGGAGACGATCGCCTCTTGAACCTCGTTCGTATCCTGGTATTCGTCAAGATAGATCTCCGCGAATCTGTCGCGGAAGCCGAGCGCGGCGAGAGAGGGCGAACTATGCTCGGGCGTCGAGGCAGCGTCGCGCAGAATGCGCAGCGCGTAATGCTCCAGGTCGCCGAAATCCAGCAGCCCCTTCGCCCGCTTCGCCTGCTCATAGCGATCGCCGAACTGGATCGCCAGCTCGGCCAGGCCTTCCATCTCGGGCGCCAGTCCGCGCAACTCCTCGGCGTACTGCTCCAGCGAACGGACAAGCCACTCCTCGGCCAGCTTGCCGACCGCTTTCTTCGCCGATTCGCGCAGCGATTTTACCCGCTCGATCAGCGACGGATCGTAATCGTCGCCCTTGCACGCCTTTAGCCGTCCGAACCGGATGCCGGTCGCCGCCGCCTGCCACGCCTCCCACGAGTCGGACGCGAACGCCGCAGCAGCTTGCTCCAGCCCGTCGATATCGGCGAACAGCGTCTCAATGTAAGGCTCCGGCCCGCCCGGCTCGTGCGCGACGCGCAGCGCGGTCCTCAGCAGCTGCAGCGTGCCGTGGAGCAGCAGCATCGCGTCGTCGCGCAAGCTTTTGACCCAGAGCGAGCCCAGCAGCTTCTCCGCCTCCGCTGCACGGAAGCTCGCGGCCGTCGCGCGCAGCCAATGCTCCGGCCACGGATGGCTGCCTGCGAATTCGTGCAGCTCAAGTACGAGCCGGTGGAGCGGCTCGTCGTTGCGTTCCCCTCCGAACCGATCCGCGAGAGAAGCGAGCGCGCCTTCGCTTCCCTCGGCCGCATAACGCTCCTCGAACAGTTCGTCGAGCGTATCCATTCGCAGCAGTCCCGCCTCGGTATCGTTCGCCATGCGAAAGCCAGGATCAAGATCGATCAGCGGCGCGTAACGCTCCACCACCTCCAGGCAGAACGAATGCAGCGTCGTCACCGAAGCCCGGGGCAGCAGCGCGATCTGACGGCGCAAATGCTTCGAGTCCGGGCTGCTCTCGAGAGCGTCCTCGAGCGCATGTCGAATCCGCTCCTTCATCTCCGCCGCAGCCGCTTTCGTGAATGTCGCTACGAGCATTGCGTCCACATCCAGCGGACGGTTCTCGTCGGCGATCCGCGAAATGATCCTCTCCACGAGCACCGCCGTTTTGCCCGATCCGGCCGCCGCAGCTACGAGCAGATGCGAGCCCTCTGCCGCAATCGCCGCCCACTGTTCGTCCGTCCAGCGACTTTCCGCCGGCTTGGCCGGCCATCGTTGCCATTGCTTCACAGCGGATCGTCCCTCCTTGCTTCAAGCTCCAACCGTCTCCATAGCTGCTCCCGGTCGGTCGCCTTGCTTAATGTGTGGTACCCGTTGCCCTCAACCTGGCTGTCGAAGTGGCATACGGGGCGAAAGTCGCAGAAGGCGCAGGGGCTGCGCTTGTCCATCCGGTAAGGCGCAATTGCCACGTCCCCGTCCGCGATCCGTTTGCCGATGCGGCGAATTTGCGAGCGAACCGAGCTTCGCAGCACATCCCATTCGTTCTCGCTCGCGACCTGGGAGCGCGCCGAGAACGTGCCGTCCTTCTTGAATTCGACGGGCACAACGGCCGACTTGCTCGAATCGCTCAATGTTTCGTCCATCAGCTTGACCGACTCGCCGTCGGCGAGCAGCAAGCCCTGCATCCGATACTGCTTAAACAAGGCGTTTTTGGCCTCCTCGGGAGACAGGCCGTTCGCTGAATTAAGCAACGGATTCTGCACGTGAAAATAAAGCACGCCCGCCGGCTTCGCGGGACGACCGAGCCAGTGCGGAGCATGCGTCACGACGACGTCGAGGTACGTCAGCATCTGCAGCGACAGCCCGTGCGCCACCTCGTCCAGCTTCAGCTTCGTCTCGCTCGACTTGTAGTCCAGGATGCGCAGCAGCAGACCTGCGGATGATTCGGCCGCATCCACGCGGTCGATCTTCCCGACGATGTCCATCCATCTCGTTGCGTCCAGCGGCAGCGAAAGCGCGGGCAAAAGTCCGTCCGGTCCGAAGCTCAGCTCCAGCCCCACCGGCTTAAAAGCAGATAACGTCGCATGCTCTCCCAGCATTGCAGACGCCTTCGTCACAATGTCTCGCAGCTTGCGCGCCATGACTTGGTGTCGGTGAGAGGACAGCAAGATTTGCGACTGAACGCGCGGCAGCAGCTTGTCCACCGAGACGGCCGCCTCGCTCTGCCACTTGGCCGCATCCATTCCAGCCGGCCCTTCGGCAAACAGCTTCTCGGTCGTCTGCCGCAGCGCGGCATGGAACAGCTGCCCGATGTCGGGCGATTCGACCCGGTATAGACGCCTTTCCTGCAGACGCAGCCCATGCACGGCAAAATGCTGGAACGGGCAAGCGATAAACCGCTCCATCCGCGATACGCTGGCCAGCAGCCTGTCCCCATACAGCAGACGACTCGTCTCCGGCGAAAGCGGCTTCTCTTCGTTCGTGTAGCTCAAGGAGCCGATAAGCGAACGCAGCCGCGGTTGCCATTCGTCGCGGCTGAGCAGCCAGTCATAGACCGCCCACCAGCCCGGCGCCATCGCCTCTCCCTGCCGCCAGCCTCGCAGCCGGTTCAGCAGGTGCGTCATCGCTTTTCCCGGGTGAGCCGCATAAGCCAGCTGTTCCTTCTCCGGCTGCTCCGACTGCGGCTCGGCTGCGACGGCTTGCACCGGAATGCCGGGGAACCGCTTGCGCAGCTTGCCGATCCATTGCGACGGAAGCAGCGTCTGGCCTTCCTCGTTGGCGATCGGATAGCTGATCCACAGATGATGAGACGGCGTAGTCAGCGTCAAATACGCCAGAAACTCCTCGTCGAGCAGCCTGCGGCGCGCACCCGGCGCAAGCTTGAGTCCCGCCGACGCCAGCCTGTCCCGCTCCTCTTCCGCGATCAGGCCGTTCTCGGGAATGCGCATCGGCAGAACGCCGTCGCTGGCGCCGAGCAAATAAACGATACGGACGCGATCCGATCTCGTGCGCTCCGGACTGCCGATCAGCACGCCGTCCAACGACGGCGGCACAGCACCCAGCTTCAGCTCCTCCAGCCCGGAATCGACCATTCCTGCGAACAGCTCAAGCTCCGGCGGCCGCTCCCCCATCAACTCGACCAGTTGATCGAGCAAATACACGACGCCGTCCCAGAGCGGACGATGAACCGCCATCCGATCCGGTCTTCCCGCGAGCTCGTCCTCCTTCGTCCAGCTTTCAAGTCGATCCGCCGCCCCCGTCTCTTCCAGAAACAGATACACGGCTTCGCACAGCTCGCGAACCGAGCCGGCCGCTTTAAGCCGCTTTTCCAACGCCAGCAGCGGCTTAAGCAAGGCGTCGCGAACTTCCAGCATCGTTTGCATCTCGCGCTCGACTGCGGAACCGGGCTCGGACTCGTTCTCGATATCTCCGCCGTACAACGGAAACCACGATTTCTCCGCATGCCAGCGCCAGCCGTCGATCCCCGCGGCCAGCGCGTAATTTTCCAGCCGGTCCACCTCGTCGCGCGTCACCCTGCGTTCCGGCGTGTCCAATAAATCCGTTTTCGCGCAGCGGAATACCGCCTCCGCCCGCCAGCCACCTGTCACGCATTCAAGCGCCGAGCGCACAAATTCCACGAACGGATGATGCGAGACGCCCGCTTTGCCGTCCAGAAAGTGCGGTATGCCGTAATCGTCCAGCGCCGCCTCCAGCAGATCGGCGTAATCGTTCAGATTGCGCACGAAAACGGCCATCTCCCGCCAGCGAGCGCCTTCCTCTCTCACTCTGCGCAGCATGTCGCGCGCGACCGCCTCGACTTCCGTTCGGCGATTGGCGGCTTCATGCAAAGACAAGCCGCAGCGCGGATGCTCCGATCGCAACAGGTACGAATCGCCGCTCCATCGTTTCCGGTTGTCCCAGTTCCGTTCGAGGAAAGCCAGCATCTCATTTTCGCGGAAACGGGGGGCGACTTCAGGCTCCAGCACCACCGGAGTCTCCAGCGCGACGCCTGCCGCCTGGGACAACTCGCACAACTGTGCGGAAGTCTCCGCCGTCGGATGAAACAGATCCAGCTCATCCGGTCTCTCCCCCGCGCCATAAGGACGGTCGACGCATAGCGCCACGCTCACCCGCTCCGCTTTAGCCAGCAGCGCTTCGATTACCGCGAATTCGCCGGGCGTAAAGCCATTAAAGCCGTCGAGCCAAATTTCGGCGCCGGACAGCAAATTGGAGCTATGCGCTCCCCGGGCAAGCCAGCCTAGCATATCTTCTCCGTCCAACCAATGACCGGACAGCTCCCGCTCCATATCGCCGTAGATCAGCGCCAGGTCGTGCAGCTTGTCCGCAAGCATCACGCCTTCCTTAGCCCCGCCCGTTGCGCGCGTCGCGGTTTCTGCATATCCGGACAGCTTCTCGCTGTCGACGCCGTAACGCTTCATCTCCGTCAGCAGCTCGGTAATACCGGCGATCAGCCCGGACTCTCCCTTGCCGCCGCAAAATAATCTTAAACTTTCTCTTCTTGCCTCCATCACCTTATGTAAGAGCATCGCTTTGCCGTTATCGTGAATCGGCACGACCGCCGAGCCGCCCGTCTCCTGCATCACGCGAAACGCCAGCCTGCGAAAGCTTAACACCTGCATCCTCATAAACCCGCTTAACCCCGGCGTCGTCGCCATCGCATACTCCGCCTGGAAAGTCGCCTGCTCGGGCACAAGCAGAATCAACGGCGCTCCGAGCGGAGCCTCCTGCAGCCTGGTTCTGATTTCGTCCAGACACAGTCTCGTCTTCCCGCTTCCGGAGCGACCCGTAATCAGCCGCAACGTCATACGTTTCCCCTCCGTTTTCCTCTAACCGATTAACCTTCAACTTATTGAGTATTGTAACATATTTGAGAAAACGAATAGTAATAGGGCAGGCCATGGATAAGATTGGTAGGTGTGGAGCCGACGCGAAAAGGCATGCAATAAAAAAACGCCAAGGCCTCCCTCAGCGTTTACTCTAATCTCCCAACCCAATTCAGTCCAGCCTAAGTCCCTTCCGTCCGAGCTTCCTTCTTCTTCGCCCGCTCCAAGTCTTCGGCCAGTTCGTCCTTGATGCTGGAATCCGACAGCTTAACGCCGAACCGATAGGCGGATCTGACGATCAAATGCCCGGTCACGGGGGCCGTCAGAAAAACGAAGACGATGCCGAGCAGCAGCCGTACGCTGAAGTAATCGTCAACGAACAGAAAGTGAATAAACGTCCCGAGCAAAATAAACAGGATGCCCAGCGTGATGCTTTTTGTCGCGGCATGCGAGCGATTGTAGACGTCGGGAAGCCGGATAAAGCCGAGCGAGCTGAGCGTGTTCATTAGCGTTCCGATAATGACCATGACGACCACGATCGTTTCAATGATTTCCTTTGCTGCGCTCAATGGCGACTCCCCTTTCCAGAAACTTGCAAAGCGCGACAGTACTTAAAAACGCCAAAATGCCGATCAACAAAATCGTCTCCAAATAGGCGTGCGAATTGAGCAAAATCGATAACACGGCTACGATCCCGATAACGTTATAGCCTATCGAATCGAGCGCCAGAATGCGATCGGATAAGGAAGGCCCCTTAATGACGCGATAAAGGGCAATGACGATAGATATTGTAAGCAGAAGCATCGACAACTTGAGCAGCGTATCGAACATTAGCGCATCACCTCGATAATAACATCCTCCAGCTTGTTTTTCGTTTTAATAACGGAGTTGCTCATTTTCATATCCATAGCGTGGACGTACAATATGCCTTCCTCCGGGGCAATCTCCATCACGACCGAGCCCGGCGTAAGCGTCAACAGGTTGACGAGCATGGCCAGCTCCCAATCCGTTTTCAGCTTAGTCCTCATCTTGAAAATACCGGGTTGTATGTTCAGTCTGGGACGAATGATCTGGCCAATCACGACAATGCTGGAGAGGATCAGATCAATCCCGAACAAGTACATCAGCTTCAGAATCGCCCACAGCTTCCTGCCGTAGAAGGGGGTCGGAAAAAATCTTCTGAACCAAAAAATAATGAAGAAGCCAAGAATAAAACCGATGGTGAACGTTAGCGTGTTCCATACATCGTGGAGCAGCATCCATATTACGGCGATCAGCAGATTGAGCAAAATTTGCATCGTCATGATAGCACCGCCTCGATGTAGATGGCCGGATTGACAAGCGGTTCAACGGCCTGGCGGACGTAGAACATAATCTCCTCCGCTCCCAGCCCGAAGCCGACGACAAGTGCGGCTAGAAGAAAGCTCGGGAGCAGCGCCCCCTTGCCTGTCGACTTCTCCTCTCCTTCGCTTAGAAGCGTCTCTCCCCAGAAGCTATGGATAAACACCTTCATCACCGAATACAGCACCAGCAGGCTCGACAACAAGCCAAGACCGACCAGCACGAACGCTTTCGCTTGAACGCCGCCCTGAAGAATCATCACTTTGCCTACGAAGCCGCTGAGCGGCGGAACTCCGGCGAGCGCCAGCGCGGAGAGGAAAAACAGCCAGCCGAGAACCGGACGGAAGTGGATCAGTCCGCTGATTTCGCGCAGCTTATCCGTGCCGGCGATGCTGATGATCGCTCCACCTAGAATGAAGATCAACGCTTTGGCGATCATATCGTGAATCAAATAGTAGACGGCTCCGCTCAACGCAGCCTCGGAAGCTACAGCTACTCCGAACAAAATAAAGCCGACTGACACGATCACGTTATAAGCGAGAATTTGCTTGATCCGCCAATAAGCGATTACGCCCATAGCTCCCATAATCATCGTTAAGGCTGCAAGCCACATCAAAATTTCATGCGTAATTTGAGGCTGGTGGGGGAAAATCAGCGTAAACGTACGGATGATGCAATAAATGCCCACTTTGGTCAGCAGCGCGGCGAATAAAGCGGCGATGGGAGCCGGCGGCGCGCTGTAGGAGCCCGGAAGCCAGAAAAACAGAAACAGCGCGGACTTCAATCCGAATACGGTGAGAAACAACAGCGATACCGTCGTCGTCAGTCCATCCTGCCCCAGCTCGGCGACCCGTTGCGCGATATGAGCCATATTGAGCGTTCCCGTAATCGAGTACAAATAAGCGATCGCGATGACGAACAGGCTGGAGGCGACAATATTGATGACGATATATTTGATCGTCTCCCGCAGCTGAATTCTGCCTCCGCCCAAGCTGAGCAGCACATAGGAGGACAGCAGCATCACCTCGAAGAAAACGAACAAATTAAAAATATCCCCCGTTAGAAAAGAACCGTTAACCCCGCAAAGCAAAATCATGATCAATGGGAACGCGTAATGACGCTTGCGCCCGTCGTCAAGCGAATGATAGGCATAGAGCAGACAGGCCAATGTCACGATAGAGGTAATCGTAATCAGGATAGCCGCCAGCATGTCTACGACTAGCGGAATTCCGTAGGGCGCTTCCCAGCCGCCCACATGCAGCACTAGAATGCCGTCCCGGGATACGGTCCGCACAAGCAACGCAGAGACGACCAGCGTTGCGAGCGTCCCGACGGTAGCCAGACCCACCTGCAGCCGTATGCGGTAACGAACGAAAAACATCAGCACGCCGAACAGCAATGGCGTGACGATCGGAAACACGGCCAGATTATTCATTATCTTGTCCCCTTAACTGCTCCACATCGTCCGTGCCATGCTCCTTATAAGTTCGGTAAGCGAGCACAAGCGAAAATGCGGTAAGCGAAAAGCTGATTACGATGGATGTCAGAATAAGCGCTTGCGGGACGGGGTCGGTATAGCTCTCCGCTTCTTCTCCTAGCAGCGGAGCCGCCCCGCGCTTTAGTCCGTTGATGGCCATGAGCATAATATGGACGCCGTGCGTAAACAACGACATTCCGAGAATAATGCGCAGAAGCGTCTTGCTTAACATGAGATAAGTACCGACGGTGAACAGTACGCCTGCGGTAATCGTCATTAAAGTTTCCATATTACATGTCCTCGCTAATGCTTCTAATAATCGTCATCGTTGTGCCGACTACGGCCAAGTAGACGCCTAAATCGAATACTAGGGCGGTGCCGATGCCCGTCTTGCCCAGAAGCGGCAGATCGACGTATTTGTACACCTGGGTCAGAAAAGCCGAATCCACGACGACGGCGCTGATACCGGTCAAGAGAGCCATCAGCACGCCGATCGCTCCGATGATCTTAAAATCCACCGGAATAATCTCCTGGATCGTTTCCGCGTCGAACGCGATATAAAGCAGCATAAGCGCCGAGGCGGTGATCAAGCCGCCGATAAATCCCCCTCCGGGGTTATGGTGCCCTGCAAAAAGAATGTAGATCGAAAAGGTCATAATGATAAACACGAGCACTTTGGCCGCCGTCTGCAAAATCAGATCCGAGAATTTCAACGCTTTTCCCCCCTTGACTTGCGGAGTTTGATCAGCGTATACACGCCTATGCCCGCCGTAAACAGGACGACGCTTTCCAGCATCGTATCGAAAGCGCGGAAGTCGACGAGAATCGAGTTGACCATATTGCGGGCCCCCGAAAGCTCATACGAATTCAGGAAGAAATGCGAGATCGGCTTAAACGGATTCGTGCTTTGCGCCGAAATCCCGACCAAAGTAAATACCGTGCCGACGCCGATGGAAATCAGCAGATTGGATATTTTCACGCGAACCCGAACGATCTCGGTTTTCAGCTTAGGCAGGAAGTAGAAGCATAACAGGAACAGCGCGGTCGTAATCGTCTCTACGACAAGCTGCGTCAGCGCCAGGTCCGGAGCCCGGAATATGACGAACAGCAGCGATACCAGATAGCCTACCGCGCCCACTCCGATAATCGACGTCAATCTGGAATTGACGAACAGAACGAATCCGGCGGATACCGCAATGGATGCGGCCAGCAGGTACTCGTGCCATTCGATGATCGCGTTGGTAGAAGGATCGATGGCGAACGCCTGTTGAAGCACGAACGAGCCTCCGACGACGACAATCACGAACGTGAAAATATAGCTGAGATAGTTGTGGAGATAACCGTTCATGTAGGAGTTCGTAATCCGGCCGGACCACCGCTCCGCTCCCGTTAATCCCTGGTCGTACAAATGGTTGAAATCGAATTTGCGCGGCAATTCGTAGTAGATGTCCGACCATTTCTTATAGGTTTTGTACAGCAGCGTCCCCATGACGACGATGCCGATTGTCATGATCAGCTCTGCGTTAAAGCCGTGCCACGCTTGGATATGAACCTCGAACACCTCGCCCGGCTGCAGCAGAGTCGGCAAGATCGAACGCATCGCCGGCTCCAGCAAGGAGTAAGAGATCAGGTTCGGGAAGAAGAAAATGACGAGTACCAGAGTCGCCAGCACGATCGGCGAGATCAGCATGCCGAATGGGGCTTCGTGCGGTTTCTTGTCCAGGCGCTCCGGACGGTAGGTTCCCGTGAACGTCTTGAACACGAAAACGAGACAGTACACGAAAGTAAACACGCTGGCCAGCCAAGCGGCGATCGGCAGCAGGATGACCCACTGATCGATATGCCGATAGGCTGTAAGCACTCCCGTAAAGAACATCTCCTTGCTCAGGAAGCCGCTGAACGGCGGAAGCCCGGCCATCGACAGCCCGCCGATAATGGTGAGCGAGAACGACACCGGCATCAAGCTCAGCAGGCCGCCTAGCTTACGGATATCGCGAGTTCCCGTCTCATGATCCAATATGCCGACGACCATAAAGAGCGAGCCCTTGAAGATGGAGTGATTAAACAGATGGAAGATGGCGGCCAGAATGGCGCCCGAGAACAGCATCGCCTGCGCTTCATAATTCGTGTGCAGCGCCAAGGACCCGATGCCCAGTAGCGACATGATCAAACCGAGCTGGCTGATCGTGGAGTACGCCAGCAGCGCCTTCAAGTCGAACTGACGAATCGCCATGAACGCGCCCCAGAACAAGGTGACGATTCCGACGATCGTAATGATCCAGAACCAGCTCATATGCCCCCCGAACACCGGGGTCATGCGCGCGATCAAGTAGACGCCCGCTTTTACCATCGTTGCAGAGTGCAAATACGCGCTGATCGGGGTAGGTGCTTCCATCGCGTCCGGAAGCCAAATATGGAAAGGAAATTGCGCCGACTTCGTGAACGCGCCGAGCATGACGAGCAGCATTGCGGGAATGAACAACGAATCGTTCACGATCGCTTCCTTCATGCCGATAATCTCGCGAATGCTGAATGTTCCCGCCGCCGAGCCCAGCATCAAAAAGCCGAGCAGCATCGCGAATCCGCCCGTTACCGTAATCAGCATCGCCTTTTGCGCGCCGTAGCGGGATCTTTTTCTCTGGTACCAATAAGCGATCAACAGGAAAGACGATACGCTCGTCGCCTCCCAGAAGACGTACAGCACCATCAAATTATCGGACAATACGATTCCGAGCATCGCGCCCATAAACACAAGTAAATAAATATAGAAGTTATGTAACGCTTCTCGATCTTTGGACATGTAATAGATGGAATAGATAATGACCAAAAAACCGATGCCCGTTATGATAAGAGCGAACAACATCGATAGTCCGTCTAAGTGCAAATCGAAGCGTATGCCTAGCGAGGGAATCCATGAAAAGGATTGAAACAACGGGGTCGAGCCTGACTGAAGCGGAAAATGAGCGGCAAAATAAACAAACAGCAACAAAGGAACGATAAGAACGAACCATCCCGTATGAATGCGCGGCACTTTCTTAAAAAACAGCGGCACGAAGACGGTGTACAGAAAAGGAAGCAGGACAGCAAAATGCAACAACGACAACTTGGAACCTCCCACTTGTACGATGATGTATGCAGACGACTCATTAAAAACGTATGAGCCTTTGCCTTATTATCCTCCCAAACTCATGATTGATTCACGGAAATACGGCTGTCACAATAACAGTGACCGTAATAGTAACAGTATACACTAAACGCATTGACAGAACCAAACAAAAAATGTACGCTGTATTCAATGTCCGGGTACGGCTTGACAACCCGGATATCACCCCGCATTAAAAGTTCAGACGAGGTGAATCGTTAAATTGAAGAACGGAAGAATGGATGAAAGCATACTCGTTTGCGTCTATTACGGCCCAAATGGAGAGCGATTGATCCGCAGAGGCGGCAAACTTGCCAACATGCTGGACTGTCCCCTCTACGTATTGACCGTAGATCCGCTTCCAGAAGACGAACTGGATATCGAGAAAATCCATTTTATCGAGAGATGGAAAGAGCTGGCAAAGGAACACGGAGCCGAACAATTCATAGTCAAATATAATGAATCCCGTCCTGTTGCCAAAGTCATCGCAGAAGTGGCCAGGAAACAAAACATTACGCAGCTTGTAATCGGACAAACTGCCCAAAGCCGTTGGAAAGAGATTACGAAAGGATCGTTGATCAACGTCTTGTTGAACGAGATTCCTTTTGTCGATCTCCATATCATTTCCGTCTCCAGAGAGCTCGCGAATCAGGACGGTTTCTTTGAGAAAGGCATTCGCGCTTACCTCAAGCAAGACCGGGAAGGATATAGACTCTGCTTTAATCATACGCAGAGCGACGTCTACGAGGGCATCTTCTACAAAGAGGTCGGCACCGACTTCAATAACGGCGTTTTCAAGTTCATGGTGAACAACTGCATGATGGAAGTCCAAGTCGTGGACGATTACGCCAAGGATTTCGACCAACGGATCGCTTCGCACGAAGGAGCGAAAGAATAATAAAAAGCCTTGTCTCTCGGCGCGAGAACAAGGCTTTTTTAATTATGAAATATTCATATACCACTTCGTGCCGTCATCATATTTGAAAATCGCCGCGTCCGACCATAGTTCGATATAGCTAACGTGCTTCCACCGACGACGGAATTCCAGATCGTCGGCCATCGCCCGCATGCGCGTATTAAACCGATTTCGGCTGCTCGATGTCTTAGCCCGGTTCTCAAGCGGAACCGCCCGCTTGCCGAATAGGATCACTTCGTGCACCATGCTCAACCCTCCGTTTCATTGCTTCTTACATAAGGATAGAACGGAGGCGTTAAAAATGTTCCCGAAACGACGTAAATTCATCCGAGGTTTACTAACAATCTCACTAACATTTTCTTAACAATTACGGCACGCCGCATAAGAATGCGGTTAAAAGCGCGAATTTACAGTTCTTTGCGGCTGCGGACCTCGAAAATGCCGAATTTCAAATAGTGCCCCTCTTCTACTCCGACAAGGTGAGGATGGTCTTTGCCCGCCCCTCGCCATTCGACGCGGCGGATCGTTTTGCCTGCGTCTTTGGCCGCCTCTTGAATCGTCTCCAGAAACAATTCAGAGCGAACGTGGTACGAACAACTGGCCGTGACCAGGTATCCGCCTTCGTTCAGCAGCTTCATCGCATGCAGATTAATATCCTTGTAGCCGCGACGAGCGGAATCGACCGCGCGTTTCGTCTTCGCGAAAGCAGGAGGATCAAGGATGATCACGTCCCAAGTTCGTCCGGTCACGGCAAGCGGCTTGGACGTATCCACCTTCGCCCCGGCGGATTTGACTTTGACGTTCGCTCTGGCTTGCCGCTCGTCCCGCGCAGCGACCTGTTGACGCAAATACTCAAAGGCATCGGCCGTGACGAACTCAACCCGGTCCGAAAATCCGTTGATTTCGACATTATGGCGCGCCGTCTCCAATGCATGCTCCGAAATGTCGAGACAGGTCACTTTCTTCGCTCCGTAAGCGCAAGCATGCAGCGTAAAGCTGCCCGTATGCGCGAAACATTCCAACACCGTCGCTCCGTCCCAGTACGGGTAAGTGACGGGGTTTCCCTTCTCGTTGATCGGCTGCATGCGCTTGACGCCGTTCTCGGACTCCGTCTCCACCAGTTTGACGCCGCTGCGAGCTCCCCAGCCGAGCATAAGAGGCTTAATAGTCGCCCGATTTTCCCGCTGGTCAAAGAAATAGCCGGTTTTCTGTCCATCTTCGATGTCCACGAGCACGCGAAGCCCGTTTTCCTCGATTTCCACATGCTTCGGACATTCGCCATATAGAACGCCAGTCCGCTCCTCCAGCCCCTCCAACGTGCGTACGCCCACATCGCTGCGTTCGTATACCCCTTGCGGCTTGAACACCTCAACCAACGCAGGCAGCCAAGCGTCCTTCGCAACCTCCATTCCAAGGGTCAGCACCTGTATGACCAGTACGCCGCCAAAGCGGTCGACGACGAGCCCAGGCAGAAAATCCGCCTCTCCGAATACGAGACGGCACGATTCGTTCGCTCCGACAAAACGCCGACGATGGGCAAGAGCACGCTCGAATCTTTCCCGGAAAAACGCTTCGTCCATTTTCTCCAGAGGTCCGTATTCCACGAGTCGAACGGTAATCTGAGAAACCGGGTTCCAATAGCCGGTTCCAAGCAATTGATCGCGATGATCTTTTACCTCGACCAGTTGTCCCGGAGAGGGCTCCCCTTCCGTTTTTGCGATCTCGTTCGAATAAATCCACGGATGTCCCTCTTCCAGACGGGGCCTCCTACTTTTATTTAACCATACTGCCGCTTGTTTACTCACTGCCCAACAACTCCTTGTCCGATCATAAACTTGTCCTCTTGCCGCATAGGTTTAATGGGGGTGCATAACATGTTTGCTCATTTCATCGTCCCGTCCTTGCTCGGGTTCGCGCTACTGCTGTCCGGTATGAAGGTCATGGAAGCGTCTTTGGAACGGTGGGCGGGCCATCGGCTCGTCTCCTGGGTGTCCAAGTCCACTTCGACGCCGCTTAGAGGCTTCGCCGTCGGAACGGCCGCATCCGCGCTGCTTCAGAGCAGCACCGCCGTCACCGTGCTGACGATCGGGTTCGTCAACGCCGGATGGCTCAACTTGGCTCGAAGTCTCGGCATCATCCTCGGAACGAACGTCGGCACCTGCTTTACGACCGAGCTGATGAGCCTGCAGCTTCATACTTACGGCGTTTATTTCCTTGCCTTCGGCGTCGTCGGCTGGCTTGTCTCCTTCGCCTTTAACGAAATGCGCGACGCTGCGTCCGCTCCGCGACGCATCAACGGTTTACGCTACGTATCCGTTGCGACAGGGGGATTCGGGCTGCTGCTCGTCGGCTTCAAACTGCTGCAAAGCATCGGGCCCGCCCTGCGGGAAAACGGCTACTTCGAAACGCTGATGCGCCATACGTACGATAACCTGATGTGGGGCGTACTCGGCGGAGCCGTCATCACGGCGCTCGTCCATTCCAGCTCTGCGGTCGTCGCCATGTGCATGGGGCTGGCGGCCGCTGGAGCGATCTCCCCCGAAGCCGGCATCGCCATCGTGCTCGGCGCCAATGTCGGCACTTGCTTCACCGGGCTTGTCGCTTCGCTAGGCGGGGGCTCGGGCGGTCGCTTCGTCGCACTGTCGCAGCTTGTGCTGAACGTTGGCGGAGCCGCTCTGTTCTTCCCTCTGATCGGCGCGCTTCACAACGCTGCCGCATGGCTTGCTCCGGGCGACCCGTCGGCGCAGATCGCCCATGCCCAGACGATTTTTAACGTCCTCTGCTCCATGATCGCCCTGCCAATCGCTTATTTGCCTGTTTGGAGAAAAGGAGCACCCAACCCGACGTCCACCTAGACAAGCACCAAGGCTCGCAAGTTCCTAACTCCGAAGGGAGGGTATGTACATCAAAAAGATTCCACCGCAAGACGGAGCCTGCGCCAGCCTTGCGGTGAAATCTTCGATTCCGACTACGGTCAAGCTTCCACGGCCATCGGCCTGAATGCGGAATCCACCACTTCGAGCAACTCCCCGCGACATTCGTTCACGCCGGATTCGGTAATCCGGACGCGGCACAGCTTGCCGATAAGGGACGAATCTCCCGTGAACTCAACCTGCAAATAGTTGTCCGTATAGCCGGAGACCGTACCGTCGCCTTCGCCCTTGGCATCCCGTTCCGGAATGACGTAAAGCACGCGTCCGACCCAATCCCGGCTATATTCGGCCTGCATGCGCTCGGACAGGTCGATCAGTTGATGCACGCGCTCGTGCTTCACTTCCTCGTCAACCTGATCGTCCATTCTTGCCGCAGGCGTTCCCGTACGCTTCGAATACGGGAATACGTGCATTTCCGCGAACTTCATCTGTTCCATAAAACGGAAACCGTTCTCGAACTGCTCCTGCGTCTCCCCCGGAAACCCGACGATAACGTCGGTCGTGATGGCGACACCCGGCATAGCCTTCTGAATCAGGCTAATTTTTTCCGCATATTCTGCAGTCGTATACTTGCGACGCATTCTTTTCAATATTTCATCGTCGCCCGCTTGCAGCGGAATGTGCAGATGTCGGCACATTTTTTGCGAGCTGTTCAGAATGGCGATCATTTTCTCGTCGATCTGGCTCGCTTCGATCGAACTGATGCGAATACGCTCCAGGCCGTCGATCTTATCGAGGTCGGCAAGCAAATTGGCTAGTCGATAGTTTTCCAGATCGTCGCCGTAGCCGCCGGTATGAATGCCGGTCAGTACGATCTCCTTGTAGCCGGCCGCGACAAGCTGGCGTGCCTGTTCGAGCACGCTGTCCGGCTTGCGGCTGCGAGACAGTCCGCGCGACCAAGGAATGATGCAGAACGTGCAGAAGTTGTTGCAGCCTTCCTGGATTTTCAGGAATGCGCGCGTCTTCTCGGTAAAGTTCGGCACGTCGAGCTCTTCGAACTCGCGCGTCTTCATTATGTTGCGCACGGCGTTCACCGGCTTGCGATCGCTCTGAATGTCCGTAATAAACGTCATCAGTTTCTCGCGATCCTGCGTTCCGATGACAAGATCGACGCCCGGTATCGCCATAATCTCTGCAGGCGAGGTTTGGGCGTAGCAGCCCGTCACCGCGATCACGGCGTCCGGATTGCGGCGCACGGCGCGACGAATAATTTGACGGCTTTTCTTGTCGCCCGTGTTCGTCACAGTACACGTATTGATTAAGTAGACGTCCGCCGTCTGCTCGAAGTCGACCTGCTCGTAGCCTTCGTTCTTGAACAGCTGCCAGATCGCCTCGGTATCGTAAAAGTTGACTTTACAGCCAAGGGTATAAAATGCCACGCTAGGCATCGTTAATTTCCTCCTAACTCTCCGGACTCGTAAGCAAGACAAGCGAGCGCGTACAGCGCGGCCGTCTCCGTCCGCAATATTCTTCGGCCCAAGCCGATCAACCGAGCCCCGGCGGCAACCGCAGCTTCCGCTTCCTCCGGGGAGAAACCGCCTTCGGGACCAACGACGATAAGCACGCTCGGGGCCGCATTTTCGCTCCCCCGTCCGCTCTTAAAGGCAGCCAGCTCATCCTTTAATCCGATACCGGCGCGTCCCTCTTCCTCGTAGCAGAGCAGCGCAAGATCGTATTCGGTTATGCGCTGCAGCAAAGACCTCCAAGTGCTGACCGCTTCGATTCGCGGCACAACGCTGCGATGGCTTTGCTCCGCCGCCTCCTTGGCGATTTTGCGCCAGCGATCGATTCGCTTGGCTTCCTTGCGCTCGTCGTACTGGACGACGGTGCGGCGGGACAGAAACGGCAGAAAAGCCGAAGCCCCCGCTTCCGTCCCTTTTTGAATGACCGTTTCCAGCTTGTCTCCCTTAGGCAGACTCTGGGCGACGTCAACCCGCCAGCGCATCTCCGCGGATACGGTCAATTCCTCGACAATATCCGCTGCGACTGTATGCTTATCCACGGAGTCGATCCGTGCGACGACATCTCGTCCGCGGCCGTTGCAGGCAATGAAGCGGTCTCCCGGCTTCGCCCGCATGACGGCGGCCGCGTGACGGGCGTCGTCGCCCTCCAGCGTGACGGATCGCTCATTCATCTGCGCCTCCGGCACGAAATAACGCTGCATTTCACCTTTGCCTCCCGCTCGCTTCAAACTCCCAACCTTCATCATACCGCTTTCGGGCTATTTTCGCTACCCGTCAGATATCGGCATTAGAAGAGAAAGCTCAGTAATCGTTGCATCCCGTCCATAATCGGCGATTTTAAATACATTAATTGTCCGATCGTCGCGTTGCGCAGCGGCGGAATAAAAACAATGATCAGAAAGCCGAACGTAATCCACTGGCTGTTCTCCTGAATGATCATTCTCGTCTTTAGCGGCAAAAACTCTTCTACGATGCGATAGCCGTCCAGCGGCGGTATCGGAAGCAGGTTAAACAGAAACAACGCCAGGTTGATGTTCAACCAATAATTCATGAAGGTCAGCAAATTGTTGAACAAGTCCGGAGACATATTATTGAATACTTTAAGATTAAGCAGCGCATAAAAGATAAACATCAACAGAAATGCGAGCAGCAAATTGCTGATCGGTCCCGCTGCCGTGACCATAATGTTCATCTGGCGCGGCTTCTTAAACCTGCTTCTGCGTACCGGCACCGGTTTCGCCCAGCCGAAGCCGGCGATGACCAGAAACAGCATCCCGATCCAATCGAGGTGGGACAGCGGATTCAAGGTGACGCGTCCTTCGCGGTAGGCCGTATCGTCTCCGAACTTCCACGCCGTCCAGGCATGAGCGAATTCGTGAACGCTGAATGCGATCAGCATAATTACGATAATGACCGGCAGATGCTCAAGCGGAAACCAGAAAAAATTCACTCGACCGCCCCTTTCGGCTTGCCGGCGACAAATGCCACCCAATCTTCCTGTCTCAGCACGTCGACGATTTCGAAGCCTGCAGCGAGCAGGCCGGCTTCGACGGCCGCTTCCTTATTCTTAAATATACCCGACGCGATATAGAGACCGCCCGGTTTAAGCACGTCCATGACATCGGCAATAAACAGCAAAATAATTTCGGCGAGAATGTTGGCGACGACAAGATCGACGGGGGGCTTTACTCCGTCTGCCGCTCTCTGGACGCTGTCGTTATCTGAGTTACCGTTGTCTGTGCTGCCATTGTCGGTGCTGCCGTTGTACGTGTTGCCGATGTCGGCATCGCCTTCGCGCAGTACGCCGAGCAAATCGCTCAGCCTGACCTCGACATCTCTCTCGTAACGGTTCAGCTCGATATTTTCCTTCGCGCATTTAACCGCTACCGGATCCAGATCAAGCGCAAGCACTTTAGCCGCTCCCAGCTTCATCGCTCCGATGGCAAGTACGCCGGAGCCTGTTCCGACGTCGATGATTCGCTCCCCTCCGTCGATGGCGCTTTCCAGCGCTTTCAGACATAGAGTAGTCGTCGGGTGCGTCCCCGTGCCGAAAGCCATTCCGGGGTCCAGCTCAATAATGAGCTCGCCCTCCTTCGCCTCGTACTCTTCCCAGGTCGGCTTGATGACCAGTCGCTCAGTAACGGCTACCGGCTTGAAAAACTGCTTCCAAGCGTTCGCCCAATCGTCCTCGTGAACCGAACCGATATGAATCGTGAATTCCCCGGCATCATATCCGTATTCCGGCAGCCCCTCCAGCAACGCCTTTAACTCGGCCGCTAGCGGCTCCATCTCGTAATCTTCGGAAAAGTAGGCCTTATACAGCGCATATCCCGGTCTTATATCATTCAGCGGCGTATCGTACACCTCTCCGTATTTCGTATCCCTCGGCTTGTCCGGCGACCAGGCCTCCTCGACCGATACGCCTCCCGCCCCTAACTCTGTCAAATAGTGCGTCACCATCTCTTGGGACGATTCCGTTGCCAAAACGGTTAATTCATGCCAGCGCAAATCCGTTCCTCTCCTTATCACTGCTCAATGATTCCCATTATACACGGTCTGTTTTACCTGATGCAAAACAAACTCCTCTTCCTGCCCCTTATCTCCACTATCCCCTTCGCTCAGTCGTATCCCCTATTAACCCTTCTCCATGCCCTCTATCGCCAATATCCCTTTCTCTCAGTTCGCTATGTTTTCCTGTTACACTTAACCTCAAGCGCATTGAACTTGCTTGCCTTCAGATCGGACACCGCCCTCTCCGAGCTCCTTTTACCAGTATCCCCTTCGTTCAGAACTCTCTGTGCAGCATTTGCTTTTTCCTATCTACCCGAACTCTTTATGTTCAAGCCTCCTACTCTGATCCTACTCTGAGGTATGCCCTCCACTAATCTCTCTACCGTCTCCGCTTCTTATAGCCATTATCCCATTCGCTCAGCTTACCCTGCCTTCAGATCAGATATCGCTCTCCCCGAGCTCCATTTGCCGATATCCCCTTCGTTCAGTGGCTTCCCGACTTTCCTATGTACTACCTGAGTAAAAGGGATAATGGCCATAGGACTGCCAATCACCCTACCAACGTTCCAACATTCTGAGCAGTGGGGATAATGGCCATAGCGATGCAGATCAGCCTACCAAGCGTACAAGCGTTGTTCTGAGTAGTGGGGATAATGGCCAAAGTAGAGAGGGAGAGACATACTTAAACACTACCATTTCTGAGCGGAGGGGATATCGACGAAAAGGAAAGGGAAAGGGCGCACACCGCTCATCGGAATGCGCCCTGCTCGATCGATTAATAGATTTCGCCGCCCGCTTGGCGGATGACGGTGCGCGCTTGGTCGGCGGCAACTTTAGGAACTATTGCGGATAGGGTGAACTCTGCGGCGTCGACAGCGCTGCTCCCGAGGTCCGATCCAAATTCGGCGTTTAAATGTTGGTCGCTGGAGGAAGCGCCGTCTCGCGCGTCCGCTCTCTCCAGTCGAAACCGGTCGCTGCGAAGAGCGGAAAGCTTGCGGATGACCGACTCGGCCTGATCCTGGGTCGCGAATCTGGCTTGCAAAGTTTCCATGTCCATTGAATTCACTCTCCCCGCTCCTGTACAGCCCGCCTATCAGCCGCCTCCGCCCGTTCCTGAGCTGTCTTATCTTCCAGGTCCGCGGATTCTTCCGAGAATTCGACGTCTTCCGCCCTTGCGACCGGCAAGCGTTCGTGTTTTTCGATCATAGGTTAACATCCTCCTTGTCCGTTGCTTCGCGGAAGGAATCCGCTTTACATTCCTCCAATAGGTTCTCCTTGACCTTCGCTCTTATACAAAATAAATGCGACATCCAAGCCTGCTGGGTGAGTAGTTACTGATAGCGGTTCGCCTGCCGACGCAATAAAAAACGACCGCCAGCATAAGGCTGGTCGGCCGTCGTTACCGCTATTCTCCGAGGATTGCACGTTTCATTCGCTCGAAAATGTTTTTGCTTTGCTCGTGCGTAGCTTCGCCGCTCTTGGAGGCAAATTCACGCAACAGCTCCCGCTGATCTTCGCTAAGGCTGGTCGGAGTGACAATGGTCACCTTGACCTGCTGATCTCCTTGACCGTAGCCGCGAAGCCTCGGAACGCCTTTGCCCTTGAGACGGAAATAAGTTCCGGTCTGAGTTCCGGGCGGAATCTTCAGCTTGACCTTCTCGGACAAGGTCGGGATTTCAATTTCGTCTCCCAACGCCGCTTGTGTGAAAGTCAGCGGAATTTCGCAGAAAATGTCGTCGCCTTCCCGTTCGAAGAAATCGTGGGATTTGACGCGAAGAACGATATACAGATCTCCCGCAGGGCCGCCGCGCATGCCGCCTTCCCCTTCGCCGCTAACGCGCAATTGCGCGCCATCGTCGACGCCTGCGGGAATTTTCACGTGAATTTTGCGATGCTTCTTTACTTGGCCGCTACCGGAGCAAGTGCCGCAGCGATCTTTGATGATTTTGCCTCTTCCCGCACAAGCGGAGCACGCCCGACGGTTCATTATGCGGCCGAACGGGGTATTCTGCGCCACTTCCTGCTGACCGGAGCCGTGACAGACGGAACACGTTTCCGGCTTCGTGCCGGGTTTGGCGCCGCTGCCGTGGCAGGTGTCGCACGATTCGGTACGGGGAATCGTAATATCCGTTTCTTTGCCAAACACCGCTTCCTTGAATTCGATTGTCATCGTATATTGGAGATCGTTGCCCCGCTGCGGCGCATTCGGGTCTCTCCGACCTCCGCCACCGCCGAAAAACATATCGAAAATATCGCCGAAGCCGCCGCCGCCGAAATCGGCTCCGCCCGCTCCGCCAAATCCGGCGTTCGGATCTTGGTGGCCGAACTGGTCGTAACGCGCCCGCGCCTGATCGTCGCTCAGCACGTCGTAAGCTTCCTTCACTTCCTTGAACTTCGTTTCGGCGTCCGGCGCTTTGTTAACGTCGGGATGGTACTGCCGAGCAAGCTTGCGATAAGCTTTCTTCACATCGTCCGCGGAGGCGTTCTTGGAAAGCTCCAGAACATCGTAATAGTCTCTTTTGTCCGCCACTTCTCTCCACCTCCTCATGAAGGAAAGTCAAAGCGATCCCGCATCGCTGGGGGAATCGACTTTGACTTTCCGTGTATGCGCGCAATTCGAATTATTTCTTATCTTCGTCGACGACTTCATAGTCGGCATCGACAACGTTCTCTCTTGCTGGACCGGAGCCCGCGGAGCCTGCGTCCGCACCTGCATCTTGACCCGGCTGAGCTTGCTGTGCCTGCTCATAAAGCTTGACGGAAAGCTGCTGAACAATCTCTGTCAATTCTTCAGTCGCTTGCTTGATCTGTTCAAGGTTATCGGAAGCGACTGCCGTTGTCAACTTCTCTTTCGCGGCATTCGCTTTCTCGATCTCTCCCGCATCGACTTTGTCGCCAAGATCCTTGATCGTTTTGTCGACGCTGTAGATCAACTGATCCGCATTGTTCTTCGCTTCGACCAGCTCGCGACGAGCTTTGTCCTCTTCCGCGTGCAGCTCAGCTTCCTTCTGCATGCGTTCAATGTCTTCCTTGCTCAAGCCGCCGGAGGAAGTGATCGTAATTTTTTGCGTTTTACCCGTGCCCTTATCGAGAGCGGATACGTTAACGATACCGTTGGCATCGATGTCGAAGGTGACTTCGATTTGCGGCACGCCGCGCGGTGCTGGCGGGATTTCGCTCAGAGCGAAACGACCGAGCGTCTTGTTGTCCTTGGCCATCGCGCGCTCGCCTTGCAGCACGTGGATTTCAACTTGCGTCTGCATGTCGGCGTAAGTCGAGAATACCTGCGATTTGCTCGTAGGGATCGTCGTGTTGCGATCGATCATCTTCGTCAGCACGCCGCCGGCTGTTTCGATGCCGAGCGACAGCGGAGTGACGTCGAGAAGAACGACATCTTTAACTTCGCCCGTCAATACGCCTGCTTGAACGGCAGCGCCGAGAGCAACGACTTCGTCCGGGTTAACGCCTTTGTGCGGCTCTTTGCCCGTCAGCTTCTTGATCGCTTCCTGAACGGCGGGAATACGCGTGGAACCGCCGACCAAGACGACTTTATCAATATCCGAAGCAGTCAATCCGGAATCCGACAGCGCTTGACGAGTAGGCGCCATCGTCCGCTCGACCAGGTTGGCCGTCAATTCGTCGAACTTCGAACGGCTCAGGTTCAACTCCAAGTGCTGAGGTACTCCGTCCACTACCGTAATAAACGGCAGCGAAATTGTAGTAGAAACGACGCCAGACAGCTCTTTTTTCGCTTTCTCGGCCGCATCTTTCAGACGCTGTACTGCGGATTTGTCCTTCAGCAGATCAATGCCGTGCTCTTTCTTGAATTCGCCGGACAGCCATTCCATGACCACTTGGTCGAAGTCGTCGCCGCCGAGATGGTTGTCTCCGCTCGTCGCTTTAACTTCGAAGAAGCCGTCGCCCAGCTCCAAAATACTGACGTCGAACGTACCGCCGCCGAGGTCGAATACGAGAATCGTTTGATCCTCTTGCTTCTCGAAGCCGTACGCAAGAGCTGCTGCGGTAGGCTCGTTGACAATCCGCAGCACTTCAAGGCCTGCAATGTTGCCGGCATCCTTCGTCGCTTGACGCTGGCTATCGTTAAAATATGCAGGGACGGTAATAACCGCTTGCGTTACAGCTTGACCTAAGTATGCTTCTGCGTCTGCTTTCAGCTTCTGCAGGATAATCGCGGAAATTTCCGGAGCGGAATACGTTTTGTCTTCGATCGTTTCTTTATGGGTGGAGCCCATATGACGCTTGATCGAACTTACTGTGCGATCCGGGTTCGTAATAGCCTGACGCTTCGCCGTTTCACCGACGACGCGCTCTCCGTCTTTCTTGAAGCCGACAACGGAAGGCGTTGTGCGGTTGCCTTCGGCGTTAGGGATAACGACGGCTTCGCCGCCTTCCATGACCGCGACGCACGAGTTCGTCGTACCGAGGTCAATTCCGATAACTTTGCTCATAACTGGATGTTCCTCCTTTAATATAA
Organism: Cohnella phaseoli; assembly: GCF_003386235.1. GTDB lineage: Bacteria > Bacillota > Bacilli > Paenibacillales > Paenibacillaceae > Cohnella > Cohnella phaseoli. The sequence continues at coordinate 97,583 of NZ_QRDZ01000024.1, forward strand.
GTGCGCTTCGTCTTCCTTCTTGCCCGAAGAAAGCTGCGCTTAGCCGCTGACTTTCACCATCGCAGGGCGTATTACTTTATCTTTTAACATATAACCGGTTTGAACGACTTCGACGACCGTGCCTTCTTCGTGCTCGTCGCTCTCCACCCGCATAATCGCCTGATGCAATTCCGGATCGAACGGCTGGCCTTCGGCCTCCATCGTCTTAAGTCCTTCCGCTTCCAGCACCTGAGACAGCTGGCGGAAGATCATATCGACGCCCTTGGCGAAAGATTCCGTACCGCCTGCTCCTTCGCCCGCTTGAAGCGCGCGGTTGAAGTTGTCGAGAACGGGCAGCAGTTGCGTAATCAGCTTCATCGAAGCGTACTGCGCCAGCTCTTCCTTCTCCTTTTGCGTACGTCTGCGGAAGTTATCGAAGTCTGCCTGTGCGCGCAAATAGCGATTTTGATGTTCATCCGCCAAACGCTCCAGTTCGGCGATGCGCACGCTCTCGCCGGTTGTCTGTTCCTTCGTTTCTTCGCCGGAAGCAGCCGAATCGTTAGCTTCGATAACTTCTTCCTGTTCCAAAATCTCTTCCTGACGTTCATCCATGTTTGCAGACTCCTTCATTTCATTCGTACTCATGTACGATTCACCTCCTTACCGTGCCTCCCGTTTTCGGGGGCTATGCAACCTTTTATTTATGCCAACGGGACATCAACTGGGCGATATCCTTGGATAAATAATCGAGCAAGCCGATCACTTTCGCGTACTCCATTCGGGTTGGACCCAAAATGCCGATCGTGCCGAGTGACTGTCCGTCGAAGGAATAAGTCGCGGTAATCAGACTGCAATGATTGATGGCCTCGTGAGCATTTTCCGTCCCGATCTTCACCTGGATGCCTCCCGGATTCGATTGGAATAGCTGGATGACCAGCGGAGTTTCCTCCAGCATGCCGAGAATCGATTTCGCTTTGTCAACATCCTTGAACTCAGGTTGAGTCAGCATGTTGGACGCGCCGCTCAAAAATACTTTCGGCTCCTGCTTATCGTCGATTGTCTGTTCAAGCAACGCAACAATCTCCTCGACTCGCTCCACGTAACGGCTAAGCTCCTTGGCGACTTCGCTGTGCAGAACCGCCTTGACTTTGTAGAACGGCACTCCGGATAGTTTGTCGTTGAGCAAATTGACGATTTTAGTCATATCATCCATCGAAATGCCTTCCGGGATCGAGATCGTCCGATGCTCGACATGTCCGGTGTTCGTCACGATAATCGCGACAGCGGAATTGTCCGTCAGCGGAATGATCTGAAAATGCTTCAATGCCGTGTTAAACGTCTCCGGCCCGAGTACGATCGAGGTGTAGTTCGTCATCTGGGACAGAATCGTTGCGGCATGCTCGACAATGCCTTCCCAATGCGTCATTTTCTCGGCGAAAAAGGAACGGATCACTCGCGCATCCCGGTCTCTAATGGCTCCCAATGTGACGAGATGATCCACATAATAACGGTAGCCCTTAATAGAAGGAATACGTCCAGCGGATGTGTGAGGCTGCTCAAGCAATCCCATCTCCTCCAGATCGGCCATCTCGTTGCGAATGGTCGCAGGGCTGAAGGATACGTCTCCGCGCTTGGAGATGCTGCGGGAACCGACCGGCTCCGCAGATCGGATATAATCGTCAATAATCGCATTCAGGATCATGCGTTGGCGTTCACTCAGCATCCGTATCTCCTCCTTAAGGTAGCTTTCCGTTATCGTTAGCACTCAATTACGACGAGTGCTAAAGGCTACTACAAAAATACCAAATCGAGGGCCGTCATGTCAAGGACGTTCCCGCTCGATTTGGCATGTTCGCTTACATTTGGGCAAAACTTAACTGCTCGTTCTCTTGCGCCGGTTCAATGATCCGTACTACGGCGATTTCGTCGCAGCAATGCTGCTTCGGGCAATTGACGCAATCCGTCCATACTTTCTCGGGGAAAATTTCCTTGTCGACGATCTGAAAGCCGTTCTTCTGGAAAAATGCCGATTCATAGGTGAGCGCCATAACTTTAGGAATGCCCTGAAGCTTAGCTTCGGCGATTAACGCGTCCACTAGCTTGCTTCCGATACCCTGCCCCTTATAGCCGTCCGCAATGCCAAGCGAACGGATCTCCACGAGATCGCTGCCGAGTCGGCACAACGAGCCGCAACCGATCAGCCGCTCATCGTCGGAAGCGACGATAAACGTGTCGATTGTACGGGCAAGCGCCTCCCTTGATCTGGGCAGCATAATGCCTTTGGCGGCATATCCTTCTATAAGTTCATAAAGTGCCTCTACGTCCTCAGGCACTGCTGAGCGGCAGACGACCGACATAACCATTCCTTCTCTCATCCACTGAATATGATTGTATAAATATACAACATCTGAACAGAACCCTCAAGAGACAATTCTCCAAGTTTTTTCTCCGAGGCGGCTTCCGATGGATTACAATACTGATTAGGTCAACTACACTTATTCATAGAAAGGAAGTCTCCCGCGATGGAACACAAATCCGGCACATTCATTTCGGATCTGGCCGCACACGTTCTCGCAGTAGCGAAATCCGACTTTGAGGGACAAAAAAAGCTAGGCGATCGGGCGATCGCCCAGCTTGACGAGCATGGCTTGAACTGGCAGCCGGAACCGGAAAGCAATAGCATCTCCGTCATCGTCAAACATATGTCCGGCAACATGGTCTCGCGTTGGACCGACTTCCCGCATGCGGACGGCGAGAAGCCGGGGCGCAACCGCGACGATGAATTCGTCGATGATATTTCCAGCCTTGCCCAGCTTCAAGAAGTGTGGGAGAAGGGATGGGCCGTGCTGTTCAATGCGTTAAACGGATTAAAGCCGGAGGATCTGCTGCTAGAGGTGACGATCCGCGGCCAGCCTCATACCGTCCTTCAGGCAATCCATCGGCAAATTTCCCATTACGGCTACCATGTGGGCCAGCTTGTCTATGTCGCCAAGGCGTACAAATCGACGGAATGGCAGACGCTTAGCATCGCCAAAGGCCGATCGGCCAAGTTCAACGAGGAGATGTTGCTGCGTCAGACGAACGCTCCAAACACCTCGTTGCCAAGCAGCACGCCCCGCGATGTCAGCCGGTAGCCTTGATCATGCTCCGACCGCTCCAGCAAACCTTGATCGACCAGCCTTGCCAGCTCTCGTCCGAATACTTCCTCCAGACCGGCTCCGCCAAACTGCTTGGCGAAGCCGGCCGGCGTCACGCCTTCTCTTAGCCGCAGGCCTACCATCATGAAGTCGCCCATCGCTTCCTCCGCGCTGACACTGCTGCGCTCCAATCGGGGCAAGTCGCGCCCCGCCGCATCGATATACGGCTGCACACCCTTAATATTGATATGACGCTGCCCGAGAGCGTAGCCATGAGCGCCTGCGCCGAGTCCGTAATACGGCTCGTTATGCCAGTACACCGTATTGTGTCTGCTTTCGAAGCCCGGCCTCGCGAAATTGCTGATCTCGTAATGGCGATAGCCAGCCCCGCTTAATCGCTCGATTAAATACTCGTACATCGCCACCTCTTCCTCTTCCTCGGGCAGCGGCAGCTCATCCCGCTGGTACAGGCGGTAAAACAGCGTATTTTCCTCCACCTTCAGCCCGTAAAGAGAATAGTGCGGCAAATCAAGCTCCAGCGCCTTGTTCACGCTGTCCTGAAGCTGCGCGAGCGTCTGGTTCGGCAGTCCGAACATCAGGTCGATCGACAGATTCGTAAACCCGGCCGCTTTGGCGTTGGCGATACTCTGCACGACGTCCTGAGCGGCGTGGATTCTACCGATCCTCTCCAGGAGGGCGTTGTCGAATGTCTGCGCGCCGAAGCTGATCCGGTTCACGCCGCCTTCGCGCATGGCCGCAAGCTTGTCCATATCGGTTGTACCCGGATTGGCTTCCATCGTAAACTCCACATCGTCCGCAAGCGGAAAATGCCGCTTCACCGCCGCCAGAAATCGGCTCATCTGCGGCGGAGTCAGCACGGTCGGAGTTCCCCCGCCTACGAATACCGTATCGATAGCCGTTGGCGGCAGCGCCTCAACCGTCAGCCGCATTTCATTTTCCAACGCGTCCAAATAAGCGTCGATCGGCTGACCTGCGGCGACATAAGAGTTGAAATCGCAATAAAAACACTTGTTCGTGCAAAAAGGAATATGAATGTACAGCGCCCTCGGCGTCCATCGATGCAGCGGCGGCATAGGCGTCGTCCTCTCGGAATCGGTCATGTTAGTTGTTCCCCTCGTATAACGAGAAAAGCGGGCCGGCAGCCCGCTTCCCTGTTTTAATCATCGTCCAGCTTCAGTACGGCCATGAAGGCTTCCTGCGGAACTTCGACGTTGCCGACCTGCTTCATCCGCTTCTTGCCTTCCTTCTGCTTGTCGAGCAGCTTGCGCTTACGCGAGATGTCGCCGCCGTAACATTTGGCGAGCACGTTTTTGCGCATCGCCTTGATCGTCTCGCGGGAAACGATCTTCTGCCCGACAGCGGCCTGGATCGGAACCTCGAACATCTGGCGCGGAATCAGATCCTTCAGCTTCTCGCAGATGACTCGCCCGCGGTTGTAGGCGCGATCTCTATGCACGATAAACGAAAGCGCATCGACCTTCTCGGCGTTAAGCAAAATGTCCATCTTGACGAGGGAAGACTGCCGATAGCCGATCAGTTCGTAGTCAAACGAAGCGTAGCCCTTCGTACTCGACTTAAGCTGGTCAAAGAAATCGTAGACGATCTCAGCCAGCGGTACGTTGTATTGAATCGTAACGCGATTCGTGTCCAGATACTGCATATCGATAAACTCGCCGCGTTTGCCCTGACACAAATCCATAATCGCGCCTACGTAGTCGTTCGGAACGATAATCGACGCCTTGACGTAAGGTTCCTCGACAAAATCGATTTTGGCGGAATCCGGATAGTCGGCCGGGTTGGAAATTTCCTGCACTTCCCCGTTCGTGAAGGTCACCCGGTAAATAACGCTCGGAGCGGTCGTAATAAGCGGAATATTGAACTCGCGCTCGATCCTCTCCTGAATGATCTCCATATGCAGCATCCCCAGGAAACCGCAACGGTAGCCGAATCCGAGCGCCTGAGAGGACTCCGGCTCGTAACGCAGCGAAGCGTCGTTCAGCTCCAGCTTCTCCAGCGCATCCCGCAAGTCGTTGTAGTCCGTCGAATCGATCGGATACATGCCGCAGAACACCATCGGGTTAATGCTTCGGTAGCCCGCAAGCGGCTCGGGGGTCGGATTTTTGGCATCGGTGATCGTATCCCCGACCCGCGTATCCTTCACGTTCTTGATCGAAGCGCTGACGAAGCCCACGTCTCCCGGTCCAAGCTCGGTTACAGCCGTCGGGCGCGGCATGAATGTGCCTACCTCGACAACATCGAACTGCGCTCCCGTCGCCATAAACTTCATTCTCGTGCCGGCCTTGATCGTGCCGTCGATGACGCGAATGGAGCAGACGACACCTTTATATGCATCATAATGGGAATCGAAAATAAGCGCCTTCAGCGGCTTGTCGCGATCTCCTTGCGGAGGCGGAACCTGCTTGACGACCTGCTCCAGAATTTCCCTGATGCCGATCCCGTTCTTCGCGGAAGCAAGTACGGCGTCGCTGGCATCGAGTCCGATAACGTCCTCGATCTCCTGCTTGACGCGATCCGGTTCGGCGCTCGGCAGATCGATCTTATTGATGACCGGGACGATCTCCAGGTTGTTGTCGAGCGCCAAGTAAACGTTGGCCAGCGTCTGGGCTTCGATGCCCTGCGCCGCGTCAACGACGAGAATTGCGCCCTCGCACGCAGCCAAGCTGCGCGACACCTCGTACGTAAAGTCGACATGCCCCGGCGTGTCGATCAGATGGAGCAAGTAGGTTTCGCCGTCGTCGGCCTTATACAGCAACCGAACGGCCGTCATCTTAATCGTAATGCCGCGCTCCCGCTCCAGATCCATCGAGTCCAGCACCTGCTCCTGCATTTCGCGGGAGGTCAGTGCGCCCGTATATTCCAAAATGCGGTCGGCCAGCGTCGATTTGCCGTGGTCGATATGCGCGATAATGCAAAAATTGCGAATGTGGCTTTGCTTGATAGACAGTTCTGCCATTCCAATGAGTACCTCCAGCCGGTTCCATAACGTCAAATGACGATCACTTCATTATAACAGCGTCCGCCGCTCTCATCAATGAGTCGTCTGGAGCGGGGACGCAGAGGTTGCGAAGCCGGCAATCGCTCTAATCTTCCGAAGGGTTCTCGATCGTCAGTCCGTCTACATGACGCTTGCCCATCAGATGCCGCTTCTTGCGATTTTCGACCGAGTCGAACACGATGTTCAGGTCGTAATCTTCGCCGGGGTACAAATGCTTCTTGTCGATATATTTGCGAATCCGTTTATGATTAAGCTTGATCTTCTCCTTCTGCACCTGCACGATCAGGTTGCCGCGTTCGTCCGGCAATCGATAGATAACGCCCGGTTTGCGCAGATGCGGAATGAACACCAGGTCTCCGACGGACCAGCGTTCGGCAAGCTCCTGCTTGTTCTGCTCCGAGTTCTTCTGGTTATTAGCATGCCGGTGCGAATGTCGCGAGGAGTGGCGAGCGCCGTTGCCGGAAGGGGGAACAATTGACGACTTCTCCTTAGCTGCAGGAACGGTCGTCTCGCTCCGTCCCTCCTTCAACCGTTCGGCAATCTCCCGCGCCCTCTCAATCACGGTCGGCGCTATGCCCAGTTTGGCGGCGATGACGAAAGCGTAGCTGTTGCCGGCCTCCCCCATATCCAGTCGGTACAGCGGGCTGAGCGTCTCTTCGTCAAACGCCATTCGCGCGTTGCGGAAGCCCTCCGCGATGCGCGCGTATTCCTTAATCTCGTTAAAATGCGTCGTCGCCATAATGATGCAGCCCCGCCGATACAGCTCCTCCAGGACGGCGATCGAAAGGCCGACTCCTTCTCCCGGATCGGTGCCGGTCGCCAGTTCGTCCAGCAGCACCAGCGTCGAAGGCCCCGAATGAGCAAGAATGTCGTTGACATTGCGCAGATGGGAGGAAAACGTGCTCAGCGACGATTCCAGGCTTTGACCGTCTCCGATATCGACTTCAACTGCTTGGAACACAGCGATTGCGCTCCCTGCAGCCGCAGGGATAAGCAACCCCGATTGCGCCATCAACGTGAGCAGCCCTGCGGTCTTGAGCGCAACCGTTTTACCGCCGGTATTCGGTCCCGTGATCAACAGCGCACGGTAGCCGTCGCCGACGCGAATGTTAAGCGGCACCGCCTTCGTCGCCAGAAACGGATGGCGAGCCTCCTTCAGATCCAGTACGCGGCTGCCGTTCACCTCCGGCGCGACACCTCCGATTGCCAGCCCCCACTTCGCCTTCGCAAACAGAAAATCGCAGTATCCGACAGCGTCGAGATTAACCGCCATCTCTTGCGCATAAGCCTCCGCTTCCCCAGTCAACCGGGCGAGCACCAACGTCTCCTCGCGGCTCTCCTGAAAACGCAGCTCGCTCAACTCCATCTGCGGCCCGGCCAGCTCGGACGGCTCGACGAATATCGTCTGGCCGCTTGCCGATTCGTCCAGCACCGCGCCCGGCACGCGTTTGCGGTGCTCCCGCTTCACAGGCAGCACGAATCGACCGTCTCTTCGGCTGACGATTTTCTCCTGCAAGCAGTCCGCCAGCTTGGACATCAGGCTTTCCAGCCTCTTTTGCAGCTTTTCCTCCGCGGCGCGGATTTTCTTCCGAATCTTATGCAGGTCCGGACTCGCCGTATCGACGATGCGCCCCCGGTCGACGCAAGCTTCGATCGACTCCCTGAGCGGCTTAAGATTATGCATCGACATACCGTAGCCGGCCACCGATGGAAACTCGCTCCTCTTGGCGGCCAAGTACTGTTGAAGCTGCTCGCAGCTTCGCGCGAATTGGACAAGATGGCCGAAGTCCTGCTCGGTCAGCACATATCCCGTGCCAAGCAGCGCCGTCAGCGTCTCCATCCCTTCCAACGAAGGAACGGGCGGATGGGCGCCTCTGGCCATCAGTCGGCTCGCTTCCTCCGTCTCCGCCAGCTTGCGCCGTATGATCTCGATATCCGCCATCGGCTGCAACCGCTCGATTCTCTTTTTCCCCAAATAAGTCACGGCGTAATTCATGAGCGAGGCGATCGCGCGAGGATACTCTAGTTTGTTCAAGGAATGCTGTCTCATTGGTTAAACCTCCTGTAAGGAAAATAAAAAAAGCAGGCCGCGAGGACATGCGCCAACGGCGCAAGCTCGCAGCCTGCCTGAGAAAGCCTCGAAGAGAGACGCGCGATCCGACGGGCGCAAACCCGAAAAATCGCGCAAAAAAACCGTACCCTGATGAGCACGGCAGATCTCCCCGATAGCTTCGCTTCGGAAGGGGCGGTCTTGTCCGGTTCCTCACTGGTTATCCCGGTCGCACGCGCCATCCGTCAACAAACAAACCTTCGTCATTCAAGGCTCGTTGCTTCTTGTTTGGACCGTTAGCGACCTATTGAATAATTCAGTTCAGAACCAATACCAACATTAAAATTTCCCCTTTGAAACGGAATTACTTTTATCATAGTCTACAGGCCGTTCCGAGTCAACCCGTGCGCCGAAGCTTTATCCGAGCACTTTGTCGAACAAGGAAACGACCATGCGAATGCCGTTGCGGGACAGGTCGTGCAGCACCTCGGCCGTTCTGCCCGACATCCGGTCGACGATCGGCTCGCGATCCGCTCGCGGGATGCCGGACTGTGCTCCGTCTTCCCCCTCTGCCTGTCCCTCATTGGCCGCCGAAGACGGGGTGCTTTGCTCCCGGGATTTCTCGCCTTGCCGAGGCTCCTTTACGGGCAGCGTCCAGTCTTCGTCGCCGACAGGCTGCTCGACCGTCGCGCCCTCCGTCTCCCACGGGCCCTTGACATTCTCGATCCCTTTGGACGACAGCTCCATGCCGTACAGAACGGCGAATCCGAGAATTCCGGCCAAAATCAGCAATCTGAAAAAATCTCTGCGCATCCAGGCGTCCTCCTTTTATTTTTGCGGCTTGTCCGCTTTAATTGCCTTCTCGTCGTTCCAATACATTTCCGCAATGATTTTCGCCAGCGCATCCGCGGTGCGGTAGCACTCCTCAAGCGTATTGTCTACGCCGCCAATCTCGATCAGGACGCTGCCGGGAGACACGGATTGGTTGTATTCGCCGTTGCCGTTGGCCGCCGTCTTGCCCCACACCCCTCTGGACAAGCCCGGGTACTGCTTCTCCAGCCGTTCGTGAATGCGATTGGCGAAGTCTTCGTTCTCGCGCCAATTCGAATTGCGGTGTCCGATAATAAAGTACACCTGAGCGTAATCCTTGCCTTTGATCGTCGCCGTCGTCTTCGAGCGCCTCTGCGAATCGCGGTGGATGTCGAAGAAAAATTGCAGGCTGTCATTATCCGCCATCGCCTGACGCACGGTCTGCAAAGAATATTTATACGAATAATTCCAATTATAGCCCTGAATCGAGGTCGGATAATCCTTCGGCGAGTGAACCGCTCCGATTCCGCGCTTTTCCAGCTGGCTAGTAAGCCGTTTGCCGACCAAAGTGACGTTGATTTTCCCCGAGTTCGGATCCTTCGTCCCTTTCTTAAGCTCCGGGTAATAGGATTCGCGGTTATGAGAATGGTAGATGAAGGCGATTTTGCGCCCATCCGTCGTTGGCGCTCCTTCCTCCGGCGGCTTACTCTCGGTCGGCTGGGGAGAAGCCGTGGGCTCCTGATCGGGAACCGTCTCCGGGAAATTGTCGGGATCGTGCGGATCGGTGGCCGGCTCTCCATGCTCCCCGTCCGGCTCTTCCTCTCCGAGCGGGCCGTGATCCTCCGGCGCTTCCGGCACTCCCGAGCCCGGTCGAAGCAGCACGGAGCGATCTCTGTCCATGCCCGGAAGCTCCAATGAAAGCAAGCTCTTCGGATTGTCGGGATTGATGTCGGTCATGAATCGCAGCAGGAACGAGGCCATGCGTCCGCTCTCGAACGGCGAATCCGCCGTAGTTTCCATATGGGGCAACTCCATTGCAATCAACGATTGAAAAAATTGTCCAGACAACGAAGCCGCCATACCCTTCATCGATTGCAGCGGCGAGACGGCGAGCTTGTTTTGCAGCATGCCCCCGAGTCCCAATAAAATAAACAACACCATTGAGCTTGCACTCAGCAAAATAAAAGCGCGTCCCGTGATCAGAATTTTGCGCCACTTCGCGCGCAGAAGCGACCAATCCGTCGCTGCGTTCATCCGTTTCATGTTGCTCTACCTCCCGGTGCCTTCGTCTTGCGAAGACGCCTTCTCTTTTTTCCCAGGTACCTTATCCTATGAGATAGCCGGGAATGCTAGAACCGGGAGATTGATAGAGACTGGTAGAATAAGAGAAGAGGCTGTCCCCTAAGCAGAGTTGTACAAGATGATCGATCAGAAAAAGTGCATGCATCTCCTGGAGACTGCCTCATACGTTCCTGAAATTACCTCTTAACGGGTTTACCCATTCCCATTTCGGGCTCGTATAGCAACGGAAGGAGATACATGCACGGCAACATTCTCAAACGATCATCTTTTTGTACGACTCTTTTTACTTATGGGATAGCCTCTGGCTGTCAGTGCGTATAAGCGGCCACATTGTCGGTGTCGACAGCTTCGTGAAGGGCGGCGTTCAGCCCGCTGGCGATGACATTGGCGATATCTTCGATAAACTTGTCGATCTCCTTGGGCGTCACGAGCAAATCGTGACCAAGCGGATGAAGTACCTCCCGCACGAGCTGCAGCCGTTCATTATCGGCCATCTTGCCGAAAATGCCGAACATCGGATCGGTGTTGTCCGTATGCTGCTTCATATGCTCGAGCACCATGTCCATCGTATTGTTCACAATTGTCGACGCGTACACGACGGTCGGAACGCCGATTCCGATGCAGGGCACGCCGAGAATATCCTTGGTCAACCCTTTGCGCTTGTTGCCGATGCCCGAGCCGGGGTGAATGCCTGTATCCGCAATCTGAATCGTCGTATTGACCCGCTCAAGGGATTTGGAGGCAAGGGCGTCAATGGCGATGACCAGATCGGGCTTCGCCTTCTCCACTATACCCAGCACGATGTCGCTCGATTCGATGCCCGTCGTGCCCAGCACCCCCGGCGCCACGGCGCTGACCGCCCGATAACCCGGACTTACCTGGTCCGGCATCAGCTCGAAAAAGTGCCGCGTTACCATCATATTTTCCACGACGATCGGTCCGAGGGCGTCCGGCGTAACGTTCCAGTTGCCCAACCCGACGACGAGCACGCTATGCTTGGGGGTCACCCCGATTCGCTGCAGGAAAGCTTCGAACTCCTTCGCCATCGAGGTGGCCACCTTATCCTGAAGCTCGGTGTCGCCTTGCCGCATTCCGGGCACTTCCAGCGTGACGTAGTGTCCAACCATTTTGCCGATCCGTTGCGCGGCTTGATTATCCTTGATTTCCATCCGGGTAACGGTGATGCCGTCCTTGCTCTCCGCCTCCGACCACAGGCCCGGAATATCGGGCGTCTCCTGCCCTTGAGCGGCGATTTCCTTCGCTTCCAGCGCCAGATCGGTACGTATGCTGTACATCGATAAATCCTTGTCCATCGGGTGTATCGAAGCCCCTTTCGCTTGCGGATTGTGGTGGGAAAACAGCCTTGCTTTTTACCCCCTTGCATGATAGAATGTTACAAGTTGTGTGGAGAAATACTTTCTGTTTGATCTGGAGGTGAAAAGAATGCCAAACATCAAATCCGCAATCAAACGTACCAAAACGAACGAAGCTCGCCGCCTGCGCAATGCTTCGGCTAAATCCGCTCTTCGTACGGCTGTTAAACAAGCCGACGCAGCGGTAATTGGAACGGACGTGAACGCTGCTCAAGCAGCATACGGCGCGGCTCAGAAGAAGCTGGACAAAGCGGCAACCAAAGGCCTCATTCACAAAAATGCAGCCGCTCGCAAAAAGTCCCGTCTCGCCAAAAAGCTCAACGCATTGTCCGCGCAAGCTTAAGGCTGCGCCTGACGCATATGCGGCCGGCCGCCCCTCGGCGGCAGCCATGAAGAAGCCATCCTCGGCAGGTTTGTCCTGCTTATAGGATGGCTTTTTTGGTTTGATTTCATGTTATGTCCGGATGTGGAACGCAACAACGGCAATCAGGCAGAGATTGGAAGGTACTCAGCTCGCTCCACGCGAACCGGTACGCAGCAGAAACAGTTCGAGGCCCAGCGTCTTATCGATTTTGCCCGACTTCATCGCATAGTCCAAATCCGCAAGCTCGCCGAGCAGCGCAGCCAACCGCTCCATGCTGAACTTGCGCGCCTGCTCGGCCGTAATTTTCGCTGCATACGGATGCAGGCCGATCTGGGAGGCCATCTGCTGCGAGGAGTAGCCTTGGCCACCCAGCTCCTTCACGTAGAGCATGTTGCGGAATTGGCGGACGAGCAGCGCCATTAGCTTAATCGGCTCCTCCCGCTGCTTCAGCAGTTCGTGATACAGCGAGATCGCCTCAGCGGTTCGGAGCGCGGCCAGCTGCTCCGTCAGCTTAAACACATTCTGCTCCGTCGCCATCGGCACGAGCTCCCGGATCGCCGAGGATGAGACTGTCCCTCCCTGTCCCGCATGCAGACACAGCTTGTCCGTCTCCGCCGCCAGTGCGCGCATATCGGTGCCTACGCGGCGCAGAAGCTCGTCTGCGGCGTCAGCTTCCATTGTGCGCCCTTGACTAGCCGCCCGCTTGACAATCCAGCGCAGAAGCTCTTCGGGCTGCAGTGCGGCGAACGGAACGACGCAATCTTTCGCCTTGGCCGTCTTGACCGTTTTTTTGCGTTCGTCCAGCTTCTCCAGCGGCACGGTAAAAACAAGCACCGTCGATTCTAACGGCTGCTCCATATAAGCGATAAGCCGCTCGGGGCGATGCTCGATCTTGGCGGATTCCTTGCCCGCGGCGAACAGAACCTGATCCCGTACGAGCACGATTTTGCTCGGTACGAGAAACGGCAGCGTCTCGGCCTCGTCGATCACCGTATCGACGGGTGTCTCCCCGGTATCGAAGCGAACGATCGCCATCTCCCTATGCTCCGGCTGTACGAGCTTCTCCTGCAGACGTTCGATAAATTCGTTCATAATATAGGATTCGGTTCCGTAACAAACGTACACCGACGAAATCTGGCCCTGATTAATCGTGCGAAAAGCTTGCTTGGCGTCCATGCTGCCGCTCCTTGCTTCTTTGTTTCCTCTCATTGTACTACAAAGGCGCGGGAGTTCACACCTCGTCGTCGCAAGACAAGGGGACCGTGCCTTATGCAGGCGCGATCCCCTTGTTCTCGGACATCTATATCAACGTCCGCCGGCCGGCCCATGGTACCGGCGCGAACGAGCGTGACGATAGTCCGGAGACGATCGTCGGCTTCTACCGTATACTATACGCGGCCGTACCCTAAAGGGTGACAGCCGCGCAGCCGATCGTTATTTTTGGGATTCCGTTAACGTCTCCGTGTCGAACTGCCATTCCGTCGCATTGCCGTCGGCATCGATCACCGTAAAGCTCAGCACGGTCCCTTCCTCGTTCCAGGTCAGTTGACCGATGCTGCCTTCTCTGGGCTCCGAGTGGTATAGCAATTCGCCGTTCTCGATTTTGTATACCTCGAACGTCCCGCTTCCCGTTACGGAGACGGCCTTCCACTTGGCGTCCGGGGAATCGGCCTGTTCCGCAGGAATGGCCGCCAGCCCCGCCATCTCGGGATCTTCTTCTCCCGTTAAGGTTTGCCGCTGTGTCACTTCAACCTCCACGGGCTCTTTATCTTGCACATTCCCAGAGCCTCCCGTAACGTCCTCATCGTTCGACATGTTGTTGTTACGCATCTCTGCCGACGGTTGCGGAACATCTTCCTTGGACGAGGGCGATATGCTCTTAGGCTGGATCTCGGCGCCGTACTGGTCCTGTGCCTGTGCGCCGCCCGACGTTTCCGACATGGAATATAAACCGGCCTCCGGCGCGGAAGCCGCTTCCTGACGCGCTTCCGGAGCCGACGCCAAATCCGGCATTGCAGCTTGGTCCTGACTGCCTCCGGACTTCAGCCACTCTCCTGGAGAGCTGAATAGAAGAAAGCCTACGACAATCCCCGCGGCGACGACGCCCGATATTTTGCGATAAAAATTCCGGCTTGGCCGTTGCGAACGGGCAGACGTCGGCGCCGGCGATGCGGCGGCTGGATCAACTGCAGCTTCGTTCGCTCCGGATGTCGCGCCCTCCGCATGGAGTCGCTCAAGCTCCGGAAGAATCGAATCCACGATGCTGAACTTCGGCACGACGCGTGGCAGCTGCTCAAGCTCGCTGGATAGTTTGCGGAGCCTGGACAGCATGGCGGCGCAGTCCGAGCAGCGATCGGCATGATCCATCATGAGCGATATTTCATGCTGCTCCAGATCGCCGTCAATGTGGCGCTGCATGAGTTCCATCACCTCTTCGCATTTCATCCCCGGACACCACCTTTCTGATAATCATGGAGTAAAATTTGCAATTGCTGCCGGGCTCTAAATAAGTAGGATTTAACAGTATTAAGCGGCAAATTCAAAGAATCGGCAATTTCGTTATAAGAAAAATCTTGAAGATACCTGAGAACGACAACGGTACGATGGTGCTCGGGAAGTTTACCGATGGCTTCTCTGATTTCTTCCGCGGCATAGGCGGACAGCACTTCAGTCTCCACGTTATCCCCCGCCTGGAAAACCATCTCGTGTTCCTCGATGGATACGGACGGCTTTTTGCGCCGAAACTTGTCGATGCAGATATTCGTAACGATTCGCTGCACCCAGGTGCGAAACTGCGCCTTTTCCTCATAGGATCCGATTTTCGTATATATTCGAATCAACGCATCCTGCGACGCATCAAGCGCATCCTGCTCGTTATTCAGCAAATAATAGGCGGTGCGATACACTTGATTCTCGATTTCGCGGAGTAGCGTAACGAGAGCTTCCCGGTCGCCCGCTTGTGCGGCTTTGATCAGAGCCGGCTCCACCACAGAAGATCCTCCTCCCCTGCACCTCTACAGACGCAAGCGTCCGAATAAAGGTTGCAATCCCTCAATGGAAATTTTCAGCAAATAATGATACATACTCTCTAAGTCTAGCAAAAATGCGTGGAAAGTCACAATGTTTTATGTTGGATAAATGGAACTTGCGTGCAAATCGATCGGTCTAATAGGGTGGAGGCGATCCCACGGGGCTCGATAGCTAGCGTTCGGGTGCAGAGGAGACCATCATTCTTCGCCGCATCGCTCCGTCCGAAGAGATTCGATACTGAACCTCTCCGTCGGTATCGGTTCTCCAGATCAGGCTTCCCGCGCTTTCAAGGCGCTGCAGCACCGCCGGACTCGGATGCCCGTAAAAATTGTTGCGTCCGACGGAAATGACCGTCTCCCTCGGCTTCCAGTAATCGACCCACAAGCCGGTCGTCGAGGTTTTGCTTCCGTGATGACCGGCTTTGAGCACGTCGATGGCGATACGACGACGGCCTTGAGCGTTTACGGCCTTCTGCCCGGCGGCATGGCCCGCTTCCATGATCGAGTTCCCGTTGTCGGCACCCTCCGAATCTACGATCGCACTGCCTAGGGCAGCGTACTCCGCATCCACGATCGCCATCTCTCCCCCCGCCTCTAAATCCCCGGGAAGCAGAAATCGACGTCCGTACAGCGTTGCCAGAATAACGACACTCCGGTCATTCTGTTCGTCTCTAATCTCTACCGAAGCGTCAGAGTCGGCGTCCCTAGACTCAGAGGAAAGAATTCGAAGGACGGCGGAAGCATCGATCTGCCATTCGCCCGGTTTATTAGCGCCGTAGACCGGAATGCTCTTGTTTGCCGCCATTTGCATAAGCGCCAAAGCTCCGGGCGAATCTTTCAACGTACCGTTGAACAGCAGCGCGCGTACTGGAATATTGTCAAGCACTGCACTCGCGCCTCCGATATGGTCCGCATCCATATGAGTGAGCACAAGCGCGTCGAGCTGCCCGACTCCTCTGCGAAGCAGCAGCGGAACGAGCAGTTTCCTTCCGACCTCATACGGATCGCTCCGTTCCCGCCATTCCTCTCCGGGCTTACGGAAGCTGACCGTTCCTCCCGCGTCGATCAGAATATGCTTGCCGTAGCCCGTCCGAATAAGAATACTGTCGCCCTGCCCAACGTTAAGGAAAGACACTTGAGCTTCGCGGTCCAGCCAGGCCGGTTGCGCTCCCCATACGAGCCATGCGGCGAGAGCCGCTCCAAACCCGGCGCGCCTCAGCAAGGATCGGACTTTTTCCGCGCGATTCGCGCCAGGCAAAGAACGATCCAGCGGTATAGTTGCCTCCCCCTCCGACAATCTCTCCTGCCCGCTCCACCACTCGCGCTCCCGAAGTCGACGAGAACGGCGCCTCATCCCCGCAAGGGCAACTCCCATTAGCGCGTATGCGCATACGACCCAAGCCAGCGAGGGCTGCGGCCATACCGTCCTCCATCCGGAAAAACCGCTTAGCCAGTCCACGGCCACAAACGTCAAATCGTTGCCCAGCGTCGCCAGCTTAGCCGGCCATATTCCGAGCGGATACCAGATCGCGCCTAATACGATTGAGGCCATACCCAAGGGCATTACGATAACGCTTATAAAAGGAACTAACGCAAAGTTAGCCGGAAGAGACAGCAAATGCATCGAGTGGAAATAGTAGACCGAAACCGGAAAGGAAACGATTTGCGCCGTCACGGTAACGGAAATCGCTCCCTTCAGCCAGCCCCAATTAATCGAAATTAGCTCGGATACCGCCGGCACAAACAAGATCAATCCCCCCGTAACGATAAAGGACAGCTGAAAGCTGACGTCTTCGATCAGCAGCGGATTCCAGATCAGCATGACCATCGCCGCGGCGAACAGCAGATGAAGACCGTCCTTCAATGCGTTGCGTCGAGCTAGAGTGAGCGCGATCATCGCCATCAGACAGGCACGTACGACAGACGGCGACGCTCCTGTCAGCAGCATGTAAACCGGCATCATCGCAATGGTCAATTCAAGCGACCGTTCGCGAGTCAGTCTCAACAAGCTGCCGATTTGCAGCAGCAAATAAACAATAACAGCTACATGCAGCCCTGATATAGCGAGAATATGCGTCAGCCCGAGCCGCGCGAATTGATCGAACTGGATCGGATCAAGATCGGAGCGGATGCCAACGACCAGGCCCTTCATATATCCCGCATCCCCGTTAGGAAATAGGCGATCAGTCAGTTTGCCGATCTGTTCTCTCACGTCGTCCAGCAGACGCAGCGGCTTTATCCAGAGGGGAGGCGGCCCGTTGTCGATCTCGACCCTATCGGCACCTTTAACGGAAAGCTGCCAGAAGACGCCTTGTTTCATTAGATAACGGCGATAATCGAATGCTCCGAAATTGCCGGCCTCACCGGGAAGCTCCATCATACCGGACACTTGAACGCTGTCCCCCCGCTTCCATGCGGCTGCCGTTTGCTGCTCCGACAGTGCGGCCAGCTTTACTCGGACGATGACTTCCAGTTTCACTCGTCTCTCCTCAAACCCGTCTCCTTTGATCGTTGCAGCTTTTAATCTGAATGTCGCCAAATCGCCGTCCACTTCCACAACGGAGACGAGCCTGCCCGCAAGCTCGACCGCTCCGCCGCTTTTCGCAACCTCGTTATCAACTCGAACGTCCGGAAGAAAACTCTGATCCGTCCACGCGCGCTCTCCATAAGCAAGCACCAATGCCGCTGCGCAAATAAGCGCAAGCTTGGGCGTCGCCATCCCGGCAACAGCCAGACCCAGCAAGGCTATCAGCAGCGCTGCCAATGCCCATACGGCCTCTTTTCCGGAGAACAAGGATAGTAGCGCAGTTCCTGCGATCCAACAGCTGGCGACCGCAATCAACGGCCTTTGATTCATTTTCGCACCTCCTCCTTGAACACAAAAAACACCTCCCCGCAGAGCATTACGCTCGGCGAAGAGGTGCTTCCTCTAACTTGTATTGCTGAAAAAGCCAAAGATAGCTTAGTTCCGGATGCGGATGACGAGAAGGATAGCCGGGTGACAATCCGGATCTCCTAACCGCGATTACTCGCAGGGCGTGGGCTGCCTGTTCCCACCTCTGCTCCTTCTCTACTCCATTTTATGCATGTATCTCACTTCATTATAGCTAAGAAAATTTTCCTGTGCAACTCGGTAATTAGCCTAATTCTACCGTTCCTTGCTCGGGATCTTCATATACTTTCAGGTAGCCTTTGGTTTTATAATGATGCCATTTTTCTTCAGACATAATAAACAAAGTTCGCGCAAAATAATTCCCGCTGACTGATATACGCACCGCTACCAATACTCGTTTGCGTACACTTTCAATCTCCTTGATATACTGGATTGAGCCGTCACTGGGATGCAACGAAACATAATTAGGACAAAGTATAATTTCCTCGAGTAAGTGACCAAAGCTCGCGTAATCGCTCCCATGCTTTGCGATCATGTGGCATACATTCTGCCTGCCGCAAAAAATAGGAGTTCCAGTCGGAACAGATAAGCCGAGCAAATCTATTTCTCTTTGCTTAATCTCTCCCACTTTTTCCGCCAAATGCTCGTCCTCCTTACTCGCAACCTCATTTCACAAAAAAAACACCTCCCCGCAGAGCATTACGCTCGGCGAAGAGGTGCTTCCTCTCCTGCTGTATCGCTATTGTAAACTATGAACCGTCTTGAACCTCGGTGTCCGCGGGAGGAGTGTAGTTGTCCAGCTTGCGGAAAATCAGCCCCCGCTGCTCCATCAGCGCGGCGACCTTGTCATAATCCTTCGGATACGGCCTGTAGTAGACGATTTCCGCAATGCCGCTGTTCGCGAGCATGTTCGCGCAAGTCCAGCAAGGCTGATCCGTCACGTATACGACGGAGCCTTCCCGATCGACGCGGTCGGTGAACAACAGCAGGTTTTGTTCCGCATGAATCGTCCGAATGCAGCGCTGCTTCTTGATCATTTCCGTGGAGCCCGCCGGAGCGGGCTCGAACTCTTCCACGATCATGCAGCCTGCTTCCGAGCAATCCTGCACGCCCATCGGAGCGCCGTTGTAAGCTGTACCCAGCAGCTTTTTGCCCTGCACGAGCACCGTGCCCACATGGCGTCTTGGACAGCGCGAACGGGTCGAAACCATAAAAGCGATGTCCATAAAATACGTATCCCAGTCTTTGCGCAAGTCTGTCACCTTCCTGCTTGCGCTCCGGCGCTTGCCAATTATTGCTGACTTGCAGCCAGAGCCTGTTCCAGATCGTTAATAATGTCTTTGATTCCTTCCGTACCGACCGACAAGCGGATCATTCCCGGCTGTACGCCGGCCGCAATTTGCTCATCCTCGCTCAGCTGCTGGTGAGTCGTGCTCGCCGGGTGAATGATCAGCGACTTGGAATCGCCCACGTTTGCCAGATGCGAGAACAGCTTCACTGCGTTGATTACTTTTTTGCCCGCTTCGATGCCGCCTTTGATGCCGAAGGTCATAATCGCGCCTTGGCCGTTAGGCAGGTAGCGTTTAGCCAGCTCATAAGAGGCATGGCTTTCCAAACCTGCGTAATTTACCCATTCCACTGCAGGGTGGGCTTCGAGGAACTTCGCAACGGCGAGCGTATTGCTGCTGTGGCGCTCCATACGAAGATGCAAAGTTTCCAAGCCTTGAAGAAGCAGGAAGGAGTTGAACGGCGACAGCGCCGCCCCCATGTCGCGCAGCAGTTGTACGCGCATTTTGATAATATATGCAATCGGACCTACCGCATCCGCATATACGACGCCATGGTAGCTCGGATCCGGCTCGGTCAAGCCGGGAAACTTCCCGCTGGCCTTCCAGTCGAACTTGCCGCCGTCGACGACGATACCGCCGATCGAGGTGCCGTGGCCGCCCATAAACTTCGTAGCGGAGTGAAGCACGATGTCCGCGCCGTGATCAAGCGGACGAAGCAGGAAAGGCGTCGTGAACGTGCTGTCGATAATCAGCGGAACGCCGTTCTCGTGCGCGATATCCGCAACTGCCGCGATATCCAGAACGTCTCCCCGCGGGTTGCCGATCGTCTCGGCAAATACCGCTTTGGTTTTCGACGTGATGGCTGCGCGGAAATTTTCCGGATTAGACGGATCTACGAACTTGACTGTAATGCCCAGCTTCGGCAGCGTGATCGCGAACAGGTTGTACGTGCCGCCGTACAGGCTGGCCGACGAGACGATCTCGTCTCCGGCACCGGCGATATTCAAGATGGAATACGTGATCGCAGCTTGTCCGGAGCTTACTGCAAGCGCCGCCGCGCCGCCTTCCAATGCGGCTACCCGCTGCTCGAACACGTCGGAAGTCGGATTCATGATTCGGGTATAAATATTTCCGAATTCTTTCAACGCGAACAAGTTCGCGGCATGGTCCGTATCGCGAAATCCGTAGGATGTCGTTTGATAGATCGGAACCGCGCGGGACATCGTGGCCGGGTCGATCTGTTGTCCTGCATGTACCGCGAGCGTTTCCAGAGAGTACGATTCATTGCTCATTCGGGTTGAACCTCCCAATTAATTTGAATGATTTGATAGATTTCCCTCCCATTCTCTCATAAATTATGGTCAAAGTAAAAGCTATCCTCGGGTTTTTATTTTGCTGCTGCGACATGGACGAGACCTGACAGATGTTCGAAAACTTTGGGGCCGATTCCCTTAACGTCCAGAAGCTGCTCCACCCTGCGGAAACCGCCGATTTTATCCCGATGCGCGAGGATGGCCTTCGCCTTCGAGGGACCGATGCCCGGCAGCGCATCCAAATCGGCCTCCGTCGCTCTGTTCAAGTCCAACGTTCCTGGACTGGCTTCGCGAGGAGTTTCTTCGCCGACTTCGGCAGCGGGACTAGAGGATGCAGGGCTGGGCGTTTGGCTGGAAATCGGGCTCGGCGGCTGGCTCGGTTGGTCAGTCGATTGGTCAGTTCCTTGTCCCGCCGTCAAATCGGCCGCTGCCTGCCTCTCCTCGCCCTCGACTTCCGAAGGAGAGGCAAGCGAGCCAATCGCTTCCTGCAAAGCTTCGTTGACCGGTGTCCAGCCCTCAATCCCCTGCTCCCTAGACTCGCGGAACAAGACAAAGCACAGAAGCGCAACCGCAATGGCAAACAGAGCGGCGGCCCATGTTTTCCGCATGCGAAACATGTTATTTTTATGCATATTTTTGTATCCTCCTTTGCTTTTTTCGCATAAATATATGAAAAATCGTTCATGACGGCCAAGCACGCTTTCATACAATGAAATGCGGATGCGAATGCCGACGCCTTCTATACGATGGCGGGAGCGATTGTTCCCGAAAGCTTGACGGATTGCCAAAACCTTGCTGTAGGAGGGACCAGGATGAAGATCGGCTTCATCGGGGCCGGTAGCATGGGAAGCTTACTGGTGGGAGCCTTCGTACGCTCCGGCGCGATGCGGCCGGACGATATCGTCGTCAGCTCCCGTACGCCATCCAAGCTGTCCGCTCTGGCCGAGCAGTATCCCGGCCTTCATATCGCCGCTTCGAACAGGGAAGCCGCGATTGGGGCCGATTATTTGTTTTTGTGCGTAAAGCCGTTGGATTTCCGAAGGGTGCTGGAAGAGATCGCACCCGTATTGACCGCGAGGCAAATCGTCGTCTCGATCACAAGCCCCGTGAAAGTCGCCTCATTGGAAGAGCTGACGCCCAGCAAAGTGGCCAAAATTATCCCCAGCGTCGTGAACGCCGTCGGCAGCGGAGCCTCGCTCGTCATGTGGGGCACCCGACTGACCGAGGACGATAAACAGGAGCTCTGGCAATTGTTTTCCTCCATCAGCCGTCCGATTTGCGTCCCGGAAGACGAAGTTCGCGTCGCATCGGACTTGTCCAGCTGCGGGCCGGCTTTTATGGCATGCCTGCTGGAACAGTTTATCGATGCCGCCGTTCTATCTGCGGGAATGGAACGGGAGACGGCAACCGCCCTCGCCTGCGAAATGATGCTGGGAACCGCCCGTCTGATGCTGGAGCTTCCCTGTACCCCGGCAGAACTTCAAGCGCGAGTGTCTGTACCGGGCGGCATAACGGCCGTCGCGCTGGAGTCGCTGCGCAAGTCGACGCGAGGAGCGTTCTTGCAAGTGTTGTATACGACGCACGAGAAGTTTGCCGAAGATCTCGACCGCGTTGATTCCTCCCTTTTTCCCCGCGAGCGCACATAGCCGCGGGGTCGGAGGGCTGCCTTCACGCTCCCCTCTCCACCGTTATATAGGCTAAAATAAAAACGCCGCCTGCTCCGTCATAATGACGGAGTCAAGCGGCGTGTGCTTCACGCTGCAATCGTTCTATTGTTTGTTTCGAGGTTAATTGGCGACAATGTTGACGAGCTTGCCTTTGACCGCGATCACCTTGCGAATCGTCTTGCCGGCAATCGCCTCTTGCACCTTCTCGGCTTCCAGCGCCTGCGCCTGCATGCCCGCTTCGTCCAGATCGGCGGCGATCTTCAGACGTTCGGCGATTTTGCCGTTTACCTGCACGACGATCTCGACTTCCGCATCCACCGTAAGCGCTGCGTCGTACTGCGGCCAAGAAGCGTAAGTGACGGACTCGGAATGGCCAAGCTTCTCCCACAGCTCTTCCGTAATATGCGGCGCGATCGGGGACAGCATTTGCACGAAGTCCTCCATCGCTTTTTTCGGCAGCACTTCCGTTTTGTAAGCTTCGTTGACGAAAATCATCATCTGGCTGATCGCCGTGTTAAAGCGCAAGCCCTCGTAATCCTCGCCGACCTTCTTCAGGCTCTTGTGCCAAATCCGACGGAACGCATCGTCTCCGTCGACTTCCTGGATCTTGGCGTTCAAGTTGCCGTTATCGTCGACGAACAGACGCCATACGCGAGCGAGGAAGCGGAACACGCCTTCCACGCCGTTGGTATTCCAAGGCTTTGTCGCTTCCAGAGGTCCCATGAACATCTCGTACATCCGCAGCGTATCGGCGCCGAATTCGCCGACGATGTCGTCCGGGTTAATGACGTTGCCGCGGGATTTGGACATTTTCTCGTTGTTCGTGCCGAGAATCATCCCTTGGTTAACGAGCTTGTGGAACGGCTCCTTCGTGCTCACGACGCCGAGATCGTACAGCACCTTATGCCAGAAACGCGCATACAGCAAATGAAGAACCGCATGCTCCGCGCCGCCGATGTACAGATCGACCGGCAGCCACTCGCGCTGCTTCTCCGGCGAGCAGATTTCCTTGTCGTTCTTCGGATCGATGAAGCGCAGATAATACCAGCAGCTTCCCGCCCATTGCGGCATCGTATTCGTCTCGCGGCGGGCTTGGCGGCCGTTGCGCGGATCGACGACGTTGACCCATTCCGTCACATTGGCAAGCGGAGACTCGCCTGTACCGGAAGGCTGGATCGCGTCCACGTCCGGCAGCAGCAGCGGCAAATCCTCTTCCGGAACGGTGTCCATCGTGCCGTCCTCGTAGTGGAGTACCGGAATCGGCTCGCCCCAATAACGCTGGCGGCTGAACAGCCAGTCGCGCAGACGGTACGTGACTTTGCCTTTCCCCGTGCCCGCCTGTTCCAGGTGGGCGATCATCGCTTGGATCGCTTCCGCAGTTCCCATACCGTTCAGGAACTCGGAATTAACCAGCTTGCCGTCGCCCGAATAGGCCGCTTCCTCTACGTTCCCGCCCGCCACGACTTCCTTGATCG
Organism: Cohnella phaseoli; assembly: GCF_003386235.1. GTDB lineage: Bacteria > Bacillota > Bacilli > Paenibacillales > Paenibacillaceae > Cohnella > Cohnella phaseoli. The sequence continues at coordinate 121,301 of NZ_QRDZ01000024.1, forward strand.
ACAGATCGAATTTCTTCGCAAACTCCCAGTCGCGCTCGTCGTGGCCCGGAACGGCCATGATTGCGCCCGTGCCGTAGCCGCCGAGCACGTAGTCGGCGATCCAGATCGGCACCTTGACGCCGTTCACCGGATTGACGGCATAAGCGCCGGTAAATACGCCGCTCTTGTCTTTGGCCAGATCCGTTCGCTCCAAGTCGCTCTTGCGAGCCGCTTGCTCGACGTACGCTTCGACGGCCGCTTGCTGCTCGGCGGTCGTAATCGAACCGACCAGTTCATGCTCGGGAGCGAGCACGCAATACGTCGCTCCGAACAGCGTGTCTGGACGCGTCGTGAATACGGTCAGCGCCGCGCCATGGCCGTCGATGGCGAACGTCACTTCCGCGCCGGTCGACTTGCCGATCCAGTTGCGCTGCATATCCTTGATGCTTTCCGACCAGTCCAGCTCTTCCAAATCTTCAAGCAGGCGTTCGGCGTACTCGGTAATTTTGAGCATCCATTGGCGCATCGGCTTGCGGATCACCGGATGGCCGCCGCGCTCGCTCAGCCCGTCAATGACCTCTTCGTTGGCCAGCACCGTGCCGAGCGCCGGACACCAGTTAACCGGCACTTCCGCCACGTAAGCGAGCCCTTTTTTGTACAGTTGGATAAAAATCCACTGCGTCCACTTATAATAGTCCGGGTCCGTCGTGCTAAACTCCCGGTCCCAATCGTAGGAGAAACCGAGCGACTTGATCTGGCGACGGAAATTGTCGATGTTCTCGAACGTAATTTCGCGCGGATGACGCCCCGTCTGCAGCGCGTATTGCTCGGCCGGCAAGCCGAACGCGTCCCAGCCCATCGGGTGCAGCACGTTGAAGCCCTTCATCCTCTTAAAACGGCTGACGATATCGGTCGCCGTATAGCCTTCCGGGTGGCCGACGTGAAGTCCCGCCCCCGATGGATAGGGGAACATGTCAAGCGCGTAGAATTTCGGCTTGCCCGCATCCTCCGTCGTCTTAAACGTCTTGTTCTCGTCCCAATATTTTTGCCACTTCGGTTCGATTTTCTGCGGCTGATAACCTTGACCTTGCTCCTGTGCCATGTCGATTAACTCCCTTTGTCAGAAAAAATAAAAAAGCTCCCGCCCCCAGCGTTGTCGCTAGGGACGAGAGCGTCATCTCCCGTGGTACCACCCTAGTTGACGGCAATCCTGCTTGGATGTCCGCCCACTCTGCCTCGTAACGAGAGGTAACGCCTTGCCTACTTGATCCATATTCGCATAAGCGAAGAGAAATCCGTTCGGTTCGGAGGCTCCAAGGCGAGTTCGTCGCAGTCGCTAACCGGCTCGCACCTTCCGCCGGCTCTCTGAATAACGTCACGCGATTACTGTTCCTTTTCATAGCCAAAGTATGCCATGATTATAGCCATTCGCGCGATCCGTGTCAAGCAGATGCGGATAGACGCCGACGTCTCGACAAAGTCTCTAACTGCGGCTCGATGAAGCAACCGCTATTTGCCCGCCGCTCCGTTCAAGAACAAAGCCACGATGGATGCCGCCAGATGCTCTGGGGAGAACACCTCTTCGCCGATTCGTTCGCGGCTACCGATCATCAGCAGGGAGGAGAACGCGTGGGACAGCAGCATCGGATGACCTTGCGGAATCTCGCCGCTTTCCATCGCTCTCGCGAATTCTGCCGCCAGCACCTCGTGAATCCGATACTCCGCCCGGCGAATTTCGGCGCGCTGCTCCTCGCCGAGCGAAGGATAAGCCTCCCGCATCAAGCTTTCGAATTCAACATGAGCCTGCGATTTCGTCATTTTGGATAGGGCGATCTGTGCAAGACGTTCGCGCAAGCTTCCGCCGGCCTGGATGATCCGTTCGGTAATGGCGCTAATTCGCAGCATCATTTCCGTTACGGCGGCGGTAAACAGCACCGCTTTATTCTCGAAATAATAGTAGACGGACGCCTTCGTAACTCCCGCCCGTTCGGCAATCATATTGACGGAGACCGGCTCATACCCTAATTCCATAAACAGGACGGATGCGGTCAGCAGCACCTTGTCTCTCATCGACGGATGGTCCGCTCCGCTCTTCGGTCTTCCGGGGGCGCGCTTGGCGCGTTTCTCGCTCATCGCTTTCCCCTCCTTCGGTTGAAATTTTCTCGTTGCATAATTAACCTTCCGGTATATATAATTAATTTGCATTCCAATTAAATTATATCCGAAATTCGGAGCGCGCACAGCTTTGAATAGAAACTGCACCATTCAAAGGAGGATCATTCGTTATGAGCAATAAGAAAAGCGGCTACGGAAATTGGGTCGCCGGCAAGAGAAGCAAGTGGATTACGCTGCTGGTCTGGATTGCCGCAGCCGGCCTGCTGAGCGCGCTGCTCCCGTCCGTAAACAGCCAGGAAATCAACAATTCCCCTAATCTGAAATCCGGAAAGCCTTCCGTGCAGGCGGATGCCGTCGCCGCGCGCGAATTCCCGAGCGGCTCCGACATTCCGGCGCTCGTCGTGCTGCATAAGGGCAGCGGGCTCACAGAAACCGAGTTGGATGTCGTCCGCAAGCTGACGGAGAAGCTAAGCGCCTCGCCCGTGCCGCACCAGACGGCCGTCCCGCCATTTCACACTCTGCCTCCGCAAGCTCTGCAGAGCCAGTTGTCCGAAGATGGGAGTACGTTCGTACTTCCCGTTCTGTTCGCCAAAGACGCGGGCGCGGAGAATTTAAAGGAGGGCGTAACCGAGCTTAAGCATGAGTTAGTCGCCATCGCCGGAGCCGATCCGTTCGCCGAACCCCGCGACTCCGCGGACAAACTAAGCGCGCGAGTGACCGGACCGGTCGGCATCCAGATCGATGCGACGGGCCTGTTCAAGGACGCAGACGTCAGTCTTCTGATCGGAACCGTGCTGCTCGTGCTTATTTTGCTTTTGCTCATCTATCGGTCGCCGATTCTTGCCCTTCTGCCTCTCGTCGCGGTAGGCTTCGCATACGGAGTCATCAGTCCGCTGCTCGGTTGGATGGCTAGCAAAGGCTGGATCGTCGTCGACGGCCAAGCGATCTCGATTATGACCGTTCTATTGTTCGGAGCCGGTACGGATTATTGTTTGTTTCTGATTTCCCGCTTCCGCCAGCTGCTGAGGACCGAGACGAGCAAAACCAGAGCGCTGCTCGCCGCCGTCACCGGCTCGTCGGGCGCGATTGCAATGAGCGGCTTAACCGTCGTCATTGCGCTTTTGACGCTTCTCGTGGCGGAATACGGAGCTTATCAGCGGTTCGCAATACCGTTCAGCTTGGCCATTCTGATTATGGGTATCGCCAGCCTGACGCTCGTTCCGGCAATGCTCGCCATTCTCGGCCGGGCCTCCTTCTACCCATTCGTGCCTAGAACGCCGGAGATGCAGCGGGAACGCGCCGCACGCAAGGGCAAACCGGCTCCCGCCGCTCCCAAAGAGCCTCGCAATTGGGCCGGTCGAATCGTAACGGGCAAGCCTTGGACCGTGCTGTTCGTCTGCCTTCTGTTTCTCGGCGGGTTGGCGGCCGTTACGCCGCAAATCAAATTCACCTACGATCTGCTGTCGTCTTTTCCGAAGGATATGGAGTCCAGGGAAGGGTTTGCCGTAATCGGCGAGCAGTTCTCTCCGGGCGAGCTGGCGCCGGCGAAGATCATCGTCGATACGCAAGGCAAGCCCGTCGCCCTGGGTGAGAAGCTGGCCGACCTGCCCTACGTCGATGTCTTATCTGAGCCGCAGACGGGCAAGTCCGATCCGAACATCGTCGCGTATGAGGTTCAGTTCGATCTGAATCCGTACTCCATTGAGGCGATGAACCATATTCCCGAGCTGCGGAAGGTTGCGGAGCAAGCATTGGCGGAGTCCGGCGTCGCAAATCCGCAGGACGGCGTCTGGATCGGCGGTCAGACGGCGGAGCAGTACGACAACAAAACGACGGGAGAACGGGATACGAGGCTTGTCATTCCGATCGTTATCGGGCTGATCTCTTTGCTCCTGCTGCTGTATTTACGCTCGGTCGTCGCAACCGTCTATCTCGTGCTCACCGTCATCGTTTCCTTTTTCTCCGCGCTGGGGCTCGGTTGGCTGGTCGTTCACTACGGGATGGGGGCCGAGGCGATACAGGGGGCGATTCCGCTGTACTCGTTCGTTTTCCTGGTCGCGCTGGGCGAGGACTACAACATCTTCATGATCTCGAGCATCTGGCAAAAAAGAAAACGGATGCCGCTTAAGCAGGCGATCAAGGAAGGCGTTGGCGAGACGGGTTCCGTCATCACATCTGCGGGGCTTATTCTCGCCGGAACGTTCGCCGTGCTGGCCACGCTGCCGATTCAGGTGCTCGTTCAATTCGGCACGATTACCGCAATCGGGGTGCTGCTGGACACGTTCGTCGTGCGCCCGTTCCTCGTACCGGCCATTACGCTGCTACTCGGGCGCTGGGCGTTCTGGCCGGGCAAGCTGGAGCCGGTTGGGGAAAAGGATTCCGCCTTGAAGTGAACCGACGCCGGGCGGAAGATAGTATTGCCAAAACGATGATCTAATCGGCTTCAGATCCGCCGTATCGTTTGGTTCCGGTGAGGACCGACCGATACGGCGGTTATTTTTACGTCGACAGCCGACTCGATGTAGGCAACGTAGCTTCTGGCTTCCTCGGGCAGCTCGTCAAACGAACGGCAAGTGGAAATGTCGCTTTGCCACCCCGGCAGCCTCCAGAGAACCGGCTTCGCTTTCTGCAGCTGCGGCAACGTCGGGAAATCCTCGCCGACTGTTCCATCAATCTCGTATCCGACGCATACCGGAATTTCCTCCAAGTAGCCCAGTACGTCCAGGTTCGTAAGCGCGACCTCCGTCGCTCCCTGTATGGCACAGCCGTAACGCGTCGCCACGACGTCGAACCATCCCACCCGTCTCGGACGGCCGGTGACCACCCCATATTCTCCGGCGTCTCCTCCTCTGCGCCGAAGTTCTTCGGCTTCCTCCGCAGCCAGCTCGGAGACGAACGGCCCTGCTCCTACGCAAGAAGAGTAGGCTTTGACAACGGCCATTACATTGGAAATCGCATACGGCGGCAAGCCTGCTCCGACCGCGCCATGACCGGCAAGAGTCGAGGAGGACGTCGAATAGGGATAAATGCCGTGATCCGGGTCTCGCAGCGCTCCGAGCTGCCCTTCAAGCAAGATCGACTCCCCGTTCGCGTACGCGCGTTGGAGCAACTTCGTCGTGTCGCATACATACGGAACCAGTTTTTCTCCGAGTTCGACAAGCTGATCGACCAAGTCGCCCACTTCCAAGGCCGATCGGCCGTACAAATGCTCAAGCAGTACGTTTTTGGCTGCGAAAGTCCGTTCCAGCTTGCCTCGCACAATATCCGCATGAAGCAAATCGGCAACCTGGATGCCAAGCTTGGCGTATTTATCCGCGTAAAACGGGGCGATGCCATTCCTCGTCGAACCGAAGCTTTGCGCGCCGAGTCTTATCTCCTCCAGCTCATCCAACAGCCGATGCACGGGAAGCACGATTTGGGCCCGCTCCGACAAGCGGACCGTCGGTCTGGCCACTCCGCGCTCCTCCAACCGCTCAAGCTCGGACAGCATGCGCTCGGCGTCCAGCGCGACTCCGGGTCCGATGACATTAACGGTCTGCGGATGGAATACGCCGGAAGGAAGCATTCGCAGAGCAAACTTCCCGTAATCGTTAATGATCGTGTGTCCGGCGTTGCTTCCTCCTTGATATCTGACCACGTAAGATGCCTTCTCCGCGCAAAGATCGGTCATTTTCCCCTTGCCCTCGTCTCCCCAATTCGCTCCTACAATTGCCGTAACCGTCATTTTCCTCGGCCTCCACTTTTGTTTTCTCTGTACAAGGCTTATTATAGAGGCAGTATTATTATAAAAATAATTGATATTCCTAATACCCGATATAAACGGAGATTATGCCTATGGATATGAATACGGAATGGTATCGCGTTTTTTACCGAACTGCGCTTTGCGGCAGCTTGTCCAAGGCGGCGGAAACGCTGCACATTACGCAGCCGGCAGTCAGCCACACGATCAAGCAGCTTGAGCGTCAGCTCGGGACGCCCTTGTTCTTCCGCACGCCGAAAGGCGTTGTGCTGACCCATGAAGGAAAAGCGCTGTTTGCCTATGTCGAACAAGCGTTTCGAATGATGGAAGCCGGGGAGAAGAAGCTCGCGGAAATGCGCGACCTCGAAAGCGGGGAGATCCATATCGGAGCGAGCGACACGCTGTGCAAGCACTATCTGCTGCCCTACCTGAGAAAATATCGCGCAGCTTATCCTAAAGTGCGGATACACGTCACCAACCGGACTACCGACGAGACGCTCGGATTGCTGAAAAACGGCCACATCGACTTCGGACTCGTGAATCTTCCGGTCGACGACGACAAAATCGAGATCAGAGAAAGCTTGACCTTGCATGAATGTTTGATCGGGGACGTCGGCTTCTCGCCGGACGGAGGAAAATCTCTGACGCTTGCGGAGCTGCAAAACTATTCGCTTATTCTGCTGGAATCCGGCGGCAGCATCCGGCGGTTCCTCGACCGGTATGCCTTGTCCCACGGGGTCGTATTGAATCCTGAGCTTGAGCTGGGCAGCATCGATCTGATCGTGCAATTCGTTCGCAACGGGTTCGGACTCGCCTTCGCGGCGCGGGAATTTATCGAGGAGGAATTGGCGTCCGGACAGGTTGCCGAAATCCCGCTGCTCCCTCCCCCGCCGCCCCGTCGAATCGGCATCGTAACGCTGAAGGGAACTCCGCTGTCCGCCGCTTCGAAGCGGTTTATTGCGCTGCTTCCATACGAAAAGGCTGCTTCCAAGTCCGGCGGAACCTCAGTTCCGACCGATTAGACTTGAAAGCAGCCTTATCTTATCCTATTCCGGCTTGCGAGCGACGTAAAACAATCTTTCCGATTCCGCATTGGGCTTGTCCCAATTGAAATCGGCGACGCGATGCAGCAGCTCGAAGCCGGCTTGCTCCAGTTCCCTGGCAATCCAATCCGGATCGTACGCCCTCTGCACATGGGACTCCTCGAAGCGGCTGTATAGCGCGCCCGTGCCTGGAGCCGTCGCGTCTTCGCGAATAAAAAACGTCAGCGAATGCTCAATCTCCATCCGCTCCTCGTCGTAGTCGCTCGTCCACAAGTACGCCACATCCGGCTCATCGTAGACGAACGGCTGCTCCTCCGCATACCGTTCCAGTTGACGCGGAGAATGAACGTCGAACAGGAACAGTCCGCCCGGCGCAAGCCCCTGGTAAGTCTGCCGAATCGTCGCCGAGACGTCCTCCGGCTCCGTCAGGTAGTTCAGACAGTCGCAGAAGCTGATAACCGCGTCCGCCGGATGGGGCAGCTCCCAATCTCGCATATCCTGCTGCAGCCAGCGAATCGTTCCGGGCTCATCCCGATAGCCGCTGCGGCTTGGCGGCTCATCCCATTTGCTGCGGGCGACCGAGAGCATCTCCGCGGAAATGTCGATGGCGAATACGCTAAAGCCCGAGCGGGCAAGCGGAATCGACAGATTGCCCGTGCCGCAGCCAAGGTCGACGACCGTCTTAGGAATGCCGTAACGATCCCAGCATTTGCGAGCGAAGCTCAGCCAGTCGGAATACGGCATCTCCTCCATCAGACGGTCGTAGACCGCCGCGAATTGACGATAAGTGCGCATTGCTGCAACTCCAGTCCTTAAGTTAAAATTTCCGCTCGCCGGCTAGTTGCCCGCATGCGAAAATTAGTCCTTGTTCTCATCCTCGGTCAAGCCGTCCGCGGACTTCAAGTGCGTCCAGTTGCCCTTCTGCTCAATGAGTCCATCCTTCATCAGCTTGCCAAGCGCCCGCTTAAACGCAGACTTGCTAAGCTGAAAGCGCCGCTGAATATCCTCGGCATTCGTCTGGTCGGAGTAGGGCATAGCGCCGCCCGGACGCTCTTTCAGAAACGCCAAAATCCGGTCCGCATCCTCCAGCCGGCCGACTTCCTTCGTCGCCTTGACGCTGAGCGACACCCGTCCGTCTTCGCGGACTTGCGTGACGCGCGCGCGGAATTTCTGTCCGACGCGCAGCGGATGAATCATGGCGCTCTCGTTGATGTATCCGAGCGCCCCAAAGCCGATAACGCCTCCGTCGACAAGCGCGAAGACGCCGTCGCGGAACACGTCCGTCACCCAGCCTTCCTGCCACTCGTTTATCCATGACGAAGGAGCGCGGAAGACAAGGGGCGCAAAATCGTCGATTTTGGCCAGGCGTGCCAGCATGCGCCCTTCTTTATCGTGTTTCATAACGACGAACAGCTCGTCTCCCGTCTGCGGCCAACTGTTTTTGCGCTCAACGGGAAACGACTTTACAGGAAGCAGAAGCTGTCGCCCAATGCCCATCTCCAGGAAAAAACCGAAGCTGGGATGGAAGTCGGCCACCTTCAGCCGGGCAAGCTCGCCCAGCCGGATCAACGGTTCGCGCAGCGTAGCGGTAATCCGTTCCTTATCGTCATGAAACAGAAACGCGTCGATCTCGTCCCCGACCTCCGGACGGTTCCCGGCAGCCTCTCCATAAGGGAGCAGCACTTCCGGACCGTCTTCGGGCCCAAAGCCGAGAAACCAGCCGTAGGGAGATACCTCTCTGCGAACGCGCAAGCTTTGCAACGTTCCGGCGGTCAGATTCATACGTTCTCCACTGCCTTCGCGTCGGACCACAGACGCTCCAGATGATAGTACTCCCGCTCGTCGCGATGGAACACGTGAGCTACGACGTCCCCCATATCCACAAGCACCCAGCGGGCCGAATCCAAACCTTCAACGCGTACGCGATGACCGGTCATTTCCGCGTTTTTGCGAATTTCCGATGCGATCGACAGCACCTGCGTATCCGAGTTGCCGTGGCAAATGACGAAATAGTCCGCCACGAGGGAAATTCCTTGCAAATTCAAGGCGACAAGGTCGTGCGCCTTCTTCTCTTCCGCAGCGTGAACGACCGTCTTGAGTAATTGTTCCGAACTTACTGCCATGTCTCAGCCTCCGTTATTGTTTTGTTTCATTTGCATTATCAAATCGTTGCGCGCCAGAACGGTAAGCGGAAAAATCCGCTTGCCCCGCTCGACAAGCACGGCGATGGTGGAACCGAAAGCCGCTATAAGAGCTTCCTCCATACTATGTTCAGCCAGCTGGCGAATCCGTTCGACTCCGGGATAATTTCTTCCCGGCTCGATGTAATCCGCCAAACAAACGATTTTGTCCAGCTTTGTCATGCCTTCGCGGCCCGAAGTATGGTAACGGATCGCGTCCAACACTTCTTCGTCTTCGATACCGTGCTCGGTCTGAACCGCCCAAGCGCCAACGTGCGCATGCCATAGCTCCTTGTCGTTGTCCAGCAGTTCGGCGGACAAGCCATGCTCCCGAATGACAGCCTCCTTTCGATCGATGGGCCATGCCTTGGAATAGTCGTGCAGCAATGCCGCCAGCTCCGCTTGCGCCGGGTCGCCGTCGTATCGCTCGGCCAGCTTGATCGCCGTCTCCACGACGCCAAGCGTATGCCGCCATCTTTTGTCCGGCATCTGCGCGCGGGTCGCTTCCTTGAGCTTGTCAAGATTCATATAAGCCATCCCTTTGAATATATTCGATCACCGGATCGGGCAGCATGTAACGAACGGATCGCCCTTCCCTAATTCTGCGGCGAATGTCGGTCGACGAAATGCCCAATAGCGGCATCGACGCCCGAACCAGCTTGCTTCGGATATATTCCGGCAGCAAGGCGTCGTCGCTTGGCTGATCCGGCCGCTCCAACCCGATGAAATCGACCGCTTCGGCCAATTCCTCGGCTCTGCGCCAATTGGGGAGATCGCGAATCATATCCGAGCCGACGATCCAGTGAAACTGCGCAGCCGGATATCTTCGCCGCAATTCGGTAACGGTCTCGATCGTGTAAGAGGTCCCTTCCTTACGCAGCTCGATATCCTCGACGCGGAACGCGGGATTGTTCACGAGCGCAGCTTCCAACATGTCGCGTCTGCGCGCTCCGTCCGTTCCCGGCTGGGGTTTGTGCGGCGGCACCAAGGTCGGAATAAACCAGACCTCGTCCAGACCCAACGCATCCCGCGCGGTCTCGGCCGCAAGCAGATGCCCGTTGTGGACCGGATCGAACGTGCCCCCCAGCAAACCGACCTTACGCATATCGTTCAGCCGCCTTCCTGGCTTCCTGTCCGTTACTTGGGAAGCACGATTTCTTTGTGGTCGACGGATTCCTTGTACAGGACGATCGTCTTGCCGATCACCTGCACCAGCTCGCAGCCGGATTTCTCGGCAAGCTCCGCGCCGATCTCGCGCGGGTCCTCGTCGTTGTTATTAAGCACAGACACCTTGATCAGCTCGCGCACTTCGATCGCTTCCTGAATGTGTCGAATCAGATTGTCATTCGTGCCGCCCTTGCCGACCTGGAAGATCGGAGTAAGATGATGCGCGAGCGCGCGAAGATGACGTTTTTGTTTACCTGTCAGCATTTGGTTTCCCGCTTTCATTAAGATTACACGAACGAAGCCAGCACAACTTCGCGCATGGCCGCGATCGGCGCCGGTTTGCCGGTCCAATATTCGAAGGCATATGCGCCTTGGTATACAAACATGCCAAGACCGCCGTGAATGCGGCAGCCCCGCTCCTCCGCCCGACTGAGGAAAGCCGTTTTCAGCGGATTGTAGATCAGATCGCTGGCGACGGCTCCCGGCTTCAGCCATGCCGGATCGATCGGCAGCGCATCCACGTTCGGCGACATGCCGACCGAAGTCGTATTGACGACGACGTCCGCCTCCGCGACAACGCTTTGCAGCCCGTTCCCCGGAACCGCGGATATGCGCATTGCGGACGGGAACGATCCGGCCAGCTCTACCGCCTTCGCTTCGGTCCGATTCGCGACGAAGATCGCAGCCGGTCCCTCTTGCGCGAGCGCCCACAGGATACCCCTGGCCGCTCCTCCCGCTCCGAGCACGACGATCGTTTTACCGGACAGATCGGGCTCGGCTTCCTCCTTCAGCGATCGGACGTAGCCGATTCCGTCGGTGTTGTAGCCGATCAGCCTGCCGTTCTCGTTGACAATCGTATTCACCGCGCCGATCGCTTGCGCGCCTTCGCTGATCTCGTCGAGGAACTGCATGACTTCGACTTTATGCGGGATTGTCACGTTTAAGCCCCGGAACCCGAGGCCGCGCACGCCCGCGATCGCCTGCTCGAGTCGCTCCGGCGTAACGTGAAAAGCGGCGTAACCGCCGTTGACTCCGGTTTCCCGGAAAGCGCGGTTTAACATGATCGGCGATTTCGAATGGCGAATCGGGTCGCCGATCACTCCGAACAGTGCGGTATGGCTATCCATCAATCGAAAATTCCTCCTTGCCCGAGGCGGCGTTCCGGCCGTCCCGGGAATCCACCCTCTACAAAATGCTGTCGCGCAGCATCACTTTAATTCCCTTCGGAGCGTGCACGTCGACGACGGCCCCGGTTTTGCCATTGACTTGAATCCAGCCGAGTCCGGAAACGAATACGTCCTGCTCGGCGTTCGGCGGAATGCGCAGCCGATGCCGGGTCCAGGTCGGGAACGAATCGAGATCCTCCCGGGAAGGCGGGGTTAGCATTTCTCCACGGTGCTGAGCGTACAGCTCGTCGGCGCGTTCCAGCTTGGTCCTATGAATCGTCAGCCCCCCGGATACCTGCGCCGTGAAAGATTGACGCTCCCCTTCAATGAAATCGAATCGCGCCAACGCGCCGAAAAACAGCGTCTGACCGGGATTAAGCTGGTACGTCATCGGCTTAAGCGGCTTGTCCGGAAGCAGCGCGGCCAAATCCTTGCGCGGGATGATCTCCGACATGCGCCAATCGTAGACGATCCCCGGCGTGTCGACGATGCTCTTGCCGTCGTCCAGCGGAATGTGCACGGCATCGAGCGTTGTGCCCGGGTAGCGGGATACGGTCAGCTCCCGCTTCAAGTCGCTGTAGTCGGAGATCAGCCGGTTGATCAACGTGCTCTTGCCGACGTTGGTCGCGCCGACGACGTAGACGTCACGGCCTTTGCGGTGGTCGTTGACCGCTTCAACGACGCGGTCAAACCCGATGTTGCGACGGGCGCTGCACAGCACGACGTCCGCCACCTTCAGCCCCTCCTCGCGGGCCTGCTTCTGAACCCAGTTGCGCAGCCGGTTCCAATTGGTCACCGGAGGCAGCAGGTCGATCTTGTTCACCACGAGCAGCACCGGATTGTGGCCGACAAAACGCTGCAAGCCGGAAATGAGGCTGCCCTGGAAATCGAACAGGTCGACGATATGGACGACAAGGCTGTCCGTGCCGGCGATACCGCCAAGCAGCTTCAGAAATTCGTCCTGATTGACGGTGACGGAGGATGCTTCATTATAATTTTTAATACGGAAGCAGCGCTGACATACGGCGCCTTCCTTGCTTAGCGAAGAGGCGGGAACGTAGCCCGGCTTCCTCTGGTCTTCGTTATGCAGCGTAATGCCGCAGCCTGCGCAGCGCGGAGGCCGATGCAGATCACTTGCCATGCTGAGGTCCTCCCTTGTCCGGCCATAGCCCTTTCTTACGCAGTCGGGCCAACGCGATCTTCTCGATACGGCGATTGATCCGAGTCGCCCAGCCTTCTTCGGCAATCGCGATCGGCGACACCAGAATCGTATGCAAGCCCGCGCGTCTTCCGCCCAGCACGTCCGTGAGCATCTGGTCGCCGATGACGACCGCCTGGTCCGCCGGCAGCCCCATCAACTGCAGAGCGCGTCTAAACGCCGCTCCCGCAGGCTTGCGGGCTGCAGGGATATACGGAATGCCGAGCGGCGCTGCAAACTTGCCGACGCGCGAATCGTTGTTGTTGGAAAGAATAACAACCTTAAATCCCCGCTCCTTGACCAGATCCAGCCAGCCGATCAGCTGCGGGGTCGCAAGCGGAGTTTTGGCGCTAACTAGCGTATTGTCAAGGTCCGTAATAATGCCCCGGATTCCTTGAGCGTGCAATTCATGCAGATCGATATCGTAGACGGCGGTCACGATCCGATCGGGAAGCAAACGCTTGAACATCTTGAATAATGGCTCCTGTCTGTGAACGGCTAATCTTCCTCAAAATATACCATACCCCATGCGGCCTTGCAAAAAGAACCTGCCTCGAAAGTCATAACCAAGATGACCGAGGCAGGCTCTTTATCGTTTTTGAATTCAGCCGACTACAGCGCTTTGCGAATTTTCTCCGAAACCTCGTTAAATTCGGCAAGCAATCGGCCATCCCCTTGATCGTGTCCGTATCTCGCCTGCTCGAACAGCTTCACCGCTCCTTCGAACTCTCCGTTTAACGACGGGAATTTGCGGCTCCAGCGGCCGAAGGTTTCGCGGATCGTCTCGTGAGATTCCCTACGCAGCCCTTGACGATGGAGGAAGATGAGCAAACGTTCCAATTCGCGCACGACCCGTTGATTCGGCGTCGCTCCGCGGTGGCGCAGAAGGTTCCATACTTTTCTCGTCCGGCGGCTCTTGACGACGAACACCGCCGCGGCGGCAAGCAGTAAAGCGCCCGCTGCGATTCCGGCAATCAGCGGCCAATTGCTCTTGGCGACGACCTCTTCAGGCTCCACAGGCGTCGCATCTACAGGCGCGCTCGATTCGATCGGCTCCGGCGCTCCCGCCGCACGAGGCTGCGGAACCGAGAAGCCTGACGTCGGCTCGAACGGAATCCAGCCGTAGCCTTCGAAATACACCTCCGCCCACGAATGGGCGTCCGCATTTCGAACCGTATACGTCCCCGCCCCAAGCGGATCGGGCTCCATATCCGGTCCGCCGAAACGATTTCTTTCCTGCGCCGACTGGTCGTATCCGGCTGCATAGCCCTTTACCCATCTGGCCGGCAGCCCGATCGAACGAGCCATAACGACGAATGAGGTCGAGAAGTAATCGCAATAGCCTTCCTGAATTTCGAACAGAAACGCATCGACAATGTCGCCGCCCGCCCGGTCGGATTGACGGGATAGATCCGGCGCGTTCGTATAAGGGTACGTTTGCTTCAAATATTGCTCCAGCTTCTTGGCGCGGTCGTAGTTGTTGGACTCTCCGCTCGTCTGCTCCGCCGCCAGATCGCGAACCCGCTGCGGCAGATCGTCGGGCAGCTGCAAATACGGCTTCAAGTCCAAGCTGCTCGGCGCGGACGCATCCAGATTGCGGAGCGCGTCCTCGTCCAGCACCGCGACTTCGGACACGACCGAATACGTCTGTACGCGCGACGTTTTGTCCCAGCGCAGCTCCCAATCGCGCGAATCCCATTTGAGACCGGCATTGTTGTCGCTCTTGAGCGCGGTTACCGCTGCGGCCGATCCCGCCACGAACAAAACCGGCAGTTTGTCCCGGCGTTCGATCTTTACGGTCTGAACGACTTTGACCGTCTCCACGCCCTCGGCGCGCGGCGGATCGAGTTCGTAGTTGGAAACTTCATTTCCGATTTGCGCTTTGACCAGTTTGGGATTTTTGACATCCTCCCAACCTTTGCCCGTATATACCGATTTGCTCTCGCCGCGCCAATAGCTGCGTTGGGAGGTCGTCACGGTCATCACCGGAGAGTAGTCGAACTGGAACCCTCCGCCGATTTTACGGTCATCCCGACTATAGCCGGACAAGGAGGAGCCGCTGTTCCCCGACGCGTTCGTTCGCTGCACTCCCCCTTCTCCGGAGAAGGACGGAACTTCGCGCCCTTGGGCTTCCGTCCAAATCGTATAAGGGTCCTCCAGAAGAATCGGCGCCCTCGGCATAATAATGCCGCTGACCAATACGATCGCAATGACCAGAACGGCCGGAAGCGCGATATCGAGCGGCCGCTCGGCCATCGCCTCCCAGCTGTCGGGGTGACGCAGCTGAAGCTGCCTGAGATGGAGTACGACTAACCAGGCCAGCCCTGCCGTTACAATCCACGCGATGTTGCGCCATAGCTCCAGCGGGAAGAACGAATCGACGATTGCCATCGTCGTAATGGACAACACGATGACCGCGACCGCTCCGATTCTTCGGGAGCCGAGCCAAGCCAATACGTGAACCGCCAGCAGCACTCCGACGGACAATTCGAAGAACGGATGGAACTGAGCAAGATGGAACGAAAAGAAATCGCTGACTTGCTCTCCTGCCTTCCAGCTTACCGGCCATCCCGCCCAGACGATCGGCATTTTCCATAAAATCATGCCGACGACGGCTGCGAACTGAACGGTCAACCTGACCCACAACAGGCGGGTAAACAGCAATTCCGTAACCGCCGTAACGGCCAGCATGCCGTAAATAATCGAGTAAGTTTCCTCCCACCAATAATCCGAGAAAACTTGAATCAACTGAATCACGATGATAAGAGCCAAAAGACGGTGAAACCGCTCCAGCACGAGCTGTCTCCAAAACCGCCCCGACCCTAGAAGCTGTTTCAAGCCGATACACCCCCCAGAGCAAGGGGCAGCTTGTCCAGCTCGTCCACGGAAATAAACTCCCACTGTTTGGACTGACATAAAAGCTGCCAATTGCGAACTTTGGCGGCAGCCTCAGCGGGCATGCGCTTGTGGCCGATATGGATAATGCTCGGCACCATTCTTTTGCCTTCAAGCGCGCTCATCGCCGCCGACAATTGCTCGTCTGCCGCTGCTCCGATCACGACAATGTGAACGCCAGGCTCGTATCGTTCCGCCACCTGGCATAACAATTGCCCGATCGGCAGGCTGCCGTCCGCTTCAACGTCGACCAAATGTCCGAACACCTCGTCTTTGGATACCGGCGCCCGCCCTTCTCCGTACCAGCATTCCGTCTCCCCCGCCGACACGAAGCCGATCGGCATGCCGCGCGCTATCGTCAGCTCCAACAGCGAGGCGGCCACCGATACGGCCAGCTCGAACTGTTCCGCGTTCGGATAGCTGCGGCTGTTCCGGTCCAGTACGAATACGACCCGAGGCAGCGCCTCCCTCTCGAATTCCTTCGATTTCCATTGCCCCGTCTTCGCCGTCGCGTTCCAGTGAATGCGCGACAGCCGATCTCCGTGGATGTATTCCCTGACCCCGTCGATCTGGGTCGTTTCTCTTGCCCACAGAGAGGTGAACGTATGATGGAACACTCCCCGCTGCGAACGGCGGAACAGCCGCCAATCCCTCAATGGAACGGTGCGGGGGAGAACCTGCACGTACATCGGCTGGTGAAACGAACCGCGATGCTCGAACAACCCGAAAATATCGCGCGTCGAGCACCCGGTGTGCTGAAAATGATAACGGCCTCGGCGCAGCGGGGCGGTCTCGAATTGAACCTCTCCCCGTCGCTTGTAATCCGGCACAAAGGACATCTCGTACAGTTGAGCGTCGCCTCCGGTCGTGCGCACCAGCTTCTCCCGAACGATGACGTACGGGAGCGGCCAAAATCCCGGAATCTG
Source organism: Cohnella phaseoli (assembly GCF_003386235.1). Lineage (GTDB taxonomy): Bacteria > Bacillota > Bacilli > Paenibacillales > Paenibacillaceae > Cohnella > Cohnella phaseoli. Next base: position 137,709 of record NZ_QRDZ01000024.1, read on the forward strand.
CATACGGAGCTTAACCTGCAGACGCATGCCCGCGGTCAACAAGGCGGATTGCCCGTCTCCGGTTTCCGTCAACCTAACGCCCTGCACTCCGCCTATGCCGCTCCATCGCCCGAGCATTAAGTACGCGCAGAGCGCGTTCAAAATGACAAAGAGCATAAGTGACGTTTTCCCGCCTTGAAAGAGCAGGTAACAAAGAGAGGTGACGTATAAAACCGCGCTCAGCCACCACACGCGGGGCAGATGCAAGCGCGCCATGATCAGCGCTCCATCCCGACAGGCACGGGCAGCAAGCGCAGCACGTCTTGCAGCACTTGAGCGGTCGTGACGCCCTGCATGCGCGCCTCCGAACGAAGGTGAATCCGGTGGCCCAGTACAAGTGGGGCCATCGCCTTCACATCGTCCGGAAGAACGAACGCCCGATGGTTCAGGAACGCATAAGCTTTAGCCGCGCTCGTCAGCGCGACGGCCGCGCGCGGGCTGGCGCCGAGCAGTACGGAGGCGTGCTGGCGAGTGCCTCGAATAAAAGCGATCAGGTAATCGGCGACCGTCGACTCCAGGTGGATTCCCTCAGCCAGCTTCTGCATGCGGGCGATGTCCTCGACCGTTGCCACCGCTTGAAGAGATTCCGCCGCCCGGCTGGCCCCCGGCTCCATTACAAGTCTTTTCTCGGAGGCTTCGTCCGGATAACCTAGTTTGATTTTCATTAGAAAACGATCTAATTGCGCTTCGGGCAAACTGTAAGTTCCCTCGAATTCGATCGGGTTTTGCGTAGCAAACAGCATAAACGGATGGGGAAGGCTGTAAGTCTCCCCGTCGACGGACACCCGCTTCTCTTCCATCGCTTCCAGCAAAGCGGATTGGGTTTTCGTCGTGGCGCGGTTGATCTCGTCGGCCAGCAGCAGGTTTGCCATAACCGGACCGGGCCTGAACACGAATTGCTCTTGCTTCGGATGATAGATCGAAACGCCGGTAATATCGGTAGGCAATAAGTCCGGGTTACATTGAATTCGATGAAAAATGCCGCCGATCGACAAGGCCAGCGCCTTAACCATCTGCGTTTTGCCGGTTCCCGGCACATCCTCGATCAGTACGTGCCCTCCCGCGAGCAGCGCCGTCAACATGAAAGCGATTTCGTCTTTTTTTCCATAAATGCAAGATTCCATATTCTGTTTAATTTTATCCAGTAGTTGCATCGCGCCATGGTGATCCATTTCTCGCTCCTCCTATGGATTCTACTTTGATGAGGTTGTGAACTTTGATGTTTTTTTAGGGTCATTTTTCATTATACCGGAATTTGGATAGCATCGTAAATTTTAGTTTCTTCCAAAAATGCATATAAAAACAGCCAAACCCGGATCGGGCCTGGCTGCTGTGAAACATAATCGATGTTAAAGGGGCAAGGGGATGTCCCCCCTTACAGAGCAACCGCTTCGTTTCAGCCCTTGGGCTTGACGACCAATGCGGCGAGAAAAGAAAACACGATGGCGGCCGATATGCCCGCGCTCGTCACGCTGAAAATCCCGGTAATGACGCCGATCCAGCCGACCTCCTGCAGCTCGGTCAATGCGCCGTGAACCAGCGCGTTGCCGAAGCTCGTGATCGGTACGGTGGCTCCGGCTCCGGCGAAATCCACGAGCGGATCGTACCAGCCTACCGCGTCCAGCACAGCGCCCGTCACGACGAGAAGCGACATCGTATGCGCAGGGGTCAGCTTAACGACGTCGAACAGCAGCTGGCCAACGACGCAGATCGCTCCTCCGACCACGAACGCCCACACGTAAGTCATCATCCGTTTGCACCTCCTTGTCCCGGATTGGCGGCTTCTATGGCGACGGCATGCGCGACGCAGGGAATGCTCTCCCCCTGCTGGTAGGACAGCGGGCTGAGCAGCGCTCCCGTAGCGACGACAAGAACCCGTTTCAGATCTCCGCTGCCGATTCGCTTGAGCAAATGCCCGTACGTGACGACGGCCGAGCAAGCGCAGCCGCTGCCGCCCGCTTGCACCTTCTGCTTCTCCACGTCGAAGATCATCAGCCCGCAATCGTTAAATTTCGTACGCTCCATCGGAACCCCGTTGCGCTGCAGCATTTCGCTGGCGAGCGGATGCCCAACGCCGGCCAAATCGCCGGTGACGATCAGATCGTAGTAGCCGGGCTCCCGCCCCGTCTCTTGAAAATGCCCCTGAATCGTATCGACGGCGGCCGGTGCCATTGCCGCTCCCATATTAAACGGATCTTTAATGCCCAGATCCATAATTTTGCCGATTGTGGCGGCCGTGATCACCGGCCCGTTCCCGCTGCGGCCTATGACGGCCGCTCCCGCCCCGGTTACGGTGTATTGCGCGGTCGGCGGCTTCTGCGAGCCGTATTCCGTAGGATACCGGAACTGCTTCTCGACTGTGCAGTTGTGGCTGCAAGTTCCCGCCATGGCATAATCCGCGGCGCCGGAGCTGACGAGCAGCGACGCGACGGCGAGCGATTCCATCGAAGTGGAGCAGGCCCCGAAGACGCCGAGATACGGCGCTTCCAGCTGTCTGACCGCAAACGTCGTGCTGATGATCTGGTTCATCAAGTCTCCGCCCACGAAGAAATTCAGCTTATCCTTCGAGAGCTTGGCATGCTGCAGCGCGATGTCCGTCGCCTGCTCCATAAGCACTTTCTCTGACTTCTCCCAAGTCGGCTGACCGATCTCCAGATCGGGATGAACGAGATCGAAATCGGCGGCCAGCGGTCCCTGACCTTCATCCGGGCCGACGACGGTTCCTGTGGCGATAATGACGGGCGGCTGTTCGAACACCCATGAGCGTCTACCCTGTAATATCATGCCACGCCCCGATTCCGAACACCCAATACACGATGCCCACGACGAATGCGGCTACGACGCCGAACACGATGACCGAACCGGCCAGCTTGAACATATTGGCGCCTACGCCGAGCACAAGCCCTTCCGCGCGGTGCTCGATCGCCGCCGAGCACATCGAGTTGGCGAATCCCGTAACGGGAACGGCGCTGCCCGCGCCCGCCCATTGCGCGATTTTATCGTATACGCCCATGCTTGTCAGAATGACGGCCAGCAAAATCATGACCGCTACGGTCGGATTGCTGGCATCCCTGGACGACATGTGGAACACAGTAATGAAAAATTGAGTAACCCCTTGGCCGATCGTGCAGATGATTCCGCCTACCAGAAATGCTTTCAGACAGTTGGTCCATACGGACCGGGATGGCTCGCGCACCTTGGCAAAGGCTTGATATTCCTTAGACGACATCGACACGGGTTTGTAAGCTCCGGAGCCTCGTCCGGCGCCTTTCACTGCCATTCGTAACACCTCCATCTATAATCAGTCGCGACTGCGCTCGTCTCGTTCATTATTTCCCATTGCGGGTCCATGTCATTCGACAAACTGACTTTAATCCGGTGGAACAGGCACGGTTGGGCGGCTACCCACATACAATGATAATGCTTCTTTTTCCGCGAGCGATCCCACTTTCGGAGGTGGTCTTCCCGTGCCCGATTTAATGACATCCATTGCTTTGTTTCTGAAACAGCTTTCCCTGCTCGTCTCTTACGTCAAAAATAACGCGTTCCCGCAGCCGCTGACCGACGATGAAGAGGCGCTGCACTTGAGGCGGTTGGCCGAAGGGGATCCCGTGTCCCGCAACCTGCTGATCGAACATAATTTGCGGCTGGTCGCGCACATCGTCAAGAAATTCGACAACACCGGAGAGGATTTGGAGGATTTGATCTCGATCGGAACGATCGGCCTGATCAAAGCGATCGAGAGCTTCCAGCCGAACAAAGGAACGAAGCTCGCGACGTTCGCGGCCCGCTGTATCGAGAACGAGATACTTATGCATTTGCGATCGTTGAAAAAAACGAGGAAAGACGTTTCCCTGCACGACCCGATCGGAACGGATAAGGAAGGCAACGAAATTACGCTCCAAGATATTCTCGGCACAGAGCCCGACGAAGTCGTCGACAAGGTTGAATTGAAAATCGAGAAAAGCAAAATTTACCGCAATCTCGACATTCTGGACGACCGGGAGCAGGAGGTCATTCGCGGCCGGTTCGGGCTGGACGGCGGCGGCGACGAGCGTACGCAAAGAGAGATTGCTCGCGAGCTGGGCATTAGCAGAAGCTACGTATCGAGGATAGAAAAGCGCGCGCTCATGAAGCTGTACCATGAATTCTATAAGGCAAAGCGTTAAAGTTGGCCTTCAAATTCGCAACGGACGACAAAAGACGGTATCCCGGTCAGTCGATCGGGGTCCCGTCTTTTTGTCGTCCAGCAATGCCGCCTTTACGGCTGCGCCCATAACGAAAATCTAATACATACCTCACAACATTCCTAACAATTATCGTCTAACATGGGACCTAACTCACAAAAAAGACCTGATTAGCAGCTCAAACTATAACAAGCAAGGAGCATGAATATGCGCAAAAATCATCTTTTTTCGACTGTCCGGAAATCTTTTAAGCTCAAACTATTGTTAATCTTGCTAGCCTTATCGCTAATCCCGCTTGTCGGCGCCTCGCTGGCTTTGGTCATGCAATCCACCTCCGCCTTGAGCTCGGTCAATAAAGACGCCTTCGAAGAAGCCGCCGGTCTGAACGCGAAATATATTAACGACTGGATTTCCCAAAAAATCGAATCGATCCAATCTGTGGTGAAAAGTCATCCGGAATTTATGAATAACGATCCCGATCAAGTGATGCCGGTGCTTAAAGTGATGGCGCAAAGCGATCCTGACGTACGAGCGTTCTCCTATGTGGATACAAAAGGAATCGTCTACGACACGGAAAATCAAAGCTATGACGGAAGCGGGTTCCAAAATGTGCAAAATGCGTTGAACAACAAGCAAACGGCCGTTTCCGATATTCTGAAGGACGTTAACGGGAATATTGACATTATCATTATCGATGTTCCGCTTGTCGACGCCAAGGGCGAGGCGAAGGGAATCGTTCAATCTTTGCTTGAAGTATCCAAAATCACGAAAGTGGTCAAAGACATTCAGGTCGCTAAAACGGGAATCGGGTTTTTGGTCTCAAGCAAAGGCGCTTATCTGATTCATTCCGACGCTTCGAAAATCGGCAAAACGATGACAGAGACGGAAAATAGCGGTACCGTCGAACAGATAAACAAGTATGTGTTGGCCGATAAGAGCGGGTACATCAATTATCGGGACAACAGCGGTCAAAGCACCATTGCCTCCTTCAAGGAAATCGAGAGAACGGGCTGGAGGCTGCTTATGACTGCTCCTGCGAAGGAAGTCAATGAGCAAGCGATGCAATCGAGGCAGATGGCGATCGGGATTATTATCGTTTCTCTTCTCTGTGTAGCTGTCGTTGCCGTCATGCTCTCGAAAGTGATCGTCAGGCCGATTTTGACGATTTCCGATTCCTTGCAGCAGGCCGCGGCAGGGGATCTAACCGAACGAATGCAGATCAAGCGGGCGGATGAAATCGGACGTCTCGCCGAAAATTTCAATACGATGTCCGAGAACTTGCGCAACTTGATCGCAGAAGTCAAAGGCAATGCCGGATCGATCAACGCGGCTGCGGCCGAAATTTCCGCCAGCACCGAGGAAATCGCCAAGGGCAGCACTTATCAGGCCGAAAACTCGCAGGCGATGACGGAGCTGTTCGGAAATCTGCTGGTCGTCATCGAATCTTCTACGCAGAATGCCGAACAAGCATCCGTGCTTTCGGCTCAAACCGTTCAGATTGCCAAGCAAGGCGGAGAGGCGATCGGGCTTTCCATCTCCGGCATGAGCGGCATTAACGAACAAATGAATTTGCTGGTTAAAAACTCGCAGGAAATCGGAAACATCATATCCGTTATCAAAGAAATCTCCGAGCAGACCAACTTGCTCGCGCTTAACGCGGCTATTGAGGCGGCGCGAGCGGGCGAACAAGGCAGAGGCTTTGCCGTTGTCGCCGACGAGGTCCGCAAGCTCGCGGAGCGAAGCAGCGATGCAACCAAGCAAGTCAGCCATATTATTACGGGGATTCAAGAAAATACGAAGAAAACGGTCCATTCCGTCTCGGAAGGCGTACGTCAGTCCAAAAAAACGCAGGAAGCGTTCGATAGCATCGTTGCGAAAGTAAATGAAACGTCGCAGATGGTGCTGCAAATCGCCGAGTCGAGCGAAGCCCAGGCGCAGAGCGCATCGGAGTTTAAGCAGTCCATCGAATCGATCGCTTCGACAAGCGAGCAGTCGGCCGCTGCAGCGGAAGAGACGGCAGCGTCCTCCCAGTCGCTCACATCGATCGCGAAGCGTCTGGACGGTTCTATTAATGTGTTTAAGATCTAGCGATTTCGGCGCGCAAACGTATGGAAAGAGCCGAAACCGCCCCGCCGATCCACCAGGCTATTGTTATTTTTCCACAAAAAACGCCGCAAGCTCCGCTGAAGTGATTTTCGCGTCCAGCTTCTTCGTGTGGCCGAGCCCCTTTTTGCTTCTCAATTGCGAGCGGGGGAGCACCTCGGCCAGCGCCTGAGAGGCGCGACGCAGCGAAGCGGGGCTCTCCGTGCCCTCCAGCACCATTGTCGGCATTTGGACAGCGCTCCACATAGATGCGGTTAATGGCTTTCCGGCCATATATCCTTCGAGCAATGCCGCATCGTAAGGAAGCGTGTGCGCCACCGCCATCAGCTTGGACCATACGCCCGGCATCAAACGCATCATGCTCACAACAAAGGACGGCGCCCCCATCCCCTCGGTCATAAAATATCTAATCGCTTCGGCGCGACGATTGTCCGCAATCAGCCTTGAGACCTGCTTGAGCAGATCTTGCGGCGGCCGGCGATCCGACGGATCTACGATAAACGGAGGCTCATGCAGCGCCAGCTTCGCGATGCCCGCTCCGTTCGCCGCCGCTCGCAGAGCGAGCACCGCGCCGGACGAAAGTCCCCATACATAAGCCGAACCGCCCGCCTCATCGATCAAAGCCTGAAGATCCTCGATCTCTCGCTCAATCGAATAGGGCTGCCGGTCGCCGCTTTCCCCGCGACCGCGACGATCGTAGTTAAAGACCGTAAAACGATCCGATAACAGGGAAGCCAGCTTGACCATTGCCGGGAATTTACGGTAGCTGAACGCTCCTCCAACCAGGATAAGAGCCGGTCCTTGACCGATTTTGTCATAAACAATCTTGGTGCCGTCCTTCGATGCTGCCATGTACATTGTGAAATCTCCTTTGCGGATATTTATCCGAGCTTCTATGAATACGACGAACCGCCAACGGGAAAATCGACACATCGGAAAAATAGTTTTTGGAGCGGAAAGACTATTTTCGGCACCGGAGGCGCTATAGCAAGAAAGCCGCCCAAATCATGAGCGGCTTTCTTGCTATAGCGTGTTGGAGGCTTGTTTTATCAGACCGGTCAGCATCTCGCCGTCCACCTGTTGTCCGCTGCGGAACTTAATCGTTTTTCGTTCCGCCGGGCCTTCGAACAAGCCTTCGGGCAGATCCAGCTCCGCTGCATTGAAAATCGTGAAGCTCACGGCGTCCTTGGAAGTCGAGATAACCGCAGCATATTTTTTGTTTTTGAGAAAATGAGGCTTATTATATTGAATGCGTTCCTGAACGTCTGGAATCGCGTCGTGAACAACCTGGCGCAAATGACGACACAACTCGGCCTGCCACGGCTCTTTGACCTTCTCAATAAATTCGTTAACCTCTTGACTCATCCTAACTTCTCCTCTCGTAATCGCCGCTTATTCCGCGGCGCAATCGGAAGCGCGACTCAAGAGCAAGTCGCGTTCCTTGTCATTGCGCGCCAGAGCGGCCGCTCGTTTGAACTCTGTACATGCTTCCTGCTTTCGCCCCAGCTTCATGAGGAAGTCCCCTCGAACGCTAGGCAACAAATGATAATTTTTCAAGGACGGCTCCTGCATCAACGCATCTACAACTTCCAGCCCTACCTCCGGACCGAATGCCATCGACAATGCTACGGCGCGGTTCAGTTCGACGACAGGCGACGGCGCAACTTGCGCAAGAGCGTCGTACAGCGCCGAAATCTTGACCCAATCCGTCTCCGCAGCCGTGCGGGCGCGAGCGTGACATGCCGCGATTGAGGCTTGAATCATGTATGGGCCCAGCACTTTGCCGAGATGCTCGGCTCTTTCGATTGCGGCCAGCCCCCTCCGAATAAGCAGGTAATCCCATAGCGCCCGATTCTGATCCATAAGCAGAATTGGCTCGCCGCTCGGACCGACGCGCGACTTGAATCTGGACGACTGAATTTCCATCAGCGCTACAAGCCCGTGGACTTCCGGCTCATCGGGAACGATCTCGGCCAAGATTCGACCAAGGCGCAGCGCTTCATTGCAGAGCATGGGCCTAATCCAGCTCCCGCCGGAAGACGCGGCATATCCTTCGTTGAACAGGAGATAGACGACCTCAAGCACGGACGACAACCGGGTCGCCAATTCGGCTTTCGGCGGTACGTCGAAAGGAACGCGAGCTGCCGCGAGCGTGCGCTTGGCACGGACGATTCGTTGGGCGATCGTCGGTTCGGGAACTAGAAACGCGCTGGCGATTTCCTCGGTCGTCAGCCCCCCTAGCAGCCGCAACGTGAGCGCTACCCGCGCTTCGGCGGAAAGAACGGGATGACATGTCGTAAAGATGAGGCGAAGGAGATCGTCGCCGACAGGGTCGTCGAGCGCCTCGTCCCAATCCGGCTCGTGCTGGCGCTCGATCTCCCAGCCCATCTCCTCGTATTTGCGGTCGCGCAGCTTGTCTCTGCGCAGATGATCGATCGCTCGGCGTTTGGCCGCTGTCATTAGCCAAGCGCCGGGGTTGTCGGGTATGCCTGTCTCCGGCCATCGTTCTAGCGCAATGAGCATCGCATCCTGGGCCAGATCCTCGGCAAGCCCGACATCGCGCACCATCCGTGCGAGACTGGCGATTATTTTAGCCGACTCGATTCTCCAAATTCCGTCGATCGTACGGTGAACGGAAGCTTGCTTCACGCCCCCGGCTTCCTCGTGACTTGAGCCTGTATTTCAATTAGCTTGGCCAACGCTTCCGGGTCCTGGGTGAGCTCGGGCGCCTCGAATACTTGTCTCAGCTCGATCTCCCCTTCGCCCGAGCCGTGGGGATCGGGCATTCGCATCGCCCATTCAATCGCCTCTTCCCGCGACTTCACCTCAATCAGCGTAAATCCCGCAATCATTTCCTTCGCTTCCGTGAAAGGGCCGTCCACCACCTTCGGCTTCCCTCCCGGCTCCGGATAAGAAATGCGAATCGCACCCGTGCTCGGGTGAAGGCCATCTGCCGCGACCAGCACTCCGGCTCTCGCCAATTCTTCATTATACCTGGACATGGCCTCCAATAGCTCCTGACTCGGCAGAACTCCCGCCTCGGAATCTTTGGTTGCTTTGACGATCATCATAAATCTCACTGTAATCTCCTCCTTTGAATTTGACTCTATATACACAACGAACGGGAATCGACGGAATCGACAGCAAAAACACTATCCATAATATAACATTCACTCTCAAATTCACAAATAGTTACACCTGATTCTGCTCGATCCGATCGAACTGTTGAAGAAGGCAGCTACATACGAAAAAGAGCCCTCGCTCCCGGGGACTCTTCGTTGCAATTTGCTCCTATCTCTATACTGCGTACTAGCGGTCGCTCCTTGCCCTCGCTTGCTCCTCCTCAAGCTGCTTCAATATCTCATTCACTTCATCCGGCGTAAAAATTCCCTCGTCATTCGCATCCGGCGTGACTCGATCATGATCTGCTGGCAGCATGAAATTCCTCTCCCCCGACCGATTCTTTAAGAATCTTGACTTCTAAATTCCTATATCTATTGTACTAGTCGGCTCTCAACAGATTCTGAACAAAATAAAAACAAATAACGCCGGTTCGAATGAACCGGCGCCATTACAACAAAACGAGGGCATCGCGCGATAGGTCTTACAGTCCGAAATCCGAAGGGTTCAGGTTCACCGCACGGCAAATTTCGCGGACGACGTTCTTCTCCTGCTCGTCGAAGTCTCCGTCGGCGGCGCCGATCGCGCAGCACACGCTGACGACGATGCGAGCGATATCCGGCTTGTCCTTGAACTTGATAATCGGCTTCATCGCCTCGGCTTTGCCGATCATCCCGTCGAAGTCGAAGTTGCCCGTGTAGAAATTGAATCTTTCGATCACTTTAGGCGTTTCAAACACTTTAAGCTCTTCGTTATGTTGAATGTAGCCGATCATTTTTTGCTTTTCCGCAGCGCTGATCTGACCGTCGGCCGCGGCGACGATCGCGCAGCCCGCTACGACAGCGTCCATAAAGTCCTTGTTTTTGAATTTGGTTACTTGGTCCTTCAAACCTTGCTTCATAGAAGCCAATCTCTGGGCAAACGTGCTCATCGCAATGATCCTCCCGATTGATATCGATTAATTAAATGGATAAGCTTATTGTACCTTAACGCCATCGTTCGATCAAATTCGACCTCCTCATCGCTCTCGTCGCGAATTTTTTTCCACACTGACAAATGGCCCAAGGAAGTCTATAATAACAGAGGTACGAAATTCATCTTCGGAACATTCTAGAGGTGCATGAAGTGGTTATTATCGTCTACGACCTGGAAATGACAGTGCGGCGCAAAAAAGGGCAAATCGCCGAAATTATAGAGATCGGAGCGGCCAAAGTCGGAACGGTCGACGAACAGCCTCGGATCGTCGATACGTTTCAAGCGTTTGTTAAACCGACCGTCGTCCCTCAGCTGTCCCCTGATACGACCGAATTCACGGGCATCTCGCAGGAGAACGTCGACGGTGCAGAGGCTTTGCCGCAGGTAGCTCGGGAGTTTATCGAATGGATGGGACAGGAGGAATACTTCCTCTGCGCGTGGGGACCGGACGATCAGCGCCAGCTTATTCAAGAATGCCGCCGGCATCAGATGTCGACGGACTGGATCGTCAACCATAACAATTTGCAGAAAATGCTGTCCAAAGTATATAAGCTCGAGAAACACCAGCAGATGGGTCTGAAGCCTGCGCTTGAAATGCTGGAAATCCCGTTCAGCGGCTCTCATCATCGCGCGATGGACGATGCGGTCAATACGGCGCATATTCTCGTCAAGCTTTACGACAAGTTCCAGTTCCGCCGCAACAAGCCGAGCGACGAGACGAAATTCGAGAGCGAAGTCGTCTATAAAACCGAACATTACGAAAATTTGCCATTCGCGGGACTCGCCAACCTGTTCACCGATCCGGCCAAATGAAGAGCGATTCCGAGTCGTCTTAAGGACGCGGGGGGATCGCTCTTCCCTGCCTATCGACAGCTTTTGCGCCGCAACCCGTTCTGGTCAAGCTGTCGGCTTGTGTGATAGAATCAAGGATAGACATTCCGGTTAATCCGAAAGAGAGGGAATACTGTTGGCTAACAAAAAAATGCGCTCAGACATGATCACCAAAGGTTTCGACCGCGCTCCGCACCGCAGTTTGCTTCGGGCAGCCGGCGTTAAGGAAGAGGATTTCGGCAAACCGTTTATTGCCGTCTGCAATTCTTATATCGATATCGTACCCGGTCACGTTCACCTGCAGGAATTCGGCAAAATCGTTAAAGAAGCCATTCGTGAAGCGGGCGGCGTGCCGTTCGAATTCAATACGATCGGCGTCGACGACGGCATCGCCATGGGTCACATCGGCATGCGCTACTCCCTTGCCAGCCGCGAGATTATCGCCGACTCGGTCGAGACGGTCGTTAACGCGCACTGGTTCGACGGCATGGTCTGTATCCCGAACTGCGACAAAATTACGCCGGGAATGATGATGGCTGCGCTGCGCGTCAACATTCCGACGATCTTCGTCAGCGGCGGACCGATGAAAGCCGGACGCACAAGCGACGGCCGCGCCATCTCCCTGACGTCGGTATTCGAAGGCGTCGGCGCCTATATGACCGGCAAAATCGACGAGAAAAGCTTGACCGAGCTTGAGCAATTCGGTTGTCCGACTTGCGGCTCCTGCTCCGGCATGTTCACCGCCAACTCGATGAACTGTCTGGCGGAGGTGCTTGGCCTTGCCCTACCGGGCAACGGTACGATTCTTGCCGTCGCTCCAGAGCGTCGCGAGTTCGTCAAGCAGTCGGCAACGCAGCTCATGGAACTGATCAAACAAGATATTAAACCGCGCGACATCGTCACGCTCGATTCGATCGACAATGCGTTTGCGCTCGATATGGCGATGGGCGGTTCGACGAACACGGTATTACACACGCTGGCTCTCGCTCACGAAGCCGGCATCGAATACCCAATCGAGCGCATCAACGAAGTGGCCAAGCGCGTTCCCTATTTGTCCAAGCTCGCTCCCGCTTCCGACCACCATATCGAAGACCTGCACAATGCGGGCGGCGTAAGCGCGATTATTAACGAGCTCTTCAAAAAAGAAGGCGCGTTGCAAGGCGATGTGCTGACCGTCTCGGCCAAAACGCTGCGAGAGAACGTCGAAGGCGCGGAAATTACCGATCACTCGGTTATTCGTCCGATCGACGACCCGCACACCAAAGAAGGCGGATTGTCCGTTCTGTTCGGCAACTTGGCGCCGGGCGGCTCGATTATCAAAGTCGGCGCAGTAGACAAATCGGTCGGCGGCTATCACCGCGGACCTGCCATCTGCTTCGATTCGCAGGAAGAAGTATTGAAAGGTCTTGCCGAAGGCAAGGTCAAAGAAGGACATGTCGTCGTCATCCGCTACGAAGGGCCTAAAGGCGGCCCGGGCATGCCGGAAATGCTTGCTCCGACTTCCCAGATCGTCGGCATGGGACTCGGAACGAAAGTCGGTCTCATCACCGACGGACGATTCTCCGGCGCATCGCGCGGCATCGCTATCGGCCATATCTCCCCGGAAGCGGCAGAGGGCGGTCCGATTGCGTTCGTTCATGACGGAGACATTATCGAGCTGGACATGAACAACCGCACCATCACGCTGGAAGTGAGCGACGAAGAGCTCGAACGCCGCCGTTCCGAATGGAAAGGCTTTGAGCCGAAAATCAAGCGCGGCTACCTGGCTCGCTATTCCGCAATGGTTACCAACGCTAGCCAAGGCGGCGTTATGAAACTTTAATATTTGCAGCGGGGGGCTGTCTCATAAGTGGACTTATGAGCAGCCTTTGTTTTATCTCGATTAATGTTTTTGTGGGGATGTATCTCCTTTCGGTTGCTGTTGGAATCGTGAAATCGGAATAGGTAAACTCGTAACAAGGAGATTTCACGATTCCAAAGGCAAACGCTTCGCTCCTCCAGGAGATACATCCCCCCCTCTTTTCATCGAGATTAACTA
>NZ_QRDZ01000025.1 GCF_003386235.1 Cohnella phaseoli
CCTTTTTTGAAGAAATGATGGATAACGCGTCATTTCTACAATAAAGGAGCTTTAATGCGTTTGGCTACGAGAAAACAATCATAATATTCCTTATACAGGTAATTATGGAGATCGTTTTTTTCATGTTAGGTTTGATGCATGACTAGTGACTTTCTTAGCCTTCGCTCCACGATCGGGAGGGCGCAAAGGCACTTTCTTGGCCTTCGCTCCACAGTCGGGATGGCGCAGAGGCACTTTCTTGGCCTCCGCTCCACCTTCTCTTCGAACAAATATGCCAGTCCAGCTCTCCACCTCAATCTCGCATCACCGCTTGAGTAGCGGCAGTTCCATACGACATTTTCATTTTTACGGAAAGGACTTATCCCTTCAGCGCGCCGTCGGCGATCCCTTGCAGAATCCACTTCTGGAACGCGATAAAGAAGGCGAACACGGGAACGGCGGTCATGACAAGCGAGGAAAGAATGCTGCCCCAATCCTTCGTATACTGTCCGAAGAAGCTGTTCGTCGTCAAAATAAGCGTGTACTTGTTCACGTCCGTCAGCATGAGCAGCGGAAGCAGGAAGTCGTTCCAGATGTAGAGCACGTTAAGAATCGCCAAGGTGACGGTAATCGGCTTGAGCAGCGGCAGAATAATTCGGAAGAACGTATACAGCTCGCCAGCCCCGTCCATCTTGGCCGCCTCTTCCATTTCTTTCGGAATGCCTTTCACGAACCCGTGATACAGAAAAATGACCATGTTCAAGCTGAGTCCGACGTACATGATCCCGAGTCCTGTCGTCGAGCCTTGCAGGTGCAGCGACTTGGCTACTTGAGACAATGTGATCATAATGACGTGGAACGGAATCATCATCGAAGAGAGGAACAGGAAGAAGATGAACCCGCTCAGCTTGCCCGGCGTCCGGGACAGTTTATATCCGGCCATTGCCCCGAGCAGCAGCATGCCGACGACCCCGATTATCGTCACCGTCAGCGAATTGCCCAGACTTTTCAACAGATCGATGCTGTGAAAAACGTTAATGTAGTTGTCGAAGCCAAAGCTGCTCGGCCATGCGAGCACGGACGAGAAAATCTCCTTTTGCGTCTTGAACGAATTGACGACCGCCATATAGATCGGAAGAGCGAAGAAGACGGCCATGACGGCAAGGATGACGACGGATACGGCGCGAAACGCAATGTTTCCCTTGCTGCTCATGCTTCGATCTCCCTCCTCTTCATGACCCGTACCTGAACGATCGTGATCACCAGAATGATCAGGAACAGGATCATCGCCTTGGCGTTGGCGTATCCGAACCGGTAATTGTAATTAAATGCTTCTTGGAAAATGTTCAGCGAGACGACTTCCGTCTTCCTCGCCGGCCCGCCGCCGGTCAAACCGAAGATGACGTCGAACGAGTTAAACGCCGAGTTGAGCGTCAGGAACAGACAGATCGTCACCGTATGCATGATCATCGGAAGCGTCACCGAGCGAAGCATCTGCCAGCCGTTGGCGCCGTCGATGCGCGCGGCTTCTTTAATATCCTGCGGTACGCCTTGCAAACCGGCGATGTAGATGATCATCATATACCCGACGCCTTGCCATAAGGAAACGATCAGAATCGAATAGAAGGACACTTTCGGATCGCTCGTCCAGGCTTGATCCAGGAAAGAGAAAGCCGCCTGCTCGGCAAGCTCCGGCAGCAGCTTCGTGAAGATGAACGTCCACATGAAAGCGCCGATGATCATGCTAATCAGGTTCGGCATGAAGAAGATCGTGCGGAACAGTCCCTTCGCCCGCTTCCGGGATTCGATGAGCAGCGCTAGCAGCAGCGCGATTCCGTTCTGCAGCACGACCATCAAAAATACGTACTTAAATGAAAACATCAGCGATCGGATAAATTCCTTATCCTTGAACGCCTCGATGTAATTGACGAATCCGACGAACTTGTACGACTTGGCCAGACCGTTCCAATTCGTAAAGCTATAGCTCATGCCGCCCAGCATCGGAATGACGATGAAGATGAGGAACACCAGCAGCGCCGGGGCGACGAAAGCGAAGAACCAGGCGTATTGGCGAATCGTTCGCGTCAATTCGATACCCTCCTTTATTTCAGAAGCTGTCCTATAAGCAAAGGAGTCATACATAAAGATGACCGACAGAGAAGGTAGCCATGCATGTATCTCCCTCCGCTGCTCACTCCAGGAGACACATGCACTCGTTTCTTTTATCGATCATCTTTGTATGGACTACTTATGGGACAGCCTCTTCTTTCTATTGTTTGTTCAACTCGTTGGCGTCCTTCCAGGCCTTGTCCATCGCTTGCACGACCTGCTCGGCGGTCATATCCTTGGCGTAATAGCCTTGGAACAGCGTCTCGGAGACGTTCTTCACGCCGGAAGGAATGCGCGGATCGTCGTACGCCTTGCCGGCGGACGCGTAGCCCGTAACATCCTCGATCCAAGGGTAAGGCGAGAACGTATGGCTTTCAGCGACCGGATTAAACATCATGCTTTGGTAAAACGCGCTGGAGTCCTTCTGGTCCAAAATGTAGTTGACGAGATCAAGCGCAACTTCTTTATTTTTGCTGTCCGGTGCAACTCCGATTGAGGTAGACGTGGACAGGTTCAGCAGCGTCGACTTCGGATCGTCGTTGATGGGCATCGGCGCGACGCCGAGCTCGAAATCCGGATCGTTCTTGAGAATCGCTTCCGCAAACCATGGACCTTGAGCCGGCCACATCGCGATGTTGCCTTGGGCGAATTCCGCCGTCGCTTGGTCCCCGTCAAGCTCGAATACCTTCTTGCCGCCGTAATCGCGAAGCATGTCCATCGTGTCCGTGAGCCCTTTCAGCTCCGCGTACGAAGCTGTGCCCTCGTTCATCCGGTCGACGAACCCCGGGTTCGCAGAGCTGTTCAAGGCGCCGACGGCCAGCGTCGGGAAGCTCTCGGCCATCCAGGATTCCTTAAGCGCGATCATGAACGGCTGAATATCCTTCGCCTTCAGCTCGTCGGCGAGCTGCTTCATCTCGGTTACCGTCTCCGGCAGCTTCAAGTTGTTCTCGCGGAAAATTTTCTTGTTGTACAGCATCCCCCATCCGACGCTCTCCAGCGGAACCGCCAGCACCTTATCGTCGAAGGTGACGCCCGACTTCACGCCCTCGAGCAGTTGGCCGACGAACGGCTGATCGCTCAAGTCCTCCAAATATCCGGCGCGGTAAAATCCGGGAATGTCGTTCACCGCGTGTAACGTGAAGACGTCGGGGCTGTCGCCGCCGGACATCCGCGATTTCAGAATCTGATCGGCGGTATCGGCGCTCGGCATTTCCAGGCTGATCTTGACGTTGATGTTTTTCTCGGCGAGCTCTTTTTTCTTAAATTGCTCGAAATACTGTTCGAATTGGTTTTTGAACCGGGGCAGGCTGACGAATACCTTCAGGTCAACGTCCTTCGCCTTGCCTGTATCGCCGTTACCGGACGCTGCCGGGGAACTGTCGTTCGTATTGCCGTTCGAGCCGCAGGCGGACAGGGTGCCGGCCATCAGCGTCGCCGCCAGCACAAGAGATAACTTTCTCATTTTGGTGAAACCTCCTTAGTCAAGGGGATAATCTGATCTGAATTCAGTATAGCAAGGGCAGCAGGGCCTGAAATCAGAGGATATTGGCCTTGGAGCTAGGATAATATTAATGCGCGACAGACATCCTGTCCCTCATCCCGCCGGGCGTCTCCCCGTAATGGCTCTTGAACAGCCGGTTAAAATACGTAACGTCCTCGTAGCCGACCGCCTGAGCGATCGACTTGATCTTCAGATCGCTGGAGCAGACCAATTCCTTAGCCTTCCCCATTCGCAGACCGATTACGTAATCGGTCAGATTGCCGCCGAATTTCGCTTTGAACGCCTTGCTGAGATACTCCTTGCTCACGTAGAACGCGTCCGCGACCGTCTCCAGACTGATCGGCTCATCGTAATGACGGTCGATGTATTTCCGCACTTCCTCCAGGTCCAGCTTGTCCTTCGGCTTGCGTCTGTCCGATTCTCGCTCGATGGCGGTCAGATAGAGATCGCCAAGCCTGCGCAGAGACTCGTCCGGTTCGGCATCGGCGTCCGTACGCAGCGTCCGCTCGGCGAGCTCCTGAATGGAGATTCCGGACGGGGTCAAATATTCCTCGAGCAGCAGGTAAAGCTCGACGTACACTTTGCGCACGCCAGCCTCTCCCGCTCCGAGTCCGGACAGCTCCTCGCGCAGTTTGCGGAACGCCTGATCGGCGGCATGAGCGTCGACCGCCTGCAGGTAGCGGCCAAGCTCGCGCTTAGCCCGGGAAGTCAGCTCCGTCAGCTCCTTGTTCTCATAATGAACGGTGAGCAGCTCGTCGTTGCGGAGCGCATCGCGCTTGCGCACTTCACGAGCGCAGTTAGCCAGCGCATCGTTCAATTCGTCCTCGTCGATCGGCTTCAGAATATAGGTCGAGGCCTTGTAGTCGATGGCGTGCTTCGTATATTGAAAGTCGGCGTGCCCGCTGATCACGATGACCTTGGCGTCGATGCCCCGTTCGTTCAGCCGCCGGATCAGCTCGGTTCCTTCCATGCCGGGCATTCGCATATCGAGCAGCACGATATCCGGACGCTCTGCCGCAATCAGCTCCCAACCGGCAATCCCGTCCTCCGCCTCGCCAACGATCGTGATCCCCAGCTCTTCCCATCGGCCGAGACTCCGGATCATTTTGCGGCTCCAGACCTCGTCGTCGATAATGACGGCCTTCATGGCTGTCCCTCCTCATTGTCCGATCTGGCGTTCGTCCGTTCTCCGCGCAGCTCGCTCTCCCGTTCGTCCTTAACACCGTCGCCCGGCAGCAGGATGCTTACTCGAGTGCCCGCGCCTTGTTCGCTCTCAATACGCAGTCCGAAGGCTTTGCCGAAATGCAGCTTGATCCGGGCATCCACATTGCGAAGACCGAGACTTTCGGCTTCCCGGAACAGCGTTCCGTTGTCCTCCAAGGAACGGCGAATCTCCGCGAGCCGCGTCGCATCCATGCCCGCGCCGTTATCCTCGATGCGGACGACGACCGTCTCGCCTTCCCGTTCGACGCCAAGACGAATGCGCCATTCCCCGAGCTGCTGCCCGAATCCGTGCTCGAACGCGTTTTCGACAAGCGGCTGCAGCGTCAGCAGCGGAATCGGCACCCCTGCGAACGTTTCCGGAAGCTCGACCTCGGAGACCACCTTGCTCGGGAACCTCGTCTCCTGGATATATAAGTAGTTGCGCATGTGCCGCCATTCCTCCCGCAGCGTCGTGACGTCGGGCCGATTGCGGATACTGTAGCGGAACATGCCCCCGATCGCCTTCACGACCCGATGAATTTCCGGAGCGTCTTTGTCCAGCGCCATGCCGCTGATGAGCTGGAGCGTATTTTGCAGAAAATGCGGATTGATCTGCGCTTGCAACGCCTTGACTTCGGCCGTGCGCTTGGCGATCGTCGCCTCGTACTCGAATTCGATCAGTCCTTTAATGTTGGCGACCATCGTCTGAAAGCTGTTCTCCAGAAGACCGATTTCGTCCTTGCGCTTCCGGTCAGCCACATAGTCGGACTTGATCCAATCGAGCTTGCGCATATAGCGGACCAGGTTCGTGATCGGATTCGTGACCTTGTAGGCGAATAAGATGGATAGCAGCAAGGAGGCCGCGACGAATACGGCGGCAATGCCGGCGCTGGCGCGGATAATCTCCCGGCCGCTTCGCACGACCTTCTCGTTAGGCATCACTTTCACGACGGTAAAAAACGTATAGGGGACGGGACGGCGAAAGACGTAGAAATCCCCGATTTTCTCGTAGGAAGACGGGCCGGCCAAGCGGCTCGCAAGATCGGTTGCCAAGCCCGCCGCCCCCTCGGCCGACGAAGGGGCATACAGTACTTCTCCGACATCATTGAGCAGATAGACCTCCGATCCGTCGTCGAACAGCACGCTTAGCATGCGGTCCATCATGCTCCACTTTACGTCGAGGGCGGCGTTGCCGAGCCGCTTGCGATCCTCGAACCGATTGATCGGCCGCATGATCGTAAAGCCTGCTTTAGCGGCGTCGTTCCGATATTCCAGATGGCTATGCTCCAGCTCGAACGATGTCCATGAATATTCCTCGAGCGAACGGTCGCTGCGGATGCCTTCCTGGTACGCGCTGGCGCTATAGGTTTTGCCGATGTTGACCACGTACAGAAGAACGCCGTTCAACACGCTCTGATTGGCATAGTAGACGGAGGATAACTTGTTCGTTATATAATCGTTGGCCCGATAAAACTGCGTGATATCGTCGTTGTCCAGCCGGCTCATCCGATCCGCGATTTTGTCGTCGATGACGATGGACGAGAGCATCTCGTTGAGTTGGCTGATTTTCTCGGACATGTATTCGCTCACGGTGGCGAGCTGTTCCCGGTTGAGATCGACGATCTCCCGCTCCATCGCGCCGGCCGACCGGGAGATCGCCATATAGGAAACCGCTGTGATCGGAAGCAAAGACAGCAGCAGCATGTACAGCAGCAGCCGGTTCCGAATCTTGCTCTGAAAGGGGGCGAGCAGCAGACGTCTCCAGCGTGCCCTCGCCCGATCGTTGTTCGGTGTCATGTCGTTCTCCTTGCCGGCCGGAAACGGCCAAGGCACCCCCCGGACGCAACCGGGGAATGCCTGAATGGTTAACTTATAAGTTCGTTTGCTTTATTCGTCGGGGTATGAGGCCTTGTCGACGATAATCGTTACGTCGCCATGGGTCCGCAAAAAGCTGGAAGGCACATTCTCGTCGATCGCCCCGTGCAGCGTCGCCTTCAAGATCTCGCGCTTGCCCGCTCCGGAAGCGAGCAGCAAAATTTTCCTCGAACCGAGCAGCACGTCCATTCCCGCGGTAATGCTCTCGCGCGGCACGCGGTCCAGCCCGCCCCAATAGGCGGCATTGCTGTGCAGGCTCTTCTCCGTCAGCGTAACGGCGCGCGTCGGGGAATCGGCTCGGGACGGCGGCTCGTTAAAACCGAGATGTCCGTTCGGTCCGAGCCCGAGAATCGTCGCGTCGATACCTCCGGCCCGCTCGACCTCAAGCTCGTATTCCCGCGCCGTGCGGGCCGGATCGTCCGTATTCTCGTCCAGCAGAACTAGCTGGTCTTCCCTCAGCTTCCAAGGCTCCACGACCGAACGGCGCAGCCAGCCTTCGAGCGAACGCGGGTCGTCGCTCGGAATGCCCAGATAGCCGTCCAGTTGGAAAGCGCGGATAGCGGAGAAATCGACCTTCTCCTCGCTGCGGAGGTCCGCCAGCCGCTCGTACATCCCCATCGGCGTGTTGCCCATCGCCAGCACGACGGATGCGTCCGGTTTCTCGCCGACGATGTTCGCCAGCCACTCGGCCGCCGCGCGGCTCATCGCTTCGTAGTCTTCGACAACGATCAGTTTCAAATTCGTCATG
Organism: Cohnella phaseoli; assembly: GCF_003386235.1. GTDB lineage: Bacteria > Bacillota > Bacilli > Paenibacillales > Paenibacillaceae > Cohnella > Cohnella phaseoli. The sequence continues at coordinate 7,416 of NZ_QRDZ01000025.1, forward strand.
TCGGCTCCCCCTTATTTCAGCAAGCGCTCTGGCAAGTAGGCTTTGTGAGCTTGCGCCATCTCGTCGTACAGCTTCTCCGCGCGATCGATCGAGTACACGAGCGGGTGGCTGGCCAGCGCGCGAATTCCGTCGATGCGAGTGCCGCTCCATCCGGCTTCCGCAGTCAGCGCTTGATATTCGCCGAGCATCTTCACGAGACCCGCGGTTTGTTGCGGCATATGGCCTTGCGCGATCGGCGCGATGCCGTTGCGGTCCACGAAGCAAGGCACTTCGACGACGCGGTCGGCGGGGAAGTCCGCGATCGCCCCGTTGTTCGGCACGTTGCACGTCCACACTTCCTTGCGGTCGTTAAACACGGCGTCCATCACGTCGAAAGCCAGCTCAAGCTCGTGGATGCCGCCGCGGGAGCGGTTCGGATCCAGCTCCGGAGTCGCGCTCTCCGCTTGTTCCGTATAGTGTTTCCAATAATCCGGAACTTTCGCCAGAATGTCCTGCGAACGAGTCGTCGGCTTCGCTTGCAGCTGCTCAAGCACTTCTTCCTTGTAATAAAAGTATTGGAAGTAGTCGGCGGGAATCGAGCCCATCGTCACGGCCAGCTTCAGCATGCGCAATTGATGGCGGCTGACCGACGGGTCGTCCTTCAATCGCTCGTAGGCTTCCGCGAGCAGCGGCATGATGTCCTGCCCTTTGTACAGATGGCGGTTGGACCAGCAGTTATGGTTAAGGCCGATCATGGAGACGTCGAGATGAGCCGGGTCGAGGCCCGCGGTTTCCGCGATCCACTGCGGGAATATAATCGGACCTTCGCAGAGCGATACCGTCTTGATCGGACTGTGATGGGTAATCGCCTCGGATACGATGTTAACCGGGTTCGTGTAGTTAAACAGCCATGCGTTCGGGCTGATCGCTTCAATGTCCTCGACGATCCCCTTCAGGACGTGCAGCGAGCGCATCGCCATGAAGAAACCTCCCGCGCCTTGCGTCTCCTGGCCGATAAAGCCGTGCTTAAGCGGAATGCTCTCGTCCAGGTAACGGGCTTCGAAGCCGCCGGGACGGAAGCTGGTCAAGACGGCGTCGCTGTCCTGGAGCGCGGCTTTGCGGTCGAGCGTTGCCGTAATCTTGATGTTCGTGCCTTGAATGTCGGCCATCTTTTGCGCCATCTTGCGCACGATTTCCAGACGCTCTTCGTTCAAGTCGACGAGCACGATTTCGGAATCCTTGAAATTGTCTCCCTGGTGAATGAAGCTGGCCACGGTGCCCGCCGCACGAGTGCTGCCTCCGCCGATGTATACCATTTTGATTGCTGCCATTGTCGAATCTCTCCCTTGTTGTGCGTGTTTATGGTAAACGAATCAGACCTAGTTCCCTAACAGAGTCGGCCAGAGGCCGGCTATCCAGCGGATACTGTTCGCCGTTCAAGCGATCCAAAGCCAGCAAGGCCGCTCCGACGACCGGCTCGTAGACCGAATGGATAATCCGAACGCTTGGAAAATGTCTCTTCAATTCTTCCTCCACCGTCGTCCTTAGCAACGGAGAACGAGCCTTGAAGAGACTGCCCGACAAGACGATCTCCGCCTCTTGTGCCGGAACGCCATAATGCCGAAGTCCGGCCGTCACGTATTTCGCATTGCGTGTGCCGAACTCGACGATGAGACGGACGGCAACCTCGTCTCCGGCTTCCGCCGCCTCGAAGATAAGCGGCACGAGATGCTTGCGCGAGCCCAGCTTGCCCTGAATCCAACCTTCCATCAGCTCGTCCGTATTGTCCAAGCCGTAGCGACCGAGAATCAGCCGTTTCAAGTCGGTCGCCCGCTCCAGCCCGACCTCCGAATCGAGCGCGGCTCTCAGCGCCAAATTGCCCAGCGCCTCCCCGCCCGAATCTTCATCCCGGATATGGTAGCCGTAGACGAAGGGCGGCGCGCCCTGCCGTACGACCGCCGCATTCGTGCCGGTTCCGATACAGAGCACGGCTCCGGTCGCGGACGAAGTACCGGCGCGATAAGCGATGATACAATCGTTCTCGACTCGCACGTCCGGGATTCCCGTCGCGGCGATCAACGCCTCGCGCAGCAGCTCGTATTCGTACGGAAAGTCGGCGCCCGTCATCCCCGAGTGAAGACAGAGAACGTCTGCCGGCGCCGCGTTCGCGCGTTTCAGCGCCTCGCCGATCGCCTCGGTTGCCCGCTCCATACTATGGGCCATGCCGTTCGAGCTATGAAGACTTCCATCCGCGTATCCCGCGGAGAGCAAACGTCCTTGGAGATCGGACACGACGGCGACTGTCTTCGTACCGCCTTGATCCAATCCGATGATGTATTTCATGTTCAACACCCGCTAACTCGTTATGGCTTTTGTTGCGTAACTTAAGAATACCCTCCCGAGAGGAAGGGTTCTTCGCCAATACGACTAGGGACTAATGCAATCTTACTGCTTTTGTCGGCCTTCCCGGACTTGACTCGGCGTACGGCCGACATGGGTCGAGAACACCCGATTGAAATTGGACAGGTTATGGAAGCCGCACTCCGCGGCGATGTCGATGATTTTGCGTTCCGTGGATTCCAGCAGCTGAATCGCTTGTCCGATTCGAATCTGCAGGCAGTAATTGAGAGGAGAGGTGCCGACCGTCTGCTTGAAAATCGCGCTGAAGCGCGACGGGCTCAGATGGGCGATATCGGCCAATTCTTGGAGCGTCCAGGCGCGGACCGGATCCTCGTGGATCGCTTGCAGCACGGATCGCGCGAGCGATTGCTTCCCGCGAAGCCGCGACGCGGAACCGACCGGCGCCTTGGAGAAATTGCGGTTCACGTAGGCCAGAAACCGCGCGAGCTGCGCTCGCATAACGGCTCGATAGGAATCGGCTCGCGTTCGGTATTCTCGCTGCATGTCCAGCAAAAGCCCCCGAAGCTCGCCGATAGCCGGATTATCGCGGTCGAGCAAATTGTCGAAGCGGATATTCATCTCCGTGAACGGGGCAAGAATATCCGGCTCGTAGCGCTGATCGGCGGCGAACAGCGCCGAGTCGAATACGGTAACCTGCAGCACGAGGTCCCGCGTCTCGAACGCCCGGTGCAGATCGTTCGGCCCGAGCAGGATAATGTCTCCTTCGCGCATCGTGTAGGTTCGGCCGTTGATCAAATAAATGCCTTCGCCTTGCTTGACGTAATTGATTTCCAGACTGTCGTGCCAATGCAGCCGGTTGAAGTCAGGCACGACACCGATATTGTCGCTCACCTGCAGCGGGAACGACTTGGACAGATCGAGCCAATCCCTTTTAATCGTGCCCATCTTTCCCCCAGCCTTTCATTACAGGATCGAATAACTCCAACAATACTATAGCCGATCTTAAGAAATCAATGTCCGCCGCTTGGCGGATTCCCTTTTACGCACGGCCAATTCAGAAATTCATGGCTTCTCCAACAAATGTACGAATCTCCCCCGTCTTTCGTCTTGTCCGGCAAACCGTCCGGGACATATTTATAGTTCAGTACAACGTATTCAACTCATTTGAGACTGGAGTGTTCCAAGAACATGGCGATTCAAAGAACATCAACAGCAAGAAAGTGCAGGAGCAGACCTCATCCTAAACCTGCTAAGAGATGTATCATTCCAAGCAGAACCATTCAATTACTCCAGGCTCAAATTCAAGCACAGGCTGAGACCCAGCGGCAACTCGAAGCGCAGTTACAAGCACAGGCCCAGGCACAGCTGCAATACCAGACGCAAGTGCAGTCGCAGCTGCAGCAGCAAACGCAAACCCAACAACAAGCTCAAAACCAATTAGCAAATCAGCTGCAAACCCAGGAACAAATCCAGCAACAGCATCAATCGCAATTTTTTGCGCAAATTCAAGCGCAAATTCAGGCCCAACATCAAACGCAACTGCAGTTGCAATCCCAGATGCAATCTCAGTCAGAAAAAACTATCGTTAATATCTGTCGTTGTCACGAACCGCCTCCGCCCCCGCCTCCAACCTGAATGAATAGAGGGTTTCGCAATCTTAGCTGCAATCGTCGAATATCGCTCAATCCAGCGTAATTTTCAGGCAAACGGGATATTCCGTTTCGATGCTGCCGTTCACGCTCAATTCCAAGCCTTCAGCGCTTCGCCGAAACGAAACGGGATGATCGAATCCTAGCAGCTCTACATTGGCGATGTGGCCCTCGAACAGGGGGCCACCGGCCTTCAACACTTTAATGAGCACCTCGTTGTTTGCCGGCCAGCTAAGCACATTGGCATAGAGATAGGGAGCTTTATAGGTGAACCGGATATCCTCGCTTGTAAATGCAGCACGGTCCGCGTCTGTGAACGCTCCCTCCGGCACTTTAGTAGATCCTTCGCCGTAGATTTTCCAATAGGTCGTATCGTAGATCGACTCCCCGTTAACCTCCAGCCATTGTCCGATGCTGCGCAGCGCCTCCGCTTCCTCGGCGCAAATCGTTCCGTCCGATTTTGGACCGACGTTCAAAAGCAGGCAGCCGTTTTTGCTGACGATATCGATCAGATCGCAGACGATGTCGACCGGATTTTTGAAGTCGTTGTTGTTCGTGTAGCCCCAAGAGTTTTTGGCGATAGCCGTATCGGTCTGCCATAGCCGGGGACGGATGTCGCTTAGCTGCCCTCTCTCCACGTCGAATATCGCCGTTCCGAAGGCGAAAGCATCATACTTGTAATTTATCGCCACTTCAACGCCCCATTCTTGCGAACGGTTATAATAGTAGGCGGCGAACTTCTTGAGATACGGCTTAAACGCCAAGTTATGGATCCACCAGTCGAACCAGACGATCTTCGGCCGGTATTTGTCGACCAGCTCGCATGTGCGGACAAGCCAATCGTCCAGATGCTCCCGAGTCGGAGACGTGGAATAGATGTCATGCGTAGCCGAGATATCGCCAGTCGAATACAGCGGAGCCGCATAGCCGTATGGCTCCCGGAACGTCGTCTTTTGAATTCCGGAATCGAACTCCCTACCGCCGCCGAAGAACCAGTAATTTTCCGCCCGATGGCTCGAAGCCGTAAAGACGATGCCCTCCTTCTCCGCCGCTTCTCTCAATTCCCCTACAATGTCGCGCTTTGGCCCCATTTTGGCCGCATTCCATTCCGACGCTTCGCTGTCGTACATCTGAAAACCGTCATGATGCTCGGCTACGGGCATGATGTATTTCGCTCCGGCCGCTTTGAACAGGGTAATCCACTCGTCCGCATCAAATTTTTCCGCTCTAAAGCTCGGAATGAAATCCGCATAGCCGAAGTCTTTCGGCTCCCCGTACGTTGTCAGATGATGTTCATATTCCGGGGTTCCCTGCAAATACATATTGCGAGGATACCATTCGTTGCCGAAAGCGGGTACGCTGTAGACGCCCCAGTGAATAAAAATGCCGAACTTCGCGTTCCGATACCAGAGCGGCTCCGGATATTCGCTCAAGGATGTCCAATTGTCCTTATAAGCGCCTTGCCGAATGACTTCGTCTATCGTCCCCAAGTAGTTCTCGTGAAAGTTTTTCACCCGCCGCACCTCCGCAATTTAGCCGTTTCAAGGCTATTATAGCAATGCGGTTGGCGAATCCAAGGGCGTAAATGAAGCAGGATGTGGACGATATTAAGCCGATATGGTATGTTCCGAGAAGAGCCCTCATCCCTTCGGAGGAATAAAACATGAATAGCTTCGAACGCGCCACTCTTCACAACCTCGTATGCCGATATAATGTCTGCGCTCCCGATTGGGGAGAAAAGAACTGCATATATTCGTTCAACAAGTTTTATTATTTCATTGAAGGCGAAGCTACGCTCATTATCGGAGGCGATGTCTTCACGCCTTTGCCCGAGGAGCTATTTCTCATCCCCGCGCATACGAAGCACACCTATTTCCACAATCCGCAGAAACCGGTGCTCAAATACTGGTCGCACTTTAACCTTAATCTGGATCATGAACGGAAGCTGATCTATCATCCGGACACCGTCAGATGCACGATCCCTAAGCCGCGAATCGTTCCGATCTTCGAAACGTTGGCGCAGACCGATCTTTCTGCGAATCCGCTCGACGCCTTGACCGAGAAAACGGCCTTGCTGCAGCTCTTGAAGCTCTTCTTGGAACGGGTGGACCTGGTCAAAATATTGCCGGCGAACGAGAACGACTTCTCAAGCAAAATCAACGCCTATATCCGCAGCCATCTTCAAACGGAGATCACGTTGGTCGAGCTGGCCAACCTTGTCCATCTTCATCCGAACTATTTTATTAAAGCTTTCAAGAAGCACTTTAACTTAACGCCGATTGAATACGTCAATACGCTTCGGCTGCAGCGGGCCGCCAAGCTTTTAACGCAACAACCCCATCTGGGCGTGCAGCTTATCGCCGATAGGGTCGGGTATAACGATTATCGCTATTTCTCCCGTCTGTTCAAGAAGAAATACGGCGTATCGCCTTCACGGTATATGAGGGGCTGAGCCCTTTGTTAGAGCTTTTTCTTACGAACGGCGTACACGCCCAGCAACAGCAGCGGAAGCAACAGGCCGAAGGTCGCTCCGTATGGCATCCAAGCATGGGTGTATTCGATGTCGTGCTGCATGTTGGGATGAACGACTAGCGACATGGCGACCATCAGCAGTCCGAGCGGAAACACAATAGATTTGCTATTCTTTAGCCCGAACACTTGCGCCAGGCTCTCGACGGCCCCATAGAAATAAAAAGTCAGCCTATAAAAAATCGAAATAAACCACATAATGGCCATCACGATTTCGATCCGCTGCAGGAAATGACCGACATTGATTTTTTTGGCGAGCGCGTAGCTGGGAAAGGTTTGAATGGACGTGATCTCGACGCCAAGCACCAATATGCACAAAGCGATAATCGTGACGATAACGACGCCGCCGATTATCGTCCCTTTATAAAAAGCTTTGCTCGCCTCCTTCGGCCTATCGACGCAGGAAGGAAAAATCATCAGCAGCACAAACGAAGGGAACGATAAGACGCTAATAAAATATAAGGTAGCCCATGTTAAGCTATTCATTTTCGTTTCCAGGACGGGTTGAATGCGATCGAACTCGATTTGAGGCGACACAAACACGACCAAAATAATAAACAACACGATAAACAATACAAACATCAGCTCTGCGGTACGCGCCAACGTTTCGATCCCGAGCCGGATTCCCATGACGATAATAAGAGCAAATAAAATATTCAGCGACAGAAGCGGCGTATTCGGCATCGACTGCGTACTCATGAAGTTTCCGATGTAATACAGCAACTCCGAAGAGTTCACGAAGCAAAAAAAAGCGAAGGCGAGAATCACCGCTTTGCCAATCCACTTGCTAAGCAGCCACTCCAACTTTTCGACTAATGTTTTGTCCGGAGCAAGCCGGCCGACGGCAACATACAGACCAATGAAAGGGAGGGAGATTACGGTTCCGATCAGGGGGACGATCCAAGCGTCCTGCTTGGCAATAGCGGCGAGCTCTGCGGGAATAACAAGTATTGGCGTCCCTATGGCGAATATAGCGACGATCAAGCAGAATTGCCGAACGCTTATTTTTTCCTTCCTGATCATGTCCAAGCCTCTCCCTTGTTGCCAGGCGTCACCTGCTAATTCTAAGCGCATTCTCGATGAATCGGCCAACCGGACTATAGATGTAATTGATCCAATCGATTGGATTCGGAATCACGATGTGCAAGCTCAGCGCAATGCTTATTCCAGTTCCCATGATTAGCAATAGCGAAAAAACCCATAGCTCCCTGATTTGCCTCTTTTTTAGCAAGGGAGGGACCTCAAGAAAAACAAGAAACGCGACCACCGCAACGATTCCCGTTAGCGCAAGCATCGGCTTCCTTACTCCTTTAAATCGTTGAGGAACGATTCCCCGACTGTCCCGATCTGTCTAATCTTCACGTGAACCTTATACCGGACCGGCAGCTCCGCAAAAATATGATCCCAGTCATCCTTTGCCGTCTTCCAATAACCCGGGTTCGCCCGATGCATCGCCACTCCGAAGCCGAAGATGTCGCTCCTCAGTTTTTTCGCTTTTTGCAGGGCCTGTTCGGAGTGTCCGATCACCATTTGCGCGGTTCTTTTCTCCAGCTCGGCAATCGTCTTCGTCTTGGTCAATTCCAGCTTGCATTCCACATCCGCTACGTTGGCATCCATATACATCGTCACTTCCGCCTCCGGCTCGCCGTTTCTCACTTTGCCTTTAATGCTCGCCTTGGCTCGAATAATTTCGATCCCCAGTCTCCCGCCCTCCGGACAAGACGCTTCAATGACCGTGCTATTCAGCCTGTCGGTAATATTGCTGAAGCCTTTGCTCTCCGGTTCGTTCAGCCATCCGACCAGCTTATCTTCCCGGAATACGGCGATGCCCTTATATTGCAGCTGCGCTTTCGTATCCGGCGATTCTAGATTCGTTTTCTTCTTGCCTTCCGCCTCGTCCCCCTGAATGACAATGCCCGTTAAAGCCGCTTGGATTCCGGGATTCACGATATTCGTGATGAGCTCATCCAGTTGAACGGATACTGTAGGAGCCCAAGCTTTCTCCGAAACTTCCAGGGACGTAAACATTTTCGTCGCCGGAATTTTCTCAATGGGAGTTAGAACGTTAACGATGTTATGAGCGGTTGTCCCCTTCGCCACCACGATATAGAAGTCGGTTCGCCCCTCCTGGTCGCGCGACATGAGATCAAGCGTCTTGGCGATCCCCTGTCTCGCTAATTGCTCGCCGATCACCATAATCCGCAGATGAGCAAAATAAAGCTTACGCGGCGTTACCGTCGTCATTTTGCGGATCGCCCCGAAAACGGTATCCCCCTTCGCATGAAAGGTCGTAATCGGCGATCGGCCGCTGCTTGTTCCTTTCCCTGTCGCGACTTCGCTGGTATCGACGACTTGAACGGTTACGAGAAATTGGTCATCCACCCTATCGATCCCGAGCGCCGCTACGATCGCAAGATCGTTAAGCTCGCGGCGATTCCAACAGCCCGTAATAATAGAGGTCAGGAACATTAGAAGCAACAACAGAGCCGTTGTCTTGGTCACTGCCAAGCCTCCGCCTTTCATGGCTTCGGGGGCTCCGGCTTGGCCTCTTTCGGAGCTTGCTGGCGATTCACGTTGTTCTTGTTAATGAGCCGCGGACGGGAGACCAGGGCCCAGTGGGGGAGCCTGAATATCGCATCCCTCTGGTCGGCCATAATCATCGGGGCAAACGGGCTCATATAGGGAACACCGAACGAACGCAGGCTGCATACATGCAGCGTAAGAGCGAAGATACCAACGATGATGCCGTACAGACCGAAGCTGGCCGCGAGGCCCATCAGAGGAAATCGCAGCATTCGGATCGTATTGGCCATGCTGTACGATGGAAACACGAAGCTGGCGATCGCGGTCGTCGACACGACGATAACCATCACCGCGGATACGATGCTCGCCTCGACTGCCGCTTGCCCGATCACGAGCGTGCCGACAATCGATACCGCCGGCCCGATCGTGCGCGGCATCCGCAATCCTGCTTCCCTCAATACTTCAAATGCGACCTCCATCATGATGGCTTCGATGAAGGCGGGAAACGGGATGCCTTCCCGCTGCGCGGCCAAGCTGATCAGAAGCTGCGTCGGAAGCATCTCTTGGTGGAAGGTCGTGATGGCGACATACAAGGACGGGCCGAACAAAGCGATAAATACGCCGAGATAACGCAAAAGGCGGATCAGCGTGCTGACATCGGAGCGATGATAATAATCTTCCGCGGAATGCAGGAAGGAAACAAACAACGCCGGAACGATGAGCACGAACGGTGTGCCGTCTACTAGAATGGCCACTTTCCCTTCCAGCAGCTCTGCGGCGATCACATCCGGCCGCTCGGAATTGTAGACCGTCGGGAACGGCGTATACGTGTCGTCTTGGATCAGCTCCTCGATATAGCCGCTTTCCAAGATCCCGTCGATATCAATGCGATCGAGACGATTGCGTACTTCCTCCACCACCTTATCGGCGGCGATTCCCATTATGTACATAATTGCGACATCGGTCTGGGTAACGCGTCCGACCTGTCTCGTCTCCAGCCGCAAATTCGGATCCTTGATCTTGCGCCGGACCATCGCCGTATTCGTCCGCAGGGTTTCCGTAAAAGCTTCTTTCGGTCCCCGCACGACCGATTCGGACGTCGTCTCGGCGATGCCGCGATCTCTCCAGCCTCTTGTTGCGGCCGCGATCGCGGTCGTATATCCTTCGATCAGAATTACGCTCTCCCCGGATAATAAAGCCTTGTACAGTTCTCCGAAGGAATCGATTTCGTTCAGTTCGCTGGTCGCCAGAATATATTTCTTTAGAGCCGCCAGCGCATCCGAAACTTCGGGTCTGCCTTCCGAAACAGGCAAGCGGTCGTCGAGCATGGTCGCTTCCAATATAAAATCGGAGATGGCAAGCTTATCGGCGAGACCGTCCGTATAGAGGACCGCGATAGGGACACCGCTTGCGAGCATAACTTCGCGTATGACGATATCGCTGCTTCCGCCAAGATCGTTAACGACCGTTCGAACATTATCTTGAAGGCTGGACAGCAGCATCCGCTTATCTGCGGGCTGTTCCTTTGTTCTCTTGCCCGCGGACTTGGACCGTTTCCATATCTTATTGTTGTTCATATCGGTCACCCACAAGAATGGCATTCTTGTAGCCCAGTATGGTCCTTTACCGACAGTTTTAATCTGGATTTTCCCTTGAACGACAAAAAAAGCCGCAGATCGCGCGCGATGTTTCCTTCGCGGATTTACGGCTGATTCCTCGTTTCTTTCCTACAATCTGTGTGAGAAAGTCATCCGGTAGAGCGATGCCCGAAGCTCGAAGGGAACCGGGAAGAAATGCGCATTTCCTTTATAGCAGATGAGGTTTCGGCATTAGGCGGTCACTTGGAAATGAACCTTCGTCACCGCGCTCTTGTTGCCGTTCGCATCCAACGCGTACAGTTCAATTTCGTAGGTCTTTACCTGTGCCTCCCACGGAATCGCGTACGACCACGAGAACGAACGGTCGCCCTCCTTTTTCATCACATCGTAAATTCCGTATGCGGGAATTCGCAGCACCGATCGATCCAGAGCCGCTCCCTCATCCCCGTACTCGACCGTCATCATCACGCGTTCGCCTCGCTTGCCGACTTCCGGTTTGAAGCTGACTCTAGCTTCCTCATTTTGATTCATGTCCATTCCCCTTTCAAATTTGTACTGACCAGTCAGTTCAATTCAATCATAAGGCGGATAACCCTGTCCTGTCAATGAAAATTGCACATCAAGCAAAAAGGGACGAAGCAGAGGGCGAAAAGGCGGTGAAGCTGCCCCTGAGCGGGTTTGCAGACACGCCCTAATTCGCGGATATGCTATACTGGGGAAAATAACCGCTGCGCAGGAAGGGACCGATCACCGGTGAGCAGAAACAAAATCGTCGATGCCGCGATTAAGCTTTTCTCCGAGCTGGGCTATCATCGCACGAGCATGGACGACATCGCCAAAGAGGCCAATGTCGCCAAAGGCACGCTTTACTATCATTTCTCGGGCAAAGGCGAGCTGTTCGAGACAATCGTTAACGACGGCTTCGCCATGCTGACGGAGAAAATCCGCCAGGAGCTGGCGGAAGACGCGCCGGCCGACCGGCAAATCGAAAGCATCGTTCGCAGGCACGTCGAGTTGTTCCTGCAATATAGCGAACTCGTTCATATTATTTCCAACGAGATTACGAACGGGATCGAGCCGGACATTCTGGAACGAATCGTCCGACGCAAGCGCGATTACATTGCCTTCGTAGCCGACGTCCTTCGGCGCGGCCACGAGGACGGGGAATTAAACGAGCTGCCCTACGAGCTGGCGGCGTCGGCCATGCTCGGTCTTATAGAGAGCGCGGTATTGCACGCCGTCAGACATCCGGAGACGGGAACGGACAAGCTTCATGCGACGATCAACGCCTTCGTGCTTCCCGCTCTGCTGCGGAAGAAATAGCCGTCTGACCGAGGATTATGCGATATCCCGCACGATTTGTAATCCAACCGTAACATGACTCTCATCTGATCTTCATGTTCAAGGGTTACAATACAGACATGACCCCCCTTTTCAATAATATATACTTTGAGGCTAGCGGCCGATGCCGCTGGCCTCCTTTTTTTGTCTTGGGGAACTTCCGTAATAACGTTACAATAGATTTCGAAAATCATTAGGAGATGGCGGAGAGAACTAAGATGCGTAAATTATGGGGAGTCGCGTGGATTGCGCTGATGCTCGCTTTCGTCGGTTGTTCTTCCGGCGCGCAGCAGGAACGCAGCGTGCAAAGCGACAGCTTATTCAAGCTGTCGACGGCAATTTTGGCGAATGACTGGGAGGAAACAGTCGGGTACGACCGGATGCTTGTGTTGGTTCGCGGAATTCTGAAGGATTGGAGAGATCAGGGACAAGAGGTGTATTCCGTATCCGCCGACACGGACGAGGAAGCCGAGCTTTGGACCCAACTGGTGCTGATGTACTTCTCCTCGAAGGAGGGACGCGATTCCACGTTGCTTGAAGCGATGGAGTTTTTCCGCGCCAATCAAGAGAAATTGAAGGAGCCGGCGACAGCGAGCACGGAGAAAGACGTTGAACCCGCTACCGAAGGCAACCCCGTAAGCGGCAATAAGCAGACGGCGAAGACTGACGGAGAACAGGCGCTGGGAGATGCAATATTTGAAGGGGATATAGAGGAGGTCGGACGGCTGCTGCAGCAAGGAGCCGATCCGAACGCGAACGACGCTTACGACATACCGATGCTGCTAGCTGCGATCTACCGTGCCGATATGCCTTCGGACATGCCTGACCCTGAGCTGCTCCAGGCAGGCCGTCAGAAATCTCTGAAAATCGTTGAACTGCTGCTGGCTCACGGCGCCGATCCGAATGCCCGGAACCCCGAAGGAGATCACGCGCTCGTTGCCGCCAGCAGCCTGTTGCCGGATGCCTGCGTCCCGCTCCTGGAAGCCGGGGCCGATCCGAACGCGACAGATCGGTTCGGAAATTCGGCACTCTATTATGCAGTAGACGACCCCCGCTTGTTCAAACAATTACTTAAGCATGGCGTCAACCCCGATACGGTCAATAACGAGGGCGCTACCGTCTACGACAGAGTCCGGGAACGCAACGCCGTCGACACTGCCGGACTGATCGGCATGGAGCTGGAGGAACAGGAACTAACGCCTCCCAGCGAAGATGCAAGTATCGTGTTCCATTATGTAAAAAACGGTCTGACTCCCGCCAAAGCGCTAACCGCCTTCGGCAAAAAGCCTTACAAATTCACAGACGAGTTGGACGGATCCGAAGTTTGGGCCTACGCTTACGCGCAGTCAGGCCTTAAGCAACCGGTCAACGCAGCTGCGGTCGGTCAGGAAGACCTGGCCGCCGGCGAAGCAAGCCTGATGCTGTATCTACACTGGACGAAAGATCGGAATATGGCGTATTGTATGATTTCCGTTCCCGGTCCGGACCATAACGTCTACGGTTACACGGTACTGCCCGGCGATCGGAAAGCAATCGGGTCAATCGTTTTTGTAATCGAACCGTAATATGACTTTCATCTGTTCTTCATGTTCAGGGGGTACAATACAAACATGACCCCCCTTTTCAATAATATATAACTTGAGGCTAGCGGCCCGTTGCCGCTAGCCTACTTTTTTTATTCAAGCGAATGCAGCGATTGGCTGAAAAAGGTCGTCACTGTCGGCCAAAATGCGGGATCGCGATCCGAAGCGCTATGTCCCTCCGCATTTACGAACAAGTGGGGATGATTCGGCGTGCGGGATAAAATGAGCTGGAGCTCTTCCGGAGGTATAAAACCGTCCTTGCGCGAGTGAACGAGCAGCACCGGCGTTCGGCGCGTACTCGCGTTGTCGTTCAGAATACGCACGGGATCGGCCCGTTTCAGCATCGAACGCGGAATCCGACTGCGCCACAGCATCACGTTCGGAACGAGCTGCGCCAGCGGGAACTGCGGCAGCTTGCGCCGACGAAGCTCGGCGCCGATCATCGTGGACAGTCTGACCGGCATCGAGTCGGTAACAAGCGCGGCGATCGGGGCGCCCGCATCCAGCGCAAGCACCGCCCCGAAAGCGCCAAGGGAGTGACCGATGACGCCGATTCGCGCCGGGTCGACTTCCTGCCGCCGCAGCAGCCAATCGATGGCCGAGAGCAGATCGTCGCGGAACTGAAGGCCCGTCGGGGTTTTATAGTAATCGCTGTCCCCGTGGCTGCGAGCGTCATACATCAGAATCGAATAGCCCTGCTCGCGGAGCGGAAGCGCATACCTCATTACCCGCGAACGATTGGAGCTCCAGCCGTGCGCAACGACGATAGCCGGTCCCGGCGCGGACGAGGACTGCTGCGGCATAAACCAGCCCTTCAACGTTGCTCCTCCGCTTTTCCAATCCGCTTCCTCGTAAGGTGCCGGAGGGCAAGCCTCATTCGGAACCAGCCGAGGCCGTTGCGCCTTCACCGTAATCCCGTACAGCGCTGCCGCGGCGCTTCCCGTAAATGCTCCAGCGCTCCCGATCATCCATGCGAGAATCGACATACTGCTCCCCTCCGTTACGAAAACATGGGATGCTTCTATTTTAACCCGGATCCCTCCGTTTTACAGGCTTTTTGAATAAGAAAAAACGGGCAAGGAAAAGATGTCGGAAGCTCCATCCCGACACCTCTCCAAACCGCTTGAACATCCTTTATTTGCTAGCGGGAACGGACCCGTCGAGCAGTTTCTGGCCTTCCTGCTGCAACGCCTCAAGCGCCTCTTCCGTTGTGATTTGGTTTGAAATTGTAGCCTCCATCTGCTCGGAGACGAGTTTGTTGAACGGTTGGTAAAATTCCGTCGGAATGACGCTGGTTAAAAAGTTTGGCGGCTTCGGCCATCCTTTTTGCTGGTAAAAGGGCTCGTAGTCGAGATCGTTTTTCCATTTGGGGTAATCCTTCAAGGACGACAGGTCGGTGCCTGCCGAAGCGTAAACTTTGCCGACAGGCTCCGAATGGAGCTCGCGGATCGCATTCCAGGCCGATTCCGGCCGGCTTGCGACGGTCGGAACGACGAAGATGTAGTCGGAATTGAACCACCAGGTTCGTTCGGGATCTCTTTCGCTGACCGGTCCCGGAAGCACGCCCCATTCGAAGGACGGCGGCTTCGCCTTAAGCTTCTGCATCAGATCGACTTGCCCATAGGTCATGGCCACCTTGCCTTTGTAGAACAAATCGGAGGCTTCCTGCTCCTCCTTGCCGACATAAGTTACGCCGTCGACGACCTTCTGCTTTCGGCCGTTTAACCCGAGCGACCCGCGGCGATAGGAATCGGCGACCATGCGCCACATCCGCTTCCATTCCTCGCTCTGCATCGTCATTCCGCCATTGCGGGTATCGACAAAACTCAGCCCCTCCGTCTGGGCCACGACCTGAACCAGATCGAAAGGAGACCTGATGTACGGCTCGTAGAAGCCGTAGCTCCCCTCCTCCAAGGACGCATCCTGCGTAAATCGGTCGGACAGACTCAACACCTCGCTCCAGGTCATCCGCTCCTGAGGCTCCTCAATTCCGTAGGATCGGAACATCGTTTTATTGTAATACAGGACGGAGGTTCGAAAGCTTGGCGATAGCCCGAACAGCTTGCCCTCTTCGTTGTCCTTCATCTGTTCGATCATACCGGGAGAAAATACATTCAAGTCCATAGCGTCCCGCGACACCCACTGGCCTAAATCCCTAAATGCCCCAGCGTCTGCCAAAGGCTGATACATCAAACTGGTCATAATGAACAGATCGGGTTGATTAAGCTCCAGGTATTCGTTAAATACTTTAATGGCTTCCCCCCCTCTCATCTCATACAGTTTGCGGTCGCCCATCGGCGCAAGCGTGATTTTCCAGTCGGGAAAACGTCCTTCGATTATAGCCCGAAATTGATAATTGTAAATGTCTTCATCGATTACGCCCAGCACAAGCTCTTTGGGCGCTTCCGGCTTGTTCTCAGACTGACAGCCGGACAGCAGGACGGCCGGCGCGGCGACCGTAACCGCCCATAGCAGCGTTTGCCGCGCCCGATTCCGTATTTCGTTCATTGCTTATTCTCCTTTCGCTCTTCCTTCGTCGCATTCGCGGAGGCAACGATTTCTTCCGTTCGCTTCTGCAAATTGTCCACTGCTTGCTCCAGCGATTTGCTTCCCATAATCGTCCCGCGCGCTTCTTCTTCTCCTGCAGCTAGTACGGATTGGATAAAAGACGGATTGGGCGGTCTGTACATCGACTCCTCGTCTCGCAGAACGGCAGAGCTGTCGACGCCCAGCCTGTAGAAGGCGCTCTCTCCGGTCGTCGGATTACTTTCCGAAGCCGGAGGTCTCGAAGACAAGGCCCGGTAATGCTTGCTCCGATTGCTCTGCGCATGCTCAGGCCCTGTCATATAGCGGAGCATCGCCCATGCGGCGTCCTGGTTCGGGGACTTCGCGTTGATCGCGTATACCATCGAAATCGAAAATTCGGAGGCAATATCGGAGCGATCCGACGAGACCGGCTGGGTGACGATTCCCCATTCGTCCCGGAATCCGATCTGATCGACAGCGGAAAATACGTCCTCCCGGTAATAGCTCGGCCTGAATGTCATTGCAGCATGCCCTGTCAGGAACGGGTCGGCTTTGTATAGATCGGTCATTGAGATATGACCGTCCGATGCAGAGGACGGCCACACCCCTTCAAAAATCCACTCATCCCGAAATCCGCTAGTCACCTTGTCCCAGACGTTCCGCCACGAAGGCGAGTCGATCGTCGGATTCAGATCGGCGTCGGTTAGGCGAAGTCCGTCCGCTTGCCCGACGCTCCGGATCAGCTCGAAGGGCGACATTCCCCTATCCGTCGCCAGCCCGTAAATCGGCTGTCCGGACTGCTCCTGCCCGTTGAACCGGGCGGCAAGCTCAAGCACCTCGTTCCACGTCATTCGGTCTTCCGGAGGTGTAATGCCGAAGCGGTCGAACAAGCTTTTGTTATAGTACAGGGCATAGGTTTCGAAATAGGGCGTCAATCCGTACAGAGCGCCGTCTCCGGCCTCCCGTATCGTACCGATAACAGGTGCGTGGAAGTCGTCCAGTTTGAAGCCGTCCCTCTTGGCCCAAGCGTCCAGCGGCTGAATGAGCCCCTCCTTCGAGAGGGAATCGACCAAAAATAGCGGAACTTGGAGCAAATCCGGTTCGTACTGTTGAAGCCACACTTTATAATTCTCCGGGTCCGTCGATTCCGGAGAAGGCGGGACTTCAATCTGCGCATTCGGATGCCGTACGACGAACGGGAGGCCGAATTCGTTCATGAAGCTGGCTTGGTCGTAGTATTGGATTTTGAGAACGACATCCTCCTGATCCCAGGCGTCGGTCCGGGCTGGTTCCCCGCCCTCCTTGCCGGCGAACCAGCCCGATAGCGAATCTCTCATCCACCAGCCGGATACGAGAAGCAGAACGACCATAGCCCCGGCAAAGGCCGGCTGGAATCTAGATTTACGAGTGGCGGGCACGGTAACACGCTCCTTAATCTTTCGCATTGTGCGTTCGTTGAAGCCTCCGATTCCGAGCGGAGCTTCGGACAGCTCTTTTTCCCAGTCGTTCCGGTTCCGGTTCATAAGCGCTCGCTCCTCTCTTCGGCGTTCTCCGACAAGCTCGAGCCGACCGATTGCCTTGCCCGATGAAGCCGGGATTTGACCGTGCCTTCGGAAATATCCAGCAGTTCGGCAATTTCTTTCATAGACAAGCGGTAATGGGCAAAGAGGATCAGCACTTCTCGCTGCTTGCGCGGCAGCTCCAAGACGAGACTCCAAATGCGATTTTTCTCTTCGCTGCCGAACCACTCGCTCTCTGCGGAACGCTGGAAATCCTGCCGGAACCAGGAGGGAAACAGCTGCACCCTGCGCATCCAGGCGGTTTTGAGATAATCGAGGGCGGTATTGCGCGTAATGGATAAGAGCCAGGATTTTATGCTTGAGCCGCCGCGGAAGGAGTCCAGATGCTCGTAAGCTTTCACAAATACGTCCTGAGAGATATCTTCCGCAAGCTCCTTGCGCTTGGTTATGAAATAGGCGTAGTTCCATACGTCTCTGCCGTAAGTCATCATGAGCTCGTCGAACAGGGCGTGCTTGTCCATCCCGCAAGTCATATGCTTTAAGTAATCAAAGGCCACTTCCGATCCCTCCCAAGAAATAGGACGAGCCAGACCGGAGAAAGTTCCCTTTGCAGGAAATTAAATCGCCGAGACGACAGATCAGGGGATTGATTTCACAGTAAAAAACCTTGCCTTCATTTATCGGCAAGGTTTTTACTGTGCTATTGGGGGCTTATTTGTAAATATCAACCGTTTTCTTCTTGGCATTCCAAACTACATTAGCGCCAAGATTTTCTGAAATATACCGAATTGGCACAAATGTGCGGCCAGTTGGAGATAAAGTGGCAGAACCCATACCGTCAGGCAGTTGCTCGTCTATAACAAGTCTCAAGGTTACGCCGCCTTTAGTAATCACAACGGTTCTTGTACCCGCTATCCAGCTCACAGACGCATCCAACGCTGCAGCTACCGCACGGAGCGACATCATTGTCCTGCCCCCGGCGATATAAGGCGCATCGTCATTATCCATTTGCTCTCCATTTTTCGAAAATACTTGGTCGCCAATTTTGAAGTTGATTTTGTACAAATTGTCCGAAACAATCACTCCATGCACGCCTGTTTCATAGGTGTAAAATTCAAAGGTTTTGCCATCTGGCGAAAACTCGCCGCCTAACTGACGATAGGACTGCGTTTTTTCATCAAAAATGATGCCGGTGAAGTTAGCTTTCTGCTCGTCGGTCAGATTGAAGTCGGAAACATGAATCGTAACCTTCGTCGGCGTCTTGGTTTTACCAACCGTCCGGTCGTCTATTTTAATAATGACATCATAGACCTCTTTCAGAAGCGTCTCATTCACCTTATCCGTCATTGCCCATTTATTAATGACATTATCCTTGATGATGACCTGGCTTGGCGCAAAAATGATTGTAACCTTGGAGTCCGCTTTAAGTCCCCATTCATTCATCTGTCCGGCGTCAAAGCTTGCTTGATAACGTCCATTTGTAATAACCAGCTCGCTTTTACTGCCGATCATTTTACTCAATTGGTTCGCTTCAACAACCGCGCCGACTTTGCCTTCAGCAATTGTAATGCCTGACGAAATATCATTCGGTGTGATCAAATCGCTTGATGTCGACGGTACCGATGGTGTTGATGGTGTCGAAGTTGAAGGTTGTGACGACGACGGCCCCGTGTTACCGGCGGAGTTCGTAAATACCGCTGTCGCCGTAACGTTATTCTCTGGCATTGTGAACGTCGCCGTTCCGCTGGTTCGGCTGCCACCTGTAAATGTAACGTCCGGGTTAATGTCCCATCTGACAAATCTCTTTCCGCCAGGGATTGTTGCTGTGATCTGAACCGATTCGCCTGTGTTATAATTGCCGCTTCCTGTTCCGTTGACAACCGTCACAGTATAGGAAATGCTGCTTTGTTGCCCTGCCAGCTTGAGATTGCCCCAATTGATGCTGGAGTTATAACCATTCGCATCGGGATCGCTCCAAGTGACTTGCGGTCTGCTGGCGGCAGGAGGCGGATCATTGATTTGAATATCAAAACCGACAACCCCATTCTCTTCCGGAGCGGTTTCTGCGCGCCATGGGAGTTTCATTTCCACAAGATAGCCGTAGCTCGTGCGCTCAGCAAAGGAGTAGCCCTCTCCCGAATCTATGCCCCAGCCTTTTGCATCTGTTTTTTGCGAGGTTCCGCCGTCGGCATCCACACGATACTGGTTGCCCTGCGTTCCGCTGTAGCCTCCCCTGAAGTTGGTTTCGCTTAAAAACACCTCAACGGAATCCCTCTCCCACGCATTTGCCGAGCTAACATCAACTTCATTGTCGGTGACCTCTACACGGACATACATGTTTTGCTCATCCCACAGAACTTTAACTTTTCCTGTTGCATTAGCGTTACCCACTGCTTGTTTGTTCGCGTTGATCACCGGAGCCGTTGCCCAAGCCGGATCGTTCTCACCCAATACAGGCGTGCCATACACAGCGTTTGCTGTCGGGGGGACGTACACTTCCGGAAGCTCCGTGTTTTCTAAAAATTTTACCGGGTCCAATATGGCCTGGAAAGCCGGTTTGGACTGAAGCTTGTTATCAAAGTGCAATGGCGAAGCATCGCCGTTGTTGCCGCCGCGCCAACTGCTCGCATCTTCTCTGCCCCACAGGGTCACACGCTCAATGATATCCGCATTCTGCTTGTAGAGTTCAAATAGCTGCGCGTATAGAATAGCTTGGATCTTCTTCTCCGCGTCGGTGGCTGTCTTTGTGGTGCCGGCATTTCCTGCCGGAATGTCCAGCTCAGACACGCTAATCTTAACGCCGAGCGTTCTGTATAGATCAATCGCTGCGGTTACGTTATCGATAAGAGAGCTGCTCTCGCCGGTCCAGTAGTGCGCCTGCATGCCGATCCCTTCGATAAGCAGACGGTCCTGATCCGTATTCCGTACATCCTCTTTCCAACGGTCATTGTATTTTTTGACCATATTGTAGATTTGCTGACGATTCAGAGACAAGTGTTCATTAAAATCGTTGTAATACAAAGTAGCGCCCGGATCTGCCAGACGGGTGAATACATACGCGTCGTATAAGTAATCGTCGCCTTCTTCGCCTACAGATGTATCCGCTCCGTTGGCATAGGCTTGCTTCCATGGAGAATTCGCCCCGCCTGAAACGGCTTCGTTAACAACATCCCAGGAAATGACTTTGCCTTTGTAATGCCCTGCTACGGTTGTGATATACGCTTCCAGATTAGCTTTCGCTTCCGCGCGGGTGAGCGGTTGGCCGGAAGCGTTTCTCGTCAGCCAGGTCGGCGACTGGGCATGCCATACCAGTGTATGTCCGTGAACCTTAATCTGGTTAGCGAGTGCCCAATCTACCAATCTGTCAGCATTTGCGAAGTTATACTCCCCGTTATTATTTACCAGACTCTCCGGCTTCATCGCGTTCTCAGCCGACACCGCATTGTAATGATGCTTATACATTTCGAGAGTTCCGGCATTATCCAAGGTTACAGGCTCCATGATGTTGCCGAACAGGAAGTCGTCTTGGTAAGCTTCATAGAGCGAAGGCAATCCGCTTTCCCACTCCAGCGGCACAATTGGAACAGGCACTCTTAACATCTCCAATTTAACATCGTCAATATAATACTTGAGCTCTGTTTGTCTGGCGGCATTGATAAATCCGATTCTTTTGACAATCTCGTGGTTTTCCGGAACCTCAAAGTCAAACGAAATACTGGTCCATTGCCCGCGTGTCAGATTAAATCTTTGGCTAAATATGCCCCCCCATGAATCGGAACCGTTTGTCGTCGAATCCACGCGTATTCCTATTGTTGGAGTTCCCGTTGCCGGGCCTGCGGCATAAACCTGCGCAGTAAAGCGATATTTACCTGTAGGCTGCATACCCGGCGCATTAAGCTTATCGTTGTTGAGGACAACACCGGCGTAGTCTTGCGCAGGCGACGGCGAGTCAACTAAAAGGCTATGTGTGCCGCTAACCGCAAATTCGGTAGAGACCGCAACATTCGCAACGTCGCCGTCTTGTAGGAATGTACCTGTATCGTTCTCGAAATCTTCGTTGAACAGTACGGCGTTATCCCCATTGCCGGTGTCTTCTATCGTGATGGTAATATCATCGATATAGAAGTCTTTGCCGGCTTCCTGTAATTGAATCTGTAATCTGGCAAAGTTCTTGCCGTTTCCATTGATGATCTCGTTGATACTTTTAGTCGTAGTTAATTCGAAGCTGTCGCCTGCGGCAACCGCTTTATTGATCAACCACGCATAATATTGTCCTGTGTCGGTCTTGTCGCCCGTAGCTTGCAGGATGGCGTTACTTGTGGAAACGCCGGCAGGAAGGTGGCCTTTGACCGTAATGGTATATTTCTCATCAAGATCGGTAAAGAGCGAACCTTTGATGTCCAATCCGAAGTAGTTCTGCGTTCTTCCGGTCACCAAGAGCGATTTCTTGCCGTTATCGCCGTCTTTAAGGGTAACGGTGGGAGAACCGCTGATCTGTAAACCGTCAAACGCGGTAACAACGGTATCGCCAGCTTTACCTTCGATCCCGGTATCCTTCTGCATATCGTATACAACAGTGATTTGCGGCGCTTGCGTTTCTGAGCTGGCCGCAGCGCCGGTAGGCACTAGCGTAAACAGCATTATCAAGCAACAGAGAAACGCGAGCATTCTGTTGATTTGCTTTGACATTGGTTAAATTCCCCTCCATTTCTAGATCGGGCGCTTACTTTGGCACTACTCTTTCACACTTCCGAGCTGCAATCCCGAAACAAAATGCCGCTGCAGAAACGGATACACAACCAGAATCGGCACAGACGCAACCATCGTAATGGCGGCCCGGATCGACAACGGCGTAATCATCGTTGCAGTGTCCTTGGCGGCTGTAGACGACAAGCTCGGATTGGCATTGGAATTCACAGACGAAGACAGCAGCCTCATCAGCTCGTATTGAAGCGTACTCAGCTCCTGCCGGGACGAGGCGAAAATGAACGTATCAAACCACGTGTTCCATTGACCTACGGCCGTAAACAGCGAGATCGTGGCGATAACCGGCGTACACATCGGCAAAATGATGCTGAAGAATACCCGGAAGTCGCTTGCGCCGTCTATTTTGGCCGATTCGTTCAAGCTTTCCGGCAGCGTGTGAATATAAGTGCGGACGACAAGCATGTTAAATGCGCTGATCAGCCCCGCTCCCGCTCCCGGAAACAGAATGTAAACAAGAAACGTATTCAGCAAGTTCAAATCCTTGATCAAAAAATACGAAGGAATAAGGCCGGCGCTGAAATACATCGTAAGGATAAAAATCAGCGTGACGGACTTGCGGAACATATACTCCTTACGGCTAATCGTGTACGCCAGCATAGCGGTCAGGAAGACGCTGACCACCGTTCCGATCACGGTCCGGGCGACCGACACCCAGAATGCGTGGTATACTTTCCCGGTCGCAAACACCGCTTCGTAGTTCTTGAGCGTCCATTCCCGCGGCCACAAGTAGATGCCGCCGCGCGTCGTATCGAGCCCTGCGTTGAACGAGACTGCCAGCGTGTTGAGGAACGGATATAACGTCACAATCGCCACGAATATCATGAATAAAAAGTTGAGCGTATGGAACAGGAACGGCTCCGTTTTGAACTTTCTGATGGTCGTTTGCATGCGGAGCCCTCCTTATATAAGTCGCTCTTCGCCGAGACGCTTGGCGATTAAATTCGCGCAGTAGAGTAGAATGATGCTGACTACGGTTTTGAATATGCCGGCTGCGACGCCGAGCGAATAGTTTCCGAGTTTGAGCCCGTACTTCAGAACAAAGATGTCGATCGTCTCTGACCAGTCGAGCACTTGTCCATTGCCAAGGAAATACTGAATGTCAAAACCGCCGCCGTTCAGAATCCAGCCTACGTTCATAATGAGCAGAATAACGATAATCGGCCTGATGCCAGGCAGCGTGATATTCCATATTTTACGGTAGCGCCCTGCTCCGTCTACCTCCGCCGCTTCGTACAAGGACGGATCGACGGACGCAATGGCCGCCAAGTAGATGATCGTGTTCCAGCCCACTTCCTTCCAGACGTTGGTCATTCCTACGATTCCCCAGAAGTACTTGCCTTCTCCCAGCCACAGAATCGGTTCATTGATGATGTGCAGCTTCACGAGCACGATGTTCACGATGCCGCCTTCGGTGGATAACGCCATGGAGACGAGACCGGTCACGATAACCCACGACAGAAAATGCGGAAGATACGAGATGGTCTGGATCAACCGCTTAAAGCCCGTTTTCTTGATTTCGTTAAGCAGCAGCGCCAAGCCGATGGCCGTGACGAATCCGAGAATAAGCGAGATGAAGCTCATCGCGATCGTATTGCGCAGTACCCGGATAAAACCTTCATCCATGAATAGAAACTTGAATTGATCCAGTCCGACCCATTTCTGTTCAAAGATCGTTGCTCCCGCCATCGGCTTAAAGTTTTGAAACGCCATCAGCCAGCCCCAGAGGGGACCATAGGCAAAGAGCAGAACATAAGCCACCATTGGAAAAGACATGATGATCAGCTGTCGCTGACGGACCATCTTCCTCCAGAACGTTTCGGTCCGCGGAGCGGACCGGGGTGCGACTTCAACCTTGTGAATGCTATGCTGCGGCATCGCTTCCGCCTCCTGTCTCGAACGAGCGGAAGGCCGGAACAATCGCTCCAACCTTCCGCCTCCTTCGTCTTATTTACTCGTCCAAGTGTCTGCGCGCCATTTGAGTTGTTCGTTAACTCGATCCAAATAAGCTTGCGTATCCACTTTGCCCATTTGAGCGACATACTCGGCCCATACTTCTTCGAATTTGTCCGGCTGGCTCAAGATCGCCTTCGGCAAGTACTTGAAGTCCAGATCCTTCATCTTCTGGTTGGCGACTTTCGCCGGGGAGCCTTCGATGAGATCAATGTTCCATGCCGGATACGACACGCGGTTTTCCGGCGGAGTCGAGAAGAAGTCGGTCCACGTTTTGAAGCCGTAGGCGCTCAACAACTCTCTGTCGATGTCCTTCAATCCCGAGAAGAATTCGTCCGGCTGGTTACCCGGACCGTCGGCGTTGCCGTCCGCATAGTTGCCTTCCAATTTAGGCAGGTAGCCCCAGAGCGATTCCGCCTTATACTTCTGCTTCCACGTAACGTCTTCTTGTTGTGTGCGCATTTCCGGCGTCCGATAGTAGAGTCCGTTGTCGCCGACGAGATAATCGACGCCTTCTTCGCCCCAGTTCAGACGCTTCGACCACTTCTCCGAAAGCATCGTGTCAATGAACTTGATGATTTTCACCGGATCTTCGGCATTAACCGTGATGCCGAAGCCGTTGCCCAGGTTGATCGGCGGACGGTCCAGATAGTAGTCCCTCGTGTTCAAGTCGTAGACGAGCGGGAATCCAACATAAGTGCGTTCGACCTTGCCTTGGGAGACGAGCGAATCGTGAGCTTGCCCGAAGTTCCAGCGCTGGTCGAACATCCCCAGTACGCGGCCGCTCGACAGCTTCGCCAAATACTGATCGTAGTTCTGTGCGAAAGCTTCTTTATCCATCAGCCCTTTGGCATTGATTTCGTTCAGTTTGTGATAATACGGCTTCGCTGTATCCGTGGCGGAGAATAGCGTCGCAACGTTCGTATTCGGATCGACGAGAACGCCTCCGTCGTTCGGATGGCCTGCCAAATGCTGCGGCGCGTTGCGCAGCCCCCAGTCGCGCCAGTCAAAGGCGAGCGAGGAGAACCCGATCGTCGGTTGACCGTCGATCTGAGGATACTTGGCCGCATAATCTTCAATCAGCTTGAAGTATTCGTCCAACGTCTGGATTTTCGGATAGCCGTTTTCTTTGAGAATCGCCTTCTGAATATAGAAGGCCGGTCCCATATAATCCGTCGGCTTGAAGTCGCCCTGATAAACCCCGTAGTTCGGCAGCCAGTAGATGTGGCCGTCTTCCGGGTCCTTCAATTGTTCCCATACTGCTCCAAAGTGTTTCTTCAAGTTCGGTGCATTCTGTTCGATCAGGTCTTCCAGCGGAATGACCGCTTTGGCCGCTGTCAGCTTCGGATTTGCCGTAATCATATCCGGGTAATCGCCGCCGGCGATCATAACGCCAAGCTTCTGCTCGATATCGCCGACCAGATATTCTTCCTTCAGCGTCACGCCAAGCTGCTCTTTAATTTCCTTGTAGATTTTGTTGTCGTCTGTCGGGATCGGCCCCGTAGCAGCCGTAAACAAAGAGATCGTGAACGGCTCGATTTTCGTCTCAGGCGAGTTGGCTTCGCCCGAGGAAGCGCTTGGGCTCTGCGATGCCGATGCCGATGGCGACGACGAACCGCCCTCATTATTGCCATTCTTGGAGCAACCTGCCGCAACCATACTGAACGTCAAAACCAGCGTGAACAATCCTGAAGCTGCTTTTCTAGTGCGAACCCCCATGTTGGATCCTCCTTAGCGGATATGGCGCAAGACGGCGCGCTTTCGTCTTGCTGTCTCTAATGTTAGCGCTTTCCTGTATACGGTTACAATTCACAGATTAAATGTGTACCCCCCTCAAAAATCGGTTTCCAGCAGCGGTTCGCTTCTCCAAACATCGCCTATCAAGGCTCGGTATGCCGCCGGTTTCCTGCCCGTACGCCGTTCGAAATGCTGCAAAAAATGATGATAGTGCGAATACCCGACCCGCTCTGAAATCGCGTTGATCGGTTCGGCGGTGCCGCGCAGCTTCTCGCACGCCTCGGCAATCCGCAAATCATGCATCCGTTCGAGTATGCTGCAGCCGAATTTATCCTGATAAGCCTTGCCTAAATAAACGGGATTCAAGTAAAATCGTGCCGCTATGTCTCTGATGGACAGCGGATCGCGATAATGTTCGCAAATAAACCTGTCTATCTCTGCCATCGTGTTGCCGGGCCTGCGTTCGCGTAGCGATTGCAGCGCTGCGATCACTTGCTCCGTATACGAGAGAATACGCATTTGTACGGAGGCCGGCTCGCTATCGGGCTGGGGGCTTAGCAGCAGACCCGGATCGCCGCCGGATTCGCGAATCAGCTTGCTGCATCTGATGGTCAAAGAGCCTGCGAACAGTTCCACCCATTCGGCCGATCGACTGCCCAGCTCTTGGAACAAGCTGTCGATAACGATCGCTGCCCGTCCTCTGTCCGCATCTTCGATCGCTTGTAGTACGTCCTTCATCCGCTGCACAGCCAGAGTCGGCAGCGACGCCTCTTCACCGTCGCTGTTCGCCGCACTCCGTAACGTACTGCGGACATCCAGCCGCATGCGAATCTGGGTCAGCACCTCAGCCGCCTCATCTCCGATAATCGGCTTCAGCAGATAGTGATGAACCCCGAGCTGCATGGCGCGTTTGGCAAACGCAAATTCACTATAGGCGCTAAGCACGACGAATTCAGCAGGGGCTGCACCCTCCCCTTGCAATTGTCCGATTAATTCCAAGCCATCCAGCTCCGGCATCCGAATATCCGTCACGATGACATCCGGCATCAACTCGCGCGCCGTTGCCAGCGCCTCGGCGCCGTTCTCGCATACTCCGCAGATGCGAAAGCCGAGCCCTTCCCAATCCACGAACATCTGCAAACCTTCGATCGCCCAAGGCTCGTCATCTACCAGCAGCACCGTATACACGTCATATCCCTCCTTCATTCAAGGGCAGGGCAGGAATCCGAAAGCTGACTCGAGTCCCCTCGCCCGTTCGGCTGTCGATATAGAAATCGACGCGCTCCCCGTAATGAAGCCGAAGCCGCTTATAAACGTTGCGAATGCCCACATTCTCGTCCGCATCGAGACTTCCGTTCATCAGACTTCGGATTTCAGTTAACCGTTCCTCGTTCATGCCTTTGCCGTTATCTTCAATCTGCACTTGCAAATAAGCATCCGTGCGCCGGGCCTCAATACGAATAACGCGCTGTCCCTTCACCGCCTGCAGCCCGTGCTTGCACGCATTCTCAACGATCGGTTGAATACACATTTTCGGCAGCAGACAGCCTGCAGCTTCCTCTTCGATGTTAAAGACATAGTCAAAACGGTCCGAGAACCGGAACTTTTCGATTTTCAAATACATTTCTGTAAAATGAAGCTCATCCTGCAGCGTGACGGGGGAATCGGTCCAACTGAGCATCCGACGAAGCATTTGGGACAAGTTGCGGATAATGTCGGTGACTTCCGTATAGCCGTTCTTGGCGCTGACGACGAGCAGAGCATTCAGCGTGTTGAACAGGAAATGCGGATTTACCTGGCTTTGCAGCAGCTTCATCTCCGCGCGAATCCGCTCCAGCTCCATATCCTTCTGTTGAATTTCGAGCTTGTACACATCGTTAATAAGCGACTCGATCTGAGCCGCCATCCGGTTGTAGCTGCGAATCAGCCCGCCGATCTCATCCGTCCCCTCACGCAGCACAATCAGGTCAAACTTCTCGTTCTTTGCTTTTTCCATATGGCGGGAAAGTCGGCGAATCCGGTAATTATAGGAACGCAGCATGATGAAGATAAGCGAAGTCGGCAGCAGCGTGCTGATCGCAGCCAACATCCAGATAAAGTGCTTGGAGCTCTGGACAGCCGTCTGGAAGCGGTCCTCTTCCGCTATACCGACAAGCTTCCAATCACGGATATAGGAGGGGGTTCCGAGGGGGCTGCGAAACAGCAAGCCGTCATCCCCATGGTTGTCCTGCAATACGGCCTTCTGCAAATATTGAGAGGAGGGAAAGAGCACCTGATTTTGCGGTCCCAGCATGCTGAGCGTCATGTACGGCTCCTCTTGCTCCAGAATCTCGTCGAAGCTGCTGAGCTTAAGATCAATGCGCAAATACTTGGCATAACGTCCGAACATCGGGTACTCGTTAAGTCTGCGTACGATACTGAAATAGCCTTTGCTTGCTTTCGCGTTCATCGGATCGACATCGGTATACATAAGCACATTGACTGCCGACGGAGACGCGGAAGCCGCTTCATACCACGGAGTTCGCTTCGCCGCCTCGTCCAAAATAAAGAAACTGCTTCCCGCCACAAGCGTTGGATTTTCCGTAAACACCGAAATATTCTCGACATAGGTGTAGGCCGACATAAACGGTCTCATCTTGCCGCTCAACACGTTATTGAAGCTTTCATAGAAATCGACAATATCGGCGTATTCCATATCCAATACTTCGTACAAGTTACGGTCGGTCGCAATGGAATGGCTCAGCGTTACTCCGCCTTCGATCATATCTGTGGTCTTCTTGGCTGCGCGTTCGATCGTTATCTGAAGATTGTTCTGCTCCCGGGTCTGAATATTCTCCGACATCTGCCGGAAGAAGAGGACATTGATCGTTAAAATCGGCAGCAGGACGCAAAGGAGGTAGATTAGTGTGAACTTCCATTTGAGCGGAATGTTGTTGACAAAGCTGAGCCAAACGATCGGCTTGCGCATACGGATGCCTCCTTCGAATCAGCCATTTTTGTATTGGGAGGGGGGCATGTCCATCCATTGCTTGAATTTTGCGGCGAATTGTTCGGGATCGGCGTATCCGACCGTCCGGGCTACATCGGCAATTTTCAGATCGGTTCGCCGCAGCAGCCTGCGGCTTGCCTCGATGCGCGTGCGGTGAACGTAATCAAGGAAAGACATCCCCGTCTGCTTCTTGAACAACTGCCCCAAATAAGCGGGCTGAAAATGAAGCATTTTCGCAACGGCCTGCAATTGAAGCGGCTCACGGTAGCGCTCACGGATAATCCGGGCCGCCTCTCCTACGGGACCGGTCATCGCCTTCTGCCGCGTCAATTGCTCCACCGTCTCGCGGGCAAACGACGCTAAAATATCGGGCCAGCGCTCTGGCCTGTTCGGCAGAACCGGAAGCGAGAGCGCGTGTTCGTCATCCGGAGCCGGGCTTGTCATTTCTCCCTCCATTACTTTCCAGATCAATTCCAACAACACATTCGATAAGAATGCTTTGCTTGCCTCCCTATCCCCTCTGAACGAAAGCTCCATTTGGCTGCACAGCCTTCCGGCCGCTTCGTCAATCGCCGTCCCGTCGCCGGCTTGAATGGCCAGCAACAGACTGTCCTCCGCAGCGAACAACGGATCATCGGCATCCAGCACCGTCCAGGCCGCTGCCAGCGGCAGAGCCGCAGGGGGCGAGCCCGCTTCCTCCCTGCCTGGATGCGACCACTCCTTGCTCAGTTTTCCGAGTGTGGCGTTAATCTCCTCTACGTCGATGGGCTTTAGCCAGTAATCGAGCACTCCGCACGTCATCGCCTTCTGGGCGAAGGCGAAATCGTCGTGTCCGCTCAGAATGATGAACCGGCACGGCACATTCAGCACCTTCGTGCAGTGCTCGACCAACTGGAGCCCATCCATAACCGGCATGCTAATATCCAGCACGACCAGATCGGGGCTCAGCTCCTGAATTCGATTAAGCGCTTCTTCCCCATCGCATGCTTCACCGCAAATACGGAAGCCATGGCTTTCCCAATCGATCATGAACGCTAAACCTTCCAATACAAGCGGTTCATCGTCAACGAGCAGCACGGTGAAGATTGGGATCCTCTCCCTCCGAAAATAACCCTCATTATGAAAATAATCCCCATTATACCATGGAAATAAATGCTTTTGGCCGATCCGCTTGCCGCTGCAGCAAGGGATCGGCAAGCAAGCTTATCCTTTATAAGGGTCGATGGTATCGTGCGACGGATAAATGTAAATCTTGCCCTTGAACACGTTCATTGCAAATCGCTCTTCGCTTGACTTATTTTTTTAATAAAATGATACGCTCCGTTGTACCACACGTTGAAATCATGAACGCCGTCCTTGATTGTGACCCGGTAATGCTCATCGAGATAATCCCCCGCAAGATCTGCAAGCCCGTCTGCCGATTGCTCGTAGCAATCAAGCGATATGTCATCGGCATCTCCGCATGTCATATACAGCAATTTAAGCCTGTTGCCGCTCGAAGCGATGCTCGCCCCCAGAAACCTGCCGCTGCTCGAAGTGGGAGCGTTAGAGAACGCGCCTACATAAGCGAACAGATCGGTCATCCCTCGCGCGGGAACCGTCGCGGTTAGCCCGTTCTTCCATACGCTCTCCTTTCCTGCAAGCGCTGCGGAATCGCATCGGTGACCGCCAAGGATCAGATTCAATGCCTGCATGCCGCCCATGGACAGACCTGCAATTGCCCTGTGCATACGACTGTATTCAACCATTTTCGGAGCGCTGTCCCGAATATCCGCATAAGTGTTAAACGTAGATTCTATGAAAGGAATCAGATCGTATCTCAGCTCATAATCGAAATAGTAGAAGCCAAGCATATTGGTCCCTTCCGGGTTGAACGTACAATTCGTCCAGTCATGCGAGCTTCTTCCGTTAGGCATCACAACGATAAGCGGATCGATCGCGCCGTCAGCGATGAGATTGTCCAACAGATTGCACAAGATATATTGGCCATCCTCATTCCCTGCGCCGCGCAGCCACTCGTATTCGTCTCCGCCTACACCGTGAAGCAGATACAGCACATCGTAACGGGTATGCGAATCCGATTGTTCGTAACCCGCCGGGAGATAGACGCTGCAGGATTTATGAATGGCCGCTCCGTCAACCGTCGCCCTTCCCGCTTCCCCTGCATCGATTTCCCGCTCCGTCACCAGTTGGCGGGACGAGTTGATGTAGTGTTTTACCGGATACACGACCTCCCGTACTTTGCCTTGCTTGCCGCTTACAGCAGCACTCATGTATGCGTCGGAAATTCCCGTGCCGTTCAAGGTGTCATCGCCTCCTTATGGTATATTAAAGACATGCTACCGGGAGGGATACGGATGACCCATATTCACTATGTTGAATGCAATACAACGCACTCTGGCCATTTTGTAATCGACGTTCCCGTTGGCTTTCACTGGCTATTGGTCATTACCAAAACCCCCGCACAATTCTGGGTCAATGGCGCCCTCAAGGAATACCCTGCTCACAGCGCCGTTCTGTATCGTCCGTTACAGAAAGTTTACTACCAGACCTGCGGCGATTCCTTCATCAATGACTGGATCCGATTCGAATCGGAGGAAGCTTATATTACGGAATTGCCGCTTCCGTTCGGCATTCCTTTTTCCTTGAACGATCCGGAATACTGCTCCAAACTATTTGAACTGTTGGTCACTGAACATAACTTTAATCGCGATTACAAAAAATCCTCCATCGACTATTTGTTGAGAACCTTGTTCAATAAACTATTGGAATCCATCTCCCAAGAGGACATTACGCCTCAATACTACAATCTGTTGCGGCTTCGCACATCCATTCAAAACAATCCCGGCGATTACTGGACAATTGCGAAAATGGCGGATTATCTGCAAATCAGCCCTGGCTACCTCCAGAGCATCTACAAGAAAACCTTCGGAGTTTCCTGCATGGACGATGTGATTAACAGCCGAATACGAATAGCTAAAGAATATTTGATTCATAACACCCAGAGCATTGCCGAGATCGCTTCTCGATGCGGCTATCAAAATGTGGAGCACTTCTGCAGGCAATTCAAAAAGATAACGGGATATCCGCCGAGAAAATTCCACAAACACGTCGCTAATCAACCCGATTGAATTAACTTTCGATTTTTAAAATACTGCCGTACCCTCGTAATCCGGGCTCAAGCCCCCTTCCGTGCTTGGGTCTTCGACGCAAACCTCGAATACGTTCTCTCGCCGATTTTGAAAACGTTTTCCCTATTGTGCAAAAAAAGTGCTTGGCGACAGGCAATGCGAAGCATTGCTACAGCTCTCCAAGCCATGCGTCCCTAGTCATTTACCCGCTTTAATCAAAAATTTTAAGTGGCCAACCCGATTAAAACAATGATCTATACAAATATATAATTGATCTATACTGAGATTTATTGAATCGAGCCTCGGCTTCTAAACTCCAGCTTTCTCCCGTTCAAACGAAGAAAAAAACCTCAGCCTCCTGTGGAACCGGAGGAGGAGACTGAGGTTTTCTCCGTAATGCCCTTATTGCGGAGTCAGGCGAACGTCGTCGATCAGCAGCGTCGTCCCGCCGGGCGAGTCGACGTAGAAGCCGACGTCGACGACGCCGGTCGTCACGTAAATGTTGTCGATGCGGATCGACTTCCAGACGCCGTCGTTGGAGATGTTGTAGTACTGCGCGCTGCCGCCGTGATTGGATATTTCGGCGCGCGCCGTCGTCGGAGCGGTATTGCTCAGCCGCACCCGCGCTTCGAACTTGTAGTTGGCGTTGTTGACGGGAACATCCACCTGTTGATGGATGCTTTGCTTATATGCCCCGGGCGCATAGAAATACGCGCGCTGCCAGCCGGTCGAAGGCGCTTCCGGCGGGTTCATCCCTTTGCCGCTGTCGATGCCGTAAGCGAGCGCCTGTCCGCCGGGATGCCATTCCGCCCAGTTGCTGTTAAAGGCCGTGTTCCGCTCAAATCCGGGATTGTCCAGCAGATTCGTCTCTGAAGCTGCCGGAACAACAGCCGTCGGCGAGACCAATATGCGATCCAGATTAACGCCGCCCGTATCCCCCGTATCGTATTTGACCGTTACGGTATTCGTACCCGCGTTCAGACTGACCGTCTCTTTCTTGTCCTGCCAGACGTTCCAGTTCACGGACGGACTGGACAAGCTGAGCTGACTATCCTTTACGCCGTTGGCGAATAAGCTGACCGTCTTCGCCGAGCCTGAGCCATTGGCATATCTCAGCGCTACCTCATAGCTGCCGGCGCTTGGCACTTCCACCTGGAATTCGGCCGAAGCGCCCGACGAACCGAAGCCGTCTACGAAGGCCGAGCCCGAATAAAACCAATGGTCCTCGTTCGTGGAGGCACCGCCGGACAGCTTGGCGTTCTCGGCCTCGTACTTGGCCTGAATCGGATCGAAGGACACCGCGATATAGTCCATATTCACATTACCGGTATCCCCGTTGCCGGCATCGTATTTGTACGTAATCGCATTGCGTCCCGCCATGAGAGGCAGCGTCTCCGTCTGCGTTCCCCACGTATCCCAGTTTGCCAATTGACCGAGCGACGTCGTCTTCACACGCGCACCGTTGACGAAAATACTGAGCGTCTTGGCCGATCCGGTCGCATTGGCATAGCGGAGAGCCACCTCGTAATCGCCGCCTGTGCGGACGTCCGCATAGAACGTCGCCGCCGCGCCGGCATCGTCCAAGCCGTCCACGAACCCGCTGCCGGCATAACCGGAATGATTCGTGTTGACGCCGGCCGTCGTTCCCGTCGTATCTCCCGACAGCGATGCTTCCTCCGCCTCGTATTGATAAGCGGTAGACGCAACGCTGCCGCTGCCGCTGCCGGTGACGACAACATTTTTGGCCGAGCCCGCACCCGCGGCCACTTTGACGTAGGTGACCAAACCATACACGTCTCTGCCCGTGCTCCAGCCTTCCCCTCCGGCCGCTTTCAAAGCGTTCAGATCGGCGTAGGAGGCAAGCGCGCTGCCGTTCAACGTTGCGCCTGTGCCGGCTTTGCCGTGAAGCTTCACCAAATAGTAATCGACGTCCGGCACATACGTTCCGGATTTCGCTCCGACGGAAAACGCGTACCCGCTTCCGCCGTTGTCCTGAGCGGTCAACGTCTGCTCGAAGGTCGTTCCGCCTTCGTAATCGTACGTCTTGCCGTCATCCTCGTAATAAGCGAACGAGGTTGCCGTCGCTGAAGGGAATACGTCGACGTTCACCGTATCGACGACTCGTTGGCCGACATAATCCTGTACTTGCTGCGACGGAATGATCGCACCCTGCTTGATAAACAACGGGATGTCCGTCCAGCTCTCGGAGTTCAGCGGGTAATGGATCGTCTGTCCGCCCGCATAGGTGACTCCGCGGAAATAGTCGGTCCACGTCCCCGCCGGCAAATAGATCGCCTTGCTCTTCTGCTGCTTGTCGACGACCGGAGCGGCCATAAGCCAGTCCCCGAACATCCAAGCGTCTGTCCGATTCGCGACATTGGCGTCCGCCGGGTAATCGAACGCGAGCGGCCGGACCAGTCCCGCTCCGTTCTCGTATGCCTTCCGCTCATAGGCGTACAAATAAGGCAGGAGCGAGTAGCGGAACTGAATGGCGCTTTTGCTGACTTCCTCCGCGGTCGAACCGTAATACCAAGGCTGACGCTGCTGGTTGTAGTTGCCGTGCACCCGGAACACCGGCGTCATCGCCGCGAATTGCAGCCATCTGGCGTACAGCTCGGGCGTCGGATTGCCGATCGTGCCGTTCTCCTGGTTAAAGCCTCCGGCATCCATTCCCCATTTGGCCTGCCCCAGATTGACCGAGGACAGCATGACGGCGCGCTGCTCCTTCATGCCCGCAGCCCACGAGACGTGCTCGCCCTTCTGAAACTGGATGCCGATGTCTCCCGACCACAGCGTCGTCGCGTATCGCTGAGCGCCGGGGTAATACGTGCGCGCCGTCTGCCATACGCGGAGCGCGTCGTCGGTGTACGCCCGCTGGCCTTCGTAGAAAGCCTGCGACCAATGGCCGGTCATGAAATTTCCGAACCAATATTGCGCCATACCCGAAGAAACTTTGTCCGTCTCGTCGTTCCACCATCCGACGATGCCCTTGTCGAGCGCTTCCTCGGAGTTCTGCCACAACCACGTCCGGGCGCTCGCATTGTAAGGATCGACGCTGCGGACCGTAACGGGAATGAAATAGTCCGTATACTCGGAATGCCCCGGATACCAGTAACCGCCCGCTTGCGCATCGTCGTACTGATCCGTCCGGTTGTTGCCGAAATCCAGCGTAACGACGCGAGGCTTCGTAATGCCGATCAGCTTGATCCCCTTGGCGTCCATATCGCTCTTGAGCGCATTCGTGGCCGCATCGGGGAAATTCCCCGTATTCCACTTAAACTCCCCGTAATGATCCTCGCCGTACTTTTTCCAATCGTAATCCAGCGCGTAACCGTCTATGGGAATATTTTTCGCCCGGTAGAGCTCGACCATCTCCTCCAGTTCGTCCTGATCGATGCCCCACTCGAAATTGCTGAACCCGAGCGACCACTTCGGCATGAGCGGAGCCGCTCCGCTAATCTTCGAATACGCGCCCATGATCTGATAGGGATCGCCCAGCATGATATAGTACTCCACATTCGATTTGGAGTAGCGTCGTCCTTCCGTCGGCGTTCCTCCATAGTAGAATTCCAGTTGTCCCGTGGTCGAGTTCGTATACGGATACCCGCCGTCGCTGTCGACCAGAACGCCGTAGCCGGCCGTCGACCAGATGAACGGGCCTCCGGCGTCGCCCTGCTCCCCGGCATGCGCCGCATGATCGCTATCGTTCCGCAAAATGTCGCCCTCGCCGTCGAAGGCGTTATAGCTGCGAATGCCGTACATGTTGTGCCCGGTCGAGTGCTGGAACCTGACCCCGTCATAGAACACGCCTCCGCCGGCAGGCTCCCAGAGCAGCGTCGTTCCGTCGGCTTTCTTGACCGTCATCCTTGCCGGGTTTTTGGCGATCTCGATTCTCATCACGGAGGTTGTGATCAGAATCGGATCTCCCGTCGTATCGATCGTTGCCCCTACCGCGCTCCACGTGCGGTTCGGATCGATCATCGGCGTACTGGCGCTTGAAGCGACGCCGTTCGGACGGTAATTCACCTTCAGAATGTTAAGGTCCGCCGCCAAAATTTCCAGAATGTCGTCGTTCGGCTCAGCGCCGTTGTCGATCGTCAGCGTAAGCGCATCTCCCGTTACGGAAACGCCGATTACATTGCCCAGTGCGCTCACGTAAGCGTTCGTCTTCGCCGCCGGATAAACGGTCATCACCGACAACACCAAGCTGAACGTCAGCGCAACGAGGAACCCTTTCCTCAACTTCTTGCCAATCATCTTTCGGATCATAAGAACATACCCACCTCTCCCATTGGATGAACTCTCGCAATTCGGATCGTGACGCGGGCTTCCTTATTTCTGTTCCCTGTTCCTGCTCCCTATTCCTTGATCGTAATGTTATCCAGATTGATGCCTTGAGAATTGCCGTGATCGTACTGCAGCCAGATCGTATTGTGCCCGGCATTCAGCGTGAGAGTCGCCGTCGCCGTGCCCCACGTATCCCAGTTCGCCGTCGCCGGCATCGAGAGCGTCTGAATGTTCGAGCCGTTCACATAGATTTGCCGGGAAGCCGTGCCGGCCGCGGAGCTATACTTGAAGTCGACATCATAGGAGCCCGCCGCATCCACATACACGTCGAACAGTACTGCATCGCCCGTGCTGGCGAATCCGTCCACGAAGCCGGTTCCGGTATAGCCCGTATGGTTCGTATTCGTCGATACGTTCACCTGCGTCGCGTATTCGGCCTCGTACTCCGACTTGTGGACGCCGTTCAGAACGACGGTGCGAGTAGAGCCGCCGGAAGCGACCTTCACGTAGACGAACTTCTCCGCAGCGCTGTAATACCAGCCTTGCGAGCTGGAATTCAGCGCGCTCAAGCTGCCATACTCGGTAAGCCCGGAGCCCCTGACCGTAACGGAAGATGGCTTCGTCGTGTACACCTGCAGCGTGCTTGCGGTGCTGATCGCCGGAAGCGTTACGGTAACTCGATTCAAGTCGTACTCCTCGTCGGAGGAGATCGTCTTGACGGAGCCGCCGATGTCGTCGTTCCAATCGTAGGACGTGCTGCCGTCCGGATAAACCCGGAAAGTCAGATTCGTATAGCTCGTCATGCTGTTGCCGATTGTGCCTCCCAGCGCATAATTCGAATTGAGGTTCATCGGAATGATCGAGCCCGACTTCACGAATACCGGGATGCTGTCGACGTCCGCATAGTAGGAGATTTCCCGATCTCCCGGTCTTGCGGCGCCGTAGAAGAAGTCGATCCATTCTCCCTCCGGCAGATAAATATCCTTGTTCGTGACGCCTTGATCGACAATCGGCGCTACGAGCAGATTATCCCCGAACAAATACTGATACTGATAGTCCGGATCGTAAGAGTTTGCATCGTCCGGATATTCGAGGAACATCGCTCTCATCAGCGGCGCGCCGGTGGCGCTCGTCTTCGTCGCTTCGCTGTAGATATAAGGAAGCAGGTTCATCCGAATGTTCATATACTTGGCAAAATGGTTGATGACGGTGCCGTCGCCGCTGCGCGTCTGCACGTTCCACGGCGTTCTCTCCTCGTTGACCGGCGGGTTGGATTTCTCCG
This sequence comes from Cohnella phaseoli, assembly GCF_003386235.1. Classification (GTDB taxonomy): domain Bacteria; phylum Bacillota; class Bacilli; order Paenibacillales; family Paenibacillaceae; genus Cohnella; species Cohnella phaseoli. The sequence goes on from NZ_QRDZ01000025.1 coordinate 45,168, forward strand.
AGTGAATCTGGACGACCGGCGCGAATATGGCCATTTCCACCGAGCGCTTATACAGCTCCGAGGAAGGGAAAGTTCCCGTAAAGCCGGCAAGATCCCAGCTCCAATAAGGGACGCCGGACATATTTGCATTCAAGCCTGCCAGAATCGACTGCTTCATCGTGCCGAAGGTCGACTCCTGATCGCCCGCCCAGAATGCCGGGTACGCGCCGACGCCCGTCGTGCCGGCCCGGCTGAACGAGATCGTCTCCCCGCGCTTGAGCTTGGCGTAGTCGTAATAAGCGCCGATGTACAGATTCGGATACAGATTCCGCATCTCGTCGCCCTTCTTGCCGTTGGAGAACGTCGTATTTTTGCCCCATACCAGCTCCCCGCCGTCCGTCTTGAAGCCGTCGATGCCGATGTCGTCGAACAAGTAGGAGCGCTTCGACATCCACCAATTGACCGCCGCGGAGTTTGTGAAGTCCAGAATCGGGCTGCTGCCGAACCAGCCGTCCGGAGTTTTGTAGGCTCCGCCGTTGCCGTCTCCTACCGCATAGCCTTGCGAGATCATATAGGACTCGTCGTTATCCTTCTGCGCATACGGAGAGCCTGTGTGCTTAATCGCCGGCGTCTGCCAGAGCAGCACCTTCAGCCCTGCGGTATGAATGTCGTCGACCATCCCTTCCGGGTCGGGCCATTTCGTGCCATAGGTGAAATCGCTCGAAGAGAACGCATCGCTGCCAGCCTTGGGCGTATAGGTGGCTTCGTTCCAAATATAGAACGTCTCCTCGTCGCTCCACTGCTCCAGCACAAGCGTCGTCGCCGGAATGTTGTACGTGTTCAGATTGCCGAGCACGGTGTTCACTTCCGACTGACGGTCCCACTCGTTGGCGGACAGCCACAATCCGAAGCCCCATTTCGGCATCAGCGTCGGCTTGGCCGTCGTATCCGTATAATTGTCGATGACGTCCTTCAGGTTGTCTCCCGAATAAAAATAGTAATCCAGCATCGAGTTCGCGCTGCCGCCCGTATCTACGGTAAATCCGTACATATCGGAGCGAACCGTCGCCATTTTGAACTTGGAGTAGTAGGTGCTGTTAGCGAGAATGCCATAGCCTTTGGAGCTTATAAAGTAAGGGATCGCGAGGTAGGTTTTTTCGTTCTGGTTGAGGTATTGGTTGTAGATATAGGTCTCGATGTCTTCTCCCCGCTTGTCGAAGTTGTCGTACCGTTCGCCGAAGCCGAAAAACTTCTCGTCGGACGGGGAATAGAAATTGTCCTCGACCTTGTCGATAATCGAGCTGCCGTCGGTCAGCCAAGCCATATTGCGATTGACCGTGCTGTCGTACTGCTTGGCGATCAGCGTCGTTCCGTCCTCCTCGTACACGCTGAGCTTAAAAGGGGACTTGTCCACTCTCAGCACAAGCTCGGACGTCGCGACCGTATAATACGAGCCGTGATCCGTCAGCGTATAATTGGACAGCCCGGTATCGAAGCTGCCCGTACCCGTCGGGGACAGCTGCACCCGGAAAACGTCGTCCGCCGCGAACGAGATGTTCAGCTTGGGCGACAACGCGCCCGTATTCGGAACCGCGTTGAACACGACGTGGTTGGAGCTGTCCGTATAGCCGCTAACGCTGGCTACCGATTCCCAGTCCGTAACCGTAAATTCGAACGGACCGATCGTCTTCTGGTTCGTGCCGTATTGGTCGGCGCGAACGGTATAATTAATGACATCGCCCTTGGCGAAGCTGCCCAGCGCGACTTCCCAATACGTATCTCCGCCGCTGTTGTACTTCCATGAGCCGTTAATGACGGATTGGGGCACGCCGTTCTTCGTCCAAGTGACCCAGACGGCTTGTCCGGGTTCGATCGGCCAAGTCTTGAGCTTGATATAGACGTTCTCTCCCGCAATCGGGTCCTGCGGATAGCGCTCCGTCACTTCCGCGACGTACCGATCCTCCAGCCCGTACGGGCTATGAAATACTCCATCAATTGCGAACGCACTCGGAACGGAAGACAGGAACAACAGCAACGCCATTACCGGATAAGCAAGCCGCCTTCTGATCGTCTTCAGTCTGATCATCATTCTCGCTCCTCGCTATTAGTGGATTGCAAGCTGCGGGTCTAGCGATTACAGCTCCCCCTAAGATGCCAAGCCCAGGCATCACCTCCTTTCTTGAACCGGTTTTCTCCGGCTTACTCTACGCCCAACTCGATCGTGAAAATAGAAACGCCTTGCCCCGCGCAGACGAGCGTCTCGCCCGTTCTGGCATGCCAGCTCCCTGCGGACAGATCGCCGACCGAGCCTGCTCGCCGCCAGCTATTCCCTTCCTGCGTCACTTGAACGACATCCCGCTCCAGTCCTCGGAATAGCAGCGTTACCGGAGCCTCCCCGCCTTCCGCTTCGACGCGAATCTTTAGCGCTGCGTCGCTCTTGGAGACGGTCAGACCGATGGAGCAGCCCGCTTCGTCCTCCAAGCGATAGATCAGGCTATCCGTCGCATAGATCATCAAGGTGAGATTCGCATAACGATCCACTGCGTTGCCCACATCGTCGGCCAGCTTGCGGACAGCGCCGAGATTCAGCGGCACGACGGCGTTCTCCTTCATATAGACGGGAATGTCCGACCAGCCTGCCTCGACCTCCGCCGTCCGAGGACCGACGATAATATCCTCATTAAACAGCGACAGCCAACGGCCTTCCGGAAAATAAACCTCGGTCTCCAAGGCTCCTTCCTCCGCTACAGGAGCGACGAGCAGGCTGTCTCCGAACAGATACTGCGTCGTCAGGTGGGCGCATTTTTCATCTTCCGGGTAAGCGAGCAGCAGCGCCCGCATCAACGGATATCCCGTGGACGCGCTCTTCCGGGCCTGCTCCCACACGTACGGAAGCAGGTTCATGCGGATATCTGCGAACCGCTTGTACAGGGACAGAACCTCCGGACGCCCCGTGCGTTCCGCAATGTTCCACGGCGTACGGTCCATGTTATACTGTCCCTTGCTCTCGGCGTGGTACTGCATCACCGGGCAGAACGCGGCCATCGCGGCCGAGCGGACATACAGCTCCGCCGTCGGAATGTCTCCCGAGAAGCCGCCCAGATCCCAGCCCCAGAACGGAATGCCCGATAGGCCGCAGCTTAGTCCGGCGACGATCGTCGCGCGGAACGCCTCGAACGTCGATTTCTCGTCGCCCGCCCAGTGCAGCGGCATCGCCTGAGCTCCCGTATACCCTGCGCGGCTGAACGTAATCGCCCCTCCATCCACATAACGGTCCGCGAACTGTTGGAAGGCGGCGATGTAGTTGTTCGGATATTCGTTGCGCATCTCCGCGCCACTGCGCCCGTCATGGAACTGCAGCTCCGAGCCGTAGATGCACTCCCCGCCGTCCGTCTTAAAGCCGTCGATGCCGATGTCCTCCAGCAAATACCGGCGCTTGCCGAGCCACCAGTCCGCGGCGTCCGGATTGGTGAAATCCGGCACCAGGCTTCCTCTGAACCATTCGTAATCCGGAATGCGGTAAGGACTGCCGTCCGCATGCCGTACCTCGTATTCCTGTTCAACCATGTATCGCTCGTCCTCATCCCGCTGAATGTGAGCGATGCCGTCCATAAACTTCATCACCGGAGCCTGCCACAGCAGGACGCGAATGCCCTGCCCATGAATTCTCTCGACCAGCTTGCGCGGGTCCGGCCATCTCCCCCAAGCCGGAAAACTGAAATCATCGTATGCAAATCGTTCCGAGCCCGACTTCGTCTCGTACCCCGCATCGTTGAAAATGTAAAAGGAAGACTCGTCGCTCCACTGCTCCAGCACCATGACGGTAGACGGGACGGCGTGCTCCGCCGTACGCGCCAGCTGTTCGTCCACTTCTCGCTCGCTGTCCCAGTTGTTGCTCGACATCCAGGGGCCGAACGCCCATTTCGGCGGCAGCTTTGGCTTGCCCGTCAGCTCGGCGAACGTACCGACGAGTTCGAGAGGCTTGCCGGCGAACAGCCAATAATCGACGGTCTGCCGCTCCGGCCCGACGTTCGCCTCGATCTGCATAAGATCCTCGCGTACGGTGCCAAACCGGAATACCGAATAGAGCGAGCTCTGCAGATAGAGGCCGTATCCGCCGGAGCTATAGACGACAGGCACCGGAATATACGTCCGGAAGCCTTGATCCTTATATTGGTTAAAGACGTAATTGTCCAGCTCGCAGCCGCGGAATTCCATCCGGGCGAATCTCTCTCCCATGCCGTACAGTCGCTCCCCGTCCTTCAGAGCGAAGTTTAATCTCAGCTTATAGACCGTTCCCGTTCGATCGATCAACGCCTGGAAAGGCGCCGCTTCCTCCTGCTTATAGCTGGCCGACACGCGCTTGCCCTCTGCATCGAACAGGCTTGCGGCGAACCGACCGCCTTCCACGCTCACCTCCGCGCCTCCAACGCGGCAGCGCCCTTCCGTCTTCCATGTCTTCCGCGCCTCCGAGCCGGAGTTATCCCCGTCGATCAGTTCCAGCCGGAACGATACCGCACCGCTCGGATGGCTTCGTGCGTTCAGACAAGGCACTGGGCCCGCCTTTATCACCGGCTCGAAACGAACCGTTACGTCGCCGTTTTCCGCCTGCGCGATCCCCGTCGCCCGGGACAGATTCATCCAGCGCAGCACTTCGAACGAATACCAATCCGACGCCTCTCCCGCACCTTCCGGATCGCGGACGAACCGATAGCGCACCTGCTCCGTTTCCGCGAATGGCGCAAGCTCCGCTTCCCAATACTGTTCGCCCGCTTCGTTCTCCACGGCTTGCATGCTTAGGAAGGTTGGTGCGCTTACTCCCGCAACAACTTCCAGCGCGATCTCGTCGCTGGACCGAAATGGCGCGGAGAATGTCCGAATCGCGACCCGTTCTCCAACCGCGACCAACCTCGGGTAGCGTTCGTTGTTGCCCGCCTGATACGGACTTTCCCCTCCGACCGGCGCATGGATGAAGCGTACGCCCGCATCTCCCCCATCCTGCGACTCTCCCGGGACAAAACCCGGCGACTTGATCGCAAGCTGGTCCTCGGCCCAAGCGAGGAAAGCGTTCGCTTCGCCTCCAGACAGAGCCGCCGCTTGGTCGCGGAGCGTGCGGGCGCGGCCGATCCCTCCGACTTCGCTATAATAGGCGGAGAGAAGCCCCGCCGATTCGGCAGACTCGGTCCGTGCTTCGTCAAGGCGGACAAGCGCTTCCAGCATGGCGAGATCGCCGGCGCTGAGCAGACCGAACGGCACGGCGGCGGCCACGATGTCCGGCCACACTTCGTCCGTTCCCTTACGGCTGACGAAATGCTTGCCGTGCATGAACGAAGCGAACGTCGCTTCCCGAATGTCCTTGCACAGCTTCTGCGCCTTATCCGACCGATAGACGTTGCCTATCGATCTTAAAGCGGCGTAATAGAGAGCAAGGTTGCTCAAATAGACGTCCGGCCCTTCGTCCCATAGCCAGTGCGAATCTGCCGCGTTCCAAGCGTCGGCGATGCTTGCGATTCCCGCTTCGATCAGCCCGGAGTAGCGCTCTAGCAGCTCCCGCTCCCCACCGCGATTGATATACTCCCCGGCAATCCAAAGCCAATAGGCCTTTTCGCGGGGGGAGGAATCATCCGAAGCCGCCAGACTCTCCGCAACCTTTTCCAGCCATGGTCCGACTTCCCTTACGATCCCCATCTTCATTCCGCCGAACCGGAGCAGCGCCCCGTCTCTGAGCGCATCGCGCAGCATCTGTCTCGTCTTGTTCATCGATTACTTGATTCCTCCCATCTGAAGTCCGGCCTTGAAGAAGCCTTGCGCGAACATATAGAGCACGATGATCGGCAGCATGGAGATCAGACTGCCCGCCATCAACGTGTTGTACTCGCTGCCGTATTGTCCGTTAAGCGAGCTCAGCGCCAGCGGCAAGGTCATCAATTCTCTGTCCGACAGCACGATCAACGGCCAGAAGTAATCGTTCCACGCCCCCATGAACGTCACGATGCCAAGCGTTGCGATAATCGGCATCGACAGCGGCACAATAATGCGCAGGAAGATATTCGGCTGGGAAGCCCCGTCGATAAACGCCGCGTCCAGGAAGTCGTTGTGGATCGTCTTGATGAACTGTCTGAGCATGAAAATCGCGAACGGATTAAACACGCTGGGCAGAAGAAGCCCCGTAAACGAATTGAGCAGTTGGAATTCCTTCAGCACGAGGAACACAGGAATCATCGTCACTTGGCCGGGCACCATCATCGTCGCCAGGAACAGAGCGAATACGGCCTCGCGGCCCTTAAATTCGATCTTGGCGAAAACGTAAGCGGCCATCAGCGCGGATACGAGCACGATGCCCGTACTGGCCACCGAAATGAACAAGCTATTGAAGATTGCCTTGGCGAACGGGAACACGGTGAAAATTTTGCTATAGCCTTCAAACGAGATTTTCTCCGGAATCCATTCAATTGGAATGCTGATTAGTGCGCCCTTGCTCTTAAGCGACGTACTGACCATCCAGAAAAAAGGAATGAGCGCGAACACCGCCAGAATCGATGCGAACACATAGAACAGCAGAGGCTGAACGAATCGGCTACGAGTCATAATGCACCCACTTCCTCTGCAGCTTCATCTGCACGATAGTGAACACGAAAATGATGACGAATAAAATCCAGGAGAACGACGAGGCGTATCCCATCTTGTAATATTTGAACGCGTATTTGTAGATTCGCTCGACCATCACCTGCGTGGAGCCGTATGGGCCGGCGTCCTGCGTCATGATCATCACCTGCGGGAACAGCTGGAACGAGTTGATGATGCAAATAACGAGCACGAAAAAAAGCATCGGAGACAGCAGTGGCAGCGTAATTCTCGTGAACCGGCTCCAGAAACTCGCACCGTCGATATTGGCCGCCTCGTAATACGTCGGGTTGATCCCTTGCAAGCCTCCCAGCATAATGAGAGCGAAGAAACCCATGTCCTTCCAAATGCTGGCGAACACGATGCCCGGCATCGCCCATGTCCGGTCCTGAAGCCAAGCGGGACCGTCGATGCCGACGAAGCCGAGGATCGCGTTGACCGGGCCGTAATCGTCGCTGAGCAGCCATTTCCAGATGAGTGCCGCGGCTACCCAGGAGGTCAGCACCGGGATGAAGAAGACGACCCGATACAGGCCGATCGCCTTGTACGTATTGTTGAGCAGCACGGCTGCCAGTACGGAAGCGGCGAGAATGAGCGGGATGTACAGCACGATATAGTACATCGTGTTTTTGAGTACGCGCCAGAACTCCTCTCCCGCCAGAATTTCCTTAAAGTTGCCGAAGCCGAGGAAGTCGGGCGTCCCCGCCGCAAGGTTCCACGGATTCAACCCGTTCCAGTCCGTGAAGCTGATGACGAGCGAGTAGACAATCGGGATCACGCTGAATACGAGCAACCCGATCGAGGAGGGCAGCAGGAACAGGATGATCGTCAGCCATTTTCTCCGGTTTCGTTGAGTGAGCATGAATTCGAAACACCTCGCGTTAAGAAGTAGCGGCTGCCTGACCGCGAACGTTAGCCTGGATCAGACCTTACGAACCGGAGGCAGCCGCGTCGTTTCTTGATATCGAACGCGTGTTACAGCTTGATTTTCTCGGTCAGTTCCTTCTGCGCGTCGTCAAGCGCTTGCTGCGCAGTTTTCGCCCCTTCGGAGGCGGCTGTCAGATGAATGCCCAGAATGTCCGACATCTCTCCGAATTGCTCGATAACCGGCGGCGTAACGAGGTAGTCCAGCGAATCGAATACGGCTTGGCGGTTCGCCGGCGGCGTCATCGATAGATATGCTTCCAGTACGTCCGGATAGGTGACGGCCGGCAGCTCCCAGCCCGCGTCGACGCGGATTTTCGCCGCTTCCTTGCTCGAGGACAGAAACTTAATCCATTGGAATGCCGCTTCAGCCGCTTTGCTGTCCTTGTTGATGACCAGTCCATTGGAGAAAAAGTGCGTCGCTTTCTTCTTGTTGCCCGGCTCGACGGCCACGTCCCAATCGAATGTGACGTTCTGCATGAAATCGGAGAAGGCCCATACGCCGGTAACGATCATGCCAAGGCGACCGGCTTTGAACAAATCCCAATCCCCTACGCCGCTAAGCTGCGCTTGCGTCGGCATGACATTTGTCGTAAGCACCCGATCGACGAGCCTTTGCAGCGTTTCCACGTTTTCCGGCGTGTTGACGGTGAACGCGGTTTTGTCGGCGTTAAGCAAGCTGCCGTTGTTCTGCTGAACAAGCTTATAAAATTCATGGAACTGAATCGGCTGGAATACGCCGAACGTGTTCTTGTCGAGGGCGCGGATCTTCGCCGCAGCGTCGTCGAACTCTTTCCAGGTCCAATCCTTGGTCGGAAGCTCGGCGTTCGCTTTCTGGAACAATTCTTTGTTGTAGATCAGCAAAACGTTGGAGAAGCTGCCCGGCATGCCATACTGCACCCCGTCGGAGGAAAAGGCGTTCAAGGCCTGCTCGTTTAAGGTCGATCTATCGAACTGCGTCGCGTCGAAGAGAGGGTTAAGATCGAGCAGCACGCCCTTCTTCGCATAGGACACGAAATTTTCATAGTTTAGCTCGTAGGCGTCAGGCGCTTGCCCTGCCGCTACCCGGGTCTGCATCTGCGTAAAATAGTCGCCGTATGCGATTGTCTCGATTTCGACTTTGATGTTCGGATTGGCTTGCTCGAACTCCGCTTTCATCTGGTCCAGGTATTTCGCCGTGTCCCCGGCGCCGGAGAAGTTGCCGAATTTGACCGTGACGATCTCGTCCGAGGAAGTAGGTGCGGACGAAGATCCGCTTGGCGAAGCTTGGCTCGGACTTGCGCTGCCGTTGCCGTTGTCGGATTTGCCGCCGCTGCATGCGGCCAGAGATGCGATCATGATCGCTGCGAGAATGAAAGAAAGCGCCTTCAACAATCCAGTCTTAACCATCGAATAAATCCCCCTATTTCGTAATTTGAAGATCATTCTTGCATGGACAGGCGAGATTAAGCGTTTAACTTTCGACACCGATCGACCGTTTTTGCGGTCTTACGGTTGATTCGCTTGCTTGCGAAGCACGGCTTTAGATTTAATGCAGCTTGCGCACCGTCTCCCGATCCGCAATTTCCAACGGGATGTTCGTTCTTTTTTTGCCGTGCGCCTTCGCTCCGCGTTTTTTGCGAATCTGGTCGATCAGCAGCTTCGCTGCGGTTTCGCCTTTGAGAAAAATTTGCTGTCTAACCGTCGTCAGCGGCGGCAAAAACATATGCGCCATCGAGATGTCGTCAAAACCGACGACTGAAATATGCTCGGGCACTTCCTTGCCGGCTTCCTTGATGCCGCGAATCAGTCCGAACGCCACCATGTCCGCCGTGGCGAACACTCCGGTAATCTCCGGATATTTCTCCGCGATCAAAGTTCCCGAGCTGCGGCCGTGCGTGTAGCTGACCGAATTTTCGAACACGTAGTCCGGATTGTAGAACAAACCGGCCTCCTGCAAAGCGCGCTTGTAACCGAGAAATCTTTTCTCCACAACGCCGTCCTTGCGGATCATGCCGGTGACGAGTCCGATATTGCGATGACCGTTATCGATCAGATGCTTCGTGGCCATATAACCGCCCAGCTCGTCGTCGATGCCGACGTTCGTGAAGTCGCTGTCGTTCACATAGCTGTCGATAAGCACGATCGGGATGTTCGCTTGCTTGCATTCTTCGTACAGCTGCTCGGAGTAGATGCCCATAATGATGGCTCCGTCCAAGTTGCGCGAGGTGGAAATATCGAGATACGTTTTACCCTTGTCGACGCCCGCAAGGATGATGTGGTAACCGTCTTCCCGAACAACCGCTTCTATTGCGCTGATCATCTCGCTGTAGAACGGGTTTTCGAAGACAAGCTGCTTATGGTCCTCTGTCTGGGGAATGATGACGCCAATCAGCTCCGAGGTGTTCTTGACCAATCCCCTTGCCGTAATGCTCGGAATGTAGTTCAGTTCCTTGATCGATTCGTGGATTCTCGCGATCGTGTCCTGCGACACTTTGCTCTCCTTGCCGTTGAGGACATACGATACGGCTGCGATGGATACTCCGGCGTTGCGGGCTACGTCTTTTATCGTAATTTTCCTCATGATCTCCTCCCACTCAGACCCCCTTCGGTTAAACGTTTAATTAAACTATAAGCGGGGACTATTCAAATTGTCAATAAGAAAAAGAAAGCGTTTTACCGCTTTCTTTTTCTCCCACTATTGTCCAATCTTATAATCGTGCGGCCATACGATTGTTCCGCTGCGGTCGATAAATCCTCTCACGTAGCCCGGCGATTCGGAACTGGGCAAATAGACTTCCGCCAGATCTCCCTTGAAGGAGTTGCCCCATTCGAACTGATCCTTGATCACGAACGTGCCGGACTTATTGATATAGCCGTAGGTGTACCTGCGACTGGCCGGGGCCAAACCGCCGGAGAACAGCCCTCCGGCTGTAATATTTTGAATGACCTTCTCGCCCTTCTTGTTGATATAGAACCTTCCCCCGTTGCGCTCCACGAATGCCAGCCCTTCGGAGAAAGGCTGCGCCATGGTGAACTGAGGCTTCTGAATGTATTTGCCCGTCTTATCGATATATCCGTATTTGCCGTTTACGCTAACGACAGCCGCTCCGTCGGAGAAAGGCGTGGCGTAGTCGAATCGGGGAGGGATGACGAGCTTGCCGGAAGTGTCGATATATCCGTATTTGCCGCCTACCGTCAAGCTGACAGCCGCCATTCCTTCGGAGAAGTCTGACGTTTGGCTAAATCGATAGGGAGTGACCAGCTTGCCTTTCGTATCGATATACCCGGAGGCTTTCCCTTGATTCACTCGAGCCAGACCTTCGGAAAAATTGAAAGCTTTATGGTAAATCGGTTGAACGGCTATTTTCCCCTGCATGTCGATATAACCGTACCGGGTGGCGGCGGTCCCGTCGGCTGTCTGAACCTTCTCCATATAAAGTGCCAATCCGTCTGACGGAATTCCGCAAGCCCTGAACGCGCATTCGAACAGCTTCTTACCCGTCAAGTCGAAATAGGTTTGCTTCCTCGCGGCGCCGTCTTCGACATAATACACGGAGCCCCCGGTCTGCGTATTGTATACAAGACTGTCGTTCACCGGCTCGAGCACAATCTCGCCTCTGCCGTTAATGAATCCATATTTCCCCTGCTCCTCTATGAGATACACTTGATCTGTCGCCGACTTCCAGGCAACGTCCGCCTCTGCGGCAATCGCTTGACCCTGTCCGTGCCCCGTTCCCGCAACTCCGAACAAAATGACCGCCAAGCCTGCGATTCCGGCCATTCTTCTCAACAACTTCCCCACTCCCCTAGCTAGTTAACTTCGTTATTTATCTATTAGACGCCGGTTCAACCGTTTTTGTTGTTCCATGATCCGATATTTGCATCCAACCGAGGAAACGGGGCCTTCGTCAAGCGTTCGCCTCGACCGGTCTTGTCGAATTCTTGCCTCACGCCTCTATTCGCAATATCGTGGTCATCCCGATCATCGGAGGAATCGAAGTCCGGCTTCGTTACAACGGCCTGGGCATCAAGCAGTCGCTGCCCGACTCTCCTGCCGAAACTGGCGCGATTCCCGTTCGCTCTTAAGAAATAACGAAAAGGCTGACCCATAAGCCAACCAAGTTGCCTGGAAGATAATCGCTGATAAAGGCGCAAAGGGGTGTGTACCTCCTTCAGATGCTATACGCTCCTTAAAACCTGAATAGGTAAACCCGTTACAGGGTAATTTCGGAAGCGTATGAGGCAATCTCCAGGGAGGCACATCCCCCTTGCTTTATCTATCGATCTTCTCAAAGCAACTCTGCTTATGGGACAGCCCCTTCGAGGGCAGCCGGAAGCTTATCCTCTATGTTTTCAGGTTAAGCGCACGGTGCGTCCCCGGTCGTTGGACATTATGGCACTTTTTTGGCCTCCGCTCCCCCATTCCGCCATCGTCAGGGCACTTTTTTGGCCTCCGCTGCACCATCCCGCCACCGTCAAGGCACTTTTTTGGCCTTCCCACTCCGGCGCGGGTTGAGTCGAGGCACTTTTTTAGCCTCCGCTCCCCCATTCCGCCATCGTCAGGGCACTTTTTTGGCCTTCACACTCCGGCGCGGGTTGAGTCGAGGCACTTTTTTGGCCTCCGCTCCCCCGTCCCGCACTCCACAGCTCGGATGGCACTGAAGTCTCGGCCCCAAGCCTCGGTTTTACCAAAAATACAATCTGAGTCGCCTGAGTCGTCTTAGTCGCCTGATTCGCGGAGAGGCCCAAGTTGTAGCGCTAACCTGTTGACGACACTCGGCTCATCGCCCCTCAAAATCAACGATGCGACGTACTCTCACGGATGATCAGCTCAGGTTCGATAACCGTCTGCTTCTTGACCTTCTCCTTGCCGATCAGCTTATGGAGCACCTGGACCGACATCCGGCCGAGCGTCTCCATCTTCTGAGAAACCGTCGTCAGCTCCGGATTGATCGCGGTGGCGAGCGGGATGTCGTCGAATCCGATGATCGATAGATCCTCCGGAATACGATAGCCCGCCCTGGCCGCCGATTTCACCGCCCCGACCGCCGTAAAATCGTTCACGCAAAACACCGCAGTCGGTCTGCGCAGCCCTTCCAGCAGACGCTTCATAAGGTGCTTCCCCGATTCGATCGAGAAATCCTCGTTCAGCACCCACTCCCGGGGAATATCCAGGCCGTTCTCCTGCATGACCCTCTTGAACGCTCGAACCTTCTGCGCCGTCGTCGACATATTGTCGTGTCCGCCGATAAACGCGATCTCCCGATGTCCAAGTCCGATCAGATAACGGGTCGCCATCTCGGCGCCTTTGGTCTCGTCGATATACACGCGATGCAGCGGGTTTCCGGGCAGGTTGCCGTTAATGAGAACGAGCGGCGTGCGACTCGCAGCCTCCCGCACCTCCTCGGCCATCTCGGGACTGCAGCGGGACAGATTGATCCGCCCCCCCATAAACAAAATGCCGTCTACCTGCTTCTCCCGCAAAATGTTCAAATACTGAGACTCCCGCTCGTAGCTGCCGGTCGTATCGCACAGCAGGAACGTATATCCTTTGTCCCTGGCTTCCTGCTCGATTCCCGAGAACACCTCCGGAAAAAACGGATTCGTAATGTCCGGCACGATGACGCCGATCGTTCCCGTTTCTTTTTTCGACAGGCTTCTGGCAAGGGCATTCGGTTGGAACTGGTATTTGTGAATCAGCTCCATAATTTTGTCCCGAGTCGCACTCTTGACTGGCGCGGTGTTGTTAAGCACTCGCGACACCGTTGCGACCGAGACTCTTGCTTCATGGGCGATATCGTAGATCGTTACCTGCTTCAAAACCATCCATCCTTAGCACAGCCGACTTTTTCGTTCATCATAGCATTTTCTTCCTAGTAATGGAAAGTAAAATCCGGGAACGAAACGGCCGTTCGATTTATTCGATTTGCTTCTTGAATTCGTCCAGCTGACGTTGAATTTCTTCAATCGCTTTGTCGTACCCTGCGGCTTTCAGCTTGGCGCGGAATTCTTCCACCGCCTTGGCCGGATCTCCGGCTTTGCCCCAGAGGATCGCCGGCCCCAACTCTCCCGTCACCTGGGAGATGGCCGTCAGCTCGGCGTCGATCTTGGATTTGTCGAAAATAAATCGGCCGTAGGGGTAAGGCTCCTTGTAGCTGTCGTATTCCTGGTATAGCGTGGAGATGCCGTCCCACACCGTGTCCGAAGGAATTTCGAAACGATCGACGCGTCCGCCCCAGAAATCGGAGTAATAGGCGTCGCGGGCCTCGTCGTAGCCGGCCGGCAGCACTCTTTTGCCGTCCTTGAGCTCGTATTGGACTCCTTCCAGTCCGAAGTTGATCAGCTGATAGATTTCCTTATCGTTGCGCATCAAGTCATACGCCATAAGCGCCCTTTCCGGATTTTTGCTGTGCGCGCCAACGGAAGTGCCTCCATGGGTAATGGACAGCTCCGGAAGATTGCCGCGCGTACGGGAGAACGGGAACATGAGCAGCTCCGAGCCCGGCTGATCCTTATCCATGTTTACCCGCAGCGAAGCGTAGGTCTGGGTATGATGCTGGTCCGTGCCGGTCAATCCGGCTCTCAGCAGCGATCTCGTATCCCCCTTGTAGTTCAGGACGTCTTCGCGCCAATAACCTTTGTCGGCCCAGTCCTTCATCATCGTCGCCATATTCAGGAACACGTCGTCGAAGATCGGACTAGTGGCGGTATATTTCTCGTCGTAAGATTTGGCGTGAAATACCGGCATATAGCCGGTGCCGATCGGCAGCTCCAGCATATCCATGTACGATTGCGTGAAGCCGATGTAGGGCCCGATGCCGCCCGACTGCGTATCCCAAGGCACAACGCCTTCTTTGCTGTCCTTCACGTACTGAAGGTACTTGCCAAGCATCTCGAAATCTTTGATCGGCTCGTTGATCCCGGCCTCCTTTGCCCAATCGCCGCGATAATAGATGCCGTGGTTTACCCACTGGGTAAAGTCGTTTTCGGGTATTAGCACGATCTTGCCGTTGAACTTGCTCTCCTCCCAATCCTCCGAAGGGATCGATTCCCACGTCCGGGGAGCGTATGTCGGCAGCAGATCGTCGATATTCATAAACGCGCCGCGCTGGGCGTTGTTCCACGTATCAAGCCAGTCGGTCGCTATCGTGATCAGGTCGATCGGTTCCCCCGATGCGAGCGTCAGGTTGTATTTCGTCTGCCAGTCCGCCCATTCGATCCATTTCCATTCCAGTTCGGCATTTATTTTCTCCCGCATAAGCTGGTTGACCTTCTCGAACACTTTTTCGAATTGGCCGTTGGTCGGTTTGTCCCCTAGCACCAGGTAGCTGATTTTCACGAACTTCGACGTATCTACGCCTCCGTCCCCCGTCGATGCTGCAGCGGACGGCGATTGGCTGCCGGACGACTCGGCGCTTCCCTTGCTTCCGTTGTTTCCCTTCCCGCCGCTGCATGCGGCCAAAGCGACGACAAGAACGAGCGACAATACCGCGAACAGAACCTTTTTGCTTCTGAACATCCTTCTTCCTCCCCTAGAACTTCGAATTTTCCACGCCATTTCTGCAACCGGTTTCACCAATATGTGAAGGAGCTTCGCCTGACGGCGTCTCCGGCACACCTTGCTTCGGCCTTGCCGCCGTCGGGGCGGTTTTCAACCTTTGACCGCGCCGACGGTGAGTCCTTTAATGAAATACCTCTGCACAAACGGGTAAAACAGAATGACGGGACCCGTAGCTACGATCGCCGTAGCCATCTTCATCGATTCGAGCGGCATGTCGCGTAGCGGAACGTTGGAAGCGGCCGAGGAGTTGCGGATAAAATCCGCTCTCGTGATCACGTTGTACAGAAACAGCTGGAGAGGCCGGTATTCCACGTCCGAGGTCAGGAACAGCATCGCGTTGTACCATTCATTCCAGTAGCCGAGCGCGATAAACAGCCCAATCGTGGCCAGAGCCGGAGTCGTCATCGGCAGAATCAGCTTGCGGAAAATCATGAAATCCCCCGCCCCGTCAATCTTCGCGGATTCGGTGATCGCATGCGGAATCGACTGTACGAACGCCTTCATCATGATGATAAGAAACGGAGTCAGCAGGCCGGGCAGCAGCACTGAGAGGTAATTGTTCTTCAGACCGAGATACTGCGTCATCAACAGATAAAACGGGACGAGGCCTCCGGAAAACAAAGTCGTGAAGTAAATCAGGAAGGAAATTCGGTTCCGGTATGGAAAGTCCGGCCGCTGCAGCGCATACCCGGTCATAGCAACGAGGAAAAGTCCGATTACGGTTCCGGCGGCGGTGAGCAGAATCGTTACGATGTAGGCGCCGATGACGAGGTTCGGGTTTTCGAAGACGATCCGATACGCGAACAGCGTGAAGTCCTTCGGCCAGAAATTGAAGCCGCTCGACTGGATCGAACGTTCCGTAGTCAGCGACGTACCTAGGACGAGCACGAACGGCAGCACGCACGCGAGGGCGAATGCGCCGATAAAGACATAGCCGACGAGACGGACGAGGCGCTCCGAGGCGCCCGAGCGAATGCTTCGGGAGATTTGTTCCATCACTTTCGCCCTCCTAGAACAAAGAATGGTCCGGGGATGTTTTACGGACGACCCAGTTGCAGGTTACGACGATTACGAAACCGAAGACGGACTGGTACAGGCTGACGGCGCTTCCCGTGGAGAAGTTGAAATTGTTCATCAACGAGCGGAAAACGTAGGTTTCGATAATGTCGGTGGTTGGGTACAGCATCGTGTTGTTGGCTCCGACGAGGTTGTAGAAAAGACCGAAGTTGCCCTTCAGGATGCCGCCGAGAGAGAAGAGAAGCAGGATGATGAAGGTCGGCTTGAGCCAGGGAAGGACGATGTAAACGATGCGCTGCAGCGCGTTCGCTCCGTCGATCTCCGAGGCCTCCACGATCTCGTGGTCGAGGCCCATGATCGCCGCGAAGTAAATGATCGAGCCGTAGCCCGTCGTCTGCCATAGGTATACGATGACGATGATGAAAGGCCAGATGTGCGGATTGGAATACGTTTTGACGGGATCAAGCCCTAGGGAAACGAGAATGCTGTTCAACACCCCGTAGTCATAGCTGAGAAAATTGTACGCGATCAGCCCGATGAGCACGGCGGAGATGAAGTAGGGCAGAAAGAGAAACGTCTGGGCGATTTTCTTGAACCATTTTCTCCGCAGCTCGTTGAGCAGTACCGCTACGAATACTTGCAAAGCGTTGCCCAGCAGGATGAATGCCAGATTGTATAAAATCGTGTTGATTGTCAGACGCGCCAAGTCTCCGTTAATGACGAGAAAACGGAAGTTTTCCCATCCGACAAAGGGACTGCGGAAAATCCCGTCGGTGTAGTTGTACTTAATGAAAGCCAAGTACAGGCCCGGCATCGGCAAGTAGGCAAAAACGAGGAAGAATACGATGGCGGGACAACACATGAGCAGCAGCGTGCGATGAGTCCATAGCCGTTGTAACAGCATCGGCGGCACCTCCTCCGGAATGGTCAGGCCGGTATAAAATCGAGCCGTTCAAGCAAGCCGGCCGCATGAGCATCGACCGCCTCGAGCAGAAGCGACAGCCTTTCCCCCGAACCGCCGTCGCCTAACCAAGGACCGGGAATCCAGAACGAGCTCGCATCTCCCCCTCGCATGATCGGACGTTCCTCTCCGCCTTCGAGCCACAGACGCGAGACGAGGCGTTCGCCAACCAGGACGCTCAGCTTTAGGCCGGTTCCGTGAACGATAACGCGCCAGCCTTCGATGCTCGGAGCGGCGGGAATCGGCGCGAATAGCCAGCGTACCTCTCCAGGCTCTAACTTGCAGGGCCAGCGGACAGCTTCTCCCGAAGCTTCGGCGGATCGGAGGCGCGCTTCTGCCGCTAGCTCCGGCTCGCCTGCCGCGGCCAACCGCCACTTCCCGGCGGCGTTGCCTTCATAGACGAGCACGTCTCCCGCCCCGGTTTCCGTCGTGCGCTCCAGGAAAACCGCCAGCAGCGCTTCCTCGCCCGGAACGACATACGGCGTAATATCCAAATAGGGGTCGTACGGATCGGCCTTTCCCGCGTCGGCTCCGTTCACGAAAAGGCGAATAAGGCCCTGCAGTCCCTGGAAGTGAATCGTCCAAGAATCCGCGTCCGACGCTGCCGGATACGAACGTCTGAAGCATTCGAGCGCCGGTCTCTCCGCTGACAGCCAGCCCCCGAATCCGGAGATCGGCCATGAGCGGTCGTCCAGCTCCGCGCTTGCCCATTCGGCGAGCCGTTCCCGTTGCGCCCCTCTGACGTATCGCGTGCGCCAGTTGCCTCCCAGCCGATGAACCCTGACGACGGACACGATGTCCTTTAACCCTTTCGAAGATGAGATATCGAGCCCGGGCTGGCGAACGTCGTGGAAGTTGGAATGCCCCCATATCTCCGCCCTGACGGTCAGCTTGCGAGTCGCCGCTTCCGGCCATTCCACGTAGCGGTCGGAGCCGCAGGGAACGTAAGTTCCACGATACGCGCCGTCGACGTAGAGCGACAGAACGTCGCTCGCCCTGCGAAGCAACCAGCCCTTGCTTTCGCCCGAGGCTGCTTTTCCGAGCTCGGCTTCATACCAGGCATAGCCCCGGTAGATGCCATGCTTTTCAAGGAAGTTTAGATGCGGGACGGAACGGAATTCCGCTCCTCCGGGAGGCGCCGAAGGATCGACCCGGACCGCCGTCCACCGAAGGGGCGTGTCGACAGGCTGGTCGGCATATTGCTCGCGCTTCCTTGTGTCGATCTCTCCGTTCGCCTTGATCCGCTCGACCTCCAGAGCGGTGGCCCTGTCGACGATCGCCAGCGTCAAGCTAGCTCCGTCCGGAGCCTTGGCGCGAATCCATGCCGGTCTCCGCTCCCCGAACGCAAAACGTATCCGGCCTTCCTCCTCCACAAGCTCGACTTCCTCCGTCTCCCAGACAAGGGGTTCAACGCAATCGCGGAAAGCCAGTTCGCCCGATCCGTCCGCATGGAATGCGATCAGAAGCCCCATCTCGTCTTCCTGTCGCAGAAACAGCTCTGCTGTCGCATGCAGCAGCGTCCCCCATGCGGAGATCGGCACGTTCGCCGGCAGCGCGACCGACTGCCCAGCTGCCAGACGGATCGCCGTTTCCCTTCCGTCGGGAAGAAGCAACGGAACTTGCGAATATCGCGCCTCTTCCTCATCTCCGGTACTCTCGCCTGCATGATGAACAAATACGAGCTGCCCTCCGCGGCTCAGCCGGAGCGCCCGGGGATTCAGCACGGCTTTCGGCGCTCCTGCCCCCAAGCTGAACGGCGAGGCTCCGTTCAGCGGAACCGCCTCTGCGAGCGATTCGCCGTACGCATCGATCAGCCTTCCGAGCAACCGGCCTTCGTAAGCCTCCGGACGAATGCGGCCTTCGGGCGAGATCATTCCTCCAAAGTCGTAGTCGGAGGTCAGGAATGCAAGCGGATTTCCCCAATTATTTGTCGCGTTCGAGAAGCCGAAATCCGTTCCCGACACCTGCAGGTACGGGCCGAGCATCTTGGCGCCGCAGCCCAGCAACCTGCGCAGCAGGAAATGGGAACGGTTCGTCTCGGTCACAAGCAGCGGATAGTTCCGCTCTGCGAGCCGCTCCCGGTATCCGAGCGCCTTCTCTTCAAACTCTGGGTCCCGGTCGTTCGGATAAAAGTTGCATGTCGGGACGACGCCTTGCGCATCGCCCGTCGCCTCGAACAATCCGCCTTGACCGGCGCATGCGATGAGCGGCACGTCGATGCCGTGCCCAAGAGCCATATCCCGCAGCTCCATTATGTAGCCGGCAGGGTCTTGGCAGCCGTAGAAGTCCAGCTCGTTCTCCAACTGCACGCAGATGATCGGGCCCCCTTCGGACAGCTGGTGTCCGCGTATAACGGGCAAGATAAGATCGTACCAGCGAGAGACGTGCCGAAGATAGACGGGATCGTTATCCCTTAAGCAAATGCCTTCTTCGGCCAGCAGATAAGCAGGAAGACCGCCGCCGTCCCATTCCGAGCAAATGTACGGTCCCGGTCTTGCGACAGCAAGCAGACCGGCTTCGCGTACGGCGTCCAGAAAGGCGCCCGCATCACGGTTTCCGTCGAAGCGCCATACCCCTTCCGACTCCTCGTGATAGTTCCAGGGAAAGTAAACGTCGACGCATTCGTACCCGTGCGCCCGAAGCGCGGACAACCGTTCCGCCCACCGCTCTCGGGGGATTCGGAAGTAAAAGACGGAAGCGCAGAGGACGATTTTCGCCTGTCCGCGAATCCGGAGAGCCTCTTGAGACAATTGAACGGAAGCAACGCTTGGCAACATTCGTTTTCCTCCTTTTTCCCGAACGCAGGAAACCCGTAAGTACTTGCCTTTATTAAAACCCTTCGTTTATGAAACCCGTTTCATGAATCCGGTTACATTATGTCGAAATAACAAGGATGCTGTCTAAAGAAGCATCCTTAATCATCTCTAGTGAAACGGGTTACATTTTAGAAAAGCGCTTTCATCTAGAATATAATCTGCCATTTCTCTTCTGTCAACAATTTTTCTGGATTCGTTTTACATTTTTTTGGGGCTTGCCCCCGAATTAACGAACGGTTTGCAGTAGAACGAAACATGGCATCTGCACCCGCGATCAGGTAGGCGCATATCCTGCATTAACGTCATACGCCCAGAGCGAGGAGGAACGACAATGGCGAAATTACGATCGACGGACGTCAAGCCGCTGCTGCGCAAAGCGCCCGCTGATCCGAAGGCCAAGCTGTCAGCGCCGAACTTTTCCAAGAGCACAGTGAACAAAACGAATAAAAAAGAGACCAACAAAGAGGAAATTGTGCATCTGCATCAGAATGAGGATACGGAGCCTCGTACGACCCGGCCGATTCCATGGTGGGTATTCCCGCAAGAGCAGGAACGAAACTTGCTTGGCGGGCCGGGTCACGGCCCTGGGGGCGGGCCGGGCCACGGTCCTGGGGGCGGACCGGGTCACGGCCCCGGGGGCGGACCGGGTCACGGCCCTGGAGGCGGACCGGGTCACGGCCCCGGGGGCGGACCGGGTCACGGCCCTGGAGGCGGACCGGGTCACGGCCCTGGAGGCGGACCGGGTCACGGCCCTGGAGGCGGACCGGGTCACGGACCATTCCCGCCGCCACCGCCACCCTTTCCCGGGCCCGGACCTTTCCCGCCCCCTCCGCCGCCGTTTCCGGGACCCTTTCCACCGTTTCCCGGACCTTTTCCACCGTTTCCGGGGCCTGGACCGATCCCGATTCCCATTCCAATCCCGATTCCGATTCCGGGTCCTCAGCCTCAACCCGTGCCTCCTGCGTTCGTGACGGTTCGGATTACGGGGGGAACCGCCTTCCCTAGGGTCGACTACACGAACTATGCGCCGTTCTACCCGGGGATCACGATTCGTCAAGCGCTCGCCTCGACCGGACTTGTCGAATTCGGGCCTAACGGATTTATTCGCAATGTCGCGGGCATCCCGATCTCCGGTCCGGTTGAAGTCCGGCTTCGGTACAACGGCCGGGTCATACCGCAGACGCTGCTCGATTCTCCCGCCGAACCGGGGAGCATCGTCGGCTTGGAGCTCTATTATTCTTCGACAGGCGCGATCCCGGTTCCGCTCTGAGCAGTTGCGCGCAGAAGTAAATGCGTTTCCGTTCGAAGCCGATACAGTCGGCTTGCAGCCGCGTCATGCCGCATTTATTCGCTGTAAGACGACTGAATCGGCCTGCAGTTCGAGCACGCCGCATTCTTCCGCCGTAGTTCGGAATATGCAGCCTTGCTGTATCCCCGTTTCGGGGCTGGCCCCTAAGCCGACTAAGTCGCTCAGAAAGATAATCGATAAACAAGGCGAAAGTGTATATACTTCCCTCCATGCGATACGCTCCTGAAAGTTGAATGGGTGAACCCGTGACAAGGTTTCAGGAGCGTATGAGGCAGTCTCCAGGCTAATCATGTCCCACAACGCTTCCAGTCTTCTGGAAATTTAACCTTTACTACGAGTCTAACTATTTGCCCAAAAAAAGTTTACGTAGGGAAGTTTGTTTTGTTCGGAAAATCGTACAACTCAGCTCGAATCAGGCGAGAAACGCGGACTTTTGTCCGAAAAACCATACAAAGCTGCTCTACTCAGGCTCAAACGACGAACTTTTGTAGGGAAAAACGTATAAATCAATATCAGGGACTGTATGTCACTAAAGCGTCATCAACGATTATACCGGTACCATCTAGCAATTATCTGGAAGTGTTATAGATCATGATCAGGTCCTGAGGTATATACACCTCTTTAATTAACGACCATTATGCAACTCCGCTTATAGGACAGCAGCCTCACAGTTCCTCTCTCCCCCTCTATCCTCCTATCAATCAGAAGATTTTTTTGGATCGGAGGTAAATTTTTGGATTAAATCGGGACAAGTATTAGACAAATATCCGGCCCAAAGCCCCGTTCCAACCGTTTTGCTTACAAAATTAGCTTCTCTAGCCCCTTTATTTCGACTACACTTAGGGAAAAGGGTTGACCGATGTTTAACATCATGACGTTGGAATAGGGTGAAGCTCGTATGCAACGAAATTTGCTCCTTCTGCTCGGACCGGGTTTTCATACGCTGAACGCGGCGCTACAAGAAGAAATCTATCGTGAGTTTTACCATTTCCTATATAAGCCAATCATGTATATGATCAACGACCATCCCTCTGCCGAGGACATTATTCAAGAGGCGTTCATGAAGACGCTGGCCAAATCACCGCCCGCTGAAAGCGAGGAGCACATCAAGGCATGGATTAAGGTTGTTGCCAAAAACTTGACGATAAATTACATACGCAAGCAAAAAAAATGGAAAAACGATATCAGTCTCGAACTCACGTGGGACGGAGGACCGTACATGCACGCGGCGGCCGCATCGGTCGAGCAGGAAGTCGAAGCGAAATCGCTGGAAGAACAAATTTCCCGGCATTTGATGGGAATGAAACCCGAGCAGCGCACGCTGATCGAACTGAAATGGAAGAAGGGTCTTTCTTACAAGGAAATTGCACTAGAGGTTCAAGATACGGAGATCGCAGTCAAAACTAAGCTGCACCGGGCTCGAAGCTACCTCAAACGCAAACTGTTCAAGGAATGGGGGAACCGCGATGAATAATGCGCAAATGGATCGGCTGTTCGACGCCGCGTTTGAAGCCGCTCACGAGTCCGGCGAAGACAATCTGACCGTCGATCACCAAGCTTCCTGGCAGCAGGTGCAGCGCCGCTTAAACGCCAGACGCCGCAGAAGGAGCATGCGCTCCATCCTGTCCAAGCTGGCAATCGTCGCGGGTTCTCTGTCGCTTGGAGCGCTCCTATTCGGCAATGACCGCGCAGTCAAAGCGATCGAACCGATTTACGCGTCGATCAAAGAATATCCGTCGGGACTGATGAACTTGATTTTCGGCCGGTCCGACGAGACGGAGCCCTCCAAAGCGAAAACTTTGCCCCCTCCGGCGCATTTGGAAGGACTGTCTTTCGAAAGACTCAACGATTCGACTATCGTAGCAACCGTTACGGAAGCTCAAGCAAGCAGCCTGTTGTCTTTTCGCGCTCCGGCATTCGGTTATCTTCCGGCGGGATTTTCATTTGATCATGCATCCCTGTACTTCTCCGAAGATAAGGAAAAGTCCGATTATGCCATTTTCAGATTTCGCTCAAATCTAGACTCCAGCTTATCCGTCATTATGCAGAGGGTCGGTTCCGGTGCGGGCTTAGGAGCCAAAAATATTCAGGACAACGTAGCCGTTCAAAGCTTGCAGCTAGATGATGAACCAGCCATTCTCATAACGGGAGAAGGTGGAACAAGTACGTTGGAGACAATTACCAATGGTATCCACTTCGCTATAAGCGGTACATTCACAGGTGAAGAACTTGCCCTAATTTACGAAGGGATGCGCAGCAAGTAGCAAAAAAAAGAACGGCGCCGTCTATCGCAGACACTGGCGCCGTTGTTCATTTTGTAGTGAACCTCAGATGATACGGAATCTCCATTTTTTTATGGTTAATATTAGAGATTCTCCCTGTCAATATGACCTCAATCACATTCCCCGCCCCTAGCCGTTCCGACTCTTCTTTCAGATAGATGAACAACGTCCGCTTGTCCGATTCATAGCGATATAAAAATCGGCTGGATATCAAACGGCCGCCGTTGTTTCCATCCAGAATCAGAACATTTCTCATATTGAGCGTATTACGATTGATCTCTTGATGGAAGGAAATCGCGATCAATGTATCTTCGGGAACTCCTTCTGCGTTAGGTTGAGGATTCGTTGCCTTAATCCAATCTTCGATAAAACCCATTATATTCCTAGGACAGAACTGGTAATCACTTCACCTTGTTCGTACTTGCCGTTATGAATGACCCAGTGAATTGTCCGAGCTCGATAGTAGTAGCCAGCGTCAACGGTCTTGCTTAGCGTATTGTGGTAGTAGGCTTGCGAATTTCCTCCCATTGTGGATCCGGATCCCACTGTTCCCCATGAGCTTCCGTTCCACTTTTCAACGTAAAAAATAATGCCGATCGAGTCGACCGTTGTTAATGCAGTAGTCGTAGCAGATACGGTTACTTTTCCAGTAGTTGGGGTTATCACACTAACTCCATTGTCCAAATACAAATGAGTAGAATCAAATACACTAAATGGTTCAATAGGAGGCGCAGACGTCAACGCAATCACTCCGGATGCTGCCGGGGATTGAGCCTCGGCGGCCCGGACGGCTTCTCCAGACGGCCCGAATGCGATGCCGGCAACCAGAATCGTCGCCAGTAAACCTTGTGCTGCTTTCTTAATTTTGCTTTGTCTCATCGTCATCAACCCTTCCCTTTTCGTTGTTGTTCACTATATACACAATCGAAAAAGGAAAAGGTTGCATCAGATTTCGACATTTTTTTATTTTTTTCTTAAGATTTGCAATCGCCCGATATTCGACGCGGTCCGATCTATGAATTTCTCTAGTGTCGATACATCCGCGAGGACGGCAAGGTTCAGTATCCGCTCTATTAAAAGCCAACAGGCCGCGACTCTCGCATGCATCGAGATTCGCGGCCTGTTTCTTTAATAGAGAGACGCCGTAATGCGCCTAGTGAATTCGAATCAATTTCGTGACACGACCAAACTCGGTCCACTCGGCAACAAGTACGTTGCCTTCTGAATCCACGCATACGCCGTGCGGCGAGCTGAACCTGTTGTCGCGGAAGTAGTCTAGACGAACATTAGGCCAGCCTTGCTGGCTCTTTGCCTGCAAGTCTTCTCCCAAATGCGTGATCAAATTGTCATGGCTATCGAGAATCGTGATCCGGCTATGAAGATCCGGGAAATAGACTTCATCATTCCAGTAATAGAAGCTGCAGGGCATATCCATGTTCTCGTCGATAAAGCGCTTATGCTCCCCTTCCAGCGTAAACACTTGAATCCGATGATTAGATCGGTCTGCGACGTATATTTCCGGTTCTTCGTGACGCAAATCGATTGATATGCCGTGAGGGCAGTCCAGCTTACCGACTTCCGTTCCTTTGCCGCCCCAAGAACGAATGCGCTCACCTGATGCGTTGTATTGGTGAATCCAGCTTTGGCCATAACCGTCCGCCACATAGATATCGCCATTTGGCGCAACGGCAACATCCGTCGGGACAAACTTGCGTTCCTCGTCGTATACTTCCGGCATATCCGGTGTGCGTATCGTTAACAGCGTTTCTCCGTCGAGCGTCATTTTCGCCACCAAGCTTTGATTAACGTCTGTCACATATAAGTATTCCGTCCCGCCTTCCGCATGCAGCAGAAAACCGTGGGCGCCCCCTTCGAACTGCTCCCCCCAAGATGAGAGGTAGTTACCGTTCTTGTCGAACTTCACGATCGAAGGAGCATTCGTATGAAACACGTAGACGTTGTCCTTGGAATCCGTAACGATGCCGTGCGTGTAACCTAAACGAATGTTGTCCGGCAGCTTGGCCCAACCAACTGCGACTTCATAGATATGTGTACCGCTTCCCATTCTGACTGCCATGATTTCAGTCCCCCTGCCGGATTTTAGAATAAGATCGATTGCTTTCGATTCGTCTTCGTATGCAAAGCGTAATCAATTTCATCGGTTCCTAGGGCGTATATGCATACTCCGAGGATAGTAGATTTGGCCGAATTTTCGTTCCATGCAAGGAACTTTTGTGAAGGCGTACCGGAGGTACGTCAAGCAAAAGTGACGCAGCAGGCGGCGAAAAGGCGGTGAAAGAAACCTCTGAGCGGGTTTGCATACACGCCCTAGTATAAATTGAATATTTCCTAATTACAAATGCAACGTACCCGTTTCAGGGCCGCATGAGGCAGTCTCTAGGCTAATCACGACCCATAACGCTTTCAGTTAATTACCAGCAGATATACGCACAATCATCAAAGACGCTCAAGTGACATACAACCCTTCATTTTGTTCGATTTGTACGATTTCCCCTACAAACCTCCGCCGTTTGCGCCTGATTCGAGTTACTTTGTACGATTTTCCCTACAAACCTCCGTCGTCTGCGCCTGATTTGAGTTGCTTTGTACGATTTTCCGACTAACTTTCAATCCATTGGAAATGTTGTGGTTCATGATTAGGTCTCTAGGTGAGATATGCACTTCTTACACTTCATATGGAGCTGTACGAAACTCTCGCGGCGATCTGCCGCTTAGCTGGCGAAAAAGCTTAGAAAAATAATGCACAGACGAGAAACCGTGCTTTTCTGCGATTTCTGTGACGCTCAGATTCGTAAAGCTCAGATCGTCCTTCGCGCGATTAATCCGATATTGGTTGATATACTGCACGGGTGGCAATCCAGTTGCCTGCTTGAACAGCTCGAAGAAGTAGCCTCGGCTGACGTGCAGTTCATTATAGTAGACTGCCAGAGGCTGCAGATTTCCCCGCACCAAATCCTGTTCCAAACGTTCAAGCAATTTGTACATGCGGGGATCGGGAATGTGCTCCTCTTTAAGGGCAAAAGCGAGGAAATACTCGATAAACTGCTGAAAACGACTCTGGATCTTTAGGCTGCGCATGAACGTCCGCTCGTTGGTATACTCGTTATCCGTATAAAATTTCTCGAACATATCGATCCATGTCCGCAGCTTTTCCACTCTCATGTGTTCGGGGATAAAATGAGGAAATGCCGGTCCGATTAAGGACGGTTGCAGTTGAGCTTGGTCGTAGCAGATTACGCTGGGGTGGGTAGAGACGATCCGTCGATCCATGTAAGCCCAATCGAAATAACAGCAGACATGGACCATCGGCTCTTGGTTGTCGGCCATCCAATCGTGCGGTTGTCCCGCCTGCATGTAAACGAGGGAGCCGGGAAGCACTTCATAAGAACGCCCGGATGTATGCAGATTACCTTTGCCTTCGCTAATCAAATAGAGCGAGGAAGCATAGCAAAACCGATTGCGGCTCGCCTGCCCTCTGGAAAAAGGATACCGGGTTGCGTAATACACATACGGGTGAAAACCGGTGAAATCCATCCTCTCAACCGCTCCTCCACTAGCTAAATATTCGAACAATTGATAGGACGATTGTATAAATTACTGACGCTTCTGTAAATACACAACAATCGCCGCTTGCTACAATGTTGTTGAATATGAGCTGCATTTAAGGGGGAGGTCAACTATGTTGGATAGCAAGTATTTGTTGACGGATGAACAAATGTTGCAATTCATTGCCAAAGGTTATCTCGTGCTTCAGAACGAGTTGCCGCTTCAGCTTCATCAGGGCGTCATGAACGAAATTTATCATGTTTTCCACGAAGAGGGAAACCCCGGCAACAACATTTTGCCGCGTGTTCCGGACATTCAGCAATTTTTCGATACGCCGGTCGTCCGAGGCGCCTTGACCAGCGTGCTGGGGCCCGACTACTATATGCATCCTCACCGGCACTGTCATTACAACCAGCCGAAAAACCAGCAGCCGGGCGGCGGACAATGGCACAAGGACGGTTACTGGTCCTCCATGCGCAGCCACCGGCCATGGTGGGCGATGATTTTCTATTACACCCACGACATTACGGAAGAGCTGGGTCCGACAGCCATCATGCCGGGCACGCAATACTATGAGAAATTTATCGGCGATCGGGGCGAGACGCTGTTGCCGACGGGCAAGGCGGGAACGATGGTTTTGGTCCATTTCGACTTGTGGCATAAAGCAACGCTTAATGTGACCGACCTGGATCGCTACATGCTGAAGTTCCAGTTTGTCCGACTTCATGAGCCGGAATATCCGAGCTGGAACCATCAAAGCAAGGAGATGATTGTCCCGGAAGGTACGCCCGCGCTCCATCTGAACCTTTGGCAGGACGTATGGGATTGGCTCCGGGGAGAACGTAAAGCAAGACAAGAATTCAAACAGCCGGACGCGACCCGCTTGTCGCATGCTCGGCGAGAGCTTGCAGCCGAGGATGCAGCCGTTCGCGGGCGGGCCGCAGACGAACTGGGACTGCTTGGAGAAGCTGCGTCATCTTGCGCTTCCGAGTTAGGACTTCTTCTGAACGATCCGGCGGAAACGACCGCCTTGAATGCCGCCCACGCGCTTGGCCGCATGGGACCCGCAGGGATCGAAGAACTGATTGGTCATATCGCTGGCGGAACGACTTTGGTCGCCGAACGGGCTGCTTACGGGTTGCAGGGAGCCGGTGCGGGGGCCGTGCCGGCATTGCTCCAAGTTCTGGAACATCAGGATGCCAAGCGTAGGGCGCTAGCGGCGTTCGTGCTTGGCATGATCGGAGCTTCCGCCGGAGAGGCGGTCCCCTCGTTAATCGCCAGGTTGCGGGATGGGAGCGAATGGGTTCGCCGAAATGCGATCGAAGCATTGGGCATGATCGGCAATGCTTCAGGGCATGTCGTTCCCGCCTTGACGAAAGTATTGGAAGATTCTCTCCTTAGCGAAAACAATGCTGCGAATCCGGACGACAAGGATATAAGCAATCAAAGCTATATTATGAACAAGATCGGCTATACGGCGGCACTATCCTTGCTGCGTACCGGCAGAGACGGCGATGCCGGGCAGGTCGTCCGTTCGTTGGAACGCGCTCTCCATAGCAAAGATCGTTACGTCCGGGCCTATGCAGCAGAGGCGCTTACCTACCTTCGGACGGACGAAGCAATCGATGTCCTGATCCGGTACTACCGGACTTCCCGTTGGTGTTCGAATACGAGTAAAGCGAGTACCTTCTAAAGATCATTGAGAGCTTTAAGAAAATGAAAATGGCTTGCGAGCTGCTGCGAAGAAATGACTTGAAAATCGAGGAATTGGCCCGGTCAGTCGGGTATACGGATTCGCTGCAATTTTCCAAAGTCTTTCGAAAACACTACGGAAAGCCGCCGACGGTATGGAGGAAAAGCCTGTTGGAGCCAGCTGAAGCCGATGCCTGATCATCGCTCTCTTCGGCAGGAGCGGTCAAGCATCCTAGAACCAGTCGCTATTGTTGCTGCTACACTTTCCCTCTGTTTAGCGCAAACGACGGAACGCCCCCGGCGGTCTGCCCGTCTTCTTCTTGAACGCTTTGGAGAAATGATGAATATTCGCAAATCCGCAGTACGAGGCGATCTCTTCCTGCGAGAGCTCCGTCGTTTCAATAAGTTCCTTCGCATGGCTTACGCGCAATTCCAGCAAGTATTGATAAGGAGCCATGCCGAACCGTTGCCTGAACAAGGCGCTGAATCGGGATGGCGATAAGTTGGCGCGTTTGGCCATTTCGCGGATGGACAACGGTTCGTCGAGATGCAGCGACAAATAAGGCATGATCCAATTAAACGATTGCGGTGAGGGGCGCATCGGCTGATGGACTGCTTGATGCTCCTCGATTACGGCCATAACCAGCTCTGTCGCCGCATGCTGAGCCTTGAGCTGCATCAGCGGCTCCCTGTGCTGCCAACATTCTACTAAATGGAGGAACGTATCGCGGAACTTGACCGGATGTTGCGGCTGGAGTCTAACGGGCACTTCGATGCCGTATACGTCATTCAACCTCGGCTGCAGCAAATTCGAGTAGGGGGACAAATCGATTTGCCCAGCCCTGGTAGGAAAGCTTTGTTCCCGTTCGGGCTGATAGAAAATGTCCATATGGGCAAACGGCGTAACCGTATCCGTAAGCCCTTCAAGCAGGTTCAAGCTGCCCGGTTGGATCAAGCAAAAATCGCCATCTCTGAAATTGTAATCGATACCGTCCACTTTGAAGCGACAGCGGCCATCTTGAACGTATACAAGCAAATAATCAAGCAGCCGGCGCTCCGGCATAACCCAACTCTTGCGAACGGCATAGTCGCATTCGCGAATGTAAGGGACGATCGGTTTCTCCGCTATCAATTCTCCTAAATCGTACATGGATTCGTTCCTCCGTTGGCTAAACACAGTTGTTTTTGACAAACATTCAATCAACTTAGGCAAAGCTATTCCGGGGAATTCTTCTATAATCATAATTAAATAAACAACTATAATCAAAGGAGAATTCCCACATGAACGATCAGAAGAATGCGGAGATGACGGAGCAGCCTGCATCTCTACCCGGTCTTGACGATCAGTATCATTTGACAAAAGAGCAAATCGGCGCTTTCCAGCAAAACGGGCACATTCATCTCCGCGCAGTGGCGAAGCCCGAAGAAATCGACGTATACGAACCGTTAATTAGTTATTGGGTGAAGAAGCTGAATTACCACGATAAACCGGTGCAGGAACGCGATACCTACGGCAAAGCTTTTATTCAAATTGCGAATCTGTGGCAGCAAAGCGAGGAGGTGCTCCGTTTCGTTCTGGCGAAGCGGTTTGCCAAAATTGCGGCGGATTTGATGGGGGTCGACGGCGTTCGAGTCTATCACGATCAGGCGCTCTTCAAAGAACCCGGAGGAGGCCATACTCCCTGGCATCAAGACCAAATTTACTGGCCGCTCGATACGGACAAAACGATTACGATGTGGATGCCGCTAGTCCCGATTTCCGAAACGGTAGGCTCCATGACGTTCGCTTCCGGCTCCCATCGCCAAGGTTATATCAGCAAGCTGGAAATTTCCGACGAGTCGCATCGAACCTTGCAGCAGTACGTGGACGGCAAAGGCTTGCCGAAAGTGAACTACGGCGCCATGGCCGCCGGAGACGCCACCTTCCACTACGGCTGGACGCTGCACAGCGCTCCGGGCAATCCGACGGAGACGATGCGCGAAGTGATGACGATCATCTATTTCGCAGACGGAACCCAAGTCGCCGAACCGGACAGCAACGCTCGCCGCAACGATCTGAAAAACTGGCTTCCGGGCTGCCAGCCGGGCGAATTAGCCGCTAGCCCTCTGAACCCTCTTGTTTATTCAAGGCTTAAGGTTCTCTAGCTTTGCAATTCCATTCAGCAAAAAGGGAGCCAGCAACGAGTGCCGGTCCCTTTTTGCTTTCCTAATGTTATTTTGTGCGGTACGCAACCGTCCCCGTGTTTAAGCTACGGCAAATTTGAACGGCTCTTTTCACACTGTCAATCGAGCTGCCCCATTGCAGCATATAACGGAACTCGTAAAATCCCCCGAGGGTGGCTTTGAAGTTCGTCTCCCAATAATTCGTGAGCACCCATGCATATAAAGATTGCCGGTCGTTCTCTTGCTGCTGTCCATGAACAAGCCGTTGTCCGTATTCGAGCGGCCCGATCTGCATTAACGGCGTATCCGGAGTCGCGATCAGCAGTCCGTTGTCAGGCGCAATCAAGGCCAGTCCTTCCTGAATGCAGTAAAAATCCGTACATGTCCCCAGGATTTGATCCTTGCCCGGCCTTACGTTAGCTCCCGCTTTTTCAAACCATAGCTCCCCGTTGTCCGCTTTGTTAAAGGGCAGAGACACATAGACGTTCTCAGGCTCCCAGACGCTGTCCTTATGAATGCGAACCGACACGTCCACGCGGGGTTGCTCTCTGTAAACTTTAAGGAACAGGGAATAATGACTCATTCCTTGGACGCGATACTTCAATTCCACGATACCGTAAATCGGTCCGTTCGTGATTTGTTTAACGCCGGACAACACCCCGATCGAGCGCTCGGCATCGATCCCTTTGCGATTTCTTCCCATCGTTCTCCGAACGTTCATTTGATCTCCGGCCGCACCGCGGGTGACTTCGTAGACAGGAGTGAACGCTCCGCAAGCTTGAGCGGGGTCGATCCAATCCTTGCCCGATTGCTTGTCGATCCAGGAAACGATCCCCTCGCCCGTCTTCCACGCGATACGCACAAACGGAGATTCAATGTAGTTTTCTGCTATTGCCAGCTGAAGAGGCTCCTTTAGACCCAGGGGAATCAAGTCGGCCATATCGTACATTCCGTCGGAGCCGCATAATCGGGTGCTGCTTGTCGTACGCGTCTTCGCGCTCGAGGCATTGCGAATCGAGAATCTTTTCTCTTCCTTTCCTTCAAGCTGGACTTGAACGGCAATTTGGTACCCTCTGCTAACTTCCTCCTGCTGATGCGGGATGACCGTGCCTGTCTGTTCATCGACAACTTCAAAGCCCTCTCTGAAGCAATCGGCCTCCCATTGTCCCTCCAGGTAGAAAAATGCCAAATCCTCGACAGGGAAATCGTGGGGATTGACGACTTTATAGACGAAGCCCCGATCCGGTCTTAGCAACGCGTCTCCCCGCTGCTTCAGAACATCGTCCAAAGCGGTATGGACCAGTCTGCTCGCATTGCCCGCGTAGGCTTCCTTCCGTACCCCAAGCTCTTGCACCATCGGATGCCACGGCTCGGAGATAGAGGAATGGTATCCCCAGGTGTGCTCGGCATACATCATCAATTGATATTCCGCTTGTGCGATCGTATCCGGCTTGACGACTTTACGATCCGGGTCCAGATTTTTGACAACGTTTAATGTCCGCTGCGCGTTTCTGAAGATTTGCGTATGCATCGCGGTCGAGGCAACGCCGTCGGACCACCAGTCCGGCCAATCTCCGCGATAAACGGGAATCGTCTCCGGCCGCTGCTTCAATAAATCGAAATAACGGTTAAGCGTCGTCATCTCAATCTCGACTTGATCTCCGTGCTTCCGGTTCCATTCCTTGATAAAGCTCATCACCTTGCCGCTTGGCGGCGCGTTATCCGTGAGCAACCCCATCACGTTCACGAGAGTAAAATCATACGGATACTCCTCTTGCTCAAGCTGCCCCAAATAACGGGAAATTCGAGCTTCCGCAAGCGTCCAATGGTCTTTCGCTATGCCCCATACGGACCATTCGTCTCTTATCGTATAGGACAACGTGGCATCGGGGTTGAGGCCAAGCTCGTTCCCCACCATATAATGCTCGCCGTTCCATACGAGAATCCGATTTCCTTTGGGCGTCTCCCAATAAAACGGATACTGCTTGCGGCCGAGGGCGAACATCCCGTGATGCGTATGAATGCACGATAGCAAATGTTCAATGCCGGCATCCGCCAGCGCTTGCGAGTACCCCCAGCTATAGCCGTTGATATCCGCTGTCATGGCCGATCTCACTTGCAGTCCGAGAGGCTCTGCGAATTTCCCGGCTTTCGCAAGCATGACGCCCAGCAGTTCGTAATCAATCAATTCCGTCATGTTGAGATAACTGCCGGATAGTTCAATATCGCCTCTGCGCAAGGCGGAGACGAACTGCTCTTTTTCTTCCTCGGTTGCCTGCTCCAGAAACTT
This sequence comes from Cohnella phaseoli, assembly GCF_003386235.1. Lineage (GTDB taxonomy): Bacteria > Bacillota > Bacilli > Paenibacillales > Paenibacillaceae > Cohnella > Cohnella phaseoli. Next base: position 78,335 of record NZ_QRDZ01000025.1, read on the forward strand.
CTCAACCGCCCAGAACGTTTCGCAGGTCCATTTGAATCCTTCCCACTCCGGACGATCTCCTGAATGGGATGCGTTGCAGACGGCCACTGCTTGTCTGATAAAATCTACTTGGTATTGCTCGATCTTCTCTTGTCTTTGCGTATAGCCGATATCCGTGTGAGAATGCTGGATGACATAGATTTTCCACTTGCGCTTCAGGGAATTCACGACATAACCTCTCCTTTTCTTGTTTCGTATAAATCTATTTTAGCGATCAAATCCGGCCGAGTATTTGTAAAGAGGAGTCAAGTTTTTGTGCGATGCGGACATTAAAAATAGCGAATGCCAAAAAAGCCGCCGTCTTGTTGCTGAGCGCAACAAGACAACGGCTTCCTTCACAACTGCCCGCCTTTAGCGAGATGCCTCATCTTTAAGAGCTTTCAAACGCTTCATCACGTCGTTAGAGCCGCGTCCGAAATAATCGTGCAGCTCGCTGTACTCGCGGTACAGCCTTTCATACACCGCCACATTTTCCGGAATCGGCTTAAACGATTCCTCACGCACCCGAGCCATCGCCTTCGCGGCGTCGACGACGCTGTCGTATCCGCCTCTTGCGCTGCCGGCGGCGACCGCGCCGAACATCGCCGCTCCGACCGCAGGCGTCTGCTTGGAGTCGGCAACTTTAATCTCGCGGTTGGTCACGTCCGCATAGATCTGCATGAGCAGCGCATTGCGCTGCGGCAGTCCGCCGCAAGCGTACACTTCCTCCACCGGAACTCCGTTGCTGTGGAAGGCGTCGATAATTTTGCGCGTGCCGTACGCCGTTGCCTCCAGCAAAGTGCGGTAAACCTCCTCCGGCTTAGTAAGCAGACTGTAGCCGACGATCACTCCGGTCAGATTCGTATCCACCAGCACGGAACGATTGCCGTTCCACCAATCAAGAGCGAGCAGCCCCGTCTCCCCCGGTTTGTACGCGGACGCGCGTTCCGTCAGCCATTGGTGGACGCCGACGCCCTCTTTGTCCGCCGCTTCCTTCACATAAGCCGGAACGGCTTCCTCCACAAACCATTCGAAAATATCGCCCACCGCCGATTGGCCGGCCTCATAACCCATATATCCCGGAATAATTCCGTCTTCGACAACGCCGCACATGCCCTCGACCGCTACTTCTTCCGTACCGAGCAGCATATGGCAGATCGACGTCCCCATCGCCATGACCAGCTTGCCCGGCGTAACGACGCCAACAGCCGGCACCGCGGCATGCGCGTCGACGTTGCCGACGGCGATGGCCGTGCCCGCATTCAAGCCGATCAGCTTAGCCATCTCCTCCGTCAGCTCGCCGGCTTTCGAGCCAAGCGGCAAAATCTCGCCGCGAAGCTTCGTTTCCGTCAATCTATCCAGACGGGAATCGAGCGCCTTGAAGAAGTCGTTGCTCGGATAGCCGTCCTGTTTGTGCCAGATCGCCTTGTAGCCGGCCGTGCAGCTGTTGCGCGCGAATTGCCCGGTCAACCGGGATACGACCCAGTCCGTCGCTTCCGTGAACAAATCCGCCGCTTCATACACTTCAGGCGCTTCGTTCACGATTTGCCAGATTTTAGCAATCATCCATTCGGACGATATTTTCCCTCCGTAACGCGGCAGAAACTTCTCTCCGCGCTCGGCGGCGATTGCGTTGAGGCGGTCCGCCTCGTCCTGCGCGGCATGGTGCTTCCACAGCTTTACCCACCCGTGGGGATTGTCCTTCCACTCCGGCTTAAGACAGAGCGGCACTCCTTGCGCATCGACGGGCAGCATCGTGCACGCCGTAAAATCGATGCCAAGCCCGATGATATCGGCGGGCGAAACTCCGGATTGCCGAAGCACCTCCGGGACGGAACGGCGCAGCACCTCCAGATAGTCGTCCGGATGCTGCAGCGCCCAATCATGCTCCAGCTCGAGGCCGGAAGTCGGGAGCCTCTCGTCGATAACGCCGTGAGGATAAGGAGTAACGTGGTCCGCGATTTCATGACCGTTAGACAGATCGACGAGCACCGCTCGTCCGGACTGCGTGCCGTAATCGACGCCAATCGCATATTTCTTGCTCATGAGTAACCTCCTGACAAAAGAATAGGATGATGACTAACTGCGCGAATCTCCGGTCTGGCCGTAATAGGCATTCGCGCCATGCTTGCGTAAGTAATGCTTGTCGAGCAGCGCCTGGCCCATCGGGGCGACTCCCGCATTAAGCTGCCGAGTGTGGTAGGCCATCTTCGCCACTTCCTCCAATACGACGGCATTATGAAGGGCGTTCATCGCATTCTGGCCCCACGCGAACGGCGCATGGCTGTTCACAAGCACTCCGGGAATGCGATCGGGATCGAGGCCGCGGAAAGCTTCGACAATCACATTTCCCGTCTCCGCCTCGTATTCGCCGCCAATCTCCTCGTCCGTCATCTGCCGCGTACAAGGAATCGACCCGTAGAAATAGTCGGCCTGCGTCGTTCCGAGCGCCGGAATTCCTTGCCCTGCCTGCGACCAGATCGTCGCCCAGGGGGAATGCGTATGCACGATGCCTCCCACATTGGGAAAAGCCCGATACAGCACCAGATGCGTCGGCGTATCCGAGGAAGGGCGCAAGTCGCCTTCAACGACGCGGCCGTCCGAATCGACGACGACCATCTGCTCCGGCTTCAGCTCTTCGTACGGAACCCCGCTAGGTTTAATGACCATAAGGCCCGACGCCCGATCGAAGCCGCTTACATTTCCCCAAGTGAACGTAACCAGGCCGTATTTCGGCAGCTCCGCATTGGCCCGACACACCTGTTCCTTAAGTTGATCTAACAAGTGATAACACTTCCTCCCTAAGAAGGACGAGGCTTATTAAAATCCCCACCCTGAACTCCCTAGAAAGATTATACACTTGTACGTACAGGTGTGTCGAGATCCTCCGTCAATGTCTTTCCGAGACGGATTGGCGAACGACTAGCTTTGGCGCATACAGCACGTCCTTGTCGGGTAGAGGCTTGCCGTCCTCCAGCAAGGAGATCAGCAGATTTGCCGCCCGCTCCCCCAGTGCGGATTTCGGATGCTCGATCGTCGTCAGCTTAATTTCCGTCGCCGTCGCCAGGAACGAATCGTCGTAGCCGACCATGGACAGATCCTCGGGAACTCTTAGGCCAAGCTCTCTGACCGTATCGAGCAGCGATACGGCCATTTGATCGTTGTAGCACACGATCGCCGTCGGTCTCTGCTCGGCCAGCAGCATTTCCCTGAGCATGCGCTGCGGCCGTTCGCCTTTATCTTCGGTCGAATATCTGACGATCTGGCTCGCATCGGCTGGAAGCTTGCGATCCCGGCAAGCGCGAATAAATCCCTTCATTCGCCGAACGCCCTGCATGTCGTCCGTCTTGAAAAAACCGGCGATCCGCCGATGCCCCAATCCAAGCAAGTGATCCGCAGCCATATAACCGCCTGCGTCGTCGTCCAACCTGACGCTGGGGTTGTCCAAATCCGAATACCGCTCGTTGATCATCAGCATCGGAATGCCGTGATCCTCGATCGCCATGTAATTATCGAAATTCGGATTTCCCTCCGCGCTCTTGGTCGGCTCCACGATCAACGCGCACACCGAATGGCCCAGCATCATTTCCAGACATTCGCGCTCCCTGTCTTTGCGATGATCGGTGCTGGAAAGCAGCAAACGATAGCCTCTATCCTTAAGCGCGGATTCCACTCCCCGGACGATGGACGGAAAGATATAATCCGAGATCGACGTCGTAATGATCCCGACCGTTCGATTGCCCGACGATACGCGCCGCTCCGGAGATTGCCTGCCGACGAAAGTTCCTTTGCCCTGTTCGCGGGCCAGCCATCCTTCCTGTACAAGCTCTCCGAGCGATTGCCTTACCGTCTGACGGCTTAAGGAGAACTGCTCCGCAAGCTCGTTTTCCGACGGTAGCTTGTCCCCCGGGCGGTATCGTCCGGATGCGATCCAGGACAGCAATTGTTCTTTAAGCTGTATATACTTCGGCGATTGCACGATTATCGGTTCCTCCTCGTTGAGCGGCCAATCCGTTATTGCATAGAGTCATTATAGCATAAGCCCCTACTTGTACGTACCAATTTCAGACCTGTCTATTCGGGCAAAATGTGCTATAGTTTAGTATTATGAATTCGGAGGTCGGTTCCGTGGCAAGCCGTATGGTCTATTCGACGGAAGAAATCGATATTAGCGCCGACAGCGACAAACGACTTGTCCGCATCGAGCTGTCGAGCAGCGGGTATCGTCAACGATACGTCTCTCTCGTAATTGAGGAACGCGAGGAACTGGAACGTATCATTGCCGCTCTGCAGGAAGCGAAAGCTTCGTTGCCCTGAGTCTGACCGCAGCCGCAATTTTTTTTCGGGAGGAATACCGTTTTGGTCGATATTACGTATAAATACAGCGAGCATATGACAAAAGCGATCCGCGACTATCATCATCATTCGCTCCGATTTTGGGTTTCGAACGGAATCGGACTGGCTATCGTGCTGCTGGAGATTGTCCTTTACTTCACCAAGTCCAACTTGAACATGCTATGGATCGCCCTGCTCGTGCTCGTATTGCTGGCCTTGCTCTACTTTATCACATGCTATGTCCAGCCGAACAAATTCGCTAGCGACGCGCGCTACGCCAAGCCGTTCACCTTGTCTGCGGACGAGCGCTCGCTCCGTCTGAAATCCGACGATCTCGACAACACCGTTCCTTGGAACGACATTAGAAAAGTATGCGAAACGGACCGGTACTACTTCCTCTTCCTGGATCAGACGCAATTCTGGATCGCTCCGAAGGAAGCCTTCTCCGGACGCGAACAGGAGGATCTGTTCAGAGAACTCGCAGGCCGCTACTTAACGATTAATCGCGGCTTGATTCGCTAAAGCGGATAGACTATAGTGAATTTATCCAGAGTTTAAAATGAAGGCGACGAGTGAAGCACACTCCGATAGCGCGGCAACGCGCTCGGGGTGTGCTTTCTTTGCGTTGACGAACAATCGCGGAACAGAAGGGATGTGGTGTATAATGAAGGCAAAGAATCCAGATAAGAAGCAGCAGCATGAGAAGGAACGGCTGAAGCTCGATCAGATGATGAGCGTGCTGTTCCGACTCTCCAAGCAGTTGCAGTTGCAGCTGCTTAACGGATTGTTCGACGAGAATTTTACCAGAGCCGACGTAAAATCCATTCATTACGGCAACGCCAAATTCGATTCGGACGATTACAATCGCATCATCGGCGATCTGTTTATGAAGCTGGATACGATTCGCGGCGTTTTTCACTATCATGTCGAGTTTCAGACACTAAACAGCAGGTCGATGGTCATCCGCATGTTCAGATATGGCTTTGAGAAAGCGTTGGAGCTAGCTGAAGGAAAGGCGGAGGACGGCGTGCAACTGGTCGCTTTCCCCAAGCAACTCGTGATTTTTCTGGAGCAAAACAAAGCGATCGGCGAAGAGCTGCGCGTCCGATTGCGTCTGCCGGACGAGACGGAGACCATGTACACGGTGCCCGTGCTGAAGCTCTGGACGCTGACGCCCCGCGACATGCAGGAGAGAAAGCTGTTCGCGCTGCTGCCTCTGCAAGTGTTTCGCTCGCGCAAACGGATGCGCCGCATTGCGTCAAGCCGCCGGACGGAAGAAGAGAAGCAACGACTGTTCGCTCAAGAATTCGAGAACCTTAAAGCGACGATCGAGGAAACAGTGGAAGTGCTTCGGGAGTTGCGCAGGAAGCGTCGGCTACGGCTTGAAGACTTGGATAAGATTTTGCAGGTGCTGCGGAATATTCTGAACTACTTATACCGTCATTACGGAGAATATAAGCAAACGGAGAAGGAGGTAAGCGAGATGATTAAGACGTTTATTCCCGAGGCGCTGAAGCGAGGAAGACGAGAAGGAAAAAAAGAGGGCCTGCAAGAAGGTAAAAAACTCGGAGTCCAGCAAGCCAAAACCGAAGTCGCCGGCAACTTGCTGCAGCTTGGCGTTGATATCGACACGATCGCCGGAGCGACCGGACTATCCCCTGACGAAATAGCCAAAATAAAACCGTAAGCCGAAGTCCGGCTTACGGCTCCTCCAAGGGCGGCACGATCATCTGACGGTGCAGCTCGCGTCTGCTCAATAGCGGCTCCATATCCTCGATCGGGCGGCTTACGCCGAGCTTCGGATGTACGGCTGCGTTCGGAGAAACGGCGATCTCCGCCACAAAAGGATCGCCGATGCACGCGGCAGTCAACGATTCCAGCAGCCGGTTCAGCTCTGGCCAGGAGGCCGCCCTTGCCCCCGCAACGCCGTAGGCTTCAGCCACCTTCACAAAGTCGGGGCAGCTGTATCCGGATACCGTAGAGGCCTGCCGCCCCGCAAAATATAAATCCTGAAATTGTCGCACCATACCCAGGGAACGGTTGTTCAACACAAAGACGGAAATCGGAAGCCGCCAATGAACAACCGTCTGCAGCTCCTGAATGTTGACCTGCATCCCCCCGTCCCCGGCCACGAGCGCTATCCTTCTGCCGGGCAAGGCGAACGCCGCACCGATCGCGGCGGGTAGACCGAAACCCATCGCCCCCATACCGCCTGCGTTCAGCAGCCTTGCTTCGCCTTCAACCGGTAGAGACTGGCTCGCCCACATCTGATGCTGCCCGACGTCCAGGCAAATGACCGCATCCGTGCCAAGCGCCTCCCCAAGACGCTCCATCAGCCGATTCGGATCAATGTCACGATCCGAGGCTTTCATCAGCCGACTCGAGTCAATCTTGCTCCCCGATCCTCCAAACGTTCCAGTCGGATATCTCTTTCGATAGCGCGTTAGCCTGTCTTTCCAGGGCAACCAATCCCCCTTCTGCGCCTCCTCCCCCCATACCGCTGCCAACGTGCTCATAAAAGGCTTCAGATGGCCGCGAATCGCCAAATCAAGCTTTACCTTCCTGCCCAACTCCGCCCGATCGATTTCCACTTGAATGATTTTGGCCCCGCGGGCAAAAGTTTCCGGTCGCGTACCCGTCTGCCGCGTATCCAGTCGGGAGCCGAGCACAAGCAAGCAATCGCAGTTGGCCACGGCCAGATTGGCGTATCGATGGCCGTATGAACCGATGAGTCCCAAGTTCCACTCGTAGTCCGTCTCGATCGCATCCAGTCCCATTAGCGAACAGACAGCCGGAATTCCAGTCTCGGCAAGCCATGCCCTCAGCTCTCGCACTGCTCCTGCCGAACGGACGCCGCCGCCGACAAGCACCATTGGCCGCGATGCGCCGCGCAGCATTGCCGCAGCCTGTCTTACTTCCTCTACCGAAAGCGTACACCCGATTTCCTCTTCTTCAGCCAAATCCGAATACCCTTCCATAAGCTCCGGATCGACATCCTCGCGCTGCACGTTCATGGGGATGTCGAGCAGCACCGGCCCCGGCCGGCCCGATCGCGCGATCGCCCACGCCTTCTCCAGCTCGAAGCGCAACCTGCTCGCATTCGTAACCAATGTCGCATACTTTGTCAACGGGCGCGCAACGCTCACAATATCGGTCTCCTGAAAACCGTTCTGACGCACCGGATCGTCGAACTTGAATTCGTAGGTGTTCACCTGCCCGGTCAGGAATACGCAAGGAACGGAGTCGAAATAACAGCTGCCGATTCCCGTCAGTAGATTTAACGCTCCCGGGCCGCTCGTCGCCATCGCCACGCCGACTTTGCCGCTCGCTCGCGCATATCCCTCCGCGGCGAACGCAGCCGCCTGCTCGTGATGCATCGACACCGCCGCGATGTCCTCGCGTTCGGCCAGTGCGTCGAGCAGATGAGCGATCGCCCCGCCCGCCATCTCGAACACGTGCGTAACGCCCTGCCGCACCAAGTAATCCACGATGTACTTGGCCGCTTTCATGACCGCCATACCTTCCACGGCGCGCCGCCGGTTTTCCACAGCGTCTCCAACGTCATTTTATCCCGCAGCGTGTCCATGGGATGCCAGAACCCTTCGTGACGGTAAGCCACAAGCTGGTCTATTCGAGCCAAGCTTTCCAGCGGCTCCTGTTCCAGCATCGTATCGTCTCCTCCCATGTAAGCCAGCGCCTCCGGCTCGAACACGAAGAAACCTCCGTTCATCCAACCGCCATCGCCCTTCGGCTTCTCCCGAAAGCCTTGCACGACCCCCTCCTTGCCCAGCCGCAGCGCTCCGAATCTTCCTCCCGGCTGCACGGCGGTCACGGTCGCCAGTTTGCCGTGCGAACGATGAAACTTCACCAACTCGGCCAGATCGACGTCGCTGACCCCATCCCCGTAAGTCAACATAAACGGACCGTCCGCCAAGTAGGCGCCGAGTCGGGAGATTCGACCGCCCGTCGACGTGTCTTTGCCGGTATCGACCAGCGTCACCTTCCACGGGTCGGTCAAGCGCTGATGTATCTGCCTTTTCCCCCCCGCCGAGAAGTCGAACGTCACGTCCGATTCATGAAGATCGTAGTGGGCGAAATATTCTTTGATCAGAACCCCCTTGTAGCCAAGCGGGATCACGAAGTCGCAAAACCCGTAATGAGAATAAATTTTCATAATGTGCCACAAAATCGGTTTGTCCCCGATCTCGATGAGCGGCTTGGGCCGCACCGCCGTTTCTTCGCTGATTCTCGTGCCGTAGCCCCCGGCGAGTATGACGACTTTCAAGGGTTAGCCTCCCCCTCTCCCGTCCATGCGGACGACGTTCCGACAGCAACTCCTATTACTTATGCCGAAGCGGCGACGGGGGTGTGGACAAGTAGGCGTTCGACCCGGGCTTTCCACAGCTTCTGTGCCTGAAAAGAACCTCTACTATGTCAATACGATGCTGAAGCAGCCGGACTGACAACATTTGAGAGGCAGCAAAACTTATTTTAGAGAAACCTTCGCCAAGATGATCCAGAGGCATGATAAATGTACAAAGCGGAAACTCCGCCTTATATAGGATAAATCTTCTATTTCACAGAAAATAAAGCGGATTCTCCTTTTTAATTACGGGAAAAGCTGATTTTCCGAAAAATAAGCCGGGAAAGCCGCTTTAATCGCCCCGAATATGACCAGCAGCCGAAAATAAAGCGGGAGATCCGCCGTATTTAAAATGTGGAACCGTAGGCTGCATCCCCTGCCACGCAATTAGCTCCTGTACCTTCAATTCATACGGTATACCGAACTGCTTCCACCTGAAAAAGATTGCGGACAATCGCGAAAAAAAGTACGATGAAAGCATATCTGAAAAATGGAGACGGTTTCCATGACGCGTAATCGAAGCAATGCCGTGTCAGACCGCCTGCCCGTGACCGGAAGCCGAGGATCGCCGAAGATCGGGTCTCACAGGCAGCAGAGAAATGCGCCTACGGTAGGCTTGCATCTACAACGGCAGCAGCCCATACTGCCTTCCGTCGGCAATCAAGAGATGCTCCGCGCCATGTATAGCGAAGGGGCTGCCATGCAGCAGATGACAGAAGAGCTGGACCCGTCGTCCGGCCCGAGCCGCAGGGGAGCCTACGAGCAATTCCCTTCAACGGGTGCAGCAGCCCCCGGAAACGAATCGGGAGGCTTCATTCCGCAGCAGTCGGGAGCCCAAGAGCCGCGCAATTCGAACGGACAATACATCGGCCGCCTTCCCGGCAGCGAAAATGAGAAGAACGAAACGGAAGTTGAGGAAGAACAGAAGAGGAAACGGATGCCTGCCGAGAGGATGAGCGCCGAGTTCATCGGCAAAGACGAGACGGCCTTGGACATTACCGACAAAGACACTCTTGACGAGGATGGAGAAGATTGGCCGGACTTTGAGATGCTTGCGGCAGCTCTGGAGATGATCGGCTACTCCAATCGCGGCAATTCGGAAAATGCCGAAAAGGAGACGGCCGCAAACGCTAATCGAGCCCGAAAAAACGGCTATCTGGCCAAGCTGCTTGGCGCGGCGGGCAAATCCAAGAAGAAGGACGAGGCCTCTTCCTCCGGAAGTTCCAGTGCTTCCAGAGGAAAAAGAAGGTAACATTATTCGAGGCATCCCTGCTTAAATATATTCGTTCAGAAACTCCGACTCCAGCACTTAAATCATTCGCACCGCGTTCTGAGCGCCGACGCTCCCTGCCGAGCGTGCAGCCTGCTCTTCCGACAGCTCCGCGCATTCGCGAAAAGCAAACTGCCGGCAGCCGACGCATCTTCCCTTGTCCAGGCAAGTCAGCGCATAGCCGATCGCCTCGCCCGTATGCGAGAAAAACCGCTCGCGCCTGATCATATCCGCGAGCCCCGTCCTCTCCAGCACCTCGCGCGGTTGCTCCTGAATGCCGGACACGAGCACGACACCGCCAACCTTGCGAAACTCCGCAACAAGCGCGGCCAGATTGGCTTCCCCCGTCAGATCGATCATCGGAACCTTCCCCATTCGGATAAGCAGCACGCGATGCGACTGTCTGACCGTTTCATGCAGCGCACGTCCGAACGACTCCGCCGCTCCGAAGAACAGCGCGCCCTCCACCGTAGCAATGCGGATCTGCGGACAATCCCGCTGCTCCGTTACCGCTTCGGGCGCTACCTTGCCATGGCGGGCGACTCGATCGGGCAGCACCTTGTCAACCTTGATCATCCCGCCCATTCGCTTCACGAACAGTACGACCGCCAACACAAGGCCCGCCGTAACGGCAGCCGTCAGGTCCATAAACACCGTCAGCAGAAATGTCGCGGCCAGTACAAGCGAATCGCCCGTCTTCGTGCGCAGCAGCTTCGCGAAGCTGCGATATTCGCTCATCTTCCATGCGACGACCATTAACACCGGAGCCATGCCGGCAAGCGGGATGCGGGAGGCAAGCGGCGCGAACAGCAGCAGTACGGCGAGCACGACAACGCCATGAACGATGCCCGATACGGGACTAACCGCTCCCGACTTGATGTTCGTCGCCGTTCTGGCGATCGCGCCCGTCGCCGGGATGCCGCCGAACAACGGCGTAACGACGTTGGCGATGCCCTGGCCGATCAGCTCGCGATTGCTGTCGTGCCGGGTTCCGGTCATCTCGTCCGCAACGACGGCGGACAGGAGCGACTCGATGCTGCCGAGCATCGCGATAACAAAAGCCGGATACAGCAGCTGTTCGATGCGCTCAAGCGTAATTTCCGGCATGTGGAAGGCCGGCAGCTCGCTCGGAATCGCGCCGTAAGCGGACCCGATCGTCGCCACGCTTCCGTCGAACAGCAGACTGGCGATCAGCGTGGCCGAGAGCAGCCCGACGAGCAACGCAGGCAGCTTTGGCGCATACCGCGACACAAGTAAAATAACCGTCAGGCTGACGAGCGCCGTCGCAATGCTGTAGCCGTCGATCAGCGACAGATTCGTCGCGATCTCTTTCATATTCGGCAGGAACCGCTCGTGCTTTTCCAGCCCTTCCATCCCTAGAAAGCCGGGAATTTGACCCGAGAAAATAATGACTGCAATGCCTGCCGTAAACCCCAGCGTCACCGGCCTGGGGATATAGCGGATGAGCGCCCCCAGCTTGAACAGCCCCATCAGCAGCAGCATGACGCCCGCCATCATCCCGGCTAACAGCAAATTTTCGTACCCGTAATGCAGCACGATCATTAGCAGCACCGGCACGAACGCTCCCGTCGGGCCGCCGATCTGAAACCTCGAGCCTCCAAGCAGCGAGATCAGCACGCCTGCCGCAATCGTCGTATACAGCCCATATTGCGGGCTCACGCCCGACGCAATCGCGAACGCCATGCCAAGCGGAATGGCGACGATGCCGACGATCAGCCCGGAAAGCAGATCGCGGCGCAAGGAACCGACATTGTAACCCGCAAATCTCCCCAACCTTTGCAGTTTCATTACAACCCTTCTTATCTTTGAATATTTGATTATTTGAATATATTGAATATAAGAGTCTGGCCGAGGAAAGTCAAAATGGATTTGCCCCGTTTTAAGCGAGTTTAACCCGCTGCGGCATATAAAAAACGAGGCCATGTTCGCCGTTCGGCGATTAGCCTCGTTTAGCGCGCGTTTACTCGCTTCTGATCGTCTCCAGCAGCGAAATCGCGTCGACAAGATGATTATCGAAGATATGTTTGGCGACTTCCAGCAGCTCGCGGATCAGCGGATCCCGCAGCGAGTAGATGACGTTCGTCCCGTCCTTCACGCCGCTAACGACGTTTTTCGCGCGAAGCACCGCTAACTGCTGCGACACCGCCGATCCCTCGAGCCCGAGCACCGCCTGGATTTCGTTGACGTTTTTCTCCCCTTCGCACAACACCTCCAGAATCCGAATGCGCAGCGGATGCGCAAGCGCCTTAAAGAACTCCGCCTTGAATTGCTGCAGCTCCCGATTCACGGCCTTTCCCCCTTTCAGTCGAACCAGCCTTTGCGTTTGAACCAAACGTACATGCCGAGACCAAGCGCCAACATGACTCCGATCACGATGTAATAGCCCGCCTTCCACTCCAGCTCGGGCATGTTAACGAAGTTCATCCCATACACTCCGGCAATAAATGTAAGCGGCATGAAAATCGTCGTCATCACCGTGAGCGTCTTCATGATCGAATTCATTCGATTGGAGCGCAAGGAATCGTAGCTGTCCCGGAGGTCGGCCGTCATCTCGCGATTGGATTCAATCATCTCGGTAAGTTTAAGCAGGTGGTCGTAAATATCGGTAAAATAAGCGTGGTGCTCTTTGACTCCGGGAATTTTATCGGAATTGAGCAGCCGATACAACAGATCGCGCATCGGAATCACCGTTCGGCGAATGCGCAGCAGATCCGCCCGGATATCGTAGATTTGCTCCGTCATCCGCTGCAAGTCGACCCTGTTTTCTCCCTGATCCTCAATCTCGTTTAATTGATCCTCTATCTTGTACAGCGTCGGAAAAAAATTGTCCACGAGCTTGTCCATCAGCAGATAAGCCACGTAGTTGTGATCCCTTCCCCGGCGAAAATTGGGATCCAGCATACGCTTCCACGCTTCCTCGACTTCCTGCGAAGGCGCAAGATGGAACGTGACGATCCCTCTCGGTCCGAGGAAAAAGTCGACCTCCTCCGCCATCAACGTCTCTGGATGCAGCGAATGCAGCACGAAGAAATTCGTCTCCTCGTAATGGTCCACCTTTGGCCGCTGCAGCAAATGCTGGCAGTCCTCGATCGCAAGAGGGTGAAAATGAAAATAGCTGTCCAGCAGCTCGATCTCCTCCGGCTTCGGACAATCGAAATCGACCCAGAACCAACTGACATCCCCATTCGTCAGCTCTTCCAGCGGAATGTCCTCCCTGAGTCGTCCATCGTCCATAACGGCCAAAATCCGCAGCACTCGCCTCACCTCTTATCGTCCATTATGCATGGAGGAGGCAGCGATTGGCAACTCGTCCTCGTTACTCGAGCATTGAGGGAATTCGTGAAATGCCGAATAAATTTAAGCTTGCGATAAAAAACATTAAGAAGAACTTAAGGAATTATAGAGAAATTGTTTAACTTTCCCATCTACACTCAGGTAGAACGAAACGACATAGGAATGAGGGAGTTATTCAATGAGTAAAAAGATGGCGGTGTCGCTGGGCCTCGCAGTGTCGTTGCTGGCGGGCTGCAGCGCGGCGCCGAAGGCGGAGACGCAGGAGACGACGGCGGTAAAGGTGATGTTCTACTCGGAGGATGGATTTTATTATCAGTACGGAATGCTGTTTTCGGCCATACATCCGGAGATCGAAATCGAAGTTGTGTCGACGAACGGCATCGAGCCCAAGAACGGAGAGACATACAATGACGCCATGGTGAAATTCATCAAGGAGAAGAAACCGGACGTGTTAATGCTGAACGGCCCTCAATACAAACAATTGGCGGGCGAAGGCTATCTGTTCGACCTCGAAGCGAGAGCCGCGAAGGATAAATTCGATCTCGAAGGCATCGCGCCAGGCATTTTGGACTACATAAAGGGGCTAAGCGACGGCAAGCTGCAAGGGCTGGCTCCGGAATTTTATTCTCGTGCCGTCTTTTACAATAAAGACCTGTTCCAGAAATACGGAGTTCCGCTGCCGGAGGACCGCATGAGTTGGGAGAGCCTGTTGCAGCTGGCGGCCCGGTTTCCGACCGACGGAGAATCGAGCGAACGCATATACGGCCTGAAGCCCGACTATATGACCGATTTGACGAGCCTGACCAGGCAGATCGGAGGCTCGCTCGATCTGAGCTACTTCAACGGCTCCGGCAAAAAGATGACGGCGAATTCGGATTCGTGGAAACAGACGGTGGAAATGGCCGACAAAGCAATGAAGGCCGGCTATCTGTACGTTAGCAATCCGAACGAGCAGAACTTCACAACCTATGAGGACTACCTCCTGCAAGATCCTTTCATTAGCGGGAAAACGGCCATGGCCATCGACGGCAGCTACTTGGTCTCCCAGATTAAAGAAGCGCAAACCGCGCTCAAGGACAAAGCCGTAAAAAATTGGGGCCTCGTTACTGTACCCGTCGATCCGAAAAACCCGAATTCCAGCAGTTTGACGTCGGTGGATCAGATTCTGGCCATCAACGCCCAATCCCCGAACATCGAGGCGGCGTGGAAATTCATTACTTACGTCAACGGGGACGAATTCGCCCGCGTCAAATCAAAGGCGGGACCGGGCAGCTTCATGGCCAGGACGAAATTCGTCTCCGACGAAGAGGGACGCAATTTGCAAGCCTTCTACGCCCTCTCGCCCAAGGAAGATGCCGTCTACAGGGATTACGAGAAAATCCCCAACGAAATGTTCACGCAGCTTACCAACTTGATCTCGACAGAGCTATCCGCAACGGAAAAAGGCAAACAAACGGCCGCCGAAGCGTTGGATCTCATTCAGAACAAAGGGCAGCTTATTCTTGACGGCAAAGGGGAAAAGCCGGTCGAATCGTCGGATGAAGCAGGGTCCGGTCTAATGATTTCTCCGCGCTCGTAATAAGGCGTGCTCCATAAGCACTTCAAGTTTTACGGCGGACCTCTTTGCTCATATCAGCTTACGCAGAGAAGTTAGGGCGGAAATTCGTACAATGTAGCTCGAATCAAGCTCAAATGACAGGCGTTTGTACGAAAAATCGTACAGAGCAACTCGGATCAGGCTCAAACGATGAATGTTTGTAGGAGAAACCGTACAAATAAACCAAGGTCAAGAATTGCATGTCGCTAAAGCGGCTTCAAACTCTGTTTAGGGACAGCCACTTCCCCGCTCAATACGGGTTGTTCCGCACATTCAGAACATCGGCGAGGAAAGCCAGCGTCAAGCCCTGGCCCCAGCCCTGGATACGCTTGTCCGGCACGCCCTTGTAGCCGTCGGCGTTCTGCATGACCGCCGTTCCGGCGGATACGCCGGTTACCGTGCCGTCCTCGGCGATGCGGGCAAGGATGCCGTCGATGGAGCGCTGCGTGATCTTGTTGTACAGTCGCCCCTTCGACAGCAGCGCGGCGGCGATGCCGGCCGAGCCGGACGTCTCCAGCGGCGAGGTCGGATCGTCGAGGATCGTGTGCCAGAGGCCGGACGACTCGTCCTGCAGCCGAGCGAGCGCGCTCAGTTGATCGCGCAGCGAGCCTTCGATGACCATGAAGTTCGGCAGGTCGACCGGCACAATGTCCAGCGCCCGCGTCATCGTCAGTGCCGCCCAAGAGTTGCCGCGCGCCCAATGCACGCCGGACATATGATTGCCCGCGATGTTGTCCCAGCCGTGGTAATACAGATTCGTGCGCGAATCCTGCAGCACGTTCTCGTGCCCGTGGTACTGGCGCAAGCCGTCGTTGAAGTAATCGTCGCGGCCCAGCAGCTTGCCGATCCGCAGCAGAAAGTAGCCCGCCATGAACATCGTATCCACCCACGCCTGCTCGGGGAAGTTGTACGTCTCCGAGTTGACGGTGTGCTGGAAGATGCCGTCCCCGAACCGCGGAGCGTCGTGCGTCAGAAACTCCGCCATCTCCTGCGCCGACTCGATGTATCGTTCCTCCTTCGTCGCCTCGTACAGCGTGAGCAGGGAATGGCCGACGGACACCCCGTTGACCGACAGCTTCGGCAGGCCATCCTCCCTATTTTCATCGACCCAGGCTTTGACCCGTTCCAGATACTCCATTTTCCCCGTAGCCGCGTAAGCCTCGCATACTCCGTAGAACGCCACGCCTCCGGGCCAATCCCAACTGAAATCCATGCGGAACGTCCGCTCGACCACCCGGTCGATTACCTCTCTGATTTCGTCGTCGTTAAACTGCAATGCCGGCATATCCTCTGCTCCTCCCAATGTAGATTACCCCTTCAAACCGCTTGTGCTGATGCCTTCGACGATGTACTTCTGAAAGGTGAAAAAAATAACGAATACCGGTACGAGCGACAGCGTCGACATCGCGAACATCCCGCCCCAGTTGTTGAGCGACTCCCCGTCCAGAAACAGCTTGAGCGCCAGCGACACCGGGTATAGCTCCGGCTGGTTCAAGTACAGCAGCGGATGGATGAAGTCCTCCCACGTCCAATAGAAGGAGAAGATCGCCGACGTCATCATCGCCGGAACGATCAGCGGCAGAATGACCTTAAAGAAAATGCCGTATTTGCTGCAGCCGTCGATTTTGGCCGCTTCGTCGAGGTCGGCGGGCACCGTCCGGATAAACTGCATGATCAGGAAAATGAAAAACGGGATGCCGAGAAACTGCGGCACGATCAGCGGCTTAAACGACTGCAGCCAGCCAAGCTCCGAAAACATAATGTACTGCGGGATAATCGTCACGTCGCGAGGCAGCATCAGCGTCAGCATCATGCACCCGAACCAGAGGCCGCGACCGAAAAACGGAATCCGCGCAAACGCGTAAGCGACCAGAGCCGAGCTGCACACCGCCCCGATCGTCGACAGGATGACGATGATGAACGAGTTTTTGAAGAACGTACCGAAGGAGTTGCCGGCGAAGCCCGCCCAGCCGGAGGCGTAGTTGCCCCATTCCAGAGAGCTGGGGATTAAGCTGTACGCCGTCGTGAAAATTTCGTCGTTCGGCTTAAGCGAGCTGGCGACCAGCCACAGGATCGGGTAGATCATGCCAAGCGCCAGAAAACCGACCAGTAGATGATAGGAGATCGTTTTCCATTGTCTGCGCGAGATCGCCATGTCACCTGTCCCCCTTCGATTCGTAATGGACCCAGTAGCGCGAGGACTGGAAAATCAGCAGCGTCACGAGGCCGATCGCGATCAGCGCCACCCAAGCCATCGCCGACGCATAGCCCATCTCGTAAAATGTGAACGCCCGCTTGTACAGATACAGGGAGTAAAGCAGCGTCTCGTCAAGCGGACCGCCTTCTCCACGCGAGATGATGTAGGCCGGCGTAAATGTCATAAAGGCGGAAATCGTCTGCATAATCAGGTTAAACAGAATGATCGGGCTGAGCAGCGGCAGCGTAATTTTGAAAAACTGCCGAACCTTGTTCGCGCCGTCTACGCTGGCCGCCTCGTAATAGTCCTTCGGGATGTTTTTGAGTCCCGCCAGGAAAATGAGCATCGAGGAGCCGAACTGCCAGACGGATAGCGCGATCAGCGTCCATAACGCGGTGCCGGGATTGCCGATCCACGAGGTGCTGGATTCGATACCGATCAGGCCAAGCGCGGAATTGACCAGCCCTTGGTCGCCGAACACCTGCGACCACAGAATGGAGACGGCCACGCTGCCGCCGATGAGTGACGGAAGGTAGTATGCGGAACGGTACAGCCCGATGCCCGCAATCGCCTTGTTCAACAGCATCGCCACGCCAAGCGCGAAAGCCAGTCTGAGCGGCACGCTGGCGAGCACGTAATTCAGCGTGACGGAGATCGACTTGGCGTACTTCTCGTCGTCGGTGAACATTTTGACGTAGTTATCGAAGCCGACCCAACTCGGCGCCTCCAGCAGGTTGTAATTCGTGAACGAATAATAAAGGGATGAAAAAACCGGATAAACGATAAACAGCAGGAACCCCAGGATAAACGGGGCGGCGAACGCGTAGCCCACCACGTGGTCGTTCTCTCGCAGCTTCATGGCTTCAGCTCCTTGGGCAGTATCGGGTTCGGACTCGCTCGGGTCAACCGGCAGCCACGCCAGGGCGTGTATGCATACTCCGAGGACAGCAGATTTTGCATACACGTCCTAAGTAAACGTTTGCTTATATACTTATTATGAAGCCCGAAAACGCACATCTGAAGGCAAAAAACCGTTGTTTTTGTTCAATTTGCCGACTTCGAGAAAAAAAACGAACTCCTCAACTTTCAAGGAATTCGTTCTTCATCTGCCAATCGGAGCTGATGTTTGTCGGGAACAGGCTCGAAAGTATAGCGCACCGCGCCGTCTTGCCCGGCCCATCTCCCCCCTTCTACGACCAACATGCCGTCCTCAACCTTCGGCAATTCCTGCGGGGACGTGTTCCAATAGGGCAGATCGTTCTCTCCGTCCCTGAACGTATAATTCGACGCTTCTCCGGTCGCTTTGTCGACGCCGTAAGCATAAAATTCCAGAGCGTGGCAATCGGTGTAACGAGGGAGGAACAAAAAAAGCTCCATATCCGCAAACTCCAGCTGCCTAAACTCGAGGGTATCGTTCCCTTTCCAAATCATCTCCAGTTGTTCGAAGCTTTGCACAACCGTCTCTTCGCCAGAGGGTCGATGGAAAAACAGCTCGTAATCTCCGAAGAAGTGGGCATCCGTTTCCTGCCCGAGACAGCTCGGCGCTCCAAGCGTCTGAACGCTCTCGTCGCCGGATTTCACCGGCCGCAGCTGGAATTGTCCTGCACCTGAGCTCCCGACAGCCCGAATCCCCTCGTTAGGCGCGGGCAGCTCCGGGTCCGGCGAGCTATCGGAAGCCTTCGGCTCTGCTTCCGGCGGCTCCTCCGCCGCCAGAGGCGCATCGTGTTCGATGACAGGCCCGAGACGCGTTGTGCCGATTGTCCCATCGCCGGAGCGCATTTTGGCGATGACGCGCTCCACCTTCCGGTCCCTCCAATTAATGATCAACTGCGCCTGGATCTCTCCGCTGCGTATTCCGTCGAGATCGAAGGCATCCTCAAGATTGTCGACTCCATTACCCTGTCGCACCTCATACCCGTCCCGGACGCCGAAGTCGTAACGCCATAGATCGACTGCGCTCCACGTCGACATATCGTTTGGATCCTCCCTATGCTCCTGTGGAAAATCTCGACGGACAGACAGGCCTACAGAATCGTCTCCGAGCGCTTGCAGAACCTCCTCCTGCGTCATCCCGAGCCGCAGCTGGTCCATGGCATACCCGAACGATATTGTCGACTCCTCCTCGCCTCCGCCTCCGATGCTCGCCTGGCGGCCCGAATCGAACGGTCTTCCCGACGTCGCGAGAGCGGCCAACACGATGAGCAAGACCGCCGCAGCGCCCAGAGAAACCGCCCTTATATTCAGCCGCGTTCTTCCCGTCCTTCTCGTCTTCCCCGTTCTTCCACTCTGCCCCGACTGAGCACGCGCCTCCACTTCCCGCTGCAGCTCCGAATCGAAGACGTTTCCCTCGAACGGACCTCGTTTTAACCTCGCATACCATTCCGGTTTAGCTTCCTTCAACGCTCTCAGCCTCCTCCATTAGCGTCCTCATTTTGGCCCGGGCTCGGTGCAATCTGGATTTTACGGTCCCGATCGAGACGCGGAGCAATTGCGCAATCTCCGCCAGCGGCATTTCGTACTGAGCGTCCATAAGGAGCACTTCGCGGTATTTCGGAGGAAGCTTCATGATCGATTCCCAGATCGAGTCCGTATATGTACGCTTCATAAACTGCTCCTCCGCGGAAGGAACGCTTGGCGCTTGATAGAGAAAATCGAGCAGCGTCACTTTGCGGAAAAACGCGGACCGTTTATAGTTAATGACCCTGTTGCGCGTAATGGTAAAAAGCCACGTCCGCACCGAAGATTGTCCTCGGAAGGAGGAAATGTGAAGATACGCCTGTAAAAACACGTCCTGCGCGATGTCGTCGGACACATGCCGGCTTTTCGTCAACAGAAACGCGTAATTCCATACTTCCGTCCCGTATTCCCGCATCAGATCCTGCAGGGAAGCGGACTGCATGCTGGATACGTATTTCAAATAATCGTGCGCCACTCCGCTCACCTCGATAAGTTAGACAACGCAGCTTGCAAAAGGTTCCCGAATGACGAAAATTTTAAAGCAAACCGGGCCCGCGGAAGCCGCGAGCCCGATCAAACGCAATCGATTTAGTTTTTGGAGAGAATTTTCGTCGCTTCCTCGCGGAACTTGGCCGCGCCTTCTTCAACGGTCAGTTTCTTGTACAGCACTTGCTCGACCGTATCTTTAAGCAGCTTGTCGACCTCGACCGCGCCTACCGGATTCGGAGGATCCATCTGGCCGCTGTTCTGCTCGGACCACGCGACGTAGTCGAACACCTTCGCCTGCTCCGGCGTCAGATCCGGCTTCAGCGCTTCCTTCACCTTGGAGGAGACCGGAACGCCGCGCTCGCCCATGATAATTTTGTTCGCTTCGATGTTGTTGACCCAGAAATCGATGAACTTCGCCGCTTCGTCCTTCACCTTGGAGTTTTTGGCAATCGAGAAGTACATGCTCGGCTTCAGGAACAAAGCCTTGTTCTCGTTCCAGCCCGGCACCGGCAAAATCTCGAACGGACGCTTCGCCACCGTAGAGGACAAAATATATTGGTTCGACCAGCCCCAAGTGCTGACCGCGTTGCCCAGCTCAAGCTCGCCGTCCTCCGGCGTGCCCTTCTTCTGCGCCAACTTGTCGAGGGATAGTAGATAGCCGTTGTTGTACCAGTCCTGATATCTCGTGTAGAACTCGATGAACAGCTGATCGTCGGCGTAGCCCAAGCCTTTGCCGTCGGCCGCGTACATATGCTGGCCTTTGCTTCTCAGATAGAAAGGGAAGAATACGTCGTGACGGAGGTCGGCCATGAGCAGCTTGCCCTGCGACTTCATGACCGGGCCGAGCTTCGCGAAATCGTCCCAGGTCCAGTCTTCGCCCGGCATCGTGCCGCCCGCCGCTTCCAGCATCGCCTTGTCTACGACGGCAAGCAGCGCGTTGGAGCCGAGGTTCATCGCGAACAGCTGATCGCCGAGCTTGCCGCCGGACAGCGACGCTTCGCCGATCGAGCTGACGTCGATCGTGCCGTTCTGCGTGTACGTAGTCAAATCTTCCAGTTGACCGCGTCCGCCGTATTGCGACAGGTAGGAAATGTCCATTTGGATGACGTCCGGGAGATTGCCGGCAGCCGCGTTAGGAGCGAGCTTCTTCCAGTGGTCGTCGAAGGCGGCGTATTCCGGCTCGATCGTGACGTGAGGATTCAGAGATTCGTACAGCTCGATGACCTTGAGCGTGTAGTCATGACGAGCTTGGCCGCCCCACCAGGCGACGCGCAGCTTCACCGGATCTTTGCTTTCGCTGGCCGATGCGGACGGGGAAGCGTCCTTCGACTCGGCAGGCGACGATGCGGGAGCCGAGCTTGCCGTTTCTTTGTCGTTGCCGGAGCCGCAGCCGATCAGGCTGATGATGAGAGCAAGCAGGACGATGCCGGTTAGTGCTTTTTTCATTTCTAAATCCTCCCCTATGAGATTGATTAAATTGTTAGTGCTTACATTTCTTATTATCATCGGGTAGGATCGAAATCGTAATCCAAAAAACCGTGCTGTTTGTTCAAAAAGCAGAGTTGTCCGTCTGCTTGGCATACTCGGAAGGCGTGCAGCCCATCTGCTTCTTGAACACCTGGCTGAAGTACTGGGGATTATCTCCGAAGCCAAGCATTTCGGCCATCTCGAAAATTTTAATCTCCGGATTGGCGGCCCACATCTCCGTTGCTTTCTTCACCCTCGCTTTGACCACATAGTTCGAAAACTTCTCTCCGGTCTCCTTCTTGAACAGCTTGCCGAGATAGTCGGCGTTCATGTACAGCATCTCTCCCGCCACCTGATTAAGCGACAATTCGGAGTTGCCGAGCTGCTCGTTCACGATATCGATGACCTTGCGGACGATTGACGTATGTTTGACGACGTTGCGTTCATAGTGATATTGGACGATCTCCCTGACCGTATTTTCAAGCAGCTCCTGAATTGCCTGCAGCGTGTTCATTCCTACGAGTTCGGACAAACGCCCGTAGTAGCGGTTGATCTGTTGCGGATCTCCGAGCCGCAGCAGCGATACGAATTGCTGTATGACATAAGTTTTGGTGACGTGGATGTCGAGTTTGGCTCGCATGAGCTCATCCATAAGCTGCGATAAAGCCTGCTCCGCCTCTTCCCGATGGCCGGACTGCACCGGCATCGTCAGCTTCTCTTCCTCGAAATCGAAATGCCCTGTCGCCTCCGGTCCCCTCGCTCCGGTATCCTTGCGCGTAATCAACCCGCCTTCGCCAAGATAGAAACGGTAGTTCAAGCTCTGCAGCGTTTCCTGATACAGACTGCGCGCTTGGGTAATGCCATCGGGCTCGCTCAAGGCGATTGTCGCATCCAGCTTGTAGTAGCGCAGGAACGTATCCCGAATGTCATGGATTCTCCGGTAGAGCTCCGATAGCTCGAGCGTATCTTCGACAAGAACGAGCACATGATCGCCGATCGTCGTGCTGAGCAGCGTCGTGTCCAACAAATCCTCGGCAATGTTCTTAATCGCAAACAAGTGCTCGAATTCCACGGCTCCTTCAAGTTGAAACAGCAGCAAGCGGACGGGACTCTCGAACTCGAATTGAAACAGCTCGCGGTAATAATCCCAATCTCTGCTCCCGTAAGTTTTGTTCGTAACGAATTCCTTCAGCACCTGCTGCTTCACATGCGGGATCGCCTTTTGCAGCCCTTGCTTGATCGTGCTGACGAATCGTTCCCGTTGCTGGTCCGATTCCAGCTCCGTCACGATCTCTTTCAGCGCTTCGGCGATTTTATTCTCGTTGGTCGGCTTCAACAAATAGTGCTTAACGCCGTATTGCATGGCGCGGCTGGCATAATCGAATTCTCCGAAGCCGGAGAGAAGCACAAACCGAATGCTTGGATAAGATCGGTGAACGGCCGCCACGAGCTCAAGACCGTCCATGCCCGGCATGCGAATGTCGCTAACCACGATATCCGGCTGCAGCTCTTTCACTTTCTCGAAGGCGTCCACTCCGTTCGAAGCCGTGCCGATCAGCTGTGTTTCGAGCGATGCCCAGTCTATCATCTGGGAGATGCCGTCGAGAATGATTTTTTCGTCGTCTACTAACATTACTTTGTACACCGATTACTCCTCCTCTTCCGGCGGCAGGACGACGTTCACCCGTGTACCGGCTCCGGGAGCGCTGTCTATGCGAATTCCGTATGGCTCTCCGAAGGCAATTTTGATTCTCTCGTCGATGTTCAACAAACCGATTCCTTTGCCCTTGGCCTTCATTTCCCCGCTCCGCAGCTGTGCCAGCGTATCCTGCGGCATGCCGGGGCCGTCATCTTCAACCGTAAGGATAAGTCCTTCATCGGATAACTCTGCGCGCACGACGATGCGGCTTGTGCCGATCGTCGGTTCCAGAGCGTACTGGATCGCATTCTCCAAGATCGGCTGAAGCGTCAGCTTCGGCAGCTTGCGGGACAACCAACGTTCGGGAACTTCCAGTCTGAAATCCAGCCTCTCGTCGAACCGGTACTTCTGAATCGTCACATAGCTTCTAACGACTTCAAGCTCTTCTTCGAGAGTCAAAATCTCTTCCTTCATGTTTATCGAATTGCGAAGCAAGAAGCCAAGCGATTCTACCATGTTCGAAATTTGCGTTTGCTTGTTCACCTTCGCGATCCAGTTGATCGATTCCAGCGTGTTGTAGAGAAAATGGGGATTGATCTGCGCTTGAAGCGCCTTAAACTCCGTTTCCTTGATCAGCAGCTGGTTAGCGTAATTTTCTGTAATTAGCGTATTGATTCTTTCAACCATCAGCCGGAACGTCCGGTGCAGCAGCCCCATTTCGTCCATGGACATCGGGGAATCGTCCACCGTTTGCAGGTGCGCCCCGGCGAAGTTCCCTTTCTCGGCCATCTTCATCCGGGCAATCAAGCCGTCGATCGGACGAGTCAAGCTTCTGGAGAATCGGATTCCGAGCAGGATCACAAGCGCGAAAATACCCACGAACACGATAACGACAAGCTCTTTAATGAAAATAACCCGTTCGAAAATTTGATTGAAAGGGGTAATGTTCAAGTATGTCCATCCCGTGTTGGCTGATCTCGTATAGGAGATAAAATACGTATGGCCGTCTATTTTCTGAGTAAAATAGCCTTTGGGAGATCGGATGGAGCTATTCACTTCCGCAAGGCCGAACAATGGCTCCTTCGGATAAATCACCTCTTCGCCGGAGAAGAGAA
The DNA here is from genome assembly GCF_003386235.1 of Cohnella phaseoli. Lineage (GTDB taxonomy): Bacteria > Bacillota > Bacilli > Paenibacillales > Paenibacillaceae > Cohnella > Cohnella phaseoli. The sequence goes on from NZ_QRDZ01000025.1 coordinate 102,597, forward strand.
TCAAATCTCCTTCCGCGGAAGAATATTGCTGGGCGATCTTCCCGATGTTAATCCGAATCACTAACGTTCCGAGATATTGCAGATCGAAGTTCGTATTATTGAACGAGCGAATTTCCCTCGCGGAGATAAGCGCGGGATCTCGCTCGTCGGGATAGATCCATAGGTTGTCTCCTTCCGCCTCGCTCGTCAGCGCCTTAATCCGTCCGCTCTTCTCTCCCTCTATCTCCGTCACGTTGCCGACGCTGTTCTCTTTGCCATGAGAATCCATCAGCTGAATGGAGTAGATCGACGGCTCCGAGCCGGCGTACGTCAGAAGCCGGTCGATCACCTTCTGCCTCAAAATATGCTTATCGTATTCGGAGTCCGCGTTCTTAATGGCCAAGAGCTGACTTTGCAGCTGAATGTCCGCGATGATGTCGTAGGACATCTGCTCGATGCGGCCAAGCTTCGTTTCGATCGCTGCGGAGGACAGGTTGAGCACTTGCGACGATTTGTCGTACAGCTGCCGATCATAGATGGAAAAGGCATATTGCTGTACCAGAAACGTAAATGAAAACGTAACCAGAATAATGAGCGCAAACAGGAGCGACAGCTTGTTTTTGATCTTCATATGTCGAAAGGAGATAAACCCTTTTTGCATGGCGGATGCCGTCCTCTCCGTCAATCGAAATAAGTACAAGACAGTATGACATCCTGGGCAAGCGCTGTAAAGCAAGTCCGACTCATTTCCTCGCATTCCCGGTTATCTCAAATACATCGCAAGCGGCCAAAGCCTGGATGAGCGGATGCCCGATGCGATAAGTTCCGTGATGCCGTCCGGCACGTCCACCCGGAAAGTCGTATCGACGGGAATGCACAAATCGCGCTTCAGCACACCCGGAGCTTTCCGGTCTCGCGCGGTTACCCGCGATAAGTCCGTGAAGCCGTACCCTCGCTCGGGATCGTATTCGCAGTCTGCAGTTATTTTCGTATATCCGTCCGCCGCCGCGCCGATTCCGAAATCAAACTTCCATTGCCCCGCCATCCTCGCGACCTCCTCGTCTGACAAAAAGTTTTATCTTACCTCCATAGTTTAAAATAAAGATCGGATAATCGATGAACGATAATCCGACCATTCTGTTTAAAAATCCGTCTTTTTCCCGATTCGGTTCATCTTGCGCTAAGGTTTGCGACCCCCTGCCCTCCCCTTTTGCCTTGTTGACACCCATCCTCTTATTGGATAAACTTAAACTAAATCTAAATAAAGGGGATGAAGAAGATGAGGAAAGCGGGGGCGATGACTGTTCAGCGGAAAACCATTTACGATCTGCTGACCGCGTCCGACGATCATCCTACGGCAGCGGACATTATCGGGAGATTAAAGGCCGGCGGACACCATTTCGCATATGCGACCGTGTACAATACATTGAAATATTTGACCGACGAAGGCCTTATTCAGGAATTGAAGCTTGAGGGCGATGCCTGCCGCTACGACGCACGCGTCGAAGATCACCAGCACATCGTCTGCACCGAATGCGGCAAAGTCGACGAAGTGTTCGTCCCGACTCCTTCGGAGTGGCTGGAGAAAATATCGGATCAGACGGGTTACACTATTACGAACGAGCAGTATGTGTTTAAGGGAGTGTGCCAATCATGCAGCAGCGCGAACAAATCCGCCCACTGATTGAAGAAGCCGTGCTGGCCGACGGTTTGACGACCGACGACAGTCTGCCCGCCGAAGGCGATTACTGCGAGATTACAGATCGAATTCTGATCGTCAGCCCTCGCCCGGCAGCGCTGAGAACGCTTGTCGCCGAGCTTGCCAGAAGATGCTACGACGTCCTGCTTCTGCATCATGCCGACGATCCGCTGCTTGCGATGATTCAAGGCAACATCGTCGTAGTCGACCGCACCGTGGAAGCTCCGGCTTCGGTTTCGGCCGCTTGGCCGTCCGACGGCTCCTCTCCCGTACTGGCTCTCGTAAGCGGCACGACGGATGCGTACCCTGGGGAAGAGACGGTCGTCTGGCCGGGCCCGATCGACGAAGTCATCTCCAAAATCCAACTGTTGTCGGTGCAACATGCGAAAGCGGCAGAGCCTTCCCGGCTGCTGTCGTTTAAAGATATTTCCCTCGATCCCGATCGCATGACCGTGACGCGTCAAGGCTCGCGCATCGAGCTGACCAAGACCGAATACGATCTGCTGCGTTCGATTCTTGCCGCCGGAGGCAAGGTGATGACCCGCCAAGAGCTGATGAACGAAGTATGGGGCGAGACGTATTTCGGCGGCAGCAACGCGATCGACGTTCATATTCGCAGCCTGCGCAGCAAGCTGGACGACGATCCGAAGCAGCCGACCTATATCGCCACCGTAAGAGGCGCCGGCTATCGTCTGGCCGATGCGTAATAGGTTGAGCTCGCATTAACAGAAGGACCGCTTCCCCGACCTCGTCGGCGGAAAGCGGTCCTTCTGTATGTCGGCGATCCGGCTAACGATGCGGCATCAACTTTTATCATTGAAGGACGCTAGCTTATCCGGGTTGCGGATCAAATATAGATTTTGCAGCTTGTCATTCTCCTGATGCAGAAGAACGATCGTGTCCGGTCCGGTCGGCGAGCTGAAAAGGAGCCCCGCCTGTCCGTTGATCCCGGCCAGCCGGAACGTTATCCCGCTATCCGGATGAGCGATTTGATTGGCGATACCAAGCAGAAAACGGGCGACGGATACAGGAGAACGAATCGGATGAACGGCCGCTATCGCCTTGCCGCCGCCGTCGGACACAAGCGTCACATCGCTCGCCAGCATAGCGACGACCGTGTCGGCGTTACCGGATTCCAGCGCCGACACAAACCGCTTTACCCATTGTTCGCTTGCCGCCTCCGGCCGAACCTGCTCCTCGGGTGGAACTCCCATCTTGCCGCGGGCCCGGCTGATCAGCTTGCGGCAAGCCGGTTCGCTTTTATCGACGATCTCGGCGATCGCCGCATAATCGAACCCCATCGCCTCGCGAAGGACGAAAACAACCCGCTCCGCAGGCGACAGCTTCTCCAGCAGAACCAGCATGGCATACGACAGGAGTTCGCCCCTCACAATCGCCTCCAGCGAACTGTCGTTCTCCGTCGGGATCGGTTCCGGCAGCCATTCGCCAAAATACTGCTCCCGGCGCCGGCGTGCCGATTTAAGCAAATCCCGGCATCGGTTCGTCACCATTTTGCACAAGTATGCTTTCGGTTGCGTCAGCCGCGCAGAGTCAATCTCGTATATTTTCACGAACACGTCCTGCACCGCGTCTTCGGCGTCGGCCACAGTACCCGTCAGCTGGTAAGCTAACGTAAACAACAGTCTTCCGTATTGCTCATAGAGTTCCTGCATGCGTCCCCCCGTTTCCGCCTGGCCTGCCGCAAGTCCCACTCCGGGTTATTTGATCAAGCTTGCCATATCCCATGTCATCTTGCGGATCTTCCAGCCCAGCTTGCCGGTCACCACAATATCGAGTCCCCATTGTCGCGTCCACACCAGCCCTTGCTCGGGTCCGAGGCCGAAGCAAAACAGATCGAGGTAAGACTTGTGAACAGGCGCGGGTCGTCCCGCCGCATCCGCCGCCATGACTTTGATCAGCCGCGGCGCTTGGCCGATCGCTTCCTTGCACGTTTTGCCGTCGATGCGGCCGGTTGCCGGATCGACGATCCGCGCGTTGTCGCCGATCGCATATACGCCGGGAAGCCCCGATACCCGGTAGCTGCCGTCTACCCCGATGTGGCCGTCCGAGGTTACAGGCACGCCCAGCTCGCGCAAACGCGGATTGGGCAGCAGCCCCAGCGTCCAGATGCACAAGCCCGCATGTTCGCTGCGGCCGTCGGCCAGCGTCAATCTGCCGGCCTCTTCGCGCAGTACCTTGACGCTGTGCCGCACCGTTATTCCTTTGGCGGTTAGCGCATTTTCCAACTTGCGACCGACTTTTACCGAAGCCGTCGGAAACAGACGTTTCTCGCTGTTATACAGTACGATCCGCACTTTGCCCGCATCCAGCCCCAGCCGCTCGGCATCCGCGCGAACGTAATATGCCAGCTCGGCCGCCGTCTCGATGCCGCTGATTCCCGCTCCGGCCACTGCAATCGTCATCCGTTTTTCCTGCTCGGCCCGGTCGTTCGAAGCCGCCGCCTGAAGCAGATTGCTTTGCCAGGCCTCGCGAATGCGCTTCGCGTCGTTTAATCCGCTTAGGGCGATGCCTCCCTGCTCGGGCTTAGGCCGACGGACAACGCTGCCGGTCGCAAGCACAAGCCAATCGTATTCGATCTCCCCTTCGGCGCCTCGGGCATCCTTATATCTAAGCCGCTTTTCTACGCTTTCGATTCCGGTCGCTTCCGCCTGCAGCAGCTCTACTCCTTTCGGAAACATTTCCGAAAGCGGAATCGTAATGTCCTCCTCGCCGGCGGCAGCCCGGAACAACAGCACCTTGCGCAGATGGTAAGCATTCTTGTCCATCAGTACGATACGCAGCGGACGTCCGACCGCCTCTGCGGGGGAAGCTTTCAGCAGTGCCTTAACCGTATTAATCCCCGCATAACCTCCGCCTACGACAACGCATGTCATGGTCTCCATCGCGTTCACTCCTCGTTATGTGTTGCTCATATAACGAGGAGGCCGACGATTTTGTGACAGTGCGCAAAGCGAATTTTTCTACGATTGACTAATTATCGGTCAACTGCCCGAATTCGCTCGCGCAACGGCCTGCCAGACCGTTAGAGGTGGTCAACCGCCCGAATTCGCCCGCACAACGGTCTGCCAGACCGTTAGAGGCGGTCTAACTCCCGAATTTGCTCCCGCAACGGCCTGCCAGACCGTTACAGGCGGTCAACCGCCCGAATTCGCCCGCACAACGGTCTGCCAGACCGTTAGAGGCGGTCAACCGCCCAAATTCGCTCGCGCAACGGCCTGCCAGACCGTTAGAGGCGGTCAATCGCCCAAATTCGCCCGCACAACGGCCTGCCAAACCGTTAGAGGCGGTCAATCGCCCAACCTTGCGATTTCGTCGGACATATAAATACGGACGCCCGATTCCGACAATTGGGCGTCCCTAAACATCGCCTTGGCCACGACGGCTCCCTCGATCGCCCGATATTTCCGCAGATTTCCCACTAGCAGAAAGGCCAGTTTGGGCATCAGCCACGCCGCGGCATGCTCGCCAAACCGAAATTCCCCACGCTGACCAAGCAGCAAAGAGGGCCGGAACAAACGAAGAGAAGGCAACTCCAAGCGGCGGAGATCGCGCTCGAGGTTGCCTTTCATGCGGGAGTACCAGATGGAGGAGTCGGGATTGGCGCTCATCGAGCTGACCGCAAGGAAACGCCGGACACCCGTTCGTTTAGCTAGACGGGCGGCCTCCAGCGGATACGTATAATCGATCCGATTCATCGCTTCGCGGGTTTTGGCTTTCTTGATCGTTGTGCCAAGGCAGCTGAAGACATCCTCAACGTGAAACTGATCGCTATAGTTGTCCAGCGCGTCGAAGTTGACGATAACTTCGTTCAGCTTGGCATGCTCAATCCCAAGCGTACGCCGCACCAGAGCCGTCACGCGTTCGTATTCCGGCGCATCCAGCAGCAACCGCAGCAGCTGCCCTCCGACAAGTCCGCTCGCTCCCAGGATCAAAGCTTTTTTAGACGCCAAACGCTCCCCCTCCGATCCTTAATATGGATTAGTGAGACTCGGCATTCTCCAAGAAGCGTTCGCAATCCAGCGCGGCCATACAGCCCGTTCCCGCGGCGCTGATCGCTTGGCGATACTTGTTGTCCTGCACGTCGCCGCAAGCGAAAACGCCCGGTACGTTCGTCTCGGTCGAGCCCGGCTTCACGATCAGATAGCCGGTTTCATCCGTTTCCAGCTGGCCGCCGAGAAACTTCGTGTTCGGCGTATGGCCGATCGCCACAAACAGTCCGTCGGTCGCGATCGTCTCTACTTCGCCCGTTTCGTTATTTCTGACCTTCATGCCGGTTACGCCCAATGGACCGCTTTCGACTTCCAGCGGCGTGCGGTTCAGGCTCCAGCTGATTTTCGGATTGTTGCGCGCGCGGTCCTGCATAATTTTCGATGCGCGCAGCTCTTCCCGGCGATGGACGAGTACGACTTCCGAAGCGAACCGGGTCAGGAAGTTGGCTTCTTCCATCGCCGAATCGCCGCCGCCGACAACAATGATTTTTTTGCCGCGGAAGAAGAAGCCGTCACAAGTCGCGCATGTGCTGACGCCGCGTCCGACATTGTCCTTCTCTCCCGGAATGCCCAAATATTTGGCCGAAGCGCCGGTGGAAATAATGAGCGTCTCCGCCGTCAGCTCGCCCATTCCTTCCACGGACAGCTTAAACGGACGCTGCGACATATCCACGCTATTGACCCAGCCCGAACGGAATTCGGCGCCGAAGCGCTCCGCTTGCTTACGCATGTTATCCATCAGCTCAGGACCCATAATGCCTTCCGGAAAACCGGGGAAGTTCTCGACCTCCGTCGTTGTCGTCAATTGGCCGCCCGGCTCCGGTCCCTCGATCACCAGAGGGTTCAGGTTGGCGCGCGCCAGATAGATCGCCGCGGTAAGTCCCGCAGGGCCGGTGCCGATAATGATTGTTTTATGCATCCTTTACACATCCTTTAGTAGAGGTTGTTCATTTTCATTTTCATTTGGCAAGGTTGTTCGCTTAAAGTTATCCCAGAATAAAAAAATCATACCATCACGGAGCCGAAGCTGCATGAAGGTATGATGAACATTAGATGAAGGTTTCATGAAGGCAAAGAAAATAATGATGCTAACAATGCAGATTACAGCCCAAGACGCACCGAAAAGATATGACCCGAACTACTCGGCGGCTTGCGGCTGAGCTACTGCCCAATTGAAGCTGTACTGCCCGGAGCCAACCGTCAGCTCCACTCCGCTCTCCGCTTCCCGAACGGCGGCAACGCCATCGGCCGCATCCAGCTTCGAGCCGTTCTCTCTCGCCGTCTCGAGAGTCGCGTTGGGCAGCAAAATCTCCGCCGTCGTATTCGCCGGAACCGTTACCTCGAGCGTCATTCCGTCGTCCGTACGCTTCCAGCAGCTGCGAATTTCGCCGTACATCGTTTCCAGGCGCGCTTCCGCCCAGTCCAGTCCTTCGCCCGGCTGCGGACGGATGAGAATCTTCTTGTAGCCCGCGACCCGTTCGTCCATATCGATGCCGGCAACGCGACGATACAGCCAATCGCCGATCGCTCCGTAAGCGTAATGGTTAAACGAATTCATATCCGCGCTCCAGAACGAGCCGTCCTCCTTGATGCCGTCCCAGTGCTCCCAGATCGTCGTCGCGCCTTTGGTGACCTGGTACAGCCAGGAAGGATAATCCTGTTGGAACAGCAGCTTGTAAGCCGCGTCGTTGTGACCGTTGTCGGTCAGCGCAAAGTTCAAGTAAGGCGTGCCGACAAAGCCCGTCGTCAAATGGAATTTGCTTTCCTCCATCAGCTCCATCAGCTTGGCAACCGCGCGTTCCTTCGCTTTCCCGTCCAGAATGCCGAACACGAGGCCGAGCACTTGAGCGGTCTGGGTCGGTACAGTCAGCCTGCCGTTCGGACTTACGAACTCGTCGTAATACGCCGCTACGATTCCTTCGTACAGCTTGCCGTACTTGGCGGCGTCCTCTTCCTTCCCGAGCGCCTCGGCCGTCTTCCTCAGCAGCGATGTGGAATAGGCGTAAAACGCCGTAGCGATATAATCGCGGTCGGTCGCGCCAATATAGGTGTCCGGCTTGGAATCGAGACCGAGCCAGTCTCCGAAATGGAAGCCCGTATTCCACAGCAGCTCGTTGTCGCCCTGCTTGCGGATATACTCTACCCAGGCTTTCATGCTGTCATACTGCTCCTCCAAAATTCTTTTGTCCCCATAGCAGAGATAGATCGTCCAAGGGCAGATGACCGCCGCGTCTCCCCAAGCGGAGGAGGAGTGGGAATTCTCGTCCAGCACGTTCGGAATGACGAAAGGAACGCCGCCGTCTTCGCGTTGGTCGGTGGCCAAATCGCGGCTCCATTTCGTAAAGAACGGGGCGACATTCCGCAAGTATGCGGCCGTGCGGATGAACATCTGTGCGTCCCCCGTCCAGCCGAGCCGTTCGTCGCGCTGAGGGCAATCCGTCGGCACATCGAGGAAATTGCCTTTCAGCCCCCACTCGATGTTGTGCTGCAGTTGATTAACTAGCGGGTCCGAGCATTCGAAGCTTCCGGTCGGAGCCATGTCGCTGTGCAGCACAATGCCGGTGAAATCCTCCAAGCGAATCGTCTCCGGGAAACCGGTCAGCCGTACGTATCTGAACCCTTGGAAGGAAAATCTCGGTTCGTACGTTTCCGCTTCTCCTCCCTTCAGGATGTAGCGAATTTCCTGTTTGGCCGCACGCAGGTTGGTAATATAGAAGTTGCCCTCCTTGTCCAAAACCTCCGCATGATGCAGCACGACTTCCGTGCCGGCTTCGCCTTTTACCGTGAATTTCATCCAGCCGACCATATTTTGCCCCAGATCGAGCACGGTTTCGCCAAGAGGAGTCTTAATCAGCTCGATCGGCTTGATTTCCTCAAATTTGCGTACCGGATCGTTCTCCTGCATGATCAGCACGTCCTTCGACTGCTCCACGACGGCGACCGCCTCCCACTTGCCGTCGTCAAAGCCGGACGCGCTCCAGCCGGGAACCTCCAGGCGAGCGTCGTAAGTCTCTCCGTGATAAATTTCGGACATCAGAATCTGGCTAGGCGCCGTACGCCAGCTTTCATCCGAAACGACCGTCTCTTCCGTGCCGTCGTCGTACTCGATGTGCAGCTGCAGGAACAGCGCCTGCCGGTTTCCGTACAGACAGTAATGATCTTTCCAGGCCAACGGGCCCTTGTACCATCCGTTGCCCAGCATCGCGCCGATCGCGTTCTCGCCCTCATTCAGCATCGCCGTGACGTCGTAGGCCTGTACCTGAATCCGGTGCTCGTAATTCGTCCAGCCGGGAGTAAAATACTCGTCTCCGACCCGCGTGCCGTTCAGCTCCAGCTCATATAGGCCGAGAGCGCTGGCATATGCCCGTGCGCGTCTGACGCCCTTACCGACCGCAAAGCTTCGGCGAAGCATCGGACTCCGCTCCTCATAGGAAGCCGGTTTCTCCGCCAACTGCTCCTCCGATTTAACGACGCCGATCCATTTTGCGACCCATTCGCTCTTGTCCAGAATGCCCATCTCGAACCAGGCCGCCTCCGACCATTCCGAAGCTTCGCCGCTTGCGCTCCACGCTCTGACGCGGTAATGATAACGCTTGCGCGACGCTACCTCCAAATCGCCCAGCTCGACGTGCAGCGACTGTTCGGATTGTATTTTCCCCGAGCCCCATATAGCCGAATCGAAGTCCGCGCTCTCCGCAACCTCGATCTCGTAGGCGCTCTGAACGATCGACCTAGCCTCGGACTTCAGCTTCCAACTGATGCGCGGCCGCTTTACCTCAATCCCGAGCGGATTCCGCTTGTACTCGCAACGCAATTCGATAACTTGCAACATGGATAAACCACGACTCCTCTCTTACTGCCGAATTGCCTCTATGATATAATGGTTCCCAAGAAAAGTATCGGGGTATAACGGACATTTCGATTGGGATTTTCGGACATTTTGCAGGCGGTGATTGCGTGAATCCGATCCATACTTTGAAGGGCGACTACTTCTTCCTCCACGACCGGCTCGTCTATGTCAATCGGGCGTCCGAGGACTTCGAGGCGCCGGTGCACGACCACGACTTTATCGAATTCGCCTTCGTTGCCGAAGGAACCGGCTTCCACCATATCGACGGACAGGTTCACCCGATTCGCAAGGGTCAGCTCTTCCATATTCCGATCGGCGTGCCGCACGTGTTTCGTCCCGCTTATGTGGATGTGGCCAAGCATCCGCTGACCGTCTACAACTGCGTCTTCTCTCCTGCGCTGCTCGGAAGACTTGCCGGCTTCGTCTCGGAAACGCAGCTGGTACAATTCATCTCCGACCTTCGGGACGGCTCCGTTTCCTATTTTTACTTGTCCGATGCCGACGATTCGATCGAGCGGCTGGTGCTGGCGATGCACCGCGAATTTTCCATGCCGAGGGCGGCGTCTTCCGACTATCTGGACACGATGCTGATCCAGCTTCTCATCGTCGTGCATAGGCTGCGGCAGCATGCCCCCTCCTCCTCGGCGCGCAAGCTGACGCAGTTCGATCACCTTCTGTCCTACATGGAGCAGCATCTCGCCGAGCCGCTGTCGCTGCAGCGATTGGCGACGCTTAGCCGCTGGAGCGAGCGGCATTTGCAGCGCTTGTTCAGACAGCATACCGAGCAATCGTTCAATAGCTATCTTCAGGCTTTGCGGATTCAGAAAAGCTGCGAGCTGCTGCGAAGCACCGGACACAAGATCGGATCCATCGCCGAAATGGTCGGCTATAAGGACAACGCCTCGTTCCTCTCCGTCTTCAAGCGAATTGCGGGCATGACGCCGAACGAATATCGAAAAGCCGCTCCCCGATGAGGAGCGGCTAATTATGTGCGGCGGCAGAACGACCGGCTTATCCGATGGCCTTCGAGACCGCTTCGAGAACCCGGTTCGACTGAAACGGCTTCACGATAAAATCTTTGGCCCCGCTTTGAATCGCTTCGATGATCAGATTTTTCTGTCCCATGGCGGAGCACATGACGACGTTGGCGGAAGGATCGATCTTGCGAATTTCCTTCAGCGCCTCCACGCCCTCCATGACGGGCATCGTAATGTCCATCGTCACCAAATCGGGACGCAGCGCTCTGTACTTGTCCACCGCTTCCATGCCGTTCGCCGCCTCGGACACAACCTCGTGGCCCGCTTTTACCAAAATATCCTTCAACATCGCCCGCAAAAACGCGGCATCGTCGACGACCATAATTTTCGCCATTTTGTTCAACCTCCCGAACGTAGAGAACTTTGTCTCTATCATACTAGAAGGCTATAAACAAATTCTGAACAAATGACGAAGCCCGCTTCCGAAGAGCTTTTATTTCTCTTGTGCTTGCTCGTAGCCGTTGATCAGCCACTCCAGCTTGCCCGTCTCCGGATGAATGAGGAAACCGTGCACCGGCACGAACGAAGGTACCAACGGGTGGCGGCGGATCATGCCGACGCTATGACGAACGCCGTCCTCCGGCTTATCGAAGCCTTTCAGAAACTTTTCCATCCGAATGCCCGAATTTTCGAGCGTGTCCAGCACAACATCCGAGATGCCGTTCTCCTTGAACTTCTTCACCAGAGCTCCGGAATCGAGCTGCGTCATGCCGCAGCCGTGGTGGCCGATTACGAGCACTTCCTTGGCTCCCATCTCGTGAATGGCGATCAGAATGCTCCGCATGGCGCTTCCGAACGGCTGCGTCAGTACCGCGCCCGCGTTCTTAATGAACTTGGCATCGCCGTTGCGCAGATTCAGCGCTTTGGGCAGCAGCTCGACCAGCCGCGTATCCATACAGGTTAGAATAGCTACCTTCTTCTCCGGAAATTTATCCGTTAAATATTGCTCGTACTGACGTTGATCTACAAATTGGTCGTTGAACTCCAGGATATCGCTGACAAATGACATGCGTGTTCCCCTTTCCTGATGCGTTAAAAAGATGACAAGGCAAATATCATCTCTTAAGTTTATTTCTATTTGCTTCAAAATGCAAAAGGTTATATATAGGCAACTGCCGGCTCCAACCAAGTCAGCGTTCCTTCGTCCGCGTTCAGATTCACGAAGGCGCCGATCGGAACGGCCGCCTTGTACATGCCGTGACCGGATGCCAGCCCCGTTACGAGCGGCTTGCCCAGCGGAACGACAAACTCGTTGATGACGTCCTCGTACGATTTGCCGTAAGCGTCCTGGCACCCCGTGCATTCGCCCATGACGATGCCCCGGCAATCCCGGAACTTTCCGGCAAGTCGCAGCTGCTCCAGATAACGAAACACCGTATTCACCGGCTCATGGACCTCTTCCAGCAGCAGGATTTTGCCTCGCGTATCGATCTCGTAAGGCGTTCCGAGCGTGCCCGTCAGAGAAGTCAGGTTGCCACCGACGATCGGACCGCTAACGTTGCCGGGCACTTTGGGAACTAGCGGTATGCCGGGAGGATTGTCCAGCGCGCGCGGCACTGCCTCCAGGGACGTAGCGGTAAAAAACTGCGCGAAATTGTACGGAGGCGTATCCGGCCTGAAATCGATCAGCATCAGGCTGTGCAGCGTCACGATTCCGGACAGCTGCGTCAGCGCGTTCAGCAGAACGGTAATATCGCTGTAGCCGCTTACGATTTTCGGATGCCTGCGGATGAACCCGAAATCCAGATAGGGCAAAATCCCTTCCACGCCCACTCCTCCGCGAGACGGCAAAATAAGCCGCACGTTAGGGTCGGCGAACATGCTCATCAAATCCTCCGCTCTCTCGCGGGCAGTTCCCGCCAGGAAACCGTTCTCGTCGTAGATATGCCGCCCGACAACGACGTTCAGACCAAGCGACTGCAAGTAGGCGATCCGAGCGTCAATCGTCGCCGGCGCGAGCGGACTTCCCAGCGTAACGATCCCGACCGTGTCCCCCCGCTGCAGAGCCAGTGGTTTAATCGCCATCCCGACAGTCACTCCCTATCGTTTGTTATTGCTATATATATGTTTGCCGCGACCGTGATAGCCTAGCTAAGTTCAGGATGCCTCCGCTCCTTCTATGGGTTACAATGGAAGAAAAAGTATGGAGGGGGCGAGATAATAACTTGGCTAAAACAAAAATCTTTATCAGCTCGGTCAACGAGGACGGACTGAAGCGGCTGCGCAAGGAGGCGTTTGACGAACTAAGGAAGCTGGGGCACGAACCGATCATGTGGGAGGAAAATCTCGGACCTTGGCCGGCTCATACGGACACCGTCTCCAAGTGTCTCGACGCGGTCGGAGAAGCCGACATCTTCCTGCTCTTCGTCGGCAGCCGGGGCGGCACCTACTATAAGGAAGCGCAGCGGACAGTGACCCACATGGAATTTATTCAGGCCTACGACAAAAACAAAACTCTGCTTGTGTTCGTGGATACGACGGTCAAAGCGGTGTTCTTCGGCACGGCGCGACAGTGGATTGACGACTTTCGCGAGCAGTACATCTCCGAGGCCGGCCGCTCCCCGTCAGCCGACGAAGTACTGGCCGCCCTTCGGCATCATCCCGGCTTGCCGGCGCATATCGATCCGTACGTCTGGTTCCTGCTTCACGATCTGTCCGTCCGCAACGTCTTTATGGACGATCTCTCCCTCGGCGTTACGATCGATTGGCGGAATTATTTCAGCGATCTGTTGCGGCGCGGCTCCATGCTGCTTCCGCTCAGCCGCTCCATCGCGGAGACCGGCCGCAGGCTGGCGCAATCTGACGAAGCGTTCCGTCTGCTATCCGAGCTCATCTCTCTACAGCCGAAAACGGGAGGCACGGATTACGAATCGATCCTGAACGCGGTTGCGGGCCGAATGACGGGCGGGAGAATTGAACAGCGTTACGGGCCCTACGTATCGGAAAAAGTCGGGACGTATGGCGATTGCATCGGAGCGACTCTCTACGTCCGGGAAGGCGACAAAATGCGCTTCGTCGCCAAATGCGCCGACGTCGCCTGGAACCGTTCGTTCCGGCTGGACGACAAAAGCTCCTACGTTGCGCTCACCTACCAGATGAATAAGGATATTGTCCACTATACGCAGAGCAAAACGATGTTTTACGCCTGCTTCAAGCATGGCGAGCATGTGCTTACGCTGCACTATCCCGCCGATCCGGATTGGGACAACCGCAAATACATTACCTATCAAGAAAGCGTTAATGATGCTATAATGAATAAAAATCCGTATGTCGTCTTAATGGTCAAAATGATTTTGGGAGGTTTGCCGACATGAACGTCTACGTATCGAAGAACGGCAAAGTCAGTCTGGCCGTCGGCGAGCAGCCGAAGGACGCGCTCTTGTTCGCTCCAGCCAAGAAGTCGGCGACGCAGCTCGTGCAAGAAGATTTGTCCGCTTGGAAAATCAGCAACTCCCTCATTCAGGAGCGATTCGCCCAAGCTACGCAAAGACAATAAATCGCGATAAAATCATAACTGCCCGCAGGCTGCATGCCTGACGGGCAGTTTTTTAACGGAGGTATGACGATCGTGAACCGCTCCATCCACCCGGAAACCTCGCTTGGTCGGCTACGGCTCAGAGTCGGCGATCTTGAACGCTCCATCCGCTTTTACCTGGACGTCATCGGCTTCCGCTTGCTCGATCGCGCTGACAATACCGCGTCGCTTACAGTTGACGGTCAAACCGAATTTCTCCTACTGGAGGAAATTCCGAACGCTGTCGTCACTCCGGAAAGATCGGCGGCAGGCTTGTACCACTTCGCCATTCTCGTGCCTACCCGGGAGCAGCTCGGCTTGTCGCTCCGCCGGCTTGTCGAGGCCGGCATTCCGATCGGCCAAGGCGATCACCTGGTCAGCGAAGCTCTGTACCTCTCCGATCCGGATAACAACGGAATCGAGATTTATTGCGACCGACCGCGCTCGCAGTGGCGCAAAGACGCCGACGGCAATTACATTATGGCGACCGATCCGGTGGACATCCGGGGACTGCTGAATTTGGCGGGAGACAAGCCTTGGAACGGGCTGCCTTCCGCCACGATACTGGGCCACATCCATCTGCACGTGAGCGATCTTGCCGCGTCCCGCGCGTTCTATTGCGATGTCATCGGCTTCGATCTCGTCGCGGATCTCGGCCGGACGATGCGTGCCTGCTTTATCTCCGCCGGCGGCTACCATCATCATATCGGCTTTAACGTATGGGCCGGCGTCGGCGCCTCGCTGGCTCCCGCTAACGCAACCGGGCTTGCCTACTTCACGATCGCGGTTCCCGATGCGGCGGAGCTTGAACGAATCGTCGCCGACCTGGAGCGCGCCGGTTGCGAAGCGAAGCGGATAGCCGATTATGTGCAGACGCATGACCCCTCCGGCATCGAGATTCGCTTGACGGCGACCGGCGGCTGAGGTAATGAGGCGGACGGATTGTCCGAACATAGAAAGGGACGGATTGTCCGGGCGCTTCCCGGTAATCCGTCCTCTTGTTTTATTCTGCCGCGCTGTCGGAAGCCTCGCCCGGCTTGACATGCTTGCCGAATCCGCCATGACCGCGCTCGCCGCCTCCGAAGCGGAAGCCTCCGTTCACGATCCGTTCAGCCTGCTCGCCCGCTTCCGCAAGCCTCTTGTCCGCTTGCTCCTGCGTGATCTCCCCGGCCTGAAGCGCCTCGCCGACGCGCTTCTCGATCGCCGTCTTCTGCGCGTCTACGAGCTTCTGAACGTCTACCCCCTTATCTCCGGCCACATCCGCGAGCGACTTGCCTTCCTTAAGCTGCGCCTTCAATTCGTCCGCAGTTAAACCCAACGCTTCAGCAATTGCAGTCAGATCGCCTGCGCCGATTTTCCCGCCTTTATGGCCAAGTTCTCCTCCTGTATGAGGTTTGGCGTCAATCATCGCGTCTAATCCTTCGGCGAACTGCTGCTTCCGCTCCTCCAATTGCCGATTATACGCTGCGGTCAGAGCCGACTTCAGACTATCCCTGCTTACTCCCTGCTGGTCCGCGATTTCGCCCAGCGTCAGGCCGGATTTGGCCTTTTCGCGATAGGCATCCTTGTCCAGCTTCAACAGCTCCAGCACTTCCTCGCCGACTGCTCCTCTGCCGGACAGTTCCGGCCCGAAGCCTCTATGACCTTTGTCTACAGGAGCTGCCGTCGCCGATTCGGATGGAGACACACTGCCGGACGTCGTCGCCGCATAAGCGGAGAACGGAATCATGACCGCCAGAGCGGCCGTAATGCCAAGCGTCTTTACCGTTTTTCTCATCTTTGGTCCTCCTTGAAAGGGAAATGGGTCTTACCTCGTCCAGTATCGCCGTCAATGCTGAGCGAGGGCTGAAGCCCACCTTAGGGGAACCTTAGCGCTGGCTGAAAGTTGGTTGAAAAGGGAACGCCTTACATTCTTAGCTCCGCCGCTATCTCCTCAAAATCAAATCGGCCTCGGCCGTTAATTGCGCGGGATCCAGCGCCTGGCCGTCCGGCACCTTCACCGCCGCAGCGATACTCAAGCGCAAAGTGTAAATCCCATTCGGCACCGCATCGCCTTGATTGTCCGTCCAGTCCCACTCCTCCTCGAACTCGATCGAATCGGACGGCTTTAGCTTCATCTCAATCAATGCCTGCGTAAAGCTTTTATCGTTCGACCATCTGTAAATCTCCTCATCCCGACTATCGTACACGGCAAAATCGTAGCGCATTCCTGAGCCGAACGTCAGCTTCAGCTCCCGGTCGGATAGGTTATCCAAGGAGAAAAGGAGCTTAACGCTGTCCTTGTCCATCTTGGTCTGCAGCTTCGTTTGCAATAAACCCTGGATGTAAACCGGCTGCTGCTTACGGATGAGAGGCAGAGACTCCGCTTCCGTTTGTTTATAGACTTGCACGTCTTCCGCTGCCGCAGGCGCCGTGTCTGCCAACGAGGACTGCGTTCCCTGCGACGGATCGAGTTGATCCACCTTCTTGGCAGCGCAGCTGACAATGAGCAGCAGCGCGCCTAATGCGACCGCAAGTAGAGCTAGCCGTAGTTTCACCGTTTATCCCCCGCGTTTCTTTTTTAGAATGGACGTTCTACCGTTAAGACGCTGTTTCTTTGTTTGTAAACGAAAATGAATGGCGATATGTTGCTTCTATGTCCGGTTTCTAGCGTCGAGCACAAACCGCGGTTGCTGCCCCGTTCGTTCGAGGGAGGAGTGCACGCCTTGTTAAGTTAAAGCGGAAACTCCTCTTTAAATTCGCCGTCACACCCTTTTCGAGCAATTTAAAGCGGGTTTTCCACACTAATCCCCCAATTATCCTATTTTGTTAAAATTAGAACGGATTCTCCGCTTTAAATTTGCGCAATTTCCACTTCCGACAAAATTAACGCGGACTTCCCGCTCTATACCATTCTGCCCTTTCCCTTTACCCGACAGAACAGGAAGGAGCGGACAATCAGCCCTTCATTTCCGCAACTTCGCCGCTTCGTCGCGACTGCCCGTCGCACTAAAAAGCCGCCTCGGCAACGAGACGGCTCTCTTATCCTCATTAAATTTTGCCAAGCCAGGCGCCCGGTTTTTTCTTCGGACGATCCGGCGGCAGCAGTATCGCGAACAGACCGACAAGCGGGAAAAAGCTAAGCACAAACATAACGTCGTTGATGCCGAACATGTCGATAGACTGCCCAAGAGCAATGCCGCCGATCGCACCCATCCCGAAGGCGAGACCGGTCGTAAGTCCGGAGGCCATGCCTACATTCGCGGGCATCAGGTACTGCGCGTAAACAACGCTCACGGAGAAGCCGGACAAAATGATAAATCCGAGCAGCATAATGACCGGATACACCCAGAACAGCGGCAGATGAGGCAGCAGCAGCGCAAGCGGGGAAGCGCCGGCGATCGAAAATACGATCATGTTTTTCAGACCGAATTTATCTGCAAGCACGCCTCCGAAAAATGTCCCAAGCACGCCCGCAGCCAGAAACAGAAATACGGGAATTTGCGCCTGCTGCGTTGTTAACCCGTAATCGAACTTCAAGTAAAACTGATAAAAGCTGCCGATCCCGGAATGGTACCAGGAACGCGCGAATACGAGAAATACGAGCATTCCCATCGCGAATTTGACTCTCGGATGACTCGCTTTCTCGACAACCGTCGCTCCGGATGCCCTTGCGGCAGCCGTTGCCGTGCGTTCCCGCTCCCACTCGGCGAGCTTGCGCTTATACCAGGGAAGGAGGCCTAGCAGCACCGCAATCGCGAAACCGGCGAACACCGTGCCCCAAATCGCGCCGATCTGGCCCATATGCACGAAGATGAGCGCCGTCATCAACGGACCGAGCGTGCTTCCCGTATTGCCGCCGACCTGATAGACGGACTGGGCGAAGCCCCTTCGCCCTCCGGCTGCAAAGTAGACGACCCGCGAGCTTTCCGGATGGAAAACCGCCGATCCGATTCCGATAAAGACAACCGCCAGCAACAGCATCCAAAGATGCGAAGCGAACGCCAGCCCGACCATGCCGACCAGACTAAGCCCCATCGCAACCGGCAGCAGATTCGGGAGCGACCGCTTATCCGAATACAAGCCGACGACGGGCTGCATGACCGATGAAGTCATATTGAGCATAAAACCGATCCAGCCAAGCTGGAGCATCGATAGATTGAGCGATTCCTGCAAAATCGGATACAGGGCCGGTACAACCGCCTGCATGGAATCGTTCAGCATATGGGCAAGGCTAATAGCGAGTAGAACGGGCATCACTGTCTTCGTCCCCGGACTCGCTGCCGTGCCTTTAACTCCTGCGATTGAAGCCACAACTTTCCCTCCGTATGCGCTTATGAATTATACCAGTGTAGTTTTGCGGTACGGGGAAGTCAAGCCAAGCAATCGCGAGCTTGACCGCAGAAAAGCCCGCTCAAGGCGGGCGTTTCCTCTCAGGGGACAGAATATGACTTTTTGCAGACGTCGGCGAGGACTCCTTCTTAGTTGACGTTGCGCAAGGCGGTTACGAAAGCTTGCAGCATCGGTGCTCCGACAGCATCCAACGTCTGCGAATCTTCGTCGAAATAAGCTTCCAAAGCGCCCTTGAGAAGTTGGCCGTACGACGCCTTCATTTCGCTTTCCTCAATCGCCATTGCCTCGACTAGTCGGCTCCATTCGGGAGAATGGCTATCGTAAGGCGCGATTTCCGGGTAATCGGCCGCCAGCCCGGCAACCTTCTCTAACGATTCGCCGGCATACAGTTCGGCGGCCAAATAATGGCCGACGAAACGATGAGTACGATCGCGCTTCAACGCTTCGCGGAACTGAACGAGCGCTTCTTCCGTCCGCCTTTGCTTCATAAGGGAGGTCGCGTAACGAGATTGCGTATAGCCGTCCGTTATCCTACCGCTCGCCTTCAAATATTCTTCGTAATACTTCTCGGCCTCGCTCCATTCCTTGCGCGAGTCGTAGTAGTCGAACAATCCGAAGAGCACGCCTTTCTTGCCGGGAACCAGCTTGAGCAGCGCCTTCAAATAAGCAATCGACTCCGCCCGCAGCTCTGCCGATTCGTTAAAAGCGGACTGCGCTCCATAGATGCGAGTAATCATATAAAGGCTGTGACGATCTTGCGTATCGGCCTCGTAAGCCCGCCTGTACTCCGCCAGCCCCTCGTCCAAACGGCCGTCCAGCATGAGGCGGTCGGCAGCGGTCAACGTCCGTTCCTTCAAATAAAAGAACGGCAGCGCCCCCATCGTAGCCTCGTTCAGCCGATAGCCGTTGCTTCTCGCGATCAGCCTGCCGTCGTTATCGTACGCTTCCACATACCACGAGTAGCGGAGCTCCGGATTCGAGAAGCCGAGAAGCGTAGCGGAGTCGGGTACTGACCTGCCATCCTCATCGCGGGAAACGAACCCGCTCGGAGCTTCATACAAGCTCTGGACGGGCAATGCGATCTCGGATTGCGCAATTCGATCCTCAATAATGCTGCTCGTCGACCCATTCTCGATCGGAATCGTACCGTACAGCGCGTAATAGGAAGCCCCCTCGATCGGCTCCCAAGAAAACTTCACCGTCGCTCCGGTCAGCTTCGCCTCGTTCACCGGTTCCTTGATCGAGATTAAGGGACGAAGGGTAACGTTTTCCGTCAACGTATCGCCGTCCTCGACGACGATCCAATCGTCGTTCATTGCAGGCCATGTCCAGCCGTCGATTTGATCGAACGGCAGGCCGAGATACAGTTGATAGTTGCCCGGAATAACGTTGTTGAATTCGTAGCGCCCTTGAGCGTCTGTAAAGATCTGGTACGGCTCTCCGTCCACGATACTGTGGTTAACGTCCCGCTCGCTTCTCAGGAACACACCCACGCGGCCCAACAGCTTGCCTTCGCTCCGCCGCACCGTCCCGGACACGGTCGCCCCGCTCCCGTTCATCGTCTTCTCCAGTTGCATACGCAGCAGCTTCAGCTCCTCCAGCTTGGCCGGAACGAAATCCTCATTGTCCGGAAGCTCGGACTTGAGTTGCCCGATCCGTTCCTCCAAAGCTTTCAGTTCGCGATCCACCGCTTGAATAGCGTCCTCGCCCTTTCCTTGTCCAACCAGAAGCTGCGCCTTGAACTGGACGACCGAACCGGAGAAATCGAGATCCGTGGACGCCGGCTCTGCCTCCAACCGTTCAATGAGCCTCATCGCTTCTCCAGGCTTCCCTATCTGCGCATATACCTTCGCCCGTTCCAGCATCAGCTTCCCTCGCCAGGTTCCGCCCCGCTCTTCCGCCTGCTCCAGCAGGCCCAGCGCCTGGTCGGAACGCCCCTCGCCCATATAATATTGCACCAATTGAGTCGCCGCCCTGAACCGATAGCTATCCGCCGGTCCGTCCGCTACGTACTCCAGCAAATACGGCAGCATCTCCTCCCAGCTCCAGTGCCGGGTATTCTCGTTTTGCGGAGAACCGCTCCATACCGAGGACGGACCGACGTACACGTCGAACCCCCGTGCCGGAGAAGCTTCAACGTAGGAAATCATATATTCGCTAATCAGCTCCAGCCTTTGGGACGAGGTCGCCCGATCGATAGCTGCCAACATCACTTCTTTGCCTCCGGGCGCGCCGGCTGCATAATCCTGAATAGCCGCCCGAACCTGAAGCTTCGGGATAACGACCAGTTGAAGCAGAGACACCGCTGCGCCTATGAGCAGAGTTGCGATGACGAGATGCTTAACCTTGATCCTTATTTTCAATAGCTGCCACCGCCCTCTCGTAATCGTCCTTCCAGTACGTATTGCCGCCGACTTCGACCAATTCTCTACGATTGTCCGCTGCCTCGCTGCCGTCGTCCGAGCTGCGCAGCTGGGAGGCGGCGGCAACGGCCAACAGGATGACAAAGCTTAGCCCGAGCGGCACGACCGGAAGCTCAAGCTCCTTGTTCCACAGCGCCAGCAGCCGGTCGCTCCAAGACCGGGGGTGCGTTCTCCGCACGACGTCCTCCTGTCCGCCGAACCGCAGCTCCTCCAACTCCTCGCGCAGCCTTTTATTCATAGACTCCCGCTCCATCTTCATCCCCCTTCTCCAGCAGCGTTCGCAATCTCGCGCGTCCTCGGGACAGTCTGGCTTTTACCGTATTCTCGTTGCTGCCGAGCTGCTCTGCGATTTCCAACACGCTTAGCTCGTTAAAATAATAGAGTGCGATGACTTCCCGGTACTTGTAATCCAGCTCATGGATCGCCTCGCTTAATCGTTCGGCGCGCCATTGCGCCAACAGCAGCTCCTCCGGCCCAGGCTCGGTCTCCTCTGCCAAGCTCTCTACGCGATCGAACGGAAACAGACTTCTCCAGTTCCAGGTCCGCATCCTCATCCGACAGCGGTTGGCGACGATCCGCAGCAGCCAGCTTCGCAGCTTGTCGGGCTGCTTAAGCTGATCGATCTTGGCGTACGCCTGCACGAACGCGTCCATGACCGCCTCCTCGGCAGCCTGCCGATCCTTCACGAGCAAGTAGGCGGTGCGCAACAGTTCGTCGCCGTACGCCGTCATCAGCTCGCGCAACGCGGATTCGTCCTTGGCGATTAATCTTCTCACGACATCCAGACCGGCTTCCCTCCCTACAAGAATAAGATGCGTCCCGAACCGATCAGGTTGCAAACACGCCAAATAAAACGAAAAGTGCCCCTCTCGCGCATTAAAGAATGTTAGAATAAGGAAAAACAACGTGGAGGGCTAGCAATGAATGAGGATTTTTATTGCGATGAGGTATTAAGCGGTCGCACTTCCGTGCAGAAAGTAATCGAGACTGACAATGTTCTTGCCTATCATCACACTCGTCCTTATTACCCTGTCCACATTGTTGCGATTCCTAAGAGGCACATTTCATCGCTGCTAACCTTGGAGCAGAGCGACAATGAACTTCTAATCGAGCTGATGGACGTTGTTAAAAAGGCGGCATCGCAAGTACAGTCTGAGCATGGGGCTTGCAGAGTGCAGACCAATTTGGGCAAGTATCAAGACTCCAAGCATCTTCATTTCCACGTATACTATGGCGAACCTTTACGCTAGTTGATTCACTCGCATTCCTTCCTCGAAAAATGGGACATGCACGGCTGCAAGCGCCGCTAATCGGCCCTTACGGACCAGCGGCGCTCGCAGCGCATCCATCTATTCGTCATTACGGGCTTACAGGCATCCGGGCTTGCGACCTTCAGCATCCGGACAATGGCCGACGCCGCATCCGCCCGCGTGGACAGCGTCAGCGGCGCAAACTAGTCGGGCAAGTCGCCGACGATAATAATTCCGGTCTCCGCAGCCTTGTTAACGGACAGCATAGCCCATGCCGGAATCGCCTCATAAATCTGCTCCTTGTCCCTGAACGCCAATTGGCCTGAGGAATCCTCCTGATTCAGCAATATCGCTCAGCTTGCAGCCGGCTCGCTGTCGAAATAGGACGTATCCATAATTCTCGCATAAATGTAAGGATTCAAGTTATGACTTTGCACGTGGATTTTGATTTTGTCGAGGCCCGCTATGTTAAACTCCATACGGGTGGCCGAATCCTCCAGGCTAGCCGTATGCGTTTCGAGAGCGGTAAGCGCCGTGTTGCCGGCTTCATCCCCCGCATTGTAGAGCGTAAATTCCACATCGTGCTCTCCCGGGCTGACGATGGCGGCATCCAGAACAAGACGCTTATACTTGCGGTCCAAAGTAAAAATAATATCGCCGTACTGGTCGATTTTCAGAACTTGTTTGTATTGCTTCTCGTTGACTCGCGTTTCTCCCGGATCGCGCGTCGCGACGACATAGATGTTGTCGATCTCCATCGGCATCGCGAAGATCGGCGTCTGCGCTCCCGGTTGGTCTCCGATATAAATTTTTTGCGTGGCGGCGTCGAATTTGACCGGCACTTTTAATGCTTCGGCTACAGCGCGAACCGGTAAATAGTTGACCCCGTTATAGTATATCGCCGACATAGGTTTGCCGTTAGCGTCTTTGGGCTGCCACGCTTCGCCGTTAAGCACGAAGGTCGCGCTCCGGTTAAAAAAAGCCTTGATCGGCTCCAGGTTGACGGCCGCATACGCGGACCCGATAGAGCTGGACAATAGCGCGACAATAAATAAAGCGACTAACGTCGATTTCTTCCTCCAAAACCTCATCATTATAAAACACACCCTTCCGCATACGCGTTTTAATACCAAGCAGTTCCAGCTTAGCACCGTGCGATGGCGGCGGGTATTATCTGAAAGTCGTAAAAAAGTAGCAAAATGGAGGGGGGGATCAACGCCCCGAACCGGCTCCGTTCGGCGGAGACCGGCGCCCCGCATGCAAGTTGAGCAGCTGCGTACGTTTCTTGATTTGAAGCTTGCCGTAGATGTTGGTAACATGCCTCTTGACCGTCGCTTCGCTCAGAAACAGCTTCTGAGCAATCTCCAGATTGGAGCAGTCCTGGACCATAAGATCGACGACCTCCCTCTCGCGTTTGGATAACAGCTCAAAGCGATCTTCCCCGTCGTGGCGAGCCTGCGAGATTCCGACCGCGGCAATCATTCGATTCAAGTAATCCTGTAGCCTGGATCCTCTTGTATCCAGCGCGAAATAAGGCGTCGGCTTGCCGTCGCCGTATTCGAAGTGAACGATCTCCTTGACTCTCTCGAACCCCAGCCCGCGAAAGATGGCATGAAAGAAAGGAATCGCGGGGGAAGTCGTCACCATCAGTCCGGCGGAAAGCATGTATTGAATGAACGTTAGTCCGGCCATATGACATAGCGTAGGATCGGAATAATCGCTCACTTCGATAAACATGACAAAATATCCGGCCGCTTGTTCGCGCGGAGTTCTCAGCCGCTCCAGCTCGGGCTTGGACAGACTGGAGAAATAGGCGGAGAACAGCGGGTGAGTCAGCAAGTAGTCCAGCGTACGCTCATGAATCGGCAGCACTCCCGCCATTCCGCATATGCAGCCGCGAGCGTCCCTGAGCAGCTTGACGATACTCGGGTCTAGACGATACAGCTCATGCAGGTTCAAATGCCGATAGATGTTGATGCAATCGGAAGCCTCCATAAAGTATTCGAATGGTTCTCCGGATTCCGGATTGTACCCGTTGATGCGAACATCGCGAGCCGAAGCAAGCCTGGCCGCGATGTATTGCTCGGCTTCCGTCCAATTCGCCGGGCTCAGCGCCTCCGCGAATCCGCTGACGAACTGCTGATAAAATAAAGTGCGCACCAGACGATCGCCGATATAGTACACCCAGTCCGATCTTTCCCACGCGGAGGGGATAGCGGGCGGCTTTTTTTTCAAGGCGAGATAGTAGAAGGTCACGCATCGCTCCCACAAGCGATCGTAGTAATTCGGCGCCCGCTGGCGCAGCTCGTAGCCGACGGCGTCGCGCAGCATATCGTGCAGCACCCAGCCGTTGTCGGTCTTGCGGACGAACGAGAATCCGGTCAGTTGGAGGAATTGCTCCGTCGGCACCGGCTTCTCCAGCACGAAGCTCAGCAGCTCTTGATTGAAGCGCCGCAAGACGGCCGCCGCCTCTACCGCTTCCCGGACGGCGGCATTCGGCACTTCCTTCAACCAGACGCTGACCGTCTGCGCGAAAGCGTTTTCGATCGCTGCGGCATGAGCAGGCAGCACGGATTGGGCAAGCGTAGTCGAGACAAACAGGGATAATGTCAACGGATGTCCCCTTGTGCGACTCCATGCCTGGCGAACGAGCTCTTCCCGCTCAATCCCCGAGCGGCTCAAATATTGCTTCACGGCCCGGTAATCCAGCTCTTCCAGCGGCATCCGCACGATCAGTTGGCGCCAAGCCGGAGAAGCGAGCCACGGCCCCTGCAATGGAGTTCTGCCGGATATGACGATCCGAACGTCCCGGCTCAGCCGCGGTAGAAATTCCTCCCGCAGCCATCCCTCCAATTCTCCGATCTCTTCGAACGTATCGAGAGCCAGAACCCGTTTTCGGCCGCCTGCGGGATCGCGCAGCTCATCCAATACAAGCTCCGTCAGCGAATGAACATCCTGAGCCAGAGCGTTCAGTCGTTCCGGCGAATAGCCCAGGGAACGCAGCAGTTGCCGGCAGAAGCCGACTGACTCCGGGCCAAGCGCGCGGCAGTCTAAGAGAAGATACGGAATACGGGCCGCTTCGGATAGTCGGCGAAACTCATCCAGCAGGTAACTCTTCCCGGCTCCCCCCGTGCCATACACATTAAGAATGCATCCTTCGGAGGAACCGCTCTCCAGCCGCCGCGCGTAAACGTCAAGCTCCCGTTCCCTGCCCACGAAATATTGCCGCTCCAGGCGGTCAATCTCTCCGGCAAGACTTGGCACTCGAATGTCCTTCTCCATCGCGATCCGCTCACCTCGTCGCTTTATCCGCTCTTGAGCTCGGATCGTCGATCCCGCTCCGATAATCTCTTCCTATAATTGTAACAGATGCGGAATTTACTTAGATAGAGGAAATGGAGGACCCAGAAGCACAATTGCTAAAGATGATCGATAGACAAAGTAAGGGGTATGTACCTCCTGGAGACTGCCTCATACGCTCCTGAAATTACCTTGCAACGGGTTTACCATTCCCATTTCAGGAGCGTATAGCATCGGAAGGAGGTACATACCCCTTGAGCCTTTATCATCGATTATCTTTCACAGTAACTTGAAGTACTTATGGGACAGCCTCTTGCTTATGCTTCCTTAAACTTAAAGCTGCGAGCCCAGTATATGACCGGAGTCGAAGCGACCGAAATGACGAATTTGAGCAGATAAGTCGTAATCGCGATTTCCCACCAGATGTCCCAAGTGTACTCTCCGGCAAACGCGATCGTGCAAAATACCAGCGTATCGACCATCTGGCTGACGCCGATGCTTCCGTTGAGGCGAATCCATAGCTGGTTGCGCGACGGAAATTTGGCTCTGAGTTTGCTGAATATTTTCACATCGAGAAATTGGCTGACGAAGTAGGCTGCGAGACTGCCCAGCGCAATGCGCGGAGCCAAGCCGAAAATCGTCTGCAGCGCGGGATCGCCGAAGTCCGTCTCCTGCGGCTGAAAGACGAGCACCATCTGCATAATCGCCGTCGACATGAGCAGGAAGAAAAATCCGAACCAGACCGCTTTCCTCGCTTCCTTCTCTCCGAACTTCTCATTGATCAAGTCTGTCGTCAAATAAATCGTGCCGTACATCGTGTTGCCCAGCGTCATGACGAATCCGAACATGCCGATCGTCTTCACCACCTGTATGTTGGCCAGTATGACGGCGGCCGCCACCCAGGCGTACAGACCGTTCTTGCCGAACATCCGATAGCAGAGCAAGAACAGCGCGAAGTTGACCAGGACGAATAGAACGCCCCAACCGAAATTGAACATAGAAAACCAGCCTCCTAGTTTTGATAACGCGGGAGTTTTCGAACCGCGGCCCTCATTCGCCGGGGCATGCGTCAAACGACTTATTATAGCATGAAAAAGCCGGAAGTCGGATGGATTGTTTTCCCATCGACTTCCGGCTTCTATCCGATCCCGTTAAGCGGCTTTACGCTCCGGACGCTCGTCTCTCGGCAGCTTGACCTTGCCGACGAACAGGCTCAGCGGAAGCGCGGCTACGGCGATGAACGTCGCGACCAAGTAGACGTCGTTCACGCTCATCGTAAACGACATCGCCGAGATGTAAGCCACGTCGCTCTCCCCCGCCTGGGCGAAGGCAGCGCCATGGTGCGCGGATCTTGTCGCCAGCATCGTCGTGAAGATGGCGATGGCGAACGATCCGAACACGTTGCGGGTCCAGTTCATAATCGCGGACGCATGTCCCGACAGCTCGCGCGGCACCAGTTCCATGCCGGCGTTGCTGGCCGGCATCATGACGAGGGCGATGCCCAGATTGCGGACAACCATCCAGAACAAAATATAGCCGTGAGACACATCGATGCTCAGCCAGCTTAGCGTCAGCGTTCCGACCGTCAGCAGAATAATGCCGACAAACATGAGCCAGCGAGGACCGACCGAATTGTACAGCTTCCCGATAATCGGCATCACAAGCGCCATAGCCAGCGAAGCCGGCAGCAGGATAAGTCCGGTATCCATGGCCGATACGTGCTGGATACGCTGCAGGAATACAGGGGTCAAGAAAGTGCCGGAGTACAGGCTGATTGTCAAAATGTTCGTGATAATGACATTGATCGTATATCTGCCGTTGCGGAATACCCGCAAATCCAGCAGCGGGGACTTGGCCGTCAGCTCCCTCCAGGCGAACAACGCAAGCACGAGCAAGCCTCCGATAAGCAGCGTCAGCGTTTCCCATGAGCTCCATCCCCATTTGTGCCCCTGCCCTAGCGCGAGCAGCAAGGATGTGCTGCTGACGATAACCGTTACGAATCCCAACGCATCGAAACTCTTGGGCACGTTTAGCCGATAATAAGGAATATACACCGCGACGCACCAGATTGCGATCAGACCGATCGGCACGTTCATGAGGAACAGCCATTGCCAATCGTAGTTCTGCAGCAGCCAGCCGCTGAGCGTCGGGCCGAATGCCGGCGCCATCATCGAAGCCAGCCCCCATAGCGCCATCGCCATCGCTTGCTTTTCTCTCGGAATGATCTGATAGATAAGAGCCATCGTCGCCGGAATAATAAGACCGCTGAAGGCTCCCTGCAGCACGCGGAACGCGATCAGCGAGGTTTCGTCCCATGCGGCCGCGCACAGAGCCGAGGATAGCGTAAAGCCGATCAAGGAAAACAAGTATAACCGTTTGTAGCTGAACTTCTCTCCCAAATACCCTACGATCGGCGCCGTCGTGCCCATTGCGAGCATAAAGCCGGTCAGCGTCCATGTGATCGTGTCCAAACTCGTCTGAAAATGATCCTTCAATATCTCCAAGGCGATATTGATCGTGCTGGATGCTAAAATACATAGAAACGATCCTATAAATATTGCAACCATTATCGGCATGAAACGTATTTCTTGATTATTGCGTTGTTCCATTGTGATTTCTCCGCGCCTCCGATTATCCTTATGTATTTTTTTACATAATTGCTGGCAAGGAAATAATAATAACGCCAAAATCTCCATCTGTCAAAGTATGTGATCTGGAGGATTCGCCATGAATACATTGGCCTATGGCTTGCTAAGCCTGCTCTCCCATTCTCCCTTGTCGGGATACGATCTGACGCAGAGAATCCAGCCCTTCTGGCCGGCCAAGCATAGTCAAATCTATCCGCTGCTCGCGCGGCTCGAGAAATACGACATGGTTTCCTGCGAATTGATTCAGCAGAGCGACAAGCCGGACAAGAAGGTATACTCCATTCAGGAAAAGGGCCTCGACGCCTTGCGAAAGTGGCTGGCTCTCCCCGCATCCGATCCGGTCATGCGCGACGAACTGATGCTAAAGGCTTTCTGCATTTCCCAAGTAGAGCCGACGGTATCGCGCGATCTGTTCGCGGCCCGGTTGGAGCATTACAAAGCCAAGTCGCAGCGGCTCAACGATAAAATTCAGTCCGTGCGACATATGGCCAATGCGGGAGAAGACGGAATTCCGCCGTATGATTCCCCTTACTTCGGCGCTTACATTCTGCTGAACAAAGGCAAATTGACGTGCCGGACGAACATCGAGTGGTGCGAGTGGGTGCTGTCGATCATTCCGCACGGCTCCGGAAATACCGTCGATTAAACGCCAAGAAGCTCCGCTTCCGCTGCTCGGTTATGAGCGCGGACGGAGCTTTTTGACTTTTTGCACAACCCTACACGGGTTTCATAGCGTCCGCTTCCCAGACGGCGCGCCTCTCTTTCAAACGTTTATGCGCAGCGGCGGACATCAGGATGCTAATCTCGAACAACAGTAGAAACGGCGCCAGAATAAGCAGGTTCGACAGCAGATCGGGCGGAGCAATCAAGGTGGACGCCACTACCAGCAGCATGTAGCAATAACGTCGCCATTTGCGCAGCCGTTGAGGGGTTACAAGCCGAAGCGCAGTCAGAAACGCAACAACGACAGGCAGCTCGAACATGAGCGCGCACGGAATGACGATATTGAACATGAATGTGAAGTATTGAAGGACGCCATACGTCTCTTGAAGCTCCATGCGTTGGTTCAACTGCGTAAGAAATGCGAGCGATAGACGAAACACGACGCTATACGCAAAGCAGGTTCCTACACCCATCAAGGCCGCGGACAGAGGAATGAACTTCAGCGTCGCACTCCGCTCCGTCTCCGTCATTCCCGGCTTCGCAAACTGCCACAACTGATACAGGGCGAACGGCAGCGTCACAGCGATCGCGAACAATAAAGCGAATTGCATATATATCCGAATGCCGTCCCAAGGCGACAGCGCATGCCAGACAAGCTCGTTTGCCGGAGGTCTTGCCTTCAAATAGGCGATGGCGGGGACGGCAAGCGCTAAGCCAACCGCAAGCGCAACGCCCAATACGACGGCTACGCGGATGATCCGCTTGCGCAGCTCCGACAAGTGATCGGTCAGCTTCATATCGGACGTCGGCATCCTCAATCGCCTCCTAGTTCAAGCTTTTCCTTCCTTCGGCCTCCGAGTCGCTCCCGTTGGGCAATTTTCCGGAATCGTCCGCCATCATCTCCTTGGCCCCGTTCTTAAACTCCCTCAACGTCCTTCCGAAAGCCCGACCTAGCTCCGGCAGCTTGCTCGGTCCGAACAACAACAGTCCTACCAACACAATAAGCAGAATACCTACCGTCCCAGGCGCATGCATATTTTTCCTCTCCTTCGCTAGACCATATTGTTGGCGGTAACATTCGCCGTTCCGACAGTGGACAATCCCCCGTCCAAGTTACCTTTGAGAATGTTCGAGGTAATCAGCAGCTCGTTGCTGGAGTCGATACTATGGATACCGTAACGCTGCGTCTTTACACTCTGATTGTCGAAGCAGCGATTGCCGGTGATCGTGATCAGTGAGCTTGAGCCGAGAATGCTGATTCCGTCGTCCTGGCCTGTGGCCGGCGCTTTGCCGTTGTTCTTGCACACGTTGCCGACAATTTGCGAATGGGTGACGCTGGCGTACATAATGCCCGCGGAGTTGTTATCCGAGCACCAGTTACCGTCCGAGATAATCTCTGTTGCGTTGATGATATCGATCCCGTTGCCGTCATTGCCTTCGATCAGATTATTGCTGATGACGATGCCGAATTTACCGTTAACGTAGACACCTCCGGCGGTATTCCCCGGAACAAGTCCATTGTTGCGGATAATATTGTTGGCGATCAGACCGCGGTTTGTATTGTAAATAATGCCGTCCAGATACCCGTCCTCGATCAGGTTGTCCACCACCCAGTTGTTTCCGTCGGCGTATGCTGCATCGTCGTTGCTGAACGAAACGACGGTATTGCCGATCGTTCCCTTCAGATGACATTGCGTTATCGTGGATTCCATGACGTTGGACATGTTCAAGGCGATAACATGGGAGCGCACAACCTTGACCTTCTCGATCCGTATTCGCTTGCACTTCCAGAAAATCACCGTGCTGCCTGTCGTCTGCTGCGGCGCGTTGCCGTCCAGCGTCATATTGGAAACGGTAATATTTTCGGTCAGCGTGCCCAACACTAGCGCGTCGTTCACGCCGCTTTTGAGCTTCAGCACAGTAACGTCCTGCCCGACACCTTTGAGCTCCATGTTGCCGCCTACCTGTACCGTACCGGTTAAATAAGTGCCCGCCGGAAAGCAGACGACTCCCCCTCCGCCTGCCGTGCAAGCGGCAATCGCCGCGGCGATCGCGGCCGTGTCGTCGGTCGTGCCGTCTCCGGCCGCCCCGTAATCGGCGACATTGTATTCGCAGAGTCCGACGTTTGCTGTGGTGGGCTTCTGGTTGCCTTTACCCTTGTCCTCCCCGTTTCCTTTGCCCATCGCATGCGCGACCAGGCCGCCGCTGAACAGCCCTTCCGCCGCAAGCAAAGCGCCGGCTCCTCCCATCGTAGCCAGAAGCTTTCTTCTGCTGATCAACCGATCCGTATCGCCAGGGTTGCCAGAGCTCTGCCGAGAGTTGTTCTCCATAATCTCTCCTCCGTATATGATTGATTCCCGCCCGTTGGAAAGCGGTTTCACAACGAGCATAGTCGATCGGTTCCCAATAAACACCGGTTATTTTTTGCGAAATCTTATACTATTTTAATCAAATTCGAAACGCTTTCATTTTGGGCGAAAATGTAGAAGGAATCATAATTTTTTACCGTTATGTCTTTCGAAAACCCTGCCGTATAATTTCGTTGTAAGCCTTGCCATAACACTTCCCTTACAGAAAGGAACGGGTAGCATGTCTCACAAAAAGCTAATTTCCTCGCTACTGGCGATGACGTTGATCGCGTCCGGTTGCACCGGCGGAAACGAAGAGAGCAACGTCCCATCCAGCAGTTCTCCGTCCGCCAGTCCTCCTTCCGCCTCGGCCACCGCGAGCGAGGAGAGTCAACCGATCGATCCGCTTGCCAAATACGAGACGCCGATCGAAATAACGACGGTGCGGGCCACGAACGACACATTCAAGTTCATCCCCGGCGAATCGTTGGAAAACAACATTATCTACAAACTGTACGAAGAGGACATGGGCATCGTCTGGAAAAACAAATGGTCCGTCAGCGGAGACAACGGCAAATATATCGAAAAGCTGAATCTGTCCATCGCCTCCAACGATCTTCCCGATGTGTTTATGGTGGATGCCGGACAATTAAAGGAACTGGTCGATGGAGACAAGCTGGAGGATATGACGCCGTACTTTGAGCAATATGCTTCCGATCAAGTCAAGGCCGCTTTCGGTTACGCGAACGGACTTGGCCTCCGGATGGGTACTCTCGACGGCAAGCTGTACGGTTTGCCCAATACGCGCGATGCTGCCGGCAACCTCAACCTGTTGTGGGTCCGTCAGGACTGGCTCGACAACCTGGGATTAAAAGCTCCTGCAACGGCGGACGACGTGATCGCAGTAGCGGAAGCCTTCGCTAAACAAGACCCAGACGGCAATCAGAAAGATGACACTTACGGCCTCATGGCGACTT
Source organism: Cohnella phaseoli (assembly GCF_003386235.1). GTDB lineage: Bacteria > Bacillota > Bacilli > Paenibacillales > Paenibacillaceae > Cohnella > Cohnella phaseoli. The sequence continues at coordinate 134,627 of NZ_QRDZ01000025.1, forward strand.
TCCTGATGTTTGACGGTTACGGACTCGGGTCGCTTGACGCGCTCGCCGCCGCTTACGGCGCTTATCCCGGCAAGTGGATCGAGAAAGACGGCAAGCTGGCGTACGGCAGCGTGCAGCCCGAGATGAAGCTTGCGCTCGAAGTGGGACGCAATCTGTATGCCGCAGGCGTGCTGGACAAGGAATTCGCGATTAAAGGAGGAGGAGAGACGACCGCGGACGTCGTCGCCGGAAAGATCGGAATGTATTACGCTCCGTTCTGGACGCCTGCCTGGCCGCTGAATCAACTCAAGGAGAAGGATCCCGACGCGAAATGGACCGCGCTGCTCGCGCCTCCGGGCCCTGCGGGCGAAATGAAGGTTCCTGCCGGCCATTTTACGACGAACTGGACGGTCGTTCGCAAAGGCTTCGAGCATCCTGAAGCATTGGTGAAGGCGATTAACTATTGGTACGATCTGTCCCTTCCGGGCGGTTCCCAACTGGATAAATACGCCGAGCTGCGCAACGGCACGTACAAAGACGTGGACACCGCCAACTATAGTCCGGTCTACTCCGAGCCGCCGAACAAAAACTCCGATTTCGCGATCGTCATCAACAAGGCGCTCGAAACCGGGGATACGTCCAAACTGGATGTAGCGGGCGTGCAAACCTATGACAAGATCAAGGCCGGCGGAATCGACGGTTGGGTGGAAGAGGAAATATGGACGAAGGCGGCGCCGCTCGTTCCGCAGTATAAGGAAATCGTAACCGATGCCTTCTACGGCGCCTCCACCGAGACGATGGGGCTGACCAAAGCGGCTCTCGACAAGCTGACCAACGAAACTTTCACGAAAATCATTATGGGCAATAAGCCGCTCGATGAATTCGACGCTTTCGTCAGCCAATGGAACAAAATCGGAGGCGAGCAAATTACGGCGGAAGTTAACGAGTGGGCCGCATCCAAATGAGCATGAACAACGGATCGGACTGCCTGAAACCGGGCAGTCCGATTGTACGGGAAGGGGATGCGCGAATTGCGAAATTTTCTGCTGAATAAATCTCTGCATCTCATGGTATGGATAGGTATGATTTTCGTCGTCGTCTTCTCCTATGTGCCGATGCTCGGAATCATTATTTCTTTTAAGCAATATAGGCCGGTGCTCGGCTTTATGAAGTCCAAGTGGGTCGGTTGGGACAATTTTTCGCTTATGCTCAAGCTCCCCGACTTCTATCAGGTCGTAACTAACACGCTGGTCATTGCCGGGCTTAAACTGACGATCGGTTTTTTCGTGCCGATCATGTTCGCCCTGCTGCTTAACGAAGTAAGGCTGATGTGGTTCAAGAAGACCGTGCAGACGTTCGTTTATTTGCCTCACTTCATGTCATGGGTCATCCTTGGCGGCATTCTGACCAACATTCTGTCCGTCAACGGCGGCATTGTGAACAACTTGCTGGGATGGTTCGGCATCGACCCGATCATGTTTCTCGGAAGCAACGCCTGGTTCCGACCGGTTCTGATCGTCAGCGACATTTGGAAAGAGTTCGGATTTTCGATGATCGTCTACCTCGCCGCGCTGGCGGGCATCAATCCCGCGCTCTATGAAGCGGCCGTCATCGACGGCGCCAACCGCTGGAAGCAGACGCTGTACGTCACCTTGCCTGGCATCGTCCCGATCATGGCTCTGGTGGCCACGCTCAGCCTCGGCGGCATTCTGAATGCAGGATTCGATCAGGTGTTCAACCTGTACAACCCGATCGTCTATGAGACGGGCGATATTATCGACACTTACGTATACCGGATGGGACTGCAGCAGACGCAATACAGCTTCGCTACCGCCGTTGGCCTCAGCAAGTCGCTGGTTAGTCTGATCCTGATGGCGATCGCTTACCGATTGGCCTACAAATACGCAAACTATCGGATTTTCTAGGAGGCGGCCATGGAGTACACTTCTCCTTTGCGGAAGCTGTTCCTCGGCTTCAATTATATTTTCCTGTTGCTAACGGGCTTGTTATGTCTGCTTCCATTCGTGCATGTGCTTGCGCAATCGTTCAGTTCGGCGGTCAGTATCGCCTCCCGGGAAGTGACCTTCTGGCCGGTCGAATTCACGACGGCTTCCTATAATCTGATTTTTCAGGAATCCAAGCTTCTGACCGCGATGGGCGTATCCGTACAGCGCGTATTGATCGGCGTAGCCGTCAACATGCTGCTGACCGTGCTGCTTGCTTATCCGCTCGCCAAGGAGGATCAACGTTTTCGCGGGAGAACAGTTTATGCCTGGATGCTCATCTTCGCGATGATCTTCAGCGGCGGGTTAATCCCCCTCTATCTGGTCGTCAACAATTTGCAGTTGATGGATACCCTCTGGGCGCTGATTTTACCGGGGGCGGTTCCCATCTACAATGTCGTGCTGCTGCTTAACTTTTTCCGGTCTCTTCCCAAGGAAATCGGGGAATCGGCCTTTATTGACGGAGCCGGGCACTGGCGCACGCTGTTCCGGATTTACGTGCCGCTTAGCATGCCCGCCATTGCCACGCTGACGCTATTCTCTATCGTCGGGCATTGGAATTCTTGGTTTGACGGCATCATTTTCATGAACGATCCCGTCAACTATCCGTTATCCAGCTATTTGCAAACGGTCATTATCCCGATCGATATTACGGCGATCAACAGCATCGAGGATCTCGGTCTGATCTCCGATCGCAGCCTGAAAGATGCGCAGATTATCGTAGGCGCTCTGCCGATTCTGACCATTTATCCGTTTTTGCAGCGCTTTTTCGTCAAAGGCATCATTCTCGGCTCTGTCAAAGAATAACTTTTGTTTGTTAATGGAGGGTATTTCTATGTCTTATCCGATAAGCGGCTCGCTTTATTATATGGATAAATCCTTCGACCGGGAGCGGATCGGCCGGGAGCTGGACGCGCAGCGCGATGCCGGTTTCGATCTCGTATGGGTCAACGGACCATTGTTCCGACTTGCCGACCTGAAGCTGCGAGCGGCAAGCGATGAACAAGCCGCATTCGATCCGATTGCATGTTTGATGGAAGAGGCGCATCACCGCCGAATGACCGTGATGCTGGAGATTATGGCTGGAGAGGATTGGTACGAGCGCTGGGATTTGCCCGCCGATCTGGAAACCAGTTATGAGTTGATATCGCTAATAGGAGAAAGATACGGGCAGCATCCTTCCTTCTTCGGCTACTATTTGGGAAATGAAATCTATATCGTGCACGGGGCGCAGCGCGAATACTGCAAGACGCTGTGGACAAATCTTGCCCGTTGCTGCAAGCAGGCAACCCCCGGCTGCAAGGTTGCGCTCTCCCCTTTTTTTGTCACGGACATCGCGGAGGTTTTAGGCTATACTTATGAGAAACCTGAGGCCTATGCAAATTTCTGGGAGAGCATGCTAACCGGCACGGACATCGATATTCTGATGCTCCAGGATTCCGGGGCGGAGCATGCCTCCTGCTTTCCGTTGGACGACCGCGAGCCCTACTTTGCCGCCGTTGCCCGCGCCTGCTCCGCTGCTGGCGTAGAGCTGTGGGGTAATGTGGAGTTGGCCGAAATAACCGTCTCCAATTATGAGGAATTGAAAGCGTTTCGCTCGGATTTCGGAGTGAACGGAGTCGGCTTTCACGACCCGAGGTGGGTTCAGGTGCCGCTGTCCAAGCTGCGCGATAAGGCAGGGCTGGCGGAGCGTTACTGCAGCCGGCTCGTAAGCTGGGGCTTTCAACAGTTCGTAAGTCCGTTATCCGGCAAATCCGGCGCGGCGGCCTATTACGAACAATTCCAAACATGGAATACCTCGAGAATCGCGAAATAAATCGTCGTGATGGCGAGCCGACCTCTAGAACGGGGATGTGTAGAGATGAACGAGGGAACGACGAAAGGCTTTCGCGGCGTCTACGCCAAGCTGCTGCTCTCTTTCCTGGCGCTTACGATCCCCGTCTATTTGATCGTGCTTTCCTTTCTGAGCTCGGCGATTACGACCGTCAAGGAACGGATTACAAACTCCGTTTTCTCCGAGATCGATCGGCTTCTAACGGGTCTGGAGACGGATCTGGAGCGCGTTAAGCTGTTCCAGCTCATGCTTAAGAACGACGAGAACGTACAGTATCTTGCTACCGCCCAAGGGGTCATTCCCGATTACGATAAAATCTCTCTCTACAAGGAGCTGCAGTCCAAATTCGACTTGATCGTCTCCAACAGCAGCTTTATCGACGATCTGGCGATCGATTTTCCGGACTTCGACTTGCGTCTGTCCTACCTCTCGGGACGAACCTCCATTCCTATGGAAGATTTGAAACAATACGAGAACGAGGACTTCAGCGACGGCTGGTTGAAAATGTCTTATAGCCAGGCGGAGCTGGATCGGCGGCTCAGCGACGTGCTCACCTACAAAATGTATATGAAAACGACTCGCGGCGGCGTTACGAAAATCCACTACGTGCTGCGAATGAACATCGGCCTGGACAAGTTCCGCAAGCTGCTGCAGGATTTCAAAGTCGGACAGTCGGGGAGCGCCCTGATCTACGACCGCAAGCATGGTTTTCTTATCGAGCCGGCGAACCGCGGCGAGCTGTCCCGCCTCGTATCGGCTCGGCTGCAGGAGCAAGACTCTTTCAACAGCTCGGCTGCCGAGGGACAATTCAATCTGCGTTACGATAAACAAAAGACCACCGTTCTGTACCGAACCTCGGAGGCGCTGGACTGGACGGTGGCGGTATTCGTGCCGGAGAAGGAAATCATGGGCGAGGTGCATGGCCGTCAGATGGGACTGATTTTGCTGATCGGGATTACTCTGATCAGCGTGGCCGGGTTTTCCTACGTGATCTACAGGCAAATTCACAAACCGATCCGCGTGTTGTTCAACGCAATGCGCCACGTAGAACGCGACAGATACGATACCCGCATCCCCACTAGACGCAACGATGAATTCGACTATATTTATACCCGCTTCAATCAGATGATCCAACGGATCGAAACGTTGATCCAGCGCGACTATTTGCAGCAAATCCGCATCAAGCAATCGGAGCTCAAACAGCTTCAGACGCAGATTAACCCGCATTTTTTGTACAATTGCTTTTATATCATCTATCGCATGTCTAAAGATCGGGAAAACGAAGCCATAGCCAAAATGTCCGAATACTTGGGCAAATACTATCAATTCATTACCTACAAAAGCGGAATGGACGAGGTGTCGCTTGCCGAAGAGGTCGAACATTCCGTCGCCTATTTGAGCATCCAGCAAATCCGCTTCGAGGATCAGCTTACGTATACCGTCGAGGTTGATCCTGCCTTGGGAGACATTCCCGTCCCAAGACTGATTCTTCAACCGCTCGTGGAAAATGTGATCGTCCATGCGCTGGAAACCCGGCCGGAGAACATCTCGATGACGATTCACGCACAGCGGGTCGAAAATGTTCTGGAACTATCGGTCGAGGACGACGGCCCCGGCGCCGACGAACAAGCGATCCGTAAGCTGCTGCAGGATCTGGAGCTGGAGCACGAGCATCCGGCTTCGAGCTTCGCGCTGTGGAACATTCATTGGAGAATCCGGTATAAGTACGGGCCGGACTACGGCATTGTCATCCGCCATCCCGAATATGGCGGCTTTCACATCACGATTCGGCTCCCAGCCGATTGACCGAGGCGGAGATGGACATGTATGCGCTTATCATCGTCGATGACGAAAGAAGAATCGTGCGCGGGCTGACGCAAGCGCTGCAAAACAGCGGACTCGCTCTTTCCGAGGTGCAAGGCTTCCATTCCGCTCACGAGGTGCTGAAAGCGATGGAGCGGCAGCCGTACGACATTCTGCTGTCGGATATCCGCATGCCGGAGATGGACGGCTTGTCCTTGATCGCCGAAGTCAAGAAGCTTCAGCCGGCTTGCCGAGTCGTCTTCCTGACCGGCTTCGGCCAGTTCGAATATGCGCAGCAGGCCGTTAAGCTCGGCGCGTTCGATTTTCTGCTCAAACCCGTGACAGACGAGCATCTGTTTCACTGCCTGGAAAGGGTAATCTGCAGCCTGGACGAAGAACGCGCGGCGAAGCAGTCGATCGACCGGCTGAAAAGCCGATACGAAGAGACGGTTCCGATGCTAAGAAGCGCCTTCCTGAAGCAGCTCGCCGAGGGCCAGCTCGCTAGATTGCAGCCGGAGGAGCGTCTGGAAAGAAGTCTCTCTCTGAACGTCCCCCTCGACCTGGAGCAAGCGGCGACTTGGCTGCTCGTCCGGGTAGACAATCGGCAGAAAATGTCGGCCGCGTATACCGATCCAGAAATCGACGTTTTGCTGGAAACGGAGCTTGAGAAGGCTCTGGCCCCTGATTTCCGCTATGCCGCGCACTGGGACAGCCACGGCTTTCTCGTATGCGCGACGCAGCCTTCGACGACTGGAGCTTCGCAGGAGGAACGGGGACGGTTAAGGTTGGCAGTGGAGCAGCTGCGGGACCGCCTGTTAACCGACCGCGGCATCGAGCTGTCCGTGCTGCTCTCGCGCCGGGCGACGGATTTCTCCGATTGGCCGGAAGCTTATAAGGTCGCCGCTCGGCTGCTTAGACAGCATATCCGTTCCGTAGGCGGCTTTGTGCTGGACGCTGAGACAGAGTCGGAGTCGGCCGGGCGCGAATCTAGCGGCTTCGCGGGGCTGACGGCGGTCAGTTCCTTGGATCTGCTGCTGGAATCGGGCAACGAAACGGAATATTACCGACGCTTGGCGATTGCATTTGACGAAGCGCGCGCATCGCCGGGCATGCCATACCGAGTATTCGCGGAAATCTGTCAAAACATATCGCTTTCCTTAATCAAAACCTTGAACAAGCTGAATTTGACCGATGAGGAACAAAGCAGTCTGGATATAGACGACTGGGCGAACGTTAACCGCATTTCCTCTGTGGAGGAGATGTCCGAACGGTTTGCCGGTGCCTCTGCCAAAGTGTTCGAGCTGTTGAAGCGCAGACGCGACGAAAGCCGGGATGCCGTCAGTCGAGCAAAGTGGCATATCGCTCAAAACCTCGACGGCGATCTGTCCCTGACTCGGCTGTCGGAGGCTTGTCATATGAGCTCGCCCTACTTGTCCCGCATCTTTAAGGAGCAGACGGGAGAAGGCATTAATCATTACATCACGCGGCTGCGCATCGAACGAGCGATGGAGCTTCTACATGATCCGTCCTTGAAAATCGCCGACGTCGCCGTTCGCTCGGGCTATGACAACATTCCGTATTTTACGAAAGTATTTAAGAAGGTCGTCGGCGTCACGCCGCAGGAATACAAAAAAATATAAGACTTGCAGGAGGCGCTCCTCATGAACAATGCGCGGACAGCCGATGTCGATCTCGCCGGAACCCGGTGGATCGCCTGCTTCGACGACAACGCGGAACACCGCCGCAGCAACGGCTACGTCTGTTTTCGCAAGACGTTCTCTTGCCCGGAGGCGCCGGATGAAGCGTTGCTGCATATTACGGCGGACTACCGCTACACCGTTTGGGTGAACGGGGAATGGATCGGACAAGGACCGGTCCGAGGATGGCCGCAATCCTACTTTTACGACACGTACGAGGTGTCCCGAGTCTTACGACCGGAAGTGAACGCTATTGCCGTTCTGCTGCATACGCTGGAGGTTTCAACGTTTCAATATATCCCCGCGGGCAATCCGGGTTTCGCGGCGCGGCTGAGCGGCGGAGGGATGCAGATGATGTGGTCCGTCGTGACGGATGCCTCTTGGATCTGCTCTCCGCACCCGTCCTTAACGGACAACACGCCGAGAATATCGACGCAGCAGGCTTTCGTGGAACATTTCGATGCGCGTCGGGAACCTGGGGGGTGGAAGCTTCCGGAGTTTTCCGTTGCGCTAGTCGATGATCCCTCGGGGCCGGCGAATGAACCCGCGAACGGCTCCTCGGAATGGCGCTATGCACGCGAGGCGGACGAAATGCCGGTCTTGCAGCCAAGGGACATTCCGCATCTGACCTGCGAGGAAATATATCCGGTCAGCCTTCGCGAGACTTCGGCCGTCCAGCTCCCCCTTCCGGCCTGGAGCATGGACCTGCGAAGACTGCTGTTGCCGGAAGAGGCGTCGCAGGATGCCAATCCCCATCTCGTTCGCGGCATGGTGGCGACAACGGTGAAGGCGGAACGGCCGATGTCGGTTCGTTTCCGCTTCCAGGATAGGACATCCGGCTTGAATACGCGAATGTCGGTCAACGGGGTCTCTTTGATTCCGATCGACGATTCCGGGAGTCATTGGAGCGGACTGTTTCATTACGACGCCAATCTCGGAATCGGGGAGAATCTGCTGCTGTTTCGGTTCGATGGGCTGGCGCACGAGTTTACTTTCCAGGCCGCGGTCGAGATCATCACTAGCGAGATCGCGAAGGGAGCGTCGGAACATTCGGACGCCGTCGAACCGATCCCTTGCCTGCCCGATATCGCAGAAGGCCGCTTTGCTTTCTATAACGCCGGAGGAACCGACGATGAGGACGGGGGGATATGGACCACTATGTCGAGTGCCGTCACCTGGGCCGACTGGCGAACGGCGGCAGACGGACGATGGTCGATCCTTCCGCGCGCCGCAGAGCATGACGGCAATGTCTTTCTAAGCATCCGCCATGCCTGGCCGTCGGCGAGCGTTGATGGAGGCCGTCCAACGGACCCGACAGCGCTTCCGATCACGGCGGCTGATTTCCGCTGCTGCGGCGGGAACGGCGAAGTCGCCTTGATCGACGCCCCGCCCGAGGGAAAAGCATTGCGCCTCGTGTTCGAATTCGAGAAAATGACTGCCGGATTGATCGAATTCGAGCTGTTCGGCCAAGACGGCGCAACGGTCGATTTCTACGGCTTCGAGGCTTACCAAGGGAACGAGCCGGTTCACATGGACTCCATGCACAACACGATGCGCTACGTATGCCGACAGGGCTGGCAATCCTACCGCTCGCTGACGCATCGCAGCTTTCGGTATTTAGCCGTACAGTTTTCCGGCTTTCGCGGGCAGATTCGGCTGAAGTCCATCCGCTGTTTGCTCCGAACGTACCCGGCTCCCGTCATCGGCCATTTTCGCTGCAGCGACGAGCGTTTGAATGTCGTCTACGACATGAGCCGTTGGACCGCACGGCTGTGCAGCGACGACGTCTTTGTCGATTGCCCGACCTACGAGCAAGCCTTCTGGGTCGGCGACGCTTACGTCATGTCGCAGGCGACCTCCTCCCTGTTCGGAGCGGAGCCGCTGATCCAGCGATGTTTGACGCTCGCGGCCCAATCGCTCGACCGCTCTCCGGCGGTCGAATCCCAGGTGCCCAGCGGTTGGAAAAACATTCTGTCCACCTGGAACCTGCTATGGGCGCTTGCCTGTGTCGAGCATGCGGATCGAACCGGAGATATCGCCTTTGCCGAGCTCATCTATCCTGCGCTGCGACAGCAGACGCTCCATTACCGGCAGTTGCTCGACGAGCCGACTGGTCTGGTCCGTTCTCCTTATTGGAACCTGCTCGATTGGGCCGATATCGACGCGCCGGCAGGAGCGATCGTGACGCACGTGAACGCCTGGTACGCGGAATGCTGTCGCAGAATCGGCCTGCTGGCGGCACAGCTCGGACGGAATGAGGACGCCGCGGAATTCGGCTCCCTGTCCGAAGCTTTGAAGGATCGCTTGAACGTCCATCTGTGGGATTCCTCCCGACAGGCTTTCTCGGACTGCCTTCGTGAGGATGGAACATTAAGCGCCTCGGCCAGTGAACAAACCCAGTTGGTCTGCTTGATCAACGATATTCCGAGCAAGGAACGCCGAGCGGCCCTCCTGCGGTTTGTTCGCGGCGAAGCGACGGACACGGTACGGTCCGCTACGCCCTTTATGCGCTACTTTAAGCTTCAAGCGCTGGAGCAAGCCGGCATGATCGACGCTCTGCTGCGGGAAATTCGCGATGTGTGGGGAGCGATGGCCGACAGCGGCAGCACAACGTGCTGGGAGGACATGCCGGGAAGATGGTCCCCCGGCTATCCGACGCGCAGCTACTGTCACGGCTGGAGCGTGGCTCCGGCTTATTTCCTGCCGCGAATCGTCGGGGGCATTGGAGACATCGAAGCCGGGTCGAAAAGCGTCGCGATCTCTCCCAGCTTCGGAGATTTGCGTTGGGCGGACAGTTGCATGATGAGCCCCCATGGTAAAATTGCCGTTGCCTGGGAACGTACGGAACAGGACTTTCTCGCAAGAATTAGTCTGCCCCCCGGAATAACGGGGCGGTTGCGGGTGCCGATGCACAGTTGGAGCGTGAAAGCCTTAATGGTGAACGGACGCAGCGGCGCCGTCGGAACTCACGTGGTCAACGGATTCTGGATAGTTCCGCTTGAGGGCGGAAGCATGTCGGTTGTTCGAGCTTCCGCTTCCGGTCTCCTTTGAAAAACAAAGGCTGCCTCCTCCCTGATGGGACGGGCAGCCTTCGATTCATTTCCAAGCCTTTATACCGTACGAGCATCCGTAGGGGTTCCTCCTTTGCCTCCGGTCAGCTTCTTCCAGCCGATACGAATCCACGGGAGAAGGAAGTAATCGAGTCCGAATTTGCCGGCGTTCGCCCCGCCGATCAGGACCAGAATGCCGAGCAGCGTCAGCCAAGGGTTAGTCGATACCGTTCCGGCAAACAGGAACAGGAAGTTCATCATCAAGCCGAAAAATGCCGCCGCTGCCGTCAATCCTCCGACGATGAGGCCCAGGCCGACGAGGAATTCTCCGACCGGGATCAGGAAGTTGATCAGCTTGACGCTTGGCAAGGCAAAATGCTCCAGAAATCCCGTATAAGTCGGATAGATCGCTTCGTTCGTCGCTTTGTCCATGACCGGACTTTCAATCGCCTTTTTCAGAAAGCCCGACGCGTCGAACCCTTCGCCGGTCAGCTTATGCCAGCCCGCTTCAAGCCATTGCCAGCCCAGGTAAATCCGAAGCAGAGTAAAGGCCGCCGCTGCCCAGACGTTTTCTCTCAGAAATTTGAACACCATTAACGCCATCTCCCATCGTTTTCTCTTCTCCCTACGCCTCCATTATCGCTTTATTTCCCGCCTAAATATGTGAATTAAATCACAAAGTATGGGTGGAGAAATGAACAAATGGTGAAAATGCGAAGCGGATTCGATGCGGTGTTTCGAAGGGAGCCGCTAGACGTGGTACAATGATAGACAAAAGCACCGAATTGGAGATTGGTTATGAGCGCACACGAGAACGTACAGAATGAGAAAGTCCTGATTATCGGAGCCGGCCCATGCGGCTTGTCCGCCGCCCTCGAGCTGCAAGCCGTCGGCATCGAGCCGCTATTAATCGAGAAGCACGCTGTTGTCCATTCCATCTATCAGTATCCGACCTATATGAATTTCTTCAGTACCGCCGAGTTGCTGGAAATCGGAGGCATTCCGTTCACAACCCCCAGCGACAAGCCGTCTCGCCGCGAGGCGCTGCAGTACTACCGGGACGTGGCGCTGCGGCGGAAGCTGCGCATTCGCGCTTACGAGGAAGCGGCTGCGATCCGGCCGCAGCCCGACGGCTCGTTCCTCGTCGAAACCGTCGACCGGTTCGGCGGCAAGCGCGTGTATGCGACTGGCCATGTCGTCGTTGCAACAGGCTATTTCGACCATCCGAACATGCTGGGCATCCCCGGCGAGGAGTTGCCGAAGGTGACCCATTTTTTCGGTGAGGCCCACCCGTATACCGGCATGAAGGTGACGATTATCGGCGGCAACAACTCCGCGGTGGATGCGGCGATGGAGCTGCTAAGGGTAGGAGCGGAAATTACCGTCGTTTATCGGGGAGAAAACTATTCCCCCAGCATCAAGCCTTGGGTTCGGCCGCTGTTCGAAGGCAATGTGAACAAAGGCAGCATCCGGATGCTGTTCTCCTCGCAGGTCGTGCGCATCGATCCGGACAGTGTGACGATTCAGCCGCTAGCGGACGGCGCTGCTCCTTATCGGATCGACAACGACTTCGTATTGGCGCTAACCGGCTTCCGACCGGAGCGGACTCTGCTGACCGATGCGGGAGCGACGGTTAATCCGGAGACGACGGTGCCCTCCTTCGACCCGGAGACGATGGAAACGGATGTGCCGGGGCTCTTCATCGCCGGCGTCATCGCCGCCGGACGGGAAGCGAACGAAATCTTCATCGAGAGCGGACGGCATCACGGCAAGCTGATCGCGCAGCGAATTGTCGCATTGACGGGCCGGGAGTAGATGCATTTCGATCTGTCTGAGCTGATGCCGGGCGGATAGGTACGTGCGAAGGGCTTATTTGATCCGGCAGGGGTGGTTCCGGACGAATAAGTACGCGAGACGGGCTTATTCGCTCTGCCCGAGAGGTTTCCGGACGAATAAGTACGCGAGACGGTCCTATTCACTCTGCCCGGGGTGTTTCCGGACGAATAAGTACGCGGGACGGGCTTATTCGTTCTGCCCGAGAGGTTTCCGGACAAATAGGTACGCGGGACGGTTACTACTTACGTAACCCTAAACCGAAACTGACCGCGAAGAACGGATACGAGGGATTCGTGCAAAGGGAGGGATTGTTTCAGCAGTGTAGAAATAAACCCGCGAATGCGGGCAAATTGCTTTCCGCCAATCGCTGTCCGAAAGCAACCTGAAATCTTTTGTTTCACCTTGGACATACGAATGTCTCTTTCGGCCAAATTGTTATCAAATGGTATTC
>NZ_QRDZ01000026.1:0-141053 GCF_003386235.1 Cohnella phaseoli
CTTGCCCCATCTTTGGCCGACCGGTTCGCAATTCGGGTAGCCCCGTTTCACTACGGCCTGGTACTTCTCCTCAAGCCCTTCAGACTCTGCCTCGCGGCAGACGCCCTGCCCTCCGGCAAAAAAAATTTGTCGGCCCCCGAGACGTTACTCCCGGGTTTGGATATGAGTCCCCTAGTCCGAAACTCAGCGGGACTTTAACCCACCTGATGATCGTGCTGCCACGCACGCACTATGTGCCCCTCGGACTCCCTTCCTGCGGATGGCTCACTTCACCCCTTTGGCTTATAGAGCATCCGGTTACGAAAAAAAAAAAAAAACTTCGTGCAGGGGAGGGTCTCCCCAGTTCACTTCATCTTCTTTCATGCCATGCCGATCCCTTTACGCCGGAGGATTCTTCGCTGCCGCTCCAAGATCCAAGCAGCTTCCGTGGCTTTCGTCCATATCGACAGAACTCAGCTTCCTCTTGTAAGGCCTTTTTGACGACGCGGCAGGATTCACTTCATGTTACGGCCTGGCATGTCGCTCGCCCTGTCTCTGACAGGTACTTTCGTCGATACGCTTTTACGCACGGATTTCGCCGTACGCAAGTATCCTAGCTACACGGGGACTTGGCTCCTCCCGCGACCGGATTTTCACCGGCTAGAAGATGCGTGCTTATCTGGGCACGCTCGATAAATAAAAAAGTGTATATACCTTCCGGAGGGAGATATATACACCTTGCACCTTTATTATCGATTATCTATCACAGCAACTTGACATGCTTACGAGACAGCCCCGCGAGAGGACAACAAAGCGATTTTAGCCGCGCCGTAAGCGGCATTGCGAGTGGGCTTGACGGCCTCAATCGGAAAGCCGCCTGCGGAGACCTGTTGGACAAAACGTTCGTATACGACATCGATCCGGGAGAAGACGCCGCCGCTGCACACAAGGGGAATCGGCCGAACATCGAACCGAAGCTTGCCGAGCACCGTCTGCGCCATTAAGGCAAGCTCGTCCGCCGCTTCGGTCAGAATGTGCGCCGCCTTCTGGTCACCCGCCAGATAGGCCTCGTTCACGATCCGAGCCAGCGCTGCGATATGCTGCTTTCCTGCCTGACGATAGACGAAGGAGATAAACTGCTCCGGGCTCTCAATGCCGATCGCCTCCATCAGCCGAGGCAGCAGCTCTGTCGGCGGCTCGCGGCCGTCGAAGCTTCGCATGGCGGCCGCGACGGCGCGGGAGGCAATCGCGTAGCCGCTTCCCTCGTCGCCGATGAGATGGCCCCAGCCTCCGGCGCGACAGACGCGGCCGTCCCGATCTCGCCCGAACGCCAGCGATCCCGTTCCGGCAATGACAACGACGCCTTCCCGCCCTTCGCATCCGGCAGCCAGCGCATTCTCGGCATCATTGGTCACCTCAATGATACCGCGAAGACCAAGCTCTCTGAGCATGCCTTCAATGATTGCCCGCTCATCGCTCCTGGCGGCTCCTGCCGCGCCAATGCAGAGCGCTCGGCAATTCGCCAGCGGCATCCCGGAACGGTCCGCCGCCCGGAAGAGCAGCTCTTTTAGCTCCGCTTGCACAGCTTCTTTACCGGTCGCATTGAGATTAAGAGGTCCGCCGTCCAGCTCCACGATGAAATTGCCGTCGCAGTCCATCATGTGAAGCAGACTCTTCGTTCCCCCGCCGTCGATTCCAATGACATACTCCATCGGCATTATTCCCGGGAAGCCGTTCGCACGACTTCGATCGCGCGCTTGACGAATCCGGAAGCTTCTCCAAGAGCCGCTCTGGCAGCCTCGCAGTCGCGCCCCGTCTCCAGCATCACGATTGCCGTTTTGACGTGATTGTCGGTTGCCTTCATGGCAAGGCTCGCCTCCTCGTAACCGGCTCCCGTCGCTTCCATGACAATTCGAAGCGATCTTTCTCTCAGCTTTTGATTGCTCGCGTGCAGATCCATCATCAAGTTCTGATAGACTTTGCCAAGCCGAATCATCGCAGTCGTCGATATCATGTTCAGAATCAGCTTTTGCGCGGTTGCGGCTTTCAGACGGGTCGATCCGGTCAGAATCTCGGGTCCGACTTCAACCTCGATTGCATGATCGGCGTATGAACTGACGAGCGAATCCTTATTGCAGGCTACCGAAACGGTCGTTGCGCCCGCTTGCCGCGCATATTGAAGCGCGCCCTTGGCGTATGGCGTGCGGCCGCTGGCCGTCAAACCGACCACGACATCGTTCGCGGTCAGAACGATTCGCTTCAGATCGCTCACGGCGAGCTCCTCGTCGTCCTCCGCTCCTTCTACAGCTTTGATGAACGCGCCTTCTCCACCGGCGATTAGTCCGATCACGGTATTGAAGTCCACGCCGAAGGTCGGCGGACATTCGGAGGCGTCCAGCACGCCGATGCGCCCGCTCGTGCCCGCTCCGACATAGACGAGCCTTCCCTGCTTCTCCATAGAAGACACGATAGCCGCAATCGCCCGCTCAATAGCCGGAAGCTCCTTTTTCACCGCCAGTGCGACAGTCTGATCCTCTTCGTTCATAATTTCTATAATTTCTTTTATGCTTAACTCGCTCAGATCGCGCGTTCGCGCGTTTCTCTGTTCTGTAACGAGATGCTCTAGTCTTTCCATAACAGTATGTCCTCCTATAAATCAGTCCGTTCTCGTATTGCGCTTCGATATCGCTACGGCTTTTCTCGTTTTCTCCAGCATGTTGACATTCTCTTCGTAATCCACCTGAGCGACGCCGACATACAAAATGTCGATGACGTTTAATTGCGTGATCCGCGAGGCCATCGCCCCGCTTCGAATGCTTTTTTCCATCGAGCTTGTAAACAGCCGGATGTCCGCAAGATCGGAAATCGGGTTGCTTCCGAACTTGGTTAGAGAGATTACGCAGGCTCCGTTTTCCTTGGCGATGCCGAGCGAACGAATAACGTCCTCCGTCTGGCCGGAGTAGGAGATGCCGAATGCCACATCCCCTTCCTGCAGTAGGGCCGCGTAGGTCGCTTGCGTATTAAAATCGAAGGCTGCCGTGCACCAGCGGGCAATCCGCGTCAGCTTCTGCATGAAGTCCTCCGCGATCACAGCCGACGCCCCTACTCCGAAAATGCAGATTTTTCGCGCCTTCCCCAGCTTCTCGATCGCCTTCTCGACCTCTTCGGCAGACAGCACCGACAACGTGTCCTGAATCGACTGCATATTGTTATGGGAGATGGAGTCGATCAAGGTTGACACCATTCCGTTCAGTTGGATTTCCTGATAGGCGTCTGTTTCCATCGCCGTGCGGGACGTCTGGGCCAGATCGGCGACGATTCGCATTTTCAGCTCCTGGTAGCCTTTGAATCGGAGCGAGCGCGAAAGCCGGACGATCGTCGCTTCGCTGACGCCTGTCGTTTGCGCCAGCTTCTGAACGGACATCTTTACGGTTAGCTCCGGATTGTCCAGAATGTATTCCGCAACGATTCTTTCCTGCGGCTTAAGCTGCGTCAACGCCGCTTTAATCGAGATAAGTGCCCCATGCATCATAGAAACCCCACCTTAAATTGTCAGTCTGGACTAACCGTTATTTCACCGCTCCTGCCGTAAGACCGTCCATAAATTGGCGGGAAGCAAAGGCGAATATCAGAATCATCGGCAAGGACGATAGCGTCAGTCCCGCGAACAGGACGCTCCAGTCGGTCGTAAACTCCCCGAACAGTTGCTGCATCGCAAGCGGAATGGTCTTCTTCCCTTCTGTCTGAATAAAAATCATCGGGAAGAAAAATTCGTTCCACACTCCGATAAAGTTAATAATCGTCACGGTGCCTATGGCCGGCTTCATCAGCGGAACGAGAATTTTCATCAGCAGTCCCGCATTGGTGCATCCGTCGATCTTGGCCGCCTCCTCCAGCTCCTTAGGCAAGGTGCGGAAGAAGCCCGCCAAAATCAGTACGGCCATCGGCAATCCCGAGCCGACATGAATCAGAATGACGGACCAGGGCGAATCGACCAGGTTCAGATCCTGAATCAGCAGAAACAGCGGAACCAGACCGAGCTTGATCGGCAGCATCATCCCGATGAGAAAATAGAAGAACAGCAAACCGTTCCATTTAAATTGAAATCTTGCAATATAGTAAGACACCATTACGCTGAACACAATGACCAGCAGCAAGCTCATAATGCTGATGTACGCGCTGTTGAACACGTATTTGGCGTAATCCAGCTCCAGGAACAGCTTCTCGTAGGAGACAAACGTCAGCTTGCTCGGCAGTTCCAGCGGCTTCGTCAAAATTTCAATATTGGGCTTGAGCGACGAAATCAGCATCAGCGCCAGCGGAAAGAGCGAAAGGAGCGCATATCCGATTGCGGCCGTGTATAACAGGCTTCGCCTCATCATTTTCATGCTCATGGATTCCTTGGCTCCTTTCGTTAAGTCTGTTCCCGCTTATTGACATAGCGCATAAACAGAGCGGATATCGTCGCGATAATGACAAACATGACCACCGCAAGCGCGGAGCCGATTCCCAGGGAGCCTGCGTCTCCGCCACTGGTTCCGAATGCCGTACGGTAGAAGAAGACGGCCAGCAAATCTGTCGAATAATACGGCTCGCCCATAGAACCCTGCATGGCGAACACGAGCTCGAACGCCTCGAATGACTGAATAAAGGTCATGACAATGACGATCACAAGCGGCTGGAACATCATCGGCAGCACGACGGAACGAATTAGTTTAAGACCCGTTGCTCCGTCCAGCTTCGCCGCTTCCAGCACCTCGACGGAGATCGATTGCAATCCCGCCAGAAGAATCAACATGTAGAAGCCGATGGCAAACCAGGAGTTGATCAGCGCAATGGCCGTCAACGCCGTATCCGGATTGCCCAGCCAGGCAGTCGCCCAAGAGTCCAGCCCGACCGCGCGCAGAGTGGCATTCAGAACGCCGATGTTCGGGTTCAGAATCAGCTTCCAGAGGAAGCCGACGACGATAATCGATAATAGACGCGGCAGGAAGTAGGCAACCTTGAAGAAAGAGACGCCTTTTATCTTTTTGTATATCACGTACGCCAAGGCGAACGCAATCGTATTCTGCACGAGCATCTCGATCATGAAGTAATACACGTTGTGCGACAAGGCATTCCAGAACATCGTGTTGTACGGCTCTTCCATAAACAGCCGCTTGTAGTTCTCGAACTGGTTAAACCCTCCCATCACCAGTCCCTTCCATTCGAACAGACTGTAAGTGAAGGCTGCCAGAATCGGATATACGATAAAAATCGTATAAATCGCGACGGCAGGAAGCGGAAACAAATGAACAAGCCATTTTTTGCGCATACCGCCGCGAATGTCCAGGCTATCGTTATTCGCCTTTCCCATAGGCTTTATCCACCTCGCATTTGCATAAATCCGATAACGAACGGCCGCGGTTCGCGATCTCTTTCCCGAATGATCCCGTCCAAACCGCGGCCGTCAATGTTGCGGAATTGATGATTTCGCTTACTTGTTGAACCAGGTATCCACGCTCTTCTGTACTTCAGCCGCAACCTGCTCCGGAGTCAGCTTGCCCAGATACATCGCTTGCAAGGAATTTTCCAATGTCGATTTTGTTGTAGGATTCCCGTTGTTCAGCGCTGTGACGGCCAAGTACGGAGTCGCATTCGTGCCGGAAAGCTGTGCGATTTCATTGACCAGCGCGTCGTTCGTAGACGTTCCCGGAATCGGAGACGGAGACTTCGTGTGATCGAGAATCAGGTTGCCGTACGCTTCGGTCGTCATGAACTCCAACACTTTGCGGGCAGCCTCTTTGTTTTTGGCCGATTTGTTCAGAGCGAACGAGCCGTCAACCCAAGTCGATACCGAACCTTTGCCGCCGGCTTCGACCGGAGGAACCGGGAATACGCCGATTTGCAGATCCGGATTCAGTCCGAGAATGGACGCGATCTCGAAGTGGCCGTTAATGACCATGCCGGTTTGTCCGGTAGCGAACAAGGTGCGGATATCCTCCATGCCAAGTCCTTCGAAGTTGGCCGGGAAGTACGGCTGCAAGTCTTTCATCGCTTGAATCGAACGAATATATTCCGGGCTGTCCAGCTTCGCTTCGCCGGCCAGGAACTTATCGACGAACTCCGTGCCGCCGTAGAACTGCGGACCGACTGCGCCGTGCATGAGCGACAACACCCAGCCTTCCTTGGATCCGAAGGCAAGAGGCGTAACGCTTGCCGCTTTCAGCTTCTCGGCGGTTTGAATGAATTCATCCCAGGTTTGCGGCACTTGCAGACCGTTCTTCTCGAAAATTTCCTTGTTGTACAAAATTTGCGTAGAGCTCAGCATGTAAGGTACGCCATATTGCTTGCCGTCCGAGCCCTGCGCAGCAGCAAGCTGAGCCGGCGTGAACTTGTCTAGCCCCGTCAGTCCGTCGATCGGGTCCAGATAGCCTGCATCGGCAACTGCTTTGCCGCCTGCGTAAGGGCGGAGGTGAATGATGTCGGCAGCCGTTCCCGTGTTCAAGTTCAGGTTAAGCGTCGTATTGTACTCTGTCGCCTTGACCGGCTGATAGTCGATCACAATTTCCGGAGACGTCTTGTTTAGTTCCTCTTGCAGCTTCTTGTAAAATTGCTGCTCGCTGGATTCTGCGCGCCATGACGTTACCGTTACGGTTACCTTGTCTCCGCCGGCAGGAGCGCTCGCCGAGCCTGACGGAGCGGGAGAGGCGCTGCCGCCGCTATTGCCGCCGTTATTTTCCTTGCCTCCGCCGCAAGCGGCCAAAACCATAGACAGAATCAAAATCAGCATCGCCGTGGATTGAACTTTCATTTTCATTCGAAAATCCTCCTGTCAATTCGATTGGATTGGATTAGGGTACTTCTCAGCCTGCTCGACCAGCGAGCGAACGACTGCATCATGCAACGACTGCCTGAGCCCGGTAATGTTTTGCTGTCTTCCGTAATGGACGCGATTCGTCAGAAGCACGACGGCTAACTGGCGACCGGGGTCCACATAAAGACTTGTTCCGGTAAATCCGGTATGGCCGAAGGCTCCCGAAGTCATCCAAGCTCCCGATACATCCGCAGTATCTCCCTTAAGCACCCAGCCGAGCCCTCTTCGGGACGAGTCCGCCCCGCCGGTTTGAAGCCTGATCGCTTCCTTCGCCAGCGAATCCGGCAGCAGGGAAGCTTCGCCGCTCCCGATGTTCAGCCATAGCTGCGCGTATTTGAGCAAATCTCCAGCCGTGGAGAACAGACCGGCATGACCGCTCACGCCTCCCAAAGCACGGGCATTCTCGTCATGAACGATTCCTCGCCAGTAGCCTCCGAGCTCCTCCGACCATTCCGTGGCCGCAATCTCATCCAGCTTGGCCGGGTCGGGACAGAATCCGGTGTTCGACATTCCCAGAGGTGCGAACAGGTAACGCTTGGCTGCTTCGTCCAGGGGCATACCATACAAGCGAGAGGCGATCGCGCCAAGTATGATAAAGCCCAAATCGCTGTATACCGCCGTTTCCGAAGGCTTCTCTATCGAAAGCTCACTCCCGATAAAGGTCAATATGCGTTCCAAACTCCAAGGTAAACTGTGAAAATCGTGCGTAGCCGGCAAGCCGGACGTGTGAGCAAGCAGTTGGCGAATCGTGATTCGCGCGGCTCTGTCGCTGCGAAGCTCCGGCACGTACATGGACGCTTCGTCGTCCAGACGGAGCCGCCCTTGGCCTCCCAACTGCAGGATAAGCGGCAGCGTTGCCGCAACCTTCGTCAGAGAAGCGCAATCGTAGAGCGTGTTCGGGCCGGTGGGGCGCTCCTGCAGCCCGGTTATCGCAGCTCCGGCCGCATAGCGGATCAGATTGCCCCGATAATAAATGGCGATGGATGCGCCGGGGATAAGTCTCTCTCTAATCGCCTCGACAATCGGTCTCCTGATTCCAGCGCCCGCTTCCTCGGATAGCGTCCAGCCGGAGCCTGCTTCCACAGACCAGTACTCGTTCATGTCCGGCAGCTCCTCTCCGTCGCAAGCCTCTGCTCAAGCCTAGTCCTCATATAGCAAGTAAATCTCGCGAGCCTCTTCCCAATCGCGGGACTGCTTTCTCCATGAGGCCGCAATGTCCTTCAGCGCTTCCGGCTCGGCAATCCGAAGGCGAACCTCGTCGCTGCCGCTGAGAATATCGATAAAGGTTTTGCCGTCCTCGCTCCCGCGCCATTCGAATTCGTTCGGATGCATCGCGACGATATGATGGAGCAGCGTCAGCCCGCTCTCGACGGAATGAAAACCTTCCTTATCCGTTACATAAGTGTACACGCCCTGGCAAAGCTCGCCCGCATGCTTCTGGAAAGTAGGTGTAAAAGTAACCGGATGATAGCGCACCCCTGGCACTTCCAGCGCATTCAACGTGTCGCAGAGCCGGCGATGATCCAGCCAGGGCGCCCCGACCAGTTCGAACGGCCGTGTCGTGCCTCTTCCTTCCGAGAGATTCGTTCCCTCGAACAAGCAATTGCCTCCGTAAATTCGCACCGTGTCGATGGTCGGCATATTCGGGGATGGCATAATCCACGGCAGCCCCGTAGCGGTATACTCCATCGAACGCCGCCAGCCTTGCAGAGGAATCACTTCCAGCTCGCACTTTTTCTCGGCTTGGGCGTTGACTAGGCGGGCAAACTCGCCGATCGTCATACCGCTAAGCACCGGCATCCTCCACGCTCCGACCATCGAATGGAAGTCATCGTGCAGCAGTCCGCCTTCAACCCGGTGTCCGCCGAGCGGATTCGGCCTATCCAGCACGATGAGCCGGACGCCGTGCTCCGCACATGCCGACATAACGTATACAAGCGTACTCAGGTAAGTGTAGAAACGAACTCCCAAATCTTGAATATCGAAGACGACGGCATCTAGTCCCTGCAAACTTTGAGCGGTCGGAACGCGGTTTTCTCCGTACAGGCTGTACACAGGAAGGCCATATTCCTCGTCTATATGATCCTCGAACTTCACGCCCGCCTGCAGCTCGTTGCGCAACCCGTGCTCGCAAGCGAAGAAAGCGCTTAACTTAGCACCCTCAATACTAGCGCACACCTCAATCGTCGAACGAAACTCGGAATCGATCCCCGTCGGATTTGTCAGAAGCGCAAAGTTGCACCCTTTCAAACTTCCGCTTAGTTGCCCAACCTGATCGGCGCCGACCTTAACGCCGTTCCCCATACTGTCCCCCCCTTTGTTAATTGCCTTTCCGTCTGTCTATCCTGATAGGTCCCTGCGAGAACAGTATAATGTTTACGAAATATAATTTCAACAATAAAATATAATTCATGAAATATTTTTTCTAAACTTCATAAAACCGCTCTGCCTGAAGTTATCAAGTTTTCCCGAAAAAGCGCCATCTTATTTCCATTATTCAAAGACTTTTTTCCAATCGTAAGCTTATAGAGGCACGCACAAAAAAACCGCAAAAGGTCCAATGACTTGTTGGACCTTTTGCGGTTTATCGAAGCCAAGCCCGTTAAAGCGAAACAGCTTTCGCTCAGGCTTGCCCGTCCTTTTTGGTCTTGTCCTCGGCGCTAACGTCGACTTTGTCATACCTGCCGTCGACCTCGCGAGCGATGCTGCGGTAGGCGATCGTCTCTTCGACGATCGGATCCACGTTCGCCTGGATACGAATTTCCCACTTGGGAGGCAGTCGCTTGGCCACTCTGGCGCCCGCTTCTTCCTCGTCCGTCTCGGCGGCAGGCTCCTCGCTCAATTGACGGGCCAGCAGCTCCTCGGCTTCGTCTCGCTCCATTTTCGTTCGCCCCCCTTCGTCACTTGGGTGTGTATGGTATGCATACACGCCCTAGGATGGTCGAAAACAACTTTTCTCATGTGTCACATATAAGTTACACGTCCGCCGCTTTCAGCTCCCGGCTCAGCTCGTCATGAATCCGACCGTTGGTCGCCAGTACGTTGCGAACGGCAAGCTGATACGGTTCGCCGCCAAAATCGGACATACGACCGCCCGCTTCCTCGACGAGCAGCGAGCCCGCCGCGATATCCCATGCGCTCAGGTTATGCTCCCAGAATCCGGACAGGCGGCCCGCAGCCACGTAGGCGAGATGCAGAGCAGCCGAGCCCGCCACGCGAAGATTGCGCACCTTCGGCGCGATCGCCTGAATATCTCTCAGATTGGCCGGCAGCGCCTCCTGAGGGTCCGCCGGAAAACCGGTCGCGACCAAGCTTTGGCTAAGCGTCGTTTCCTGCGACACGTCCATTTTTTTCCCATGCACGTATGCGCCCTTCCCTCTTTCCGCAACGAATAGCTCGTCTCGCGAAGGGTCGTATACGACTCCGACGATCACCTGACCGCGATGGGCCAGCGCAATCGAAACTGAGAAGAACGGAAAACCGTGCACATAGTTTGTCGTCCCGTCCACCGGATCGACGATCCACAAATACTCGGCGTCCCTGACCGCTTCCAGCGCCTTGGCAGAGGCTAACGGCCCCGGCTCCACGCCCTCTTCTCCCAAAAACGCATGGTTCGGAAAATGGGTGCCGATCAGGTTGCGAATCATTCTCTCCGCGCCCTTGTCCACTTCCGTGACCAGGTCCTGCGCGGAATATTTCGTATCCAGTTGGGTGATATTGCCGCTCTTGCTTTTAATCCACTCCCCGGCTTTGGCCGCGCAATTGACGGCTACCGCGGTGAAGCTCTTGCCGCCGATGACGCTTTCCGGTTGATTGGCGCTCATGATTTCATCCCTCTAATCTTCGAAATCGGTTGCAAGGACCAGGTTGTCCTTCTTCTAATCATATACGAAAACGACGTTGAGCGGTTGCGACGTTTGCTTACGAACAGCCTTATTTTTCGCCCGACTTTTGGCGTTTCCGCTTATCGTTTCCGGTTTGACCCTATTTTATCTGAAAAAAGAGCCTTCCCGCACATTCGCGAGAAAAGCTCCCCTCCCATCTCGACCTCTATCAGCCTACAATATTATAGCCGTTGTCGACATGAATCACTTCGCCTGTAACTCCCCGCGCCAATTGGCTCATCAGGAACATCGCAGTGTCGCCGACTTCGGCGGCTTCCGTGTTGCGACGCAGCGGCGCCTTCTCTTCGACATGCTTCAGAATCGTGTTGAAGCCTGCGATTCCTTTGGCCGCAAGCGTACGGATCGGGCCGGCGGAAATCGCGTTCACGCGAATATTGCTTGGGCCGAGATCGCTGGCGAGATAGCGTACCGACGCTTCCAGAGCGGCTTTGGCAACGCCCATAACGTTATAGTTCTGCAGCGTGCGCTCCGCGCCAAGGTAGGTCAGCGTAACGATGCTGCCGCCTTCGGTCATAAGCGGATATAGTCTTTGCGCGACGGCGGTCAGCGAGTAGACGCTGACATCGTGGGCAAGGGCAAAGCCCGCGCGAGATGTGTTAACGTACAGACCGTCCAGCTCCTCCGCCTTCGCGAAAGCGATACAGTGCGCCAAGCCGTGGACGACGCCAACCTCTTCCTTCAAACGCGCGGCCAAGCCTTCGATCTCCTCGTCGGAGGACACGTTGCATTGCAGCGTCAGCGAGCCTTCAATCGTGTTCGACAGCTTTTTGACCCGTTCCTCAACCCGCTCATTCTCGTATGTAAAAATCAGTCTGGCACCTTGAGATGCAAGCGCTTGCGCTATGGCCCAGGCAATGCTCCGCTCGTTGGCGACGCCCATAACCACGATATTTTTCCCCTCTAACAATCCGTTCATCCGCGGAAATCCCCCTCTTCGCAAGTAAGGACGCCCCTCGTCCCCACATGGCCGGACAAGCATCCTTCATTTTCAACGTACCTTATTTCTCCAATGATTGCAACAGCGAAAATACAGAGATCGGAAAGCCTTCGCGCCCGCTCAGCCTCCGACCTCCACCGTTCCCCCGTCGACTACCCGAATCGGATGTCCTTCCCCTTCCAGCATACGAAAATGCTCCATCAACCGGAACAGCGCATCATCCTTTTTCTTCGCCTCGATCATCACGTCCAGAGCAGGCGTCGTTGCCGCAATCCGGTACAAAAAATCCAGCAACGGCCCCGGTTCGACGTAATCGGCATGGCCGCGAGGGTCCGAATCGCTTTTGGGACTTGAGACGTGAATTTTGGGCGGCAGCTTCAGCTCGGAGTCGGCAGCATGAACGACATTCCACTCGAGCCTGTCCCACGTCTGCATAATTCTCGGCCACAGCTCCTCCGCCGTCTCGCTTCCCCGATTCACCGCATCATGATGAATGTCGAGCACCATCGGGACGCCGACCTCTTCGGCAATAGCCAGCGTTTCGGGAGCTGTGAACGTTTTATCGTCGTTTTCCAGGGTAATGCGCTTCGCAATTCTCGGCTCAAGAAGGCTGAATTGATCGACGAATCTTTTTCCCGCCACCATCTTGTCTCCGTAGCTGCCCCCAACGTGAATGTTGTTCAGCGCCCGCCCGTCCAGCCTCATCTCTTCAAGCATCCGAACGTGATGGTCGAGATCGTTCACCGACTTCTCGAACACATCCTTGCGCGGCGTATTAATCACCGTAAAATGATCCGGGTGAAAGGACACCCGCATCCCTTGCTTGCGCACAAAATCCCCGACCTCTGCGAACGACGCCGCAAGGACGGGATATGGATTCCAGTCTCGCAGCTCCTCATGGGTAGCCAGCGGGATCAGCTTAGAGGTCATCCGATAAACATGGACGCCCATATAACGATTATGCTTCAGCAGACGCAGCGTATTGCGCAAATTTCCCTCCGCCAGCTTCTCGAGTCTGCGCAGTCCCGCCTCCCGATCCGCAAGCTTGGAGAAGTTCGCCATCGTCATCGTTCGAGAGGGCGAAGCATTTTCCAGTTGTACAGACATTGCCACATAACCGAAACGGACCAGCATGCTCGTTCACCCCCGGATTTGCTTGAGGGTTCTAGGATTGCTCTCCGAAGAACATTTCATGTGCGAGCGCCGTCTGAACTCTGGCTTCTTCCTCGGTCAAGCGGCGAACCAGCTCCATCTCCACCTGAGTAATCTCCTCGCCCTGGAAGTTGATCTCCGCAATCGACACTAAAATGCGCACGATGGCTACCGCCTGATTGTCGGGTGTATAAGCGATCACCTTCTGACCTGTCGGATAGACGCGAAACTGCTTTTTGACCATTTTGCCGCGGCCATACTCCAACAGTTCGTATAACTCCTGCTCGGATTTAAATTTGCATACCGAATTGAATTCCGATTGAAAACCCATGATGGCATTCCTCCTGTCTCGATAGCGCGCCAATACCCCTTACGGTTACGCGCCTTTCCTGACCATTATTATACCCTTCAGATGGAATGCGGGAAAGCGAACATGGCGAAAAGAACTAATCGGCGGTTGCACTTGTGCTAATGCTGGAGTTTTGGGGGCTCAGCTTCGGTTTCGGTTTTCGGTTACAGCTTCAGTTTCGCTTCGGTGGCGGTTTCAGTTCAGTTTCAGGTTCGATTGCGTTTGCGGTTGCGGTTACAGCTGCGGTTTCAACATCGGACCCAATTTTCGTTTGCCGCATCCGTCCCGTAACGGATTAATTGGCAGCCTTCTTGTGGACAAGCTGCGTCCAGCCTTCCAAATTATTCACTTGTGCATAACCTCAAACGCTATTCACAGGCTTCTCCACAGAAAATGTTTGTTTATTCACAATATTCAGTCTGTTTTCCACAGAAAAATCCAAGTTCTCCACATTCGCTGTATATATCTCGGTGAATTTCATATGTTTAACCAAGTTTTCCACATGTGTATAATGAATTTTCGAAAGATTTCCACTTACTCCGTCCCCTCACCTGCGCCCTTTGCCTGACATGACATCTGATAATAATTTCTGCCGCCTTTCAAATTGAAAGTGACAATCCATCCCATCTTGGCTAAAATGTATTTATACGCGTGTGAAGCACACCGCTCTAATCCTTTTTGGATTGGGGCGGTTATTTTTTTGACGGGGAGCGGATGAACGTGGATCAACGATTCGAAGCAGAATACAACACATGGCTGGCCAAGCATATTAGCGAAAGCCGTGGAGAAAGACTGCGCAGGCTTAAGTATCGGCATGGCTTCGGTGAAAAGCTTCTACTCCAGCAAGCATGGTGGCCTGTCGTCGAAAGCTTGGAGTTTCTCTATCCCGAGTACGAGCTTATCACACCCGATGGACAATATTATTATCCGGATTTTGTCTACATTCGCCCTCCCCAGCCTACATGCCTCGAAGCCGATAGCTTCAGCTCTCATGCACGGGACGCTGATCGCGATACCTTTGCACGGGGACTGGATAGACAAAACGAAATTGAATTTGCAAACTGTCACATTTTACGCTTCTCCATCGACAAACTCAAAGAAGATCCGCTATCCTGCCAACAGCATATCCGACGAATGCTGGAACAATGGTATGAGGAGGAACAACTGGATTTGCTCGCTCTCCCCCTCTATCAACGAGAAATCGTCCGTCTAGCCATCCGCACCATCTCCCCGATCACAGTTACCATGGTTTGTGAATGTCTAGGGAAAAATCGCAAATTTGTATACAAACAAATTGATGAACTTGTAAAAATAAATTGGCTAGAGCCTGCCAGCGGTGCACAGCGGGTCAGAAGTTATAAATTAGTTAGTCGAGGTTTTGTGCGTTGAGTACACTTTAGTTGGTTTCCCATGGTTTTTTCGCCTCGCCTCGCCTCGCCAGGGCCGAGTCGGCACTTTAAGTCCGCGGGGCGGTCTTATTCGCTGCACCTGAGGCCGAGTCGACACTTTAAGTCCGCGGGGCGGTCTTATTCGTTGCACCTGAGGCCAAATCAGCACTTTAAGTCCGCAGGGCGGTCTTATTCGTTGCACCTGAGGCCGAATCAGCACTTTAAGTCCGCAGGGCTGTCTTATTCGCTGCACCTGAGGCCGAATCAGCACTTTAAGTCCGCCTGGCGGTCTTATTCGCTGCACCTGAGGCCGAATCAGCACTTTAAGTCCGCGGGGCGGTCTTATTCGTTGCACCAGAGGCCGAATCAGCACTTTAAGTCCGCGGGGCGGTCTTATTCGCTGCACCTGAGGCCGAATCAGCACTTTAAGTCCGCGGGGCGGTCTTATTCGCTGCACCTGAGGCCGAATCAGCACTTTAAGTCCGCGGGGCGGTCTTATTCGCTGCACCTGAGGCCGAATCAGCACTTTAAGTCCGCGGGGCGGTCTTATTCGCTGCACCTGAGGCCAAATCAGCACTTTAAGTCCGCGTAGCGGTCTTATTCGCCACCGCCAGTCGCCTTGCCGGCACTTTAAGTACGCGAGGCGGTCTTATTCGCCATCGCCAGTCGCCCAGCCGCACCTTCGTGCTTATTCCCCCCACGCCAACAACAAAGGCAGCGAACAAAATCCGTTCGCTGCCTCACGAATTTACTCTCCGCCGCCGTAGTCGATGGACTGGCGTTCTTCGAAGCGCTCCAGCGCAAGCTGGATCAAGGTGTCGAGCAGCTCGCGGTAAGAGACGCCCGACTCCTTCCACATCAGCGGGTACATGCTGTATGGAGTAAAGCCCGGCATCGTGTTCACCTCGTTAATGAACAGCTCGCCGTCGCTGCGCCGCAAGAAAAAGTCAGCGCGGCACAGGCCGGAGCCGTCGATCGAACGAAACGCCCGCACGGCCATGCTGCGTACGGCATCCGCCGTCTCCTGCGGAATCTCCGCCGGAATAACCATCATCGATTTGCCATCGATATATTTCGCTTTATAATCGTAGAATTCGTTCGAGCTGACGATCTCGCCGGGAACGGAAGCACGCGGGTCATCGTTGCCCAGCACGCTTACTTCGATCTCGCGCGCGTCGACGAACTCCTCGACGATTACCTTGCGGTCGAAACGCAGCGCTTCCTCGATCGCCGCGACCAATTCTTCGCGATTGCGAGCTTTAGACACCCCGACGCTGGACCCTAGGTTGGCCGGCTTTACAAAGGAAGGATAGCCCAACTCCTCTATGTTGGCCAGCACCGTCTCGCGGTCTTTCTTCCATTGATATCGAATAAAATGCCGATAGCCTACCTGCGGCAAACCCGCCTGCGCAAACATCGTTTTCATCGCCACCTTGTCCATCCCGACAGAGGAAGCCAGAACTCCCGCTCCCACATAAGGCAAGCCCGCCATCTCAAACATTCCCTGGATAGTGCCGTCCTCGCCGAAAGTTCCGTGCAGCAGCGGCAGCATGACGTCGATCGCCTTGCCGTCGCTGGCCGGAGCGCCCTCTGTCAACACCTTCTCAGACATGCCCTGCAGAACAGGCAGCAACGCGAGCTTTCCGCCCGCCTCCTCGTTCCCCGGTTCCGTTTCCGTCGAGAATTGCAATTCCGCAACGGCGTTCGGAGGAGCGCTGAGCAGAGGCCCCGATCTCCACTGGCCTTTAGGCGTAATATAGAAAGGAATTAGTTCATACTTGTCGTAGTCGAACGCCTTCAATACGGCAAGGGCGGTCTGCAGCGATACCTGGTGCTCGCCCGAACGCCCTCCGTACACGAGTCCGACGCGTATTTTGTTTCCCATAGCTTCAAATCCCTCCGGCTTATCGGCGTTTGTCGCCCGTGCCGACCCTCTTTCTCCGAAAGAAGCGAGGACGACCGCTCTCCCGCGCAAACCCTGCTTTTCTGTTCGCCAACCTATCCACAACTTCGCTGTTCGTCAACTCCGAACAATGCTGACACATCAAAACTCATCCGCAATATGATAAAAATAATAGCGGGTTCTCTCCGACCATGCATACGAATCCTTATAGTCCCAGTAGCGGTGGCGGCTGCTTACCGTGTTCGCGTTCACAAGCGGCATGCCGTCCGGCGTAAACGCGGTAACGATCGTATTGTGACCGACCCGGCCGCTTCCATCCCAGTCGTAGCAGATTACGTCGCCGAGCTTGAGCTGCCGCGGATCGTATACGGCTTCCGCCCTGAGGCCCAACGCGCGCGGAACCGCCAAATATTGCTGCAGGCCGGCAGCGACCGCCCAACTGAAGCTCCACACTTCTTCCTTGCCGGAATAACCTTTATACCACCAGCCCGAAGACCTTCTCCCAGTATAATTCATCGGCGCGCCCCCTGCAAAGAGACACTGGGAGACATAATTCGTGCAGTTGACCTCGAAGTTCTCGTAAGCGGGATTCGGTTCATTCCACCATCTCTCGGCGTAGGCGACCGCTTCTTCCCTTAAATAAGGAGTGCCTCTGCCAATCCCCCCGTAACCCCAACCGTCGTCGCTTGTTGCATACGCCCCCGCGTATACCTTAGAGGACTTAGATCCATAAACCGCATTCGGATTCAAGTACGGCACAGAAGGCGCAGCGGCTTTCTTCTCCCCGTCCCATGGATCGTGAACTTCATCCAGTTCCTCCGCCGCCAGCTCTCCCGGCCGTTCGCCTGGAAGCGGCCTCACCGTCGTCAGTCGCCAGATTTTGCCCTCCCTGACAAAACGAAGCCTTTCCCTCTCCACTCGCTCCTCCGACCACACCTGATTCCGCTGCTCCATCAAGCGCACGAGATGGATCGACAGATCGGCCGCAACCTCGCCGCGCGCCGACTGATAGCGCTCGATTTTCACCCTCATTTCGCTGCGGGCTGTCCGTATCGCCCACCTCGCATCCCTGCGCGCCGCAAGCTGCGCCCTCTCATTCAGCCGCTCCCGATGCTCCCTGTCCGGAATCTCCCCCAGCTTGCGGAGATCCGTCCCAAGAGATGCCGCATTGATCACGTTGACGTACTCGAACAGAGCCTGCTTCCAATCTATATCCTCGCCGGGCATGGAGACCACCTCCGATTCCGTTTCTTGACAAGCCGTCGTCAGATTGCGCCACTTCATCCTATGCCGGAAAAGCCCATTCCATGCGTCAGCATTACCCGCGCCCGATTGCGGCATTCTATAGAAGTTCGAAGTGAAACGTTCGGCAAGATGCCAGCCCTGGCAAGAGCGAATACCGTTTACCCGGTTTTCCCCCCGCAAGCACGCGAGCAGAGATCATGAATGCCCTTATTCAGGTTTTCTTTCCTCTATAAGACGCTTCAAGATGGACTGAAATGACTTTACGGAGCCGCTTTGACAAGGTATACTGAATGCATAGAGTATTTTTGAAATCGCGTTTCATAGAATGAAACTCATTCTCAATTAGACGACGATTGCGCAAAAATACGAACTGATCTACAGATTCGAATCAAGGAGGTTATACACTTGTCTAAAATCCCTTATCAAGTGCAAGCCCAGCTGGAGTCTTCCGGAAAATCCTACCGTTACTTCAGCCTGCCGGCTCTGGAACAGCAAGGCGCAGGCCCGGTCTCCAAGCTTCCATTCTCCATCAAGGTGCTGCTCGAAGCGGCGGTTCGTCAATTTGACGGTCGCGGCATCACGGAAGAGCACGTCAAGCAATTGGCTACTTGGAGCGAAGGTCGCGAGGACAAGGAAATTCCTTTTATCCCGGCGCGTATCGTTCTGCAAGACTTCACCGGCGTTCCCGTCGTCGTCGACTTGGCGGCTATGCGCGAAACCGTTAAACTAGCTGGCGGCGATCCGAAGCAGATCAACCCGCTCGTTCCCGTCGATCTCGTTATCGACCACTCCGTCATGGTTGACGCATTCGGCAGCCCGGACGCTCTGCAATACAACATGGACGTCGAGTTCGAGCGCAACGAAGAGCGTTATCGCTTCCTGCGTTGGGCCCAAACGGCGTTCGACAACTTCCGCGCCGTTCCTCCGGCGACGGGTATCGTTCACCAAGTTAACCTGGAGTATCTGGCCTCCGTTGCCGCTACAAAAACAAAAGACGGCGTAACCGACGTTTACCCGGATTCCCTCGTTGGAACCGACTCCCATACGACGATGATCAACGGTCTTGGCGTCGTGGGCTGGGGCGTGGGCGGTATCGAAGCCGAAGCAGGCATGCTCGGCCAGCCGCTTTATTTCGTTATGCCTGAAGTTATCGGCTTTAAACTGACCGGCAAGCTGGCGGAAGGCGCTACAGCGACTGACCTTGCCTTGACCGTTACGCAAATTCTTCGTAAAAAAGGCGTTGTCGGCAAGTTCGTCGAGTTCTTCGGCTCGGGCCTGTCCAACATCAGCCTTGCGGACCGTGCGACGGTAGCGAACATGGCTCCGGAATACGGCGCAACGGTCGGTTTCTTCCCGGTCGATAGCGAGACGTTGAACTACATGAGACTGACAGGACGCGAAGAAGATCAAATCGCGCTCGTGGAAAGCTACTACAAAGCGCAAGACATGTTCCGCACGGACGAAACTCCGGACCCTGTATTCACCGACGTAATCGAGCTTGACCTGTCCACGATCGTGCCTAGCTTGGCTGGACCTAAGCGTCCGCAAGACCGCGTAGAGCTGACGGCGATGAAGCAATCGTTCAACGAAAGCATTCGCACGCCGATCGACAAAGGCGGCTTCGGCTTGAGCGACGCTCAAATCGAGCAGTCGGCCGAAGTGAAGCACCCAAGCGGCGAGACGAGCAAGCTCAGCACGGGCGCAGTCGTTATCGCTGCGATCACCAGCTGTACGAACACGTCCAACCCAAGCGTTATGATCGGCGCCGGTCTCGTTGCCAAGAAAGCGGTCGAGCGCGGCCTGACGAAGCCGGCTTACGTCAAGACTTCCCTTACTCCGGGCTCCCTTGTCGTTACCGACTACCTGAAAAACGCCGGCCTGCTGCCTTACCTCGAGAAGCTCGGCTTCTACGTTGCGGGCTACGGCTGCGCAACTTGTATCGGCAACTCCGGTCCGCTTCCGGACGAAGTGAGCGCCGCAATCGCCGATAACGATCTTACGGTCGCGGCGGTTCTGTCCGGTAACCGTAACTTCGAAGGCCGCGTACATGCACAGGTCAAAGCAAACTATCTGGCTTCTCCGCCGCTTGTCGTCGCTTACGCGCTCGCCGGCAACGTCAACGTTGATCTGACGTCGGAGCCGATCGGCTACGACGACGCCAACAAGCCGGTGTACCTGAAGGACATCTGGCCGACGAACGAAGAAATTCAGCAAGCGGTCTCCGCTTCGCTTAACCCGGACATGTTCCGCGCCAAATACAAAAACGTGTTCACGCAGAACGAGCAGTGGAACCAAATTCCGGTTCCGCAAGGCGAGCTGTACGAGTGGGACGAGAAGTCCACTTATATCGCGAATCCGCCGTTCTTCAAGGATCTCGCTCCGCAAGCGGGCGATATTCAGAACATCAAAGCTGCTCGCGTCATGGCGCTGATGGGCGATTCCGTTACGACGGACCACATCTCGCCGGCCGGCAACATCAAAGCCGACAGCCCTGCGGGCAAATATTTGCTCGAGCATGGCGTCGAGAGAAAAGACTTCAACTCGTACGGCTCCCGTCGCGGTCACCATGAAGTGATGATGAGAGGCACGTTCGCTAACATCCGTATTCGGAATCAAGTGGCTCCGGGCACGGAAGGCGGCGTTACAACGTACCTGCCTACGGACGAAGTGATGTCCATCTACGACGCTTCGATGAAGTACCAGGACAGCGGCACGAACCTGGTCGTCATCGCCGGCAAAGAATACGGAACCGGAAGCTCCCGCGACTGGGCAGCTAAAGGAACGTTCCTGCTCGGCGTCAAAGCCGTCATCGCCGAAAGCTTCGAGCGGATTCACCGCTCCAACCTCGTCGGCATGGGCGTTCTCCCGCTGCAGTTCCCTGCCGGTCAAAGCTGGAAGACGCTCGGCATTACCGGACGCGAGACGTTCGACATCGCCGGCTTGAGCAACGACGTTACTCCTGGCCAGACGATCTCCGTTACCGCGACACGCGAAGACGGAACGACGTTCTCGTTCGACGTAATCGTTCGTCTGGATTCGATGGTCGACGTTGACTACTACCGCAACAGCGGCATTCTGCAAACAGTATTGCGCCAGATGATGGCTCAATAAGCTCGATAGCATGAACAAGAGGTGCGGGGAGACAATCCCCGCGCCTTTTTTTGGATTTGCTCGGAAAACATTCAAATTTGCCCTTTTCGTTTTTTGTTTCCCTCGCCCGTCATAAGTTATAATAGGAACAACGTACAGATTAACAACAACGATAATGATGATGGAGGCGACCCCGGTTTTGGACACCTACAAGCGACAATCATGGATACGGAAATACCGGACAGCCCTCATTCTTTTGGCCGTCTTTTTTTTAGTTGTCTTCTCCTACATAAAGACGTGGCCCTACATGCTGTACGGTCCCGGATCGGCCGATCCGCTGCAGCCGCGCGTAGACACGGGTCACAAGCTCGAAGAGAAAGGCGCCTTTCTGTTCACCACTGTCGCCACTTATTCGAAGCCGCGTATTTACGACCTGATTTACGCTTGGTTAAATCCCGAGATGGATATTGAAAAATTGGAGGTCGCTACCGGGGGCGCCACCAACCTGACCGCTTACCGCAACTTGATGTCTTATATGCGCGACAGCTCCGAAGCGAACGCTTTGCTGGCCGCCTATACGGCGATGGACAGGGAGCTCGACGTCAAGCCGCAGGGCGTTATTGTCATGTCGCTGCTGCCGCAATCGGAAGCTCGAGACAACGGCTTGCAGGAAGGCGATATCATTACGCAAGTCGACGATAAACCGATCGCGACGGCCAAGGAGCTTTCCGAATACTTAACGGCTAAGAAAGCCGGGGAAAAAGTCAAGGTCGGCGGATCAAGAGGCAAAGATACGTTCGAGGCAACCGTCCCTCTGGTTTCCATGTCGCCCGATAATCGCACGGGAATCGGATTCGTGAACGAAACGGTCCTGAAGGTGACCCCGCCGGATCAGGTCCAATTCGACTTCGCGGATACCGGCGGTCCTTCCGCGGGACTCATGATGACGCTGGAGATCGTCGCCCAACTGACCGGCGAGGATTTGACTCGAGGATATCGCATCGCCGGGACGGGAACGATCAGCGCGGACGGCACGGTCGGCCTGATCGGAGGAATTAATTACAAGCTGATGGCGGCGAACAAGGAGGAGGCCGACTATTTCCTCGTCCCCTTTAATGCGAAGAACGACTCGAACTGGACATTGGCCCAGAAGACGGTTGACAAGCTGAAGCTAAAACCTAAGCTCGTTAAAATATCCACGCTGCAGGAAGCGGTCGATTTTCTAAAAAAACTGGAGCCGAAAGCCGATAAATAAAGATCAGCTTATCATTGAAAGGCGGTAATGTATGAAAATTTGGCGAAAATGGCTTCTGGGCTGTACGCTGGCGCTGTTCGCATTCTCCGGGCTAGGGTTGTCGCACCTCCCTTCCGCGGCAGCCGCCGGCGAGAGCGAGAGCGCTGCCTTCGAATCGATCAGTCTCGCAGAGCTGGAGGACGGGACGAAGCTATACGAAAAAATAGCGCCGTTCATCACGGAGCAGATCCAATTGTTGGCGGAGGATGCGGTGGCGATTACGGCTAGCAGCATCTATGAAGTAGATCTGGGCAATTATCCTAAAGGCTTTACGCGGCAATTCATTTCCTTTATTCATAACTATGAATGGATCGAGCTAGTACTTGTGGCCTCTAACGAGGATGCGTCAAGCCTTAAACTGCTGGATCGGGCGGCAACCAGCGAAAGCGGCGATATGTTCCTGAACACGGCCAAGCTGGATTATTCCACTGAGGGCAATATGGTTTATGTATGGAGTCAAGCGCCTTATTCAGCGTTCGAGTCTTGGATCGAGCTCGAATGGGCGGGAGACAGCTTCTACGTCGTCAATCACGAGTATGCCGATCCGACGGAAAGCTATTACGAGGAGAAAGCCGCTCTGCTCAAGGCAAAGGATATAGAAGGCTTGATCGCGCAGACCGAGTTCGACTTTCCCCAATACCCTTGGGCGTATGAAGCCGCCTACACGCTAGCTGCGCCAACGCTGAAGCTGGCCCACCAGAAAGCGATGCAGCAGCACAAAGCGAAAAACACCGCTAACGCAATCCGATATCTTGAATACGGGTTGACACAATACGGCGATGCCTTTGGCATCTTGGATTACGGAGATGGCAAACTTGCCAAAGAAACCATCGTCGGCTCCGCCGACTCGGATTACGTCAAGTCGCGATTGACGCTTGGCGCCTATGTCGGCATTCTGAACGATTACGGCTTCTTCCTGTCTCTGACCGGGAACAACAAAAAAGCGAAGCTGGTATTGGCCAACGTCGTCAAGCTCGTCCCTTCCCGCACTGTCGCCTATCTCAACCTGGCCGACGTCGAATGGTCGCTGGGACAGAAATCTGCGGCCAAGTCCCACTACAAGATTTACTGGAAGCAGCTCGGCGCCAAAGCTTCCTCCGTCGCGCCTAAGCGCGTGCAGGAACGAATCAACGCCAAATAACGCCTAAGAAAAGGACCTCGACTTCCACTGCCAAGCGCTAAGTGGAGTTCGAGATCCTTTTTGGCATGCCATACGCAACTCAGCTATCCAAGTATCGTCCCCATACGATGCGCTGCTTCGATGATCGCAGGAGCGTACTCGCGCATCCGATCCGGCGTTAGCCGGTTTGACGGTCCGGAGACGGACAATGCCGCAACGAGTTTTCCCGACCGGCTGAAGATCGGCGCAGCCGCAGCGGCCGCTCCCGGC
Organism: Cohnella phaseoli; assembly: GCF_003386235.1. Classification (GTDB taxonomy): domain Bacteria; phylum Bacillota; class Bacilli; order Paenibacillales; family Paenibacillaceae; genus Cohnella; species Cohnella phaseoli. The sequence continues at coordinate 23,489 of NZ_QRDZ01000026.1, forward strand.
TCGCGTTCCTCGAAGCTGGTCGCGTACCCGGCGGCGGCAATATCGTCCAGCTGCTTCGCGATCGATTCGCGCTCCAACTGCGCGGGCCATGCCGGATCGGACAGTACCGCGTCCCTCACGCCGGGATCGGCGAAGGCGAGCAGCACTTTGCTGGACGCGCCTACGGACAGCGGAAGTCTCGCTCCTACCGTCGCGACTCTGCGTATCGCCTGCGTGCTCTGCACCGCCTGTATTCTCACTCTCTCCGTCCGGTCCCGGACGTATAGACTGATCGTCTCGTTCAGTTGATCCCGCAGCCGCTCCATCTCCGGAAGCAGCATGACCGAGGGATCGTCCGAGCGCGACAGATGCGCGGACAATTCGAGTATGCTGAGCCCCAGACGGTATTTCTCCGTCGAAGGATCTCGCGTCACGAAGCCTTTATCCTCAAGCGTCGCCAGCAAACGGTGGATGGTGCTCTTATGGAGGCCCACCTTGTTCGCAATTTCCGTCAGCCCCCATTCATGGCCCGAAGCGAAACAAAGCAGTACGTCCAGCGCTCTCTCCACGGCGCGAACCGTCTTTTTCTCCTCTTCCATGGTCCATATCCCCTTTGCAACCGTTTCACTCTATGAAACCCTGTTACAACCACTATAACGCAAACTTGCAATTCCGTAAATATTGGAAGCGCTTTATTACAATTTGATTACGTAGTATTTACAACTCGTCGCCGCTCATTGACGCTTGCCGCAGCTTTTTCTACGATAAAAATAAGAAGAATCTCAGAAACGCGAAAAGCGAGGCGATCCCCATGACCTCATTGTCTACGCCATTTCCATACGCGGGATCGGATACGGTTGTTATTCCTGCTTCCGTACCGTCTTATCGTCGCGCCGCCTCATTCAGACTGAGCCGTATCGCGCTTAACGTCTTTATCGCCTTCTCCTGCTTGTTAGCAGGGCTGTTTATCGCATTTCATGCCTATGCCGCTTATTTGTTCTCCTATCCGCCGATCGTGTCGATCGGCTCAAATCCGATGCTTGCCAAAAATCTCGCCTATTCCGATGTCGTGTTTCCAAGCGCGGACGGCGTTACGCAGGTCGAAGGCTGGTGGATTCCCGCGTCCGACAGCCGCAGAACGGTCGTGCTGAGCCATGGCTACGGAACGAACCGGGAGGAGCCCTGGGTTCCGATGTACGATCTTGCCAGCTTTCTCAATGGCATGCACTATAACGTTCTAATGTTCGACTACGGCTACGCCAGCTCGCTGCATCCGTTGCCTGCGACCGGCGGAGTCTCCGAGTCCCGGCAGCTGGCCGGGGCTCTGCAGTACGCCCGCTCCCAAGGCAGCGACGAACTGATCGTCTGGGGCTTCTCTATGGGAGCCGGAACGGCGCTCCAAGCCGCTCTGCAAGACGAACAGGTCGATGCCATGATTCTGGACAGCACCTTTCTTCCCGACGAGCATACCCTTTACGCCAACATTAATCAGTATATCCAGCTTCCGCAATATCCGACGATTCCCTTGCTGCGCCTGTTTCTTCCGCTGATGGGCGGGGTGAATCTGGACGAAGTTCCCTCAGCAAAGGCGCAAACGACGGCCTATCCTTTTCCGATTCTTATGATTCATGGCACAGCCGACGACAAAGCCCCGGTCTATATTGCAGAGAACGTCGCCCAGGCGCAGACGAACGGCTTGTCGCAGCTGTGGGTCGTTCCGGGAGCGATACACGAAATGATCTACCGCACACATACAGAGGAATACGTCTCCCGAACCGTCGCATTCCTCGAAAGCGTTCACAAGAAGGTATGATTCGATCAATCCCTTCATGCTCACAGAGGAGATCGCAATCTGGAACCCGTTTGATCCTCGCAGCTGTAATCACAGGCCATAGCGCCCGACATTCCTGCTTTACGCTATGGCCTGCGTTAATCAGAGCAGCCTGGTGAAAAACCAGTTCCCGATGTACAAGCCGACTCCCGCGACGACGTTAATCCAACCGAGCGCCTTGGCGAATTTTTTTTCGCGCTTCAATTTCAATTTCTGGTACATAACGATTTCCCAACGGAGAATAAACAGTCCCGTTAGGATACAAAGAGGGACAATGTATCCAAGCGAGCCTCCGTAACCTCCGCTTCTCAGCATTCGCCGCTCCCCTTTCCGACCTCTTCGTTTACTTACTTCGCCTTCATGCCGATCCTTCGTATTTTCGAATTGACCTCGACTTCGACGCGCAATTCCTTAAACGCGCTCTGCCAGCGATCCTTCGAGCCAATTCGGGCGTTCCAATAGCCCGGCTTTTTGGCGCGCACGTATTCGCCGAACCCGAAGATGTCGGCCCCCTTCTCCTGCATTTCGCGAATCAAGTTTTCCACCTCGAGCTTCAGAGACTTTTCGTCCTGTTTCTCGATCTGGGTCAGAGAGGCGGAATCATTGATCGTAAACTGATCGTTGATCTTCTCTTCCAGATTGATCTCTGTGAAGATCGCCACGTTAACGATCGGTTCGCCGTCCTGTATCCTGACCTTGATGCTGGATCTTCGCGACGTCGCGTAGATCATGACCATTTCGGAATCCCCGCCGATTTTGACGACCCCTCTGTATCCGGCCGGGTTCATTCCTTTAATCGACATATAGGCGGCGACCTGAAACGGCTTGGTCATACCTTTAAGCTTGTCGTCCTTAAAGTAAGCCATCCCTTTTACTTCGATATTTTGTTCCTTCTTCAGCTCCACGTAGGGAAGATAGCCTTCCTGGCCCTGCTTGGCCGAATTGCTCCAGTACATGCCGACGTAGTTTTCGGGAAATTTCCCGAGCTTTACGGCATTGTCCATCGTCGACATCAAGTACAGCGCCGGAACCCGTTCCAGCTCGGGCGCCGCGCGCATCAGCTTCTCCGCGCTTCCTTTGCAGATCATCATCCAGGCCATTCTTCGAACTTCGGGATTGCGGTGAAAATAGTCGTTAATATTTTGCATCCCCAGGCTTGCAACGTCTGCGGAAACGACGATGACGCGCAGGTGACCGAAAAAGAGCCTACCGGAGATTTGCTGCTGCAAATTCATGATCGCATCGTCGACCGTGTGTCCTTCCGTTCCGACAACCCATACAGTCTGCTCCGAACCTCTGCCTCCTCCGCCGCTTTCCCCCGGACCGAGCGGGATTTTACCTGGCAAGGCGATCTGTACGGTAATGCGAATCATGTTGACGTCGGGAACCGGAAAGCCCTCTGCCGTATGGGAGATCTCGCTCTCTTTATCGGCTGCGCCAGGCGCCGCGTTGTCCACGGATATGCCCAGCACGATGGCCCGGTCCTCAATCTCCAGACGGTCCCAGCAGCCCGTCAACAGGAGGACGACAGACGCCGCGAACGCGGACAACAACAGTCGCCTAACCCGCAGACCGCTCTTCACTTGGCTCCCCTCTCTTTTTCCGGAGAATGGCGACGACAAGCAGTAACCCTGGATATGCGATCGTCACGAACAAGCCGATTCGTCCCACGTTCTGGATAATTTCATACATATGTAAAATGTTGTAGGGCACCATCGCCATGGAGAACACCCCGGGCAGCAGAAAAAAGGAGAACATCTTATGGTCCTGCAGACGAAACAGCTTGCTCAGCTCTTTGACCGCCAAATAATAGCTGGAAAACAGCGTCGTGAACACAGCGGTTACCCATACCGCCAGAAAAGCGGCATCGAGCCTCTCCAGCACGTTGGCCGGCAGCGACGTCGCCTTGGCCAGCTCCAATGTCGGCCAGAGCAGATTTTTCGTCTCCTCCGAACCGAATACGCCAACGGTCGCCCCGACGATCGTCACGTACAAGCCGCCCGCGATGACGAGTCCGATCATGCTCGCCATCATTGCCTTTCGCGGTTCGCGCATGGCCGGAATGACCGATGTAATGATGAACCCTCCCTGGAACAGCGAAGCGATCGTCAATACGCTGGCCAGCATGTCTTTATGGGAATTGCCCCAAATCGGCTGTAGATTGACCATGTCGGCATTCTTCAGCGATAAAGCGACGATCAGCAATGCCGGCCCGATCAGCAGGGGAAAATAAAAGAGGTGAATGTAGGCGAACGTCGTAATGTCGTTGCGGGTGGAGATCGCAGCCAACATTAGCATCACGATTACCGTTACTTCCAACGGTGTTTCGGTTAATACCGACGTAATGACCACTTCGCCGAATTCCCGCGCCGTAAGCGACGTCAGGATCGCGAAGAAGCCGATGATGCCAATGCTTCCGATCCACGACAGCCACTTGCCGATGACGACCTCGCCGTATTGAACGATCGACTGACCCGGAAACCGCATGCCGAGCCGGGCAATGAGAAATAGGCCGACGAAAGCGACCGAGGCTCCCAGCAATGTGACGAGAGGGGCGCCGGAATCCGCTCCTCTCACGGCGAACAGCGGAATTGGCAGCACCCCGACGCCGATAATCGTACTCGTCATAATCGCGGCGACCTGCACCGTCGTAATGCTTCTTGCTTGCTTCATACCCTCACCTCTCTCAGGGGTTCTCCATTTTCGACGGCTCTAGCGCGTTGTTGGGGGGCTTCTTCAAGTCTTCGACCGTTTTGTCGCTTATTCGAATTTTATCTCCAGGGTACAGAAATTTGGGCCGCGTACTCATCCACCAGAACGGACCGCGCAGGAATAGATCCTTCATCCCCTTAGGGCTGCCGGGGACGAGCGGGCTCAAGTACGGAACGCCAAACGACTTGAGCGACAACAGATGGTTGGCGATTAGAATCAGACCGATCATCACGCCGTACAGTCCGAAAATTCCGGCCAGCACGATCAGCGGAAAACGCAGCAGGCGCAGCGCCAATGCCGCATTGTAAGCCGGGGTGGCAAAGGAGCCGATCGTCGTAAGCGCGATAATGACGACGGTAATCGGGCTGGCGAAGCCGGCAGCGACCGCCGCCTGACCGACGACGAGCACGCCGACGATGGACAATGCCCCGCCGACCTGCTGCGGCAGCCGAATCGTGGCCTCCCTGAGCACCTCCATCGAGATTTCAATGACCAGCACTTCTACGATCGCCGGAAACGGGACCCCAGCACGGCCTCCCGCCACGGCCACCGCGAACTCCGTCGGAATCAGTTCGGGATTAAACGAGATGATCGCCACATAGAGCGACGGAAAGACAAGCGAGAACACAAGCGCGATCAGTCTGGCCCAGCGGATAGCGCTCATCAACAGAAACCGTTCCGTGTAGTCCTCGACCGCCTGATAGAATTGGCTGAATACGGTCGGTACGACCAGCGCCAGCGGCGAGCCGTCCACGATCAGCGTCACCCGGCCCTCCAACAGATTGGCTACCACCTTGTCCGGTCTTTCGGTGTACTGGACCTGTGGGAACGGAGATAGCTGATTATCTTCGATGTATTGCTCCAGATAGCCCGAATCCAGAATGGCGTCGACGTCGATCAACTCCAGTCTTCTCGTGACTTCCTTCACGAGCTCCGGATTCGTAATGTCATGCATGTAGCAGATCGCAACTTTAGATTGCGTTCTCCTGCCGATCTCCATCGTCTTCACGCGCAAATCCGGCGTTTGGAGGCGATAGCGGATCAGCGAGATGTTCGTCGACAGCAATTCGATGAAGCCTTCGCGCGGCCCGCGAATAACCTGCTCTGTGGCAGGCTGGTCTATGGATCTCTTGTCGATGGTACGGGTTCCGAATAGCAGCGCTTTTTCCACGCCCTCGATAACGACAGCGGTCTGCCCGCGCAGAACGTCGGAGACAACTTTGGCGACGAGCGTCTCCGAGCGGACATCGCTATGATAAAGCGTCGCTTCCAGCAGGAAATCCCACAGCTCCTTCCCTTCCTCGGGAAGCTGTTCCGCGTGCGGCGGCCCGTACATCAGCGGCTTTAGAATTTCCGAATTCACGCTGGTCATATCGATCATATTAGGGTAAAAAAGCATTGCTGCGGGAAATCGGCCGAATACTTGGAACCTGCGAATCGTAAAATCGTCGTTCTCCCCGAGCACCCCGTTAATCTGCCCCACGATGCGCTCCAGATTTCCGTCGACGACAGAGTCGTTCAGCCGATCGGCGGAATGCCAGGGCTGTTCCCCGCCTTCCGATGATCGCCTTCTCTTTTTTCTTCCGAACAGAAACATAATGCCTTTCACCACCAATTTTAGAGATGAGACTCGTTGAAAATGTAAGTGTTATTCTTTGGCATCCTTCCCTTTTTTAAACCTTCGCCCGAAACGATCCTAAAAAAAGCCCCCGAACCGTACCCGGTCCGGGGGCTTTCTTGGCGTATAAGCTTCCTTACAAACTCCAGTCGAGCTTCACTTCTCCGCCTGTGCGGGAAGATTCGTAGATCGCGTCAATGATCAGGTTGCTACGCAGGCCCGTCTCTGCGGAAGTCCAAGGCTGCTTGCCCGTTCTTACGCAATCCAGGAAATGACGGCTGAGGCGGACGCGTGCTCCTTCATCGTCCGCAGGCGCGGTGAGCGGCGCCTCGATCGCCTGGTCGAACCGTTCGGTCAGAAACTTGCCCTCGTTCCCGCGAAGCGCGACGCCTCCCTCGGAGCCCATCAGATGCAGGAACGGTGCGCTGTCGGTATCCATATGAACCGCCCAGCTGACTTCCAGCGTCAACGAAGTGCCGTCCTCCATTTTGATAATCGCCGTCGCCAAATCCTCGACGTCGTACGTACCGTTCCAATTCGGCTTGCCCCAGGTTCCGATGCCCTTTTTCTTTGGACCGAATTCCGCGTAGGTGGAGCCGTATACCGATACCGGCTTCGGCTCGCCCATCAAGAAAAACGCCAGATCCAGCATATGCACGCCGATATCGATCAGCGGGCCGCCCCCGGACTGATTGTGCTGCGTAAACCACGTTCCCCAGCCCGGAATGCCCTTGCGGCGGTACCAGCCTGTCTTCGCCGTATAGACGCGGCCAAGCTCTCCTCGTTCCACCTGCTCCTTCACCTTCAGAGAAAGAGGCTCCCAACGCATCTGATGCGCCACCATAACCGTCTTGCCGGTGCGCTGCTGCGCCCGAACGATGTCCTTCGCCGCAGCGGAGTCCAGACCCATCGGCTTTTCTACGAGCACATGCTTACCGCTTTCCAGTGCCAGAATCGTCAGCGGCGCGTGAGCCTGGTTCGGAACGGCGACGATCACCACATCGACGTCCTCTCTGCGAATGAGCTCCTCCGGCGAAGGAGAAACGACGGGAATGTTGTACTCCCGAGCCCGTTGTTCCGCAAGAGGCAAATAGGCGTCCGTTATTGCGACGAACTCGCACTCCGCGCCAAGCTTGCCAAACTCCTGCAAGTGAACGTTGCCGATATTGCCTGCACCGATTAGGCCGATGCGAATTTTCGATGAATCTGCCATGTTGTTGTATTCCTCCAATAGAATTAACGTAGTCAAAGCTTATTTTCATCTTATACGAAATGCCGCACTCGCAGACAGCACCATTTTGGCTTTCTTCTTATGGTCTTTTGTCCGAAGCCAAAAAGCGACCGGGCTTATCTCGCCAGGTCGCTTCCCGTTATCTCTTTTTGAATATGGCTTAACTTCCCCTGTGCGGGCAAGCGCTAATCCTCGTTATCGTAATTCGAAAAATAGAGCGGAGCCACTTCAGCCCCCAAAGGAATAAAGGCGTTGACCACCGCGGCGTCGAATTGGGTTCCGGCGTTCCTTCGCAGTTCCTCCATCGCTTCCTCCAACCTCTTGCGGCGGCGATAAGGCCGCGGCGACATCATCGTATCGAAGGCGTCGACGACCGAACAGATTCTTGCGAATAGCGGAATTTGCTCTCCCGCCAATCCGCAAGGATAGCCTTTGCCGTCCCATCTCTCGTGGTGGTGCAGCACCAAGCGAACCAGATCGGCATCCCGCTCTCCCCTATCCTTCAGAATGTCCGTTCCGTACTCCGGATGGCGTCTTATCAGAGCCCACTGTTCCTCCGTCAACGGATTGACGGAATCCAGAATCGCGGTCGGAACGAGCAATTTGCCGAGATCGTGGATGAAGCAGCCTCTGAGCAGCTTCTGTGCGCTTGCCGAATCCATTCCCATCGCCGAAGCTACCTTCTCGCTCAGCAGGGCGACTCGAACGCAGTGATGGTATGTGTCCTCGTGCTTGTGCCGCAACAGCTTCATCATCTCCGAAATATCGGAGGTATGATCGAAATGATGGGGGAAATCTCCTACTGCTCTCAAGGCTCCTACCACCTTTTTGCACCTGCCCCGATTCAATGTTCGCCAGGTCTAGCCGATATATTGGACGTTACCCACTATGTCGATGTCGGACAATTTCTGTTATACGACATTCTAGAGGAGGATCAGTTTATGAATACCACGATGTTGACAGCGCAGGCTGCAAGCTCAATGGAAGGTAACGGCGCTTACGCCAATGGAACAAATATCGGCGACGACCAGATCGTTGAAATGTTTCTTGCCGTATGCAGTTACTCTCCCCATACGGTTCGGAATTACAGCAGGGCTATCCAAATGTTCAGAACCTTCGTCTCGCATATGTCGCTTCGGGATGTCACGTGGAGAGAAATAGAAGCCTACAAATTAGGCCTGATTTGCGGAGCCTCCAGTTTTCGAAATAAGCCTCTCGCTCCCGCAAGCGTCGCCGCGCTGATCGCTCCGCTAAAATCATTGTATAAGTGGGGGAGCGATATTAACGTTGGCCTCCTCCCTTATAATCCGACAAGCTCCATCCGTCTTCCGCAAGTGCGCGTCACAAGCCGCAAGCATTATTTGACCAAGGGAGAGGTCGGCAGCTTATTGAATCAGCTCCAATGTCAGAGCTTCCGCAACTATTTGATCGGATTGTCGCTCGTTACATTGGGACTTCGAGTCTCCGAGCTCATCGCCGTACAATGGGAAGACTTCCATACCGATCCGCTTGAGAAATCAGTATGGCTGCATGTAAAAAACGGAAAGGGAGGCAAGAGCAGAGATGTCAAAATTCCCTCAAGCCTCTGGTCTATTTTTCAGAATTATCGCTGTATGGTCGGGGGTAACGATTCCACGCGGGACCCGGCGGCAACCGTATTCCCGATTACGGCAAGGCAGATCGAACGCATCATCCGAGACGCAGGAAAACAAAGCATTCGTTCGAAAAAGCCGACCCCGCATTGGTTAAGGCATACGAACGCGACGCTGGCATTGCTTAAAGGAGCGACTTTGCAGCAGGTCCAAGAGACGCTAGGCCATTCCCACATCAATACGACGCAGCGCTATTTGCATACCGTCGAACTGATCAATAAAGCGGCCCCTGATTTTGTCGAAGAAACTTTGTCGGAATTTATGGCAGATTAGCCGATTATGGATTTAAAAGGAAGAAAAGGGAAGATGAAGCGTTGTGGATTTGAGTGAATTAGCCTAATATTTAGGTGTCGCCACATGAATTATGGGATTTTCAGGTTCTTAAGACCTGATTCGAATGTCGTATAACAGAAATTGTCCGACATCGATTTCAGCATACCCAATCCTAAGCCCACCCTCAAATCTATATTTGCCATATACGCTAAGGTCTAACAATAAACATCCCTTAAACCCCTTATTTTCTCCTTCATCTCCAATTATCGTTTCTTTCTCGCCGTTTGATGTTGCCGTTGCTTACGGCTGAGCAATTCGCATAGGTGAACTTGAAGGAATGATGCAATATCATTCGAAAGTCCCATCTTTGCTCGCCGACCGGACTGTTACGTGAGCGGGAATTTCGCCTGCTTGGCGGCTATGCGAGCAGGCTGATGTACGCTCATTGGCATCATAGAAAAAACGCCTGCGATCGCTCGCAGGCGTTAATACTGTCGTATTGTTATCGATTAAGCAATTCCAGAAACTCCGAACGAAGCGCAGGGCTTTTACGGAATTCGCCGCGTACCGCAGAAGTGACCGTCTTGCTGCCCGGTTTCTTCACGCCGCGCGCGCACATGCACAAGTGCTCGCCTTCGACGACAACCATGACGCCGTGCGGCTGAAGCACCTCCTCCAGAATGTCCGCGATTTGCGAAGTAATTCTCTCTTGCACCTGCAGCTTTCTGGAGATCGCTTCGACGAGTCTGGCCAGCTTGCTCAGTCCGGCGATCTTGCCGCTCGGAATATAGCCGATATGCGCCTTTCCGAAGAAGGGCGCCATATGGTGCTCGCATTGGCTGTAGTAAACAATATCTTTAACGATTACCAATTCCTCGTGCTGCTCGTCGAAGGTAACCCCGAGAACATCTCTGGGGTTTACCGCGTAGCCTGCAAAAATTTCCTCGTACATCCGCGTAACGCGAGCCGGGGTTTCCAGCAAGCCTTCGCGCTCGACATTTTCCCCGATCAGCTTTAAAATTTCCCGAACGTGAAATTCGAGTTGCTCGCGATTCTGCCCGACATGACTGTTAGAGTAATCTTTCGCTCCCGCCATGACAACGCCTCCCTTCCTATCTGCGGAACTTCGGATTGTTGCGGTTCTGGTTTTGGGCTCCCCCAGGGTTCGCCTTGCCGCCGCTATTTTGATTTTTCATCATTTGCTGCGCTTTCGCAATCTGCTGGTTGTTCATGTTATATCCCATCTGCTTGGCCATCTTTTGCAGCATCTCGGGATTGCTCTGCATCTTGGTCATCTGGCGGCGCAAGTAGAACACTCCGATGATGAAACCAACGACTATGCCGACGATTAACGTCACAATCGGAATAATATAGGACCACATTTCCGAAACACCCTCCGAATTTCATAAAATAAAACCCTGCAAACGCCGCAATGCGTCGAGCAGGGCTGCTGTATTATGATAGCATGGCCGAACAAGGTGCGCAAACGATAGCTTATTGAGGCGGTCAAAAAGTCGCAGGTTTGCCTACACGCCGCTCCTCAAGCCAGCACGGTTTCGATGAACACGGTCGTATGCTGCGCCAAATCGATCTCGTTATAGCCGACCGCTTCATCCCCTTCCTTGTCGATGACGCGAACGACTGGCCGTCCCGGCAGCCCTCGGTGCTGTCCGACGACAACGCCCGTCTGACGGGTGGACAGCTTGACCGAGATGCCGTTAGGGTAGATCGACACAATTCGCATAAAGTGGACGAGCACCTCATGATCCAGCAAAGTTCCGGAAAAAGCGTTCATGCGTTCACACGCTTCGTGAGGCAATAACGGTTTCTCGTCTCCGGACGGATAGATCATATTATCGTACATATTGACGACGGCCGTAATTTTCGCATAGGTGTGAATGTCGTCTCCGGTCAGTCCGCGCGGAGCGCCGCTTCCGTCAATCGCCTCATGATGCTGGAATGCGACATGCGCGACGAGCAGGCTGTATTCCCTCTTATTCTTAAGCAGCTCGAATCCCCGCCAAGCATGATGCATACGGCCTTCCTGAACTTCCGGAGCGCCCAGCTTGCCGATATCGTGAAGCAGCGCTCCCATAGCCAGCTCCTTCAGTTGGATCATATTCAAGCCCATATTTAAGCCCACCAACGACGCCATCGTACAAACGTTCATCGCATGAAGGAACATCGCGTTGTCGGCGGTGCGAATATCCGACAGCTGAATCATCAGATTCTGATTTTGCATCACATCCTCCAGCAGATCGTCGACCGTCTGGCCGATCGCCTTCGAGCTGAAGTTTTTGCCCGAGCGCAGCTGCTCGAACGTTTCCGACATTTGGTGAATGACCGCGCGTTTCGTCTCTTCCGACAGCAGCTCTTCATGTGAAATATCTCGGAACATCGGATCGTCGATATAGATCGTCGTAACGCCCAGACGCTTAAGCGTGCTGATCATGTATACGGTAAGCTGCACGCCGGTGGAGAGCAATACGGCTCCATTCGAGGAAAAAATCGTCTTGCCCAAATATTGTCCCGGTTCAACCGTCTCTATGTCGACTAATTTCATATTCTCTCTCCTGCCTCGATCTCGTTGTTCATGCTTACACACTATTTCGGCAAAAAAGAAGAGGAAATGAAGGCGCGAACGATGAAATGCCTCTCATTTCCTCGGAAATAAACTATTGATCGCTCTTTCGTTCGAGCGCTCTGTCGATAGCGTCCAACACTTCGACGCTCCCTTCCTTGCTTCGCGCTCCGCGCAGCCCGTCCAGCGCCTCCGAAGTTCCGATGCGCCCAAGAGCCCAGGCGGCCGCTTCCCTAAGCTCCGGACGCGGATCGTCTCGCAGTACGGCAACAATGTCCGGAACCGATTCCGCATCGCGGAAGTTGCCCAGCCCGATCAGCGCGTTGCGCTGGATCGGCTTGCGTCCTCGCCAAGCCGCCGAGCTCGAGCCTAACTTCTCGCGGAATTCCCGGTTGCCCATCGTCAGCAGCGGACGCAGCAGCGGCTTGACCACTTCCGGGTCGGGCAAAAGCTCGGGATGATGGCGGATGTCGATTTTACGATTGACGGGGCAGACGATCTGACAAGTATCGCAGCCATAAAGACGATTGCCGATTTTCAGCTTCATCTCGTCGCTGACGAAGCCCTTCGTCTGAGTAATGAAGGAGATGCATCGCTGGGCGTTCAGCTGTCCCGGTCCGACGAGCGCCCCGGTCGGGCATGCGTCGATACATAACGTGCAGTCGCCGCAGTCGTCCGGGAGGGAGCTGTCAGGAGGCAGCGGAAGACTGGTAATGATCTCGCCCAAGTAAATCCACGAGCCTAGCTCCGGGTTGATGACGGAGCAGTTTTTGCCGCTCCAGCCGATGCCGGCCCGCTCGGCCACGGCGCGATCCGACAAGGCGCCGGTATCGACCATCGACAGTAGCTTGGCCTCCGGCTCCCGTGCCAGAAGCCACTCGGACAGGTTCGCCATCCGTCGTCTAAGCGCTTGATGATAATCTTCGCCCCAAGCGGAGCGCGACAATATGCCGCGCCTGCGACCCGGTTCGGATACAGGCGCGTTCTTCAGCTTCGACGGATAAGCAACCGCGATCGCGATGATGGACTTCGCTTCCGCCATATGCAGCGACGGGTCTGTCCGCAAATCGAGATCCGGCTCCTCGAAGCCGGATTCGTGCCCCCGCTCGCGGTGCCGAAGCAGCCGTTCCTTCAATTCATGGAAAGGCTCTGCCGTCGTCACGCCCAGCTTATCGATGCCTAGCCCCGGCGCAGCCTTTAGCAGTTCTTCCTTGAATTGCTTCCAATATCGGTAATCCCGTTTCACGACAACGTCACTCACAGCTTCTTGATGCGGCTGATCGGCCAGACGATCATGTCGGCCCGCCCTTGAATTAGCTCTTCGGGCACTTCCTTGAAGGCCCGGCTGTCCTTGCTCGCATTCTGGTGACGGTTATCTCCCATCACGAAATAATGCCCCGGACTAACCGTCGTCGGTCCGAAATTCCCGTCCTCGATTTTCACATCCGTATACGACTCAACCTTCAGCGTCCCGTTGACATAGAGTTCTCCGCCGCGGATTTCCAGCTGATCTCCGGGGATGCCGATCACCCTTTTAACCAAATACTCCGGGTCTTCTCCCACGCTGGGATCTTTGAAGATGACAACATCTCCGCGATCCAAGCTTCCGAGCCGCAAGGCGATCTTGTTCACGAACAACCATTCGTCTTCATGAAGCGTAGGCTCCATCGATATTTTCTTCACCGTCGACAGTTGGAACACAAATGCCTTAAGCAGCAGCACGATCGCCGCGGCAATGATCAGCGCTTTCGCCCAGTCCCACAGCTCTTTGCGCCAGCCGGTCAGCCTCGGCCCCTGATTCCGGGATTTCTGCGCTTGGGGCGCTTTCTGAGTTTTGGACGCCGAGCGGCTTCTTCCTTCGGGAATTCCCGCACCCATCTCTTCCGTCATGTCGCCTGCGTTCCTCCTTCTGCTTTCATCTGCTCTTTCCACTGCTGGTAAAATAAGCGCGCCGTGGAATCGTCGAAAGGAAATTCCCCGGCCTCGATGTCCTTACGAAGCGCCAGCAGCTCCGCTTCCACGCGTTCCTCCACCGCCTCGCCGTAGCGATACGTCGCTTTGTGCGCATCGTATTCGTCGCGGTCCAGCTCCATCGCCGTTCCGTCGGCCAGCACCACTACGTCCAAGTCGTAATCGATATAAGTCAGCACGTCTCCGTACCGATACGGCGGAGAGGCCAAATTGCAATAATAGCGAACTCCCTCTTCCTCCAGCAGCGCAACGACGTTATACCATCGTTCCGGGAAAAAGTAAGTGACGGCGGGAACCCGGCTCGACCATTCCCGGCCGTTCGATTCCTGAACCGTCGTATGTTCGTTGATTAACACCCACACCGTGCGGGAATCAAGCCCCGGCAGCAGCCGATCCGCGGGAACTTGCCAATTCTCGAGCCATACCCGATGCAAGGAACCGTCATGCTTGAAGCTCTTGATCACACACCTCATATACCGTCCGTCGGCGCTTTCCGTCATGGCTCGTCCCTCCCTGCAGGTTCTGGTTGATCGAGCAGCTTTTAATTCTGCCTGCGAAATACATGTAATATAAGAAAAGCATATCTCCCCGCCAAAATCAATGGCGTTAAAGATATGCTTTCCTTAGAATCCGTCCGCTTGAATTAGCCGGCCACGATCGCAAGCGGCTGCGTCAACTTAACGACGTTGACGGAGCTTATTCCGAGCGAGTCATAGAATGGACGCAAAACCTCGTTGTGCTTGTCCTCCGCGACGAGCACCTTCAACACTTTGCGCTGTCTGAACCGGTTGCTCATATGAGAAACCAGTTGTCTTCCGACGCCCTGATTTCTGAACTTGTCCCTTACCGCAATGCGATAGACGTAGCCTTTGTGATGATCAATCGTTCCGATCAATACGCCGACGATGTTTCCGGCCGATTCCGCCACGAGCACCAAGTCGCTGTCCCAGGACAATTGGCGGGCGAAAGCTTTCATCGTCTCTTCGCAGCAATCTTCCGACAGCACTTCCTCCAGAAGCTCTGCAACCAGCTTGTAATCTGACAATTGGAAAGAACGAATCTGCATGCTGACTTATCCTCCGAGCATTCAGTTTTACATCCAGCTAACGATCTTTTCATTTTACGACAATTCGGCGAAATTTCTAGCTCTTTTCTTAAAATAAGATAAAATTTTTTTGCAAAATCGCTGAATCTCCCGATGTAAACGCTTCACCATGTCGAATATTAGAAAAACGGCTGGACATAATGAATTAGGCTGCTGCAGTTCGGTCTGCCATTCGTCTTCCGGTTGCAAACTTCCGTTTCGTCTTCCGAAGACTTTTTATACATTTATGTTGATTTAATCGAAAGGATATTGGATAATAAAGACTGTGAGCGATTAGGCTACATATCGCAATCCCATTTAGGAGGTTATTGACCATGGCACACGAATTACCGGCACTTCCTTACGCGACGAATGCGCTTGAGCCGCACATCGACGCAACGACGATGGAAATCCATCACGGACGTCACCACAACACTTACGTTACGAACCTGAACAACGCTTTGAAATCCGCTCCCGAGCTGGAAAGCAAGAGCGTTGAAGACCTGATCTCCGACCTGAACGCAGTTCCGGAAAGCATCCGCACAGCGGTTCGCAACAACGGCGGCGGTCACGCTAACCACAGCCTGTTCTGGAAAACGATCAGCCCTAACGGCGGCGGCCAACCGTCCGGCGCTCTGGCAGCTGCAATCGACGCAGAGCTTGGCGGCTTAGACAAGTTCAAAGAAACTTTCGCAGCTGCGGCTACGACTCGTTTCGGCTCCGGCTGGGCTTGGCTCGCACTGGGCAAAGACGGCAACCTGAAAGTATACAGCCTGCCTAACCAAGACAGCCCGATCATGGAAGGCGACACGCCCTTGCTCGGACTGGACGTATGGGAGCACGCTTATTACCTGAAATATCAAAACAAACGTCCTGATTACATCGCCGCTTTCTGGAACGTCGTGGACTGGAACGCAGTCGGCGCGATCTACGATTCCGCGAAGTAATCGGAACGAAAAGGCCGTCCCGCAAGCATTTCAAGTTGCTGTGAAAGATAATCGATGATAAAGGTTCAAGGGGTATGTACCTCCTTCCGATGCTATACGCTCCCGAAATCTGAAATGGATAACCCGTTACAAGGTCATTTCAGGAGCGTATGAGGCAGTCTACAGAAGGTACATACCCCTTACTTTATTTATCGATTCCTCTTAAGCAACTCTGCCTGCGGGACGGCCTCTTTTTTAGTGAACCGAATCTTGCTCCAATAGACCGTTCAAGTCAGCGGCAACTGTATCGATCATTTGCACGAACGAGCTTAGCTCCTCGGAGCTTGCCGCCTGCTCGCGCGAGAAGCGCACCGTCTCCTCGCTGCCGTGCTTGACTTCGTCCAGCGCCTCGCGAATTTCCTTCAGCTTGCGCTGGATCGTCATCAGCGACTGCTTGGAGCTCGTCGCCAGCTTGCGAATCTCATTGGCGACAACCTCGAAGCCGAGCCCGGCATCGCCGGCTCGCGCGGCTTCCAGCGCCGCGTTCAGGCCGATCAGATGCGTCTGATCGGAAATTTCCCGCATCGTTGTTCCCAGCTGATTGATCTCGTCAATGCTGCCGGCCAGCTCTCGCACCTTCGCGTGGGAGTTCTCCTGGACGGAGGCCGTATGGGAAGCGTTGGACGCCACGAGATTGCTGCTGGAGTTCAATTGCACCATCATGGAGGACAGCTCCTGCACGACCGAGCTCACTTTGGTCAGCATATACTGGCGTGTCTCGACGAGCTTTTCGACTTTCGCTTTCTCGTCTTCCTCGTAAGCTTCGAGCACGATCTGTGAATCGAGGTTGAACATTTTGCTCAGCGCGTGCACCGATCTGGTCCAATCCTCGGGATCGACCCGCTTCAGATGCTTCGTCGCCAGATCCAGATACAGAATATAAGTGCCCAAATACCAGTTCGTCGTCAGCCCGATTCGGGAATGGACTTTGCCGATATACAGCCTCCTGCTGAAGAAATCCTCGTCGATCAAACCTGAAGTCATCGACATGAAATACCAGCGCTGCGTTTCCTTCAGCCTCTCGATCGTACTATGGCTGTTAATCAGCTTAAGCAGCTCCGGCTGTCCGACAATTCTGTCGTACAGCTCGTCCACCACTAAGTTCGTAATCTCGGCAAACGCGGCCTGCTTGGACTTCAATACGGCCAGATCGTCCTCCGAAATGCCGATATAATTCATTTGTTTTAATCTCGCATCGCTTACTCGAATCAAACTAATCCCCCCTATAACTACGCGATGCAGAAGCCGCTTGCTTCCAGCACCTTGTCCGTTCTCAGCAGAATCGTCAGCTCGTCTCCGCGCTTATGAATTCCTCTTATAAATTCCGACGCCACGCTGGCAATCGCCGTAGGAGTCGTCTCGACTTCCGTGTCCGGCATATTAAACACTTCCGTTACCGAATCCACCAATACCCCGATATCGCTTCCGCCTTCTTTCATCACAATGACGCGCGATTCTTCCCCGATCGGCAGCGGAGGAAGACCGAGACATTGCGCCAGATCGACAACCGGCAGCAAAGCTCCTCTCAAATTGAACATGCCGAGCATTTCAGGCGACCTCGATGCGATTTGCGACAGCGCGGGCACTCTGATGATCTCTTTAACCTGTCCGATATCGAGCGCATACTGCTGATCGCCCAGCATAAACGTAACTCTCTTCTCCGCATGAACGGATCGGATCGCATGTCTGCCGGCCCGTCCGGGATCGGTGACCGTACCCGCATCGCGTACAACGGCGTTCACGTCCAAGATATAAGCGATGCTGCCATTGCCTAGAATCGATGCGCCCGAGACATACGGCACTTGTCCCAAATAAGCGGACAGCGGCTTCATGACGATTTCCTGGTTGGCGACGAGACGATCCACATACAGGCATACGCGTCGATCCGCCGCGCCGATCATGACGGCATAGCCTCTGCTGGAGCTCGAAGGCTCCGTACGCAGCCTTCCATGCAGCCTGACCAGCGGGAAAATATCTCCCCTTACTGTGCAAATTTCTTTGCCGTGAACGCTCTGAATGT
This sequence comes from Cohnella phaseoli, assembly GCF_003386235.1. Classification (GTDB taxonomy): domain Bacteria; phylum Bacillota; class Bacilli; order Paenibacillales; family Paenibacillaceae; genus Cohnella; species Cohnella phaseoli. The sequence continues at coordinate 41,427 of NZ_QRDZ01000026.1, forward strand.
TGGCCGAAGACAATTGGAACGTTTCCAAGACGTGTACGAGCGGTATCGCCAGCGTATGTTTGCCCAGCTCGACAAGCAGCGACCGAGTTATCGCCAGCGTCAGCGGCAGCTTGATCGTAATTTCCGTCCCTTGTCCCTTCGCCGTATCGATGTCGATCAATCCGTTCAGCTTCTCGATCTGCGTCCGCACGATGTCCATGCCGACTCCCCGGCCGGACAGCTCGGTCACTTGCTCCGCCGTAGACATGCCGGAGTGGAAGATCAGCGCGATGAGCTCCTTGTCCGACATTCTTGCGGCTTCCTGCTCGGTCACGAAGCCTTTGTGAATGGCTTTGCGCATGACCTTCTCCGGATCGATTCCTCGCCCGTCGTCCTTCACGCGAATGACAATCGCATTCTCCTGATGGCTCGCTTGCAGCAGCAGCTGCCCTTTGCGAGACTTGCCGAGCCGCTCGCGCTCTTCGGGAGCCTCGAGTCCGTGATCTGCCGCATTTCGCAATATATGAATCAACGGGTCTCCGATCTCCTCGATAAGCGTCCGATCTAGCTCCGTCTCCTTGCCTTCGATTGTAAACTGGATTTCCTTGCCCGCCTGCTGCGATAAATCCCTGACCAGTCTCGGGAAACGATTGAACAGCTGCTCGATGGGCAGCATCCGGGTTTTCATCATTCCCTCTTGAAGCTCGGCAATGACGCCGTTCAGATGATCGGTAACCTCTCCCAGCATCGCAACGTCCTGGTCCTGCTTATCTCGCTCTCCCAGCCGTTTGCGAACCTCTTGCAGCCGGGTATTATCGATGATAAGCTCTCCGACCAAGTTCAGCAAGTGTTCCAGTCGCTTGACGTCCACCCTGACCGTCTGTTGGATCGTTGTTTTGGCCTCCGCCGTCTCGAGCTTGCCTGCCAGTCCGGTCGAAGTCGGCGCAGGAGCCGTATCCGAAGCAGCAACCGGAGCCTCCGGTTCGTTCGCGACGGTTTCGCCCCGTTTCAATCCCTCGTCTTCGTCCGGCTGGGAAAACCATTCGATCAATTGGACGTTAACGTCGTTAATTTGCGACAACTGCAGCACATTGCCGCCTATCGTTTCCTTCGGATGCGCGGAAGCGATCACATACGAGATCGGGCCGGACATCAGAAGCTCTTCATTCTCCCATTCGGCTAACGAAGGCTTTAGCGCAATCACTTCCCCTGTCTCGCTAAGCGTGCGCTGCACGAGCATAGCCCGCACCGTCGGCATATCCGCTCCCGACGACAACGTCACCGATACGAGGTAAAGCGGCACGCCTTCTTCGCGCTTCCGAGTCATTTCCTCCAGCTCTGCCGGAGTCCACCCCGTAGCCTTGTCCTCAAATGCGTTTTTTTCCGCAGCTTTATTTTTGCCAATCTTGCCAGCGGTTCGGGCCCCTTCCTTCCCTCCCGAACCGGTCGGCCGACCCGATAGACAATCCTCCAATGCGTCGAACAGAGAGGCGTGCGGCTCCGCTTCCGTCCCTCCCTGCCTCAGCGCTTCGCGCTGCACTTTCAAATAGTCGATGCAATCGAACAGCGTGTTGATGAGCGAGGAGCTCAGCATCAGCCTGTCCTGGCGCAGCAGATCGAACACGCTTTCCACCCTATGCGTAACTTCCTTCATCTGGTGAAAACCCATTGCCGCCGAAGAGCCCTTCAGCGTATGTGCCGCGCGAAATATTTTTTGAACGGTATCAAGTTGATTGCCGCCGCTCTCCAGCTCGAGAATAGCGTGGTCGAGCGTTAGCAGCTGTTCCTCCAACTCGTCCAGGAACACGCCTAAGTAAGTCGAAGCGAAATGGTCCATTCCGATTACACCCCTCCTCTTAAGCCAAGCACGGCTTGCAAATCCAAAATGCTGATCAGCGTGTCGCCTAGCCTGCCGATTCCCGACAGGCAGTCGCGGGTCGCATCCCCGGTACTGTCGACAGCCGGAGGCAGGAGCTCGTCGAAGATCGCCACTCTATCGACGCTGTCCACGCATATCCCGATATCTTCCGTATCCGAGCTGACGATCACAATGCGCGCGGAAGCTCCCGGTTCGGCTTCCCTGACGCCGAACCGGGCGCCTAACGAGATGACGGGAACGATTCTGCCCCGCAGGTTGATGACTCCCTTGACGAACATCTTGCCGCACGGCACCTCCGTAATCGGCTGCAGCTTGATAATCTCCTGAATCTCAGAGATCGACAGCGCATATTTTCCCTCATTCAGACCCAAGACGATATAGTTTTCCATCGCGCTTCCTCTCTCCTACACTCTGAAAATCGCCACATTCTCGTTGAGCTTCTCGGACAGTTGCGCCAGCGAGTTCGATGAAGTCGCCGCCTCTTCCGCCGCAGCAGCGGATTGCTGACTGGCCGCGGCAATCAGCTCCACCGCGCGCAGAACCTCGTCGGACTGCGCGGCTTGCTGCTCGCTGGACGCCGCAATCTCCGAGATCTGACCTGCCGTCTCCGCGACCATGCCGACGATGCGCTCGAACGTCTGTCCCGACGTCGCCGACAATCCGGCCGCCTCTTCCACCGCCTTGACGCTTTGATCGGTATTTTTCTGCATGCCTTTGATAATATTCGCGATCTGCTTCGTCGCTTCTCCGCTCCGCTCAGCGAGCTTGCGGACTTCGTCGGCGACGACGGCAAAGCCTCTTCCTTGATCTCCGGCTCTGGCCGCCTCGATGGCGGCGTTCAAAGCCAACAGGTTCGTCTGCTCGGCAATTTCGTCGATGACCTCGATGATCTGGCCAATCTGCTGCGAATCCTGCTCCAGCAGACGCATCTGCCCCGACAGCCTGTCCATGCTGCTTAACGAAGCCTGAATCGCTTCCCCGCCTTCCTCCGCCCTGCGCCGCGTGTGCTCCGACAGCTCCGCTACTGAGCTCGCGTTGGACGCTACGGCGGCGACCGCTCTGGACATCTCCTGCACGAGTGCATTGATCGTCTGGGCCGATTCCGCCTGATCCGAGCTGCCTTTGGCAATCTCCTCCGTCGTCGCCGAAATTTCCTGGGCGGCGGCGGACACACTCTGCGCCGAGCCGAGCGTCTGTCCGATCAACGTTCGCAAATTGCCGATCATCTCGTTGAAGGCTCCGGCCAGAACGCCGACCTCGTCCTTCGTCAGCGATTCCGCCCGTTCCGTCAAGTCGCCCTGAGCCGCCCTGGTGGCGACGTTAACGACCGATTTGACCGAACGTACGAAGCTGGACGATAGGAACAGCGACAACGCGATGCCCAGCACCAGCGCAATCGAAGCTAAGACAACAACGATAATTGTGCCGATACGGTTCGATTCGAAGGTCGCGGCGATCTCCTCGTCCGCATTTTGCACGTTGTAATTGATCCACGAATCCATATCGGCCCGGGTCGACTGCACAAGCGGAAGCAATTCGCGGATCGGAGTCATCTCGGCATTCGAGCCTTCCCGCTCCGCGTCGCTAATAATTTGCTCCACGGCAGTGAAGAAGCTATCCGACTTCTCCCGAATCGTATCATACTTCGCTTGATCCACGGAATCGGTAATCAGAGATTTGTACTCCTCCATTCCCGTTCGAAAGCTCGTTATCGACGCTCTCACCGCATCGGTCATCGACTTTCTCGTCTGCTCGTCCTTGTCGAACCTCACCATCAGCAGCTGTCCGCTGATTCCGTTAAAATCTCCTCGCAATTGGGACAGCTTGTAAGTGCTCGGCATCCCCACATCCCTGAGATTCGAAATCGAACCTTTTAGCGACGACATCTGGACGATCGATACGATTCCCACTGTTACAAGAAGAATTAGCACAATTCCGAAACCGGTTAACATTTTTGCTCGAATGTTCATGTTGCAAGCCACGTCTCCTTTGTAGGTGTCTGCCGCGGACGGCCGCGCGTTGCGTCAGCCCTCCGCCTCTTCGGGCAGTCGAATTATACAATCCAGCACATTCATCAGCTCTCCGCGTGAATGGTGGAGAAAACCCATCAGAGAATCCTGAAGCTTGTCCGTTTGAAGCGTCGCATTCAGCCAAATTTGGCGATTCAGAATGACGATGGACAGCTCGTACTCCGAGGGATATCTTTTAATTTCCTCGTAGATCGTCGTCCCCAGATAAGTCTCGGGCAAGATCAGCGAATACATGAGCGCCGGATGATCGGTATTCATGTCTCTAATTTGAAATTGCTCCGGCAAAGGATAGTTCCGCTTATGCCAACGATAACCGAACGGTATGTCCTCTTCCTCCCATACCGGCTCGAAGATTGCGCTCGTCTCCAGGAAAAGCTGCCTGTAGAACTCAATTAGCTTCACTACGCGCCCCCTCATTCCTTGTTGTCGGCGTTCCTGCTGTCAGCCGTTTGCATACGTCTGACATCTTCCTCTACTGTAAGCGGGAATTATTAGATCTTGTGCTTAACGAATATGAGATAGGTATGTTTTTCGCTAACTGAATGGATCAGTTGTTAAGAAAATGTTTGGCTTTGCAAGTACTCTACGGACGCAAAAAGAAGACTGCCTCCACGATCGGGTCGATCCGAATGTCGGATCGGCTCCCCGCATGAGAGACAGCCTTCAAATTGCGCCAGGCCTCTGTTATCCGGCCAAGCTAGGGCGTGTCTGAAAACCCGCTCAGGGGCACCTTTCACCTCCCCTGCTGCGCCACTTTTGCTTGACGTACCTCCGGTACGCCTTCACAAAAGTTCCTTGCATGGAACGAAAATTCGGCAAAATTTGCTGCCCTCGGAGTATTCAGACACGCCCTAATGCCGCTGAACTTGAAGAAAATATTCCGTTAACAATTTGCGAAACACGTTCGGCCAAGCATAGTCCTCGAACTGTTCCGGTCCGATCCACCGATAGCCGCTGCTGCCCTCCACGAAGCGCTCCTCGAGCGCGGAGGCGCGCAGCACCTTGATTCGCCATACAAGGTGCGTGAAGATGTGCTGCGCCTCGCCGACGACCTCGGTCGCGGCTCTCACGCGGACGCCGTCCTCCGCGAGCGCTGCCTCCAGCGATCCCGCTCCTTCCTCAAGGCGGGCCCATGCTTCCTCGTCCTGCACCTCAATATGGGGAAGCTCCCACATTTGCGCCAGCAGCCCCGTCTCCGGCCGTTGCCGGACGAGCACTTTCCCGGCGAACGCTCCGGTTCCTTCGATCAAAGCGGCCACACGGTATACCGGTCTCGCCTTCTTGGCCTTCGTCTTCACCGGGAGCTCCCGCTCCTTGCCCTGCAGCCTGCCTTCGCATCTCTCCCCTACCGGACAAATCGGACATGAAGGAGATTTCGGCGTACACACCATCGCGCCAAGCTCCATAAGCGCCTGATTGAAATCGGCTGCCTGCCCTTCCGGAATGAGCGATTGGGCTAAACTCTCCATGGAAACCCGAGTCGCCGGACGGGCGATATCGTCCTCAAGGCAGAAATACCGGGACAGCACTCGCATCACGTTGCCGTCTACGGCCGGCTCAGGCTGATCGTACGCGATGCTGAGAATCGCCCCGGTCGTATAGGGCCCCACTCCCTTAAGCGTCGACACTTCCGCTTTAACGCGCGGCACCGCGCCCTCGTACCGCTCGACCACCTCTCGCGCAGCCGACTGCAGATTGCGCGCCCGGGAGTAATAGCCCAGTCCTTCCCAATGCTTCAGCACGTCCTCCTCCGGCGCCTCCGCCAAATGCCGAAGCGTCGGAAAGCGGCCCATAAATCGGTTGAAATACGGAATAACCGTATCTACGCGCGTCTGCTGAAGCATAATTTCGGATACCCAGATATGATAAGGATCCCGACTTCTCCGCCAGGGCAGATCGCGCCGTTCCTTGCGATACCACCGCAGCAGATTTTCGCCGAAATACGATTTGTTGCTCTCGCTCGTCAAAGCTTTTCTTCCTCCTCGCGCTCCTCCCCGGACGATGCAGCGATGAATGCCGCCTGCTTGCGAAAGCGGCTGGGGGTCAACCCGGTATGCGCCTTAAACATTCTCGAGAAGTAATAGATTTGCATGCCGACTTGCCCGGCAACGAAAGAAACGTTGCTGTCGGGCTTCAGGAGCAGACTCTTGGCGATTTCCATCCTCCGAAGATTGACGTACTGAATCGGCGAATAGCCTAGAATTCCTTTGAAAAAAACAATAAAATAGTTCGGATGCAAGAACACTTGCTTGGCCATATTTTCGACCGTAATATTATCCGCGAGATGCTCGTCGATGTACTTCAACACCTGATCGATCTTCTGCAGATCGTCCGTCGGCGTCGCATTGTCGATCAGCGACAGGCTATCCAAATAATAGCTGATTAACTCCAGCATCGCGGCCTTTGTTCTGAGCTTGGTAGTTAAACCGTTGCGCGCCAGCTCTTCGAACAAGCGAAAGAAGATTGCCGACACCGCGTCCTCGTTCTCCGCCTGAATATGAAACGGAATCTGCAGCATCTTGTACAAATCCCGATCCTCGTAGCTCCCCCGAAAATGGCACCATTGCACCGTTGCCGTCTCGTCCTTCTCCAGCACGATGCGATGCGGCATCCCCGCAAGTAAAATAAAGAGCGTCCCTTTAGCAAAAGGAATCTCCTTGTTCTGAGCGAACAGTTTACCTTCTCCCGACTTCACGAACAAAAATCGGTGACAATCGTATACCGTATCCTTGTCCTTCACCGTAGAAGCGTCCAGCACCGTCTCCGCAGCCGCAGCCACCTCAAGATGCATCTGCTCGAAATGCTTCATCATAATCGTGACATAATTCGTTCTCATCTTCGATGCCCCATTGTCCGGATAAAATGATATTTCATCCCATTAACATTCTTCCATTATACGTCACGAAAAGCGAAGCGTAAATTACCATATCGTAATCATCAAACCAATAAATAACAGTCCGACAGAAAAAAGCTGCCGGACTGTTGTCGCTTATAGCTTTTCGATTAGGGCGGTAGCGGCCGCGACGGAGCGCTCGTGCGTAATCGCGATATGCAGCCGGTAATTCGGGCGATCCCAGCCGAGACGAACTACAGCGGCGGACGACAGCTTGCACACGGGCTTTCCCAGCTCGTCGGCGATAATCTCGATATCTTGGAAGCCCGCCGTGGCTCCTATTCCGCAGCCCAGCGCCTTCACAACCGCCTCCTTGGCGGCAAACCGGCCGCTGGCGTATTCCAACGCCCTCCGGGGCGGCAGCTTTCCCCATACCTCTCGTTCCGCCGGCGTCAGCACCCTGTCGATAAACCTGGCCGCGCTTCGCCCTGCGAGAATTTTCGCCATCCGCTCCGTCTCAACGATATCCAACCCGATTCCGACGATCATTCTGTGCGGTCAGATTCCCGGAATCGGCTGGCGCTTATGCTGCGTGCTCTTATAGCGCTTCTCGAGATTCTCTCTTGCTTGCGGTGCGATGTCCTTGCCTTCGAGATAGGAGCTGTTGTCCTCGTAAGTTACGCCCAGCTCATCTTCGTCGGTCTGTCCCGGCCACAGGCCAGCGGTCGGAGCTTTGTCGATGATACTGACCGGCACGCCGAGACGGCGGGCCAACTCCTTAATTTGACGCTTGTTAAGCGTACTGAGCGGGGTAATATCGACAGCGCCGTCTCCCCATTTGGTGTAAAAGCCCGTCAGCGCCTCTGACGCATGGTCCGTTCCTACGACCAGCAGATTCAGATCGAAGGCGAGTGCGTACTGCACGACCATTCTCGTGCGGGCTTTAACGTTGCCTTTGCCGCCTCGGCTAATATGGCGATGAATTTGCAGAGACTTGAATGCCTGCTCGGTTTCCAGAGCGATCTCGTCAACCGCATCCTCAATGTTCGTCTCTACTTTGTGCGTCAGCTTAAACGCTTCGGCCACCTCGTAGCTATGGTGAATGTCCTCTTGCTCTCCGTAAGGCTGGAATACGCCAAGCGTGATGTACTCCTTGCCCGTCTCCTGCGACAGCTCGTCCGTGGCGAGCTTGCACAGTCCCACGGCCACCGCGCTGTCCAACCCGCCGCTGATCGCGATCAGCAGTCCCGTCGCGCCCGCTTGCACGACATAGTCCTTCAAAAACTTGACTCTCCGTCCGATCTCTTCGTCGACGTCGATCGTCGGTTTAACGCCAAGCTTCTCGATAATTTCTTGCTGAAGCGTCATCCTGAGCTCTCCTCCTTAACCGCAAAAAATAACCCGGCGGCTCGGGCGCGAGCGGCCTCTGCCTCCGGGAACGTTGTTTACTGCTTGCAGTAACGGTCGAAAGCGTCGGTCAAATCGGCCGCGATCTCTTCCGCGCTGCGATTCTCGATCTGATGCCGCTCAATGAAATGAACGAGCTCTCCGTCTTTCATCAATGCGATGGAAGGGGACGACGGCGGATACGGCAGGAAGTATTCGCGCGCTTTAGCCGTCGCTTCCTTATCCTGTCCTGCGAACACCGTAAACAGATGATCGGGCACCACATCGTGCTTCAGCGCTTCGGCAACGCCTGGACGGCATTGTCCCGCCGCGCAGCCGCATACGGAGTTTACGACGACGAGCGCCGTTCCGGCAGCTCCGGGAAGGTTCTCTTCCACTTCCTCCGGGGTTCTCAGCTCTTGAATACCGACTCGCGTCAAATCGTCGCGCATCGGTTGAATCATATCCAGCATATATCTTTCGAATGACATCGACATTCTAATGCGCCTCTCTTTCCGAACGAGAAATTGGCGGCATGCATATTCCGCTAAATTTCATTATACCGTGCTGCCGCAAGCTCCGTCAAAGCTATTGAGGCTCCGGCCCGCCCGGACTTCGTTCGGCGCGCCGCCGCTTTCGGCTATCGTACCCGGTTTAAGGCTCGTCCAGCACCTCCGGAACGGAGGGATGGCTTGTATCCTCGTCCCCGTCGATGGCCAGTGCGGTTGAATGCATCGGATGCGCGAACGGACGGGAAGAGGCCACTCCCCGCTCGAACAAGTCGCGATTCTCGCTCGTCAGAAAGCCGATATCTTTATAAGGATGCACCCACGTCTCCCCCGCCATGACGGAGGGGTCGGTCTCCTCGCTCCATCGTTCCAGCGGAGAGTTCGCGGATTCGTAATCGTGATCTCCGATAACAACGCCGTATTCATTCACGAAAGGCTCGCGCGGTCCCCGGCCTTCGCGGAATTCCGGCCGAAACTCGATCTCGAACGGATCCAATTCCGGATCGTCCGGCCCATGAACGGGAATCGCGTCGGCGTAGGGCCTGCTCTTTCTCCCGTTGCCGCCCATCGTCAGGTCGAGGGACGGTTAGGCCCGTCCAGTTTTTTGTCGAATGCGGGGGATAACGGCGAAGTTTTGCTCTTGCCGCGTTGTTCGGCCGACCGTTCGGACTTCGAAGGACCTTCGTTTCTGGGCATGATAACAGCCTCCTTGTCTAGTCGTTGCCCCCGTAGTGTAACCGAAACTGGAACGCTTATCCGCGATTAGCCCGCCTGTTCCGCAGCCTGCCGGCTGTCTCTTGACGCGCTCTGCTTGCTGAACGAGACGATAAAGGTCGTTCCCTGACCGACTGTCGATTCTACCTGGATTTTGCCGTCGTGACGCTCCACGATGCTCATACATAAAACCAAACCTAAGCCGGTGCCGTTCGTCTTCGTCGTATAGAAGGGCTCGAACAGCAGCTTCAGCTTCTCCGCAGGAATGCCGACGCCGGTGTCGCTGACGCGCAGCTGCACCGAATCCGGCAAATTCGTCGTCTCGATTTTGAGCGCGCCTTTATCGTTCATCGCTTCCATGCCGTTGCGCGACAAATTCAGCACAAGCTGCTTGATCTCCTTGCTGTTCATTAAAATCGGTTCCAGACTTGCGTCCGTGTGCAGATCGATAATCTGCCCCCTCATATTGGCGTCCGCCCAGATCAGAGGCAGCAAATCGCTCAGCAGGTCGTTCAGGTTGAACAGCTCTTTCTCGGCGGTACGATTCTGGGCCAACGACAGAAAATCGTTAATGATCAAATTCGTCCGGTCCAGCTCTTCCAGCACGATGTGAAAATACGTTTTCTGCTCCGCAGGGCTACGCTCGTTAAGCAGCTGTATAAATCCGCGAATAACTGCAAGCGGGTTGCGAATCTCGTGCGTAATGCTCGCGGCCATCTGCCCGACCAGACTCAGCCTCTCCATTCTGTCGACCTCGTCCTTGAGCCCGTGAATCTCCCTGTCGTATCTTAGAGACATATCCCGAAGCTGCAGCTTCAGTTGAAATCTCTCAATAGTCAGCTCAATATAGTGCACGCACAGCAGCGTCGCGACAATGAAAGCGGATACGAAAATAAGTGGAGCGCCCGTTACTGCGGAGAGCTTGTCGAACATGCTTCCCTGTGCGCTTGCGAAATACGACCCTGCCTGAAGCAGCCCAAGAAATAAGCAGGAATAGAGCGCAAACCATAGCTTCCCCTTGCGCGAACGGGAGCCGTAGTCGAATTTTTTCGTAAAAAGCACTGTACCGTAAACCGCCAGGAAGCCGATCAAAACAAAATATTCCCATTGAAAGGCAATCTCTCCAAGTCTCTTAGCCGCGTATACAACGAGGAGCCCCAGAGAGATCGGAATGCCGCCGTATATCGAGCCTATCAATAGCGGAACATGGCGCAGGTCCAAAGAAAATCCATATGGATTCACTGTCGTAAAACTCATATTTAATAGCATGGCCAATCCGCAGCATAATCCGATGAATATGTGCGAATAGCCGGTTCTATCCGGTTTATCGTACCAAACCATGAACATAAACACGGGAAGAAATACAATCAGGATCTGCAGTAGCGCATCTTTCCACATCTAGCGAACCTCCCGCAACTACGGATCGGGATCTAGCGAATTTGTGCCGAATCACTTTGATTAAAGCACATCTCCCCATGAGTTACAATATAAGGCAGTTAGTAATCTTCACTTTTTCCGATATTCTTTATGAGCTTTTTTACATGAACGATGGAATTTTGCGTTCTCGGCATCCGGTGATACACTCTAAATATATCAATTAGTCAGGAGAACGAACATGGACTACGATGTGATCGTCATCGGCGGAGGCTCGGCGGGACTGATGGCCGCAATCGCCGCCAGCAAACGGCTCGCCGGCGTTCTGCTTCTCGACAAAGGAGACAAGCTGGGGCGCAAGCTCGGCATATCCGGCGGAGGCAGATGCAATGTGACGAACAATAAGGACACCGACGAGCTGATCCGCCACATTCCCGGCAATGGACGGTTTTTGTACAGCTCCTTGGCGAATTTCAACAATAAGGATATTATCGCTTTTTTTGAAAATTTGGGCATCCGTTTGAAGGAAGAAGACAACGGTCGAATGTTCCCTGTGACCGACCGCGCCAAAACCGTTGTCGACACGCTTGTCGGACAAGTGCGCAAACAGGGCGTCGACATTCGCGTGAACGCTCCAGTGGACACTGTGATGTACGAAGGCGGACGCGTTGCGGGCGTTCGGCTGCGTTCGGGAGAAACGCTAAGCTGCAGAGCGGTCATCGTCGCTTCGGGAGGCAAGTCCGTACCGCAGACAGGCTCGACCGGAGACGGTTACGCCTGGGCGGAGAAAGCGGGCCACACGATCACCGAGCTGTTTCCGACGGAAGTGCCGCTAACCTCTAACGAGCCTTTTATTACAAGCAAAGAGCTTCAGGGACTCAGCCTTAGGGATGTCGCCTTGTCGGTCTGGAGCGCCAAAGGAAAGCGAATCGTCGAGCATCGCGGAGACATGATTTTCACCCATTTCGGGGTTTCCGGGCCGATCGCGCTGCGGTGCAGCCAGTTTGTCGTCAAAGAGCTGAAGGCATCCCGGGCGGGCAACGTCGAAACGGCGATCGATCTGATGCCGGACAAAAGCCCGGACGAAGTGTACGCCGAGACGCTGAAGCTGGCCGAACAGGAGCCGAAGAAAGCGGTCAAGAACGTGCTTAAAGCCTGCCTCCCCGAGAAAATGATCCCGCCGCTGCTGCGCGGAGCCGAGTTGGCGGAGACGACCACCTTCGACAATTTGCCGCGCCAGTCATGGAGCCGTCTTTGCGGACTGATCAAGCGGTTCCCGATTCGGGTATACGGCACGCTGTCGATCGAGGACGCTTTTGTTACCGGCGGAGGCGTGAGCTTAAAGGAGATCGATCCGAAAACGATGGAATCGAAGCTGATGGACGGGCTCTACTTCTGCGGCGAAATTCTGGACATTCACGGCTACACGGGCGGCTACAACATTACGGCGGCTTTCTCGACGGGATATACGGCGGGGACGCATGCGGCTGGAAGATAGATAAAAAGGGGACGCTCGGCGGCCTTATCGGCCCCTGCGTCCCCTGATGTTTATTTAGTACCGGTAAACGTAATTCCCTGTACGAAAAAGCGATTGAAGAAAACGTAAATGAGCAGCGCCGGAATGGTCATAATGACCGATGCCGCCATAATGTAGTTCCAGAAGCTGATATACTGGCCTTTGAACGTGTTCAGGCCGACCGACAAGGTGAACATCGATTTGTCCGACATCAGCATGAGCGGCTTCAAAAACTCGTTCCAGGCGCCCATGAAGATAAAGATCGTCTGCGCGGCCAGAGCGGGCTTGGCAAGCGGAAGAACGACGCGGAAGAACAGCCCGAGCTTGCCAAGACCGTCCAGCTCGGACGCCTCCTCAAGCTCCTTCGGAAAGCTGATGAAAAATTGACGCATCATAAAAATGTAAGTCGCTTGAGCGGCCATCGGAACGATAATCGCCTGATAACTGTTGAGCCAGCCCAGTTCCTTGATAATCAGATAGCTTGGAATAATCGTCAGCTGCCCCGGGATCATGATCATGGCCAGAATGCTATAGAACATTAGCGTGCTTCCGGGGAAATGGATTCTGGCGAGCGCATACCCGGCCATGGAATTGAACAGCAGATTAAACGCCGTTACCGACAGCGCGATAAACGCGCTGTTCAGAAACCATCTGCCGAACAGCGGCTCCTGCTGGAAAATCGTCCGATAATTGTCGAAGGTGAAATGTTTCGGAATGAGATGCATGCCTCCGGACACGATTTCCGGCAGCGACTTGAACGAAGCGGACAGCGCCCACAAAAACGGAATAAACGTAATTAACGCATAGACGCCCAATAGAACGTAAAACGCCGACTTGAAGCGATTGATCGAACGCATCGCAATCCTCCTCCCTAATTAAGCTTCTCTTCCTTGAAAAACAGCCGCTGCACGAGGGTAATGAGCATGATGACGACCGCAAGCAGAAACGCCAGCGCGGAAGCGTAACCCATGTCCAGATTTTTGAACGCATATTGATAAATCAGCAATACCATCGTCAGCGTGGCGTTGTTCGGCCCCCCGGAGCCTGCCGAGAAAATGTAAGATTGGTCGAAGAGTTGGAACGTTCCGATAATGCCCATGACGATGACGTAGAAAGTGACCGGCTTTAGCTGCGGCAGCGTAATTCTTCTGAACTTCTGCCATGCGTTCGCCCCGTCGATGTCCGCCGCCTCGTACAGGTTCCGCGGAATGTCTTGAAGCGCGGCCAGATAGATGACCATGAATAGCGGAGCCGTCGACCAGACGTTCATGATCATGATGCCGAGCAGCGCAACGGACGGATCGCCGAGCCAATTGTAGGTCGGCAGACCGACCAGCTCCAGCAAATAATTGAGCAGACCGTTGCTGTTGTAGATCCACATGAAAATCAGCACAAGTACAGCCGACGAGGTTACTGTCGGCAAATAGAATGCGATTCGAAAGAAGTTGCGATAGCGAAGCTGCATATTGAGGATCGAAGCCAATGCCAACGCCAGTACCGTCTGGGAGGGCACGACGATCAGCGCATATTTGGCCGTGTTTCTGAGCGCGATCCATAGGCGCGGATCGTCGATCATCCGCTCGAAGTTGGCGGAGCCGACGAACTTGTAGCTGACCGCCCCGAGCAAGTTCACTTTATGAAGCGACAGAAAAATCGCGTAAGCGATCGGCAGCATCAGAAAGCAGCCGAGAATGACAATGACGGGGGACATGAACGAATAGCCCGATAAGGCGTCCCTGATTTTTGCTTTTGAATACGACTTGGCCATCTTGAGATACTCCTTTCGGCCGTTCCCGGTTGGGGCGTGAAATGACTAAAGCCGGATCAAGGCGCGCGGCTGCACTCGTTTCACGCCAACGCGCGGCAATGCGGGAAACGCGGCGTCCGCCTTCGGCCCGACGCTGCGTTTCCCCTTCATGTTTCGGGCTGCTTTATTGCCCTGCTTTGATTTCCTTGTTCGCCGTATCTTGAGCAGTGGCAAGAGCTTCGTTCAACGACGATCCGCCCGTATAAGCCGCGATGAACTGGTTGTTGAAATTGTTCATAACCGTAGGCAGCGTGGGGCCTGCCTGCCAAGGCGTAGCGTAGGACGATCCCGCTACGAGAGCGCCGCGCAGAGCGTCTTTGTCATAGCCGAGCTCGGCGGAGACCGACTTCCGGGTTGGCAGAGCGAAGCCTTTGCTCGTCCACGTCTTCATGCCTTCCTTGCCGGTCAAGTACGACATCAGCTTCCATGCCGCTTCTTTCTTGGCCGAATTTTTATTCATTACGTAAGCGACCGTAAAGGCCATCGTTCCTTTTTTCCCGTTTACGGTAGGTACCTCTGCCGTTCCAAAGTCGACGTCGGGGAAGTTGCTTTGAATGAACGGAATCGCCCAGTTGCCTTCAAGAACCATAGCCGCCTTTTGTTGGCCGAACATCTCGCCGCCCCAGCCCGAACCGACGTCGGAAGGCTGGCCCGCCGTTTGAGCTTTAAGATGCTGGTCGACGACGAGAGCGAGTCCCTTCTCCCCTTCTGGAGTCGCGAACGCAGCTTGACCTTGATCGTCGACGAGTTTGCCGCCGAACGCCTGGATCATGAACATCTGGCGCGCCAGCTCAGGCGCTTGGCCAAGACCGTAGACCTCAACCTTGCTTCCGTTCTTTTTGGTCAGCTTTTCGGAAACTTCCTGCAGTTCGTCCCAGGTGGCGGGAGGAGCAGTTATGCCGGCGTCGGCAAACATTTTTTTGTTGTAGAACAGCGCCAATGTAGAGGTGTCCTTCGGGAAGCCGTAGATTTTGCCGTCGGCCCCTTTGAACGCATTTACAGTCGGAGCCTCGAAGTCGTTCAGATCGAACTCGGGCGTAACATAACCGTCGAGCGGCTCAAGAACGTCCTTATCAATCAGAGCTGGCGCTTCGAAAGCATCCAGATAAAAGACATCCGGCGCCTCGTTGCCGATCAGGCGGGTTTTAATGACGTCCATGTACTGGTCGGCGATGACTTCGTACTTGACTTTAATGTCGGGATTTTTCGCTTGAAATTCATCCAGCACTTGCTGCAGCAGCTGTTGCTCCTCCGGAGAAGAGCCCCATCCAGCCAACGTGACTTCGACGGGCTCCTGCGCAGGCGCAGACGATTCGGGCGCGCTTGCGGAAGAGGACGGAGATGAGGACGGAGAAGCGCTTTCAGCGCCGTTGGAGCCGTTCCCGCAAGCGGAGACGACCAAGGAAAGAGCAAGCATCGAGGCAAGCGTAATCGACATTTTTTGTTTCATAGTAAACCTTCCTCCCTTTTTATATGCATGTATCTATAATTAAACGGGCTGAACAAATCGCGGCAAACGATTGACGCGACGCCGAGCCGGCGGTACCTTCCGGCCCGGCCGCCGCGATCCGCGCAGTCCGCTCAATCCAACGAATGCGGATCAGTCCGCAATCTCAATGGAGCAGCCGCTGCTGTTCTCCAGAATTTCAAGCTGCACGGCAGCTTTGTCGTCCTTACGGCTCAGCTCCACCGATATGCGCCCTTCGGCCACCGGCAAGTCCTTTACGGTCAGCCGATCAACGCCTTCGGGCAGGAACGGCGCAAATTTCAGCTTGCCATTGAGAGCGTCGGGCTCCAGGCCAAGCATCGCCTGAACGAGCACGATCGAGGTGCCCGCCGCCCAAGCTTGCGGCGAGCAGGCCACCGGATAAGAAACCGGATAGCCGATCGAATCGTCATAGCCGCAAAACAGTTCCGGTAGCCGGGTGTATTCGAAATGCTCGGCGGCTTTCAGCAGGCCGGAGACGACGACGGAAGCGTCCTCCTTCAACCCTAGACGGCTCATGCCGATCAGGATCATGGAGTTGTCGTGCGGCCAGACGCTGCCGTCGTGATAGCTCATCGGGTTATAGCCCGTCGAGCCGGTCGACATCGTCCGGATGCCATACCCTCCGAACATGTCGGGCGCCACCAGCCTTTGCGAGACGATTCTGGCTTTATCCTCCGAAACGATCCCGCTCATAAGCAGGTGTCCCGGATTGGAGGTGACGGAGCGAACCTGGTTTTTGTCGGCATCCAGCGCGATGGCGTAAAACCGTTCTTCCGGCATCCAGAACGCGGCATCGAGCGTTGCCTTCATCCGCTCCGCCTCTTCTCTCAGCCTGCGAGCCGTATCGTCGCGGCCCAGCCGCTCCAAAACGGACGCAAGCTTCGTTTTCGCCTGATAGACATACCCTTGAACTTCGATCAAAGCGATCGGAGCCTTCGCGAATTCTCCGTCCGCATGGACGACCGAATCCGCGGAATCTTTCCAGCCTTGATTGGCGATGCCTTTGGACGATTCCTGATAATATTCGACCCAACCGTCCTTGTCGCGATCCCCGTAACTGTCGATCCATTCCAGCGCGCTCTCGATATTCGGCATAAGTCGTTCGATGACGGAAGTATCTCCTGTCCAATGCGCATATTCCGCAGCGAGCAAAATAAACAGCGGCGTCGAATCAATGCTCCCATAATAAGGGGCAAACGGCACTTGGCCCGAACGGGCAAGCTCCCCGTTGCGAAGCTCGTGCATGATTTTGCCTTGCTGTTCGTCCTTCCACGGGTTGACCTCCGTGCCTTGATAGTCCGCCATTATTTCAAGCGTTCCTCGGGCGATATCCGGGTTCAGAGGAAGCATCTGCAAAGCCGCGATCAAGCTGTCCCGTCCGAATGGCACCGCGTACCAGGGCAGCCCCGCAACCGGGAACAAGCCGCTCCCGAAATCCGTCAACAGCACGCGCAGATCCTGCACGCCCCGGTCGAACAGACGGTTAAGCACCTTCGAGTCGCTCTCGACCTTCATGACGCTTTCGTTCCATTGTTCGTAAGTCGATTGCAATTCGGCCAGCGCGATTTCGCTTGGAGTAGGTACGGAGCGGTGTCCTCCTGTCGAAGGCATGACGGTAATCGCGATCCGCTTCATCTCTTTAGGCTGCAAGCCGATACGGAAGAAAGCTTCTCCCTGCTCGCTTACCGAGTCCGCTTCCGTGTCCCAGGATACGACAGTGCTCCTCCGAACCCCGTCCGCGCCTTCGTATACCGCATGCCACGAAGTCGTAGTGGCGTCGCGCTCCGTCACTGTGCCCAGCCGGTCGGAGGGCTGAAAGCCGCGAACGAGAAACATATCCTTGAAATCCGCATCGAATAGCAGCCCGATTTCAAAATGCAGCGCCTTTGTCGAAAAGTTCGTCATAATGACGTTCTCATACAGTACGTCCTCATAGATGAATCTTTCCCGGATCAGCTCGACCGATTCCCTCCAAAGCTTAACCTCGCCGTTCGTCTCCTCGTGCTCGTTGGTCAACCGGATTCGAGCCACATAGTTTTCGTCGGCGGCGGACGATAGCAGCAGCGGCCGTTTACCGTTCAGCGTCAGCTCCATTCGGCTCAGGAAACGGGTATCCTTCATATACAGTCCGTCTTGGGCATCGTTCCCCGGAACGTCCCCGCGAATGTCCGTCATCAGAAAAAGATCGTTGTGCTTGATCACTCTGTAATTCATTTTGTCCCCATCCCGTATTCTTATATTTAATCCGAAACGTTTCGGATTTTGGCGAAAAAAAACTATTTTTATTATTTAAGCCTCGAGACTGGAAGCAGCGTCTCTCCTTACAATGCTAGAGACGCCGCGTGCTTTCCCTGACGACCAGTTGATTGCTAAGCAGAATTTTGCGGTTATCCGTCCGCTCCTCCAGCATATCGATCAGCAATTGCGCCGCCTGATAGCCAAGCTCGTATTTGTCCTGCCGAATCGTCGTTAGCTTGGGCGAGCAATACGAAGCGATCGTAATGTCGTCGAATCCGATAACAGACATCTCTTCCGGCACTTTGCGGCCCATTTTCTCAAGCGTTCTCATGGCGCCGAGCGCCATCAAATCGCTGGCGCAGAACACCGCCGTAACGTCCGGGTTGCGAATCAGGATCTGGTACATGGCTTCCGCCCCGCCGTCCTCCGAAAATCCCCCGTCATAAACCAGTGATGAATCGGCGGACAAACCGAACTGCTCGTGCGCTTTCTTGTAGCCGAAGTAACGGTCCTGGCTGACAGAAGCTTGGTTGTGTCCGTTGATCATGGCGATCCTCCGGTGACCTTGCTCCAGCAAATGCCGGACGGCCATCGTCGCCCCGATCTTACTGTCCGAAGTGACGTGCGCGACGTTCGCTCCCGTTATCGGAATGTCGATCAGGACGCATGGAAAGGAATTTTGTTCGACGACCTCATGCAGATACGGATCGTCCAGACGCAAGCCCGACAGAATTGCACCCTCCACATTTCTTTCCTTGCACAGCGAAGCATAGGATTTCTCCACTTGCTTGGACGGATTCGTGCTGAACAGCAGCAAATCGTAATTCAATTCCCCGGCTCTGTCGTTAATGCCGCACAATACCTCGTACGCAAATGCATCCTTGGCTCCCGCGCGGTTAATGTCCGAGATGATGAGACCGATCGTACGCGTCTTCTTCGACACCAGGCTTCTGGCTACGGCATTGGGACTGTAGGACAGATCGGCGGCGACCTGCTTGATCTTCCTCCGCGTTTCCTCGTTCACATCGTCGTATCCGTTCAGCGCCCGGGATACCGTCGTAACCGATACGCCCGCTTTTCTAGCGATATCTTTGATCGTTGCCATTCCGCAGACACCTTTCCAAAACGTTTCGGACCAAGTATAAAACAAAAAGCGCCGCAAATGCAAGCGCTTTTTCTGAATCCGTCTACGTCGTCTCGAACCGGTCGTACGATCCGTCGTCGGTCGGATAGGCCGTACCGTCGCCATTTTCCCCGTCTTCCTCTGAGCTCTGCCGAAAGGAATCGGCTTCGTCCAGCGCGTTGGGCGGATAGGAAGCCGCTTGGCCTTCCTGATAGGAGTCGACCCAATCCTCGTTTACCGTATGCGCGGGGATCGGAATATCGTCCATCCCATAAGCGAAATCCGTAACGGTGACGGCTTCCGCCGGCGCGTGTTCGAGCAGATGCCCCGAACAGCATTGCACAATTTCCAGCGCAGAAGTCAAATCCTCGTTCTGCACGTGAATGTGCAGCCTTCCGCCTTCATGAAGCTGCGGCTCGTAGCCCAGTTCCTCCAACGTCTCCGCCGCCAGCATGGCTTGAGAATCTCCGGGGAATTGAAACAGCAGCGCGGCATGCTTCATCGCTTTCACCCTCTCCTCGTAATTCTATATAAGTTGACCCTGTGAAGGGGAAGCCCCTTGCATAATATTTCCGATGGGGACGGTTCCGCCCAGCTTCAGTCAACTTATATTCCTTCCGGTTAGTTATCCCGGAATGAGGAGCGTTTATTCTTGATTTCGCGCGAGGCTGCGAATGAGGATAACAAACTGCTCACTGTCCTCGCCCAGAAATAACCTACCGGAAGCAACGCGACAGCCGCAAGCCAGGCGAAGCCCCCGAACGCCAGCCCGATTCGAATGGAGAGCAGAAGCGCCCACAACAGCATGTGGGGCAGCGCCAGCCAAGCCGTCGCTTTGCGGGAAGCCTCCGTCTCGACCTGACGGGACCATTCGAATAGCGAGAGATACGGCTCGGATAACCATTGCCGCCACTGTCGGCGCAGCGCAGCGACGACCAGAAAAGGCAAAACCAGCCATACTGCGACCGCCAGCGGAATCGGAGGCAAGGCCAGCGCCATTGTGCCGACCCCGAGAATATAAACAAGCTGCTTCAGCAGATCCGGACGGCGAACGACCGATTTCATCCAGCTGTCCGCCAGACGGTCGACATCGACGCTCCGGTGACGCAGTAACGGCTGGGAGCGGGCGAACAGGATCGGCTTGCTTTGCCGCGGAATCGGCTTCTTCTCCATCGTATCCATGAGAACCCAGCTGACGAGCGACGTGTAGCTTGCCGTTTCCACGGCAATTTCGTGCAACAGTGTTCCCAGCTTGCGAAGCCTCAGAAGCAGAAGCGCGAATGCGCCGGCGAGGAACGCCGCCCCGAACAGAAGCGTTAGAAGCAGGTCGAAGGCTGCCCGATCGGCCAACGCGGTTACGCCGAACACAAAGACAGCGCCTGTAGGCAGTATCGCCGCCCATCTACGCCAGCCTTTCCAGTTCAGCGCGATCCGATCGTTTAGCAGCGACCAGCTCAGCCCTGCGGCGGCGTAATACAGAACGAGGGCGGCCAGCGAAGCCGCGGATAGGCCGAACACAGGCACAAGAACCGGAGACAGCGCTGCTGCCACAACGCCGGTAACAAATAGTCTTGACGCTCCTCCGTAAGCGAAGCCCATCCAAGCAAAGCCCCGCCTCCATCCGGGATGCCGGTGCAGGAACAGACCGTCGCCCGCCTCGGCGAATGTCCGGTATTTCCCCGTAAGTTGAAGCAGCGCGAGCACAAGCAGAATCGGATACAGCGGAAACTCCGCCAGTCCCGGCGGCGGATCGCGCATGAAATCCCTGTACATTCCGACGGAGATAAACGCCCCTGGAAGCACAATGTAGAGACATACCGTCCAGTCTAATACGATTCTCCAGCATTTCCAGACGGTGTGCCAGAATGCGAGCATCCTTTCGGCAAACAGCGTCCGCGAAGTGAAGCTTCCGAGCGAACGGGAACGGGAAGGCGTCGAATTCGGCTCCGCTTCCTGACGGCTCATGCCTCCACCTCGTCATCTTCGTCACGGGCGGTGAGTCGATGAAAGCAATCGAACAGCCGAGCGTCCGAGCCGAGGCCCGCCTGCCTCGCAATCTCCTCAAGCGTACCCGTGGCAGCCGCTCCTCCGTTATTGACGAGCACGAACCGATCGCACATTCTTTCCGCCGAGTCCAGTACGTGCGTCGTCATCAGGATGGCCGCTCCGCGGCTTCTTTCCTCCTCCAAGGCGTCGATCAGCTCCAGAACCGCGCCGGGATCAAGTCCGATGAACGGCTCGTCCACCAGGTACAGATCGGGCTTCATCAGGAAGCCGATGATCAGCATCGTTTTTTGCTGCATGCCTTTGGAGAACTTCACCGGATAATGATGCCGAAACCCGTTCAAACGAAAACGGCGCAGCAGCTTGTCCGCCCGCTCGTTCAGCTCTTCCTCCGACAAGCCGACCGAAGCTGCGGCCAACACAAGATGCTCCCACAGCGTCAGCCTTTCGTATACAATCGGCTGCTCGGGAATGTAGGCAATTTGCGAAGAAACGGCTTCTTCCCGAGCCATCGTCTTCTCCTCGCCCCGCCAATACACCTTCGCTCGCCAGTGAGGCAGTTGGCCGAGCAGTCCCTTCATCAATGTGCTCTTCCCCGCTCCGTTAGGCCCGATCAGACCGACTCTTTCGCCGGAGCCAACTTCAAGCACGATATTGCGCACGATCAGATGCCCCGACTCGTAGCCCGCTTCTTCCACTTCCGCCCGCAGCAAAGGAAATCTGATCTTGTCCCGCTCTTTGTCGTCCGTCTCGTCCGTTGCCACCGGTTTTCCTCCGCTTCGATTCAGTCGTTAAATGTTCATATGTTATAAAATACGGATTTGCAGGCTCTTAGGTTTCCCCGCCTACAGCAAAAGAGCCTTCTCCCGTTTACCGGCCGGGAAATGCGAAGGCTCTTGAAGGAAAGGGAGGCACCCCTTGTCCTAATTTTTATTCTACCCGATTGCGCTAGTTTCGAAAAGCGTAGAGCGCGCGATTGAGGTCCGCCGTCTGAGCGTACACTTGGCGGTAAATTTCAAACAGCTGCCCGTAACGCGCGCTGGCTTCTTCATTCGGACGATACACCCGCGCGTGCTTCACGAACGTCGCTCCGCAAGCGTCAAGCGAAGGGAACCAGCCGCAGCCGACCGCGGCCAGCATCGCCGCACCGAGACCGGGCCCTTGCTCGTTCTCCAGCGCAACGACATCGGCTTTGAAAATGTCGGCCTGCATCTGCAGCCAGAGCGGATTTTTGGCCCCGCCGCCGATCGATACGACTTGGTCGACTTGTTTGCCCGCGGCGCGGAACAGCTCGATCGACTCGTTCAAGGAGAACGTAATTCCTTCCATGACCGCCCGGGCGAAATGCGTTCTCGTATGGCTTCCATCCACGCCGACGAAGCTCCCGCGAATTTGCGCATCCGCATGCGGAGTTCGCTCTCCGACGATATACGGCGTAAACAGCAGGCCGTTCGCGCCGGCCGGAATAAGTTCCGCTCCTTGCAGCATCGCATCATAGGTCTCGCCCTTGGCGAACGCATTGCGGAACCAGCTAAGCGAGTAGCCCGCTGCGAGCGTAACGCCCATCGCATAGAAGGCTCCCGCCTTGCCGTGATTAAAGAAATGAACCTTGCCCCGATAGTCGGCGGAGGCGTCCTCCTCGTACGTCAAGACGACTCCAGACGTTCCGATGCTGCACAGTGTCAGGCCGGGCGACAGAATACCCGCTCCGATCGCTCCGCAGGCATTGTCGGCGCCCCCCGCGAATACTTTTGTCTGCTGCCGGAGTCCGGTCGCCAACGCCGCTTCCGCAGTCAACTCGCCGACATAAGCTCCCGCCTCGACGAGCGGCGGGCAGAAGCCGGAAGTGAGCGCGAACGCGTCCAGCACATCCGCGCTCCACTCGCGGCCCGCGACGTCGAGCATAAGCGTTCCCGCCGCGTCCGACAAGTCCATGTGCTTCTCTCCGGTAAGGCGAAGCCGGACATAGTCCTTCGGCAGCACGAAGCTTTCGGCCCTCGCAAAGCTGTCCGGCTCATGCTGCTTCACCCACAGAATCTTCGGAAGCGTGAATCCTTCCAGCGCAGGATTACGGGTGACGGACAGCAGCTTGTCGCCAAGCGTCCGTTCGATCTCGCGGCACTGCTCTGTCGTCCGAGTATCGTTCCACAGAATCGCTCTGCGCACGGGTTTGCTTTGCGCATCAAGCAGAACGAGTCCGTGCATCTGTCCGGAAAAGCTGACCCCTTCGACGTCTTCCGGGTTGGCGCCGGAGCTTGCAAGCAGATCGCGCAGCGCGTCGATCGTACCCACTACCCAATCCTCGGGGTCCTGCTCGCTCCATCCGGCTTTGTCGTGGTACAAAGGATATTCCCGGGTCGCCTCGGCGCGCACGACGCCGTCTTGGCCGACGAGCAGCGTTTTGACCGCGCTCGTCCCCAAGTCTACACCGATGACATATTTCATGGAGTCCGTCTCCTCTATTATTCGCTTATACGCTGAAAATGATATCGTTCAAGGCGGCTTTAAGCTGCTCCAGACGAGCGGATTCATTACGGATCGGCTTCGCCTGCAGCGCATACGCTTCGAGCGACTTCAGCGTCGCTTTGCCGGATATAATGTCGGCGCCGATGCCTTCGCTGAAGCTGCTGTAACGCTTAGCCACGAGATCGTCGAGCACGCGATCCTCGATCAGCTTCGCCGCCGCCTTCAAGCCGCGGGCATAGGTGTCCATACCGGCAATATGCGCGAAGAACAAGTCCTCGTCCTCGAAGGACGAACGGCGAACCTTCGCATCGAAGTTGACGCCTCCGCGGCCGAGGCCGTCGTTCTTGAGAATTTCATACATGGCCAGCGTCGTGGAGACAAGATCGGTCGGAAATTCGTCGGTATCCCAGCCAAGCAGCAGGTCGCCTTGGTTGGCGTCAATCGAGCCGAGCATGCCGTTGATGCTGGCTACGCGAAGCTCATGCTCGAACGTATGACCGGCCAATGTCGCATGGTTCGCTTCGATGTTTAGCTTGAAGCTGTCCTTCAGGCCGTAGTTTTGCAGGAACGCGATCGCCGTAGCCGCGTCAAAATCGTACTGGTGCTTGGAAGGCTCCTTCGGCTTGGGCTCGATCAGGAACTGGGCGTCGAAGCCGATTTCTTTCGCGTAATCCACCGCCATGTGCAGGAAGCGCGCCAGATTGTCGAGCTCCAGCTTCATATCGGTGTTCAGCAGCGATTCGTAGCCTTCGCGGCCGCCCCAGAACACGTAGTTTTCCGCACCGAGCTCTTTGCCGACCTCGAGTCCTTTTTTCAACGTTGCAGCCGCATAGGCGAATACCTCAGCGTTGTTCGTCGTGCTTGCGCCGTGAACGTAACGCGGGTTCGTGAACAGGTTAACCGTGTTCCAGAGCAGCTTCTTGCCCGTCGATTTCTGATAGTCCTTCAGCATGGCGACGATGACGTCAAGGTTTTTGTTCGTCTCCGCCAGCGTCGCGCCTTCCGGAGCGATGTCCACATCGTGAAAAGCGTAGAACGGAACGTTCAGCTTCTCCAGCAGCTCGAAGTTGGCCTCAACCCGAGCCTTCGCCTTATCAAGCGGAGCGAGCGAATCCCAGCTCCGAACCGCCGTGCCGACTCCGAACGGATCGCTTCCGTTAGCGTTGAAGGTATGCCAGTAAGCGACGGCGAAGCGCAGATGCTCCTCCATCGTTTTGCCGAGCACGACCTCTTGCGGGTTGTAGTGGCGGAACGCGAACGGATTTTGCGAATCGCGTCCTTCGTACTGGATTTGAGGAACGTTGGGGAATTTGCTCATAACGAATATAGGCCTCCTTGAAACCGATGTCATTTTGGTAATCTGATCTCAGCATAACACCGACAACTTAGTTTGTCTATTCAATAAACTAAGTTTTGAGGTTATTAATTTATGTTATAATGGACTTCATAATGTGGACCAAGCCATCATGAAGTCATGAGTCATGTCCAAGCCACTCTATCCGAGCCGAAGGAGCTTCTGCGCCGCTATGACGACACCTACGGGCGATCAAGCGCTCATTAAACGAATCAATACAGCCATCGTGCTGGAAAGTATTTTGCGGGGAGCCCCCCTGTCCCGCGCGCAAATCTCGGAGCAATCCGGGCTTAATAAAGCAACCGTGTCCAGCCTGGTGCAGGATCTGATCGACGGCTCGCTCGTGCGGGAGATCGGAACGGGCCAGTCGAGCGGCGGGCGCAAGCCGGTCATGCTCGAATTCGTCGCCGCTTCCGGATATGCGATAGGCATCGATCTGGGCGTCAACTATGTCCGCGGCGCGCTCGTCGATATGCGGGGCGTTATCCTTGCTGAGCAGACATCCCCTCTTCGCGATTCGGAGCCGGAAGCGGTATTCGAGCAATTGTGCGGCTGCGTCGAAGCGCTGATCGCCGAAGCGCCGCCCAGCCCTTACGGAATCGTCGGCATCGGAGCGGGCGTTCCCGGCATCGTCGATGAGCACGGAACGATCCTGTTCGCACCCAACCTGCAATGGCGGGACATTCCGCTGCAGCGCATGCTGACAGAGCGCTTCGGCCTGCCCGTCATCATCGATAACGAGGCCAACGCGGGCGCGCTTGGCGAGCAAAAATACGGTGCCGGACGCAACATCGCCAATCTGGTCTATGTCAGCGTCGGGATCGGAATCGGTACCGGGCTTATTTTGAACAAATCGCTCTATAAAGGCACGACAGGCTTCTCGGGAGAGATGGGGCATCTGTCTATCGAAGCTCACGGTCAAAGCTGCGCCTGCGGCAATCGAGGCTGCTGGGAGCTGTACGCCTCGGAGCGTGCGCTGCTAAAGCAGGCTTCTTCGCTCGGCTTCGACGACTTGGAACAGCTACTGGCCGCGGCCAGCTCGGGAAGGCAGGACGTCCAAGAGCTCTTCGCCGACATCGGCGAATATTTGGGCATCGGGATCGCGAACATCGTCAACATCTTCAACCCAGATGCCGTCATTATCGGCAACCGACTAAGCCAAGCCCGACCATGGCTAGAGAACGCCTTGCGCCAAACTGTCGTGCAGCGCGCTCTCGGCTTCCACCTGCGCAAGGCGCAGTTTCTCTTCGCCGAACTAGGCGAACGCTCCGCCATGATGGGAGCCGCCGAAATGGCCATCTCCGGCTTCTTTTCCCGCATCAAATCGGCTTAGACAAAAATCATCCGCCACCGCCCGGCTGCGATGGCGGATTGGAGCCGAGCTGCGGAGGAGGCCGACCATTATCTTGTCGCTCGTAGGCCCGGACGATTAGATTGTGCTTTGGCGGGCCGCGGGCCAAAAAGGCACCTCGGCGCCCCCCATGCCCCGGGATGAAGGCCAAGAAAGTGCCCCCACGCTCTCCAAACGGGGGAGCGGAGGCCAAATAAGTGCCTCGGCGCTATCCATGCCGCGGGATGAAGGCCAAGTGTTTAATCTCCTAATGGACTGGGATACACATAGATTGCTTAACCTCACAACAATGGCCTATCTCCGACACACACTTTCTCTCCTATTACCCGACCGTCAGCCCGCCTCACGCCCCTCCATATCCGCCCCCCCACCGCCGCCATTCGCACCATATACTACTCTTCCTTATCCCGATAACGCCAAACTGCCCGCATACTGCTCATATAGGCCTCGCAAATCTTTATCTGGTTTATCTTTTATGTTATAAATTAATATATCATTATGCACGAATCTATTATTTCAACCAGAGTCTAAGCGGACAGAGGGAGTTGGGGAAATGAGCGATCGATTGGGCCAAATGGCGGAGCTGTTGAAGCTGTTGGGGGATCGTACCAGGTTAGCTATTTTGGGGCTGCTGCAGGAAAAAGACTTATGCGTCTCGGACATCGTAGAGTTGCTGGGTACAAGCCAGCCCAACGCGAGCCAGCATCTTCGCAAGCTTCGAACAGCCGGACTCATCAGCGAGGAAAAACGCGGCCAATGGGTTTACTACACGTTAAATCTGAGCGATTTCCCCGACTTGCGCATCTTTCTGTCCCAATTGCCCGGACGCAAAGAGCGGCTGCGCTCGCTCGCCAATCTGGCGGAACGGGAATAGCCTTCTTCTCAAAAAATGCCTTAACTTCATTAATGGATTCCGCCTCATAATCCCCCTTTTCTTGGTCCAAAATAAAGGAAAGAGGGCGCGGATTCCCCCGCTTCGATCCGTTTGCTCTCTTAAGAGCAGCGGACTTTTTGCGTTGCCACGTTAGGAGCTCCTCGGCTGCGTGCGCGTCGTAAATAACCCGATTCGCCTGCCGGAGATGTGCTCGGTTTTGTAAGATGCCACTAATAACCTTGCAACTTCATCTTCCGAAAACCCGTCTATTTTATGTACACGTGCTTTTATCCAGACATCTAGGGAGGACATTCACATGAAGCATTTCAAGAAATCGACAGGCGTCGTGTTCTTATCCGCAGCGGTAGCATTTGGCTTAATCGGAGCTTCAGGTCATCCGCTCGCGTCCCCATCCGTATCCGCAGCAGCTGTCAAGGACGATCAGGCCCAGGCTAAAGCTCAAGCCCTGCAAACCTTGAACAGCTTTTATAAACCGGCTCTTAAGGGTCAATTTCCCGGAGCAATGGCCGGTCTGACCGTCGGCGTCAGCACGCGCAAGGATGTACAGAAACAAATCGGCGAACCCGAGCTTCCGGGCAAAGACTCCGATGCTTTCGATGTTTACCATGCAGAAATGGGGCATCCAGGCTACGCTGTCAGCTATAAGTTGAACAAAATACGCGAGCTCCGCTATTTCGGCACGAACGTGGAGCGGCAGACAAATATCGGAGGAATCACCCTGAAAATGCTCGTGCACAATTGGGGCCGTCCCGACGCTACAAAAACGATTAAGAACGGTAAGCTCGTCCAGAAAAAAGTCGTCTATAAACGCGGCGATTACCTGTTATCCTTTATTTTCAACAACGATACCGATCTGGATCACATTAATCTGACCGCGAAATAATGGGAGCTGCATGAAGATTTAGCGTAATTCTACCCAGAAAGGGCTGTCTCATAAGTAAAGAGTCTTCCGAAAGGATGAACCTGCTTATGAGTCGGCCCCTTTTTGCTGCCGTGAAACAAACCGCCACCTTGCCATCATTGTCGTCTACGGTCCTGGAATCTGGTATCATGGGGACAACAAGACCAGATCAGGAGTCCGCTTATGAGCTTTCAATTGACGAAAAAGAAGATTAAAACCATGTGCGGCGCCTACTCCTATGAACGGGGAGAGGTCGATTGCCGCGCGGGCAAAGTGACGATCGCCGACTACGATCCTGCCCTCCGCATCTGTACGGCTACAGTTAAAGGCACGCACTCGCGGTTTCGCGTCGATATTCGCGCCGACGACAACGGGGACATTCGCACCGACTGCGAATGTCTTAACCTTAATCTCTCCGCCAGCCAGAGCTGCCGCCATATCGCCGCCACGCTGCTCAGTCTGTATGAGCTTCAGCAATCGGGACAATTAGCCGGGGCCGACAAATCGCCAATAAGCGCTACACAATCCGTCGCTCGTCCTAAACGCCTAAACCAACCGGGACAGCCGAGTTTCCCGGACAGCACGAGAGCTTCCGGCGCCCCTACGGATGCTGCGTTAACTACCGTTATGCTCGATTTGTTCGATACCAAGCCCGTCCGCCCCAGCCGGGCGTCGACGATCTTCGATGCGCGAGAGCCGCTTAGCGTGGAATTTATCGTCAGTCTGTTCCATTACGGATTTCGTAAAAATATGTTTTCCATAGAGCTAAGAGTCGGCTCCAAGCGTACTTATGTCGTCCCGAAGCTGCGTGAATTCCTAGATCGTATCGCTCTGCGCGAACAGTACGAATGCTCCCGGTATTTTACTTACGACCCTGAGCTGCACTGTTTTCACGAAACGAACGACGCCATCATTCGCCAACTGATCGAGCTCCACCGCAACGAGAAAATGTACCGCGACACTTCTGGAGGTTTTGCCGCACATACGACTCCTGCCGGCGGAGATCGCACGCTCCTGATTCCTCCGTCCGTGTGGGAGGAGCTTGCTCCTCTGTTGACCCAGGCTTCGTCCGTAAGACTCGAATACGACGGCTTTTCCTATGAAGGCCTCCGCTTCTCCGACATGCCCATGCCCCTGCTGTTCGAGCTTGAACAGGACGGCGGCTTCGCCGGAGCTGAGCCTTCGGGATATCGCCTGAACGTTCAAGGGCTCGACCGGCTTATCGTACTGGAATCGTACGGCCTAGTCCTTACCGACGGCGCACTGCTCAAGCTGAAGCCCGAGCCATGCAGACGGCTCTCAGAGCTTCAGAAAATGCTGGCCAACGCGCGCGATGCCCACACCATTCGGGTCTCGTCCGAACAAATGGCCCCTTTTATGGAAAAAGTCGTTCCCGGCTTGATGGGACTCGGCAGCGTCAGGCTATCCCAGGCGGTCTCCGAGCAAGTCGTGCAGGCGCCTCTTAAAGCAAAGCTATATTTGGATCGCGTAAGAGACCGGCTGCTGGCCGGACTCGAATTCCATTATGGCGAAATCGTCATCAATCCGCTGGATAACGCCCGGGCCGGACGCGGAATCAATCGAATTCTCATGCGTGAAAGCGACAAGGAAGCCCGTATTCTCGACCTGATGGAGCAGGCGAATTTCATGAAAACGGAAAGCGGCTATTTCATGGAGGACGAGGAGGGTCAGTACGATTTTCTGTATCATATCATTCCGCAGCTTGAGCAGCTGTTGAAGGTATACGCGACCACCGCGATAAAAATCAGGCTTCACGTCGGGCATGCCCCTCCGAGAATCCGCGTTGACGTAGACGAACGGACCAACTGGCTGGAATGCAAGTTCGAGCTGGACGGCGTGCCGGTGACGGAGATCCGCAACCTGATCCAATCGCTAAGCGACAAGCGAAGATACTACAAGCTTCCCAATGGAGCGCTGATGCCGCTGGAGACGCCCGATTACGAGGCGATCAATCGTTTTATCGCTGTGATGAAGGTAGACAAGGGCAGTCTGACCGGAGCGGAGTTCCAGCTTCCCGCCGTGCGCGGGCTGCATCTGATCGACGGGGATAACCGCGATCCCGTCTTGAAGCTGGGCAAGTCGCTGCGCAGCCTGTTGGATAATATGCGAAACCCGGACAGCCTCGACTTCCCTGTCCCGGAGTCCCTGGACGGCATTATGCGAGACTATCAGAAATTCGGCTATCAGTGGCTCAGAACGCTGGCTCATTACCGGTTCGGCGGTATTTTGGCGGACGATATGGGGTTGGGCAAAACACTGCAAAGCATCGCCTATCTCGTATCCGTGCTGCCCGAGATCAGGGACCGGCGACAGCCGGCCGTTATCGTCTGTCCCGCTTCGCTCAGCTACAATTGGCTCAACGAGCTTCGTAAGTTTGCTCCTGAGGTCCGGGCGGTCGTCGGCGACGGCGACAAGATCGAACGAAGCCGTATTCTGGAGCAGCTCTCCCAAGTCGACGTGCTGATCACCTCGTACCCTCTTCTACGCAGGGATGTGGACTCATATGCGGAGCGCTATTTTCACACATTGATTCTTGACGAGGCACAGGCGGTCAAAAACTACGCCACCCAGACAGCCCAATCGGTTAAAGCTTTGCAAGCCCGCTACAGGTTCGCGCTCACCGGAACGCCGATTGAAAATTCGCTGGAGGAGCTGTGGTCGATCTGCGACATCGTTTTCCCGGAGCTGTTCCAGGATCGCGAGACGTTCTCGGAGCTTAGCCGCGAAGCTGTCGCCAAGAGGATTCGCCCGTTCCTGCTGCGGCGTCTGAAGACGGACGTGCTCGCGGAGCTGCCCGAGAAAATCGAATCGGTGCAACCGTCTGTGCTGCTGCCGGAGCAGAAGAAGCTGTACTTAAGCTATCTGGCGAAATTGCGCAAGGAAACGCTAAAGCACCTCGACGAAGAAGGCTTCGGACGCAGCCGAATCAAGATTCTAGCCGGGCTTACCCGACTTCGCCAACTATGCTGCCACCCGGCTCTGTTCGTGGAGGGTTACGAAGGCGGCTCGGCCAAATTCGAACAGTTAATGGAGCTGATTGAAGAGTGCCGGGACGCGGGCAAAAGAATGCTCGTATTCTCGCAATTTACGGAAATGCTGGGCATGGTGGCGCGGGAGCTCGGCTATCAAGGGGTTCCGTTCTTCTATCTCGACGGGCAGACCCCGGCAGCGGAACGCGTTGACCTGTGCAGCAGATTTAACGACGGCGAACGCGAGGTGTTCTTGATCTCGCTGAAGGCGGGAGGAACCGGACTTAACTTGACCGGCGCCGATACCGTCATCCTCTACGACCTCTGGTGGAACCCGGCCGTCGAGCAGCAAGCTGCAGACCGGGCGCATCGGATGGGCCAGAAAAACGTCGTTCAGGTGCTGCGCCTCATCGCCCAAGACACGGTGGAAGAAAAGATGTACGCGCTCCAGCAGCGCAAAAAACATCTTATCGACGAAGTGATCCAGCCGGGGCAAGAGGCTTTGTCCTCGATTACCGAGGAGGATATTCGGGAGTTGTTGACGATTCCAACCATTTAGATTGATTTAGACTAGTAGAGCGCTCCCGAAATAACGTAATCAAGCTCATGAGGCTGCAAGCCTGCTGGGCAACGTTAGAGCGACAAATCGCAGTGCCACGAGGCTGTAAGCCTGCTGGGCAACGTTAGAGCGACAAATCGCGCTGCCGCGAGGCTGTAAGCCTGCTGGGCAACGTTAGAGCGACAAATTGCGGTGCCACGAGGCTGCAAGCCTGCTGGGCAACGTTAGAGCGGCGACGACTCGCGTTTCAGTCTGACCAAATCCTGCAACTGCTGTTCGAAATTGTCCTTAACCTCATCGGCATCATCATAACGATAGAACCCTGCGCCGCTCTTCGCTCCGAGCTGCCCCTCCGCCGCTTTGGCAAGCAAGGATTCCGGCGCGCTCCGGCTTACGCCAAGCTCGGGGAAGAGATGTCCGGTCACCTTCGACCATATATCGAGCCCGCCCAAATCGGCGATTTCGAACGGCCCTTTGAAAGCGTAGCGAAGTCCGAGCGCTTCCTTGACGACCGTATCGATCTGCTCGGCGTCGGCAATTCCATTTTCCAACAGATAAAATGCTTCACGGAGTAGCGCGGCCTGCAGACGGTTGGCGATAAAACCGGGAATGTCCCGCTTGAGCACGACAGGCGTCTTACCGCAGCTGCGCATAAGGTTGACCGTCTCATCGATAATCGCAGAAGGCGTGTCCGGCAATCCGACAATTTCGACCAGCGGAATGAGATGTGCGGGGTTAAAAAAATGCATAATGATCATTCTGTCGCTGAACGGCTGGTTTTCGGCTAAGGTTTCGAGTGCAAAAGTAGAAGTATTGGAAGCTACAATGGCATTATCACGGATATTTTGGGCAAGTTGGCGGTATACCTCGCGCTTGATCTCAAGCTGCTCCGGCACCGCCTCTACGATTAAATCTGCGTTTGCAATCGCTTTCGAGATATCTTCGTAAATACGAACGGAAAAGCGGCTGTCATCTGGACGGCCGGAGTCGTTCATGCGATTATCCTCGAACGAACGCAGCTTCTCATCAAGGACGGTACGCGCCATATGCGGCTCATACAAGCAAACCTCGTAGCCATGCTCCGCAAAGAGCCGGACAATTCCAATTCCCATCGTGCCGGCGCCCAGAACGGCAATCTGTTTCATCCTGACACTCCTCCTGAATGCATCGTTTTGCTTCCATTTTACACGCCGTTATTTTATTGGGGAAATTCATATATACCATAACATTTATTCCAAACTCCTATATATAAGAGGCGGTTCCACCGAAAAAAAAGATGAGGCAGGAGAAATCGCCTCATCTTTTTATTAGTCCCTCACCAGGGCAAACTGCCCGCGTCGCTGAAGAAGCCGCCCGTTGGGCCGTCCGCTGGCAATGTCGCCAGCCGGACGGCTGTCCGCGCCCCTTCCTCCGGCGTTCGCATGCCGGTGAACGCGTTAAGCGCAGTCGCGCAATAGCCGGGGTCGGCCGCATTGACTTTGATCGCGGATTCTCTTAGATCGTTCGCATAAAAAACGGTTAAAGCGTTCACTGCCGCCTTCGACGAGTTATAGCCGATCATCAGGAAGGAAGCAAGCTCAAAGTTGGGGTCGCTGTTCAGCGTCAGCGAACCGAGCGAGCTGGACATATTGACGATCCGTCCCTGCTCCGACGCCAGCAGCAGCGGCACCATCGCTTTCGTTGTGCGGAATACACCGAATACGTTGGTCTCGTAGACGGCGACCATGGAACGAATATCGTAGTCGCTCGGGGGTTTCTCATCTACGAGAATGCCCGCGTTGTTTACGAGAATGTCCAGCCTGCCGAATTGACCGCGAATAGCGACGGCAGCGTCTTCGACCGATTGCTGATCCGTTACATCCAGATGGACAAACCGGGCGTCCACGCCTTCGCCTGCAAGCCTAAGCTCCGCTTCCATCCCTCGCCTCTCGTCTCTAGCCCCGATCAACACCGTAATGCCCTGCTTTCCGAGTTGTCGTGCGATCTCGAAGCCGATTCCCTTATTCGCGCCCGTTACGAGCGCAATCAATGAAGATTTGCTCATTCTCCTGGCTCTCCCCTCACTGCTCTAAGGGATGTCCCATAAGTAATCAAAGCTGATCTGAACGATGATCGATGATTCCAATAGACCCGTCACAAGGTCATTTCAGGACCGTATGAGGCAGTCTCCAGGAGATAGATGCCCTTCTTTTTTCATCGATAATCTTGCACGCCCCTACTTATGGGACAGCCCCTAGCTCTCTAGACGCTCAACACTACCGCTTACTCTACATACACCTTCAGCCAGCCGTCGCCAATGGCGGATTCGTCGATCCACGAACCGCCGCTGTATTTCCCGAACTTCAGGGCGCCGCTCACTTCCGAGGTCAGCCATTCGTAACCGGCGAAATCGGACGTTTGCGACTGACCCAGCACGATCGCATACGTTGCGCCGCTTTCCAGCCCGGCGTATGCGAGCGGAATGCTGACTATGGCGTAGTCTTCGCTAACTTCGCTTGCTTTGACGTTGACCGTCGCAAGCGCCTTTCCGATCGGCTTATTGTTCTTGGTCGCGTACAAGCTGACCGTCAAGCTGCTCGGATTGTTGAACTTTCTGACATTGACCTCGATATGGGTCATCTGTTGGTTCGCATTCGCGGTAAATGTCTGGTATCTGTTCTCTTGATCCCGCGTTTCGCCAAACATAAAGCCGTATGTGCCCTGATGGGAAACGTCGATGATTGGCGACGCCTCTTGCGGCGCCTCTTCTCCAGTCACAGCCGCTACAGGAGCGCTCCACTCGCCCGCGCCCGCGCCGTTAAGAGCCCGGATGCGATAAACGTGAGTCGACCCTGCCGCCAATCCGTCGTGAACGAAAACCGGGATATTCGTCAGTTGATAGTCGATGGAGCCGTCCACCTCGATCTCATAAGCGACCGCATGCTGCACCGCTTCCCAGCTCACATGAACCGTGGAAGCGCCGACGGCCGTTGCCTGAACCCCGACCGGCGCAGCCGGAACTTGATGCTCCTGCGGGTCCTGCGGGTCCGGATCGTTCGGTTCGTTCGGCTCGGTCTGGCCGCCTTGCGCAACGGAAAGCTTCAGCCAGCCGTAGCCGATATGGGATTCGTCAGCCCATTCGCTGCCCGTATATTTGCCGAAATTCAGATTGCCGTTCACATCAATTTCGGTCAGCCATTCGTAGATGCCGCCAGCGCCGCCAGCCGCTTGGCCCAGCACGATCGCGTATTTCGTATCGTATTTCAATCCGCTATACTTGAGCGGCGCACGGACGATCGTGCCGTCGTCGGATATGGAGTTCGCCGCGATCGTTGCGGAAGCCAGCGGATTGCCCGTCGGCTTATTATCGATTGTCTCGTACAGTTCAACCGTAACATCGCCCGGCAAGCCGCCTCTTCTGAGCTTCACCTCTACGCCCGTCAGCGTCGGGTAAGAGTCCGCTACGAACGTCTGGTACCGCTTCACCTGATCCCAGGTTTGACCAAACGTATAGCCGTTCGTGCCGTTGTGCGACAGATCGATCTCGCTCGTCGGCGGAGCTTCAGGCGTCGTTACCGTCGTCGGATCGCTCCATTCGCTGGCCCCTCCGCTGTTGATCGCTCTGACCCGGTAGCTGTGCGTGGAAGACGAAGCCAATCCTTTATACAGCACCGACGTTTGATTGCCGACGCTCTTCACCACGCCGTCCGCTTCCGCTTCGTAGCTTGTCGCTCCCTCCATCGCATCCCAGCTCAGCAGCGTCGTAAAGCTGCCGGTTGCCGTCGCAAGCACATCGCTTGGCGTCTCCGGTGGCGGAGGCGGCACCTCGGTCGTCGCCGTTGCCGGAGCGCTCCACTCGCTCTCTCCGAGCGTATTTCTCGCTTTGACGCGATACGTATGCGTTGTGCCATGACCAAGTCCTTCGTGCGTATAAGATAAGCTAGGGCCATTGTCCTGCACGACGCCGTCAATTTCGATGTCATAAGCGGCTGCGCCTTGTGTCTTGTTCCACTTGAACACGATCGACGTCGTGCCGGTCGCGTTCGCAGATTCCCCTACAGGTACGGCAGGCGGCTCCGTCGGCAGCGGAGGCGCGGATACGAACTTCGCCAGCAGCTTCACGTAAGCGGCTTGGTAATAGATGCCGTTCTCGGTAATCTCCCAAGAAGCGTCTACCGTCCGCGGCCAATCCCAGGCAATGCCGTTCCAGTCCTTGTACATCTTCTGTCTCGGCTGTCCCAGCGGCGGCGAAGCCGTGCCGCTGTACTGCATGCTCGGCCCGCCGGGCACGAATCCCGCAGGCGCCAGATCCCACTGCGATCCGTCCGCAAACCAGCTATGATAAATTTGCGAGATGGAATTTTCCGCGCCGTACTCTTCCATATTGGTCAAGTAGACAAAGCCGAACGGGTTCACGCCGTGGAAGTAATGCAGCGTGTTTTGCGCCCGCTTGTCGAAATTGTCCCGCTTGCTCGGATTGACGTCATATTGAACGAAATCGTAGGCGGTTGCGCCCAATCGCGCCCGAACTTGCAGGCTTCCCCAGTGGTACGCCCAGCCCGGTACATACGAGCGGTACAAATCGTCGTTATCATTAAATCTTTCATCGAAATCCTGCACATCGCGTCTTTCCAAAATATGCGCTTTGACAGTCGGATCGGCGTTCGGCAGCGTTGTGTAGAACATGACGGCATCCGCTTGCTCACCGTAGTACATGCCCCAATAGCCGTCGCTCATCGCCCACGTCTGCTTGTAATTGTTGACAAAGTACGTATTGTACTTTGCATCGCCGGTCAGCGCGAACAAATACGCGGCGGCAACCGTGGCGATCTGTTCCTGGCTTTCGAGCGACATATCCGCATCGCCCGCTTCGATCTCGCCGTTGTCGGCGTTAGCCGTCTTCGGATTCGCGTGATACCAGTCCCAAGCCTGAATCGCCCGCTCCCGAAGATCGTCGGCATAGCTGCGCAGCGTCGGGAATTTCTCATATACGAGCGCCGCATGGGCAAAATTCAACGAGGTCACGACCGTAGATGCGGACGCTTTCGGCAAATAGTAGCGATACCGCGTAATCGCGCTTGGCGGATTGGCGAACTCGCCGATGCCGCCGCTGCTTGGCACGCCGACCTTCAGCAGAACGCCGCCGTCGCTTTCCTGCATCTTTTTCAGCCAGTCGAGCTCCCACTTCACCTCATCGAGAATGTCCGGGATGCCATTGCCGGATTCGGGGATGTTGTAATCGTCGGAAAATGCGCCGGGCTCCCGCTCGTAAGCGGACAACAGCTCGTTCACCGGCTGAGCCGTAAACGTAACATATTTGTTATAGTCGCCCGCATCCATCCAGCCCCCGGACAGATCCTTCTCCGTCGCCGGATTGTTGCGATCGAATACGTTTCTCGCCTGCGTATCCTGATGCGGGCCAACGAAGGCCGGACCGTCCGCAAAGGCGGCGCCTGCGTGCTCGGCCAGATGCGGCGTGCCGATCCGCTGATAGTAGAACGTCTTGATCGCCGCTTTCAGCACGTCTTGATAGACGTCCGCCGCGATTCTGAAATTATGGGACTTGGAATTGCCCTGCACATCGTAAATATAATAGTCGCCTTCCGCCGTTACGGACGAGAAGTCGAACCACCAGCCCCGATCGCCCGAGAACGGCTCGGTTGCGCCCTTGTTCCAGACTGTCGGCGCTCCCGTGAATACGACCGCATCGTCGCTGACGCGTCTTACCTCAAACACGCTGCCGGGCGTATACGAATCCGCGCTGTTAAATCCTTCTTGCGGATCGACGAGCACGGCGACCTTGTCGCCATTGGGCAAATAGCCGAACTGATCGACCATCATATATTTCTGCACGGACACGCTCGGCACAGCCGCATACGACGGCGCGGGGGGCAGCATTCCAATCA
Organism: Cohnella phaseoli; assembly: GCF_003386235.1. GTDB lineage: Bacteria > Bacillota > Bacilli > Paenibacillales > Paenibacillaceae > Cohnella > Cohnella phaseoli. The sequence continues at coordinate 78,709 of NZ_QRDZ01000026.1, forward strand.
GAAGGGTACTGGATAAAAGCGAAGTGCATAACAAACGGCTTGTTTTACTTTTCAACACTGTTGTCAACTCCTATTCTTGTTCAATAGCTCCTATCGTTATGAGCACTCTCAACAGCAGAGAGGCGGCTTTCGCCCTTGTCGCGTGGCCGAAGCCAACTGCTCCATCAGCGTCTCACACTTCCGGGCGGAGACGATGAGACTTCTTCACCGTCCGCCTCAGCCGGTTCGCCTTGCAGCTCTGCAACCGACTCCGGCTCAAGCTCCGCCTGCAGACTGCGCATCATGCTTTCCGAAGCTTCGTCGACAGCCAGCCGCTCCGCTGCAACCAGACTCGTTTCTGCGGTTTGCGCCATTAATCCGCCGAGCCCGATGGCGACAGCCAGCATCACTTTTAACGCTTTACGTCCCCAATCTCTCATCATCGCTTTCCTCTCTCCTTTCCGCGCAGTGTTGCCGGTGTTACCGCACATGCTTAAAGGCATTGATCATGAACAGGATGACGCCTGCGACGACCATCACGCTGCCTACAGACACGATCGGTATCATTGCCTTATCGCCCGTCAGCAGCATGGCCGCAAGCCCAGCCATCATAATCGGAATGCCGATCATGTGCAGCCAGAAGTGCCATTTGCCGAGCTTGGACGCCGCTGCATTCGGGAACAGATGATACACAATTCCTCCCAACGCCATAGACACCCAGCCAAGCAAGTTAATATGCGCATGAACCGGACTAAGCGTGTAGTCCTCGCTGATCGACATCCCCATCCCCATCAGCGCGCCAAGGACAAAATAGATGGCGGAACCTGCAATCATCTTTCTGGACATGTTCATTCTCCTCTCATCCATGTGAAATTTACTCTATCACCGTTGATCGAATCCCGATATTATACGCAAGTATACTTTTGCATCCGATCGGTTCGCCGCAACGCAAAAAAACGCCTTACGGCGTTTTCCGGACAAAGGATATGACGGGACTCCAGCCTGCCTCGAAATCGAGACAGGCTGGGGGAAGAGGGGACGCGGCCAGAGCCGATCAGGCGCTGCTCGATTTCCCGACAAGCAGCTTGATCAATTGGCCTCGGCCTTTGACGGCCAGCTTGTTGTAGATGGAACTGACATGCTTTTTAACGGTAATTTCGCTTACATACAGCTCGGCGGCAATCTCCGCGTTCGTCATCCCGTCCAACACGAGCGAGACCACTTCCCGTTCCCGTTCCGTCAGCCGTTCGTCGAACTTCCCGCCGGTTGTTTCGGCTTCGAGCGGAACTCCGCTGCGCCTTAGCAGCAAACCGAGAAATTGCTCGAGCTTCTCTCCGCGCGTATCGAGCACAAAGGTAGGCGTCGGGGTCCGCCCGTCGTAATTGCAGTGCAGCAACCCCGGTACGTCCTGGAACCCCAGCTCTCGATGAACGGTATCGAAAAAAGGCACCGGAGGCGGGGACGTCACGAACAGTCCCCCTGCATACATATAAGAAAACATCAGGAACATACCTTCAATAACCAAATCCGGATTGCCCCAATCGACGAAGTCGATTGAGCGAATAAACCATCCCGCCTGATCCAGCGGCGCAGTCTTCAGCCTGTCGTATTCGGCGGGCGTCAGCGAGGCCAGGTATGGCCCGGCGAACGGATCGGCGCTTAGAGCCGGCAAGGTTGCCGCATGAATCGGAATAATGACGGCCAGTCCGACGGCTTCCCCGTTCGCGGACCGAAGCAGCATGGCCGAACGGCGGTCGAGCGCAAGCCATGCCCGCAAATCCAAATCTTTAACCGCCAGAGCCATATCCTCACGAGCTTCGCTGTTCTCGTAATGTTCATCGGTCTCCGGATCGACCAGCACCAAATCCAGCGGCGTCGCCGCCTGATTCCTCCTGCTGAGATAGCGTTCGCCCTCGTCGACATTGGCCATGGTTAACGGCCCCCACGCATACCGGCCGCGCGCCTGCGCCTGAATAGAGGTACGCACGAGTCCTCCTCCTACATAGTAGAGCAGTTCCCCGACTTCCCATTCCGTATTGCGATAGGTCGACGAGTGGCGAATCCGGGCCGCAAAATATTGGGCCGCCCTCCCCCTCAGCCTCTCGCAATAAACCGGCGTGCGTTCCTCAAGCTGCTTGCGCATCGTTCCTCTAACGAGATCGTGGAGCATCCAACCGCGATTCGTGCGTCGTACAAAAGACAGGGCAATCAGCCGTTCGAACGACTCATCGTCGATTTCCTTATCCATAATAAACTGCAATACTTCGCGATTGACATGCAGCAGCACGGCGGCGGCCTCGACCAGTTGGCGCAGCTGAGCGTCCGGCACCTCGCGCAGCCAGGCTTTCGCCAACTGCTCGAACCATTCCGCCTCGTCCGCCGAGCCGTTCGTCCAGTCCGCCTGAGCGTCAACGAATGCGGCGAGCGACAGCGCAAGCGGGTGCCCGCGCGTCTTGTGCCAAATGCGCGAGATGTGCTCGTCATTCGTCATTCCCAACCGCTGCAAATAAACGCCGCATGCCGTCCTGCTCAGATTGTCGAGGGGCATGTAGCGAATTCGTTCGCGCAGCGCCGGCGTAACGATCCATTGGTCTTTCAGCTTATATCGTCCAGCAATGAGAAATAGAACGCAGGGAGGCAACCGCTTGCAAAATTGCTCGCGCAGCCATCCGTCCAGTTCGCCCATTTCTTCATACGTATCCAGCGCAATAACGACCTTGGCCGTCTCGGAGATGCGGCGCAATTCGTGCAAGCATGTATCGAGCGCATCCCCCTGCCTATCCGGCCCTCTCTCCGCCTCTGCTTGCCCCCCCTTCATCTGGCGCAGCAGTCGCTGGCAGAATTGCTCGGCCGTATGGTTGAAGTCGCGGCTGTCGAGCAGCAGCATCCGCGCCCCCGACCGCTCCGCCAACCGCCGGTACGCATCGAGCAAAAAGCTTTTGCCTGTTCCGGCTGTGCCGTAGATGCTCCAGATTCGTTTGTCGTCGCTTGGCTCCTCGGACAAAAAAAGGTGAAAAAGCGCCAACTGATCGTCCCGTTCCGCAATAAATTCGTCGTCCCGTTCGTCGTAAATCCCTATCGTATGCATGAGCAGGCTCACACCTTTTTCAATAAAATCCCCACTCTATACAGATTAAACCAAACACACGACAAAAAGTAGCCTGAAATAAAAAAGGGGACGGAATTGTCGACTCTCCCAAGCCACAAAGCCATCCCTTTGCATGCAAATATTCTATCTTTCACTTAACCTACATTATCCTGAGCAAAAGTGACCCGGTTCCTTCCATCCGTCTTCGACCGATAGAGCGCCTGATCCGCTCTGGCGATGAGCGTTGGCGCCGTATCTCCCCAGCCGGCCGTTGCCGCTCCGACGCTGATCGTGATGCGGAGATCGCCCATATCCGTCCGCTCGGCCGCCAGACGATAGCGCTCGGCCGCCTGAACGGCGGCGTCCCGGTCTGCATTGGCCAGAATGACGGCGAACTCCTCGCCGCCGTACCGCGCCACGATATCATTGTCGCGCGATTGCTCTCGCAGCAGCTTGGCGAGCCGTCTGAGCACCTCGTCTCCAATGGGGTGACCGTACGTGTCGTTCACCTTTTTGAAGAAATCGATATCGAGCAGCAGCAGCGAAAACGGAACGTCGGCACGCTCGTACGTAGCGAAGCTCGCGGCCAGGCTCGTCTCGAAATGCCTGCGGTTCCACGCTCCGGTTAACCCGTCCGTATAAGCCTGCGCCTCCAGCGCCTGATTGACGGCCACCAGCTTCTCCTGCTTCTCCTCCAGCTCCGCATGAAGCCGAACGAGCGCCTCGTGCGCCTCGTCCTTCGCGCGGTTAAGCTCCTCCAGCTTTTTGGCCGCGACCAGCATATCCCGCTCGTGATCGATTCGCTGCTTCATCGGCAGCAGAAACCCGTCGATGACCGTCTCCCCATCCCGCTCGGCGCGAGCCGCGCTCATCAATACCGGCGTCTCCTGTCCGTCCTTCGTTTTCAGGCCGAGATAGATTTCGTTTGCCTGTCCATTGAGCTGGAGCATCGGATAAAAATAAGTATGATAGAAGATGCGGTTGGCTGCCGTCAATATGGTCTCCATATGCCGCCCGATCAGTTCCTCCCGCTCAAACCCTAATGCGCGCAGCAGCGTCCGATTCATCTCCCGAATCTCGCCCGCGCCGTTCAGACAGAGATACCCGCACGGCGCTTCGTTCAATAGCTCGTCCATGTCTTCGCAACCCTTCCGTATTCTCGCGATGTTAAGAGGCCAAGTAAGCTTGGATCAGCCTCGTTGTCTCCTCCGGGTGGCTCAAGTGAGGATAATGCCCTTTCGCTTGCATCGGGCTTAACGTGCTGTTGTTCAGATGGGCATGAAGATAGTCTCCGACTTCCTTCGGCGCAATGCTGTCTTCCGCGCACTGGAGAATAAGCGAAGGCACCGTCACTCGTCCCAATTGCTCGCGGAAATCCAAGAAGAACGTCGTTTCCGCGAACTGTCGGGCAATCTTCGGCTCGCTGGAGCTGAAGCTATGCTCCAATTCATTCGACAGATCGCCGCGCTTCGGATTGTTCAACACTATCGGAGCGAGATAGTTGGCCCAGCCCATAAAATTCATCTCCATCATTCCCAGCAGGCCGCGAATGTCGCTCTCGTCGAACCCGCCGTAATAATCCGGCAAATCGTTCAAATAACGCGGAGACGATCCGATCATAATCAGACGGCTGAACAGCTCCGGCCTTTCGATCGAAGCGAACGCGCCAATCATTCCGCTAACCGAATGACCGACGAATATCGCATCACGCAGCTTCAGAACCTCCGCGATCTCCAGCACATCCTGCGCGTAGCCGCTTAAGCTGCCGTATCTGTCTTCGCGATAAGCGCTATGGTCGGAACGGCCGGAGCCGACGTAATCGAACATAACGACCCGGTAGTCCCGCTCGAATTGCGGGGCGACATAGCGCCACATCGTCTGATCGCAGCCGAAACCGTGCGCGAACACAATCGTCCGCTCTCCTTCGCCCGTAATTTTAAGGTTGTTGCGATCTCGTATACTTGTCGTCATCTTCTGTCTCTCCTTTTGCGATATGCGTCCATCCGATTATGTCCGGGCAAGAAGAAAGCCGGGAGGTCCGCCGCTTGCTCCGGACTTCTCGGCTTGCCGATCAACTTTTCTCCAGATGCTTCTTGAGCAGGTCTCGTCCTCGCTTCAAGCGGGACTTGACCGTATTCATTTTCACCTGGTTCATCTCCACGATTTCCTCCATCGACATATCCAGCACGTACCGCTGATACACCATCAGCCGATAAGCCTTCGGCAGCTTATCGATCGCCGCGAGCAGATGCTCGGAGGTTTCCTTCAGGATCAGCGCGTCCTCCGGGCGGCTCGCTTCGGCAATCTGATTCTCCCAGCCTTCGTGATACATCATCGGATGGTTGAGCGTCAGCTTGGTCTTCCGCTTGCGCAGCATGTCGATGCAGATGTTCTTTGTCGTCGTGAAAATGAGAGAGGAGATTGAGCCTGCAGGATCGAGACGTTCGAAATTCACGTAGAGCTTAAGGAACGTCTCCTGCACAGCCTCTTCCGTATCTGTCGTGCTGCGCAGGATTTTCCATGCGAAGCTGAATATTTTATCTTTGTAATGCTCGAATAATTGCTCGTAAGAAACGACCGGTAAACCTCTGCCGACTGCGGGCTGCATATCCATAGGCTTTGCACCTCTTCTCCGTAAATCTCAGTATTCTCCATTATACCATCATAGAGCCTTCCTGTTCGATATTCACAGAAAATTCGCAAAACCTTTTTTTAATCCGAAAAGGAGGGCTTCGCCGACATTTCTTCGACGTATTTTGTGTACAACTTATCTGCTCGGAATAAACTTTCTAATCCAGCTGCCGAAGCCCGAAGGGTTGCGGGTCTGAATGAGCACGACCCCTTCGCCGCGGAATCTGCATACGAGGCCTTCGCCGCTTGTGATGCTGGAGAACCAGCCTTTGGAAGCTTTCTCGATCGAATAGTGCATGTAATCCGGCCAAGCGACGAGATGACCGTTGTCGATGATCCGCTCTTCCCCCTGCTCGATATTTACCGCATGAATCGATCCGTACGAAGATAGAAACACGGTTCCCTTTCCGCTGATCTCGATAATGAAGAAACCTTCTCCGGACAACAGGCCGCGACTCAAATTTTGCATTTTCGTATTAACCTGAATGCCGCTCGTTCCCGCAAGGAATCCGTCCTTTTGAACCATTAGCCGGTAGGACCCGTCCAACTCGACGGCTTGAATGTCCCCGATGGACGATGGAGCGAGCAGCACCTCTCCGCCGCCGCGGTTCGCCGACAGCTCCTGGAAGAAAAATTTCTCGCCGCTGAGCATCCGGCCGAGTCCCGCCATCACGCCCCCGTCGGCCGTACCTGTAACGTCGATATTGGGAGACATCGAGACCATCGCCCCAGATTCGGCCTTAACACTTTCTCCGGCCTGCAGTTCAACCTTCAACATAGCAAAAGCGCCCTGATACAACAGATCGTATTTCACGAAAATCCTCCTAAATATAAGTTAAAATCGACGTCCGCGCGAGAAGTCGTCGCCAAAGCCGTCGCTGTCTCTTTTACTCGTCAGCTCGCCCAGCCTGCCGAACGCTTCTTTGTAGATCCGCGTAATCTCCTGTACTTTATCGAACTCTTCGTCGCCGGGCCCCAGATTTTGATAAAACATTTTTTGCAGCACGGTCTGATAGATCTGTAGACGCTCCTCAACCCGCCGCTGTTCCTGGTCGATAATTTCCGTCAACGAATGCTGCTGCACCCAACGATCGATCTCGTCCCCCACACCTTGCTCCGCTCCTCGATCCCGTTCGACTCGTTCCGAGGGAATCCGCTCGAAGCGATCGTTCGAAACGTCGACAGAGGTCCGCAACTGCGAGAGCAAAATGCGCTGCTTCGCCAGCATTACCTGAAAAACTTTGTTGCCGAGCAAATCGGCGACGACCAGTCGGCACATCTCCGGGTTCCCTAGCAAGGTGGCGTCGTAAGGATGCAAAATCCACTGCTCGTCCCTGTAAAATAAGTTAAACTCGAACCAAGCTCCTCCGTAATTGAAGCGAAGGTTAATCGTGGAGGAATCCAAAATTTCAAAGGTAAAATCCAAGAGCGCGACTCCTCCTTCTCCTATCTGATCTCTCTCAATTAATAATAAACGGAATAGTCAGGCAATACCAGTCTTACCTCTTAAGAGTCGTAGGATAGAGATTCGGAGTGCGCGGAGATTCCCTAATTTCATAGCTGCCGAACAAAGCGGATTTTCCGCATTATTTTCGAATACCGGATCGATTCGACGAGATTAGAGCGGGTTTCCCGCTTTATTTTTCAAAAAATTCACTTTTCCCGATTTTAAAACGGACAATCCGCTCTATTTCCCTCAAAATGGTCTGTTGACCGCATTTAAGGCGGATTTTCCGCTTTAGCACCTGTTCGCCCAACTGACTCGTCCACGTGGCAATTGGATCTGCAATCTCAGTTGACGCTTTCTTGACAAGTGACAAGGCAGTCTGGCAGTAACAGACTTGTCCATTAAGCAGCAAGGCCGGCAGACCGACCCAAATAGGGCGGCCAACCGGCCTTGCCTGTATATTCGGCCTGCATGCGCATGCCGTTCGGCTCCGTTATTCCTCCATCGTCTCGACGACGGCTTCCGTCTTCTCGCTGCTGGCCGCCACGATCAGAAACACGATCACAAATCCGATCAGCACGTTCATCAGCATGCCGCTCATCCTCTCTGTGAGTCGAAGGCTCTCGTTACTCACAGTCTATCCGCCGCAGAGCAGGAATATGATGGCAGACAAGTTGTCATAGGAAAAATCTATTTAGCGAACAGCTTTTATAGTGTGACTTAATAAAAATGAGGCTGTCCCATAAGCACCCCAAGTTGCCCTGAAAGATAATCGATGAACAAGAGCAAAGGGGCATGTATCTCCCTTCTTTGTCTAACGATTATCTCAAGCCACTCAGCTTATGGGACAGCCCCATTAATTACTAGCCTTCTTTAGTCCATCAAGCTGCCGACAGGCTGCTCCTGGAGCATCGCTTGCGGCGCCGCCGAGCTTGAGCCCGACTGCAGGCCGAGTCGTTGGCCCATCTGCTTGTTGATTTCCTGCAGACGACTCGTCTGCTCCGTAGCGGAAGCGATGATCGTCCGGTTGGACTCCTCGCACCGGTTGATCGCCGAAGTCAGATCGTTCATCGCCTGATTAATCTGTTCCATCGACATCGCCGATTTTGTCATCGCCTGCGTCGTCTTCTGCGTCGTCTCGTTGAGCATGCGGGCATTCTCCGCAAATTGCTTGCCGAGCATGTCGTTCGTCGCGTTGACCGCATCGATGACCTTCATCTGGTCTTCCAGCGCCGTCGCGATCATGGCGGACACGGTAATCAGATGCTGCGTCTTGTCGATCGTTGCGTCGACGGAATCGATCAGCTTGTCGTTGTTGTCGTTAATGATATCCGCGCCGGCAATCGCCTGCTGGTACAGCATAATCATCTCGGTGAGCGCTTGAATTCTCGTAACGACCTTGCGCAAGCCTTTTTCGAGCTGCGGTTTTCTGCTCTCGTTCTCGGGCTTGGCCATTTCCTGTTCGAACAACACCTTAAGCTGATTGCCCAACTCAATGCGCTGCTGCACATTGTACATTTCCTGGAGACACATCTGCTTCAGGTTGCGCATGTGCACGACGTTCTCCTCCAGGGTATCCTTGCCGTTGCGCAGAGCCGAAATAATCGCCTGAACGTTCGTCCGCACCGATTGATACTTCATGATGTAGTTTTTCATCGGCGTCTTGCGAAGGATGCGTTGGAAAACGGACAGATCCTTCGACCGGTTCAGATCGTCTACCTCATTGCGAAGCTTCATAATGTTCCCGGCAATCTCCGAGCGCTTGCCGCTGAGCAGATCGTTAAGAGGGCGCTCCAGCAGCGTCAGGTTGGCTCCGGCTTTCTCCATCGTCTTCTGGCCCATGCGGCCGACTTCGTCCATCAAGGAATCGAGCTGGCCGGCATCCGCAGCCGAAATGCGCTGGATCGTCGATTGCGCTTCCTGCTGAACTCTTACGGCGTCCGAATCTTTAAGCAAAATAGCTTGCGTACTCATGCATAAGTCCTCCCATCGAATATTGAGGTCGTTCAAAGTTTCCGATTATAAGCGCGAAGCTAAAACCGGACGATTTGAACTCGCTATACTAGTTACCGGCGCCGTAGCGCTGATGAATAAGCTCGGCCTTGTTCTTCAGCTCCATCAAATCCTTCTGCTCGATGAAGCTTGTGTAGGTCGTAATCTGGTTGTCGATGTCCCGAAGGCTGTTGAGCAGCAGTCTGCGATTCTGTCGCTTCGCTTCACCGCTCAAATGCAGGAAAGGCGTGATCGCCCCGTTCAGGTCCTTAAGCACGAGCCGCTGAATTTTGTGGTTGATGTCCCCATTGTTGAAGGCGACCAATTGCGGAATGACGCGGTTCAACCGGACAAGAAGGGACAATGTGCGCTGCACGATCTCGTTGTCGAGATTGTCCTTCTTCCCTTCGAGCAGCACCATGTCCTCGATCGTGCCGATATACTCGAGAATCGAGTCCCACTCCGGCCCAAGCCCCGATGCTTTCGGTTCGGGCTCCGGCTGCTTGGCTGGGATGCCGCCGATATCGAACGCCCGAGGCGGCGGAATCTGCTGACTCTGCTGCGCGCTCGCGGCTGCCGCATTCGCCGCATCCCGCTCCGCAGCCAGCCTGGCTATTTTGAGTTCGGAGTTGCGAATGACCGAAGCCAGCATCGTTCCCGCAATCGGAAACAAAAGAGCGATCGCGTCATAAACGAAAAAAGTCGAGATGTATCCTCCCGCATAACCGAGAATAATGAACGCTAATCCCCATTTCGAACGAAGCAAGGCGTTACCTCCTGTCTATCCAACCGAATCCGACTGGCGCAAACGGTTAACCTTGACTTTAGTTTATGGTTTTCGGCAGCGCTCGTCAATTTTTAATGCTATATAAGTTTAACCAGCCCAGAAAATGCCTATTGCATTCCGAAAGGGATGGTTTTGCCGGCTTCAGTCAGGTTGTTTTGAGTTGTTTTGGGTTGCTTGTTCAGCTTTATACCGGTTTCATGAGGACGGGAAGCTCAAGATAGCTGGCTCGAATGCCGAACTGCGGAACGGGCGGCTCGAAAGGTTGTCCGAGAATCGCCTTCACCGCCAAATACGGCATGTTCACTCCGCTCAAGCAAGTAATGTACAGACCGCCCGACATGCGCGGATTGATCTCCAACAGCTTAGGCACGCCGTTGTTGTATTTGACCTGAATATTGTAGACGAACGGGATGCGGCAGCGCGCCGCGACCCGCGAAGCGATCTCGAGCAGCTCCGGCTTGTCTTCCAGCAGGTAGATTCGCCCCGACGATTTGCGGCGCGGAATAGCGGCAAGCAGATTTCCGTCCGCATCCGCAAGACAGTCGATGCTGACCTCCTCGTCCGGCAGCAGCTCCATCACCATCAGCCGCGGAAACCGTTCCACGGACGACAGCGTCCCGTACGCCTCCTCGAACGAAATCGCCGCGCTTACCCAGCCGTACAGGTCGTTCAGCTTGTCCTGCTCGCTTCGCTCGTTGTCGATGATTCGGAAGCCCATGCCGCCTTCCGCATTCGTCGGCTTGAAGCATACGCGATGGCCGCGCGCCGCAAGCTTCTCGTACGCAGCCTTGAACTGCTCCGCCGTCTCGGCGATCTCGTATTCCGGAAGCGGCACGACGCCGGAGCCGGCCAGGCTCTCGTAGAAACGATCCTTCTCCATCAGGCATTCCAGCAGCGGGATGTCGCGGCAGACCATCACCTTTGTTCCGATTTCGTCGAAGCGGCGAGCCTCCTTCGCGATTTCCAGCATTTTCAGCCGCGGGATAAAAACGCCGATTTCATTGCGGCGACAGAAGTCCAGCGCGTACTCGACGTACTCCTCGCCATGCAGCACCGGCTCCTGCTCCGAGTAATCGCACGCTTGCAGAGCAAGATGTCCCGGGTCCGGATGCGTGCCGTAGAAGGTAAAGCGCTGGCCGTCCGGATTGTCGCGGATCATGTTAATGTAGTGATACGCCGAAGAGAACCAGCGATTAAAATAAATGTTCGTCATCCCGCCACCTCCGTCTTGTTGCAAGCCGCAGCGGCGTTCAATATTTCTTCCGCCGCCATAATTCCCGAGCGGCGCGAGAAGCGGATCGCTCCGTCATTTCCGCTGCCGTAACTGCGGAACAGCTCGCCGTGCCCCGGAGCCATCGCTTCGTCCGCCATCCGCAGCATGCTTTCGTCCAGCAGGCTGTCGCCGGCCGCGAATACGAACGATGCGCCTGTCAGTTCCTTCACGTAACGTACAGCCGCGCCCTTGCTTACCGGATCGGGCACCAGATACACCTTGCGCCCCTGCAGCGAGCAATTCCAGCCCATGCCGGACAGCTCGCTCGCCAGCTCGTCCATCCAGCCGTGCGGAATGCGATCCCTCTCTACGACAACGGCGTGGAACAGCTCATCGCAATATCGCTCCTTGAGCACCCAGCTCGCATCCGCGAGACGGCGGAACAGCGCCATAGCCTCGTCGCCCGAAGCCGCTCCGGCACGTACGGCTTCCCGGATCAGACCGTCCCATTGCTCGTCCGTCCGGCCGTCGATCAACACCCGGCCCCCGTTGCTTACGATCGCGTAACGGATGGAGATGCCATCGGCCAGTCCGTGTATTCTCGCATATTGCTCATAGATTCTCGTCGTCGTCGGCACGAAATCGATCTCCCGGCTCAGCTCCCGAAGCCGCATATAGGCGGTGCGGGTCATATAGCTTAGATCCTCGCCCTCGTATTTCTCGACGGGAACAAGCTCGCTCTCCTCGACAGGTCCCATCGAACGGCGAGAGTAGATCAACGTCTGATCCAAATCGCAGGCGAAAATCATTCGGATTCCCCCTTGAGCGGCTTAATGATTCCGCAGCAGGAATAAGTCAGCTCGGGATATTCCTCGACAGGGACGCCGCGATCCGCCGCCAGCAGCAAAATCGGAGCGAGATTAGGGTTGCTCTTATCGTCCACAAGAATTTTCCACGGCACTCTGCGCAGCAGTACGCGGGTCGTTTCCCCCACTCCTGGCTTCACCAGATTGACGTCGGCGATGCCATAGTCCCGCTGAATGGCGCGAATGTCCTGTTCCCCTTGCCAAGTAACAGGGTCCTCGCCGTCGGAGAGAAGCTGTTCAGCCTTAGCCTTGGCCGCTTCCCGAACGGCCTCGGATTGCGCTTCGATCGTATCTACGTATTCGTTGGACAAGTCGTCCTCCGCCAGCTCGCGGTAAAACTTCGCCCCGTGATAATCGTCCGGCCCGATCAGATCGTCGCGCAGCACGGTTCGGCTGACGAGCCCCGACACCGTCGAGTTCAGGCAGGCGCTCGGAATCAGGAAGTCCTCCCGCGTGCCGTACGTTGCAGAGCAGCAGCCCGGATCGGCCAACACGGCGAGATCGTCGTTCAATCGAACGCCGTAGCGATCGTAGAAGCTTCCGCAGGCCTCGATCAACACTTTGCGAATGGCGCCCTTGCCCGTCCAGCCGTCGACGAACTGGATGTTGCCGTCCGGATGGCGGCGCAGCATATATTTCAGCGCGTTCTCGTCGATTCCTTTGCCCCTAATAATAGAGATGCTGTAATGGGGAACGTCCAGTCCATGGAACGTCTGCAAGTAGCGCTTGATCAGCACCCCGATCGGCGTTCCGGCCCGCGCCAGCGAAGCCAGCACGACGGACTTGCCGCGTCTCGCGACGATCTGCTCCGACACGACGGCGACCGCCTCCGCCACCTTGTTCGCGGTCGCAAGCAGCGTCTCGCGGTATAGCTGTATATAGTCGTCCGACGGCCGATATTCGATCGGCAGCATCTCGGAATAATGCGTCCCGGATTGGATCGCTTCCTCCCGGTCCTCCGTGCCGCGCTCCAGCTCGACATTGCTTAAATCCTTCAATAAAAATACGACGTCCTCCGGCTTGTAGCTGCCAATAGAGGACGGCTGGGCGAGATTGCCTTCGTATATGGACAGAAGCTGGTTCATTCCCCGTCCCTCCGATCGTCTGATGCGCCGAACGTAACCAAGTGAACGACGGGCACGCCAAGCAGGGACAAAGCCCGTTCGAACGATGCGCCTCGCGCCGGATCGTACTGTCGTTCGACAAAGACGAACGCTTCGTCGTATTGGCCCGGTTCGACGTTGTAAATAAAATTAGCGACTTCCTCTCCGTCCGGCGAATCGTAACGATAAGCGGATGTCACCGCATAACCGTCTCTGCGCAGCGGATGAATCGGGCTTCTTGTCGTCGATTGGGCATACACCCCGTCTCCCATTCTTTCGGCGATTCTCATCGGAACGTACATAAATTCTCCAGTTCCGAGACAAAGCGCGCGGCTTCCCGTTCTGTGCGCGGCCAACAGTCCCGCAGCCTCGACGACGGCTCGGTCGAGCGCTTCCCCGTCGGCTACGCTAATGCCGAATCTACCGGTATGCAGCAGGTAAGAATGAAGCTGAGGCGATCGCCCCGCTTCCTCCGACGACTGTCCCGCATGCTCGAACATCTCGGATAAATCGTGCCGAAGCAGGTGGAAATCCTCCTGCGGCTCGGGCGCCCCTTGGCCTCGCGCCGCCTCTTCAAGCGGATTGCCGTTCACCTTGATCGATCCTTCGATCAGCGCCAAACAACGGATGCGGATGTCCAGCTCGCGCTCCAGCTCCGCGTAGCGATCGCGATCCGCATCGGAACGCCAATCTAGCAGGCTGGCAACGGCGAAGTCGCGATGGCCGTAAGCCTCGTGCAGCTCGCGGATGATGTTCAGCGACGTCTTGCCGGTCGTCATCTCGTCGTCGACAAGCACGACGCGGGCCGCATTGCGGAAGACGGACGAATCGCGCACATAGCAACGATGAGCGACCGCGTGCGAATGCTCCTCCTCGAACCGGATCGGCGGGACAAGCCCTTCGATCTCCTCGCGCGTCGTATGTACGAACGAAACGCTGCCCGTGAAGGCGTCGAACATGCTGTGTCCGAGCGCGGTCGCCGTCTCTGCGAAGCCGATGAACAGCGTCGGCTCGTCGATGCGGATTTTGTCCGCCATCAGCTTGCGATAACCTTCTTCCGCCTCTCTTCTACCCGCGAACATGCCGCGCAGCCGTTCCGCTGCCAGTGCGGAAGGACGCTTTAGCACTTCCTCCTCGTAGAGGCAGCCAAGCATCGCGCCGGCTCCCAACGACAGTGCGGGAATGACCGGAATATGCTTGCCCAGCACCTTGCTTACGAATAGAAAACCGCGCTTCTTGTTAATGCGCGCGGCCATTCCGAACAATTGGTCAAGCTCAAGCCCGTACGGATTGGCCGAGACTGTGACTTCGACTTCCAACCCATCGATAATGCTATACAAGCGCTCCTGCCGGCTCGTGATCGACGAGCAGGCTGGTGAAGTTATGTTTTTCATGCAACACCCCAAAAATCTTTGATCGGTTCATAATCCGGTTGGACCAGTTCAAATGCGGCTTGATCTCGTTCATCTTGTTGGCGTATTGGCTCTTCATCACGCCGTAATCGCCTTGACTGTTCGCGATAATGCTCGCCGCATCGCAATATTCCTCATGAGTAACGACGTACATCGCTTGTACCGGCTGAAGGTGCGTCGGATGAATAATCGTTTTGCCAATAATGCCGTTCTCCTTGTCGTACGCCACCTCGCGAATAAGTCCGTCCACAGATCTGTCCAGATAAGACATGCGCAGCTTCAGTCCGTCCTTGCCCATCGCCTCTTGGAACGGAGTCATTCGCAGTTGAGGCTTAAGCACGCGATCGCTTCGGAAATACTCCCATACCGGTCCGGAAATCACGAAGCCGTCCTCCTGCCGTCCGAACATATTGATAATATCCGTCACGCAATCGCGAATGACGCCGATATCGTAGATCGTCATGTCGGGATTGCGCCGCAATCCGAAAATGCTGGAGAAGTCGGTCGCTCCGATTCTCACATTTAGCACGTAGGGCTGATATCGCTTCAGCAATGCTTGGATGTCGAGCAGCACGGGCACCCGGCTTTCCCGGTAAATCACTTCCGCCGTCTCCATAATCGGCATGCCGTACAGCGTCGGCGCATTCGGCCCCGCGCTGCGGTTATGCTCCTCCAGCATGCGGAAATAGGCTTCTCCCGTGTCGGCTGCGAACTTCGGAAAGGCAAAACCCGTCAACAAATGCAGACGTCCCTCAAGCCGGCTCAGCAGACGCTGCAGCTGCTCCGCGGAGCGAACCCGAACAAAGATCAGCGGAAGCGCGGACGGCTTAAGCTCGCCTTCGATCATATACCAATACAGCCTGTCCAACGTCTCATACAGATTTTTCTCGGCCGAGTCGACTTGGCTGTCCGCCACCGCATCCTCCAAATCGATGACCAGAGACACAAGTCCCGCAATTTTCTTATTTACGATGTCTTCCGCGATCCGGGAACGAGTCGCCGGCATATACAACGCGGCCCCTACCGCATAAGCCAAAGTTTCCCTGTCGTTACGATTGCTGAATTCCCCCGGAGAATAAAGAAATACATCTTTCTCCTGCTCCGGGGACAGATAGTCGAAATAACGCAAGGGACTCACCTCCTCCAAACCTCTAAATCTCTATACCTTCAAAATACTTCCAAATCCATCCTTAAAAAATATCCCCCACGCTCACATGAGGGATATTTCCAAGAAACTGCGACTGCAATCGGTTCAATTAGGACTTGGCGGAAGATTTGGATGCTTCGGCTTTTTTCCTCATGGAACTGAAAATCATCGTACCGACGAAAATTGCGATCAATATGGAGAAGAACACAGCATGCGATACATGGAAGCCGAACGCTCCGGCGATCATCTTCGCTCCGATGACGACAATCAGGATAAATGCCGCTTTTTCCAGCTCCGGGAACTTCTCGATCAGTCTCAAGAACACTTGGGCAACTCCGCGCATCATCAGTACGCCGAGAATACCGCCCAGGAACAGTACCCATACTTCTTCGCTGACTCCGAAAGCGGCCAGAACGCTGTCGATACTGAAGGCGATATCCATCATTTCGACGGCCAGCACCGTACGCCAGAAGCCCATTCCTTTGTTCTCTACTTCGTTCTCTTCCTCGGCGGCTTTCTTGCCGATGTACGGAATCAGCGGAACTCCGCCTACGCGAGCCATCTTGAACTCCAGATCGAACAAATTGCTTAGCGCAATCCAGAGCAAGTATAGACCTCCGGCGACCTTGATCCAGGTAATCTTGACGAGATAGGTCCCGATTCCGATCGCCAGGAAGCGAAAGACGTACGCGCCGATAATTCCGTAGAACAGCGCCTTCTTCTGCTGCTCTTTAGGAAGATGGCGAACCATAACTGCGAGCACGAGCGCATTGTCCGCGGACAACAAGCCCTCGAGAACGATCAGCGTGCCGATAATTCCCCATGTCGATGGCATCGACAATACCTCGCCGATATGCTGCCAATCGAAAAAGCTCGCGAAGTTGTCAATAAAGCTTTGCAAAAAATCCATGATGGCCCTCCTGCCGGTGTCTAACTCCGTTACTGATGAGCTGCGACGAAATGATGTCGCACTTCATTACGTCGCAGTCTCGCAAATCGATCGATTACTTGCTTCCTCTTGTCCAGCGCAATCCCCAATCGTACGCGACGTCCAGCTTCTGCTGATCGTCGAAAAACTGCACGAGCCGCTCGACGCTGAACGTCTGGTCGTTAACGTTGCGAATCATCGCGATCGCGCACAAGCCCTTGTTGCTGCCGTACTCGTCCATACGCACGACGATATCCGGACCGCCTGGATACTTGACGGTCACGACGCCGTCCGCCTGCGACCAGTTCGCCACGCCCGAATAAATAAAGGCGAAAATGACGATTCGTTTAATGTCTGCGACTTTGGCTCCGTTGATTCGCAGATTTTCCCCGCCTTCAAGCGCGCCAGTCCGATCGTCTCCGTCAAGCGCCACGTAAGGCGGTCGCTGGAAATCTCCGAAGGCGTTGCCTAACGCTTGGACGCCGCCCTTCGTGCCGTCCTTTAATTCGAAGAGACAGCCCAAATCGAGGTCGATTCCGGATGCCGCTTTGAAGAAGCCTCCGCCGGTTTTCTTGCGGTTCCAGTTGAGATTAACCAGAATTTCGCCCAGCGAACCCGCTTTCTTCTCCAGGTTGATGACGTCGCCCTTCTTCTTCAGCTCGATCTTGTCCAGTCTGACCGGCGAGACCGGCGGAGGAGACGAAGGGGGAGAAGCTTGTCCAACCGGCGGCTTGGCCGGTTCGACTTTCGGCGGCGCGGGCGGAACCGGCGGCGGAGAGGCCGCAGGCGGTTCTTCGCGAACGACGATGCCGAAGCTGCCGCATAGTGAGGCCAATCCGCCCGAATATCCGGAGCCGACGGCATTAAATTTCCATTCGCCGTTATATCTATATAATTCTCCCACGACGATTGCCGTTTCGACGGGAAATTGATTGCCAAGCTCATATCGGAGCAGCTCGTTGCCCGTCGTTTCATCGATGATCCGCAAATAAGCGTCCTTGACGAGGGAGAAATTTTGCCTGCGGGCGTCTCCTTCATAGATCGTCAGGGTGAACGGAATCCGTTCCAATTCCTGCGGAACGCTGCGCAGATCGATACTTACCTGCTCCTGGTCCGTCTGGGACCCGTAGCTCTTCTTCTCCTGTCCGACAATGCGGATTGCGCCGCCTGCTCCCGTCGGATTCGAGTAAAAGATCAAATCGTTGTCCGAACGCACCTTGCCGTTTGCCTGCAATACAAAAACCGAGAAGTCCAAATCTACGCCGGCGCTGGCACCCCAGCCCATTCCGACGACGACCCGCGAAATCGACGTGTTCTTAGTAATGTCCGCTTTCTGGCCTTTAATGATCTTAAGAGACATGCGCTGCGAATCCTCCGTTAGGTAATTACTTGGCGTCCAAGCCGTAGTTGTTGGCGAGAGCGGCCAAGCCTCCGGAGAAGCCCGATCCGACCGCCTGGAATTTCCAATCCGCGCCATGACGATACAGCTCGCATACGACAACCGCCGTTTCGACCGAGAAATCCTCCCCCAGATCGTAACGCAGAATTTCGCTTCCCGTCTGCTCGTCCACCAGCCGTACGAATGCATTCGAAACCTGGCCGAAATTTTGATGACGACGCTCGGCTTCGTGGATCGTTACGGTAATGCCGATACGATGAACATGTTCCGGTATTTTGGTAAAGTCCAGCTTGATCTGCTCGTCGTCGCCTTCGCCCTGGCCGTCGCGGTTGTCCCCCGTGTGAAGGACGGCTCCGCCGTATGCGGACAGGTTATTGTAGAAAACGAAATCCTCGATGCCGTTCGCCTTGCCATTGGCATGAAGCAAGAACGCCGAAGCGTCCAGGTCGAAGTCGTCTCCGCCAGTATATTTGTTCGTATCCCAGCCCAGTCCGATAATCGCATTCTTGAGACCCGGGTTTGTCTTCGTCAGATCGATTCTTTGTCCTTTGGATAAGCTGATGGTCATCTTGGAATCCCTCCTATACTTGTACTCCGAAATCCCGGCACAAGCCGGCCAGCCCGTCGCGATACCCGCTTCCTACCGCGCTGAATTTCCACTCTGCGCCATGACGATACAATTCGGCTACGACAACCGCCGTCTCGATCGAGAAATCCTCGCCTAGGTCATAACGGATCAGTTCCTCGCCGGTTGCTTCGTTAGCTACGCGAGCATACGAATTGGCTACCTGACCGAAGTTCTGATTGCGCGCCGCCGCGTCATGGATCGTAATGCAGAAGGCGACCTTCTGGACTTCAGCCGGTACCTGCCCGAGATCGATCACGACCGATTCGTCGTCCCCGTCGCCTTCGCCGGTTTGATTGTCGCCCGACAATTGGATGGAGCCGTTCGAATTGTTCTTATTGTTGTAGAAAATAAAATCGTTATCCGAATTCACTTTGCCGGAGTCGTTCAGACAAAAAGCCGTAGCGTCGAGATCGAACGCACTGCCTCCGTCATACTTGTTCGTATCCCAGCCCAATCCGATTTTGACCTTGGTCAAGCCCGGGTTCGTTTTCGTCAAGTCGACTTTCTGGCCTTTGGACAAATTAACCGCCATTGCCGTTATTCCTCCTCTTTAATTGGAAAGGGACCGCGATCCGATTGAACAGCGGTCCCCGTTAACCGGGTACTACAGTGTTACATCAAGCCGAAATCTTTAACCAGGCCGGCCAGTCCGTCCTGATAGCCGCTGCCGACCGCGTTGAATTTCCATTCGCCGCTGTGACGATACAACTCGCCTACGACAACCGCCGTCTCGACCGAGAAGTCTTCGCCCAGATCGTAACGGATCAGCTCCGCTCCCGTATCTTCGTTCACGATGCGAACGAACGCGTTCGTGACTTGTCCGAAGTTCTGGCCGCGCTCGGCCGCTTCGTGGATCGTGATGCAGAAGGAGATTTTCTCCACTTCCGGCGGAACGGTAGCCAGATTGACTTTCACTTGCTCGTCGTCGCCGTCGCCTTCGCCCGTCAGGTTGTCGCCCGTGTGCTCAACAGCTCCGTTCGTGCTCTTCAGGTTGTTATAGAAGATGAAATCCTTATCGGAGGCTGCTTTGCCCGCACCGTTCAGCAGAAACGCGGAAGCGTCGAGGTCAAAATCCTTGCCGCCGTCGTATTTGTTCGTATCCCAACCGAGACCGATTAGAACTTTCGTAAGACCCGGGTTCGTTTTCGTCAAATCGATTTTTTGACCTTTGGATAAGCTGATAGACATGTGCAATTCCCTCTTTTCTTGGATTTTAAATTTTGGATTTATTATTGATACTCTCTTGCCAGCAAATCGACATGCGCGGCGAAAGAGCCCTCGCCGATGGCGTTGAACTTCCATTCTCCACTGTGGCGGTAGATCTCCCCGACGATCAGAGCCGTCTTGCCTGCGTAGTTGTCGGTCAGGTTGAACCGGATGAGTTCCTGATTGCTCGCCTGATTAAGCACGCGAATGTAAGCGGAGGAAATCATACCGAAATCCTGCTTGCGGTTGACGGCATCGTAGATATTCACGACAAACAGAACTTTGTGAACGTGAGCGGGAACGCGCGCAAGATCGACGGAAATCTGTTCGTCGTCGCCGTCGCCTTCTCCCGTCAGATTGTCGCCGGAGTGAACGACCGAGCCGTCAAGACTTTTCAAGTTGTAGAAGCATACGAGATGCTTGTCCCGAAGCTTGCCGTTCTCGTCGAGCAGCAGTGCGGAAGCGTCGCAGTCGACGTCCACTTTCTTGGTGCCGAAGAAGCCTTTCTTCTCGATCGGATCCCACCCGAGACCAACGGTGATTTTACTTAGCCCGGCGTTCCCTTTCGTGAGATCCACTTTCTGTCCTTTTACAAGCGAAATCGTCATGCCCAGCAGAATCTCCCTTCCATCTCTTTTCGGCTAATACAGTGGCGGGCGGGATTCTATGAATCTCTCATCCCTCAACTACCTACTTTTACGATGAACCGACAAAAAGGTTTCAACCTAGTCAATTATAAACGAAAATATTGCGAGTTTCGATAATCGGAACCTTAAATTAGCGTAAAATCTGGGAGAATAGTCGCATCTGTAACCTTTTGTTCGCGGCCTGCGTCTGAGGCTTTGTTGAATTCGCCTATAACCGGATTTTTTATCGTTCACTATAACTGCCGCAAGGAGACTCCTTACATCATGGTGTTCAGCAGCTTGCTATTTCTGTTTCTATTCTTGCCCGCCGTTCTGCTCCTTTATTACTGCTCCCCCGGAAAAATCCGCAATCTGGTGCTGCTCCTGACAAGCCTTGTGTTCTACGCCTGGGGAGAGCCGGTCTACATCGTCATTATGCTGATCTCCACGTTGACGGACTACGGCTTCGGTCGTCTGTTGGAACGCTCTAGCCTCGGACCGGCGCAGCGTAAAGCGGTTGTGGCCGCATCGATTGCCGTTAATCTGGCACTGCTGTCTTATTTCAAATACGCCGACTTTCTAATCGGCAACATGAACGAATGGCTGGGCACGGATATCCCGCTCACCGAGCTGGCGCTGCCGATCGGCATCTCGTTCTATACGTTCCAGTCGATGTCCTATATCGTGGATATTTACCGCGGAACGGCCAAAGCGCAGCGGAACTGGATCGACTTCGCCACCTTCGTGGCGTTGTTTCCGCAATTGGTCGCGGGGCCGATCGTCCACTACAAGTCGGTGGCAGAGCAGCTTCGCAGCCGCAAGGTCGACGTCGCTCTGTTCGCCGAAGGCGTGCGCCGCTTCGTGACCGGGTTGGCCAAGAAGGTGCTGCTCGCGAATAATATCGGACTGCTCTGGCATACGATTTCGGCCGCCGACGCCGGTACGCTGCCCGTGGCGATGGCCTGGCTGGGCATCATCGCCTTTGCGTTTCAGATTTATTTCGACTTCAGCGGATATTCGGACATGGCGATCGGTCTCGGCCTCATGTTCGGCTTCCGTTTCAACGAAAACTTCAACAAACCTTACGCCGCGCAGAGCATCACCGATTTCTGGCGCAGATGGCACATGTCGTTGAGCACCTGGTTCAGAGACTACGTCTACATTCCGCTTGGCGGCAACCGGCTCGGCTTGCGCAAGCAGCTCCGCAACATTCTCATCGTCTGGACGCTGACCGGCATCTGGCACGGCGCCAGCTGGAACTTCCTGCTCTGGGGGCTGTACTTCGGCGTTATTCTGATCTTCGAAAAATGGTTCGGCCTGTCGCTGCTTGGACGATCCCCCCGCTGGGTTCGCCATCTGTATGCCGCCGTGCTTATTCTCGTCGGCTGGGTATTATTCGCATTCGAAGAGCTGCCGAAGGCGGGACAGTATTTGCTCGCCATGTTCGGCTTGACCGGACAGCCTCTGTGGAGCGACGAGACGATGTATTTCGCTTATACGAACGCTCTCCTGCTGGTCGTGCTGGCGATTGCTTCGCTGCCTTACGGCAGGCTGCGGCAGCAGCTCGCCGGCGGTTTGGGCGGAGTCGGCTCTGTGCTGAATCTGGCCTGGTGCGGGGCGCTGTTCCTGCTGTCGGTAGCCTATTTGGTCGACGCGACCTTTAATCCTTTCCTGTATTTCCGCTTCTAAAACAAGTTTGTTCTAAATGAAGGAGGCTGTTAATCATGAAGCGGATCACCGACCGTCTGCTGATCGGATCATTCGCCGCCACGCTGTTCCTCCTGTCCGGCGCTTTCCTCGCTCGACCCGTCGAATCCTTTTCCGAGTTGGAAAACCGCTATTTGCAGAAAATGCCCCGTCTGACCTGGGACAATCTGCTATCCAAAAAATTTGCGGACGAGGCCGAGAGCTTCGTCACGGATCATTTTCCGCTCAGGGCGGATTGGATCGGCGTCAAGTCGGCGGCAGAGCGCTTAAGGCTGCAGCAGGAAAACAACAGCATTTACAAAGGCAAGGACGGATACCTGTTCGAGAAGTTTCCCGAGCCTAATTACGAGAAGGTCAAGAGCTACGTCGAAGCGGTGAAACGACTGGCCGAGAAGCATCCGGATGCCAATATTTCCTTCCTGCTGGCTCCGACCTCCATCGGGATGTACCCGGAGCGTCTGCCTTGGAAAGCGCCCAACTATCCGCAAGAGAAAGTGAACGAATACGTTGGCTCGCTTCTCGGCGACAGCGCGGACTATTTGAACGGTTTCGATTTTCTGCGGCCGCATGCCGCGGAATCGATCTATTATCGGACGGATCACCACTGGACAACCCTTGGCGCTTATTACGCCTATGTCGCCTATGCCGAGCAAATGGGTTGGACGGCTGCCGGGCTGGACGAATTTCAAATCGAGAACGTCAGCGACACTTTTCTGGGCAGCTTCCACACGCGCGGACAGTTCGGCGGTTTGAAGCCGGATGTCATCCAGAAGTTTACGTCCTTGCATCCGATCGATTCCAAAATGCACGTTGTCGACGACAATACGGATTACGACAGCTTGTATGCGGAACAGTTTCTGGCGAAGAAGGATCAGTACCCTTATTTTCTCGGAGGCGTCCACGCCTTGTCCACCATTACGAGCAAGCTCGATGCGGATCAGGCGGACCTCGATAAGCTGCTCATTGTCAAAGACTCCTACGCTCATAGCCTAATTCCATTCTTGACCAAACATGTCGCAGAGATTCATGTGATCGATATCCGCTTCTATAACGGCAGCATCGCCGGCTATATGGAGGAGAACGGAATCGACAACTCGCTTCTGCTGTTCAATACGGCTACCTTCGCCGATAACGGCGCGATTCTGAAGCTTGCCCGCTAAGCGGCGCAGCCTTCCGCAACTTGCTGCAACTTTCAAGCGGACAGGCGCGTCAGTAAAGCTGACCTACTAGAAACCAACATCAAGGAGAGTACTGACCATGAAGAAAAGCGCTATGTCATTTCTGTTAATTACCGCATTGCTAGGAAGCCTGCTGACCGCTTGCTCCGGCAACGCCGATAAAAACAATAGCACGCCGACCGCCACCAGCTCGCCGACCGCCAGCGAAAGCGTAAGCCCGAGCCCTGAATCCAGTCCGAGCGAGCAGCCCGAAGCTAGCCCGAGCGAATCTGCGCAGCCGGGAAAGACGCCGGAGCCTAGCCCAAGTCCGAGCGAATCCGCTAAGCCGGACAAGAAGCCTCAGCCTAGTCCAAGTCCGAGCGAATCCGCTAAGCCGGATAAGAAGCCTCAGCCTAGCCCGAGTCCGAGCGAATCCGCTAAGCCGGATAAGAAGCCTCAACCTAGCCCGAGTCCGAGCGAATCTGCTAAGCCGGATAAGAAGCCCGAGCCAAGCGAGAAGCCGAAGTCGCTGTCTTCCGGCGACATTGTAGACTTCATGCTGGAGCAGGTGGAGCAGCCCGTGTCGCTCGACATGAGCGCCGAACAGATGGAAGAAGCCTACGGCATCGATCCGGACATTCTTGAGAATTTTGCGGTTCGGGCGCCTTTCGTCAATATAAAGTCGAATGAGCTCGCCTTATTTAAAGTAAAGAAAGCCAAAGACGCAGCCGCCGTCAAGAAAGGCATAGAGAAACGAGCGGGAGATATTCAGAAGTCGTTCGAAAGCTATTTGCCCGACCAGTACGAAAACTCCAAAAACTACCGGGTCGTGACGCAAGGCAACTATGTGTTGTTCATCATCTCGGAAAGTGCGGACGATCTGGAGAAAGCATTTAAGGGCGCTTTGGCTCAGAAGTAACGAGATCCCGTTTCCTCTATTTGAGGCAGCACCCAACTTGTACGATTTATCATACAAATCCGGCGCCCCGACCTCTCCAATTCCGTATTTTGTATGATCTTTCATACAAACTGGACTCACAGCCCCACAAATTAGCGATATTTGTATGATTTATAGTACAAAACGAAGAGGCTGTCTCATAAGCAGAGTTGCATGATGATCGATAATCAATGAAGGTGTATATACCTCCTGTAGATTGCCTCATACGCTCCTGAAATCACCGATTAACGGGTTTACCTATTCCCATTTCAGGAGCGTATAGCATTGGAGGGAGGTATATACACCTTCACCTTGTTCATCGATTATCTTTCAGAGCAACTTTGGTGGCTTATAGGACAGCCTCTTGGAGTAACAAGCATACGATTATTTTATTCACTCCCCTTCGCTAACTGCCTCCCTTTTCTCAAAAGCCAGAATAAAGCCGTACCAGACGAAAACCGCGTATTGCAGAGGAAACAAATACTTCGTTATCGAATCGTAGGGAAGAAAAATCAGGATGACCGATACGAGCGTTGCGATGGCCGGTCCCTTCGGCAGCACCTTGGCGCGCAGCATGGAGACGCCCATCAGAATGGAACCCAACAGGATCAGCGGCATTAGAAGAATCATAAAGAAAAATCCCGGCCCTTCCGAACCGATTCGCATAACTAAATCCGACGCCTGCTTCAGCTGCTCCTCGTTCGCGACGCCGTCGAACAGGACAGGGTAATTGAAAATCTGAATCGGCGCATGCAGAAGGTCGAGGACGACAAATGCAAATATCATGCCGAAGCTGACCCACCCCCACCACTTAAGCGCGGCCGCTTGCCGCAAATACAGACCGACAAACCCCATCAGAAACATCGTGAACGATACGAGAAGTCCGATATGCGTCCAAACCGCCACATCGACGAAGTAGTCCATTTGCTGCAAACTCGCCGGAATATCCTCCAGGTGAACGTACTGAATTCCGATCGTCAGCAGACCGGAGAGCAGCAGCATCCAGCCGCTGAACCGGTAAAAACCGTAAGGCACGTATGACATTCCCGTTCAACACTCCTCTTTAATAGTGGAATTGCTTCCTTCCAATTGTCATCTTAAAATCCCTTTTATCCTGCGCACAAGGCCCGCGTTCCCGGTTCGGCCGGGAACTTCGCGGGAACGTTTTTCCCCGTGCCGCCGGGAATTTCCTATGCTATACTTTTCTTGAAATTCACTCGGAAAGGAAGCTCTGACATGCGCTTTCTGCATACGGCAAAAGCGCAATTCAGCCTCAAGGCGG
Source organism: Cohnella phaseoli (assembly GCF_003386235.1). GTDB lineage: Bacteria > Bacillota > Bacilli > Paenibacillales > Paenibacillaceae > Cohnella > Cohnella phaseoli. The sequence goes on from NZ_QRDZ01000026.1 coordinate 104,244, forward strand.
GGCTGCACGCGCTTTGGTGGACGGTCGTTGCCGCTTCGTTCATCGTATCGCTCGACAGCTATATGCGAGGTTGGGGGTTTTACGATGCCGCATGCGGCGGCAGCATCTGCAACTACTTCTTCTATATGAACGAGCCTCAGCTTTCCCAGCTTGCAAGCATCGGAATCACTCCCGCTCTGTACAGCGGCGTTACCGTCGCTTTGCTGGCGCTGCATAACTTGTCCGCCTGGGCTATCGGCTTGCTTCTTTACCGGTATGGCTGGAAGGATCCCTTCTGCGTGACGGCTTCTTTACTGCTCATCGCGGTCGGCATCTACTTCAATGCAGACACAACTACCGGCGATTTCTTCGTGGTGAACATGCTTTATTCTGTGCTAAATGTAATTGGCAGCATCTACGTCGTTTTCCTGTTTCTGATTCCCGACGGTCGCTTCGTTCCTCGCTGGACAGTCATTCCCGCTGCCCTCTATCTAGTCGAGAGCGTCGTCCGCCTCTTTCCGCCGATCCATCCGTATTTGGATTGGCCGTACTGGCTGCATCACGTCTGTTTTTTGTCCCTGAACATTCTCGTTCTTTACGCGCAAGCGAAGCGCTACGCCAAGGAAGCCTCTCCGGAGAAGCGCCGCCAGCTGCGCTGGTTAATGACGGGATTAAGCTTATATAGCGTTGTGAGCCTGCTGATTCCTCTCCCGCTGTTTAACGAGCACGGCATATGGCGTTTAATCGTCCAAAACATCATGTACGCAAGCCTGCTGATTCTTCCCTTCTCCGTCGGCGTTATCGTGCTGGAAGCCCGGATACGCCATATGTCCGCCGCCTTCAACCGGACGATGGTGTACCTCGTGCTGAGCGTTTTTGGAGTCATGGCCTATGTCCTCATCGTCGGGACGTTGGGGGTGCTCGTACAAGGCGAGACTCAAACGTTCGTCGCGCTGCTCGCAACCGGGCTGATCGCCGTCATGTTCCATCCGCTCCGGGAGCTGGTGCAGAGGGAGGCGAACCGCCTCGTCTACGGGGAACGGGAAGATCCGTATGCGGTGCTGTCCAAGCTGACGGAGCAATTGGAGACTTCGCTTACGCATCGTTCCCTGCTGCCAGCCGTCGTCGCCAAAATCGCTTCCGCCCTGCGACTCCCTTTCGTCGCCATCGACGTATACGGTTCGGAAAGCATTGAGCGGCTTGCCGCCTATGGCGAACCTGGACCGCATACCAGCACCCTCGAACTGGAGGTAAGGGGGGTGCCGGTCGGCCGGCTTGTGCTTGGCGTGGAGCGGCTTCAGAATGCGATTCCGCCCGACAAGCGCTTTTTGGCCGACGATCTGGTCCGACAAGTAAGCATTGCGGTACAGACGGTTCGCTTGACCGGCGATCTTCAGCGCTCGAGGGAACGTCTGATCACCGCTCGGGAAGAAGAACGCCGACGACTGCGGCGGGACCTGCACGACGGCCTCGGCTCCTCGCTCGCCACCATGGCGCTTCGGCTGGAGGATACGGTTCAGAGCCAGGAAGAGCTTCCGGAGCGTTCGCGCAAGGCGCTGGAGACCATTCAATTGCAAATGCGGGAATCGATCGCCGATATTCGGCGGCTTGTCTACTCGCTCCGCCCTCCCGCTCTGGATGAGTTCGGATTTGCGTTTGCTTTGAAGGAGCTGATCCTGCAGTACGAGACTTCGTCTCTTCAAATTGTGCTGGAAGGGGCGGAGAGGGAAATGGATTTATCGGCGGCGGCCGAGGTCGCGGTTTATCGGATCGTACAGGAGTCGCTTACGAACGTTGCCCGGCATGCTCAGGCAAGCCGCTGCCTGATCCGGCTTTGGAAGGAAGAGGGGCATCTGAACATTCAAATTGCCGACAATGGCCGCGGAGTGCCCGCCGACTTGACGCCCGGCGTGGGCGTCCGTTCGATCCGGGAACGCGCCGAGGAGCTTGGAGGCACGATGGCGCTGCATTCGGCGTCAGGTCAGGGTACGGACATACGCGTTCGCCTGCCCGTAGAGGAGAGGAGAAAAAAAGATGACAATTACGGAGAAGGATCGTTTACGAATTTTGCTGGCTGACGATCACCCGATGTTTTGCGAAGGGCTGGTGTCGATTCTTCAGTCCGAGGAGGCATTCGAGGTCATCGGACAGGCTTCCAACGGAATTGAGGTCGTTCGAATGGCGGAGGAGCTGCAGCCGGATGTGATCTTGATGGATGTGAATATGCCCGGCAAAAACGGCATCGAAGCGACCCGGGACATTATTCTGACCTCCCCCCATATCGGCGTGCTGATCCTGACCATGTTCGAGGACGATTCGTCCGTCTTCTCGGCTATGAGGGCCGGCGCGCGAGGTTATCTGCTTAAGGGCGCGCAAAAAAAGGAAATCGTCCGGGCCATTAACGTAGTCGGGAGCGGCGAGGCGATCTTCAGCGCGGTTATCGCTCGCAAGATGATGTTTTATTTCGACGCCGTGTTGAAAAGGACGAGCGGCAACGTGCTGTTCCCTCAGTTGGCGACGCGCGAACGCGAGGTGCTCGAATGGATCGCCCGCGATATGAGCAATGCGGACATCTCCCGTCTTATGGGCCTGTCGCTCAAAACCATTCGCAACCACGTATCCAACATCCTGAGCAAGCTGCACGCGGCCGATCGGACCCATGCGATCATGCTCGCGCGCGAGGCCGGGATGGGCGGGAACGGGTGATTTCCGCGATGCCCCTTCACACCCATGGGCCTTCGACGACGGTTCTGGCACGGTACTCGCTCGGCGATACTCCGACTCGCTTTTTAAAACAAAAGCTAAAATAATGAGGATTGGCGAAGCCGACTCGCTCCGCAATCTCAAACGCCTTCAGCTCAGTCGAGCGCAGCAGCTCCATCGCCTTCTCCATTCGAATGTTCATGACATAGTGAACAAAGGTCATCTTAACCTCTTTCTTAAAGAGACTGCTGAAATATCCGCTGCTGACATGAAGCTGCGAGCATATGCGCTGAACCGAAATAGTCGGATCTCCGTAATGTTCCCTCGTATACGAAATTGCCTTCTTGATAATTTCCTTAAATGTATGCTGACGATGGCCTATCATCTGCCGCTGGACGACTAGACAAACTTCGTATAGCCAGCCCTTCACGGCCGGCAGATCATATAACCTGAATATTTCAACAATTGAAAGTTCGCCAAACCAATCGTCAAGATTGACATGAGCTTCTTTGGCCGTTTTCAGCACGGCCGCCAAAACCATAAGCAAGGAAATCTGCATTTCCTTGCGGGCTGCCGCTGGTTCCGCGAAGCTGTCGAATATATCGCCTACCGCCATTCGCAGCTCGTCCGGCGTCCCCACCTTTAAGCAGCGAACGAGCGCCTGCTCCTTCCATTCGTCGAAGTCGGAGGCGCTCCTGCCGGTTGCATCCGACTTCTCTGTCCGAACGACAGGCGCGTCCTCCACCCACAGAACTTTCCCCATCCTTGCGCCTCCTTTATCGAACGTATTTTCCTATTCCTATTCCTATTCCTATTCCTTAACCGCGCCCGCCGTAATTCCCGTAAATACATAGCGCTGCATAAACAGATACATCAGCGTTGTCGGCAGCAAAACGATTAGAATGGCCGCGGAAAGCAGCTCGTAATCGGAAGCCCGTTGACCGACAAACGTCATCAGCGAGGTCGACAACGTCTGCAAGTCTCTGGACGGCATGTACAGGTAAGGAATATACATATCGTTCATAATGTCGACCGCTTTAATGATGCCAAGCGTCACGGATGCAGGAAGCAGCAGCGGAAAGACGATTCTCGTAAAAATTTTAATGTAGGAGGCTCCGTCGATCATGGCGCTTTCGTCCAGCTGGCTCGAAATTTTCTCGATGAATTGCAAGTAGATAAAGATCTGCAGAAGATCGGTGCCTGCATAAATCAGCAGCGGGGCGCCAAGCGAATCGTACAGTCCCAGCTCCTTAATGATCTGAAACCGGGAAACCTCCGTCGTATAGAACGGAACAACCATAGCCACGACGAACATGCCCATAATCAATGCTTTGAGTCGAAAATCGAAGCGATTAAGCACATAAGCGGTCATTGCGCCCAGCACGGTGTTGAACACGACGCTGACAGCTACAAGGATCGCCGTATTCTTGAATCCGGTCAGCATGTTGCCGTTATGAAAAGCATTTTGCAAATTATCGAAATTCCACTGCTTCGGCAAGGAAAGCGGCGAGGAATCGAGCAAGTCGGCAGAGGTTTTGAAAGCCGTAAAAAAGTTAATCGCTATCGGAAACAGGACAACCGAGCTAATCGCAATAAACAACGCATAAATCAACCACCGGGGACCGTAGCGTCTGAAGATGACCGGCATGCCGTTAATCCCCCTTCCCTTTGAAAAACCTGCCCTGCATATAGCTGAATACGATAATGATGATCATCAAAATAACCGCAAGCGCCGAGGCGAGGCCGTAATTGTTGTATTTGAACGCCGTTTGTATGGTGTACACCGTAAAGGTGGAGCTGGCATTGCCGGGCCCTCCCTGAGTCATCAGGAACGGGATATCGAACACTTGCAGCGCTCCGCGGACATTCAAGAACAGTACGATCTCTACGACACGCGCGATGCCCGGGACGGTAATGTGCCGGAATTGGCCGAACGCGCTGGCCCCGTCGATTCTCGCGGCTTCGTACAGATCGCTTGGAATAGACTGCAGGCCGGCAAGGAATAACACGACATGAAGACCGCTGAATCGCCAGATCGACACGGCCACGAGCGAATAGTTAACAATCCCTTTGTCGCTGAGCCAGCTCTGAATCCAGCTCTCCAGACCGACCGCCTCCAGCAAAGCGTTGAGGGGGCCGTTGATCGGGTTGTACAGATAGCTGAACAGGTAAGCGACCGCTACTCCGTTGAGAATATAAGGAAGAAACACGATCGACCGGAAAAAGGAGCTCGCCCGGATTTTGTTATTCAGAAATACGGCAACCATAATCTCTAGCGGAATGAAGACGGCATGAATCCCGAAGTAGAGCAAATTGTTCGAGAAAGCATTCCAAACTTCCGGCCTTTGGAAGGCATCCTTGTAATGATCGAAGCCGACATAGTTATAAGTGTTGCCGATTCCGTTCCAATCGGTGAGGCTGAATTGGAACAGCTTAACCGTCGGGTACAGCAGAAACAGCAGAAGAAGCCCAACCGGAATCGCAAGGAATGAAAAAACGACGATTTTCTTCTGGATGGTATAGCTCATACGACATTCCCCTCAATCAATTGGGAGAAATCCGCTAAAGGTTTTCTCCCAATTTTGTTTACTCTCGATTACTTGGAAGCTTTCGAAGCCGCCCATTTTTTATTAAGCTCGCCAACGAAATCATCCACTTTTTTACCGGACATCATATCCTGACCCAACGCTTTAACGTCCAACTGAATGGCATTCGAAATGCGCGTATATTCTGCATCGCCAGGAATGTACGTGAACGCCTCCGCCTGGTTTTGCGCATAGAAATCCTTCAAGAACTGTACGTTGGACTGAACGCCTTCGAACGTGGAATTGAGCTGCGCTTTATCGATATACGTTTGATACACTTCAGGAGAGTAGAACCATTCCATGAATGCCTTTGCTTCCTCCTGATGCTTGCCGCTGCTTGCAATGCCATAGAAATGATCCGTGAACGTCATCAGCTTCAGCGGCTCGGACTCGCTGGCGCGATAAGGCATCGGGAACGCCGCAATATCTTCCGTGCTGCCCGTTTTTTGCTCGTAGGTCGGCAGGAACCAGAGACCGGCCGCGACCACCGCCGCTTTCTTGGAGGAGAACAGCACGGTCGCCTGATCCCAGCTAATTCCGAGCGGGTCCGTTCCGAACACTTGCGCCTGATACAGCTCTTCGATCTGCTTAAACCCTTGATAGAACGCCGTTCCTTCGCCGAACGGGTTGTCCTGCTTCGCCATGTTGCTCAAGTAGCTTTCGTCCCCGGATACGATGTGGGGAATAAACTCGTTAAACGGGTAGTCCGGCCAAGCGTCCTTGCCGCCCATCGCGTAAGGAATATACTTTCCGTTGTCCTTGATTTTGGTCAACACTTCGATGAATTGCGGCCAGGTTGTCGGCACCTTCAAGCCCAGTTCTTCGAATACGCTCGGATGATAGTAGACCAATTCGGGAAAGGAAACCGTCGGAACCGCAATGATCTTGCCGTCTACGGCGTATTTGCTTGCATATTGGTTTTTCTCCAGGAATCCCGCGCCGTCCAGCGGAATCAGCTGCTCCTTGAAATCGTTCAGCCAGTTCGGCTTGAGCTCCAAGATGTCCGGAAGCTCGTTGCCCGCAGATCGGACCTTCATCGCCTGCAAGTAGTCGCCGTCTCCTTTGAACGGCTCAAGCTCTACAGTGACATGTGGAGCAACTTGGCTGTACTCTTTGACCTTCTCTTGTAGGAACGAAATGAACTCGTTGTTGGAATCCCACATCGCCATTTTTAGCGTTACTTTCTCTTTACTGGCTTCCGGAGCAGCCGACGAAGCCTCGGTCGTCTGGCTCGGGCTCGCGCCGCTCGTCTGGCTTTCCCCCGCTCCCGCTCCGTTGTTTTTGCCGCATGCAGCCAAAATCGTAAATGCACAGAGAAGAATGACCAGTATCAGTTTGGAATACGTCTTTCTTTTCACGTTGTGACCCCCTAATTGTAATCATTCGCTGTAATCGTTTGCTGTAATCGCTTGCATCCTTATCTTATCGATTTTGGGAACGCTGTCACATGAACGAACTTGTTCTTTTCTTCTCTCTTTTTATTCTTTTCTCGCCGAAGGCGGCTCATGGCTCCGTTTCGCCTGCAGTTCCTCTCGATATTCGTGAGGCGTTTTCCCGGTCACTTTCTTAAACACCTTGCTGAAATGACCTTGATTCGGATAGCCCACCTTCTCGGCAATCTCGTACAGCTTCATGCCGCTTCCCATCATCTGAATCGCGCTTTCGATCCTTTTGCGCATGATGTATTCTACGAACGTCTCTCCCGTTTCCTTGGCGAAAACTTTGCTCAGATAGCTCTCGCTAACGTCCACGACCTCGCTGGCCATGGCCAACGAAATCGGCTCCTGCAGATGGCGCTCGATCCACCGCTTCACGATGTCTACCAGAGGAGGCGATTGCTGCGCGATTCTTCTCTTCGGATCGATGCCCTCGAACACCGATTGCACGAGCGATCTGAACCATACGTTTAGATGCGAAATTTGCTCGAACGTCTCCGTCTTTTCGGACGGTACGCTTAGCCCTTCGCCGATGTCGTCCCATGAAAGACCTTTGGCATACAGCAGGGAACCCAATTCCCACAGAAACGCTTTGTAGGGCTGAAAAACTTCGGGAGGCAGACGTCTGGAATCGGCAATCCGGTTCAGCCCGTCCTCGACAAGCGGCGCCCAGCCGTTGTTGCCGGATTCGAGCAGCTTTAAGATTTCCTGCAGCTTCCACGGTTGATCCTTCCACTCCGTTTTCCCCGTCGCTACGTCTTCTTCGAAGAAGACTCGGCCGAGCCCGTCGTGAAACCTCATCCTCGCATGCTTCTGGGCAATCGAATGCCTTCCGGTCCACGCGGCATAATGCTCGCAGGAAGGCGCAACGCCGATCGTAACGGATAGATTCACATATTCGCGCAGATGGCTGACGGCCTTCTGCAGCACTTCCGCCAGCAGGGCGCGAATCTGGTACTCGCTCATGGAATGGGGGAAGATCAGAACGGCCGCGACCTCCCAATGAGGGAGCACCGTCAGCACCGCTTGCGTCTTGTACCCTTCAAGCACCTGCTTAAAAGCGTGCACGAGAAACTTCATCTGCTCCGAATCGATCTTGTCGGCCGAGGACGCGTACGAACGATCGAGCAGCAGACTGCATAGGATGTGCCGCTGGCCCGTCAGCGATTCCAGCCATTGTCCCGCTTCCTGTTCCGTCCCTTCGGCCAAATCGGCATTCAACAGGACGGAACGATACGCCCCTTCCTTTACGCGATCCAGTCTGACGAGACTTTCCTTCTCCCTTTGCTCCCGCTGACCGATCTGCTCGTTCAAACGATCGACCGCCTTGCTTATAACGCCGCCTACATGCTCGGGCTCCATATCTTCTTTGATAATGTAGTCGTACACTCCGTATAGGAAAGCTTCGCGCACATATTCGTAATTGGAATACGCGCTCAGCACGACAACCCCGACGAGGCTCCCTTCCTCTGTATTGCGCAGCTGTCTGACAAATTCCAGTCCGGACATGATCGGCATATGAATATCGATCAGCACCAGATCGATCCGATACTGCTTAACCACGCGCAAAGCATCCTGCCCATTGGAAGATTCCGCCGCGATCTCGCAGCCGTATTGCTCCCACGGCACCATCTCCCGCAAAGCCAATCTGTAGATCGGCTCGTCGTCTACAATGAGAACACGCAGCATATTCAACTCTCCTCCTGCAAAATCGGCATTAGAACGGCAATCGTTGTACCGTCCTCCAGCTTGCTCTCGATATGAAGGCCATACGACAGGCCGTAATTCAAACGCAATCTGTCGTTCACATTCCGCAAGCCGATGCCGCTGAAGCCCTCGCGTCCCTGCTCCGCGCCATCTTCTAGCATCTTGCTCAGCACCTCCGGTTGCATCCCCCGCCCGTTGTCGCGGACCGTGAAGCGGCAGCTTTTGTCGTCCTCGATTCGTCCGGCGATCTGAATCCGTCCCCTCGTTTCACGTTCATGTACGCCATGCACAATCGCATTCTCCACAATCGGCTGAAGCAGCATCTTCAAAATAGGCAGCTTCTCCATTCGCGGATCGATATCGAATTCGACGTCGAACTGGTCTCCATACCGTATTTTCATAATCTGAATATAGTAATCCAGCAGCTTCATTTCCTCCGCTACGGTGCTGTACATGCCCCCGCGATTAAATGCGGCGGAGAGCAGCCGCGTCAGCGCTTCCGTCATCTTCTGGATGTTGCTTGCTTTCGATATGCTGGCCATCAGCTTGATCGTATTCAACGTATTCAGCAAAAAATGAGGATTGATCTGCGACTGCAGCGCGGAAATCTCCGCAAGCCTCTTCTGATTTTCCTTCTGCTCGATTTGTCTGATCAAATCCTTCAGTTGTCCGATCATTTCATTAAACGTCGTGCCGAGCACGTAAATTTCGACAGGGCCCGAAGCTTCGATCTTCGCCTTGAGATTGCCCGCTTTAACGGAGGCCATCTGATTGATCAGCGAGCCGATCGGTTTCACGATGCTGCGAACAATCAGATAGGACACCAGCAGAAACACGACAAGCCCCAGCGCGGAAGCCAAAATCAGCTTGCGATACACATCGTTGACCTGCTTGAGCATTCTGTCGTAGGAGTAAACCTGAATGTAATGTCTGTCCCAATCTGAAAGCGTATGAATGATAAACGATTCCTGACCGTTAATCTCCTGGACGTAATGACTTTCTCCTTCCTTCCACGCCCTCTGAAGATAGCTCAGCCCTCCGATGCCCTTGGACATAACCTCCGTTTCGCTGGATACGACGACCGACCCATAGGGGTCCACGACAAAGCTGGGACCTGCGTCGGTCGCGTTGGTATGCAGCAGATCGGCGATTTTGCGGGCATGAAAGACGAAATAAATCATCTCGACATTGTAGAAGGCCGAACTGAAGCTTGGCGCGATCGCCGCGGTTATGAAGTTGCCCCCATCCGGAAACACAGCGCCGCTGGCTTCCGCGCCCATAATGTATACTTTATTTTTATCGGAGAGCACCTCTTGGTACCAAGTCATCTTGCGAAGCTCCGAATCTTCGACGTTGAGCTCCTGCTTATAGATTGCCATTCCCGAATCGTTATAGAAAAACATAACCGAAACCAAGTCCGGCGTATAATGAAAATAACTGTACAGCTTGGACTCCAGCTGGCGGCGCGTTTCGAGCAGCTGCTGGCTTCCGTCGGAATGCCGGGTCAACGACGCATACTCGATCACTTGGCTGTCATTGGCAATCGTCGCTACCGTATTTTTCATCAGATTCAACTGCCCCTCGACGGTGTAGGATACCTGCTCCACCGTCTGCATCGCACGCGACGTCGCATTCTCTATCAAAATCGAGTTGAAAGAACGGACGGAATAAGTCGTCACCAAAAAAATCGGAAGCGTGATCAGCAAAATGAACGATCCTGTCAGTATGCTTGAAATGTTCCAGCGTCTTTTCTTCCGCCCCTGTATCCGGTTCACTGCATGCTCTCCCTCGTCCTTTAAGCTAGTGTTCTTATTTTAAGTCAAGCGGATTTGCTAGAGAAGACAAATTCTATGCCGTTGTCTCTCCTCCCATTAACAAAAAAAGACGCCGCTTCTGCTCGATCACGAGAACAGCGCGCGACGTCTATCTTGTTTACAGTATTATGTCCGATTTCAAACCGGATTCCCATTCAAAATTCGACTCATTTGGTTTAAAATTCTCATCACATTTCCGCCCCGACTGGCGTTGCGATCGAGATCGTTACCGTCGTCCCGACAAACTCCTCGCTGTCGATGGTGAACTCAAGCCGCTCGCCGTAGTAAATCCGCAAGCGCTGATAGACGTTAGCCAAGCCGACGCCGCTGGACCGACCCGATGAGCCGGATTCGGGCTGAGATGCCGGAGCCTTTGCCGGTGTTGCCTTTGACGATGCCGCCACTGGCGATGCTGCTTTTGACGGTGTTGCCTCCGGCGATGCCGCCTCTGGCGGTATTGCCGCTGAAGATGCGGCTTCCCCCGACAGAGCTTGCCGTACCTTCAGCAGGTCCTCTTCGCTCATCCCGATTCCGTTGTCGGCCACCGACAGTACAAACCGGCCCTCTGTCATCTGCGCGCGGATCGCGATCTCTCCGCCTCCGTACAGCTCTTCGATGCCGTGCTGGAGCGCGTTCTCGATAATCGGCTGCAGCACGAACTTCAGAATCGGCTCCTTCATCGCGGATTCGTCCAACTGCCAGAGAACGGTGAATTTGTTCTGGAACCGCAGCTCCTGGATCGTCAAATAATTTCGGGCGTGCTCGATCTCATCGGACAAGGGAACGACTTCGCTGCCTTTATTAATCGTGAATCTGAAAATTTTGGCCAGCGAATTGACCATTGTACCCACCTCCGCCGCTCCGTACTGCCGCGCTCTCATATTGATCGCCTCCAGCGTGTTGTACAGAAAATGCGGGTTGATCTGCTGCTGCAGCATGCCAAGCTCGGCCTTCATTTTCGACGTAACCAGATCCTTCTCCCTTAGCTGCTTATTGACGTTATCCTCCATCAGCCGACGAATCTGCCGGATCATCCGGTTAAAGCTCTCCACGAGCCGCCCAATTTCGTCCCGCGACCCGGGAGCCTCATCCTCCTGCGCATCCGGCATGCTTTCCTCTTTCTCCACCGCCGTCGTTAATCTTTCGATCGGCTTGACGAGCAGCAGCGATACGTTCCACACGGCCGCGAGAATAATCAGAATGAGCAGAACGATAAGCAGAATAAAGCGGTGCAGCATGTCGTCGATCATCAAATACATATCGTCAATCGTTCTGAAAATATAGGCGGTCCACCCCTCGTCCCCGATCGGGCGGGAGACGATAACCTGATTGCTTCCTTCGACCTTCTCGATCAGCGCGCTCCCGGCTTTCCCCTGATCGCCGCGCCATTGAGCGAAAGCTTCTTCCTTGAACCCTTGTGCCGACGCATTCGAATAGACGAAATCCCCGGAGCCGTCAAGCATAACGAAGCTCATCTTTCGATCGGAAGCGACCGACGAGAACGCCTCTTCCTTGAGCACAACCTGCAGATAGGCTTCGATTGTTTTCCCCGTGGAAGGCGAAGGCAGCGACAGCTTCTTGATCAGCATCAGCGAAGGGTGTCCGTATACGTCTTTCAATCCGGTAATCCACACCGTCCGCTCCGGCTGAAGCTCGGACAACAGATCGGGATCGATGGAGCTCAGCTTAAACAGCGTTAAATTGTTAAAGAAAGCCGAGGAATAGCGTGCCGAGCCTCCCGCGTCGTACAGGACGAAATAGGACAGATCGCCAAGCCCCGGATAGCTGGCCACGGTGAAGTCGTCGATATTTTCCATGAACGTGTAAGGTGAAAGCAGATTGGTCAACCGGCTGTCCGTAGACAACCGGTTCGTCAGGCCCTCGTAGCCGTCCATCCGGTCCCTGAGCTCCACGACGAGATGGTTGGAGGAATCGACCGACAAATCCACGGCTTTATCGAACACATAGTTGTACATAAGATAGAGATGCATGCCGACAGCCGTCAACACCGGGATCAATACCGACGTCAGCAGCATCAGCAGCACCTTGCTCCGAATGGACAGCCTGGAAAACCGGGTTCCGGAAAAACGCTCCTCGGGAATGCGCTCCAGGTCGAGCTCGTTTTCCTTCTTCCAGACGACCCTGGCAAGCATCCGGAAAGGATACATGATCAGGTTGGAGAACTTGAGGGAAATCAGGAAACAAACGAGCAGCGTGCCCAAGAAAAAGCCGACATAGATTTTGGAGAAGCTTGGTCCCCACAGCGTGCTGCTTCTCTCCCGCTCGAAAAAAGCGATGTGAAAATCATATGGAGAGACAGCCTGCGTTCTTACCTGGTACAGCCCGTCAATCTGCTGCTCCCATTGCCGCGAGCCGTTCTCGATCCGCTGCGCGGCGGCGGCCAGCGCTTCCTCGCTCGGCAGATTGGACCAGAGCGTCTGCCGATTCTGATCGAACACGCCCACGTATCCGCTCCATATGCCCGAGGAGGGCAGCTCGGCGGCAAATATCCGCTCGTCAAGCACGATCACGGATAATACGTTTAAATAGTTAACTCCGTTGTTAATGATCAGATGCCCCTCGACGCCCGCGAAAAATCGATTAAGTCGCTGCCAAGAATCGTCGGGGATACTCCCTTTCTTATCCTTCAGAACGTCCGTAAACATGCCCTTGGGAATGAAGGTCGGCATACTGTAATACCGGGTGAACGAATCCAGCAAGCCCGCACTCCGCATCTCGTCGATCCATGGGATATGCTCGTCGGGGAGCAAACGGTTCGTCGCGAACGACTTGCCGAAATTCTTCTGGTTCAAGTTATCCCCGATAAAATAAATCCGATCCACCAGCCCCTGCGGCAGATGAAGCTGTTCCAATCTGGAGTCCAGCTCCCTCCGAGCCGTCGCTTCTTCCTCAGACGAACGCAGATTCAGGAACGAACGCGCGTATTTCGTAAAATCCGAAGATTCGATCTGCAGCGCCAAGGAGTTCATCTCGCTCAGCTTGGCGACGATTCGGCTCTCGACGTGCCGGGACAGGTTCTGCTCGGAGGCGCTCTGGATTTCCGTGCCGACATCTCTCGTATTCCAATAGCTGATCCCGATCAGAATCGCTTCGGACAGCATGGCAAGCAAAAACGCAATCAGCACAAGGCGATTGCGATAATAACGGAACCTCATGGCCTACCGCCCCCCGGACTCTGCCTGATAGAAGGCGTTGCGGTATTCGACCGGAGATTGCTTGGCATATTTCTTGAACACCAGCGTGAAATAGCGGGGGTTCTCGTAACCGACCCTTTCGCCGATTTCGTGTATTTTGTAATTCGTCTGCTTTAACAGCGACTTGGCTTTCTCGATTCGATACAAAATCAAATAATCGATATATTTCTGCCCGGTCATTTCCTTGAACAAGAAGCTCAAGTAGCTCGCGTTCAGATGAACGTGCCGGGCTACGTCGTCCAAAGTAATGGTCCGATCATAATTTTCCTCGACAAAGCGCTTCGCTTCTTCGATGAGACGGTGCCCGTTCTCCCGTTCAAGCTCCCCGCCAATCGTTTCCTCACGGGCTTCCGACGCAGCCTGCTCCTCCTCTTCGCGAGCGGACGGCGCGTGAAACAACGCTCCCGCTTCCCGATTAGAAAGTCGGATACGCCCCGGACCGGCCACGGTTGGTCCCATCACGTAAGACATATGCGATTTCAACAGCCCCCGGAACCGCTTCAGTCCCAACACGATTCGCTCCATTCGCGCTCGCAAATGCTCCGGGCTCCGCTTAAGCTCCGCAACCTCGTCCGGATTCGTTAAAATCAAAGAAATTTGCCCCTTGTCATCGACCTCGTGATAGCCCATGCCCTGTTCGTCCCATAGATCCTGCATCAGGTTGTCGAGCGTGAAGAGAATCAGGTTCCATTCCTTATCCCCTACTCCCCTGGGCCGGTCGGGATAGGAGTCGAGACGAAGCAGGCACACCGCGTATTCTCCGTTCTCCTCCAGCATCACTTCGGAAAAGGCGCTCTCCAGCTCGATTGCCTCGTCGGTCATCGCCCGTTGAAGCAGGTCGCGAAGAAATTTTCGACGCAGGTGATGCGCAGACAGCTTCGCTTTGCGTTCGAGCACGGCGGCTCGCTCCTGCACGTCTTTCTCCCGATCGATCAGACGCGCCGCTTCAGCCAGAGCCTTCTCGTACTCTTCGAAATCGAGCGGCTTGAGCAAATAATCAAGCGCCCCGTGTTTCATGCACTTCTTGGCGTATTCGAAATCGTCGTAGCCCGATAATACGATGATTTTAATATGCGGGTATCGCGCTGCGACCTTCTCCGCCAATTCGAGTCCGTCCATGAGGGGCATGCGAATGTCCGTCACGAGAATATCCGCCGGAGCAAGCTCGAGCGCCTTCAGAGCGAACAGCCCGTTCTCGCAATCGTCGGACACTTCGATTCCGAACGCGGAATAATCGAAGCTCCTCAGCCCCTGCCTGATCTCATATTCGTCGTCGACGATCATCAGTTTCAATTTCTCGTTGGCCATTCGCGATCCCCTCAGTCTCCGCTAGATGTTGGCTTTATTATAGGGAACTTACGGACGAACGATCAAGCTCAGCTCGCGAACGAAATCGTTCGTCCGGAAGTTCGCCTCCTCCATCGTTTCGAGCTGCCGTCCTCCCGCATACAGTCCTTCGATCCGGACATTCTCGATAAGATGCTCCGCGTCTGAGCCGTGGAACAGAGAAGGCACGCCTTCGGGAATACGAATATCGCGAAAGACGATGTCGCGAATTCGCCCCGGCTCTTGATCGACCGACCAGCGGTCCTTAAAGATCAGACATGCCATCGCATATTGACGCTCGTCCTCGATACGCATGTTCTCAAAGCGTACGCCGCTGATCGTTCCGGAATCTCCGACGATAATGCACAGGGAGCCAAGCTCCTCCGTCCAGGTCGGCAGACTACGAACGATGTCGCAATCCTCGAAGACGATGTTCCGGATGTCCGTGCGCGTCTCCCCGGTAATGCCGAAGCAGCGTACCTTATCGTTCCATACGACGCAGCGGCGTACCGTAATGTCCTGCCCTCCGATCGCCGGAGGGGCGGCCATCGCTTTGACGACAACGGCGTCGTCACCGGTGCGGATCAAGCAATCCTCCACCGTTACCCGCCGGCTGTTGACGATATCGATTCCGTCGCTATTTTCTCGGTAGCCGAACAGCGTCAGATCCTTGATCGTGCAGTCGCTCGACTTCGCCAGATGCACCGTCCAATGCGAGGTGCCGACCATCGTCAGTCCTTCGACCTGCACGTTGCGGCTATTCGCAATCAGCATCGCTTTGCGGGCGTGCCAGTCGAGCATGGACAGATCGAGGATTCCCCGTCCGAGAATCCGGACGTCCTCCGCCCCGTCCGCAACGATAAAATCCTCATATACTTTTTGCTTCGCCCAGTCGCTCGGGTCGATCGGAGGCTCGTCTTCCGGAACATATGCCCTCAGCACCGCGCCGCCCGCAATATAGAGAGTTTGGCCTTTTGTCAGCTTAAGCTTGTCGACCTTGTGCAGCCCCGGACCGTAATAGAACACGCCCGGATCGCCTGGCTTAGGGATGTCCCGCTCCGGCGCATGAACTGTAAGGAACAACGGTCGTTCGAGATTCCCGTTCGTTTGCACGATCAGCTTGCAAGGTCCGTTAATGGGAATCCGCACGCTCCGATCCTCCGCGACTTCGGGAACGATCCCCCGCGATAACGGATGAACCGATGCGCTGCTTACCCCCTCGGAACAGTGCGCTGCCAACGTAACCTCCCCGGGACCGGACATATACTCGAAGGAGGCAAACGATGCCGGACCTCCGCTCGTCACCGGGGCCGCGTATACCGGGATTTCTCGCCCGCCGACAGTAATCCGCCAATCTCGGGACAGCACGAGACCTTCCGGATCGGCGGCGAACGCATCTTCTCCCTGACGCCTTAATCTTTGCTCGTCGACCGCGTACCCGATTCCTTCCGGGGCGGGATAAATTCGGATCCGGGCGGAGCCGATTTCGTAAACATCGGGATCTTGCATCATCGTTCCTCTCCTCGTCGCGCTTTTGCGCATCTTTCCAATCCTATTTGACTATTAAATCCTTGGCGTATTCGTTGATCGTAAAATGCGGGTCTTGCGTCGACTTCACTTTCTCCCCGTTGATGACAATGTTGTCGAAGACCACGTCCGAAATAATACGATCGTCGCTCCAGCCTGCAACCTTGATCTCGTTCGTACCGTCTGAATAGGAGGTAATGTTTTTGTAGCGGATTCCGCTCATTGCTCCCGGCCATGCCCAGTTGCCCTGAATCGCGCCGAAGTAGAACGAGGTGTCCATCTGCAAATTGATGAGCCGTTTCGCTTTCTCTACCCGGATATTCTCGAACGAGATGTCCTTGAACTCGGTGCCGTGGAGGGCGAAAATATTGATCGCGGAACGGTCCGGCAGCACATCCGGATGATCGCGGTCGTCGTAATTGTAAAGAACGTCGATGTTATCGAACTTAATATTTTTGAAATAGGCGGCGACCGTCTCCGCCCCGATTCCGATCGCATTGTTGGCGTCCGCCCATAGCTGGGAGTTCCGGTATGCGATGTTATAGACGGGAGGCGCCTTCGCCGGGTCCTCTTCCTGAGACATCCCCTTGATCGCGACAGCGTCGTCCGCGGAACGAATAAAGACCCCGTCGAACACGATGTCGTGGCTGCTCACGATATTGAAGCCGTCCGAGCTGGCGAAGCGCGGGCTTACCGCTTTGTAATTCAGAACGTTCACGTCGCTGCTGCCGTACATGGACGAGGTCCAACTGTTCGTATCCCGATTGACGATGATGTCCCGGATCGTGGAATGCGTTACGCGGCTTAATGCAAGCGCGATATCGTCGTATTCGTCGTTGCTTCTGTAATCGTTCAGCAGAATGCCTCTGCCCCTTACGGTTACGTTGGTTGCGTCATCCGCCCGAAAACGACCGCGGACGACTGCCCCTCCGCTAATATAGAGCGTCTGATTGGAATTAATCTTCGTCGGAACCGAGCCGTACTCGCCCAAGTCGTGGAAACCCGGCTCGAAGAAAAGCACGTTCGCGTCGTTCGCATCCGGAATGTCCGTCTCCGGCGCTTGCGCGAACAGATGCAGCGCTTTGCCCTGATAGTTGCCGTCCAAGACGAGCGTAACGTTAGCCGGGCCGTTCAGCTTAAACGTAATGGCATTGCCGCTGCGCTCGCCGCGTATCCCCAACGATCGCGGAACGAGCTCGAAGGTCTGATAATCGAAATTCGGCGTGATCGTAATCGTGCTGGCTCCCGGCATATCGAAGTATCCGTAGGAAACCGGCTGATTCCAGCTATTGCTGCCGGCGTTGTAGAGATCGATCGCGGTTTCTCCAGCCTTCACCGTGAAATCCTCCGATCGGTAATTGACGGGCAAATCCTCCGGCGCGGGATACGCAATAACGGGCTTCTCTTCGACTTCCGGCGTTGCGGTGCTAGCCGAACAGCCGTAAAGCATCTGCGCGCAGGCTAGAAGCAGCACGGCATACAGTAGCGTTTTCCTGATCATTCTCGTTCACCCCTTAATCGCGGAAGATACGACCCCTTCCACCAGATAGCGCTGTCCGAGGAAGAAGACGACGATAATCGGCAGCACGAACAAAATGAGCCCGGCGCTTTGCACCTGCGTCAGCGTAATGTCTTTCTGGCCGGGGAATACGTAACCGATCGAGAACAGCGCCGTCGCAAGCGGATACTTGTCGTTCTGCAGAAACATAAACGGCGTAATGTAGTCGTTGCCCCACGAGCCGTTGAAGGAGAGAATCGCGACGGTAGCGATGACGGGCAGTGAAATCGGCAGGAAGATGTTCCAGAAAATCCGGTACGTCGAGCAGCCGTCGATCGTCGCCGCTTCCTCCAGATCCTTCGGAAAGGTCGCGAAAAACTGCCGGTACAGAAAAATGCTGAACGCGCTGCCGCCAAGAGCCCAGAAAAACCACGGCCAGAACGTGTTGATAAAGCCGATCTTAAAGAAGATCACGTACGTCGGAATCTGCGTCACAATTGCCGGCAACATCATGGTCGAGAGCATCAGCAGGAACAGCACGTTTTTCCCCGGAGCCCTCAAACGGGCGAAGCCGAAGCCTACAAAGGCGCTTGTCAGCGTCGGAATGAGGACGGAGATCGCCGTGATGATGATGGAATTTCTCGCAAAGTTCCAGTAGTCGATCAGCGTTACCGCGTACTTGTAATTTTCCAAGCGAAAGCTGGTCGGCCAGAAGGTCGAAGCCGATCCGACCGTCTGCACCGAGTTGGTCAGCAGCCAGTAGAGGGGCACGACGAACAGAATGGACAGCGCAACAAGCAGCGTATAGATGACAATTCGGAACGGCTTGTTCCGAGCGCCTGCATTCACCATCTTATCTCCCCTCCTGATCGACTTCGTAAAATACCCATAGTTTGCTTGTCGAGAAGACGATCACTGTCAGCACCAGGATCATAATAAACAGAACCCATAATAGAGCAAGTCCGTAGCCGAAACGGCCGTAAGCGAATATCTGCTGAAAGGCGTGAACCGAGTACACGTAGTTCGGTCGAATCGGCAGAGACAGCAAGCTGTTGGAGTTGGCCGCAAGCAGAATCGGCTGCACGAAGATTTGCAGCGAGCCGATAATGTTCATAATAAATTGGAAGAAGAGCACCGGCGTCACGAGCGGAATCGTAATTTTGACGAAACGCTGCAGTGCAGTGGCTCCGTCGATCGCCGCAGCCTCGTACAAATCTTTGGAGACTCCTTTTAAACCGGCCAAGTAGATGAGAATTCCGCCTCCGACTCCCCACAACAGCATGATCAGAAGCGGTACCATCGCATAATCGTAGCCGAGCCAATCGACCGGCTGCAGTCCCAAACTTTCCAGCGCGTTGTTCACGACGCCGTCGTCCACGAATAGCGATCTCCACATCGTGCCTACCGCGACGACGGGAATAATCGAAGGAATAAAAAACAGCGTACGGTAAAGGCCGATATTTTTAATATTTTGATTTAGCAGCACCGCCAGCAAAAACCCCAGAATGGTGCTTAATGGAACCATAATGCCGGTAATCAGCAATGTCCGGCCAAGCGAATACATCGCGTCATTGTCGGTGAACACCTTATGGTAATTGGCGAAGCCGACGAATTTCAGGCGGTCCATATTAAACCCCGCATAGTTCGTAAAGCTCAGATAGAGACCGTAAAGCAGCGGAATCAGTCCGAGTAAAACAAAGACGACGAACCAGGGGGAGATAAATACGTAAAATTCCATCGCTTCCTTAAAGCTTTTCCCGCGGAAGCGCTTCGGCTTGGCGCCAAGCGCGGGCGCCGTGCCGGATGCGGCAGGTCGAATCATCGAGGCTCGCCTCCTTTGTGATGTGCCGGATTTGAAAAGGGGCACCGGAGCGTACTGTCTCCGGTAACCCCCTTGAATGAATCGTTACTCCGGGCTGATCAGATCCTTGCCTTCCGCGATCAGCGTGTTCAGCTCTTCCGTCATCTTCTGCGCGGCTCCGTCTACCGTATCCTTATCGAAGTAGACCGGCGTGAAATATTTTTCGAACACCGAATTCACCGCCTGATAGTTCAGGAAAGGACTGTAAGGCAAAGTTCCTTCCGTATATTGCAGCTCGTTCTGAATAAAATCGTAATTCAACTTGTCGAACTCGGTCGTCTGCGGCAGCATCGCCGCAAGCGTCTTCGTTCCCGGCAGACCGTAGCCTTCCTTCGCCCGATCCTCTGCGGGTTTGCCGCCGAAGAACCATTCGAACACTTCCCAAGCTTCCTTCGGATGCTTCGAATTTTTGTAGATGACCGCCCCCGTTCCGAAGGCCGTCGGGGAGATTCTCTTGCCGCCCTCCGCCATCGGCGCCGGAGCGACGCCAAAATCGGCCAGCCTGTCCTTGGTCAACTCGTTCGTCTTCAGGAATCCGGAGAACCAATACCCCGCGATAATCATCGCCGCTTTATTGTCGACGAACAGTTGGCCGCCCCAATCGGTTTCCTGGTGCAGCGGGCTCGGACCTACGCCGGACTTGGCCGCATCCACCCAGAAATTCAGCAAATCCTTAACCTGCGGCGTCGTCAGGTCCGCCGAGCTGAAATCGCTGCTGAACATGCTGCCGCCCTGCTGAAGCAGTTGAAGATTCATCAGATCCTGGTTCGCCGCCGTGCTGCCGTTAAAGTAAACGAGTCCGTATTGGCTGACTTTTTTGCCGTTCGCTACGGTCAGCTTTTTGCCCAGCTCGACGATTTCTTTCCAGGTCATCGCGTCCGTTGCGCTCGGTACCGGAATGCCTGCGGCTTCGAACATTTTCTTGTTGTAGTAAATCGTAAAATCCGGCGACCAGTCCTTCGGGAATCCGTAAAGCGGCCCCGTGCCTTGAGCCCCTGTCGTAACGTCATAGCGGAAGTTGTTAACGACCGGATAGAAATCGTCCGTGTGGAATACAGAGCTCGAATTAAAGTTTTCCGTCAGATCGAGCGCCATTCCCTTCAATACATAACCGGGCAGCTCGTTAGTGTTCGTGCGGATAATGTCCGGTCCGTTACCGGCCGCCATCATCGCCATCAGCTTATTGTAATCTGCGGATACGAGCTCAACCTTGATGTTCGGATGGGTTTTCTCGAATTCCGCGACCATCTCGCTCGTGAATTCCGTATCGTACATCGTATGGCGGATCACAACGGGTTTGCCGTCGGACGCGCCTCCCTCCGAAGCGCTAGCCGATGCGCCGGCGCTTGGCGAAGCGGAGCCGGAATCCGGCGAGGAAGCGCTATTGTTCTGCGCGTTGCCTCCGCATGCGCTTAGCGCAATCATGCTGCTCACCAAGAGGGTAGATAACAGAGTGGACCGAAACGCTCTTTTCATTTGAATCCCCCTAGAAGTCTTAAGTAAGTAGAACGTTCTACATTTCAAAGTATAGAGCCGCCAGCCGCCGGCAACAACGCGCGATCTTTTTTGATAGGTACACATTTATTTGGGTTTTGCGAGCGGCAACGGAATTGGGCGGGAGGATGGGGCATTCTCTAAGTGTGCGCAAAAGAAAGAAACCCTAACGTTGTAATAACGCAGGGTTTCTTGGTGGGAAAGCTATATGAACCAGGTATGTTGTTAGTTAGTTTAGAGAACTCGGCGAGCCGTTACGTAAGCTTTCGTCCAGTACTTCGAATTGATGTCGGAGATCATGACGCCTTGGCTGCTGCTGGCATGAAGCATTTTGCCGTCTCCGGCGTAGATGCCGACGTGGCTGATGCCTTTGCCGCCGGTTTTGAAGAACAGAAGATCGCCGACGCTCAAGAACGCTTTATCAACCTTCTCTCCTTTGGAAGCCTGGCTGGAGGAAGTTCGAGGCAGAGAAATTCCCGCTTGATCAAACACGTACTGTACGTAAGAGGAGCAATCGAATGCGGAGGTTTTGCCCGCCGTCGCTCCGAAGCGGTACGGCGTTCCGATATAGTCCTTGCCGATGTCGATCAGGCTTAAAGCTTCCTCCGTCGCCGCGCTGGCTTGAGGCGAAGCTATGAACATTGTTCCGAACAGTCCCGTAGTCGCCAGGCTGCACGCCAACACCAATTTTATCGTAAGTTTGTTTTTCATAAGCTAAGTAAATCCTCCCGGCATCTTGGGATTGCATACAGCATCGTTGCCGGGATTAACTATAGCACATCCGTTTTTACCGAGATTTTTCCAAGGAGAACGCAATCGCCGCCGTTGCGGCTATTCTGAGCTTTTCTTAAAAAACGGTTAGAAAAAATTAATGTTGATTCGCTTTTAACATTTGCGGGTTATACCCCAATTCATTCCATCTGAATCAGGACGTTTGGAATCAGCGATCTGCGGCCGAAAATACAGCGATGGACCGCTAGACCGTCAGTTCCTCATGGCGAGTTTCCGACGTTTCGATCTGGATTGTCGCGTGCTGAATTTTGAATTTCTCTTCGATTGTCCGAATCGCCTGCTGCAAAATCGTTTGCTGATTTGCTTGGTCCTCGACAAGAAGGTGACAGCTGAGCGAATCCATCCCGGACGTAATCGTCCAAATGTGCAAATCGTGGACGTCGAGAACGCCGGGTATGCCGATCAACGCCGACTTGACCGCGCCTTGATCAATCGTTGCCGGAGTTCCTTCCATCAAGATGTGGACGGTATGCTTAATGACGCTCCAGGCGCTGCGCAGGATAAGCAGCGAGACGAGCACGCTGATGATCGGGTCCGCGATGTACCAGCCGAAAGCAAGCATAACGATGCCGGCAACGATGGCTCCGACGGAGCCTAGAGCGTCTCCGAGCACGTGCAGGTAGGCGCTTCTTAAGTTCAGGTTGTTTTTGACGTCTCCTTTGCGCATAAGGGCAAACGCGCTAAGCAGGTTGGCGATAAGCCCGACAGAGGCGATCAGCAGCATCGACAGGCTGGACACTTCGGGCGGAGCCGAGAAGCGCTGGTAAGCCTCCCACATAATAAATCCGGCAATGACGAACAAGGTAACGCCGTTGAACAGAGCAGCCAAAATCTCAAACCGATAATAGCCATACGTTTTGTTCGGCGATGCCGGTCTGGCCGCGAACCAGAAGGCGACCAAGCTTAGCGCCAACGCGCTGGCGTCGCTCAGCATATGCCCGGAATCCGATAGAAGCGCAAGACTGTTCGTAACGAGACCCCCGACAAACTCCAGCACCATGATCCCCGCCGTGATGATCAGCGCGATCGTTAAGCCCTTTTTGTTCCCGTCTCGATTGCCGTCAAAATGGTGATGATGCCCCCCGATACCGTGATGATGGTGGCCATGATCATGATTGTGGCTGTGGTCGTGATCGTGCTTGTGAGCATGGTCGTGATTGTGGTCGTGGTTGTTAGCATGGTCGTGCTTGTGGTTGTGGTCGTGATTGTGAGCATGGTCGTGATTGTGGTTGTGATTTCTACCTTTATGCTGGTCCTGCACGTGTTTGGACATTTTGTATCCCTCGTTCCATAACATATGAATACTTGCTCATATATTATATTGTTGCATTTGATGAAAATTGTCAATAACATTCTCCGCCTAGCATGGCCTATTTCGCAAAAAGTACGACAGCTCCGACGCTTGAAGATACAATAATACAAATTTAGGTTCGTGAGGCGGTCTTATTGGCGGGAATATGGGAACAGTAACGGGATTAGGTTCGTGAGGCGGTCTTATTGGCGGGAATATGGGAACAGTAACGGGATTAGGTTCGTGAGGCGGTCTTATTGGCGGGAATATGGGAACAGTAACGGGATTAGGTTCGTGAGGCGGTCTTATTGGCGGGAATTCGGGAACAGTAACGGGATTAGGTTCGTGGGGCGGTCTTATTGGCAGGAATACGGGTACAGTAACGTGATTAGGTTCGCCGGGCGGTCTTATTGGCAGGAATACGGGTACAGTAACGGGATTAGGTTCGCCGGGCGGTCTTATTGGCAGGAATACGGAGATGGCAGCGAGGTTTAGCACGTGAGGAGGTCTTATTGGAGGAAACTCCAGGAGCGGCACTGGCAAGAAAGAACCTCTAGCTCCGCTTCGCAGCGGAATTCGAGGTTCTTCCTATAGATATTCGCGAATCTTAGGACGCCAGCTTGGAGCCGTCGATTTCCTGCGTGCCGACTCCCTCGAACCATCCTTTAATCGTGTTGAAATCGTTGGAGAAAGCCAGCGCGAGAATGAGCAGGATGCGGGCATGCTGAGCGTTCAGGCTGTCGCCGGCGATAATTCCTTCGCCGCCGCCATACATCGTGCCCGAGCCTGTGCGAGTTGTCGTTACGAAGATAACGCCTTTGCCGATCGCCTCTTTGCGCGCTTCGCTCATCTGGGACGAGATGCCGCCTGCGCCCGTTCCGGCGGTTACGATGCCTTTGGCTCCGTCGGCCACGAAGCCCCGAATGGCGCCGCCGCTCATTTCCTGGCCATTATAGGCGATGCCTACGATCGGCAGGCTCTTCTTGGCGATCTTCTTCAGATCAAACGGCGTCTTCCAATTCTCTTTGCCTGCTTTTAATGCCCGCGCAGGAGCGCGGTAAATGCGGATCTCGCTCTCGTCGATGTAACCCAAGGCGCCCATGATCGGCGTTTCGAACGTGTCCATGCGGTGAGCATTCGATTTCGTTACATCTCGCACCGCATGAATCATATCATTGAGCATTAGGACGGTTCCGAACCAAGTCGTCTTCCCGCTGCCCGCCAGTTTAATCGCATTGTACAGGTTGGCCGGAGCATCCGTGCCGATAACGTCCCAAGGCCGCATCGCTCCGGTAATGACGACGGGCTTCTCGCTCTGTACCGTCAGATCGAGGAAATAGCCGATCTCCTCCATCGTGTCGGTGCCCGTCGTCACGACCACTCCGTCGTAAAGCTTCAGAGCCTCATCGACGACCTGCGACAGATCGTACAAATCGGCGATGGTATATCCGCCGGAGCCTTTGTTGCCGAATTGGTAGACCGAAACGTCGGCGATTTTATTTTTGTCCGGCAGTTGCTTCACCAGATCTTCCATCAGATAGGTTCCAGCTTTGTAATTTTGAAAGCTCGTCTGGTCCGCCGCCTTACCGGCCAGTGTACCGCCCGAAGCGATGACCATGACGTTAGGAAGCGGAGAGGATTTAAATGCGAAGGGAACCGGCGGAATTTTGACGGAGGGAATCGAGGCGGAAGAGCTCACCGCTGCAAACGCGCCACTCATGCCGTTTAGCAGAAGCAGCAAGGCCAGAATCGGAATCATCATTTTGCGAGAAGCACGAGAATAAGACATAAACATTACCTCCACATGTAAGTTTTCAACCAAGAAGCTAATCGAATCTTAATCTAATGTTATATTATATGACAAATACATCACCCGACCAATAAAACGAATTCATCCTTCCATAGCTCCCTCTAACGCCTATTCCCGCCTCATAGCTCTCTATTTCATTTCATTAATGTAATATTACATAACACAAACATATCATAATCAATTAAAAGGACAGACCCAGGAATTAAAACAGCTCATTATTGTTAGGTTTTATTACATCCGAAGAGGCGAAAGCTCATACGAGAGTTGGTCAAACGAGATGAAACAAAACGAGGGAGCGAAAGAGGTCGTAAAGCATTCGATCAACAAGTCTATATAGCCATTTACATAAAAAAAAGCCCCGAGCTCTCCCTCAGGGCTGTTAACTTTATTTCGATTCTTCAAAAGCGCGAAGCCCGAGGGCGATTGAACCGCACAGGCCCGCATTGTCGCCAAGGCCCGGAGCCACAATGTAGTCCACGATGCCGTCGGCATCCAACGCGGACGAAGCGACATACCCCTTCAGCCCGCTTCGCACCTGTTCGTGAATAAGCGGGAACAGCTGTTTCTGATGCATAACGCCGCCGCCAAGAATGATTTTTTTCGGAGACAGCAGCAAAATCGCGCTCACAAGCGCTTGCCCGATATAGAACGCCTCCATCTCCCATGCCGGATGATCGACCGGAAGCTCATGGCCTTTCACTTTCCACCTGGCTTCAAGAGCCGGCCCCGCAGCCATGCCCTCCAAGCAATCGCCGTGGTAGGGGCATTTGCCTTCGTACGTATCGTCGGGATGACGACGCGTCAACACGTGACCGCCTTCCGGGTGCACAAGTCCGTGCACCATTTTGCCTTCCGCGTAGACGCCGACGCCGACGCCGGTGCCAATCGTGTAATAAAGGCAGCTATCCAAGCCTTTGGCCGCGCCCCAAGTCGCTTCCCCAAGAGCCGCAGCGTTTACGTCCGTATCCCAGCCGATCGGGACCTCGAACACTTTCTTGAGCTCCGGCAGCACCGGGTAGTTGGACCACCCCGGCTTCGGAGTCGTCGTCACGTAGCCGTATTGAGGGCTTGTACGATCGATGTTAATCGGACCGAACGATCCGATGCCGATCGCCTCCACCTGCTTGTCCTGAAAATACGCCTTCACCTGCGCAAGCGTCTTCTCCGGCTGCTCCGTCGGAAAGCTGATCCTGTCGAGCACTTCCCCTTGTTCATTGCCGATCCCGCACACAAATTTCGTTCCGCCAGCTTCTACCGCACCGATAAGCACTCCGTTTTCCCCCGTTTCAGTTATGTTGATCTAGGGCGTGTATGCAAACCCGCTCAGGGGCATCTTTCACCGCCTTTTCGCCCCCTGCTGCGTCACTTTTGCTTGACGTACCCCCGGTACGCCTTCACAAAAGTTCCTTGCACGGAACGAAAATTCGGCAATATCAGCTGTCCTCGGAGTATGCAGACACGCCTTAGTTGTCTACCCGGTAAAAATCCACCAACAGAGCCGCGACCGCTTCCTCCGAATTGTCGACGCTCACCTGTCGCTGCGGCTTGTCGAACAGATCGGAGATACGCTCCGGAAACTTCTGCTCGATGTCAAGCAGCTTGATCGCCTCGTCGAACTTCGCCGGATGAGCCGTCGCCAGAGAAACGAATACTCCCTCTCCTTTGCCGCCTGCACGCTCATACGCCGCCACGCCGCAAGCCGAATGAGGGTCGAGCAAGTACCCGTATTTCTCCTCGTATCCGCGGATTGTTTCCAGACATTCCTCGTTGGAGACGCTGTAAGCCGACAAGTCGCGCTGAATACGCTCGACTTCTTCGGCCGTGAACGCAAGCTGACCTTCCGCTTTGAAGCGATTCATGCGAGCGGTCACTTCCGCCGAATCTTCGCCGAGGAAGTAGTACAGATAGCGCTCGAAATTGCTCGCGATCTGAATGTCCATCGACGGGCTGTGCGTGCTCTTGAATCCTTCCGGCTTGTACATCCCTTCGCGAATGAAGCGCTCCAAAATGTTGTTTTCGTTCGTAGCCAGCACCAGTTGATTGATCGGCACGCCCATTTTCTTGGCCAGATAGCCGGAGAAAATGTTACCGAAGTTGCCCGTCGGAACGCTGACGTTGATGCCGCCCGCACGCACGGCCTCCGGAAGCTTCAAGTAAGCGTAGAAATAATACACGGCCTGCGCCAAAATACGCACGAAGTTAATTGAGTTAATCGCCCGTAGATGATACTTGGCCTTAAACTTCACGTCGGCGAATAAATCCTTAATAATGCGCTGGCAGTCGTCGAAGTTGCCGTTCACCGACAGGTTCAGCACGTTGTCGTCCTGCACCGTCGTCATCTGCAGCTCCTGCACGCGGCTGACTTTGCCGTCCGGATGCAAAATACAAATTTGGATGCCTTCCTTGCCGCGAACGCTGCTGATCGCGGAAGCCCCCGTATCGCCGGAGGTCGCGCCGAGAATGTTGATGACTTCCCCGCGCTTCTGCGCCACGTATGCATACAAATTGCCCATAAACTGCAAAGCAACGTCTTTAAAAGCAAAGGTCGGTCCGTGGAACAGCTCCATCACGCTCAGCTCGTCGCTAAGCTTCGTCAACGGCAGTACGTCAGGGCTCGTAAAACCGGCATAGCTGTCCGCGATCAGCTTGCGCAGATCGTCATCCGGAATTTCCCCGTTCGTATATAGGGAAAATACGTTAAACATCACCTCTTGGAAACTCAGACCCGACCAGGCTTTCAATTGCTCTGCAGAAACAGTCGGAATCGCCTCGGGAACGATCAGTCCCCCATCCTCGCCTAGCCCCATCAGGAACATATCGATAAAGCCGATCGGCGCGACTTTCCCTCTCGTGCTTATATACTTCATCTTTGGTTCTCTCTCCTTAAACGCTCAGATGGACTGGTCTAACATTCTTCATCCATTGTGGACGAAAGCGGCCATAATTTCAATAAGCTGTTCGCGGTTATTCGCATACAAGCACCTGACGCGAAAATCGGCCGCCCTTGTTCACCCTGCAGCGGTCCAAAATCTCGAAGCCGGCGGCCCGTATGAAGCGGTCCATCTCTTCAATCGTGACGACGATCGCCCTGGCGGCGAATCGTCTGGCGCTGAGCAGCATAGCCGCCTTCACATCGTCGGAAAGGACGGAACACAGGTTATAAGGCATATCGATAATCGCAACATCGTATCGCCCTTCGATCTCTCGCATATCGCCAAGCGTCACAGACGAAGGGGAGCCGTAACCGAAGTAAGCCAGATTTTCTCGCGCCCCCATGGCAGCCAGCGGATTAATGTCTCTTCCGACGATGTCGATCCCCAGCGACATCGCTTCCAGAAGCACCGTACCGATACCGCAGCACGGATCGATCGCTCGCACGCCGGCCATACGCGGCACCGCAATATTGACGACCGCGCGAGCAACTCGATTGCTTAACGCCGTTGAATATTGACGAGGCTGATCGCGGTGCTTCATCCAATCCGCATTCCCGCGATGCAGCTCCCCGAACAGCCACCGACCGCCAAACCGGGCGAATCCGAATTCCCGCTCCGGGTTCCGCATGTCCGCCCTCCCCCGTAGACGGAAGCCGACCGCTCGTTCCAGCTCGCGCTTGCGCGCGTATTCAAAGCGCCCTCGTTCCTCGGGGTCATCGTTGTCAACCGCCGTCACCTTGAACGTCGCTCCATCCAGTTCCACGCGCTCCCCCGCCAGTTCAGCCAGCTCCTCCAGCCCGTCGCTCTCGAACAGGACACGAATCCGGCTCTTAATGAACGGACTGCGGCCCGGCTCGACTTCCTCGCAGCTTCTCGTCAGGTTAAACCGACAGTCCGCCCCCAACAGAGAGCGCATCTCAAGCAAGCATAAGCCTCGTTCCTCCTCGGTAGAAGCTATCGCATAAAGGCAGTCCGCCAATTCCTATCCTCACCTTTTACGTATCGTTGTCTCCTTATTGTAAAACGAATCCTTCCCAATGCCAAAATACGAGACAACATTGTCACAATCCCTATTGGAATGTTCCGAAAAAAAGAACTACGATAAAAACAGCAACCACCCGAATCGTAACGGAGGAATGCCCTATGTCTTATTTGTCCGTCAGTACCTGGAGCTTGCACCGTCTGCTCGGCCCTCTTCGATGGACGTCCTGGGACGCCGAGGCCGGGGAGCACCGCACGAACGAAGAGCCTCAGCCGGAAGTCCTTTCGCTTCTGGAGCTGCCCCGCGAAGCCGCGCGCAGAGGATATGCCGCCGTCGAGATCTGCCACTTTCATTTCCCTTCGAAGGGAAGCGCCTACCTGAAAAGTTTGCGACAAGCCTTCGCCGACGCGGCCGTCTCCTTCGACACGCTGCTGCTCGACTACGGAGATCCGTCGACGACGGACGAAGCTCGGCAGGCCGCCGATGGCCGGCTGTTCCGCGAATGGATCGACATCGCCTCGCAATGCGGAGCGAAGCGGATTCGGATCGTCGCAGGAGAAGCGCAACCTAGCGACGAGCAAGCGATCCGCAAATCGGCGCAAACGCTGCGAGAGCTGGCCGAATATGCGTCCGATCGGGGAGTGCGCGTCGTGACGGAAAACTTCAAGGCGCTGACCTCGACCGGCGAGAGTTGCGCCAAACTGCTAAATCAGGCAGGCGACGCCGTCGGCATGATTACGGATTTCGGCAACTACAAAGGCGAAGCCAAGTACGACGAGATCGCGATGACCGCGCCGCGTAGTTCGTCCGTGCACGCCAAGCCCGTATACGACGAGAACGGCGAACCGGATGAAGCCGAGCTCATCCGTTGTCTCGAAGCCGTTCGGGGAACGAGCTACGATGGAGCATTCGTCCTGATCTACGACGGTCCGGGAGATATGTGGGACGGTCTGGAACGGACCAAGCGAATCGTAGCGCCGTTCGTATAAAAAGAAGGAGCCCCGTGTCGAACAATTCCGACGCGAGGGCTCCTTGCCTTCTATTCTACGACGGCTCCGCCGGCTGCAAGCTCCTGCCGAAGAAGGTCGACGTCCAGCTCGCCGGGCTTTATGCCCCACCTTGCGGCCAGACCCGCAGCCGTTCCGGCCGCTTGCCCCGTCGCCATGCAGCTCGGCGTCAGGCGCGTCGTTGCAAGCGCTTCGTGGGAGGTCGAGATGCACCGGCCGCCGGCCAGCAGATTATCTATGCCTTGGGGCAGCAAGCAGCGATAGGGAATATCGTAAGCGCCGTCGCCTTGCACCCAAGCGGCCTTCACCCCTTTACCGGAGGGGTCGTGAATGTCGATCGGATAACCGCTGCGGGCGATCGCGTCCGCAAATCTACGTCCTTGAACGACATCCTCCGCTTGCAGCGCGTATTGGCCATCGATTCTTCGCGTCTCCCGAATTCCGATCTGCGCGCCCACGTTCGAGATCGACGCTTTTTCGAAACCAGGCAGGTTGGCCGTCATGAAGTTCGCCACCATCAACACCTGTTTCCGCCCCAGCTCCTCGGCTTCCGTCAAATCCTCAACGTCCAAGCCGTTTAGTCCCTGCACCCGAGTCGTATTGACGAGTACCTCATCGGACTCCGGCCCGGTAAAAAACAGCACTTGGTCGCGGTTGATCGGCAAATCCGCCTGCTTCCAATGCTTAAAGAAACCCAACACGCCCGAAAGCGGAAGCCTCTCCAACTCGTCGAAGGGGGTTTTCCCGTAGAATTCGTCGGGATGCTCCAGCATATACCGTTTTACGCGAGCCAGATCCACTCCCCGCATCCGAAACTTCATCGTCATCGGCTGGGTCAGACCATCCCCCTCTCGCCCCTGAAGACACGGCGCACCGGCCAGATTGGCCAGATCGGCGTCTCCCGTCGCGTCCACGAATACCTTGCCCTTGACGTCGATTTTTCCCGACTTGGTCGCGAGCCGGACGGATTCAATCCTGCCGCCTTCCGTATAAGCCTCGTGCATCATGCTGTGCAGCAGCAGCTTAACGTCCGCTTCCTTAAGCATATCGACGGCGAGCACCTTGTACATCTCCGGATGATACGGCGTAATCGTATTCGTGAACCCCACCGTATCCCGGAGATGGCCCGGCGAACCGTTCATCGCCGTCAACCGGTCGACGATCTCCTGCGCGATCCCCTTGATAACTTGCTTACCTTGCAGCGTGTGGAAGGTCATCCAGGGATATACGAGCGCCGCGGTCGACATCCCCCCAATAAATCCGTATCTTTCGATCAGAACCGTCCTTGCGCCGCTCCTGCCTGCCGCGATCGCCGCATTTACGCCCGCCGGACCTCCGCCGCACACCACTACGTCTGCTTCTATCGTTTTCAAGCCGTCATCTCCTTCGGAACGAACCATAAAATTTCATCTTGATTATGAAGGAGAAAAAGCCTTAAAGTTAGTTTAACTTTTGTTTAAGATAGGAAAACGCAGCTCTACAGAAAAGAGGAAATCGTTAATGCGACGCAAAAAGGTGACGTTGGCGGATCTCTCGAAACAGCTCGGTTTGTCCGTGCAGACCGTGTCCAAGGCACTGACGGGCAAGCCGGGCATGTCGGAGGAAACGAGAAGCGAAGTCTGTCGGCTCGCGAGGGAGCTCGGGTATTGGACCAAGGATCAGCGCAACGCGCTGACCTACGAGAGAATTTCCCCTTATCCGGTCGTGCGACGGCGCTTCGTTCTTCTGCACAACGAGCAATCCGTCAACTTTAATCGGTTGCTGCTGGCCGGTCTGCACGATCGTTTCACGGAGTTCGGCCATACCGTCGAGCCTTTGCTGCTTCCTCCGGAACTGAAGCCCAAGGCTTTCGACGGCTGGGCGGACAAAGTCGGTTTGCCGTATGCCGAGGGCGTCTTCATCGCCCCCCGGATGGCTGGCGCGGAGCTGGAGGAACGGCTGCTGGCGCTGGCGATGCCGCGCGTTCTGTTGAACTTTCCACCGCCCGAGTCCAAAGTGGATTCCGTTATCTGGGACGTGCACGAGGCGGTCCATCAATCCGTGCGGCATCTCTTGCGCGCCGGACACCGCGACATTTTATACGTGGGAGACGCAGCTTCTCAGCGAGGGTTTCGCTTACGCTGGTCGGCTTTTCAGGAGGCGATGGGCGAAGAGGGGCTTACCGTTAATCCCGAGAGGCATTGCACGGAACGGATGAACGGGGATACCGCTTCATGGGCGCGAGGATTTATCGAACGGTTCAGAAGCTTCCGTCCCAGCGCCGTTCTGTGCGCCATCGACGAACAAGTCGAGCCGGCTTACTATGCTCTGAGAGACGCCGGAGTACGGGTCCCGCAGGATTGCTCCTTCGTCGGCATCGCGAACGAGCAGACCGACCGGCTACCGGCGCTGACGCGGCCACTGCTGCCGATTAAGGAGAGCGGCTACCGAGCTGCCGACCGCCTCTTATGGAGACTAGCGAACCCTAATCTGCCTTACGAGCATATCCGGATTCGCGGAGATTTCTATATCGGGAGCACGATGCTTCATGCCGACAAAACGTCGCCTTGAACGACCGCCTGCCTTGCTCCATATCGTTCGGCGTCATCCGAATCGGCCCACTGCACGTTTCCTATTCAATGACAATTTTAAGGGCGCTCGTCTGGCCCGGATAGGATTGGTTAACCATTCCCGTCGTCCATGCCTTCGCTTCTCGGCCAACAAGCGTTTCGTCGATACTGAGAATCGCTTCTCCGTCTCTATCGATCATTTTCCCGTCTGCGGACAAGCCGACCCAGAACGCTTCTGGATCGTCCGAGTTGCCGTTTTTCTTGTTGTCGTTAACGATCAGCACCCTTCCATTCTCGACGGATTTGATTTTACCGGTTACGGGCGGTTCGTTCTTGCAGCACTCCCAGACGGACAGCTCTAACGGAAACGGTTTGCCCGCCAATTCGAACAGATCGGACTTAAAGGCTTCGACCTCTTCCTCCGTCGGCTCTCGTTCGATATCTCCGTAAGGACGGATCGTCATTATGACGGCCTTCTCGGTCGAATAGACGAGCTGCAATTGAAAGGCATGCTTCTCCTGCAGCGTCTCCCACTGCTCGGTCAGCAAGTTCTGAATCGCCTCCAATCCGTTCGGAGAAGGGGGCGGAACGTTGGACGACATCGCCGACGGCACTGCCGCGGATGGCGACGGGGCATCGGACGGAGTCGAAGACGATGCCTTAGCGGAAGACGGCGAATCGGACGGCGCAGCCGCAGGTTGATCCGAGGCTCCGGCTCCGCAGCCGCTTAACAGAATCGCAACCAGCATGAGGGCTATCTTTCTCATTCTTTGAGCAACCTCCCTACTCGAAGACTATTTTCCATCTAAACGGAAAATCGGGCGAAAAGGTTGCACCTCGTCCACTATTGCACAGTCTGGATGGAAGCAAGCTTCCGCTCTCCCCGCGCATAGAACACGATCGCGCTCACCGCTACGACCGCCATAGTCAAAAACAGCACCTTGCCGTTGTAGCCGCTCAGCAGCATACCGCCGATCCACGGACCGAGAAAATGACCCAGATTCGAAAACGACTGCGCGCCGTAATAAGCGCCTCTCATGTGGTCCGGAGCAATCCGGTCCGTAAGAATGTTGCCAGCGGGAAAGGTCAACATTTCGCCGAAGGTAAACACGACCATCGAGAGGATAAACGTCATCCAGCTGCCCGACAATCCGAAACCGACGTTGCCGAGCGCATAGAAGACAACGCCGATCGCTAGTACGGTCAACGGCTTCAGCCCGTCCGCCCATTTCGTAAAAGGAACCTGCAGCGCGACAACCGTCACCGCGTTAACGCTCATCATGACCGCGAACAGGGCGACCCCGTCGGCGAATCTGTCCCCAACATACTGAGAGAGTGTGACCGTCATCTGGGAATATCCGATCGCGGTCACGACGCCTCCGAGCAAATAATACCGCAGCACGACGTCCCGCCTCACAACGTTCCATACCGACGCGAACGTGTTGACCGCTTTATTTTCCCCTTCAATCTTGCGAATCCCGAATTTGTTCAGCAGCAGATATAAGGACAAGGCATAGGCCAAATAGATGCCGCTGGTAATATAAAAAGGAAGCGTGCTGTCGAGAGCCGCGAATAGCGCCCCCAGCAAAGGCCCCACCGCAACCCCGACGTTGATGGCGAGATAGCGCAGCGAGAATACCTGGAACCGCTTCTCCTTGTCGGTCAGATCGGCCATCAGCGCCTGGGAGACCGGTTCGTAGAACGAGCGGCACAGACCGTTCAGCAGGCTGAACAGGAAAAACAGAAGCACGCTGTCGGACATCGCAAACCCCAAAAACACAACTCCCCATCCGATCAACGCTCCGAGCAATATTTTTCTTCTGCCGAATAAATCGGACAACGTCCCTCCAATGAAGCCGCCCGCCATTCCGGCCAACGATCTCGCACCGATGATGGCCCCGATCATAACCGCGCCGACATCCGTATGCTTGGCCAAATAAATCGCGAGAAAAGGCAAACTCATCGACGAAGCCAGCCGAGCCAAAATCGTGCCCAGCAGCAGGGAATGAACAATAGGGTGGTAGGCGCGGCCGAACTCCGCGAAGTTTTTGATCCATTTGTTAGTCATTGTCGGCCACCTTTAAGAGAATGCTACTATCCTACCTAATATCCGGTTCGTTTGCCACTCCCTTTTTTTGCATGCCGCTAAGCAAAAACACCCTAATAGAAAGAGGCGCAGCCTCCTTAACGATAGGAGAATCCGCGCCGTTTCGGTGTCGGGCAATGACCGTTTATCCAACCGTGCCGTTACTCGATAAGCCGCAGCATTTGCACGACCAGCCTGCCGTCCCCTGCCAGCTTTTTTTCCCTGCTGCGAAGCTGGGACGAACCGTCTCCGTCGAGAAAAATGCCATCTACGAGCTTCCCTTCTCCGATTCGCTCGAGGATCGCTTCGCGAAAAGCGGCCAGAGTTCCCTTCGTCGAGCTGACGACAAGGTACAAATTGCCTTCCTTATCATAGACGGCTCCCGACCGAAGGCTGGTCTGATCCGGTAAAGGCGCCGCCTCCTCTGCCGTTTGCCGCTCCCAGTCTTCGCCGCGTACCAGACTCATACTAATGCCGCCTTGCGCCCAGAAGCGCGCGCGATCCGATACTTCGATCTCTTTCGCCTGGCGGACAACCTGCACGCTCAGCCGATCCGGAGCGCCGTCCCAGACTAACGTCCCCCTGGCATACTTCACGTTCGCTCCTCCGGAACCGTACCGGCCCGTTTCCCCGTGCACCGGCTCGTCGTTAAGAACGGCCACGCTCAGCAGAGCATCCTCGTAGAAAAAACCGCCGTTAACTCCGTAATGAGGCACCGCCGAAACGTTATTGCGAATGACGAGCGGTTCTATGTTGGACGGCCTCGTCCGTAAAAAATGCAGCTCCATGCCGTTAGTCGCTGTCGCCGTTCCATACTCGTACGCCCGCGGCATATTCTCCTCGTCGCTATCGCGGGTCCCTCCGACCGCGCCGACCAAGAAGGCAATCGCCGCAATTACAGCTGCCAGCCCTAGCGCCGCAATGCTTGCAATGCCGATTTTAATTTTCACTGTGCTATTCACCGTATGCTAAACCTCTTTTTCCGCTATGTGCCGATCATGCGAATGGAATCAAAAATATCGCTTAGTTTAAAGGAATATGCAGGCCATTTTACTAGGGCGTGTATGCAAACTCCGAGGATAGCAGATTATGCCGAATTTTCGTTCCATGCAAGGAACTTTTGTGAAGGCGTACCGGGGGTACGTCAAGCAAAGGTGACGCAGCAGGGGGTGAAAGATGCCCCTGAGCGGGTTTGCAGACACGCCCTAGGTTATCCGCTTCATACGACTGCACCAATTCGTACCGCGCGCCCTTCAATTATGCAAATTCAAACGATTAACCTCGTCAAAAGCTTCTCCTAACACAAAAGAGACGCAAGGCAGCTTGTCCGAGGAAACCCGATCGTCCGCTTCGTATATCTCTGCCAGTTCGTAACGCTCGCCATCGAGTCGATATTGCTCCAGTGTCCGCGTCTCGGGATCGACAAGCCAATACTCGGGCACTTGGTGCTTGGCGTACACACCGGCTTTGACCACCTTGTCCCGCTTGCGAGAGCTAGGAGACAGAATCTCAACGACCAGGTCGGGCGCACCTTCAACGCCATGCGGCTTAACGATATCGATGCGGCTGCGATGAATCATTAAAATGTCCGGTTGTACCACATTTACCTTGCTTAAAATGACATCAAACGGAGCGTAAAAGATGGCATAATCTGAACGACAGCTTTGTTTCAAAATAAATTCCAATTCAGAGCTTATCGCCTGATGAACCGCCATCGGCCCCGGAGACATCAGCTCCAGCACACCGTCGATAATCTCATACCGCTTGCCGTCGTCCGGCATCGCCGCATAATCGTCGTAGGTGACCGGCTGCTCGCGAATAACCGGTTCTTCGTCCCGCTTTTTCTTCATTCTCGGTCCCCCTCACAT
Source organism: Cohnella phaseoli (assembly GCF_003386235.1). Classification (GTDB taxonomy): domain Bacteria; phylum Bacillota; class Bacilli; order Paenibacillales; family Paenibacillaceae; genus Cohnella; species Cohnella phaseoli. The sequence continues at coordinate 140,707 of NZ_QRDZ01000026.1, forward strand.
CGGCAAATTCAAACGATTAACCTCGTCAAAAGCTTCTCCTAACACAAAAGAGACGCAAGGCAGCCTGTCCGAGGAAACTCGATCCTCCGCTTCGTATATCTCTGCCAGTTCGTAACGCTCGCCATCGAGTCGATATTGCTCCAGTGTCCGCGTCTCGGGATCGACAAGCCAATACTCGGGCACTTGGTGCTTGGCGTACAGGCCGGCTTTGACCACCTTGTCCCGCTTGCGAGAGCTCGGAGACAGAATCTCAACGACCAGGTCGGGCGCACCTTCAACGCCATGCGGCTTAACGATATCGATGCGGCTGCGATGAATCATTAAAATGTCCGGTTGTACCACATTCA
>NZ_QRDZ01000026.1:141151-146467 GCF_003386235.1 Cohnella phaseoli
TCAACGACCAGGTCGGGCGCACCTTCAACGCCATGCGGCTTAACGATATCGATGCGGCTGCGATGAATCATTAAAATGTCCGGTTGTACCACATTCACCTTGCTTAAAATGACATCAAACGGAGCGTAAAAGATTGCATAATCTGAACGACAGCTTTGTATTAAAAGTAGCAATAGCTCCCTGCTCAACGTCTGATGAACCGCCATCGGCCCCGGAGACATCAGCTCCATCACGCCGTCGATAATCTCATACCGGTTGCCGTCGTCCGGCATCGCCGCATAGTCGTCGTAGGTGACCGGCTGCTCGCGAATAACCGGCTCATCCGCTCTTTTCTTCTTCATTCCCGTATCCCTCCCCCGTATACGTAAAAAGCACCCGGCAAAGCCACACACGTATTGTGTTGGACTTTGCGAGGTGCTTCCCCAGCTTCTTTCTTCTATTATGTTAAATCGGCCGGAATCTGTCAAACCGCCGCGTCAGTCGGCTCAATCGTCCCCTGCCCGCCGCTTGCGATATGCCCCGGGAGAGATTCCGTATGCCGCGCGAAACACTCGATGGAAGTAGGTATAGCTGCTCAGTCCCGCTTCGTATGCGATCTGTTCAAGCGACAGAACGCTGTGCTCCAGCAGGCCGACCGCATGCGCCAATCGAAGCTGCTGCACATACTGCATCGCAGACATGCCGAAATGCTCTTTAAACAGATGCACAGCCCTGGATACGCTCAGCCCCGCTTGATCGGCAATCTCCTCCAGCCTTAGCGGCCGCAACGCATTCTCCTCGATATAGTTACGCATCCGAATCGCGTGAAAAGCCGCGACGGATTGCACTGACGGAGCTTCCTCCAATGCGCGGTCCAGAAGCCGCAGCAGCGTGCGGACAATCAGCGTAACGAGCTCGGGATTCCCGCCGTCCAGCCTTCTCTTTTCGAGAAAAAGCTGATGCCAGGTCGCTTTGATCCGCTCGTTCTCGGCAATTTTGCGCAGCGTCGGTCGCTTTTTTTCCGCCCACCACTCGTCCATGCCTTCTCCCGTACACAAAATAAAATAGTCGCCGCTGGGCTTCATTTTCGCTTCGCCGTGGGCGCCGATCCGCAGCTCGTAAATATCTCCCGGCCGGAACAGCAGTAAATCCCCCGGCATCAGATCGGTCATTTTCCCGTCGACGAGCGCCTGACATGTTCCTTCAAGCTGCAATCGGATAATATAGGTATCCAGTCCGTTGCGATACTCGTGCCTGAACGGCTCTTGATGCCTGGAATGGCCGCATAATTGAACGCTGATCCCGCCGATCCCCATTTTCCGACGCCTCACTTCCTCAAATCAGAACAATCAGATCGTATAGGTATACAATCATATTGTTTCTACAAATCGCGCCGCCATTCCTCCTATAATTAATCCTATAATGCATATCAATGGAGGTTATGGATCATGAGCCAAAGAAAGGTTAGAGTCATTCAAACCCGGCAGAGCTCTGAAGACAGATTGACGGAAAAGGCCCCCTTGAGCTTCCGACCGGACGAGCATGGCACTGAGATGCCGCTGATCAATATTTACGACGACCTGACCTATCAAGAAATCATCGGCTTCGGAGGCGCGATTACCGAAGCTTCCGCCGTAACGGCGGCCAAGCTTGGCGAGAGCAACCGCAATGAAATCATCAAATCCTATTATGACGAGCAGGACGGAATCGGCTACACGATCTGCCGCACGCATATTAACAGCTGCGATTTCTCCCTTGGCAATTACGCTTATGTAGAAGAGGAAGATCCGACGCTCGCCAACTTCGACATCAGCCGCGACAAGGAAACGCTGATCCCTTACATCAAGCAGGCTGCGGACACCGCGGGAGGCCGCTTCCTGCTGTACGCCTCCCCCTGGAGCCCGCCGAAGTGGATGAAGACGACCGGAGAAATGAACAACGGCGGCAAGCTGAAGCCGGAATATCGCGACGCATGGGCGCGCTACTATGTGAAATTCATCGAAGCCTATGAAGCGGAAGGCTTGCCGGTATGGGGATTGACGGTGCAGAACGAGCCTAAAGCAGTGCAGCGCTGGGACTCGTGCATTTATACAGGCGAAGAGGAACGGGACTTCGTCAAAAATCATTTGGGTCCGGCGCTGGAAGCGGCCGACCTGTCCCGCATCAAGCTGATGATCTGGGATCATAACAAGGAGCGGCTCTACGATCGGGCCAAAATCGCCTTCGAGGACCCGGAAGCTGCGAAATACATTTGGGGCGCCGGCTTCCATTGGTACTCGGGCGATCATTTCGAATCGCTGTCCGCTGTTCACGATCGTTTTCCCGACAAGCAGCTTGTCTTTACCGAAGGCTGCCATGAAGGCGGCGTCCAGCTCGGAGCCTGGAAAAGCGGCGAACGCTACGCGCATGACATCATCGGCAATCTGAACAACTGGATGTCCGCTTGGACGGATTGGAACATCGTGCTCGACGAGCAGGGCGGCCCGAACCATGTGGGCAACTATTGCGACGCCCCGATCATTGCCGACACGAAGACGGACTCGCTCACGTATCAGAGCTCTTACTACTACATCGGGCATTTCAGCAAATATATTCGCCCGGGCGCGGTGCGCATCGGCTGCACCAAATATACCGATAAGCTGGAGACGACCGCCTTCCGCAATACCGACGGCACGATCGCCGTCGTCGTGCTAAACCGGACCGACGAGACCGTTCCGTTCACTTTGCGCAGCAACGATGAACTAGCCGAGACGTCGATCCCGGCTCACGCTATTCAGACGCTGCTTTTCGCCAATCCATAATGAAGGAGACGATAGCCGCATGAAGAAATCCTGGATTACGCCCGAAATTCGCAGGAAGGCGCAGCGAATTTTGAGCGGCTTATCGCTGGAGCAGAAGGCCGGACAGATGACGCAATACGATTGGGGCTTTAACCCGATCAATCCCGATACCGGCCTATCCCAGAGGGATATGATCTCCGAGCAGATCGCTCAAGGTCTTGTCGGCTCGGTGTTTAATCTGGCCGGAGCCGAGGAAGCAAACCGGCTCCAGCAACTTGCCGTCGACAACGACGGCGATGGCCATGGCGTGCCGCTGCTGATCGGCCGCGACGTCATTCACGGCTATCGGACGGTGTTCCCGATTCCGCTCGCTCAAGCTTCCGCTTGGAATCCGGCACTGGCCGGGGCGACCGCTGAGGCGGCTTCGCGGGAGGCGCTGGCCGACGGCGTTGCATGGGTATTCGCCCCAATGATCGACGTTAGCCGCGATCCGCGCTGGGGAAGAATTGCCGAGAGCATCGGCGAGGATCCGCTGCTTGCGTCCGCGTATGCGGAAGCTTGGGTGAACGGCTCGCAAATCGGCAGCGATAACGGTGATGGAAACGGATCGGCCCCGGAAGTCGCCAGCTGTCCGAAGCATTACGCCGGGTATGGACTGGCCGAGGCTGGGCGCGACTACAACACGGTCGACTTGTCGGATCGCGTGCTGCGGGAAGTGATCCTCCCTCCGTTCCGCAAGGCAGTCGAAGCCGGAGCCCTAACGATTATGGCGTCGTTTAACGAGGTTAATGGGCTTCCCGCCTGCGCGAACCGCTACTTGCTGACGACAATCCTTCGCGAGGAGTGGGGCTTCGAGGGAGTTGTCGCCAGCGACTACAACGCCCTGCAGGAGCTGATCACGCATGGCGTCGCCGCAGACGAGGAAGAGGCGTGCCTGTTGTCCTTGCGTGCGGGGACCGACGTCGATATGGCGTCGGGAATTTACATTCGCCACCTTCCGAGACTCGTACGCGAAGGCAAAGTACCGGAAAGCCTCGTGGATGAAGCGGTGCTGCGAATATTGGCCTTGAAGCTGAAGCTTGGCCTGTTTGAGCGGCCGTATGTCTCCCCGAGTGAATATGCGACGGATTCGAGCCTGCCGGCCGAGCATATCGCCCTTGCCAGACAAGCGGCGCGCGAATCGATCGTCCTGCTGCGCAATGAGGGCGACGTTCTGCCGCTGAGTAAAACAACGTCTTCGATCGCCGTTATCGGACCGCTGGCTGACAGCTTTAAGGACCCGCTCGGCTGCTGGGCGTTCGACGGCAGGCCGGATGACGTTGTATCTGTATTGGAAGGTGTGAGGCAAGCGGCGGCTTCGACCGCTGTCGTATCGTATGCGAAGGGCTGCGAGGTCGACGGCGTTTCCGGTTCCGGTTGGGAGGAAAGCGAGCTTGCCGAGGCGCTGGAGGTCGCGGGCAAGCGGACGTTATCGTGTTGGCGCTCGGCGAAACGTTCGAGATGAGCGGCGAAGCGCGCAGCCGGACTAATCTTGATCTGCCGGGAGGCCAGAGACGGCTCGTCGAAGCCGTAGCCCAGCTCGGTAAACCAATCGTGGCCGTGCTTCTGACCGGACGTCCGCTCGCTATCCCATGGCTTCAGGATTACGCCGACGCCATCGTCCAAGCTTGGCATCTCGGCGTCCAGAGCGGCTACGGCATCGCCGACGTGCTGTTCGGCGACTACAATCCGAGCGGACGGCTTACCGTCACGTTCCCGCTGAACGTCGGACAAGTGCCGATCTACTACTATCGGAAGAAAACGGGACGACCTCCCGGAGGCGTATATACGTCGTATTATCTCGATTCGTCCACCGACCCGCTGTACCCGTTCGGCTTCGGACTAAGCTACACTTCATTTCACTATGGAGAAATCCGCTGCGCGAATCCGCAGGCAGCGCTCGGGGAGTCGTTTGAGCTGTCGGTCGAGGTGTCCAATACCGGGAGTCGCGAGGGAGAGGAAGTCGTCCAAATCTATATCCGGGACGAAGCGGCCAGCGTCACTCAACCGTTGAAGAAGCTCGTCGGCTTCCGGAAGGTCAAGCTAGGGGCGGGCGAGTCGATAGTGGTCGCCTTTACATTAGGCGCGGATGCGCTCGCCATCCTTGACGCCGATATGAACGTAACGGTCGAGCCGGGCGATTTCACCGTCTGGATCGGGCCTAGTTCAGCCGAAGGCGAATCCGTTCGCCTGACAGTCGAGGCTCCTGTTCAATAAGACGAAGGCTGGCCCATAAGCCAAACAAGCTGCTCCGAAAGATAATCGATGAACAAGGGGAACAGAAGAAAAGGAAAAAAGAGGATGTACCTCCTGGAGACTTAATGATTTGTGCGGTTTTTCCCACAAACGTCCGTCGTTTGAGCCTGGGTCGAGTTGATTTGTGCGGTTTTTCCTACAAACGTCCGCCGTTTAAGCCTGGGTCGGATGGCGTAAAATAAGTTGTGTAAGAACGGGTAGCGTCTAGCAGACGACAAAAAAGTAGGGTACTCTTGGGATTGTCGAAGTCACCAAGGAGGAA
>NZ_QRDZ01000027.1 GCF_003386235.1 Cohnella phaseoli
CCTTTTTTGGAGAAATGATGGATAACGCGTCATTTCTACAATAAAGGAGCTTTAATGCGTTTGGCTACGAGAAAACAATCATAATATTCCTTATACAGGTAATTATGGGGATCGTTTTTTTCATGTTAGGTTTGATGCATGACTAGTGCAAGAAAGTACCTCCGTGCTGCCCAAGCTGTGGGGTGAAGGCTAAGAAAGTGCCTTGACGCTGCCCAAGCTGCGCGGTGAAGGCTAAGAAAGTGCCTATGTGCGTTAATGCCCAACGGCTGAGGTCGCGTATTCCGCTTGACCTGACAACATTGGCGCAACAAAATCCCGGCGGTCCGCCTCAGACGCAAAGACTTGAGGCGGCGCAGCCGGGATTTCGCGAAAGGCTAAGTTATTTTCTTTAGCCCGTCTAGAATCCCGATGATCTGTTGCATTCGTTCTATTTTATTTTGATCATTCTTGATTTGTTTTTTTGGGAAATCGCTGTTGCTTCCGAGTCTTGTCGCTCTTTTAATCACTTCTTTATTTTCCGCGATTTTGTCGTTCAGCTCGTTGATTTCCTGATAGAACCTTTCGTAGCTGGAATCGTCAATTAGCGATAGCACGCGATCCTTGGTCCACTCCCCTCCGTCCACATCAACGTAGCAGGAGAATTTGCCCACAACGAAGGATTCTGCCCGTTCGTTGTAGATGGGGATGCTTAATGAATATACCCCTTCAACATTATACGATTTGTCCCCCAGATACTTCGTTTCAAGCCCAGTTGCGCTGTAGCTTGCGTTCGAGCCGAGCGGCTGCCGGAGATACGCTTTTTCGACCATGAAGCTCTCGCAAGCCGCATCGGCTTGATCCAAGTATTCTTGAGTGTCATATTTCCCTTGAAAAAACATGTAACCCTTGTAGGCCAGGATCAGTGCCCCGATGACTAGAATCGAGACTATAATTTCCTTCCCGGTAAGCTCTTTTTTCCGTTTCTCGGCTTCCCGAAGTTCTCTTCGCACCTCTCTTCGGTACTCTTCTTCTTCGCGTATTTTCTGTTTTCTCTCCCAATCCAGCATAGATCCAGCGTCCCCGTTTCCGTTAGCGACTAAGATGCGTTATAGCTATTTTACAGAATACTAAATATTTCTTCTGCAAGGAATACGATGTTCTGGCGATACCCCTTATTTATCTGGGGAAATTTGGAGTTCGGTGTCGGGTGATATAATTATTCAACTCAACTCCAGGGGGGCATACATGCGGCGTTCGACGCATTTCAAACGTATTACGTGCATTTTTATGGCTTTATTATTGGTATTGTCCGTATTTGAGACAATAACAGCTTCGGCGGCAGATAAGTGGGATACTGCAGCACAAGGGCGACGGATAAGACGAGCCTAATTAGCGGACTAAGAGGCATAATCTGCTTATACACGACCAACTTAACGTGATAGCCCGGTCTTTGCCCGCTCGAGCGAATTCGCTTGACATCTTGGCGCGGGTAATATAACATTTTTCTTAATATTTCAATACGTTGAAGAGGACTAGTAGGGTTTTCCGAACGACCAGAGAGCTGTTGGTTGGTGCGAAACAGCCGTAAGGGAATCTGAACTCGCCTTGGAGTAGCTCGCTGAAATTCCCAAGTAGGTGGAGCCGGCAGCCTGACCGTTATCATCAGGAGGGTAAGAGGTTGATGCTACAGCCTCATGCCTGCAGAGTGCATGCCGTTGTCGGCATGAATTCAGAGTGGTACCGCGTAAGACATCACAGTCTTTCGTCTCTGTTAACGGAGATGAAGGGCTTTTTTTGTATTTCGTCCATCTCCACGATTAAGGCCAAGAAACGGATGAGGGGAAGGTATTTATGGAAAATGTAAACAAGTACGCCAGAGGGTATTTCATGCCCCCGCAAACCAGCTTGAAGTGGACCCAGAAGGAATATATTACTGAGGCGCCGACATGGTGCAGCGTCGATCTTCGGGACGGAAACCAGGCGTTGATCGTGCCGATGAATCTGGAGGAGAAGCTGGAGTACTTCCAAATGCTCGTGAAAATCGGCTTCAAGGAGATCGAGGTCGGATTTCCCGCAGCGTCGGAGACGGAATTCGCATTCCTGCGCACCTTGATCGAGCGCGACCTGATTCCCGACGATGTTACGATCCAGGTGCTCACCCAGTCGCGGGAGCACATTATCCGCAAAACGTTCGAATCGTTGAGAGGTACGAAAAAAGCTGTCGTCCATCTGTACAACTCGACCTCCGTGGCGCAGCGGGAGCAAGTATTCCGCAAGTCCAAAGAAGAAATTATCGATATTGCCGTAACCGGCGCCAAGCTGCTGAAGGAATGCGCGGAGGAGACGGAAGGGAACTTCCAATTCCAATATTCGCCGGAAAGCTTTACGGGCACGGAAATCGAGTTTTCTCTGGAGATATGTAACAGTGTGCTTGACGTTTGGCAGCCGACCGCGGACAATCCGGTCATCATCAACCTGCCGGCAACGGTATCCATGTCGATGCCTCACGTTTACGCCAGCCAAATCGAATATATGAGCGAGCATTTGAAATACCGGGACAATGTCATTGTATCGATTCACCCGCACAACGACAGAGGAACGGGCGTAGCGGACGCGGAGCTGGGTATGCTGGCCGGAGCTCAACGGGTTGAAGGCACGCTGTTCGGCAACGGCGAGCGGACGGGCAACGTGGACATCGTTACGCTGGCCTTGAACATGTTCTCGCACGGCGTGGACCCTAAGCTGTCTTTTGAAAATATTCCTGAGATCATCGGCGTGTACGAGCGGTTGACCAAGATGAACGTGGACGAAAGGCATCCGTACGGCGGCGAGCTTGTGTTTACCGCATTCTCCGGTTCGCATCAGGATGCGATCGCCAAAGGAATGAAGTACCGCGAGGACAACAGCTCCGCGCACTGGTCGGTTCCTTATCTGTTGATCGATCCGAAGGATATCGGCAGACAGTACGAGGGTGACATTATCCGCATTAACAGCCAATCGGGCAAGGGCGGAATCGGTTATATTTTGCAGCAGAAATACGGTCTCGATCTTCCTCCGAAAATGCGCGAGCACTTCGGTTACTGCGTCAAAAACGTCTCCGACCATCAGCAGAAAGAGCTGATGCCGGACGAAATCTACGACATTTTCCGCAAGGAATACGTCAATATCAACGCTCCCGTAGGGCTGGTGAAGTACCGCGTCAAGGACGACGAGGACAACTTCCAAACAACGGTTACTCTCCGTTCGGGAGAAGACGTTACGGAAATTACCGGCTCGGGAGACGGAAGACTCGATTCGATTAGCAACGCGCTGCAAGCTCATCTTGGAATCGCGTACAGCGATCTGGTCTATACGGAACATGCGCTTGAGACGGGCTCTAAATCCCAAGCCGTCTCCTATATCGGGATCAAGGCTGTCGACGGCGTCGTTCATTGGGGCTGCGGCATCGACGTAGATATTATGAACTCGTCTGTAAAAGCTCTGTTCAGCGCTGTCAATCAAATGATCGGCTCCAAATAGCGCGTTCATAATTCCTGCGATTCAGTCGAGGAGATTTCTGGTATGATAGTGTGGAAAGTACCATTTATATGACTGGAGGCACTTACGAATGGGCCAGCAAATGGAGCAAGAAGGGTACTTCGGAGAGTTTGGGGGGAGCTTCGTCCCCCCGGAATTGCAGGAAGTGCTGAACTATTTGAGCGAACAGTTTTATAAGTTCAAAGACGACCCGGACTTCCAGCAGGAGCTTAGCTACTATCTTCGCGAATACGTCGGCCGCGAGAGCCCGCTGACGTATGCCGAACGGCTAACCGACGCTTGGGGCGGCGCCAAGATTTATCTTAAGCGCGAAGATCTGAATCATACCGGAGCGCACAAGATCAATAACGCCATCGGCCAGATTCTGCTTGCCAAGCGGATGGGCGCCAAGCGGATCATCGCCGAGACGGGCGCCGGCCAGCACGGCGTCGCTACGGCGACGGCTTGCGCGATGTTTAATATGGAATGCGTTATCTACATGGGGGCGGAGGATACGCGCCGCCAAGCGCTGAACGTGTTCCGCATGGAGTTGTTAGGCGCGACCGTCGTGCCGGTAGACAAAGGCCAAGGACGTCTGAAGGATGCCGTGGACGAAGCGCTGGGCGATCTTGTTCGCAATTATCAGAATACGTTCTACTTGCTCGGCTCCGCCGTTGGCCCTCATCCTTTCCCGACGATGGTCAAGCACTTCCAGTCGGTAATCAGCGAGGAGTCCAAGCGCCAGATTGTTGAGAAGGAAGGTCGTCTCCCGGATGCAGTCATCGCTTGCGCAGGCGGGGGCAGCAACGCGATCGGCGCGTTCGCCCACTATCTCGACGAGCCGAGCGTTCGTCTGATCGGCGTCGAACCGGATCAGGCGCCAACCTTGACGGAGGGCGTACCTGGCGTTATTCACGGCTTTAAGTGTCTGGTGCTGTTGGACGAGCAGGGAGAGCCCAAGAAAACCTATTCGATCGCCGCAGGGCTCGACTATCCGGGCATCGGGCCGGAGCACAGCCATCTGAAGGTGACTGGCCGGGCCGAGTACGCTACGGTAACCAACGAGGAAGTACTTGCAGCATTTCAGGAGTTATCTCGCGTAGAGGGCATTATTCCTGCGCTGGAGAGCTCGCATGCGCTTGCCTATGCCAAGAAGCTGGCGCCGGAGATGAACCGGGATCAGGTGCTGATCATCAACCTGTCCGGGCGCGGGGACAAGGACGTGGAGCAAGTGTTCCATATGCTCAAGAAGTAACGAAACCACCTACTTTGGCAGGTTCATCCGATAGGGGATGAACCTGTTGGGCGTTAAGGCCGATTACGCTCTAGCTCATTTCCACGATGCGGTTAATCTCTGTGCCTTCCGTATTTTTCCCCAATAGTCTGCGCAGCATAAACTTCGCCATCTTGAACTTGTTGCCGGAATCCCAATACTCGGCCGTCTCGGGATGTACCTTGATGAGCACGAGATTAGGATCGTCATACGTCGTCTCCAGCAACTCCTCGTACATCGGATTCCAGAATTGCTTCAGCTTCTCCACATCTTCCACCAGCTCGGCTGTGCCGCGAATAGAAACGAAGGACTTATCCGCATAAGCCACGTTGACTTGTTGATTTCGAATCAGTTCGTGGAATTTGCCGCTGTCTTTCTGAGTCAGGAACCATAGGCTGCCGTCGGAATCCATCTCCTGGGTTTTCATTGGACGCGACACCAGCCCTTCGTCCGATACCGTCGTCAGCATCGCCGTAGGAATGTCTTTAATCAATTCGCGTACTTTGTCGATCGCTTCCCGGTTGTCGGAGGTTGGATTTGTCATTTGCGCTCACCTCATCGGATGTATTTTTCAGTTAGTATTACACTCATAGCGATCTGTCAAACCGTGTAGCCGTCAGATAGAATTTTAATGAAGTCAAAAAGCCGAGCAAAATCAGGCGTTTCCTCCTGATTCTGTTCGGCTTCGGCATTTCTATAGAAGATTATCCTTTAGGCAACTTGTTATTTCGCAAACACGTGATTGCCGATTCGGGCCGTCACTGTGCGGCTTCTCACCCAAGCGTTGTCCGTTTTCTTCGGATTGTAGAAGACGATAGCCCCTTTGCTCGGATCGGTGCCGTTCAGCGCGTCCTGCACGGCCTTAATCGTCTCTTGGCTTGGCGTTACCGAATATATCCGTTTGTCCAGCACCGGAGAATACTGATAATAGGCTTTTCCGTTGTAGTGCTCAACCTGGAAAATCGTATCGATAATCGTTGACGGCCAATCCGGTTGACCCACGCGGTTCAAGATCGAAGCCGCAACTGCGACTTTGCCGGCGTAGCTTTCCCCCGACGCCTCCGCTTCCGTAATCCGCTGCAGCCAGAGAAGCTCTTCATCCGCCGCTTGGCTTTGCTGGGCTTTCATGAGGGGGACGCCGTCTGCAGTCGAAATGACCGCGGCCTGTTTCTGCGAATCATAACGGACGCCTAGACCAAGCTTTGTCGCCGTATAGGCTAGCGGCACATATGCGGTTCCGTTGATCAGCGTCGTCCGCGTATCCAGATTGTCCCGATGCCATATCGATTCAGTCGCGCGCGAATAATCGGTATAACGCTCCCCTGCGGGAAATCCAACCTGGATATTCGGTGTTTGCAGTACGGCCGAACGATAACGATCGTCCCAGCCGACAGAGATATTTAAGCCGCGAAACCAGGAGGCCGGCACAAGTTGATAGCCGTTCTGTACAATCGCGGTCGTCGAGACCGGTTGATCGTTGACGTAGATCGTCGTGCTGTCGAGCGACTGCGCCGAGCCGAGAGCCGGCCATGCCATAACGAATAAGAGCGACAAAGAGATGGACCAACGTTTTTTTGACACAATACTCTCTCCCTTCACTCGCATCATCATACGATAAAATCGCAGGCTGTCCGTCTGGAAGATTGAGGATGATGAGAGAGGGAGAGGGGCCTCAAATCGTGCAAGTCTTGGTATAGCTGGATTTATCGCAAACCGTCTTTTGGGCATTCTGATAAGAATGAGTAATTTTTAACCGCAACTATGACAGAATCTGTCACTATCGCCGGCTATGATGGTCTAAGGCAACCAAGCCTAATAGAGGGAGGATGGCAAAATGTATATTACAGTAGAGGATTTTATTGCGGAATGGAACAAGGAAGCCGGATTGACTCAAGGCGTTCTGGACGGGTTGACGGACGAGGCGCTCGGACAGCGGGTGTACCCGGAAGGCCGTACATTGGGACGGATCGCTTGGCATTTAACGGCGAATATTCCGGAGTATTTAACGGAATTCGGCGTCCCGGTCGAGGGGGCGGGCGATTCGAACGAGGTGCCGTCCGCGCGGGAAATTGCCGGGACCTTCCGGACAAATGTCGCGGCTGCGGCCGACGCTATCAGAAAGCGGTGGACGGACGATTCGCTGAAGCTGACTCAGAATGCGTTCGGAAGAACGGAGTCGAACGCCATGATTTTGATGGGATTGATCAAGCATATCGTTCATCACCGCGGACAGCTCACCGTTCTGATGCGTCAAGCGGGGCTGCCTGTCCCGGCGGTGTACGGCCCCTCGAAGGAAATTTGGGCACGAATGGGAGTGACGCCGCCGCTTTAACCAGCGCCGCGTGCTTTGGAGACTAGGCCGCGCAGGATTGTCCCGACTTGCACGGCCTGGTCGTCGTTTTTTCCGTTAAGACAAAATACGTTTCTCCCCCTGAATAGCCTGGATAGGATCGATATTTTGCGTAAATTCGAGCGTGCCCATATAGACGTTGTTGTCATCGCGGACGGCAAAGTAGCGTACATATACATACTTATCGCGGAACTTGATCCAGAAATCCTCCGAGTCCTTCTTGCCGGATTTGAAATCGTCCAGCAGGGCTTCCACCACATGCGCGCTTTTGGGCGGGTGGCAGTTTTGTACCGTGCGGCCGATGACGGCTTTAGTGCGCGTAAAAATTCTTTCTTTGCCGTGAGAGAAATAGCGCACGATGTCGTTGTGGTCGATAAACGTAAGATCGACGGGCAGATGGTTCAACAGCAGCTCAAGCTGCTGTACGGACAGCACGCCTGTCCCCAGGTTGATAAAGCCGTCGGCAAAAGACTTTTCGTCCATCCGGTCTCTAGGGGGAGTCCACGCTTCAACATGGTCGATTAAGCAGAAGCCGATCACGTCGCTTTCCCGGGCGATTCTGAGCCATTCGTCCTCGGTTAAGTGCTCCATAGCCATCGGCAGAAGAATTTGTTCTTCGCGATAGATCATACTACGCAATTGCTCAACGATCTCGTTCAACTCTCGCAGCATTGCTTTTTTATCTCCGTCGTAGCGCGTCAAATTTCGTTTCGCCGCTTTAATGGCGTCGCGAATGAAATCGTCCAATCGCCACATATTGACGGAGGGCCCCGTAATTCCGCATTTCTCCAGATACGGGAATAACAGCTGCTCCTTGCGCGCGTAATGCTTGTCTACATCCAGCAGCAAATTATGGTCTTCGATCAGCTTATAGCGATTATCCGCGCCATCGTCTTCCTGAAACTGCTGCAGATGCGGCAGCAGCCTCGTTTGGATCAGCTTTTCGATTTCTCTGTTTTCCAGAATAAACGTATGAACGGGGTGCCCCGGTGCTTCTTGCGCATGCTGCGTTGGCTTGCTCTTCCCTTCGATCGGCGTAGACAATCGTTTTGTCTCGCTCTCCGACAAGCCCTGCGCCGCTTCACGGTTGTTAATGATTTCGCTCATAACATCACTCCTGATGTTTTATCGATAGTAGGTCTCAAAAAATACAGTACCATTCGTTTATCCGCAACTTCGTGACGGGCGTCACAGAGGCGGCGCTCTCTTTCGGAATGCAGAAAAAAAGCCTGCGCCGTTTTACGGACGGCACAGACCCTTTCCTAAGCAACTGATATTTAGGGATTACCAGTTGTTGCCCGATACGCGAACGACAGTGAAGCCCGGGCTCTTATTTTCGCCGTAGATCGCCGAAACGCCGGGATTGTTCACCTTAACGTTGGTGAAGCTCGCCGCGCCGACGGCCGGTCCTTGCCCGTTCTCCGCCTTGGCGACCAGCTTGATGCCGTAGCGCGACGGATTGTTGATCGTAATGTTTTCCAGACGAACGTTCTGCATGGGCAGGTTTTCCGGAGATTTGGACTGGAACATCAGGCCGAAGTAGACCGGATTGTTGATGTCGACGTTTTTGACGACGATGTTTTTGAAGTCCCGGTCGCCTCCGAAGAACCAGATCGCACCGAAGTTCTGATAATCGTTGATCTTGTCGTCGGCGCCGACGCTCGTCCAGAAATCTCCGCCCGTGCGATCCAGCGTCACTCCGTCGATGACGGTATCCAGAGCGCCGAAGCCGAGCGTGTTATACCCGAAGCTCAGGCTGCTCACCGTCAAACCCGGATAGGTCAGCGTATCTGCGCCGTACAGGTTCTGGAACAGATTGTCCTGACCGCCGTAGACGGCGAAAGCGGCTGCGCGTCTGACGTTGGTGGCGGTAAGATTCGTATACTTGTTGCCTACATTGTAAGAGCCTCCCGCATCGATTGCGCTGAACAGAGCGAAGGAATCGTCGCCCGTGCCGCGAGCGTAATTGTTGTCGATAATGTTGTGGGAGGAGCCGTTGGTCATATTGATGCCGTCGGCGAACAAGTTTTTAATCCGGTTGTTCTTGAACGTGTTGTACGAGGAGTTAACTCCCCAATACAGGCAAATAAAGTGCTCGGCCCAGATGTTCTCGATCGTCACGTTCTGCATGCCGTTGCCGTCGATGAACTTGCCGGGACCGTCCTGCCTGTAGATGTAGTTGCCCCAAGCGGACAGGTTCTTGATCGTCGAGCCGTTGGCGGCGGACGAAATATTGAAGCCGACGTCGGTGTTCGTCTGATTTTGCGGAGCCATCAGCTTTGTATGCCACGGGCCTGCCCCGATAATCTCGGTAGCCCGCCCGTACAAGAAGATTTTGGACGAGATCGTCCATTCGCCGGCAGGAATGAAAATTCCCTTCTTCGACGAGTCCTGGCGGAATTCGTTTAGAGCCTGCTCTATCGATTTGCTGGCCGACACTTCTACATATTTGGCCGGGTCGGGGTTCGAAGCGGGCGGAGCGACATTCTCCGTCTCGAGCATGTCTACATAGATCCAAGGGACATCCCCGGCATCCTTCTGGATCCGAATTTTCGTTCCGACCGGATAGACCTGGTCGAGCATCAGCTGCGCATCCTCGTAGAGCCAATAAGCTTTGGAGCCGGAGTTGTTATAGCCGAGCTCTCCGAGAGTCGTCGGAGTCGCATAGACGTACGAGTACTTGGAGGTAACGGTAAAGTTGCCCTTATCCGCTCCGTTGACGTACAAGCTGATTGTGCCTGTCGTATTTTCTGCTACGGCATTGCGAAGAACGAGCGCGTTCGCCGGGGCAGTCAGCGTAAATTCCACATATTCGCCGTTGGCGTCCAGGTGGACGGCTGAACGACCGGAGGCTTCGCCCGCGAAATCGCCTGGCGTGAAATTCGGAGCGAGCCGCGTGCCGTTGGTGCTATTGGATGGAGCCTCCGCTTCCAAAATGGTGAACGGCATATTGGCGCCTCGGCCGGAATAAAGGCTGGCCGTACTCGTATTGTTCGTTTGCTTGACGGCGGCTTCGTTCGCATCCGCCGCGACCGTTGTTGTCACCGTATAGCTGCCGTTGACTGCCGTCCACGTGCCAAGAGTGACGCTGGCCGACGCTCCTGCAGCCAAAGCTCCGTTGTAAGAGCCGTTGAATGTCTGTACGGTAGCCCCTGCCGCGTTTTTCAGCACAAGAGAGATGGCGTGAGAGCCGCTTGCCGAAGCGATATTGCCTTGGTTTTTGAGATTCACCGTAAACGCTACGGTATTTCCCGCGCTCGGATTGCTAGGCGTCCATGATGCGGTCGCGATCAGATCGGAGCTTTGCACCTGGCCGACGACCAGCGGCGATGACGAGGTGAAGCTGTTGTTCGAATTGTCCGTCTCGACGACCGTATCGCTCTCGTCGACTTTGGCGGAGACGGAGTAAGAGCCGGCCGTCTTCGGACCGATGTTGGCGGAGACGTTCGTCGACGCTCCCGCTGCAAGCGGGCCTACGGAAGCCGTTCCGACAAGACTGTTATCGAGGTAGAAGTTAACGCTCGAAGCCGGAGCTGCGACCGAGCCGGCGTTCCGAACGACGGCGTTAAGCGTAACGGCATTGGTCTCGATAGGGGTAGTCGGAGACCACGACAGTCCGGTGATCGTCAAATCCGGATTCGGAGCCATCGTGCCGATAATCTGGAATTCCGCCGCTTGTCCGCCGGGAGCGCCGGAGTTGGCGGTAAACCGGAGCTGCACGCGGCTCGCCGTGGCGTTCACGGGAATCGTAACCGTGTTCTGCGAAGCCGGATTAAACGTATACGTGGTGGCGGATACCAGATTCGCGAAGGTCGAAGAGTTCTGATCGTGCCCCAGTACTTGAATCGTCTGCGTTCTCGTCGCCCATGCGCCGGCAGGATTGAGCTTGATGACGACGGACGTAATATTCGCGTTGGCCCCAAGATCCACGGTAAGCGTGCCGGGATGGCCGCCGGCCTCCCAATAAGTGCTCGTATCGTTATCGTTGGCATTTTCCGCCGTAAAAATAGGAGTAGAAGAGGAAGCCGTAATTGGTTTTCCGACGGCCAGGTTCGTATCGTTGCCGCCGCCTGAGCCTTGTCGGGTAACGGTATTGCTCGGCGCAGATACATTGCTGGCTGCATCCTTGGCGACGACGTAATAGGCGACGGTTGCACTCACAGGCTGATTGTCCGTATAGGAGAGCGTTGTGCCGTTCACGCTGCCGCGCAACTGCCCATTGGCATAGACGTCGTAGCCGGTTACTGCGACATTGTCCGTCGAAGCGTTCCAGGTCAGCTGGATTATGCCCGAGGATGGTTGCGTGTAAGCCAGATTGGTCGGCGCAGTCGGAGGTTGGGGATCTGTCGAGCTGCCCGGCGTAAAATTGATCCAGTTAATATTGAAATCGTAGCCGCTTGCGAAGACGCGAAGCGTTTGCGGGCCGGCCGCCAGCGTTACGCTTGCGGTAACCGTCTGCCAATTTTGCCAGCCGCCGGTGTTCGGCACGGCCGTCGTAGCCAGCGTTGCGCTTCCCGATTGAAGCTGCAGCTGACCCGAAGAGCCGTTGCTCGCGACCCGATATTCTACCGTATACGCGCCAGCGGCTTGCACGTCTACACTGTAGTCGAGCCAGTCGCCGACGTGAATCCATCCGACGTTGAGTCCGCCGCCGGCATCCGACGTCGTCTCGGTCTGGATTCCGTTCATCGCGCTGTAATTTTCGGCTTCAATTTTGCCCGGAATGACCGAAGGTCCGGACGGGGTTGCTCCGTAGACCTCAAGCTCGGACAGCTGGCCGGCCGGCCAGCTCGTGTTAGCGGAGAAGAGAACGCGGACGTATCGCGCGCTGGCGGAAGCGAAGTCAATCGCGACCGAATTCCCCGTGCCGGGATTAAAAGTATAGCTGGCCGACGGCTTGAGATCCGAGAAGCCCGTTCCGTTCGTGCTGCCCTGGACGGCCAGCGTCTGCTCGCGGCTCTCCCAGCCGGATGGCAGCTTCAACACGACCTGATCGATCGATACGGCGCTGCCGAGATCGACTTGGACCCATTGCGGGAATGCGTTATTCACGCTCTCCCAGTAAGTGCCCGGATTGCCGTCCGTAACGTTGGATGCGACATAAACATCGGCATGTCCGGACTCCGAAGCCGGTTTTCCCGCCGCTAAATTCGGGCCGCCGGCAGCATGGACATAAGAGGGAGCTCCGACGGGGGACAGGAATGTCCCCAAAATGAGCGTCACCATGCACACCCAAGCAACGACTCGTCCTTGCTTTCTCGTCATCTTCATTCTCCTTTCAAAATGGGGTGTTTCAGATGCAGGTCATCTAAGCAGGCTTCTCTATCCGCTCCTTCTTCTCAAAATTTTCATAATTATCTATTGTAAGCGATGTCATTTCATGAGGTGATCCTCCTTCCCGGAAGCTTTGTTGGAGACTGCATCTTGATCATAAGACAAGATTGCGCTTCGGGTTAAGGAGTAATTCTATCAATATGATGTGCGGGATTATGCATCAGGCGCTCGCCCTCGATTCACTCGCTTCGATCCGTTGACGAATCGACGGCCTGGTGGGCGTCCCATTTCCTCCTAAGTCTCCGAAGAAGACCTCGTTCCTTCTTCTCCAGCTTGACGAGCCGAAGATAGTCCAGCAGCAGGCGGTATCTTTGATCGTCGTCATGGCCATGCTTGCGCATTTGTTCAAGAATATTTTTAGACATGGGATCCACTCCGTTAGCTCAGTACTCTGCGACATCCATTTTAGCGCTAAGGTCTCAACATTTTCTGAACAGTTTCGCTTTTTTTCGAGTAAATCACCGAAAATTAGCAGATCTAACGTTTAACAATAGGGTCTTAAGACCTATCGTTGGTGGAGATTGATCCGCAGCCTGTTCGTGGTAAAATTTAAATATAAATATAAAGAGGCCGTTTCTCATTATCGGACAAGAAGGAGAATGTCTTGTGCCATCGTACACGCTGCTGGAGCGTCTGCTGTTTCCGTCCGTTCGTCTGAATGCGCGGAAGCTGGAACGCCGATTGTCAGGGAAAACCGTACTGATCACGGGGGCAAGCTCCGGTATAGGAGAGAGGCTTGCCTACTTGCTGGCGGGGTTCGATGCGCGGCTGATCCTTACGGCCAGGCGCGGGGACAAGCTGGCTGCGATCAAAGCCGATATCGAGTCGCGGACCGGCTTCAGAGCGGCAATCGACATATTTGCGGCCGATCTTCGCGAACCGGAGCAGACGGATGCTTTGCTTGCGTATGTGAGCCAGCTTCCGGGCGGACTGGACGCCGTCGTCAGCAATGCCGGTCATTCCATCCGGCGTTCGGTGCGAGAATCGTTGGATCGGTATCATGATTTTACCCGTACGATGGCGATCAATTATTTCGCTCCGGTTCGTTTACTGCTGGGCGTTATCCCCTTGCTCGAAAAAAACGGCGGACATATCGCGAACGTCTCGACAGTTAGCGCGCTGCTGCTTCCCGTTCCGAACTGGGCGGCCTACCAAGCATCGAAATCGGCCTTCGACGTATGGCTGCGATCCGCCGCTCCGGAGCTAAACGCGCTGGGCGTCTCCGTTTCTTCCGTCTATTTTCCGTTAGTGCGGACGCCTATGATTGCGCCAACGGCCGCATACAAGAACGCGCCTGCGATGTCCGTCGAGATTGCGGCGAAGATCGTCGCCCGGACCTTCTATTCCCGTTGCAGAGTCTATAAGCCATGGTGGCTTGCTGCCGGGGAGCTGGCTTCCGTGCTTTTCCGCGGGGTGTGGGAGCGGTCAGCAGCTCGAAAAATAAGCAGAAAGGAGCGAGCGCGATGAAGCTGTATCGGCTGTTTTTTGTCCTCTACCGGATCGGCCTGCTCGCGCCTCGCCCGCTCTTTCGGCTGTACCGTTCTATTTTCCGCCATGGGATTAACCTGATGGCTTTGCTGGGCTTTGCCGCTTCGCGCTATGGAGACAAGACTGCGCTTGTAGATGCGGATGAGGATGAAGCGTTGACCTACCGCGAGCTGTATGATCAAGCCGTCTTGCTGTCTGACATTTTTAGGGATAGGTATAGCTTGACGGAAGGACGCAAAGTCGGGCTGCTGTGCCAAAATCACGCCGAACTGGTTAAGACGATCTTTGCGATCTCTTCTACGGGCGCCGATCTCTATTTGCTGAATGCGGAAATGGGAGAGAGCCGCTGGCAGGCGCTCGCACTGAGTCATACCTTCGATCTTCTCGTCTATGACGAGAAGTACGACTTCCTTCTGCGAAGCGCATCTTACTCGGGGGCCGCGATTCCAATCGCTCACGACGCGGCAGTGTCGGTGAAGTCTTTGATGTCCAACGTTGCTCCCGCTGATAGTCGGCATGATCGGAGAGAGGGCCGAAGCTCGGCTGGGAAGCTAGTGCTTCTGACAGGCGGGACGACGGGAGCGCCGAAGGAGGCTGCGCACAAACCGTCTCTGTTGGATT
The DNA here is from genome assembly GCF_003386235.1 of Cohnella phaseoli. GTDB lineage: Bacteria > Bacillota > Bacilli > Paenibacillales > Paenibacillaceae > Cohnella > Cohnella phaseoli. The sequence continues at coordinate 14,562 of NZ_QRDZ01000027.1, forward strand.
ATTTGAATCCGTTCTACGAATTTCTAAGCCGCTTACGGATCGCGGAGCGAGAGACCGCCTACATTGCCACGCCGATCTACCACGGCTATGGGATCGGTGTGCTGCTGCTGCTCTGCGCCCTAGGCAAGAAGGCGGTCGTGCGGCGCGGCTTCGACGCGGAGCGCGCATGCAAGCTCGTTCGAGAGTACGGCGCGGAAGTGGCGACGGTCGTACCTCTCATGCTGCGCAAAATGCTTGAGGCTGACGCGGACGGCGACCTGCGCTCGCTTGCCTGCGTGGCCTCTGGCGGAGCCGAGCTGAACCCCAAGCTTGTCGAAGAGACGAGAGAGCGACTGGGCGACGTGCTGTTTAATCTTTACGGCACATCGGAGGCGGGGCTTAATCTGATTGCGTCGCCGCAGGATCTCGCACAGTCTTCCCACACGGTCGGCAGACTTGTCCGCGGCTCCCGTTTGCGCATCGTGGACGAGCGGGGCATGGAGGCTCGGACCGGCCAGGTCGGTCGCTTCTGCATCCGCAACGATTGGTCGGCGAAAAACGGCGCTCCCCGCTGGATCGAGACGGGGGATTATGGCTTGAGGGATGAGCGGGGCTTGCACTATCTTCGGGGGAGAACGGACAGCATGATCGTCTCGGCGGGCGAGAATGTCTATCCTCTGGAGGTGGAGCAGGTTCTGCTTACGCATCCCGATGTAGCGGATGCAGTCGTTATCGGCGTGCCTGACGAACGGTTCGGGGAGAGGCTCGCCGCTTACATAGAGCTCGCCCCGGTCCGTCAGACGGAGTCTGCGGGCAGGAAGCAAGCCGCTCCGACCGAGGAAGAGCTACGGGATTGGCTGCGCCGACGATTGGCGAGATTCCAGATGCCCGGCGAGATCGTCTTCGTCGAGCGGCTTCCGTATACTTCTCTGGGAAAGCCGGATCGACGGCGATTGGCGGGCGAATTCGGCAATCGAAACGCGCGGGATAACGAGAACGGAGCGTTTCGCGGCGTCGAGTGATATACAAGTTTTATCAAGCTAATAGAAAGATGGAATGGCAAGTTTGCGGACTTGCTTTTTTCAGCGTTGTCACGGTTTTACGGCTGTATTCAAGGTTTTCCGCCCTGGAACAGGAGGGTTACACTGAATTTTCCGGCTTTCAACTCGCATGTAACTATCATATAATAGAAAGCAAATACACTAATCTGTCACGAACAGTGATGAGAATAGAAGATGGATTCGGAAAAGGTGCGTAAACCCAACGCGCCTCGACTTGCTGTGTGCTTATGCGGACAGCGATATTTCAAATCATAGCATGCGAGGAAGGAAAATCATGAGCGACAGACAAACGCAAACAGACGTTATTTTGATCGGTGCCGGCGTAATGAGCGCGACATTGGGAACCATCCTGAAGGAGCTGGCTCCGGACTGGAAAATTACCGTGTTCGAGAAGCTGGCAAGCGCGGGCGAGGAAAGCTCCAACGAATGGAACAATGCGGGAACGGGACATGCCGCGTTGTGCGAGCTGAATTATACGGCAGAGAAATCGGACGGATCGATCGACATTAGCAAAGCGGTAAACATCAACGAGCAGTTCCAGGTATCAAGGCAGTTTTGGTCTTATCTCGTCAACCACAACCGGATCAGCCATCCGCAAGAGTTCATTATGCCGCTGCCTCATATGAGTATGGTGCAAGGGGAGAAGGACGTTGCGTTCCTGAAGAAGCGCTACGAAGCGTTGACGGGAAATCCTCTGTTCCAGGGCATGGAGTATTCCGATGACCCGGCCAAGCTCGCGGAGTGGATTCCGCTTATTATGAACGGCCGGACATCCAGCGAGCCGATTGCGGCTACGAAGATCGATTCGGGAACGGATGTTAACTTCGGGGCTTTGACCCGTATGCTGTTCGAGCACTTGAAGAAACAGAACGTTAGCATAAACTACAAGCACAGCGTGGATAATATGAAACGGACCGGCGACGGCTCCTGGGAACTAAAGGTGCGGAACCTCGACAGCGGATCCGTAGAGCGCCATAGCGCGAAATTCGTCTTTATCGGCGGGGGCGGCGGAAGCCTGCACCTGCTGCAAAAATCCGGAATACCGGAAGGCAAAGGCATCGGCGGCTTCCCGGTAAGCGGTCTGTTTATGGCGTGTACAAACCCGAGCGTCGTCGAGCAGCATCACGCCAAGGTATACGGCAAAGCGAAGGTCGGCGCGCCTCCGATGTCCGTTCCTCATCTGGACACGAGGTTTATCGACAACAAGAAATCGCTGCTGTTCGGACCTTTTGCCGGCTTCTCGCCGAAATTCCTGAAAACCGGTTCCATGTTCGATCTGATCGGCTCCGTGAAGCCGGGCAACGTGCTCACGATGCTGGCGGCGGGCGCCAAAAACATTCCGCTGACCAAGTATCTGATCGAGCAAGTGATGCTGTCCAAAGAGAAAAGAATGGAAGAGCTGCGCGAATTTATTCCGAACGCCAGAAGCGAGGACTGGGATTTGGTCGTCGCGGGTCAGCGCGTGCAGGTCATTAAAGATACCGAAGCGGGAGGCAAAGGAACGCTTCAATTCGGTACAGAGGTCGTCAGCGCAGCCGACGGCTCGATCGCCGCTCTGCTGGGCGCGTCTCCGGGTGCGTCCACGGCCGTATCCGTCATGCTGGAGGTTCTGAAAAAATGCTTCCCTCAACAAATGGGAGCATGGGAAGAGAAGATCAAGGAAATGATTCCTTCCTACGGCGTGTCTCTAGCGAAAAATCCGAAACTCAACGAAGAGATTCAATCGGCTACGGCGCAAGCTCTCCGATTGGAGAAAGTGCTTCAACCGGCATAATAAAATAGTTCAAGCTGCAGGGGCTGTCTCATAATTAACTTATGAGCAGCCTTTGTTTTATCTCGATTAATGTTTTCGTGGGGATGTATCTCCTTCCGGTTGCTGCTCCACCCCGCAAAGTGAAGAGACGCTTTCGAAGCTTATTCCGATTACTTTGCGGGGACCCCGGGTTGGAATCGTGAAATCGGAATGGGTAAACTCGTAACAATGAGATTTCACGATTCCAAAGGCAAACGCTCCGCTCCTCCAGGAGATACACCCCCCCCCCCCCCCTCCTTTCATCGAGATTAACTACGAAAAACGCAAAAAGAAACTTTTCGGGAAGTTTCCAGCGACTGATTCGTCTCTAAGCAAAGCTCGAAATGTTCAGTAATTGTTCATAACCGCATGATATAATTAAGCAGCAGATACTCTATCCTCCTGGGGGAATTCCTTTGAATGGGAAACGTAGATTAGGAAAAGCATTTAAGACATTCGCAGCAATAACCGCTTTGGCTTTGCTGGCGACCCTCGTCAGGTTGCCCGTCGCATCCGCAAGCTCGACGCCGGATACGAATTGGTATACATCCGCGCCTGGAGTTGCGCTCTATCAGATCGATACGGCGGACGAGCTAGCCGGATTGGCCGAGCTTGTGAACGCAGGAAACGATTTCAACGGCAAAACGATCGAATTGTCGGAAAATATTGATCTGGCTAGCTATAATTGGACTCCGATAGGAACTTCAAATACGCCGTTTCAAGGAACGTTTGATGGCGGCGCTTACGTCATAAGCGGATTGACTATATCCGAAACTCTCGTGTTGTCCACATCGGATACAAGAAGAGTCGGGTTGTTCGGCGTTATCGGACATGAAGGCACGGTTCAAAACGTAGAGCTGACCGGAGTAAATATCAATGTCGTCTATACGCCACAATCAATCGTTCCCGGTGTCGCTTTTGTGGGCTCGGCAGCGGGGACGAACGAAGGGACGGTTGCCGAAGTCAAAGCTACGGGAACGCTTTCCGTCACTGGGGGAGACGTGGCGGTCGGCGGTTTGGTCGGCAGCAACGGCTCCAATCGAAGCGTGAATAATTACGGCGGGCTGACCAACGCCAGCTCGGCGGCCGTCTCGATTAACGTATCCAGCAATTATCAAGTTCTACAGGCCGGCGGTTTGGTCGGTATATCTACGAGTAGCGGCAATCAGATTGTCGACAGCTATAGCGAAGGCACGATCAGCGCGAACGGAGCCGGTATGAACGGGAGCCCGACGACCGGCGGCCTCGTCGGTTATGCTGACAGGTCATCTATCAGCGGAAGCTGGAGCTCGGCGACAGTAACGAACATTGAAGGCAAAGACACTTCCTATGCGGGCGGGTTAGTCGGGCAGGCCGTTAGTACCGGTATAAATAACAGCTACGCGACGGGGAATGTATACCTTAGTTTAAGAAGCAATGCGGTTTCCAGCAACGTCACCGCAGCAGGCGGTTTGGTCGGATATTTGTGGTATGCAAGCGCTCTGGCTAAAATCGTCGATAGTCACAGCACTGGCAACGTTACTGTCGAGGCACAAACGGCTTACATGCTAGCTGCAGGAGGTTTAGTCGGATACTCCCGAGGGGGGGCGGCGCCCGCCCTGATCGAGAGAAGCTATGCGACTGGCGATGCTTCGGCAACTTGGATCGGCAGCGGCCCTGTCTATACCGGCGGTCTGGCGGGTTATGCGTGGGGAACCTCGATCAATCAAAGCTACAGCACGGGCAATGCTTACAGCCGCAGCGATGGAGCAACGGGAAATGCGGGCTCCGGGGGCTTGACGGGAGTACTTGTCGGATTAAGCGGCACCGTAACGTCCAGCATAAGCAACAGCTATAGCACCGGCAAAGCCCAAGCGAATTCCGCCGGACAAGAAAGAGTGGGCGGTCTGGTCGGAGTAGCGAGTACCAACTCCAATATCAGCAGCAGCTATTCCACGGGCGTTCCGCATGTTGTCCAAGGAGTTACGGTCAAGAGAGGAGGCTCTGTCGGACAGAACTCGGGTAACGCTGTTGCGCATACCTACTACGATACAACCACCTCCCGTCAAACCGACACGCTTAACGGCATGCCGCTGAATACGGGCGAGATGACGGAACCGAATACGCTGCAAGCAGCCCAATCCGGAAGTCTATCGGGTCTGATTGGCGGAGTTTGGACGAAGCGCCCGCACGCGACAACTGTCGAAGGTCGCGTCGTCGAAGTTTATTATCCGGAGCTGGCGGTATTCGCGGACTCGTCCGCTTCCGCGGAAGCTCAGGCCGCTTCGAAGGCGAGCGTAACGACAGCCGTGTATGCCAACCTGACGCATGAGGGCGTCACCACCTATTTCGGATCCATTCAAGGAGCGATCGATGCGGCGGCAGACGGTGATACGGTCGGCATCGCTCCGGGCGTTTATACGGAACAATTGACCGTTACCAAAAATATTACGTTGGAAGGCGCAGGCATCGATCAGACGATATTGGCTTCGCCCGATTCGGACAAGCTGATGCCCAGCGCTTGGACTAACCTCAAGGATCAGCAGGTGTATGCCGTGGTCGGCGTTAAGACGGGCAGTCCCGGACAAGTCGCCGTACGGAACCTGACAATTGACGGCCGTAAGCAGGGCTATATCGCACAGCATAACGGGGTCGCCGATCTGTATACGTTTAACGGCATTGCGGTCCGAGATACGTCGGCCACGATCGATCGCGTCAAAATCGTCGACGTCCGGGATACGCATTCCGATTATTCGGGAGCGCCGGCGTCGTTGCCAAGCGACTACGTGCCGCAGGATCAACCGTCGGGCGCCAATCACAACGAAAGCATTCTTCTCGAAGGAGCCGCCGGAACGGGGGCGCACAAAGTAACGGTGCAAGACTCCGAGATCCTTCGGTTCCACAAGACCGCCATTTTGGCATGGGGGCCTGCGCTGGAAGTCGATATCCGCAATAATACGATTCAAGGACATGGCAGAACGCTTTACAGTACAGGCAACGGCATTCAAGTCGCTTCTTCCGACAGAAGCTCTCTCGGCGGAGGCAACGGCGACCGCCGGGGCACGTCCGGAATCGTGCAGAACAACCGGATCACGGACATCGGCCTGGTCATTCCCGAACCGGGGCAGGTCGGATCCTATTTGAATCTGGGGCTGTACGGTCCGTCGGGCATTCTTCTGTGGGAGGCTGCAGACGGGTTTGTAATCGAAGGCAACACGATAACGGGCCCTTCCGTCCCCGCATGGCATAATTCCGCGACTTCCAACGACGGGGGTTACTCTAACGATGGAATCGGGCTTAACTACAGCAAAAATGTCACGGTTCGCAACAACGTGATTGCAGGTTTCGGCACTGCCATTCTGGAGGGCTCCAGCGTGATCGGCTCGTCCCTCGAGGTTTCCGACAACACCTTGAGCGGCAACGAAATCGATATTTGGGCGTCTTCGGGAGCGGACTCGATCAAGCTGGGCGCAGGGGCGGAGACGATCGCTTACGGGGAGAACACCAACGGAACCGACACGATCGAAGGCTTTGGCTCAGGAGACCGAATTCGCGTTATCGGTTTCCGTAGCGGTTCGGTGAACGGGCAGATCGGCACGCCCGGCAATGCTATCTTCGTTAACGATACGGGCGGAACGCCGATTATTAACGGTTACGCCGACGGCGCTCCCGTTGTCGACTTCACCGGCGGAACGGTAACGAGCGGGGACGGAACTGTCGTAGCCGCCAGGTCGGTACAGGTAGCCGTTTCGGGGCAAGTCACGACGCTTTATATCGACACGGAGAACGATGCCGACGCTCCTGAGCTGGAACTTAAGCTGGCAGGCGTATACAGCCCGCTCAATTTCAAGCTGAACGGCGGGGATATCGAATATTTCGATCCGTTCGCTACTGTGCTGTTTGTAACGGCAGCCGATCCGAGCGGGTCGTCCAACGACGGCAAGACGAAGCTGACCGTAACCCCGGCGGTGACGGATGTCGGCCATAAGCTGGTCTACTTCAATTTCGGCGGCGGGGCCTTAATCGTTCCGTCCGTCGGACAGACGCTTACGAATTATTCGGATCTTCCCGCGAACGGTCTGATCTTAGCGGCCAACGGCGACAAGATCGGCGTGGCCGAAGTGGATGCGAGCGGAAAGCTCGTTAAATTCGGCCAGGTCGTCGCGCTGGTAACGGCAGAGCCATCGACTAACACGCCATCCACTCCTTCGTCCGGTTCTTCGGGCGGCGGGACACCCGCAGCCGAAGACGAGGGCTTCGTCGTTCTCGTGAACGGCAAGAAGGAGAACGCCGGCCAGGCCACGACAACGGAGTCCGGCGGCGTGAAGACGACGATGATCGTCGTCGATACCGCCAAGCTGCTTGAGAAGCTCCGGGCAGCGGGCGCGGGCGCCGTTGTTACGATTCCGGTCGGCGTTGCCGCGAATGTTATCGTTGCCGAACTTGACGGTCAAATCATCGAAAAAATGACCGAAGCTTCCGCTACGTTGGTTATCAAGACTCCGAAGGCTTCTTATACGGTGCCGGCCGAACAGCTCGGTATCGGAGCGTTGTCCGGGCGGTTGGGAACGGGCGTCAAGCCGGATCAAGTCAAAATGCATATCTCGATTGCCGACGTTCCCTCATCGATGGCAGCAACGGTGGCTTCAGCCGCAGCAGACGGCGGCTTCACGCTCGTTCTACCTCCTCTTGATTTCAAGATTAGCGCGTCTTACGGCGGCCGGACAGCGGAGGTGTCGAAGTTCGGCGCGTTCGTGGAGCGTACCGTCGCTTTGCCGGACGGGATCGATTCCGACAAGATTACGACCGGCATCGTTGTGGAGCGGGACGGCTCGTTCCGCCATGTGCCGACGAAGATCGTGGTTATCGACGGAACGTATCACGCGGCAATCAACAGCTTGACCAACAGCGTCTACGCCGTCGTCTGGCATCCGGTGGAGTTTGCTGATGTCCAGGGGCATTGGGCGAAGGACGCGATCAACGACATGGGCTCTCGCATGGTGATCAACGGGGTGTCCGATACGAGATTTGATCCCGGCGCCGATATTACCCGCGCCGAATTCGCCGCGATGGTCGTTCGCGGTTTGGGACTGAAGCCGGGTGAAGGCGAGCAAACCTTCCGCGACGTAGCTGCCGAATCGTGGTATGCGGATATCGTTCGAACGGCGGCAGCCTACGGCCTTGTTCAAGGCTTCAAGGACGGAACGTTCCGTCCGACAGACAAAATTACGCGCGAGGAAGCAATGATGATCGCGGCTAAGGCGATGAGGCTGACAGGTTTGGCAGACAAGACGGACGCGCTGGATAACGACGCTATGCTATCGAAGTTTGCAGATGGCGCCGATGCCGCCGTATGGGCGAAAGAGGCGATTGCATCGACGGCCAAGGCGGAGTTGATCAGCGGGCGCAACGGCGGCAAGCTGGAGCCCAAGGCCAACATCTCCCGTGCCGAAGTTGCGGTACTCATTCAGCGCTTGTTGCAGCGATCGGGATTAATCTGACGCCGCACAGCGAATAAGGGCCGGATTCCGGGTTCGTCACTGAACCTGGAATCCGGCCCTGTTGCTTGCTCGGTGCTTTCCACTGGGAGCAGTTCTAAGCAGTTCTAAGCAGTGCTAAGCAGTACTAAGCGGTACGATCAGCCCAACTGCACAATAAACGAGGTTGTTTCTCCAAGGGCGCTCCTTGCTTGAATTTTCCCCCTATGCTGCTCCACGATCGACTTCGCGATGGCGAGCCCGAGGCCGTAGCCCCCTTGCTTGCGCGAACGGGAGGCATCGGTGCGGTAGAAGCGATCGAATACCTTGTCCAGTTGTTCGGCGGGGATGCCCGCACCGCTGTTCGTCACCGTCAGCGCGATATGGCCGTGGTGCCGCCGCAGAGTCAGCCCGATCGCTCCCTCCGGGCGGTTGTACTTGATGGCGTTGTCCAACAGAATCATGACGACTTGCTTGAGCTGCTCGGCGCTTCCCGTGACGGTCAGATCGGGCTCGATCTCGTAATCGAGCTTTAGCGACCGTTCGAAGATGACGGCCTCCATGGCAAGAACGACGCTCTCGACGGCTTCGCTGACATTAAACGGAACATGAAGCGTTTCCGCCCTCGAATCGTCCATCTGCGTCAAATACAGCAAATCGTTCGTGAGCGTCTTCATACGCTCGGTCTCCGACTTGATCCGATGCAGCCACTTGATTTGTTCGCCGATCGTGTCCGTCTCGTTCGCCAGCAGCACGTCGGCATTCGTCTGAATGACGGCCAGCGGCGTCTTCAGCTCATGGGAAGCGTCGGCGATAAACCTCTTCTGCTTCTCAAACGCATCACGTACCGGTGCTATCGAGCGATTGGCGAAATAACGGCTTGTGGCGAAGATGACGGCCAGCATCACAAGGGCAACGACGGCAAACGTATAGATCAGATTGGTTAAAATGTTCTGTTGAGCGGTTACGTCCATATAGACGACCATGTAACCGCCGCTCAGGTCGGCCTCCGCTCGGTAAGCCCAGCGTGTGCCGTCCAGCGTGACGCGTCCCTCTCCCGATGTATCGGCAATCGCCTTCCGGGCAGCCGTGTCGTAGAATTCATCCTCCATTTCGAAGCGGGAGTCTACGGACAGCAGCCCCCCCTCGACGTCTGTCTTTAACGCGAAGGAGACGGAGCGTTCCGGAGGGGAAGACAGCCCCTTCGAGCCGCCCCCGAACATCGGCGGCTGGCCTCCGCCGTTCGGCCCGCCTTTCTTGTCGCCGCCTCGCCCCGGATTCTCGCTCGCTATCCGGTAGAACTCTGTCACCCGGCCCAGCTCCATATTGATGTCGCGATTCGCGTTCTGGTACGTAATGACATAGATCGAAGCAAACGCCACAAACATGATGACGGTAATAATGACCATATTCATCAATAGAAATCGGTTGCGCAGTCTCGTGAACATCAGTCGGTCGCCTCCAGTACGTACCCGACGCCCCGAATGGTGGAGATGCGTGCAGAAGCGTTAAGGAAAGCCAGCTTTTTTCTCAGGAACGACACGTAGACCTCGACATTGTTATGCTCCGCCTCCGAATCAAAGCCCCACAGCTTCTCGATAATTTGCTCCTTGGACGTCACCGCCTGCTTCCTCGTAATCAGAAGCTCCAGCAGCTCGCTTTCCTTCAGAATCAGCTTCAGCTCCTTGCCCTTGCAAGCCAGCTTAAGGGTAGAGGTGTTCAGCTCGATATCCCCGAACCGCAGCGCATCCTCGGGAACGACTTCTCCCTTGCGTCTGAGGGCAGCCCGTATACGGGCGAGCAGTTCGCCCGTCGCGAACGGCTTGGCGATGTAATCGTCCGCTCCGTAATCCAGTCCCGCGATTTTATCGTCTATCTCGCCTTTGGCGGTCAGCATAATGACGGGTGTGGACACGCCCTGCTGGCGAATCGTCTTCAGTAGCGTTATCCCGTCCAGCTCCGGCAGCATGATGTCGAGCAGCAGCAGATCGTAAATGCCGCTAAGCGCGTTGTCCAATCCGGATTGGCCGTCGTGGACGGCATCCACCGAGTAGTTCATCTTCTTCAGAATTTGCGTGAGCGCCTCCGCCAAATTCACTTCGTCCTCTACAATCAATATTCTCATGGGCCGTACGCCCCTTTCTTCTGCGTCATGCCTCTATTGTAGGAAGATAACCTTTAATCAACCTTAATCCTATCATTCCCAGTCGTGCAGGAGAAAAGATTTTACACAGCGTTGACAATTTAAGTTTCGCTAAAGGTTCCCGATCTAAGCTACAGACATGGCAGGACCGAGCAAGAGACGACGAAGAAGGGAGAGCCGCATATGGCGATCGAAGTGTTCAACCGTTACGAAAACAAGTATCTCATGGATACGAAAGCCTTCTACGGCATCTACAACCGTCTAATGGAATATATGGAGCTCGACGCTTACAACCGCAACGACAAGTTTTATTCCATCAGCAATCTGTACTATGATACCGACCATCATACGTTAATCCGCGACAGTCTCTCCAAACCCAAGTATCGGGAAAAGCTGCGCATCCGTGCTTACGGGGTGCCTGAGCCGGACGCCAAGGTTTACGTGGAACTAAAGAAAAAAGTGTTTGGGCTCGTCAACAAGCGGCGTTCCGCAATGAAGCTGGACGAGGCATACGAATTCGTTCGATCGGGCAGGGCGTCGATTTATCGGGAGGGCATGAACAAGCAGGTCGTCGCCGAGATCGAATATTTCCTCTCCCGGTTTGAGCTGCGCCCGATGACGTATCTGGCTTATGATCGAATCGCCATGTTTTGCAAGGGCAATCGCGATTTGCGCATCACCTTCGATACGAATATCCGCTCCAGACGCTGCGATCTCAGGCTGGAGGCCGGCGATTACGGCGAGCAATTGATGGACAAAGGCCAGTGGCTGATGGAAGTAAAAGCCGAGAAGACGGTCCCGGTATGGCTGGCGAAGCTGCTGTCGGAGCTGGGCATGTATCGTACGAGCTTCAGCAAATACGGCAATGAATACAAGAAATCGATCCGGCACGCCGAACGGGCGGAGGAATCGGCAAGGGAGAGAATCGTGTTATGATCGACAGTCTGTTTAATTCTTTTGCATCGGATACAACGCTCACTTTGCAGCAGGCGCTGCTGACGTTCGGCATCGCGATCCTGCTGGGCGGAATCATCAGTTGGACTTACATGAAGACGCAGCAAGGCTTTTCGCCTAGCTTTACACTTACCATGATGGTTCTGCCGACGATCGTCGCTATCATCATTTTGCTGATTGGCAGCAATATCGCGCGGGCGTTCAGTCTGGCGGGGGCTTTCTCGATCATTCGTTTCCGCAGCGCGCCTGGCGACTCCAAGGATATCTCGTACGTGCTGTTCTCGATGGCTGCCGGATTGGCCTGCGGCGTCGGTGCTTACGGGTATGCGGCGCTGTTTACGCTTGGGCTGTGCGGGCTGATGTTCGTTCTGAAAGGGCTGCGCTTCGGTGCCGTCAAATCCCCGGTCAAGACGCTGAAAATTACGATTCCGGAAAGCTTGGGATACGAGGAAGCGTTCGATGAGGTGTTCCGCAAGTTCAAGGTCGACTATGAGCTGAAAAGGGTGCGCACAACCGAGCTGGGCAGCTTGTACGAAGTGATGTACGCGATCAAGCTGCCTCCCGGCGCCGACCAGAAGGAGCTGCTTGATGCAGTGCGCACACGCAACGGCAATCTCGACATTACCTTGACGATGAGTCCCGTCACGCAGGAATATTGAGCGCTGCTCGCTCGCCTACCCATACTCAAGAAAAGAGGGAAAAGCATGAACAATCGACATAGATCCAAACTATTTGCCCTTACGCTTCTGTCCGCCCTGCTGGCGGCAGGCTGCAGCTCCACTTCCGCGGGAACTCTATCGTCCGGGGCAGCCGCCTCTGCCGGTTCAAACCCGGCGTCGGCATCCGCGGCCAGCGTTCAAGTCGCCGGAAAGGGAACGATAGATTCGGTGAAGTACGACGAGGACGATATGCGTACAGAGTGGAGCGCAGATAGCGCGACGGCCATCGCGCTGAACGGCTCGACGGCGACCGTGACCGGCTCGGGAGCGGAAGCGTCCGAAGGCGTTGTGACTATTTCCGCAGCCGGCGACTATGTGTTAAGCGGCAAACTGGAGGACGGCCGGATCGTAGTGAACGCGCCGGACAAGGTGGTGCATCTGGTGCTGAACGGAGCCGACGTGACGAGCAAATCAGGAACGGCGATCCATCTGATCGAGGCGGGCAAAGTCATCGTGACCTTACAGGAGGGAACGGAGAATAGCCTGACTGACGCGGCCGTCTATTCGGATACGTCCGAGGACACGCCGACGGCCGCCTTATTCAGTAAAGCCGATCTGACGATCAACGGCACGGGCATGCTGAGCGTGAACGGCAACTCTAACGACGGCATTACCTCCAAAGACGATCTGAAAGTGATGAGCGGCAAGCTTGTCGTTAAGGCTGCGGACGACGGGTTGGTTGGGAAGGATCTGGTCGCGGTGAAGGATGGAGATCTCTCGATCGAGTCGGGCGGAGACGGCATCAAGTCGACGAACGATACGGATGAAGGCAAAGGAGAGATCGTGGTGGAGGGCGGCAGCTTCGACATTCGGTCGGTTAACGACGCGATCCAGTCCGCAGCTTCTCTCTTCATCGCCGAAGGGACGTTCGGCCTCGTCGCCGGGGGCGGGTATCAGGCTTCGACGAAGACGCATGCGGAAGAGATGCCGGGCGGCGGCTTCGGCGGTTTCGGTCGAGGCGATCAGGGCCTCGGTCAGCCTCCCGAAGGCATGGATATGCCGGCTCCGGGAGAGGGCGGCGCTATGCCTCCGCAGGAGGCGACGGATACAGGGACGACCGAGGAGACCGAAGAGACCGAGTCGACGAGCGCCAAAGGGCTTAAAGCGGCCGGAGACCTTGTCGTCGCGGGCGGTACATTTCAGATTGATGCGGCCGACGATGCCGTTCACAGCAACGCGAGCGTGTTGATCTCGGGAGGTCAATTGAACTTGGCCTCCGGAGACGATGCGATCCATGCGGATGCCGCCCTGTCCATCGAAGGCGGGACGATCGACATTACAAGCAGCTATGAAGGATTGGAGAGTGCGAGCATTACGATCTCCGGCGGGGAAACCCGCGTAATCGCAAGCGATGACGGCGTGAACGTATCGGATGGAAGCGGAGGCGGGCCAGGAGGATTCGGAGGCGGCGGCCAAGCGGATAACGGACTGCTGTTGACGATCTCCGGCGGTTATCTGGCGGTGGACGCAGGCGGCGACGGCCTGGACTCCAACGGCTCGATCGTCATGAGCGGCGGAACCGTGCTCGTCAACGGGCCTACGAACAACGGCAACGGGGCGCTGGATTACGACGGCACATTCGAGCATTCGGGCGGCACGCTGATCGCGGCCGGCAGCGCGGGTATGGCGCAAGCCCCTTCCGATGCCTCGGCGCAGCGTTCCATGATGATGATCTTCCCTCAAGCGCAGGAAGCGGGCACATTGGTTACGCTTAGAGACGACAGCGGCAATACGGTAGCGGCCATCGCTCCGACGAAAGCCTTCCAAACGGTTCTTATCTCGACTCCGGAGTTGAAGTCGGGTACGAGTTATACGCTGTCGACGGGCGGCGCGAACGACGGCGAAGGCCAAGACGGCTTCTACGGGACCGGGAAGACGACAGGGGACACTCAGGTCGTCAGCTTCACGCTAGGCGATGGCGCGGTGACCTATGTCGACGAAACCGGCGTAACGACCGGCAACTCGGGCATGGGAGGCGGTCGGGGAGGCATGGGAGCCGGACCGGGAGGCGGCGGCAGAGGCCGCAGCGAGAGAATGCCCTCGAATTAACCGGTACGCCAAGAAAGACCGGATGCAGGCTGACGCCTCTCCGGTCTTTCTCTATCTACCCCTCTCGACTCTCGACGCTGAAGGACACGGAATTTCCATTCCCGGACTGCTGCGGATTTCCTACACGGATTTTCGATCCGCTGATCCGGACGGTGACTCGGCCTATACCATTATCCCGGTAGATCCGGGGCCTGCCCAAGAACCGTATCCGACTTCGCGACCGGCGAAGGAAGGCTCCATAATCGTCGCTGCAGGACAATTCCCGAGATTCCGACGATGCCGATCGCCAAGCCTACGAAGAGGAAAGCCGGGGATACTCCGCAGAGCTGAACAAGCGCTCCTCCGGCCAGCGGGGCGCCTACGAAGAGGACGCCGCTTAACGACTCCATAATGCCGCTGACGCGGCCGACCGCATCGGCGGGCGTCTCCTTCTGTACGATATAGTTCATGCCTACCGAGGTAAAGCCGGTTCCGACGCCTCCGGCGAAGGAAGATAGCAGAATGAACCATAGCGGAGTGTCCGGTTGGAAGCAGCCTGCGGCAGCGAACATGCAGCCGATCAGCGTTACTCCTCCACCCAGCGGCCAGCCGTAGGATGAAAGGCGCTTAAAACGGCGCAGCCAGACGACGCCGACAAGACCGCCCGCCCCGATTGAGGAGACAAGCCAGCCGATCAGTTCAGGTCGCTCCGGCGTCACTTCGCGCAATAACGTCGCGAGCTGGGCGTCCACCAGCTGAATGCCGGCAAGACCGATTAAGGCGAACGAGATACTGGTCAGTAGCAAACGGGTTCTCAGAACGATGAGCCAGCCGTCTCGCCAGGCCGTCCGCATAGATTCAGGCTGACGTGTGCCCGCGCTTCCGCGCTGCAACGGAACGGACAGGAGCAGCAGCGCGGAGATTGTGTAGCATATCGCGTTAACGCCCATACAGACGGCGGGAGAGAACGCGGCGGCTACCGTTGCGCCGATCAGCGGTCCGAACGCCTTGGACAATTGGAAGACGGCTCCGTTAAGCGAAGCGGCTTGAAGCAACTGATCGGCGGGAACGACGGATCGCGTCATCGATTGTTGGGCGGGGAAGTGGAAGACGCGAGCGGAGGAGCGCAGCGCGATCAGTCCGAGCAGCGTCCAGACGTTGGGCGCGAATATCAGCGCGATCGTCAGGGCGGCGCGAATCAGATCCGCCGCAATCAGCAGATTGCGTTTATTCCATCTGTCTGCCAGTATCCCCGCCGTCTGGCTGAGCGCAATGCCGGGAATGGCGAAGGCAAGCGGCAGCAGCGCCATCGTCATCGCATCCACCTTCCATACGAATCCCATAATAATCGAGACGGCGATAAGGTCCAGATAATCTCCGAATGCGGCCAGCCCGTAGGCGGCGAACATTTTGGCAAAGGTGCGATTGGTGCGTAATAGGAACATGCGAAAAAACCCCCTGCTTCTGATCGTTAAAATCAGCTTAGCAAGGGATTGTCAGAGAATGATCAGAGGCGGTTATCGAGCAGTCGCCGCGCCTTGGGCAGCAGTTCGGCGAAACGGTATTGCGCAGCCATCGCGTCCCATTGCCGCCGATAATTTTGCAGGCAAGCGTCGTCGTAAGGGTGTGCCTCCAAGCAGCGGATGATCAATTGCAGACTGTTCAGCAAATGCGGGATGAACTGCGTCTGCCGCGTAGTCTCCATTCCTTCTTCGATCGATTGCCGGGCGCGGGCCGGGGCGCCTTGCTCATATAGATACAGGCCTTTAGCGACGAGATAGGCGCCCCGTTCGCGCCGGATCGGATGTCGCTCCAGCAGCGTATCGCATTCCGTCAGCTTGGCGGCCGTCGCCTCCGAATGGCTCTCCTCCATGCTCACAAGAGCTTCCTTTAACAGAAATAGAGCAGTGAAGCTGGGCGAATCCATATCTGCGATTTCCGCGCGGATTTCGTTGAGACGCTCGCGGGCTTGCTGCGGAAACCCGGCCGCCAGAGCAAGGTAAGCTGCGTTCAGCTTCAGGTCGTTCAGCCATGCCCGCGTCAGTTCGTTTCCTCGGGCAATCAGCTTATCGAAATAGCGCAGCGAGGCATGCGCGTCGAATTGAATGGAGGCATGGATAAACGACGCGTAGACGGCCTGTTGCGGGCGGCTGAGTTCGTCCGTCTCGAGCAGCCATGCGAAGTCGCCGCTGACAAACCGGATATAGGCGTCGTAGAACGGGTCGCCCGGCAGGCCGAGTACGTCGCGATTGGCCGACAGAAGCCGCATCGCCGCGCCCATTCCCAGGCCGTGGTATTTGGCCAGCATTCGGCTGGCGTCGGCTACGAATTGTTCGTCCTGCAGCAGCGGGTTCGACTGCGTCTTCGGGGCAAGGCGCATCAGCTTATAGCCTTGCCCGCGAATCGTCTCCAAGCGTAGCAGATGGGACCACGGAATCAGCTTCTTGCGCACGCGATAAATATGATCGTCGACAGTCCGATCGCCGGGAGCTTCCAACGGCCAGACCGCGTCCAGCAGCTCGTCTCTGGAGAACGAGCGCCCCGAATGCTCATACAGATAACGCAGCAGCGCGAATTCCTTCGGCAGCAGGCGGATGCTCTGTCCGGCGTATTCGGCTTGATAAGTGTCCGAGTCGAAGCGGATCATGGGCTTTCCCCCGAGTGAACAATATTTCTTTAGTATAACACTTTAGCCCGCATTCCAGATTTCAGTCTATGGAGACGGTCATCAGCCGCTAAAAGTTATGAATAATTCACAGGTCATTTGCACTATATGACGAATGATTTGCATTATAATTGCAGTATATAAATATTACATTTGCATAAAAACGTTTATGATCTTAAAATACTAAAATATCAATGCAGAAAATTTGTTGATTTTCTACAAATTAGCGGAAAATCCCGGGAGGAAAGAAATGGGCAAGCTTAAGATAGGAATTGTCGGCTACGGCAATTTGGGCAAGGGAGCGGAGAAGGCGCTTGCGCAAAATCCGGACATGGAGCTGGTTGCCGTATTTACGCGCAGGCAGCCGGAGCAGTTGGCGGCGAGAGGCGTAAAGTTCGAACACATCTCCGCGGCGGAGCAGTATAGAGGTATTATAGATGTAATGATCTTGTGCGGTGGGTCGGCAACCGATTTGCCGGAGCAGACGCCGGCGATCGCTCGCATGTTCAATACGGTGGACAGCTTCGATACGCATGCGAAAATTCCGGAGTTTTACGATGCGGTCGATGCCGCAGCGAAGCAAGGCGGCAACCTGAGCGTGATCTCGACCGGATGGGATCCTGGGCTGTTCTCGCTGAATCGGTTGTTAGCTGAATCGATTTTACCGCAAGGCACAGGGTACACGTTCTGGGGCAAAGGCGTCAGCCAAGGCCACTCCGACGCGATTCGGCGCGTGCCTGGCGTTAAGGCCGGCGTACAATACACGGTTCCTTCGCAAGCGGCGATCGAACGCATTCGCTCTGGCGAGACGCCGGACCTGACGACTCGGGAGAAGCATCTGCGCGACTGCTTCGTCGTAGCGGAGGAAGGCGCCGATCAGGATGCGATTCGCGAGGCGATCGTGACGATGCCGAACTATTTCGCGGACTACGACACGACGGTGACGTTCATTACCGAGGAGCAACTGCAGGCCGAGCACCAAGGCATGCCTCACGGCGGATTCGTCATTCGCAGCGGTGTAACAGGAGAAGACCGGAAGCAACTGATTGAATTTGGCTTAAAGCTGGAGAGCAATCCGGAATTTACCGCAAGCGTGCTTGTCGCTTATGCGCGAGCGGCTGCCCGGTTAAGCCGGGAAGGCCAGACGGGCGCAAGAACGGTATTCGACATTCCGTACGCTTATCTGTCTCCAAAATCGGGAGCGGAGCTGCGTCGCGATTTGCTATAAACTGGTTCATTGCCATTTTTAATCGGAAGCGAAAAAATCTTTTATTTGAACTATAAAGCGCATTTCATTAGAATTTGTAACTACAGATGCGCTATAATATAAAATTCTAAATTAACTGTAAACGGCTCCGCATAGGGGATGCCGTTCAGACTAAAGGAGCGTCCACAATTGACCACAGTTCTGGATAGGCAGCAAGCTGCGAAGGATTACGTGCAATCGGTTTATGAGACGGTCATTAACCGCAACCAGGGGGAGAAAGAATTCTTCCAAGCGGTCAAAGAAATTCTCGATTCTCTAGTTCCGGTTTTCGAAGTGAACCCGAGTTACATTGAGCATAGAATTTTGGAGCGCATCACGGAGCCTGAGCGCGTTGTCTACTTCCGGGTGCCTTGGCTGGACGACAAAGGCGTTCCTCAAGTCAACCGCGGCTTCCGCGTTCAGTTTAATAGCGCTCTCGGGCCATACAAGGGCGGCCTTCGTTTCCACCCTTCCGTTAACGCGAGCATCATCAAGTTCCTCGGCTTCGAGCAAATCTTCAAAAACTCCTTGACCGGCCAGCCGATCGGCGGCGGCAAAGGCGGCTCCGACTTCGATCCTAAGGGCAAATCGGACCAAGAAGTCATGCGTTTCACGCAAAGCTTCATGACGGAATTGTATCGCTACATCGGTCCGGACGTTGACGTTCCTGCCGGCGACATCGGCGTTGGCGCGCGCGAGATCGGCTACATGTTCGGCCAATACAAGCGGATCAGAAGCGGCCACGAGGCTGGCGTTCTGACAGGCAAAGGGCTGGGCTACGGCGGCAGCTTGGCGCGTAAGGAAGCGACTGGCTACGGCTGCGTCTACTTCGTGCACGAGATGCTGCAAGCGAAGGGCCTCAGCTTCGAGGGAAGCACGGTTGTCGTATCCGGCTCGGGCAACGTATCGATCTATGCGATCGAGAAGGCTCAACAGTTCGGCGCGAAAGTCGTGGCGTGCAGCGACTCCAACGGCTATATCTACGATCCGAACGGCATCGACCTTGATCTCGTGAAGCAATTAAAAGAAGTCGAGCGCAAGCGGATCAGCGATTACGTTCTGAAGCACCCTCAAGCGACTTATACACCGGGCTGCGAAGGCATCTGGTCCATCCCTTGCGATATCGCGCTTCCTTGCGCGACGCAAAACGAGATCGACGAGAATGCGGCTGCTCTGCTCGTAGAGAACGGCGTCAAAGCGATCGGCGAAGGCGCGAACATGCCTTCTACGTTGGCTGCGATCGACGTGTTCCTGAACAACGGCGTGCTGTTCGGACCGGCCAAAGCGGCCAATGCCGGCGGCGTAGCTGTATCCTCGCTGGAAATGTCCCAGAACAGCATGCGCTTGTCCTGGACGTTCGAGGAAGTCGACAGCAAGCTGCACGACATTATGCGCAACATCTACCGTCACAGCGTTGAGGCGGCCGAGAAGTACGGCCATCCGGGCAACCTGGTATACGGCGCCAACATCGCCGGCTTCGTCAGAGTCGCCGATGCAATGATCGCTCAAGGCGTCGTATAAGCGGCTAGAGCCTGGACTTTATAATGGATAGGGGGAAGCGGCCATGGATGTGTCCATGCGTCGCTTCTTTTTTTGTGCACCCAATAGCGAAATCTTCTTCATATTTGCAGGAATCTCTTTCATTTTGTAGAAATTTATCAACAAGAACGATGTCCTATAACGAAAGCAACAGAGAATTCCACATCATGATCGGAAGAGATGTGAACCACATGGGTCAGTCAGCAGTTTTAACATTTACGCTCGCTTACTTGTTCCCGATTCTCTTTTTCGCCTACATGGGCACGGACGTCTTGACGCGAAATCCTCGGAAAGTCGAGCATCGGTTAATTGCGCTGACCTCTGTCGTATATATTTTGCTGTTCGCGGGAGAGTATATTCGACATCAGCTGCCTATTTCCGCCAGCCCGGCTCTAACCGCAATATGGTTCTCCAATATCGGCATTATTATGCCCGGTTTAGGCTTTCACTTCCTGGCCAAGTTTGCCGGAATGGACAAGCGTATGCCGCGCTATCTCTACCCTGCTATTTTTTATGTGCCTCTTGCCATCATTCCCGTGAATTTGCTAAGCAGCAGGGAGATCATCACCTCCAGCGAATTTGTCCAGAGCGGGGTGTGGATGTATCCCGTCTATAATGTTCCTTTCTATGCTGCGCTTACCGCGAGCATCCTGTTTACTTCTCTCTATTTGATCGTGATTTATAAAGGAAGGATTAGAGCGACGACTCCGGAACATAGGGCGCTTTTCAATCTGCTCGGCCTTGGCGTTATCATCTGCACCTGCTGGCATGCGGTGTTCGGTTATTTCCAGTTTGACGGACTGCCGCCCTACTCGTATATTTACGGCGGGGTGATTTGGTGTTTTGTGCTTCGTCTGGCCATGATCCGATATGAGTTTCTTGATTTTGCAGCCAAGCGATATGAAAAATTGTTTAATCTCAATCCGGCGGCCATCCTGCTTGTGGAGCGGTCCGGCTGGATTAAAGAAGCTAATCCGAGCGCAAGAAGGCTATTCGATTGGATTGGAGAGCGGAAGTGTTCGTTGTTCGAGCTTGTCGACCAGGACCTGAGAAAGCGCATTCAAGACGAGCAGCCGATTAAGGATTACGAGACGACGATTCACAGTAGCGGCCAACGGCTTTATGTCCTGATCGATGGGGATTACGTAGCTGTCGACAACGAGCCTCATGTCATTCTGATCGTTCGGGATATTACCGAGCGGAAGGAGGGGCAGGAGCAGATTCGGTTTCTGGCCTTCCACGACTCGCTTACGAGGCTGCCGAATCGCAGATATTTCTACGAGCAGCTGCAGGAAGCGATCGGCAATGCCGAGAGGGATGGTCTGCGTCTCGCCGTGATTCTGATCGATCTGGACCGGTTCAAGGAGACTAACGACAAGTACGGCCATGAGGCGGGAGACGAGGTGCTGCGGCACGTCGCTCGCCTGATCGGAGAGACGGCGGCGCCGGTCGGCATGGCCGCTCGGCTTGGCGGGGACGAATTCGTCCTGTTTATCCGCCACGCTCCGTCGCCCGCCTTCGTTGAAGAAATGATGCACCGCCTGCAATGGAGAATCGCCGAGGAGGAGCTGTGGTACCGGGACCAGCTTCTGTCGGTCTATATGAGTCTGGGGGCCGCTCTCTACCCAGAGGACGGCTCCGACGCCGACGCTCTGATGATGTATGCCGATAAGACGATGTATCGGATGAAGCGGGATAATCGGGCAGGGAGCAGGGTGAAATCGTAAGGCTGCGGTTGTAAGGGAGAAGACGTTTTCGACAAAAGGTATAGGAATATATACCCATCCATAGTATGATTGGACAGGATGAAATCTGCTTATATAAGAAGGAAGTGCAGCAAGAATGGAAAAGCTATGGGGATGGGTTGGCATACTCCTGGTCGTCCTGTACGGATCGCAAGCCATCAGCGGAGAGGTTGACGATGTATATCAACTGAAGGTGGTTGTAGCCGCCTACTCGACCGTAAACGACAGCGAGAGCGCCGACCAGGGCATGGCGGGTTTGCTGGAAGCGAGCACGGGCGAATACAGCAAAGCCGATCTTGTCGCCTTGATGGAGACGCTGGGGCCTTCCGTCAAGAAGATGGACGCCAAAACGAAGAGGGAGATGGCGCTCGCCTTTGGAGAGACGGACATCAGATACCATCTGAAGTTTAAGTCGGGCAATTACGTGCCGACATCGCTCGATATGTCGACCAATCTTCTATACAACGTCTCTTATATCGTGAATACGCCCTCCAAGCTGATACACAA
This sequence comes from Cohnella phaseoli, assembly GCF_003386235.1. Taxonomy (GTDB): domain Bacteria; phylum Bacillota; class Bacilli; order Paenibacillales; family Paenibacillaceae; genus Cohnella; species Cohnella phaseoli. The sequence goes on from NZ_QRDZ01000027.1 coordinate 36,396, forward strand.
TATTAAAACGGACATCGCCATCGAGAAGGAAGCTTTCGCGAACTCCGGCAAAGTCGGCAGCGCAATCGGGTTTGGGATGAAAATAGCGTTTATTTTCTGGGACATCCTCCATGCGATTACCGGGGTAGGGCTCGCAATCATTATGCTGCTGATCGGCAGTATCGTCGGCTTGTTGTTCCACCCGATTCATAGTATCGCGAACCTGATTCCAGTGCTCTGGAACGTCTGCGTGACCCTCTGGCATGCGATTGCTTATATTTTCAACGTGTTCAAATAACATCTTTTCTTTTTACTTGCGGCCCAAGGCAAGCCAAGCCGTCGGCTATCAATTGATTTGGAGGTTACACCATGTCTGATATACCGAATTGTCCGAAATGCCAATCCGAATATACTTATGAGGATAGAGGAATCTGGATTTGCCCCGAATGCGCGCACGAATGGAGCGTTGGCGCAGAGACGGGTGCGAACGAGGAAGAGAAGGTCGTGAAGGATGCCAACGGCAATGTTCTTCAGGACGGCGATACCGTAACGGTGATCAAGGACCTGAAGGTCAAAGGCAGTTCGCTCGTAGTCAAGGTCGGAACGAAGGTCAAAAACATTCGTCTGGTCGAAGGCGACCATGACATCGACTGCAAGATCGACGGCTTCGGGGCGATGAAGCTAAAGTCGGAATTCGTGAAGAAGGCGTAATAGCGACTCGCTGCTTGGGAGCTCGCGTTTTATTTAGAGCGGAAAAGCCGCTCTAAATGCGCCGCAGCCCTCTTTTCGAGCCATTTAAGGCGGATTCTCCGCGTTAAATCTGCGATTCGTCCCTTTGGGCAAAATTAGGGCGGGTTTCCCGCTTTAAATCGTCGGTTCCGCCCTCTGAGCAGAAATTAAGAAGGATTTTCCGCTTTAAATTCGCGGCCTGCGGATAGCCAGACAGTTAGTTGGTCAGTCAGTTAGTCGGTCAGCCAGACAGTAAGTCAGCCAGCCGGCCAGCCGGCCAGCCGTCGCATCGCGATAGTGCAGTTCATTCAACCCGCCGGCGATGGTATACTCCCGAATATATGTTGAAAAGGGTCATTCCCCGTTGTCGCGTTAAAGCGGCGATGAGGAATGACCCTTATTTAACGATTCAGAAAGTATAAGTTTCACGTTTATCCTTGTCTGAATCGTCTCCGCAAAGCTACGCCGGCACCCAGATGATGCCGGTGTAGCTTTTGCTTGCTGCTTATTTCTTCAAGCTGTCCCAAGTGCTTTGGAACGCTTCGAGCATTTTTTCTTTAGTCAGCTGGCCTCCGACATAGCCCTGCATGGAGTCGCCGAACTTTTTGCTGGACGCCTCGCCTTGCGGGAACTTGAACCAGTTCCAGGAAAGCACTTTGCCGTCTTTGTTGTACTTCATGATGTCGCTGGCCAGTGCGCCGAGATCCTCTTCCGTAGCGGAGATCGTCGTAAGCGCCGGGATGAACTTGAACTCCTTGGTGATATAGCTCTTACCGGTCTCGGAAGTGACCATCCAGTTCAGGAACGCTTTCGCTTCTTCCTTCACTGCGGAGTTTTTGTTGATAACCCAGTTGTTCGGAACGCCGACGAACAGTTTGTCGTTCGCTGCCGCGTCTTCAGAGATCGGCATCGGCATGAAGCCGATGTTAACATCCGGGTTCGTCTTCGTAATTTGCACCTGCGTCCAGTTGCCTTGCTGCGTCATGGCCGCCTTGCCGGTAGCGAATTCGGTGACTTGTGTATTGTAGTCGGTTTGCAGCGGGTTTTTGCCGCCGTATTTCACGGTCAGGTCGAACAGCTTCGTCCAGTTCTCGAACACTTCGTTACCCGGGATTTTCTGGCTGCCGTCGTTCAGACCGGCGATAAATGCGTTCGGGTCGGCTTGGTAAGCGAACGGCAGGTTGACGAAGTGGTTGCCGAGCACCCACCATTCTCCGTAGCCGTTAATGAACGGCGTAATGCCTTTGTCTTGCAGCTTCTTAGCCGCGTCCTCAAGCTGGGTCAGCGTCTTCGGCACTTCTGTGATGCCGGCCTGAGCGAACAGGTCTTTGTTGTAGATAAAGCCGTAGCCCTCTACGCCGATCGGCATGCCGTACAGCTTGCCGTCATGAGTCATCGGCTCGTCCGTGCCTTTCACCAGATCCTTCACCCAAGGCTGATCGGACAGATCCTCGAGGTTTTCCAGCCACAGGTCCAGATCGGAGAAGCCGCCATTGTTGAAAATGTCAGGCTTGTCGCCGGAGTTGAACTTCGCTTTCAGCGCGGCGCCGTAGTCGGCTCCTCCTCCGACGGTCTCGATCTGAACCTTCACGCCGGTTTCTTTCTCATATTCGTTAACGAGATTTTGCAGCTGCTCGGCGATCTCGACTTTGAACTGGAACATTTTGATCGTGACGTTTTTTTTGGGCGTCTCAGCTCCCGGGGAGCTTGCGCTCGGGGAGTTGGCGGCATTGTTGCCGTTGTTGGAGCTGCCGCATCCGGAGAGAACGGCCGTAAGAGCAAGAGCGGCGGACATGAGCACCATGGATCTTTTTTTCATTGTAGTGATCCTCCCTTATAATGTCTTGTTTGTCATGTATTTAATTTTATAGAAGAACTATCTAGGTCGACACCGAGAAAATTGAACGATTAGGGGGAACTTATTGTCATAAGGCTGCGACGATAACAACGGTCCTTTATTTCGACGCAGTCTTCGGAGTTACCCTTTCACCGATCCGGCGGTGATTCCCTCGATAATGTGCTTCTGCATACCCAGGAAGAAAGCGATGATCGGCAGCACGCCGAGCGTCAGAGCGGCCAAAGCCATATCCCACTGCTTCGTATATTGACCGAAGAACGAATAAGTGGCAAGCGGGATCGTCCGCGTCTCCGGTCCGCTGATAATAAGCAGCGGCAGCAGGAAGTCGTTCCAGATCCACAGGCTGTTCAGCAGGACAATCGTGACGGTAATCGGCTTAAGCAGCGGGAAAATGATGCGCCAGAATAGCCCGAATGGAGAACAGCCGTCCACGATGGCGGCTTCCTCGATTTCCAAAGGAATCGATTTGACGAAGCCGTGATAGAGGAACAGGTTCAGCGATACGCCGAAGCCGAAGTAACAGATGACGACGCCCCAGATTTCGTTCAGGAAGCCGATCGTGCCGGCCAGCTTGACGAGAGGGATCATGATCGATTCGAACGGAATGATCATCGCCGAGACGAACAGCAGGAACAGAATCTGATTCACGCGATTATTGTTGCGAACCATGCGGTAAGCGGCCATGGCGCTGATGACGACAAGTCCGACGTTGCTGGCTACGGTGATAATCAGCGAGTTCAGGAACACCTTTGGAAAGTCCATGATTTTCCACACTTGCTCATAGTTGTGGAAGCTAAGACTCTTCGGCAGACTTGTCGTATTCACCAGTATGTCGGAGAACGGCTTAAACGAGTTCGTCAGCACGAAGTAAAACGGGACCAGAAACACGATCGCCAGCAAAATGCCCAGCACTTCCAACGAGAACATCCGGGGGCTATAGCGTTTAGTCTCTTCCATCAGGATTCCACCTCCCGTTTCTTCGTCACGGTCACTTGGATAATCGTGATCAGGGCGACAATGAGGAAGAAAATAACCGCCTTGGCGCTGCCGAGGCCGAGCGCGTTGTTGCGGAACGCTTCCTGATAAATGTTAAGCGATACCGATTCCGTCGAGTTGAACGGGCCGCCTTTCGTAAGCGACATGATCAAGTCGAACACCTTGAAGCCCCAGGACAGCGTCAAGAACAAGCAGACGGTAATCGAAGGCATGATGAGCGGCAAGGTGATTCTATAGAGTACTTGGAGCCGGGTAGCCCCGTCGATTCTCGAAGCCTCGATCAAATCCTTGGGAACGTTGGTCAATCCGGCGATGTAGATGACCATCACATAGCCGGCGCCCTTCCACACCGTTACGATGATCAGCCCCCAGAACGCGGTCGGCGCGTCGCCGAGCCACGGAAGGTTGAAGAACGCCCATCCGGTCATGTCTCCGATCGAAGCGAACCCTTTTACGAAAATAAAGCTCCAGATAAACCCGAGCAGCAAACCCCCGATCACGTTCGGCATGAAGAAGATCGTCCGCAAAATGTTGCGCAGCTTGAGCGCCTGCGTAAGCAGCAGCGCCAGCAGGAAGCCGACGACGTTCGTCAGCACCACGCTCACGATGGCGTAGCGGAACGTGAACAGGAACGACTTGTAGTAGTCGGGGTCGTTAAACATAATTTTTTTATAATTTTCGATCCCGATCCATGTTACTGTTGTACTAACTCCGTTCCATTCCGTGAAGGAATAATAGAGACTCATGAAGAACGGAATGACAAGGATTACGGTAAAGAAAAGGACGGCAGGCCCGATGAACAGGAGCTGGTAAAGCCTTCTTTGACGGGCGTTTTCCATGGCGGTTTCCCCCCTAAGTACGTATGGTTCTTGGCGATTATTACCCAAGTATAGAGTGTTGAACCCGGAGCTCCCACTGACTCTGATGATCAAAGAGGTGGAATTTATTGATCTTTACCAGTATCCGCACCAAAATGATGCTGTTCCTGCTGGCTGCCACGCTCATTCCGATTTTGGCATCGATCTTCATTACGTACAGCTTAACGACGAGCAAGGTCACGAAAGAGACGTTGAAGAGCAATGCCGACCTGCTGTTCCAGGGCAAGACGAATCTGCTGAACTACATGAATGCCGCGCAGCAAGCAACATTTATTTTCTATAACGACAGTAAGCTGTTCACGATTCTGGAGGACGGCATCAAGGATTATAAAGACGATCAGGAAATCTACCGGGGCCTGATGCTGCTCAGCTACACGGTGAAGGATTTCGAGCAAGCCCATCTCTACCTTGGCAAGGACGATCTGAACTATCTCATCATTAATAACCGTTCGAAGAGAAGCTTCAGGGATGAAGAGAACCGTTTTGTTCCTTCCGGCTTGTCCCGAGGCAGCTCGTATGTCCAGCCTCCCCATCCGGTGAGCAAGTACGGCAGAACGGATATTCCGACGACAACCGCCGATCAGGTGCTGACGATCCACAGCTCGCTGTATTATTTGGCGGCGAAGGAGGAGCTCGGCACGCTGTCGATCGACGTTCGGCTGGACGGTATACGCGCCATCAGCGAGCAGCTGTACTCTGCAGGCAGGGAAGAGCTGTATATCGTGGACGACGATAGGCAGGTCATCTACAGCTCTCTAGATCGCAGCGGCGGTCAGCGTCTTCAAGGCGACTGGGTCGACCGGGTCGTGAAGGAGCAGGAGACGAGCGGTAACTTCTCTCTGCATCAGGATGGCTTCTCAGGGGAAATTGTATACGATAAAATGGCAACTCCGTTCCTGAACTGGACGCTCGTGAAACGAATTCCAAACGAGACGCTGCATCAGACGGCGCGAGAGGCGGCGCTGATTAACAGCGGAGTCGCCGGTCTGTTTCTTATTTTGACGATGGTAGCGACTGTGCTTATCACGTTCTCGCTGACTGCGCCGATCAAGAAGCTGATCCGCAACATGAATCAGATTCAGAGCGGCAACCTGCAGGTGACGGTCGACGTCGACCGCAAGGACGAGTTCGGCATTCTGGCCCGCAGGTTCCAGCTCGCGATGGATACGATCAACGAGATGATTATCCGCGAATACGAACTGGAGCTGGCCCGCAAGACGAACGAGCTGAACGTGCTTCAGGTGCAGACGAATCCTCATTTTATTAACAACGCCTTGCAGTCGATCGGGACGTTGTCTTTGCAGAAGCAGCAGCCGGAAATTTACAATCTGATTTTCTCCTTGGGGAAAATGATGCGGTACAGCATGAACACGGGGGAGCCGATCGTCTCGTTGGAGCGGGAGTTGGACTATGTCAAAGCGTATGTGTCGCTGCAGCGCCAACGCTTCGGCGAGCAAATTCGCTATATCGTGAATGTGGATGAGCGGCTGTTGAAGCGACCGGTTCCGAAGATGATCGTGCAGCCGCTCGTCGAAAACTATTTCAAGCACGGCTTCGACCCCGGTGCGGAAGACGCGGAGATTGCCGTCACCGGCACGGAATCCCGCGATCGCAGGTGGATGAGGCTGGAGGTCAGCGACAATGGAAGAGGTATGGGCGCCGCCGAGCTGAAGACGCTGCAGGAAAGACTGTTCCAGGCCAAAGGCGTCTGGGGAACCGGGGAGTCGGGGATCGGTCTGCCGAATATTTTGTCGCGGTTGAAGCTTTACTACAATGAATCGGCCAAGCTTGAGGTCAGGCCCGGTCAGGCAGGCGGCTTAAGCGTCGTGCTGTGGATTCCGATCGCCGAAGAGGAGGATGGAGATGAGAGCGCTAATCGTTGACGACGAACGTCATGTCCGGGAAGCGATCAGGCTGTTGGTCGACTGGCAGGCTTATGGCATAGATGAGGTGACGGAGGCGCAGGACGTGGCTTCCGCGATTGAACGGATCAACCAAGACAGCCCGCAGATCGTGTTTACGGATATGATGATGCCGGGGCAATTGGGAACCGATCTGCTCGCCTGGATTCGGGAGCATGCGCCTTCGGCCAAGATGATCGTGATTAGCGGGCACGACGATTTCGATTTTGTCCGGAAGACGGTACTATACGGAGGAATGGACTATATCCTCAAGCCGATCGATCCTGAGCAATTGAATCAAGCGGTGGCCAAAGCGGTTCAGAGCCGTAAGCAGGAGGACGAGGGGACGAAGCAAGAGCAGCGCAAGGCGATAGAGATCAATCAGCTGCGGCCGGTGTACTGGGATAAAATTCTGACTAACCTTGTGGAAGACCCTTCGTATTATTCGTCCATCGTCGAGACGCTGCGCACCGAGTTCGGGCTGGAGGAGGAGGATCGGCTTTGTCGGGTGGCGGTGCTGGCGACGGATACGATTCATCCGACGATTCGCAGCAAGTTCGCCGGAAGCGAGGATTTACTGTACTTCTCTCTACTCAACATCTGCAACGAAATTGTTCGCAAACAGCGGAGAGGCGTGGCTTTTCGGCATGAGCAGGGCTCCGTTGTCGTGCTGCTGTGGAAGATGACGGGGAGCGCGCCCGCGCTGCTCGACACGGTGAACGAGGGCATCCGTCAGGCGTTCGGAAGCCCTCTGGAATTCGGGCTGGGCGGCGAGCGGCCTCTGCCGGCCGGCATCAAGCAGTCGTATCACGAAGCGCATATCGTGCTTCGCCAACGCAATATGCGCGCGGTCAGGCCTCGCGTTCGCTGCTTCGATCCGGAAGAGAATCCACGGCTGTCGGCGATTCACTTGACGGAGTTCGAGGACCCGATGAGAATCGCCTTGCGCAGCGGCCAGGAGCAGCCGATTCGGGACGTGGTGCGGCTATGGGTGAATCAGGCCGAGCGGATGAGCTACATCAATACGGAGCAGTTGGAGCTGTGGAATCACGAATATAGCGTCGTTCGCGCGCGTCTGCTCAAGGAGCTGTTCGGGGATTTGCCGGCGGCTTCGAACCGCTCTCAGGACTCTGCCTTTGCCGCCGTTCCGGTAGACCCGGAAGGATGCCTGATGCTGCCCCGGCTCGCGGAGAGACTGGAGCAGGATTTGCTGCAGCTGTCCCGCCTATGGGCGGAGCACCAACGGCAGGACGAGCATGTCATCTTCGAAATCGTCAAATATATCGATTCCCACTATGCGGAGGACATTACGCTTCAGGACTTGGCGGATCGCTTCTTCCTCAGCCGAGAGTATATTTCGCGTAAGTTTAAGCAGCAGTTCCAGGAGAACCTGTCCGATCATATCGAAAGGGTGCGCATGGATAAGGCCAAGCTGCTGCTTATGAACCCGCAGTATCGCATCGCGCAGGTTGCCGAGCTGGTCGGGTATAAGGACGAGAAGTACTTCAGCAAAGTGTTCAAGAAGCTGGAGGGGCTGTCCCCCAACGAGTATCGTAAGCGGGATAGATAGTTGTGCATTAGCGGTCGGAAGCTTTGGGGCGGAGGCCAAGAAAGTGCCTCGGCGGTGGACGGACAGGGGAGCGGAGGCCAAAAAAAGTACCTCGACAGAGCCGGAGCGTTGTGCCGTTAGGGCTCGCAGCAGCGAGAAACACAAAAAACAGCGATCAGTTGGCCGTTAAGCCGCCTGACCGCTGTTTTTAAGTTGCTTACCCTTCCATACGGGCAATTTCCTTATGCACGATAGGGGCCACGCGGGTTCCGAGCAGCTCGATCGCGCGCAGAAGATCGCGATGCGGCAGAGCGCCGAAATCCACGTGCAGGAAGAAACGCGTAAGTCCCAGATTTTTGCGCAGCAGGACGATCTTCTCCGCTACGTATTCGGGATCGCCGACATAGAGGGCGCCCTGAAGACTGCGTGCGGCATCGAAAGCGGCTCGGTCGTAGCGCGGCCAGCCCCGTTCGCGGCCGATCGTATTCATCTGCGCCTGCACATGCGGGTAAAACTGCTCTGCCGCCTGCTCTATCGTATCGCTGATGAAGCCGTGCGAGTGCGTCGCGATCTGCAGCTTGGCCGGATCGTGACCGGCTTGCGCCGCGGCTCGCTTATAAAGCTCGACAAGCGGAGCGAACCGTTCCGGCATCCCGCCGATAATGGCGAACACTACAGGCAGGCCGAGCGTACCCGCCCGAACGGCCGACTCCGGATTGCCGCCTGTAGCGATCCAGACCGGAAGCGGCTCCTGAACGGAGCGCGGATACACGCCAAGGTTCTGGATCGCCGGACGGTGACCGCCTTGCCAGGAGACCTTCTCGGTTTCGCGTATTTTCAGCAGCAGCTCCAGCTTCTCATCGAACAGCTCGTCGTAATGATCCAGACTATATCCGAATAACGGGAAGGACTCGATGAACGAACCGCGTCCCGCCATGACTTCCGCCCGTCCGTTAGTCAATCCGTCCAGCGTGGAGAAAGATTCGTATACGCGTACCGGATCGTCCGAAGACAGCACGGTTACGGCGCTTGTCAGCCGGATGTGCTTGGTCATGGCCGCGGCGGCAGCCAGCACAACGGCCGGCGCGGTTCCGGCGTAATCGGCGCGGTGATGCTCTCCTATGCCGTACACGTCCAATCCGACCTGATCGGCCAACACGATTTCCTCTACCGCGTTTCTCAGACGCTCCGCATGACTCACCGGCTTACCCGCAGGCGAATGCGGCGCAGCCTCCAGAAACGTGCTGATCCCTATCTCCATCTTCTTCGTCAAATCGGCCATATCCGATCCTCCTCCTTCTTTGTTCTTATTATACTATATAATTTAAAGTTTCTCAATTATCGTTAGTAAAGAGATAACGTGCAATTGTCCGCATTACAGTCGGGGAGTGTACATTTTCAGTCGGAGAGTTCACTTTTGCACGCAAAGTCCTTGCTATAATGAGCGATGTAAACGCTATTACAGCTAGAGAAGGGGGAGATATCGTGGCCCGCAAATGGCAATCTGCCGCCAAGGTCAAGGCTGGAGCCGGAGGAAGCGTCTCCGCCGAAAAAACCTTGCTGCAAAGCATCGTCAAGCACCGCACCTTATACCTGATGTTTTTGCCGGTTGCTGCGTATTACGTTATTTTCAGATATTGGCCGATCGCTCTAGCCTGGATTGTCGCCTTTAAGGATTTACGGCTTGGCATGAGCGTCCTCGACAGCGAATGGGTGGGTTGGGCCAATTTCAAAGTTATGTTCGACGATCCGGAAATCGTGAACGTCCTGATGAACACGGTGGAAATCAGTTTGCTGCGGTTAATCGTCGGATTCGTGCCGCCAATTGTGCTAGCGATTATGTTCCACGACCTGGCCTCCAAACGGCTAAGAAGTTGGCTGCAAAGCGCGGTGTACATTCCGCACTTTTTCTCCTGGGTCATTATTTTCGGCATCGTATTCGCCTTTTTTTCCACAGGCTCGGGGTTCGTCAATAACGTGCTGGAACGATTCGGGCTGGAGCGCTACGAATTTTTTCTCTCCGAGGGCTGGTTTCGTCCGATTCTGGTCGGCTCCGCGTTATGGAAGGAAATCGGCTGGAGCACGATCATCTACCTGGCGGCGCTCAGCACGGTCGACCCGCAGCTGTACGAGGCGGCCAGAATCGACGGCGCGGGTCCGCTGAGACGCATTGTCTCCATTACGCTGCCGGGCATCCTGTCGGTCATCACCTTCGTGCTCTGCCTCAGTCTCGGCAACATTCTGTTCGCGGGGGGCGAGCAAATTCTGCTGTTCTACAACAAGGCCGTTCTGGATACGGCGGACGTCATCGAGACCTGGGTATACCGCGAAGGGTTGGGCAGGCTGCAATTCAGCATCGGTACGGCGGTCGGCATCTTCCAATCGTTCATCGGCATGGTCGTGATTGTGATCAGCAACGCTCTGGCCAAACGATATACCGGCCGGGGCATCTGGTAGAGGAGGGGTCAAGTGCATTACAAATCGGCTAGCGAGCGAACCTATCAGATCGTCATACACCTTATCGTGATCAGCGTGGCGATATCCGCCGTGTTCCCGCTGCTGTACGTCATCGGGATGTCGCTGACGACGAAGGCGGAGATGATCGCTCGCAACTATTTCGTCATCATTCCGCTGGAGCCGACGCTGGAAGCCTACAAGCGGTTGCTGGCTTCCCCGGTCATCTGGAACGCCTTCGTCGTGTCCACGGGGAGAGCCGTCGTCGGACCGCTGCTGACGCTGCTGCTGACGACGATCGGCGCTTACGTGCTGGCGCAGCGGACGCTGCCCGGCCGCGGCATCTTCCTATTCTTTATCCTCGCGACGATTCTGTTTAACGGAGGTTTGATTCCAACCTATCTCGTGATCAAAAATTTGGGGCTCATCGATTCTTATTGGTCGCTGATCCTTCCGATCATGGTTGACAGCTTCGGTCTGCTCGTGATCAAAATCTTTATCGAGAATTTGCCGGACGGCTTGACCGAATCGGCCAAAATCGACGGAGCGGGGGAATGGAGCATGCTGCTGCGGATCATTATCCCGCTTGCGGCGCCCGCGCTTGCGGCCATCGGCTTGTTTAATCTGGTCGCGCATTGGAACAGCTGGTTCGACGCGTTGTTGTACTTGAACGACAAGCAGATGTATCCGCTGCAGATGGTGCTGAAGAACATGTTGACCATCGATTCCGTCAGCGGAGATTCGATGAACGCCGTGCTCAAGTCGTCGCAGTCGATTAGTACAGAGACGCTTAAGATGGCCGCGGTCGTTATCGGCATTATTCCGGTGCTGTGCGTCTATCCGTTTTTGCAGAAGCATTTTGTCAAAGGCATGTATATGGGGTCCGTTAAAGGCTAACCGCGGTGTTCGGAGGCGAATCAGGCGCTTCTTGACATAAAAAAATAGAGCTCGAAAGGGGAAACGCGAATGAAGAAAGGACATTGGTCTTATACGGCGATTGCGTTAATCATGGCTTTGTCGACGGTGCTTGGCGCTTGCTCGTCGGGTGGCAATAAGGAGAACGGGGCAACCACTGGCGGCGATGCATCAAACGTGCCGGAGACAAGCCAAGCAAGCACGGCTCCGGCCAATACCGGCGATTCCGGACCGCCGATCAAGGAACTGGTTTTCCCGGCGGCGTTCCCCGAGGTGCCGAAGGCCGTGGACGCTTCCAGCTATGCGTATGACGACCTTAGCAAGAAGTACGAGCTGGATCTGATGGTGGCCGGCGCCTTTAACCAGCCTGTGCCGGAGGATACGATCAAGGCGTATCTGGAGGAGAAATTCAACGTTTCGATCAAATTTTCGAGCATGACCGGCGAGGATTTGAAGAACGCTGTCAGCGTGCGGTACGCTTCCGGCTCGGAGCCCGATCTCGTGATGTTCTCCTACAAGGACGTAGCGCGTTCCCTCTTTGAGAGCGGACAACTGCTCGATGCCAAGGAAATTTTGCCGTACATGCCGCAGACGATGGAATACGTTACGCAGGATTACGCCAAATGGGCGACCGTCGACGGCAATATGATCGGCATTCCGCGGTATCCGGTTTTCCCGAACAACTGGGGGTACTTCATTCGTCAGGATTGGCTGCAAAAGCTGAATATGAGCATGCCGACCAACGAGGACGAACTGTTCGCCTATGCGAAAGCGGTAGTAGAAAAGGATCCCGACGGGAACGGCAAGCCCGACACCTGGTTCATGGCCACGGCCGGCGGGGGCAACGGCTGGAGCATGATGGACGCGCTTAAAGCGATGTACGGACATCCGAGCTGGAACGTGGTCGACGGCAAGCTTAATCATCCGATGCTGGACGGCACGACCAAGCGTTTCCTGGAGTTCGTGAAGAAGCTGTACGACAACAAGCTGCTGGCTCCGGACTGGTATACGATCGGATGGGAGCCGTTCAAGGCGTACAGCTTGAACGACCAGATCGGCATGGTCTGGTACCCGGGCTGGAACATCATCGACGAGCAGTACAACGCGAAGAAGAAGGACGCGAACGCCGTCAATCTGTGGGCGCCGATCCAGCCGCTCAAATCCAATGACGGCAAAGGCGGCATGTATGGTCCGGGCGACAATCCGGGAGGCATCTTCATCATCTCGAAGAAGGTGGCGAATGACCCCGGCAAGATGAAGCGTCTAGCGCATTTGATCGATTCGATGATGTATCCGAACGTCAATTATTGGGCCGTATCCCAAGGCGGCGGTCCGGAAATTTATCCGGGAGAATCCAGAGTACAGCTGAACGAAGACGGCACGAACGTATTTGCCATCGCGCCGACCCACGTTCAGCTTGCCAAGCCGGAATATCAGTCGCTGGCGGATTGGCAATTTTTCGGGTACAGTCTCATCTGGCAAGTGTACGACGACGAACCCGTTGGCGTGCTGGGCAGCAAATACAATCAGGAGATTATCGCCATGCCCCGCTACAAAAATTTCGATATGAACCTTACGCTGGACGGCACAACATCGACGAAAATCGCCGATTTCCAGAACAAGAACGAAATTTCCTTCGTGCTGGGCAAACGTTCATTGGACGAATGGGATAGTTACGTGGAAGAGTGGAAGAAAGCCGGCGGTCAGAAATTGATCGACGAGGCGGTCGAGCAGCTTCAGGTTTCCAAGCCTTAACCTGCGAATGGGTCCGCAGCCCTATACTCACGAACGCTTGTATGATAAGCGTTCGTGAGTATACTTCTATGTATGCCGGGAGAGAAGGAGCGAGCTTAGGTGAGAGGGTATCGGATGAGTTCGCGCAACAAGCTGATTTTGCTCCTTGTTGTTCCGGGCACCTTGTTCGTGATGATCGTGACGCAGATCGCCAAGGACTACGCGCTCGAATTTCTGCGGGAGACGCAGAACGAATCGCTGGCGGGCATGTCCGACCAGGTGGTGCACTTGATCGGGATCTACAACAACGAGATTACGTACAACATGCTGGAAATGGAAGAGATCATCAAGCAGGAGGGCGGCCAAGGGGACCGGCTGTACGAGGCGATGCGCACGGTGGCGATGATTCGGGCCGATTTCGTGCGCGGCGTCGTGTACATTGCGGAGAGCGGGGACATTACCGGCTACCCGATTACGTTCTGGGGCAACTTCTCCGCCAAGGAGGAGGCGCTGATTCATGAGCAGGCCGAGCGGAGCCGCGGGGTGTTCGAGTGGTCCAATACGATCCGCTCCGATATCGGGCGCTCTGGGACGTTCGGACCGACAAGTATCGTGACCAAGACAATATTCGATACCGGGGGCAAACAGATCGGCTATTTGGCGTTCCTCGTCGATTTGTCCGCGTTTCTCGAACGGAGCGCCGCTTTCGCCGGAGCTTACGAAACCCAGACGCTGCTGTACGACCGCGAGGATCGGCTGATCGATTTTATGGGGGCGATCAATGTGACGACCCCTGTGCTCATTTCCGAGGAATATGTGCAGACACTTTCTTCGGCGCTTTCGTATTTTCGCAGAGAAGGCATCTATCATTCCGTCGGAACGATGGAAGCCAATCTTGGCTGGAAAATCGTTGTTGTCGGCGATGTGGAGAAGCTGGAATCGCGCTTCGAGCCGCTCAGCCAGATCGCGTGGGCTATCGTGTTATTCGGCGTGCTCGGCTTTCTATGCATCTATGTGGCGGTATCCTGGTGGTTTACGCGTCCGGTAATGCTGCTGACCAAGGGCATCCGGAAGGTGGCCAAGGGGGATCTCGACAGCAAGCTGCACATTCGTCAGCAGGACGAATTCGGCGAGCTTGGCGTTCAGTTCAATCGGATGACGGCTACGATCAAGGCGCTGATAGTCGATCTGCAAGCGACGGAGGAAGCGAAGCGGAAGTCGGAAATGCAGACGCTGCTGTCGCAGATCAATCCTCATTTTCTGTACAATACGCTTAACACGATCGATATGATGGTCGATTTCAGTCCCAAGCGGGAGCTTCACGAAATGATCAACGTGCTGTGCAGGCTGCTCAAGTACAGTCTGGACAGCCGCAGCGAGGAGCGCACGCTGGAGGACGAGCTGCAATATACGAAAAATTACTTATACATTCAGTCCGTCAGGTACGACAACAGATTCGAGATCGCCGTCTCTCTCGTAAGCGAGCGGCTGGGCGCGGTCAAGGTGTTGAAGTTGATTCTTCAGCCGATTGTGGAAAACGCGCTGTTCCACGGCTTGCACCCGCTTGAAGGACGCCAAGGTCGACTCGATATCGAGGTGGTGGAGCGAAACGGAGATCTGACACTGATCGTAAGAGACAACGGCGTCGGCATGCCCTGGGACAGATTGTCCGCCCTGCGCAGCGCTTTGTCCGGCATGGAGGCGGAGGACGGAATCGGCATCGGCGTTCTTAACGTGCATCGCCGAATTCGTCTGTATTACGGCGCGGAATATGGGCTGGCCGTCGACAGCGCCATCGACGAGGGAACGACGATCACCGTGAAGCTGCCGCTTGAAAATCAAACGCTTGCCGCAAACAAAGAGAGGTTAAAGCGATGAACGATTATGCGGACCGAGTTACGCTCAAGCTGCTCATCGTCGACGACGAGCCGATGGCCAGAAGGAGAATTCGCTCTTTCTCCTTGGAGCGGCACGGCTTCGAGATCGTTGGCGAAGCGGAGAACGGCAATCAAGCCTGGAATATGATACGGGAGCTGGCTCCCGACATCGTTGTCGCGGACATTGGCATGCCCGTGCTTAACGGAATCGAGCTGCTGAAGCGGGTGCACGGCCTGAATACGCCGCCTAAATTCATTTTGCTGACCTGCTATGAGGATTTTGACAAGATTCAGACGGCGCTCCGTTACGGGGCGCACGATTATATTACGAAGCTGCTGCTTGCCGAACAGGATTTCATCGACTGCCTGAATAAGGCGGCGTTGACCATCCATCAGGAGAAGCGCAACAGGAAGAAGGCGCTGCGCCAGCTTCTGCTGGAGCGGCTGCTATCCAGCGACGATACGGACGCTTCGGCTGAGCAGCTTGCGGCGCTGTCCTTTCCTTCCCGACGGCATATGCTGGCGCTAATCCGTTTTGCCCCCGAGCATAATCGCGCCATGTTCAGCGCTTCCCCGGCCCTGGAATATTCCGAGGAGGGCAACTTGTCGCTCGCCGTGCAGATCGAGCCGGGATTATGGGCAATGATCGCCGCCACGGACGAACGGGGGGGAGGTCCGGCGTTCTTCGGCTGGACGATGCAGACGCTGCGCCGCGGGTACGAGATCTGCAAGGCCAAAGGGATCGCGGCGCTGCAAAGCGTATCCGACATCCGGGAGGGTCTGCCGCTTACCGCTTCCTTGATTCAGTGCCGCCAACTGATGGATGAGGCTTATTATTTGCCCCTTGGGGTCCCTGCCGTCGCCGGAACGCCCGGCCGCACCTCCACGTTTCCTCCAGATATTTTCGAAGCTATGAAGCAGGAATGCCGCCAAGCGGTCGAACGGGAAGATCCGAAGGCCGTGGCGCAACTACTTCTTCGTTGGCTCGAAGAGACAGAGCGGCGTTATTGGCCGAAGCCCGCGCAGCTGTGCATGATGGGCGCGGCATTGGCGGGCTGCCTGAGCGACGATTATACGCGCCGCCAGACGGACGGCTTCGTTCCGCTGCGCCTTTGGCTGCAGAAGCGCATAGAGGAAAGCTGCCATATTTCCGAGATGAGAGCGGCAGTCGAGGAGGCGGCGGACGCCTTGAAAGAAGCGCAGACGTCGCTGCGGGGCGTTCGCTCGGAAGTTTTGAAAGCGCTGCGTTTTATCGAACAGCGCTACAGGGAGCCTATTGATGTCGCGGCAGCGGCCAAGCACGTCAACTTAAGTCCGAGCTGGTTTGGTACGTTGTTCCGTAACGAGATCGGCTGCAGCTTCTCCGATTATTTGCTGACCTATAGACTCGAGCAGGCGAGGGAGCTGCTGCTGCGGACGGATCTCAAGGTGTACGAAATCGCGGAGCAAACCGGCATTCCGAACTATCGCTACTTCTCCAAACTATTCTCCGACAAATACCGTCACAAGCCTCAGGATTTCCGCTACAAGCTCCGGGGCGGAGAGCGGGAATACGACAAATGACGAGAAGCGCTGCGCCTGGCCAGAGGCTCGAAGAGGGAATCGAATTGCGGGCAGCGGCCGGCTCAAATTGTCAAGGAAGCCGGTCCGTGCTAAGGTAAAGTAGGAAGAACCTTTTCACAAATCCGCATTGCGATATGGAGGCGAAACCGACGATGAAAGCGCTGTTTATCGGAGGAACGGGAACGATCAGCTCTGCGATTACGCAGCAGTTGGCCGCTCAAGAGTGCGAGCTGTATGTGTTGAATAGGGGCAATCGTAGCGAAAGGCTGCCGGCGGGCGTCAAAACCATCCAAGCCGACATCAACGACGAGGATCGCGTAGCGGAGTTGATTGCCGATATGAAGTTCGACGTCGTGGCCGATTTCATCGCATTCGTGCCAAGCCAGCTTGAGCGGGACTATCGCCTGTTCAAGGACAAAACGAAACAATTTATGTTCATCAGCTCCGCATCCGCCTATCAGACTCCTTTATCCGACTATCGAATTACCGAAGGAACGCCCTTATCGAATCCTTGCTGGGAATATTCACGGAACAAAATTGCTTGCGAAGAGTACCTGATTAAAATGTACCGAGACCACGGTTTTCCGATTACGATCGTCAGACCGAGCCACACGTACGATGAACGTTCTATTCCGCTGGGGGTTCACGGCTCGAAGGGAACGTGGCAGGTCGCCAAGCGCATGCTGGAAAATAAACCGGTCATTATTCACGGCGACGGAACGTCCCTGTGGACGATGACGCATAATGGCGATTTTGCCAAAGGGTTTATCGGGTTGATGGGCAATATTCACGCAATCGGCGAAGCCGTACATATCACTTCGGATGAGAGCGTGACCTGGAATCAGATTTATGAGATCATCGCGGACGCGCTTGGCGTTAAGCTGAATGCGGTTCATGTCGCTTCCTCGTTTCTAGACGCTTGCAGCACGGAGGATTACCGGGGAGGGCTATTGGGGGACAAAGCCAATACCGTCGTGTTCGACAATGCGAAGCTGAAGCGGCTTGTTCCCGATTTTGTGGCGACGACCCGGCTGGACCAAGGGATGAGAAGGACGATCGAGCACATTCTTGCGCATCCTGAGCTTCAGACGGAAGATCCGGAGTTCGACGCATGGTGCGATAAAGTGATCCGTGCGCTGGACGACGCGGTTAGGGCGATTAGGGGCTAAGGGAGGATTTTCAGCTGTCTATACGGATGTGATATACTCGGAATATGACACAAGATAAGGAACAACAGCCAGTTCAGCCTGAGACGGCTATGAAAATATGCGTGCAGTGCCGCGTTCTTAAGCCGCTTGCGGAGTTTGCCAGCCGCAGCGGCGGAAGAGCGGGACGGAGAAGGCGCCGCGGAGTGTGCAAAGCCTGCCGCCAGCAGGCCGGCAAGTCCGAATTAAACGCGGAGATAGGCAATGCGGCCATCGAGCTGATTGAGGACGAGACGATTGCGAAGCCCACGCGCCGCCGAAGGAGGAGAAGGCGCAAGGCAAGCAAGCTTGAGCCAATCGCGCCAATGGTCGAGGCGGCTGCTGCCGCGGCCGAGGACGAGCCGGTATCGAAGCCTAAGCGTCGACGCAGACGACGGGGGAGCAAGGCGAGCTTGTCGGAGTCCTCGCTGGAGATCATGGAGCCGGTCATCGAGCCGCCGGAGGACGAGACGGCTGCCAAGCCGAAGCGCCGCCGGAGGAAACGGAGGAGCAAAGCGAAGAAGCCGTCCGTGCCTCAGGTTGCCTCTGCTGCAACGATTCCGTCAGCGACTGCGGCGCGGCAGGCGTCCGCAGGCTCGCAGCAGTCCGATCCGAAGTCGGCTGAGCAGAAGCCCGCGCGTCCGAAGGCTGCTCGCAAAGCCCCGGTCTCGAAGCCAGAAGCCCCGAGAATTGCCGCGTCGCGTCCGAAGCTTGATCCGCACGATGCGGACGGTTTGTTCGCGACTCGTCAGGGCTTCATCCGCATGCGAGGCAAGACCGACAGCGGCCGCTCCTACTATCAGGAAATCGAGCCCGATTTCGCCAAAGTACTCGTTCGCGAGCATGCCGCATATGTCGTTAACCGCCATACGATCCGCCGCATCCACAGCAACCGGGAGTTTCGCCGTCTCATTCTGACGAGGGACAACTATACTTGCCATTTTTGCGGCGAGTACGGAGACACCATCGATCATCTGCTGCCTCGGGCCAAAGGCGGACACACGACGCCGGTCAACTGCGTTTGCGCTTGTCACGAGTGCAACCAATCGAAAGCGGATCGGGATCTGGACGAGTTCACCGAATCGTTGGGGGAACGCCAGCGTCTCGAGCCGACCGTCTAACCGCTCCTGCGAAATCTAATTAAGCGCCTTAGGGCGCTTTTTTCGCGTTTTTTAAAATTCATATGGGCAGCCGACCCGCCCCCTGCAATTGCTTAACGTTTCGTTATCGAAGTTAAATATCGGTTATATATTCTCTCCCGACCCGACTTTATGATGAGGGTGTAAGACGATACTCGTTCAACGAAGGGGGTTGCTCGGATGGGGACTTCGTATAGATATTTGCATGTAGAGGAACGCGGCGACGTGCTGCTTGCGACCATTCGGCGGGAAGAGAAGCTGAACGCGATGAACGACGAGTTGATGGCGGAGTTGACCGATTGCTTCGAGGGGCTGCGGGAGCGGCCCGATATCAGGACGGTCGTACTCACGGGGACCGGTAAAGGGTTCATGGCGGGGGCGGATATCGAAGGGTACGGCGGCTTCGACGTCGGCCAGTTTTTTGCGTTCCAGCAAAAAGGACGCGAGATGTACCGCGCCATAGAGAGCTGTCCGCAGCCTGTCGTCGCGGCCGTTAACGGGTACGCGCTGGGGGGAGGCTTCGAGCTCGTCCTCTCCTGCGATCTGGTCGTTGCTTCGGAGAGGGCGAAATTCGGACTTCCGGAAGTCAAGCTGGGGCTTGTCCCGGGCGGAGGGGGCGTGCAGAAGCTCGCCCGTATCGTCGGTCCGTTCTTCGCGCGAGAACTGACGATGACAGGAAGGTTTGTCGCCGCGCAGGAAGGCAAAGCATTGGGCTTCGTTAACGAGGTGACGGAGCCTGACCGGCTGCTTGATGCCGCGCTTACGCTCGCGCGTACAATCGCGGATCAGGCCCCGCTGGCCGTGCAGGGCTTGAAGAGGCTTATTCATGATGGTAGGGATGCCAGCCTGGAGACGGCGCAGGCGTACGATCGCGCGTATCTCGCGAATTTGTTTCATAGCGAGGACGGGCGGGAAGGCATTGCGGCTTTCAGGGAAAAGCGGCCGGCGAAGTTCATTGGGCGGTAGCCCCACGCGGCAAGGCGTCTTTAAGTGGAATCAACAACGATAGAGCTTCTACAGATCAATCGCGCCGGCGCGGAGCCCAAAGCCGAGCAGACTGCTGAAGCAACGAGGAGGAAACACGATGGACAAGGCGCTTGAAGGCATTAAAATACTGGATTTCACGCATCTGCTGCAAGGACCGTTCGCAACGCAGATGTTCGGCGATCTCGGAGCGGACGTCATTAAAGTTGAACGTAAAAATACCGGGGACAGCTACCGGGCCTGGACGTTCCTGAAATATTGGGTCGGAGAGACGGAGTCCCCGTGTTACCTGGCCTTTAACCGGAACAAGCGGTCGCTGGCTCTGGATTTGAAGGCAGAGGAGACCAAGGAGATTATCTACAAGCTGGCGGCCGAGTGCGACATCGTCGTGGAAAACTTCCGTCCCGGCGTCATGCAGAAGCTCGGCTTCGGCTATGAAGACTTGAGGAAAATCAATCCGAGCATTATCTATTGCTCCAGCACCGGCTACGGCCAGGACGGTCCGTACGCGGAACGACCCGGCCAGGATCTGATGATCCAGTCGCTAAGCGGTCTGACGACGTTGACGGGCCGGCGCGAAGATCCGCCTATTCCGCTCGGCACGGGCATCGCCGATCAGCTCGGGGCGTACAACATCGTCTATGGTCTGCTTTCCGCGCTCTACTACCGGGAGAGAACCGGCAAAGGCCAGAAGCTTGAAATCAACCTTTATCAATGTCTGCTGACGCATCAGCTTCAGGAGTTCGCCGTTACGCTGAATTCCGGCAAGCTGTTCGAGCGTCCGGGGTCCGGCATCGCCCATCCCGGACAGTCGGCGCCGTTCGGCATTTACAAGACGGCGGACGGGCACATGTGCATCTCCGTCAACCCGATCCCCGTGCTGGCCGAAGTGCTGGAGGACGACGGGCTGAACGCTTACGACGATCCGCAGATTCTTTACGATAAGCGAGACGAGGTGTTTTTCCGCATTCAGGCCAGCGTCGTGAAGCAGACGACCGCTTACTGGGTGGAGGAAATGCTGAAGCGGGACATGTGGGTATCCGAAGTGAAAAATCATCTGGAGGTTGAACAAGACCCGCAAGCGATTCATTTGGGCGCGTTCGCTTCCTACGAGCATCCGACAGCGGGATCGGTGCGGACAGTGAACATTCCGGTGAAATTCAGCGAAACTCCGGGAGACATTCGGCGTCACCCGCCGAGAATCGGGGAGCATAACGAGGAAATTTTACGCGAACTTGGGTACTCCGACGAAAAGATTGCGGAATTGAAACGAGATGGCGTGCTGTAACCGGCGAACCGGCGAACCGGCAAACCGGCAAACCGGCACCGGCGAACGAAAGCGGCAAATCCGGATAACGGAAACATTGTGCCCGCGCAAGGCCGGTAAACCGGCGAACGGAACCGGCCGAATGGACAATTAGCGGAACGGAGGACCGTTACAATGGCAACACTAAGAGGGATGACTTGGGATCACGTCAGGGGGTATGCGCCGTTGGAGGCTGCGGCCGGGAAATTCGGAGAGAATCGGCCGGATTTCGAAATCGTATGGGATCGCCGTTCTTTAAAGGATTTCGGCGACTATCCGGTCGATGAGCTCGCCCGGCAATACGACATCATTATGATCGACCATCCGCATGTCGGCATCAGCTCCGGCCAGAACGTGCTCGTGCCTCTCGATGAAAGAATACCGGCAGCTTATTTGCAGGATCAAGAGATCAATTCTGCAGGACCCAGCCATCAAAGCTACAAGTGGGAGGGGCGGCAATGGGCGCTTGCCGTCGACGCCGCCGCCCAGGTCGCAGCCTACCGACCCGACTTGCTAAGCGAAAGGGAAGTTCCGCGCACCTGGCAGCAGGTACGCGAGTTGGGTCGTTCCCGGCCCGGAGCGGTCGGCTGGCCGCTCTGCCCTACCGACGCGATGTGCAGCTTTTTGAGCCTGTGCGCAGGTAGCGACCCCGCCTTTTTCGACGAAAGAGTCGGGATCGACCCGGCCGTCGGAGAAGCGGCAGTCGCCCTGATTTTCGAGCTGCTGCCGCATCTGCATCCGACCTCGCTCGACTTCAACCCGATCGGGATGTATGATCGGATGGCCGCCGGCAACGATATCGCTTACGTTCCGTGCGCATTCGGCTACACGAACTATGCCCGGAGGGGCTTTGCGCCGAAGCGGCTCCGCTTCGCCGACATTCCGGCGACCTCCCTGGAGCCGCGGGGCAGTCTGCTCGGCGGCGTCGGCATGGCCATATCGGCGTATTCGCCGCACATTCAGCTGGCGGTCGAGTTTGCGATGTTCGTCGCAAGCGGGGACGCGCAGCGAACGCTTTACGTCGAGAACGGCGGCCAGCCCGGACATGCCGGAGCCTGGCGCGACGCGGCGGCGAACGCGACGTGCGGCGGCTTTTTCGCGGATACGACGCGCACGATGGAGTTCAGCTACGTACGGCCGCGCAATCCGGCTTTTCCAAGCTTCCAGGAGCAAGCCGGGGCGCTTCTGCACGAGGCGCTTCGAAAGCGCTCGGGAGGCGAAGCCATCGCCGCCTCCGGCGTCGTGCGGGCGATGAACCTCTTATATCGGGAATGCCTGGCCGCTCAAAACGCCTTCCGTTAAAACTAGCTAAAGTTTCGTTATCGATGTTAAATCCCCGTTATATCTTGTCGGGGGCCGCGCCTTTATCATGAAATTGTAAACCACATCTCTTCTAGGGGGTTCACCTATGAAAAAGAAGTACATCGGAGCGGGCGCCGCACTAATTGTAACCGCTAGCATAATGGCGGGGTGCGGCGGCAACTCTTCGCCAGGGGCTTCGTCGCCCGCGGCCAGTCAAGCGCCGGCAGCCTCGTCCGCATCGAGCGGAACGGATAAACCGTTCGCGGGACAGACGGTTACGCTGGTTACGGCCAACCATCCTTGGTCGGATGCGATCACGCCCCTGCTGCCGGAATTCGAGGCGGCCACGGGCATTAAGGTCAAGGTGGAAAATTACTTCGAGGACCAGCTGACGCAGAAGCTGACCGTTCAATTCACGGCGGGCTCGGAAACCCCGGACGTCTTCATGTACCGTCCGCTCCAGGACGGCCAGCTGTTCTTCAAGAACGGCTGGGTGGCGCCGCTCGACGATTACGCGCATAAAGACGCCGAGTACGACTTCGCGGATATCTCCGCGTCGGCGGTCAATACGACGACGATCGACGGCAAGCTCGCCGGCATCCCGATCATTACGGAACGCGGCGTGCTCTACTACCGCAAGGACCTGCTGGAGCAGGCGAACATCCCGGTGCCGAAGACGATGGATGAACTCGTCGAAGCGGCCAAGAAGCTGCACAATCCAAGCGCGGAGATGTACGGTTTCGTAGCGCGGGGGCAGCGCTCTCCGCTCGTGACGCAGCTTGCTTCGTACATCTTCTCCGAGGGCGGGGACTACATTACGGACGGCAAAGCGTCCATCAATACGCCGGAAGCCGTGAAGGCCATGACGACTTACGGCAACTTGCTGAAGGATTCGGGGCCTCCGGGGGTTCTGAACATGTCCTGGCCGCAAGCGTTCGGCATCTTCGCTCAGGGCAAAGTCGCGTTCCTGACGGACGCGGATTCGCTGTACACGAACGCGACGGATCCGGAGAAATCGACGATCAGCGACAAAGTCGGCTTCGCCTTGTTCCCGGCGGGAGCCGCCGGCTCCAGGCCGGTTAACGTAACGGCTTGGGCGCTCTCGATCAACGAAAGATCGAAGAACAAGGACGCGGCTTGGGAGCTTATCCAATGGGCGACCAATAAGGAGAACGTGCTGAAGGCGCAGCAAAAAGGCAATCCGGGCGCCCGGACGTCCGTCTGGGACAATCCGGAGGGTTCGAAGTCGTTCCCGGAAGAGCTGGTGCCGATCATCAAGGAATCGATGCAGAACGGCGTCGGCCACGACCGTCCGGTCGTCGTCAGCGTAGGCGAAGCCCGAGACGCCGTAGGAGAAGTCGTTATGAAGGTCATTACCGGCGAGACGGACGTGCAAGGGGCGGCCGACAAGGCGAACGCCAATCTGCAGGCCATCATCGACAAAGACAGCAGGAGATAACCGCGATCGACCCGCATGAACCGCCGCCGATTCCGGGCCGCCCGCCGAGGGCGGACGGTCCGGGAAAGGCTTTTGGAAAGGATGATACGCAATGGGTTATAATTGGATTAATCGCAACTTGAAATGGCTGTACATCCTGCCCGCGCTTGTTTTCGTGCTCGTCATGATGCTGTTCCCGATCGGTTACACGGTATGGATCAGCTTTTACGAGTGGAGTATGTCCGCCATAACGCCGCCCGCTTTCGTGGGCCTCGATAACTACATTTCCATGTTCAAGGACGAGCGGTTCTTGGACTCCGTATTCAATACGTTTTATTTCACGGCAGTCGCCTTGGCCGCTGAGATGGTACTGGGCCTGGCGATCGCGGTTCTGTTCAATCGTTCCTTCAAGGGGAAAAATATCGCGAAGACGCTGTTTCTGCTCCCGATGGTCGCTACTCCTGTAGCGATGGGCCTCGTCTGGATGCTCATTTACGAGCCGACGATCGGCGCCGCGAACACGATTCTGAAATCGATCGGCCTAGAGCCGCAGCTATATCTCGCGTCCATGACGCAGGTCGTTCCTTCGCTTATCGTCGTCGACGTATGGCAGTGGACGCCGATGGTCGCGCTCATTCTGATGGCGGGATTGTCGACGCTGCCCACCGACCCGTACGAATCGGCGGACGTGGACGGAGCATCCGCTTGGCAGAAGTTCGTGCATATCACCTTGCCGCTGCTTAAGCCGACGATTATTATCGCGCTGATGCTGCGTCTGATCGACGTGCTCAAGACGTTCGACATCATTTACGCCACGACGCAGGGCGGACCGAATTTCAAATCGGAGACGCTAAACATCTACGGTTACGTGCTCGGCTTCCAATACTTCAAGCTCGGCTCCGCTTCCGCGCTGCTGGTCATCTTCTTCCTGATCGTCATGGCCCTTACGCTGCTGCTGATCTGGATGAAGAAACGATTGGAGGCGGAATGAGAATGCTGACCAAGAAAAAAGCGAAAAACGCGACGTTGACCGGTCTGACCGTACTCGTCCTGCTCGTGTTCGTCTTTCCGTTCGTCTGGATGCTGCTCGCCTCCTTCAAAACGCAGGCGCAGATTATGTCCAACTCCCAGACGTTCGTGTTTACTCCGACGGCGGATAATTATGTGAACGTTTTCCAGCAATACGACTTTCTGAAATACATCGTCAACAGCATGATCGTGGCCGTCGTCTCGACGCTGCTGTCACTGTTGCTCGGATTGCCTGCCGCCTATTCGATCGCCAAGTACAAGCTGCAGGGTCTCGGTCTCGTCATTCTCGTCGCGAGAATCGTGCCGGGCATCTCGTTCCTGATACCTTGGTATATTATTTTCTCGAAGCTGCGTTTGGTAGATTCCTATGCAGCGCTCGTGTTGAGCCACATGCTCGTAGGACTGCCGTTTATCGTCTGGATCATGATCTCGTTCTTCGAGAAGCTTCCGCACGAGGTGGAAGAGGCCGGCGCCATCGACGGCTGCTCGCCTCATCAGGTTTTTCGCCGCATTGTGCTGCCGATGTCGGGAGCGGGCATCATCACGTCGTCGCTGCTGAGCTTTATTTTCTCTTGGAACAACTTCATGTTCTCGATCATTCTGGCCGGCGACAAGACGAAAACATTACCAATTGCCGTATTCAACTTTATGTCCTACGCTGAGATTAACTGGGGCGGATTGATGGCGGCCGCGTGCATCATCACCCTCCCCGTGCTTGTAATCGCGTTGATCGCCCAGCGCTACGTCGTCAGCGGTCTCTCCGCGGGTGCCGTTAAAGGGTAACGGAGGAGGGCGGGAAAGGAGAGCGAATGTTCAAGCTTACCACTTTTCGCAAAATCGTTCTTCTGCTCTTCCTTCTTCTGCTGCCGATTCTGGTTTTGTACAGCGTTTCCACGAACACGAGCACGGAGGTCGTGCGCAAGCAAATCGAGACGACGAACCTGAACCAATTGACCTTTCTTATGAACCAACTGGATACGAATATCGAGCAGCTATCCATGTTTCCTGTGCTGCTCAGCTACGACCCGTATATTCGCGAATTTCTCGACCGTCGTCCGCCCTTGGAGTTCGACGCGCGAAACGCGGAATACCGAATCATCGAGAAGCTAAGCCTGCAAAGCGTGTCCAACGGGTGGAAAAACGACTTGACCGTCATTATCCCCCGCGAGAAGCGAGCGATTTCGTCCAATATTTTTCTGCTGGAAAGCGATCAGGATATGACGGGGCCGATCTATACCCGCTGGACATATAGTCTGGAAGAGGCGGGCGGCAAAACCGAGCGTTATTTCGTGCACGAGATCGGAGAGCCCGCGAAGGCGGAACGCAAGGAGGCGGCTCAAGCTGTGTTCCGCGTCCGCTTCACGACGGCCAATATGACTGCGATGCTGGACGCGTACAAGAACGGCAAAAACAACGATCCGTTCCTGTACGTGCCCGGCGAACAGCCCGTTCTGAACGGCACCTCGTCCGCGGAGAAAGCGGAGCAGCTGATCGGCTTGCTTGAGGGAGAGCTGGACAAGGAGCCGGAAACCGGACAGCGTCTGGTCGAGCTCGGCGGCGAACAGCATCTTGTCAGCTATGTGAAGTCGCGGCAGCTCGGCTGGTATCTCGTCGACTATACGCCGTATCAGAGCGTCATTACGCCGATAACGGAGCAGAGGAACTTTTTCTACGTGATTATCGGATTGCTGCTCGTGCTGGCCGTGGGCGCATCGTTCCTGCTCTATCGGAACGTCCAGCGTCCGCTCGGGAAGCTGATCGGGAGCGTTCAGCGGATCAAGCGGGGAGACTACTCGGCGCGCATCGATTATCTGGCCAAAAACGAATTCGACTATCTCATTTTCCAATTCAACGAAATGTCCGACCAAATTCAATTGCTGATCGAGGACGTCTACGCGGAGAAGCTGAGGTCCCGAGAGGCGACGCTGAAGCAGCTACAGTCGCAGATCAACCCGCATTTTCTATACAACTCGCTGTTCTTCATCATCAATTCGGCGGAGATGAACGATCGGCAGGCGGTCGTTGAAATGTCCCAGAACTTGGCGGAGTATTACCGTTACGCGACAAGGGTCGAAAATCAATCCGTGGCGCTTGAGGATGAGCTGGAGCTCGTTCGCAACTACTTGATGATTCAGAACCTGCGGATGGGCAGAGTGCAGTTCGAGATCGACGTACCCGAGAAAATGCTGGATTTGGAGCTGCCGAGACTGATTCTGCAGCCGATTGTGGAGAATGCGATCGTGCACGGGGTGGAGAAGTCGCCAGAAGGCGGCATGATTACGATTACGGGCAAGCAGGACGACAGGTACAACATGATTTTCGTGCAGGACGACGGACCGGGGATGGAGCCTCAACGGCTTCGCGACCTGCAAGCCGAGCTGGCGCAGCCGATGTCGGAGGAAGTCGGTTGCGGCACGTGGAACGTACATCGCCGGCTGCAGTACCGGTTCGGCGGACAATCGGGACTCGTATTCGAGCAACTGCCGATGGGCGGCTTGTGCGTTACCATCAAGTGGACGCGCAGCGATGTCTGAAGCCGGCAAAGCCATCCAGAAGAGGGGGCCGAACGATGCATCTGTTGATCGTGGACGACGAAGCGCATGTGGTCGATCGGTTGGCGACAACGATCGGCTGGGATAGGATCGGGATTACGCAAGTGTATCGCGCTTATTCGGGCTATGAAGCGCTTGAGCTTCTGCGGCGATTCGCCGTTGACATCGTCATTACCGACATTCAGATGCCGGGAATGACGGGACTCGACCTCATCGCTTGCATCCGGCGCGATTGGAGCAAAACGAAATGCGTGCTGCTTTCGGGGTACTCCGACTTCCAGTACGCGAAGGAAGCGATCCAGAATCAGGTCGAGGATTATTTGCTCAAGCCGGTGACGGAACAGGAGCTGCTGGATACGGTTTCCCGGCTGCAGCAGAAGCTGCACGGCGAGTGGGAGCACATCCTGTCCGTCCGGAATTTGACCCGCACGCTGAACGAAAATATGCCGCTGCTCAAGGGCAATTTACTTCTGGAGCTCCTTCAGGGAGCGCTCTGGAACGAAGAGGCGCTGCGGGAGAAAACGGCGGCCTTGACGCTGCCGGACCTCTACGGGCAAACGTGCTTCCTGATGCTCGTTCGGCTGGAGGACGCGTTCGTCGATTACGATTTTCGCGGCCGTTCGTTGATTGAGTACGCGATCGGCAACATGGCCGAAGAGCTGTTCGGCGGGAAGTTCGGTCTCTGGCATGCGAAGGATGCGCACGACTATTTGATTTTTCTTGCCTCAGTGGAGGAGCGGGTCGAGCCGGGACAGCGAGCGGCGCTGTTCGAGCAGACCGCCTCCCAGCTTCAGGCCGCCGTGAAGAGCTTTCTGAAAGGCAGCATTTCCGTCGTCGTCAGCGAGCCGGGCCTATTCCCGCGAGACGTGCCCGGACAATACGACGGCTGCGTATCCGCGGCTCGCAAACGGGTCGGCAACGAGCAGGGATTGTTCCTGAGGGCTTCCGGCGAGCCGGCGGAGGCGGAGGTCGAGTCGATTCGTTCCCTCTATGAGCCGCCGACGTTTATCCATCTGCTCGAAGCGGGCCGGTGGGACGCGATGGAGGAGAAGCTGGAACGCGTATTCGAGGAATTGCGCAGCAAGTCCTCTCACCCCCATTCGCAGGAGCATCTGCTCGAGGTATATTTCGCGGTATCCTCGGCGTTCTCGTACATCTCGCACAAGAATGGGCAGCCTCTGTCCGACCTGATCGGCGACGACTACGGGAAGCTGGCGGACGGCATTCCGTTTCGCTCCGTCGCGCATCTGCGCGAGTGGTCGCTGCGCGTGCTGCGCCGCTTGATGGAGGACATGGACCGCGAGATGAAAGACAATCGTTCGGAACTCATCCGCTCGATCCATCAATTCATCGACGACAATCTGGCGCAGGACGTGACGCTGCAGAGCATTGCCGATCACGTTCATATGCATCCGGTCTACATTTCGAAAATTTACAAGCTGGAGACCGGGGGCAACATTAGCGACTACATTCAGCAATTGCGAATGGAGAAGGCGGTCTATCTGCTCGCGAACAGCCACGAGAAAACGTACGAGATCGCCGCTATGCTCGGCTACCAGCGCCCGCATTCTTTTAACTACGCATTCAAGAGACATCATGGCGTGACCCCGCAGGTTTATCGGGATCAACAGAAGAAAGGGGCGATCTGCCAGTGAAGCTGACCTTTAGATGGTACGGCGATTCGGACCCTGTGTCTCTGTCGCATATTCGGCAAATTCCGGGGATGAAGGGGATCGTCTCGGCGGTGTACGACGTGCCCGTAGGGGAGGCATGGCCGCTCGAAACGATTCTGGATTTGAAGAGAAGCATTAATGAAGCGGGCTTGGAGTTATCCGTCATCGAGAGCGTTCCGGTGCATGAGGACATCAAGCTGGGGCTGCCGTCTCGGGATCGCTATATCGCGAACTACAAGACGACGCTGCACAATCTCGGGAAAGCAGGAGTGCCGGTCGTCTGCTATAACTTCATGCCCGTATTCGACTGGACCCGTTCGAAGCTCGACTACGAGCTGGAAGACGGTTCGACGGCGCTGATCTACGAGGAAGAGGTCGTCGAGCGAATGAATCCGTTGACGGGAGAGCTCAGCTTACCGGGATGGGACAGTAGCTACGAGGTCGCCGAGCTTCAAAGGCTGTTCTCGCAATACGAGAGCGTGGACGAGGAAAAGCTGTGGGACAATCTGGCGTATTTCGTGCGGGAGATTATGCCTGCAGCGGAGGAAGCCGGAATCAAGATGGCGATTCATCCGGACGACCCGCCCTGGCCGATCTTCGGCCTGCCGCGCATTATGACGGGACGGGCAAGCCTGGAGCGGATGATCGGCCTGTACGATAGTCCGGCCAACGGTCTATGCCTGTGCAGCGGATCGCTCGGAGCAAGCGCCGACAACGACGTGCCTGAGCTGATGCGCGAGTTCGGGCGCAGAGGGCGCGTCAACTTCGTCCATGCGCGCAACGTGAAGCTGACCGGTCCGAAGTCGTTCCAAGAGTCGGCGCATCTGTCCTCCTCGGGCTCGATCGATATGTATGAGGTAATTCGGGCGATGAGCGACTTCGATTACGAGGGGCCGATCCGCTCGGACCATGGCCGAATGATCTGGGGAGAGACGGGCAAGCCGGGCTACGGCTTGTATGACCGGGCGCTCGGAGCCGTCTATCTGAACGGGCTGTGGGAAGCGGTGCGCAAGGAGCGCTTGGGACGATTGAGGTTGAGCCATTCGTGAGCGGCTCGCCGAATCGTCAGGACTGCGAGTAGAGGGATTTGCCGGCAAACGAGTCGAATCCTAAGCCTGCTTGGACGAGTCGGACGTGAGAGGCTGTCCTTCGCCGAGGCTTTGTGCTATACTCCCACTACATCTAATCGATTAGACGGGAGTGCTGCGGATGAGTACGATTAAAGATATTGCCAAGCACGCAGGCGTGTCCGTAGCGACCGTATCCTATGTGCTGAACAATAACCGTTACGTAAGTCCGGAGAAAAAGGAGCGGGTGCTCGCCGCCATCCGCGAGCTGAATTACGCGCCCAATGCGGCGGCCCGCGGTTTGCGCGCCAGGGAGAGCCGGACGATCGGCCTGATCGTCTCGGACATCTCTAACCCGTTCTACCCCGATCTCGCCAAGGGCTGCGAGGACGAGGCGCAGAAACACGGCTATGCCGTTCACATGATCAACACGAACGACCAGCCGGAGCGGATGAGGCAGGCGGCAGCGCAAGCGCGGGAGGGGAAGATCGACGGATTGATCGTTACCTCCGCTCTGGAGGCCGACCGGGAGCTGCTGCAATCGCTGCGCGAGCGAGGCTTTCCTCTTGTGCTGGCGCATCGCCGTCTTGAAGGGCTGGATGCGGACCTGGTCGAGTCGGACAATTTCGAAGGCGGGCTGATGGCCGCCCGGCATATGCTTCGTATGGGTCATCGCCGCATCGCGTTTATGTCCGGCGTCGCAGGCTCGCCGACCAGCAAGCTCCGCGAGGAAGGTTATCGGCAGGCGATGAAGGAGGCCGGCATCGATGTGCCCCCTGAGTGGACGTTGTCCGGCGAAGCGAAGTATACGGCCAGCTACGAGAGAATGCTTGGTTATGCGGATATGCCGCCCGACGAGCGGCCGACTGCCGTGATCAACATGAGCGATGTCGGAGCGATGGGCGTGCTGGACGCGGCGGCGGACAGAGGGCTGCGAGTTCCCGAGGACGTCGCGGTGATGGGCTTCGACGATCTGTTTCTCGCGGCTTTCCGCTCCGTGCGGCTGACGACCGTCCGCATTCCGCGCTACGAGCTTGGACGGAGGGCGACCGAGCTATTGCTCGAGCGCCTCTCCGAAGCAAGTCGCGATGCCCGGCACGTCGTGCTTCCGGTAGAGCTGATCGTGCGCGGGACTTGCGGAGGAGAACAGGCTTAATCGGATTTGAAAGTATTGCTGCCCGCCCTCCGCTTCTTGCGGGCGTGCGCAGGCGGCCCTTTTTTTACACAGCTATCTAATCGATTAGCTAATCGTTTAGATGAATTAAGAAGGAGGAAACACCCATGAACGGAATTGTTTTTCGGGGCGATAAGGAGCTGGATTTGATCGGAGTAGGGCGGTTGTGCATCGATTTGAATGCCAACGAGATTAACCGACCGCTCGAGGAGACGCTGACGTTCACGAAATACGTGGGCGGATCGCCGGCGAATATTACGATCGCGGCTTCGCGGCTCGGTCTGCGGAGCGGATTTATCGGCAGGGTGGCCGACGATGCTTTCGGCCGGTTTATCGTGAACTATTTGCGCAAGGAGGGGATCGATACGGAGGGCGTCATAACCGACCGGCAGGGCAGCGTCACCGGACTGGCGATCACGGAAATCAAGTCGCCGACGGAATGCAGCATCCTGATGTACCGGGATAACGCGGCGGACCTCAATCTGGAGTCGAGGGATGTGGACGAGGCATACGTGCGAAAAGCGAAGGCGGTGATGATCAGCGGCACGGCACTGGCGAGAAGCCCGTCCCGCGAAGCGGTATTCCGCACGATCGAGTTGGCCCGTAAGCATGGGGCCGTTCTGTTGTTCGATATTGATTACCGTCCGTACACGTGGGCTTCGAGGGACGAAATCTATACGTACTGCCGGATGGCGGCGGCGCAATGCGACGTCATCCTCGGAGGGCGGGAGGAGTTCGACCTGCTGGAAGGGGCCGAGGGTACGGAAGACTTCGCGACGGCCAAATCATGGTTTGCGCACGAGGCGAAGCTGGTCGTCGTCAAGTATGGCGGAGACGGCTCGATCGCCTTTGCCAAGGACGGCGGAGTCTACCGCGCAGGCGTGTTTCCGGCGCAGGTCGTCAAGACGTTCGGAGCGGGAGACTCCTTCGCCGGGGCGTTCATCTACGGACTGATGCAAGGGTGGAGCATCGATCGCTGTCTGGAGTACGGCAGCGCGTCCGCATCCATCGTCGTATCGAGCCATAGCTGCTCCGACGCGATGCCGTCCAATGACAAGATCGAAGCGGTTATTGCCAAGCAGGCTTGATCCATACATTTCAGGAGGGAAATCATCTATGAACAATCCAACGGTGTTACGCAACTTTATCGGCGGGGAATGGGTGGAATCGGCATCTGACCGGACGGAGGAGGTGCCGAATCCGGCGACGGGCGAGACGCTGGCTTATGTGCCGCTGTCTACGGCGGAAGACGTGCGGGGTGCCGCCCGGGCGGCGGCCGAAGCCTCGAAGAGATGGCGCAAGGAGCCCGTGCCGAAGCGGGCGCGCATTCTGTTCAAATACCAGCAAATTCTGGTCGAGCATTGGGATGAGCTGGCCAGGCTGATCACGATGGAGAACGGCAAGAGCTACGGCGAAGCGTACGGTGAGGTGCTTAGGGGTATCGAATGCGTGGAGTTCGCGGCGGGAGCCCCTACGCTGATGATGGGCAGCACGCTGCCGGACATCGCCACGGGCATCGAATCCTCCATGTACCGGTACCCGCTTGGCGTCGTCGGGGGCATTACGCCGTTCAATTTTCCGATGATGGTTCCTTGCTGGATGTTCCCGCTGGCGATCGCTTGCGGCAATACTTTTGTGCTTAAACCGTCCGAGAGAACGCCGCTGCTGGCCAATCGGCTGGCGGAGCTGCTTACGGAAGCCGGGCTGCCGGCCGGTGTGTTCAACATCGTACACGGCGCCCATGACGTCGTAAACGAGATGCTGGCGAACGAGGGCATTAACGCGATCTCGTTCGTCGGCTCGCAGCCTGTCGCCGAGTACGTGTACAAGACTGGAGCGGCCTGCGGCAAACGCGTGCAGGCACTCGCCGGCGCCAAAAACCACTCGATTGTGATGCCGGACGCCAACCTGGAGCTGGCCGTCAAAGAGATTACGAACGCCGCGTTCGGGTCCGCCGGCGAACGCTGTATGGCCTGTTCCGTCGTCGTCGCCGTGGGGGACGTAGCGGATAAACTGGTCGAAGCGCTCCGGCGCTCGGCCTCGGGCTTGTCGATCGGCTACGGGCTGGAGCCGAACGTGTTTCTCGGGCCGGTTATCCGCGATTCGCATAAAGCCCGCACGCTGGGCTATATCGAGAGCGGCAAGACGGAAGGGGCCGAGCTTGTGCTGGACGGTCGCGAAGGGGAAGCGGCTAGGGGCGAAGGCTATTTTGTCGGGCCGACGATCTTCGATCGCGTGAATTCGGATATGAAGATTTGGCAGGACGAGATTTTCGCCCCGGTGCTGTCCGTCGTGCGTGTCGATACGCTGCAGGAGGCGGTCGCGCTCGCCAACCGTTCGGAATTCGCCAACGGAGCTTGCATCTATACCGACAGCTCGAGCGCGATCCGCGAGTTTCGCGATACGATCGACGCGGGGATGCTGGGCGTTAACGTGGGCGTGCCTGCTCCGATGGCGTTTTTCCCTTTCTCCGGCTACAAGAAATCGTTCTACGGCGATCTTCACGCGAACGGGCGCGACGGCGTAGAGTTTTATACTCGGAAAAAGATGATGGTGCTTCGATAATTGAGAAGAGAGGCGATGAACCGCTATGTCAAACTTGAACTTATTCGATCTCACCGGGAAAAAGGCGATCGTCACCGGGGCAAGCCGCGGGCTTGGCCGAGGTATCGCGACGGCGCTGGCGAAGGCGGGTGCGGAGGTGGCGATTCTCGACATCTCGGATGCGGCCGCCCATACCGCCGCCGGGCTGCAAGCGGAAGGGCTAGCCGTTCATGCGGTAAAGGGTAATCTGATGGATCGCGCCGATCTGGAGCGCAGCTTCGGGGAAGCCGTCGGCGTGTTGGGAGATACGGTGGATATTCTTGTTAACAATGCAGGTATGCACGACCGTAGAGCTTGCCTCGACTTGCCGGTCGAAAGCTGGGACAAAGTTCTGGAGCTGAACATCACAGCGGTGTACCAGCTTTGCAGGCTGGCTGGCGCGATCATGGTCGAGAAGGGCAGCGGCAAAATCATCAACATGGCGTCGATGCTCAGCTTTATCGGTGGCTTTAACGCTTCCGCGTATGCAGTCAGCAAGGCGGGCATCGCGCAGTTGACCAAGTCGCTATCCAACGAATGGGCGGGCCGGGGCGTTCAGGTCAATGCGATCGCTCCGGGTTATATGGCAACGGAGATGAACACGGATTTGCTGCAGGACGACACGCGTCTGCCGCATGTCAACGCCCGTATCCCGGCCGGACGATGGGGAGGGCCGGACGATTTGGCAGGGGCCGGCGTATTTCTGTCCTCCGCCGCATCCGACTACGTCACCGGAATTATTCTTCCCGTCGACGGGGGCTACTTGGCGAGGTAATTCTGTCGGATAGGACAAGACATCCGGGAAGAAGTATGCTAGAATATCGATACTAAATCTATTCGGTCGTGAAGAACACGCCGCTCGCATTCCCTTGTGGGAATGCCGGGCGGCTTTTTGTTTTTCTTGGCTGCAAAGGAGGGGTACCGTTGGAGATCGATCACGATCGATTGTTTAAGACGCTGCTGCGTACCTTTTTCAAGGAATTCATTGAATTGTTTTTCCCGGAGGTGGCGGAAGCGCTCGATTTCGAGCATGTCGTGTTTCTGTCTGAAGAGGTGGTGACAGATTTGACGGGCGGCAAAAAAGGGCGGGTCGACCTGCTCGTCGAGACAAGGCTGAGGGAAGAGGAGGCGTTCATTCTCGTGCATCTGGAGCCGCAGTCCTATCGGGAGGAGGAGTTCGCCGAGCGAATGTTTATTTACGCAGCGAGACTGTACGAGAAGCATCGCAAGCCGATCGTGCCGATCGCCGTGTTCAGCCACCGGTCGAGGGTAGTCGAGCCGGACTCGTTCCGCTGGAAGCTGCCGTTCAAGGAGGTGCTTAGGTTCGACTACTACGCGCTCCAGCTTTGCCGGCAGGATTGGCGGACGTTCGCCCGTTCGGACAATCCGGTTGCGGCCGCGCTGCTAAGCAGCATGGGTTATAGGCGCAAGGAGCGCAAAGAGGTGTATATGGCCTTTCTGCGCATGATATTCCAAACCGAGCAAAACCTTGCTAAACTATCCTTAATGACGTTGTTTTTCGAAACCTACATGAAATCGACCAAGACCGAACAGCAAGAGGTTCGGGCGGAGTTTATAAAAGAATATCCCGAAAAGGAGGAACCGTTGATGGGACTGATGAGCTCGTATGAGCGGAAAGGCTACATGCAGGGGCTGAACGAAGGCAAGATCGAAGGCAAGATTGAAGGGATGACCGAAGGAAAGATCGAAGTCGCGGCCCGAATGTTGGAAGAAGGCCTGTCTGTCGATTTGATCGCCAAAGTGACGGGGCTCCCCGGCCCGGACATTGAGAAGCTGAAGGTCTCGCATTAAGTAGACGAAAGGCCCTCACACTCCGCTCTTCCGCGGAATATGAGGGCCTTTTGCTTACCTCGCTAGCTTGGATGCGGAATGAGAAAAGACACGGTCGTCCCTTCGCCGGGAATGCTGTGGATGAGCAGGCCTTGCCCGTATAGCTGAGTCAATCGGCGATTCGTATTGGCCACTCCGATGCCTTTGCCTCTGTTCGCCCAATCCAGCAATCGAGCTATTTTCCCCTCATCCATCCCGATGCCGTCGTCGGAAACCTCAATCAACGCACAATCGTCCTGTCGCGCAATCCGAATTCGCACTGTGCCTCCTTGAGCTCGGCTTCGGACCCCATGTCGAACCGCATTTTCCACCAAGGGCTGGATCGTCAACGGAGGCAGCATCGGACTCACATCGGCTTCTACCTCCCAGACGATGTTCAGCTTGTCCTCAAACCGTTCCTTCTCGACGTATAGATAGGAGTTGACAAGCTCCAGCTCGTGGGATAGCTCAACAAGCTTGCCGGAATTCAGAAAATCGAAGCTGATCCGCAGATAAGAAGTAAAGGCGTTCCCCAGCTTGCGCATCCTATCCGTATCTTCGTCGCTCAGCGCCATGATCGAGTTCAGGGCGTTGAACAGAAAGTGGGGATGTATTTGAGCTTGCAAATAGGCGGCTTCCAAACGAAGCTGTTCGCTAACGGACTGCTTCAAGGCGGTCAGCGCCCGGATCCGGTATTTCAGCTCTGTCGCTTCGACCGGTTTAGTTAAGTAATCGTTGGCTCCGGCAACGAAGCCGGCCTGAATGTCCTCGGGCTTGCTGCGCGCGGTGAGCAGAAGAACCGGGAGCTCCGACATCGAGAAGCGTTCCCGTATTCTGACGGTTAGCTCGTAGCCGGACATCTGCGGCATCATTACGTCCGCGACAACCAAATCCCATGTGCCCAAGGCAAGCCGCTCAAGCGCTTCTCGGGCGGAGGTTGCGGTAAACACGTTGTACGGTTCGGATGAAAGAATGCCGGCAAGCACCTTCAAGTTGACCGGATCGTCATCTACGGCAAGGATATTCGCATTTCCGGCATTGATCTCCGCCGTCGTCGAAGCGTTGGAAGCCGGGGAGGTGGCAGGCGTTTCGAGCAAGAGTGCGGCGGCAGCTTCACGGGATCCGACGTTCGCTTCGTCTGATCGGGCCGCGCTAGGCAGCGGCTGATCGACTGCCGGCAAAGCAAACTTGAACACGGAACCGACGCCCGGCTCGGAGTCGACGCTCAGTTCGCCGCCGTGAAGCTCAACGAGCTGCTTGGAAATGCTCAAGCCAAGGCCGATGCCGCCGTCCTCGTTCATGCCCGGGGTCCCTTGCTCGTAAGGGAGGAATACCCGTCGCCGCGTCTCTTCGTCCATTCCGGAGCCGGTGTCGCTGACGCGAATAACGACCCTTCCGTTCTCTGGGGCCGCCGAGATCGTTACCGTCCCGACATCGGTGAATTTCAATGCGTTGTGCAGCAGATTAAGCAAAATTTGTACCAGTCTTTTCTCGTCGGCCAACACATGCGGGAGCGAGTCCGCGATATCGGTCACGAGTCGAACGGGCCTGCCGTCGGTCATAAACCTCAGCATAGCGGCGACGCCGGAAGCGATTGAAGCGACGGACAACGGCTCCTTCTGCAGAACGATCCTCTTTTCCTGCAATCTGACGACATCCAGCAGATCGTCGAGCAGATGCGACATGCGCCGGCCCACCGTAACGAGCAGTTCCATCTCCGCAACGCTTCTCTCGCCAAGCACCAGCTTCTCCCGCTCTAAAATGCTGCCGGCCATATTCATCATCCCGTGCAGCGGCGTTCGCAGCTCGTGCGAGGTGTTGGCCAGAAACTGGTCCTTTAGCTTGTCCGCTTCCTTGAGTTGAACGTTAAGCCGGGTATTTTCCTCCGCGTTGCGGAAGTAGCGCTTAAACCAATAGGCGGAGAATGCGATGATCGCTACGATAATATCGATCGGATAATAGACGCTCGTATTGTCATTCGATGAATTGACGATGCCCCAGATGACGCTGGACAGCACGCTGACGATAGCGAGAAACAGGTAGACAACGTCGTTTTTCCGCTCGAGTATCATCTTTACGATGATCCAGGAAAATGCCGCTAGCGGTACTATGTAATAGAAAGTCATGATCCTTAGCCAGTAGCTGTAGCTGACGAGCTTAACGTCCGCCAACAGGACGAATAGCGTGTAGGCGAGGAACGATCCGAAGAAGATCCGGTACGCCGCGGATCTCCCCGCTCTTCCCGCGAAAATTCTGCCCAACATCAGAATGAGAACGGAGAGCCACATATACGAAAGTAGCCGGATTTTGATCATCCACGTGTAATTGACCGGCAGCCAATTAAGGAGGATGATTTCGTTGGATGTGACGACTGATATGCCGGCAGCGAAGAGTAGCAGTGTGAAAATCAGAAATTCTTTCTGTCGTCGGCTGAACACGAAAAGGATGCAGGAGTACAGACCGTGTAAAAGTAGGATGGCGAAGGTGACGAGTTGAAAGCCGATCGAGTACCACCATTCGCGATCTATTGCATCCCGAGTGCCGATTCGGATAGATCGGGTAATTCCGCTTCTGGAGAAGTGATCGAAGTTGGAGGCTTGAATGAATAGGTCGATTTCCCCGATGCCTTTCGTTTCGTAGGACAACAAGTACGCCCGTGCGCTGGGAACGTAAGTGTCGCTGCTCGCTCCCACCTTGCCGAATTCGTGAGCTTTATCGTCGTTGATCTGCACGCGGGAAGAGGCGGCGATTTCCTGGATCCAGAAGCCCAGGTCGAGATCGGGATCGGGATCGATCAGAATGCGCAGCTTGTACGTACCGTAGCCATAGGCGCCATCGAAGCCATTCATGCCGAGTTTCATCCATCTTTCCGGAACAGGGATAAACCTGCTTGTACTTGCCGGTTGGAGCGCTTCGTTGTCGCGGTCTACGAAAGCCAAGGGATAGAACGTCCACTCCCCGTCGAGCGGGATGGAGGGATTGGCGTCGAAGTCCCAGCCTCGCAAGTCGAGCGTGCCTTGAACAACGCCTGGATGCTCCGGAGTAGAAAAGATTTCCGACCAGAACCATCTCAGACCGAGCAGGAAGCCGAGAAACAGGCTGGCGATGACGGCGGATTTCAATAATTTAGAATCGTGGATTCGCTTCATAGTATCGTATTCATTCGACGTTCTTTCCCGCTTTTCCTTGTTTACGCAGGACTGCATTCCTGGCGAAAAGAAGGTATAGTGTAAACATAAGCCTAATAAGGCTATTAAGTCTAAACAGATAAAGCAAGGGAGGCCAATATGTCGATATCGCTTGTGGTGCTTCAAGGGCCTAGCGCCTCCGGCAAAAGCACGATTCAGTCGCGGCTCGGCTTGCCCCGGATCGTGACGTGGACTTCTCGTCCACCGCGCGAAGGGGAAGTCGACGGGACGGACTATTTCTTCAAAAGCCGTTCCGAGATGGAGCTTCTGTACGAACGGGAACAGATGGTGGAGATGACCGAGTATCACGGCAACCTGTACGGTACGCCGCTGCAGCTGATCGAGGACATCGTTCGCGGGGGGCTGCCGCGTTCCGTCATTTTAGATAAAGCCGGCGCGGGAAGGCTGAGAGAGCTGTTTCGCGACCGTACGCTGCTGATCGGCGTGAAATCGGACCAAGAGGATTGCCGAAGGAGGCTTGCGTCGCGGGGTCACAGCCCTGAGGAAATTCGCACCCGGCTAAGCTCTTACGACGATGAGATTGCTGCGTTGGCCGTGTGCGACCTGATTCTCAACAATACGGACGGCAATCTGAACAAAATCGATCTGCTGGCAGACTTCATTCGGGAAGGATTGAGGAAAGGCGATGGCGCATCACTACGATCCGATAACGCTTGAATACGTGCGGGATCAGGCGGAGCTTGTCCGAGACCTGGATTTCCGTCTTCATCCCGGCGAATCCGCCGAACGGGGACGAGACGAATATTCGCGGGATTATGCGCGAATTTTGTATTCGGCCTCCTTTCGCAGGCTGCAAGGGAAAATGCAACTGCTCGGAGTCGATCAGCATCATTTTATCCGCAATCGTCTGACGCACAGCATGGAGGTGGCACAGATCGCCCGGGGCATCGCCTCGGACATGGGCATCGAAAACACGTTCGTTGCCGAAGCGTGCGCGCTGGCCCACGATCTTG
Source organism: Cohnella phaseoli (assembly GCF_003386235.1). Lineage (GTDB taxonomy): Bacteria > Bacillota > Bacilli > Paenibacillales > Paenibacillaceae > Cohnella > Cohnella phaseoli. Next base: position 76,252 of record NZ_QRDZ01000027.1, read on the forward strand.
GCAATCCTCCGATCGGCCATCACGGCGAGACGGTGCTGAACGAGCTGGTCGGCAAGATCGGGGGATTCGAGGGGAACGCCCAGACGCTGCGCATTTTGCGCAAGCTGGAGAAGAAGCACCATGCCTACCGCGGCCTGAATCTGACCTTTCGAACGCAGCTTGGCGTGGTCAAGTATTTCCAGAGGCATGAGGGCGGCCAAAACAAAAAATTTATCTACGACGAGGACTACGACGGGATTATCCAGGTACTTGAGGAGCGCGGCATCCGGATGGAGCAAGTGCGGACGATCGATATGCAGATCATGGATCTTGCCGACGAGATCGCTTATGCGGCGCATGACCTGGAGGATTGCCTCAGCCAGAATCTGTTTACGATCGACGATCTGCTGTACGAGTTTCATATTGACGACAAGTACAAGACGGCTTACGGCGAGTTGGACCGGATCGTCAAGGACTGCCGGGAATTTGCCTACAAAGGCCGTCATCTAGGCTCGTCGGAGGAATATTCCTTTCTTTTTCGCAAGGAGCTTACGTCGGTCATCGTGAATCGGCTCATTCGCGACATTCATTATTACGAAGCGAAGAAGCGGCTGGACTACAAGGAATACGGAGAGCTGGCCAGAGGGCTGAAAAAGCTCGTGTTTCTCCTGATAATGCGTCGCCCCTCGGTTCAGCTGTACGAAAAGAGGGGCGAGAAGGTTCTGCGCGGTTTGTTTCAAGTGTTTGCCGACGAGCGGACCAACGCCGATCTTAAGCTGCTTCCTCCGGAGTATCGGATGTTTGCCGACGAGGCCGAGCGGCTGCGAAACGTAGCGGACTTTATCTCCGGCATGATGGATCAATTCGCCATGCACGAGTACGAGAAGTATTACGGAGCGGGAGAGCTGAACCGGCTCGTGTAATTCGACCGACAAGGGACGTTATTCGCGATAAGGGGGAAGGTTCCATGGAGAGAGAGTTCGATGCGATCGTAGTCGGAGGGGGACTCGCCGGGCTGGTCGCCGCCGCCGAGCTTGCCGACAAGGGGAAGAGAACGCTGCTGCTGGATCAAGAGCCGGAAGCCTCGCTCGGAGGACAGGCGTGGTGGTCGTTCGGAGGGCTGTTTCTGGTCGACTCTCCGGAGCAGCGCCGGCTGGGCGTCAAGGACTCGAAGGAACTGGCTTTGCAGGATTGGATGGGCTCTGCGGGCTTTGACAGGGCCGAAGAGGATCATTGGGGGCGGAAATGGGCCGAGGCTTATATCGATTTCGCTGCCGGAGAGAAAAGAGCCTGGCTTCACGGGTTGGGCGTGCGCTTCTTTCCTATCGTCGGCTGGGCGGAGCGAGGCGGCTATTTGGCGGAAGGTCACGGCAACTCCGTGCCGAGATTCCATATCGTGTGGGGGACGGGGCCGGCGATCGTCGCGCCATTCGAACGGCGAGTCCGTGAGCATAGAGACGGCGGAAGGCTCGTCTACCTGCCGCGCCATCGCGTCGATCGTCTGATTCGCCAGCAAGGCGCGGTCGTCGGTGTAAGCGGTTCCGTACTTGCGGCCAGCGATGCGGCAAGAGGAGAAGCCAGCTCCCGCGACATCACTGGGGACTTCGAATACCGTGCGCGAGCGGTGCTTGTCACAAGCGGAGGGATTGGCGGCAACCCCGATCTTGTTCGAGCCAACTGGCCGAGCCGACTAGGCGAGCCCCCAAAGCACATGCTATCCGGCGTTCCCGCCCACGTGGACGGCAGAATGCTTGGCATTGCCGAAGAGGCCGGAGGGCGTATCGTGAACCGCGACCGGATGTGGCATTATACGGAGGGGATCCGCAACTGGAGCCCGATCTGGCCGAACCACGGTATTCGCATTCTTCCCGGACCGTCATCGCTGTGGCTCGATGCCCGAGGCAAGAGACTGCCTGCTCCCAATTTCCCCGGCTTCGATACGCTCGGCACGCTGGAGACGCTTCGCCACACGGGTTACGATTATTCATGGTTCATTCTGACGCAGAAAATCATCGAGAAGGAATTTGCGCTGTCCGGCTCGGAGCAGACTCCGGATTTAACGGGCAAGAGCGTACGGCAGGTGTTGTCTCGGGTGCTGCCGGGACCTACCGCTCCGGTTCAGGCTTTCCTCGACAAAGGCGAGGATTTCGTCGTGGCCGACAATCTGGCGGAGCTGGTGGCCGGAATGAACCGGCTGACCGGAGAAGGGCTGCTCCGCTTCGAAGAGATCGAGAGGCAGGTGCTGGCGCGGGACCGGGAGATGGACAACGCGTTTACGAAGGATTTGCAAATTACCGCGCTTCGCGGCGCGCGCCAGTACAAAGGCGACAAGTTCATACGCGTCGCGCGACCGCACAAGCTGCTCGACCCGAAGAGCGGACCGCTGATCGCCGTAAGATTGCATATCGTCAGCCGCAAGACGCTCGGCGGCCTGCAGACGGATCTGTCCGGGCGAGTACTAGGCACGGACGGTGCACCGGTCCCCGGTCTCTACGCTGCCGGCGAAGCTTCCGGATTCGGAGGAGGCGGCATGCACGGCTACCGCGCGCTGGAAGGCACCTTCCTCGGCGGCTGTCTGTTCTCGGGCCGGACGGCGGGGCGAGCGGCTGCGGAGGATATTGGGTGAGCTGGAGACATCGGATTTGCGAAGTTTCGTACTTGAAGGATGGAGATGCGGGGAACAGCGCGATAGGTACGGCACCTCTTAGCGTGCGCGATGGCGGTGCAGGAGCGTTTGCAGGAGGAGGTGCAGATCCCGTCGATTCCATATTTGCCAATAAAGCGGATCTTCCGCTTTATTTCCGGATGCGGGGCTGATTCGGCGCGACTAATGCGGGTTTCCCGCTTTATTTTTCAAAAAATCCGCTTTTCCTGAAATTATAACGGAGAATCCGCCCTATTTTCCTCAAAATGGCTGAGTCCCCGCATTTAAGGCGGATTTTCCGCTCTATTGCATTATCGTCCAACTGGCTCTTCTCGGCAGAAAGGGTTGATTTCGGATCGAAAAAAGATTGGAGGAGACCGCAATGAAATTCAAAACGACGATCGAGCTTGCCGGCAAGACCGCCACAGGTTTGCATGTGCCTGATGAGGTAGTGGCTTCTCTCGGCCAAGGCAAGAAGCCAGCGGTCCGTGTCACCGTTGGCAGCCATACGTACAGAACGACGGTAGCCGTTATGGGCGGAAGGTTTATGATCCCGTTAAGCGCGGAAAACCGGACGGCGGCCGGAGTCGCCGCCGGAGACGAGGTCGAAGTCGGCATCGAGCTCGATCTCGAGCCTCGCGAGGTGGAGGTTCCGCCGGACTTCGCGGACGCGCTGGCGGAAGAGCCCGACGCGCATAAGGCGTTCGAAGGGTTGTCCTACAGCAACAAGAGGCGAATCGTTCTTTCCATCGAAGAGGCCAAGACGGAGGAGACGAGGCGCAAACGGATCGTTAAAGCGATCGCTTCACTGAAGGAGAACGTCTGACTTCCGGAGCTGCCGGGAACAGTCGGATCTGCGTGAAGACGACGCCGGCGATAATGACGGCCGCTCCGATCAAGTCGTAGTAAAACAGCTTTTCGTCCAGGAACAGAACGCCCGCCACCATCGTAATGACAGTAGCCAGGTTGATGAAGACGCTGACCTGCGAAGCTTTCAGCACGGACAGGGCATAATTGGACAGAAGCGCACTTCCTAACGAAGCCGCGATTCCCAAGTAGAGTACGGACATCAGGAAGCTGCTGTCGCCCAAAGGCTCGAAATAGGTGGACAACGTACCGCTGGCTTGATGCTGAATCAGCGCCGAGACGTTAAATACGATAAATCCGAATGAAATCGTGACGAACGCCAGCTCGAATGGAGAGAACCTGCCTTTGGTCCTCCTCACGAGAACGCTGTAACCGGCGGAGGACAGAGAGGACAAGAGAATCAGGAACGAGCCGAGCAAAGACGCGCCGGCCGGATGAACGCCCTGCATGATGAAGATGAAGACGAAGCCGCCCGTAGAGAGCAGGATGGCCAGCTTTTGCTGCAGGGTGGAATGCTCCTTCAGGAAGGAAGCGGCCATCACCAGCGTAAACACGGGAATGCAGGCTTGGATGATGCCGGCCGCGGAAGACGTCGTATAGGCCAGTCCGAACGTCTGGAACAGAAAAAAGCCTGCCGGATAGAGCAGCGCGATCGGTAGAATGGCGAGTAGATCCTTCCGCCCGAGGGAGAGCTTGATCTTGCCGAGCGCCACCGGGATCAAGGCCGCGAGCAGCGAGATCGTGAATCGATGCGCTAGCGTGTCGAGCGGGCTGGCAGTCGTCAGGCTGATTTTCACGAACAGGAAAGAAAAGCCGATGATGGCGGTGTAAACGAGCGTTGCGATGTAAGCTTTGCCGGTCTGATTCATAGATGGATCCTCCAAACGAAAATAGCGATAACGACATCGTAACCTCGAAACAGTTCGGTTACAATGAAAGAAACCGGTAACTGTACCGGTACAGAGGAGCGGGAGCATGTATATCTACTATCGGATTGCGGACGAATTGGAGGAAGGCATCAAGCAGGGAACCTATCGAGAGGGAAAAAAGCTGCCCTCGGTTCGCGAGCTTTGCGCAGTCTATCGCTGCAACAAGAGTACTGCAATCCAGGCGCTAAAGGAGCTGGAAAATCGGAAGCTGGCCTATGTCGTTCCGCGTAGCGGACATTACGTGCTGAAGAGGTCGTTCCAGTCCGCGCGGGAGCCTCGGGGCGAATACGACTTCGCGACCGCTGCGCCGGATTGGAACGCGTTCCCTTATGCAGAATTCCAGCACTGCATCCGCAAGGCGATGGATTTCTATCAGCGGGATTTGTTCGGCTACGGAACGCAGAGAGGGCTGCCCGCGCTGCTGAAAGCTGCCAAACAGCAGCTGGAAAGCCATCAGGTGTTCGCCAAGGAGGAGCGGCTGATTGTGACGTCCGGCGTTCAGGAGGCGCTGTTTATCCTGATCTCGATGCCGTTTCCGAACGGAAAGGAGACGATTCTCGTCGAGCAGCCGGGTTATCATCTGGTCGTGGAGTACTTGAATCGGTTCGGCCGCAAAGCCCTCGGGATCGAAAGAACCGCCCATGGAATCGATCTGGCCCGGCTGGAGGAACTGTTTCGACAGGGCGACATCAAGTTTTTCTGCACGATGCCCCGCTTTCACAATCCGCTCGGAACGTCCTATTCAAAGCAAGAGAAGCTGGCGATATTGAAGCTTGCGCATAAGTATGACGTGTACATCGTCGAGGACGATTTTCTCGCAGACTTCGAACGGGATGCCAAGGCGGACCCGATCTACAGCTATGATGCGCACAATCGCGTCGTCTACTTGAAAAGCTATTCGAAGATTATGTTTCCGGGACTGCGGATCGGCGTGGCTGTGCTCCCTCCGACGCTGATGCCCGTTTTTCAGGAATATCGGACGTATATCCACATCGACAGCTCCATGATCTCGCAGGGTGCGTTGGAAATCTATATTCAGAGCGGCATGTTCGAGCATCACCGTGATAAAATCCAGACGCCCTATCTCCGTCGCGCCCAAGCGCTGAACGATGCGGTGGGCGTCATGGGCGCGACGCTTCCGGACCTCGTCCGGCTGGCCGGGCCGACCGGTTGCATGCATACGCATATCGAGCTGGATCGGCGCGTGAATGTAGATAGACTGATCGAAGGCGCGGAGCGCAGGGGCGTCGTTGTCGAGACGGCGAACATCAACTATCTCGCCGACTTCCCGAGGCGCAAAATCGTTAAGCTGAACGTGTCCATGGTCGAGGCGGAACGGATTGGGGAAGGGATCGGGCGGTTGGCGGAGGTTTTGTCGACGCTTCGGTAAAAAAAGGATTGCATCCCGTCGGTCTTTCTGTTATTTTTGATATTAACAAATTGTTATTATCAAAACATTACAAAGATGTTCGCTTCAGCATTCGATGGGCGGGCGGCAGTCGGAGGGATACGGATGAAGAAGCTGTGGGGCAGTTGGAACGTTTACGAGATCGCATGGCTGGCTTTGTTTTCGGGAGTCGCCATCGCGTTGACGGTTATTATGAAGGATACTGTATTTGGTTTTACCGTGTTTCTCACAGGCGTCCTCTGCGTCGTATTGGCGGCCAAAGGCAATCTGATGACTTACGTGTTCGGAATGTACAATACGTTCGGTTACGCTTATCTGGCTTACACGAACGGGCTGTTCGGCGAGGTGGGGCTGAACCTGCTATTCTTCGTGCCGATGAATGTGGTCGGTTTCGTTATGTGGAAGAAGCATCTTCGCGGCAATCAACAGGTTAGTATGAGGCAGCTGGATATTAGAGGTTTGGTGATTGTGGCGGCGATCTGCGTGGCGGGCAGCGGTGCTCTCGGGTATGGCCTGTCGTTGATCGAGGGGCAGAATTCGCCTTACATCGACGCGCTGACGACTGTTTTATCGATTGTGGCGACGATTTTGATGGTGAGAAGATACAAGGAGCAATGGCTTGTCTACATTGTGCTTAATGTTTTCACGGTGCTGCTGTGGGTGATCCGAACGGCGGACGGCAGCCCGGACGGCATGCTGATGATCGTGATGTGGAGCGCGTATCTGGTCAATGCGATATACGGCTACTACACGTGGAATAAAGGGGCAAGGGAGGCGCGGGCATGAAAACGTTGGGTTTAACGCTGGGCAAATTCGCCCCGCTGCATAAGGGACATCAATATATGTTCGAGACGGCTTTGCGCGAGGTCGACGAGCTGATCGTGGTCATTTACGAGACGGATGTGACTCCGGTTCCGCTGCAGGTTCGCGCCGCCTGGATTCGCAAGCTGTACCCGACCGTCAGAGTCATCGAGGCGTGGGCCGGGCCGGACGGCTATTCGAACGACCGGGAGCACGAGATTCGCGAGGAACAGTACATTCTCGGACTGTTGAACGGCGAGCAGGTGACGCATTTCTATTCCAGCGAGTTTTATGGCGAGCATATGAGCAAGGCGCTCGGCGCAATCGACCGGCGGGTGGACGAAGCGCGCGGCGTCGTGCCGATCTCGGCGACGATGGTTCGCTCCGATCCGTACAAATACCGGGAATTCGTCAGCGATATCGTCTATCGGGACTTGATCGTTAAAGTCGTCTTCGTAGGAGCGATGTCGACGGGGAAATCCACGATTACCGAGGCGCTGGCCAAACGGTACGGAACGACGTTTGCAAGCGAATACGGCCGGGATTACTGGACCGAGCATCAAGTGGACCGCAGAATCGATCTGCCGGCCTTCGACGAGATTGCGATCGGCCACCTTGAACGTGAAGAGCAGGCGCTGCTGGAGGCGAATCGCTACTTGTTTGTGGACACTAATGCGATTACGACCTATATGTTCGCGCTTGATTATCACGGAACGGCGCCGGAGCTGCTCACCCGGATTGCGCTCGAGAACGCGCAGCGGTACGACCTGTTCTTCCTGTGCGACGACGACATTCCGTACGACGATACATGGGACCGGAGCGGGGATCAGAAGCGCCATGTGTTCCACAAGCAGATCATTGCGGATTTGAAGCAGCGCCGGATTCCCTACATCACGCTGAGGGGCGACCTGGAGGAACGAATGAGCAAGGTCGCCGAGGTACTGGCCCGGTTTATGCCTTATAGCAACTTTTTCGGAGAGCTGACCGACAGAGGTTCAAGCAGATTGTCGTGAGCGAGCATGTTGAGCGTAAGGGCAGAACGAACGAGATTGGACGGGGATAAAAAAATGGACGTGCGGGATCGCGACGGTTTGACGGAGAGGGAGTTTTTAGAGCGGTATAGCGCAGGCGACTACGAGCGGCCTTCCGTGGCGGCGGATATGGTCATTTTCACCGTGACGGATGAGGAAGAAGACAACTACCGCAAGCTTCCGGAGAAGGAGCTGAGGGTTCTGCTCATCCAGCGCGGCGGCCACCCCTATCTGGGACGTTGGGCGCTGCCGGGCGGCTTTGTTCGGCCGACGGAGACGACGGAGCAGGCCGCACAGCGGGAGCTGAGCGAGGAAACGGGCGTGGACAACGTCTATCTGGAGCAGCTATACACGTTTAGCGATATTGGGCGCGATCCTCGGACATGGGTGATGAGCTGCTCGTATATGGCGCTGATCGATGCCGGCAAAGTGCAGGTGCGGGCGGGAGACGATGCGGCGAACGCCGCGTGGTTTAAGGTGGCTTACCGTCTCCTGGGGGAAGGGAAGGAGCTGCTTAAGGACGGCGGATACGTGAGAACGCAGCAGCACGAGCTTAGGCTGGTGTCGGAGCACGGCGAGTTGACCGCGATCGTGGAGCGGGCACAAACGGTGACCGAGACGGCTTCCTGCACGTCCTACAGGGTCGTGTCCAACGACGGGCTGGCGTTCGATCATGCCAAAATTATCGCGTACGCGATTGAACGTCTGCGAGGCAAAGTGAACTATACGGATATCGCGCTGCATTTGATGCCGAAGCTGTTTACGCTGACGGAGCTGCAGCAGGTGTACGAGGTCATTCTGGACAAGGAGCTGCTGAAAGCCGCCTTCCGGCGCAAAGTGGCCGATCTCGTCGCCGAGACGGACCATTACACGGAAAACGTCGGTCATCGTCCGTCCCGCTTATATCGCAGAAATTTGGAGGAATTGCGATGATTTACGATTTGGAACAGCTGCGGAGCGCCTGTCGGGCGGGCCGCAAGTTTAAATATTTGTTTTTCTGGGGCCATACGCCGCCTGTCGACGGTAGCGTGAACCAGAGCTGCTTAAGCCAATGGTGGATGAGCCCTTTTGAAATAGAAGGAACGGAGTACTCCTGCACCGAGCAGTACATGATGGCCGAGAAGGCGAGGCTGTTCGGAGACGGCGAGATGCTGGCGGCAATTATGCAGGCCAAGCATCCTAAGGAAATGAAGGCGTTCGGCCGCTCCGTAGGAAACTTCGACAAGGACGTGTGGGAAAGTCGCTGCTACGAGATCGTGAAGCGGGGCTGCTTGGCTAAATTTTCGCAAAACCCGCAGCTTTGGGACTTCTTGAAGTCAACCCGCAATCGCATTTTGGTCGAGGCCAGCCCTCCTGACCGCATCTGGGGCATCGGCATGGGGCAGTCCAATCCGAACGCGGACAATCCGCTGCAATGGCGGGGAAGAAATCTGCTCGGCTTTGCGCTGACCGAGGCGCGCGACGAGCTGCTACAGAAAGAAGGGAATACGAATGAACCGCAAAGAGATCGCACATGAGACCGTGCGCATAATGGAACAAGGTTGGTACGAATATGAGGGGCGACGGATCGACTTCTCGGTGCAGCAGAAGCGCTCAGAGGAAGCCAGCGTGCTGATCTCCCCGGAGCAGGGGCGAGAGATGGCAGCTCGGGTACAGATCCCGGAGACGCGGTCCGTGGCAGGGCGAGATCGCCGTTCCGTCGCCAACGAACCGACCGTCAAGGCGATTCTGGATTTCGCGAAAGCCGGAAAGCCTCGCGTCGGCGTACTGAATTTCGCCAGCGCCAAAAACCCCGGAGGAGGCTTCCTGAACGGAGCCATGGCGCAGGAGGAAAGCTTGGCCGCTTCCAGCGGACTGTACGGCACGCTGCTGCGCAACGATGAATATTACAAAGCCAACCGCGCTTACTCGTCCATGATGTACACCGACAATGCCATCTACTCCCCCGACGTCGTTTTTTTCCGGGATGAACGGTTTGAATTGCTGCATGCTCCGGTGACGGCCTCGGTGCTGACGCTGCCCGCAGTCAACTTCGGACAGGTGCTGTTGAAAGGGGAAGATCCGGCTAAGGCCGAGCAGGCGATGAAGGACCGGATGCGGCTCGCGCTTGCGATTTTTGCTTCGATGGGGGATGAGAATTTGATCCTCGGAGCCTACGGCTGCGGCGTGTTCCGCAACGATCCGGTCAAGGTGGCTGCCTGGTGGAGGGAGCTGCTGGACTCGGAAGGGTATGGCGCTCTGTTCGGTGAAATCCGTTTTTCCGTACTGGACGCCAAGGATGGAAAATGTATTAGCGCCTTTGAGCGGGAGTTTGGATGAGAACAGGAAGTTGGAACGATCATGCGATAAAGCGGAAAATCCGCCTTAAATGCGCGAAACGGCCCATTTTGAAGGAAATAGAGCGGATTATCGGCTTTAAATTCGAGAAAAGCTGATTTTTTGAAAAATAAAGCGGAAAATCGGCTTTAATCGGGCCGAATCAGCCTGGCAGCCGGAAATAAAGCGGGAGACTCGCCTTATTTAAAAATGCTGCGAAATTAGCCGTACACTTTACAAAAAGTTTATGAAGAGAGGAGGGTTGCAAGATGCGAAAGAACGACAGGGACGTCGCGCTTGGGCGGTTTCTGAGCCTGGTGCTTCGCCATAATCCAGCTGCGGCGGGAATTAAACTGGACGACAACGGTTGGGCCGATGTCGACAGCCTGCTGGCAGGCTGCAATCGCGCGGGCAAGAAGATCGACCCGGAAACGCTGGAGAGAATCGTTCGCGAGAACAACAAGCAGCGATACAAGTTTAACGAAGACCGAACCCGGATACGGGCCAATCAGGGGCATTCGGTGACGGTCGACGTGGAGATGGAGGAATGCGCTCCTCCCGAAAGGCTGTACCACGGAACGGCTTCCCGTTCATTAGAGAGTATTCGCGCTGAAGGCATCCAAAAGGGGTCCCGGCAGCATGTGCATTTGTCGCGTGATACGGAGACGGCGATGCAGGTAGGCAAACGGCACGGGAGGCCACTCCTGCTGCGGGTCTCGGCGGCGAACATGCATCGGGACGGCCACAAGTTCTGGTTATCCGAGAACGGAGTCTGGCTGTGCGAGCATGTGCCGTGGGCGTATGTGACGCAAGAAGAATAGGCTAAGAGGACTGAGGCATCTGGCGGAATCGAACCTTTTCCCTTTACCCGACCAATATGGGGCAAGAGAGATGAGGGGGAGAAGCCGATGAGAAAATTGATGCTTGTGTGGATTGCGGTAATGGCGCTTGCGCTGGCGGCGTGCGGAGACAAGAAGGAGGCGCTGCCGTCTCCATTGGACTATATGGATTCCGTGGCGAGCGTAGACCTGGCTGCCGAGACCGGAGGGCTGAGCGATCTCGGTATTTCAGAGCAAGAGGTGGTCGCTCAGCGCGGAGAACCGAAGCTGAAAGGAAAGCTGCAAGGCTCGACGAGCTGGCGGGGAGATGTGGTCCTCGATTACGGAGATTTCACTTACAATCTCAATGGCGGGCGGGTCGAAGGCTATTCTCTGAACGGGGAAGCGGCGACGGCTAGGCAGGTGAAAATCGGCGATGACGGGGCTCGGATAGAGACGCAATACGGCAAAGACCATTACGTGCGCGAGATCGATCAATTGCGAATTTGGGGTTACCTGGATAAGGAGAACGGCAGAGCGATCGAATTCATGATGGAAAACGATCGTGTGACGATGATCGCCGTAGCCGATTTTGCGATGTATGAGTCATGAAAAGGGTGTTAGGTCTACTGTTAGGTCTGCTGTTTGCAGCGCTGATCGCGACCGTATCGTTCTTCCCTCCGTATGGCGTGCATGCGTCCGCGGCGTCCGGTTTGGGGCTGGATACGGCGAAGATCGATGCTCTGGTTCAAGAGGCGATGGAGCAGTATCGGATTCCGGGGCTGGCCGTCGGTTTCGTGCATAGAGACCACACGGTGTACGTGCAAGGATACGGGATAGCCGACGAAGGCAAGCGGCCGGTATCCCCCGCAACGCCGTTCATGCTAGGCTCGATAAGCAAATCGTTCACCGCGCTTGCGATCATGCAGCTTGTCGAGCAAGGAAGGCTAAAGTTGGACGATCCCGTCCGGCAGCACTTGCCGGAGCTGCGCTGGGAGGAATTCGAAGCGGGCGGTCCGGTCACGGTACGTCATCTGCTGAACCAGACGAGCGGATTGTCTACCTATCACGGCAAAGCGTGGCTTGCCGACGGTAAACTCATGCCGGCGGATGCGCTCCGCCGGTTGGACGGGGTTAAGCTTAAAGAGGCGGCGGGAGCCGTCTTTTATTATTCCAACGTTAATTTCGTATTGCTTGGAGAGATCGTGGCCCGGGTCTCGGGAATGAGCTATGAGAAATATGTCGTCAAGAGCATCTTTCAACCGTTGGAGATGCGGAATAGCTTTGACGGGAATTCGGATGACGGAAGAATGGCCGTCGGCTATCAGTCCGTATTCGGCAAAATGCTGGAGACGAGGCACCCGATAGCGCCAGCGCTCGTTCCCGCCGGTTTTTTGGCTGCCTCGGCTGAGGATATGACGCATTACCTGACCGTTCAGCTCAACGGGGGGCAATATGGCGGCCGAGCAATTTTGACCCCGGAAGGAATCCGAACGATGCATACGCCGGAAGCCGGCCAATCCTACGGCTTTGGCTGGTTTGCTTTCGGAGACAGGATCTGGCACGGCGGGGACAATGAAAACTTTCACTCCGACGTGATCGTCGATCTCGATTCGGGATGGGGGCTCGTCGTGCTGATGAACACGAATGACGCGTTGAAAACGACGTTATACGGCCATGCCTACGGCGAGCTGTCGATGAGGCTGATGGAGGCGGTAGTGCGCGGTGGCGATCTGCCGCCGGGGTACCCGCCCTCAGTTCGATTTGGTCCCATTGAAGAGATCCTTAACGCCGCTTATGCAGTTGTGATGGTATGGATCGCAGCCGTTGTCGTTGGGATAGTTGTTCACCGCGGAAGGGGGGGCAGCCGGTTCCCGGTCTGGCTTCGAGCGTTGGCGATCGCACTTCTTTACATCATGCTGCCGCTAACGGTACTGATCGCAGTGCCGCGGCTGGCCGGAGCGCCTTGGGGAACGGTGTTAAGATTTTGCCCAGGCTCGGGGCATGCTCTGTTGGTTTTATCGTTCGCGTTAATTGTGCTCGGAACGGTCCAAATGTTCTCGCTTACAGCCCGGCGAGTATAATCCGCGGGACACGTTTATAAAAAGGGGAAATATGGTACGATAAGTCAGAGCATAAGCAAAGGCAGACAGTAGGAGACGAGACGATGCGTGCCATATTGAAAATTTATACGACGGATTGGAAAAATATCTTCAAGGTGCCTACGGGCATTTTCTTGATTTTGGCTATTATTTTGCTTCCGTGCTTGTACAGTTGGGTCAACATCAAGTCGGTGTGGGACCCGTATGCCAATACTTCCGGCGTGAAGGTTGCGGTAACGAACGAGGACCGGGGAGCGACTGTGCTGGATAAGAGCATCAATGTCGGAGAGGGCCTGATCGACAATTTGCGTAAAAACCCGAAGCTGGGCTGGACGTTCGTCGACCGCGAGGAAGCGGAGCATGGAGTAGACAACGGCACGTATTACGCGAGCATTCTCGTGCCCGCCGATTTCTCCGAACGCATTACGGGAATTGCCGAGGGGCGGCTTGACCGTCCCGAGGTCGTCTATACGGTGAACGAGAAGATCAACGCGATCGCGCCCAAGATTACGTCTTCGGGCGTATCCGCGATCGCGAAACAGATCAATGAAAGCTTCGCGGAGGCGGTCAGCGAAGCGCTGCTGACGAAGCTTCAAGAGGTCGGGGTGCAGGTCGAGGATCAGCTTCCTACGATTCGTAAAGTCGAGAGCGGCGTTTTTGAGCTGGAAAGCAAACTGCCGGACATCCGGGCCGCTGGACAGAAGGTGTTGGAGCTGGAGCAGAAGCTGCCCGAAATTCACGACAAAGCGCAGATTATTACGCAGGTCGAGGCGAAATTGCCGGAAATCGAGCAGGCGGCCAAGCATCTGCTGAAGCTTCAGCAGAATTGGCCGAAAGTCGAGGCCGCCGCCTCGGAGGTGCTGGTCATTCAGCAGAAGCTGCCGCTCATTCGACAGGCCGCGGACCGAGTCGCCGAGCTGGATCGCAACTTCGACCGCGTGGCGGAGGCGATTCAGCTCGCGTCAGACAAAGCGGCCAAAGCCACGGAGCTTGTTGCGGCGGCCCAAGAGGCGCTGCCGCGGGTGGCGGAGATCGCCGACAAAGGCATTGCCTTTGCGGAGGGTCTCAACGGTTTTCTAACGGCGAACGCGGGGGCTTTCGAGACGATCGCTCCAATCGTGAAGCAGAATCTGATTTTAGCACAACAGGCCGCAGATGCGGTCGCTCAGCTTACCGGACGGCTTATGGGCATCGACCCGGAGAAGCTGCCGACTCCGGAAGAGGTGCGCGCGGTTAGAGACCGTCTGGTTGGGGCGGCAGGCGTGCTAGAGAGGACGGCTGCGCTGCTGGAGCGGATCGACTCCTATTTGCCGGGAGAGGCTTTGGGCAATGCGGCTAAGAGGATTGGCGACGCAGCGGACCGGATGAACCGGCAGGCGGAAATATTGGGCGTTATCGCGTCCGGGCTGGAGAACGGCAAAGCTCCCGCGAAGGAGCTTGTCGAGCGGCTGAACGCGTTGTCCAAAGAAACGAGCGGGGCGCTGGGAGACGTCTTGGCTCGCTACGACAGCGAGATTGTCCCGGCGATTTCGCGCGGACTCGGCAAGCTGACGGAAGCTGCGGGAACTTCGGCTGAGAAGCTGCGGGAGGCTCAGGCGAGGCTGCCGGACGTCGCAGCGATATTGGAGGATGCGCAGGCCGGGCTGCTCTTCGGACAAGAGGAGCTGAAGAAGCTTCAGGGCGATCTGCCGCAAATCCGGGAGAAGGTGCACGAGCTGTCGCAAGCTTTCGGAGAGAAAGCGAAGGCGTTCGAGCAGGCAGTGAATCTCGCGGCCCCGTTCGTTCGCGACGAACTTCCGGCAATCGGGAAGAAGCTGGATCAGGCGGCGGCGTTCGTGAAGAACGACTTGCCCGAAGCGGAGCGGGAACTGTCCAAGCTGGCCGACTTCGTGCGGAACAAGCTTCCGGAGGTCGAATCCGGCGTGCACAAGGTGGCGGGACTGGTCAAGAACGATCTTCCGGAGCTGGAGCGCGCGGTGCGCACGGCGGCGGACAAGCTGCGCGAAGTCGAGGAAGACAATCATTTTGCGGAGCTGTCCAAGCTGCTGCGGGGCGATATTCGGAAAGAAAGCGAGTTTCTGGCCAACCCCGTTCTCGTTAAGGAAAATCGCAAATATCCGATACCGAACTACGGCTCGGCCATGTCGCCGTTCTACTGCGTGCTGTCGCTATGGGTCGGCGCGACGCTGCTCATCTCCTTGTTGAGAACGGAGCCCGACGATCGGGAAAACTACAAGGCCTATCAGCTGTTTCTGGGCCGTCTGGGAACCTTCGCGACGATTGGGCTGCTGCAGGCGCTGTTTATTACGCTGGGGGATCTTTTCATTTTGGATGCTTACGTCGCCGATCCGCTCGAATTTGTCCTGTTCGCCATGCTGGTCAGCCTCGTGTTCGTGACGATCACATATACGCTGCTGTCGGTTTTCGGCAATGTGGGCAAAGGGATAGCGATCATCTTTATGGTGTTTCAATTTTCCAGTTCGGGAGGCACGTTCCCGATCAGCACCACTTCTCCGTTCTTCCAGGCGCTGAACCCGTTTATGCCGTTCACTTATGCGATCAGCCTGCTGAGGGAGGCGGTCGGCGGCATTCTGTGGGAGACGGCGTTGAAAGACATGCTTGCGCTGATCTTATTTATCGCACTGAGTCTGGTTCTGGCGCTGGCGCTGAAGCGGCCTTTGAGCGGAATTATCCGCAAGTCTACGGAGAATGCCAAGAAGACGAAAATCATCGCGTAGGTGTCCGAATATTTCATGTCCAATGTCCGAATGCAACATGGCAAGCATGATGGGGAGTTTGTTATCATTGATAACGGTTCTCATCATGGAGTAAAGAAGGGAAAGCTCATGTTCATTCGGAAAAATGTTATGCTGCTAGCCGCGTTCTTCCTAGCCGCGGTTTTAATAACCGGTTGCGGGAAAGGGGAAGAGGGCTCGAATGCCGGTCAGTCGGCGCTTCCGTCCTCCTCTGCGGCGGAATCTCCATCTCCGAGCGAAAGCGCGCAAAGCGCTGATCCGTCCGGCACCAGAATCTATAAAGACGCTTTGGGCAGAGAGGTTGAAATTCCGACTCATCCCGAGCGGATCATTACTTCCCAATACCTGCCCCAAATGATTGCCCTGGGAATAAAGCCGATAGGGGCGGCCACCCATCTGTTAACGGGATTCGACGCGATCAAGGATCAGATCGGTGGGATCGAGGATGTCGGACCGGCCAATGAGCTGAATATCGAGAAAGCTTTAACGCTGCAGCCGGATCTTATTCTTGTAGCGGAATGGAACAAGGATAGTGTGGAGCAGCTCAGCAAGATCGCTCCTACAGTTGTCGTCCAATGGGCGGACAAGGATCCGTTCGGCCATCTGCGCGAAGTAGCCGACGTGTTGGGCAAGACCGACGAAGCGGAGCAGTGGATTCAAGCTTACGAGAAGAAGAGCGAAGAGGCTCGGAGCAAGCTGGCCGGTCACGTTGCGGACGGCGAGACGTTCGGCGTCGTCGTAATCGGAGGCTATGAAAACAGACAGCTTCGAGTATACGGCTCCGGCAACGTCGGATATACTTTATTCGAAACGCTTGGGCTTTCCATGACCGATCGCGTCAAAGCGGCATGGGAGAAGGGCGATAATGGCCAGGGCTTGGCGATTTCGCTTGAACAGCTGCCCGAGCTTGCCTCCGCGGACCGGCTGTTTCTAGTAACGTTCCATAACGATGAAGACTTCGTGAAGGAAGTCGAGCAGAGCAAGCTCTGGGCGAACCTCCCGGCCGTCAAGAACGACAAGGTTTACACGGTGGACGACGGGCTATGGTTTTCTTACGACGTCATGTCCTTCGCGGCCCAATTGGACGATGCCGTTCGATTGCTGACTCGTTAAGCTTCATAATGAATGAGATTGAGGAAGTTCTCCGATACGAACCGGGGGCTTCCCTTTTCCTATAGGAGGGAAGATTTGCGTGTCCGCCCCTAATGGCTTTTCGCCGCGATTGTCCGCCGTCTACCTCTGGGAGGATATTCGGATCGAATCATTCTCGCCTTCATCGGGAATTCACGATCGGAAATATGAGAAGCATGCACTGATCGTTGCCCGCGAAGGGGCGGGGCAGTTGTCGGCGGGAGGACGGGAATACGCGCTGGAGTTTGGAAAATGCTTCATTTTCCCTCCGGGCACATCGCTGCAATTTGATAATTTCTCCGATTATCCGCTTAGCGCATATGTGTTGGAGTTCTATCCGCTCACACTGGCTGGGGAGGGGCAGTCGACGATTCAGCAAGGAGAATGGGGCATTATTCCGTTCACTCGGATGATCGAACAGGTTCGAGTACTGTACGAGAGCAGGCATGCGGAGGAAGGGGCGGAGCCCTATCGGCAACATTTGCTCTTCCAGGAAATCATCTATCTTGTGCTGCAATCGGAGGCGAGGAAGCCGAACGACGACAGCAGTCAAGCGGTTCGCCAGACGATCGAGTTCATCAAAGCTTCTTATGCCCTCGAATTGACGCTTGCGCAATTGGCCGAAATGGCGGATATGTCCGAGAGGCACTATTCTCGGCTTTTCTTAAAGCTGACCGGAATGAGTCCGATCGAATACTTGATCAAGCGCCGTCTGAATCGCGCCAAGCAGCTTTTGTTGACGTCGGGAGATTCGATTCAGGAAATTGCGGCCATAACCGGCTTCCGCGATCCGTTTCATTTCAGCCGAAGCTTTAAAAGACATATGAACGTCTCTCCCCGCGTCTACGCCCGTCTCCGAAGGCAGGAAATCCGCATCGTCTGCATGCAGTATTTAGGAGATTTGCTAGCGTTGGGCGTGACTCCGGTAGGTGCTCCGGAACTGCTCCTTAAAGGAGGTTATTTACGTGCGAAGACTTCGGATATTGCCGCTGTCGGTTCTTCCGTCGTTCATCCGAATTTGGCTCGAATCGCCGAATTGCGTCCGGACGTCGTGCTGACCTTCGATGGACACCATTATGAGGACTACGCGCAAATTGCACCTACGTTAAGCATCCCGTGGTTTACGCCATTTTTTGAACGATTTCGCTTTATTGCGAACTGGATCGGCAAGGGGAAAGAAGCGGAGCGTTGGATCGAAGAGTATCAAGCGCAAGTTGCAGAGACGAGAAGATCGGCAATGAGCGGTCTGGAGGCAAATGCGACCTTCTCCTTCTTCTGGATGAGAGGACTTCCCGAGTCGTTTCAGGTGTATTACGACATGCCGGTATTGTACAGGGATTTGCGCTTGCCGGCCCCCGAGGCCGTTGCCCGCGTCCAAAGGCAGGAGGGACATGAGTTCAAGGAGGATATTCCGATTGAAGAGATAGCTCGGTATGCGGGAGATTATCTCTTTATCGTCGTTTCGGAGGATGCCGAATCCTTGCTTGGCTGGGAGCGGCTGAAGAAGCAGCCGCTCTGGCGCGAACTGGAAGCCGTTCGGCGCGACCGTGTCTATCGGCTGACCGAAGACTGGATTATGACCGACCCGCTCTCCTTGTCGGGACAGCTCAAGGATTTCGCTCGAATGCTGACCGAGAGACGCTGACTTTGGAATTTAAGGATGGAAGCCGGACGGGGTGGGATGCTATAATTGGAATAATCTTACGGACAAGGTGGGTATGGAATGATTGGACGCAGCGGTAATCCAACATTAAACGATAGTACGTTCGAGAACTCCGGACATTACGGCGGAACGGAGCGAATGACGATCGACGGCACGGTGAACAAATCGTTCATCACGCTGGCGATTTTGCTCGGAGCGGCGTTCGTGACGTGGTCGATGTTCTTCAACGGCCAGAATGTGACTCCTTTTATGATCGGCGGTGCGATCGGCGGACTGGTGGTCGCTCTGATCGTTAGTTTCAAAGCAACGACCGCTCCCTATCTTGTTCCGGTCTACGCTGCGCTGGAGGGCATGTTCCTCGGAGGGCTGTCCGCGACCTACGAATCTCTGTACAACGGCATTACGCTACAGGCTTCCTTGCTGACCATGTGCGTATTTGTTGCCTTGCTGCTTGCGTATAAGGCGCGGATCATCAAAGCGACCGAGAACTTCAAGCTTGGCGTGTTCGCGGCGACGGCGGGCATTATGCTTCTGTACTTGGCGAGCTTCGTGCTCGGTTTCTTCGGAATCACGATTCCGTATTTGCACGACAACAGCCTGATCGGTATCGGCATTTCTCTCGTGATCGTGGTTGTGGCGGCGCTTAATCTGGTGCTCGATTTCGATTTCATCGAAAGCGGCGCGCAGCAGGGCGCACCGAAATACATGGAATGGTACGGCGCGTTCGGCCTGATGGTTACGCTTGTCTGGCTGTATATTGAGATGCTTCGCCTGTTAGCCAAGATCGCCAGCCGCGATTAAAGCGGCTAGTTGGGATGACGAAGGGCTGTTTCGCTTTTGGCGGAGCGGCTCTTTTTTGTGGTTATAGCCCACGGTTTTTCAATGCTTACGCAAGGCGAAACGAAGGTAATCCTTTGTCACGGCCACAGGCTGACTGCCTGTCAGGAAGCGCTGATCGCTCACCCGCCATGTGTGCGTGGATTTATCTTTTCTGCGAATATAGACGTAGTTGTAGGGGGTAGTGGCGTATATGGAGTAGCCCTTTTTTGCGCAATCCCGTAGAAATTTGACGTCCTCGCCAAGCGAGAGATTTTGGAAGCGTACATTTTTGAGAATTTCTCTCCGAAACAAGAGGGTTCCTCCTTGAACGAAGCGGACGAATTTGTTCTTTTCTTGAGGAGAGCGAATGATAAGCTTGTTGCTCGCGACCAAATAGACCAAGCACGCGTGCTTGCCTGTCACCGGACTTTTCGTGCGCAGAAGCGCTTTGACTTGCTCGTTCAGATAGTAAGGGGAATAATAATCATCGTGGTCGAATTTAGCAATGAGCGGATATTTGGCCCTGCTGATGCCGCAGTTCAAACATTGGCCTAACGAGATTTGCTCCGGAACTTGATAAACGGATACATTCGGGAGGATGGACGCTTTTTTTCTCCATTCCTGCAAATTGAGGCTGTCCTTGTTAAGGATAATAATCAATTCTTTGCGCCTATAGCGCTGCATGCGGTAATTGTTCAAAATATTTAGGAGAAAATCAGGCTGATTCGTGCAAGTGATAATGGACACACCCGGTTTGGACAACGCTTTCCCCTCCGCTCGGTTACCTGGCTTTATCCTTTTATGAAATTCAAAATCAAGGGGCTTTGCTTGGGCAGAATTTGAGGGAGAGTAGCGATACGCAACGTTTCCGATCGTCAGGCGGCAAGGACGGAAGGCGGGCAACGACTATCACAAAAAGGTGCCTTCCATTGTCGTAGTACTAACGAATCAAGAAGCAAGGAGGATTGCCGATGACAGTCGCCCAAACCTATGAGCGATACCAGTCGATGCTCTTCGGATTGGCTTATCGGATGCTGGGGATGGCTGCGGACGCGGAGGATATCGTTCAGGACGTGTTCGCTCAATATATGCAGGTCGATTCGACGGGAATTTTGAATGAGAGAGCTTATCTGGCGAAAATGACGGCGAACCGCTGCATCAATCTGCTCAAGTCGTCTCGCCGCAAGCGGGAAACGTATGTCGGGGAGTGGCTGCCCGAACCGCTGCCCGGCGGAGAATCGGTCGCCGATCCGGCGGAGCGCCGCGACAGCATCGGTTATGCGTATGTTGTTTTGCTGCAGAAGCTTACTCCGTTGGAGAGAGCGATTTACATTCTGAAGGAGTCGCTAGGATTCGAATATGCGGATATCGCGGGCATTCTGGATCGCACCGAGACGAGCTGCCGGAAAACGTTCAGCAGGGCAAAGGCGAAGGTAGGGGACGATTCGGCCGCACCGTTGACGGGAGAGGTGGTGAAGGATGCCAAGGAGCGCTTTGTCGATGCATTTCTTCGCGCATCGGATACGGGCAATTTCCGGCCGCTGCTCTCGTTGCTGCTCGATGATGTCGTCCTGATTACGGACGGGGGAGGCAAAGCTCGGGCAGCGATCAATCCGATCTTCGGGATCCGGCGAGTACAGGCGTTCCTCGAAGGCTTGTCCTCCAAGGGTACTTTTCAGGAGGGCTGCGAACGCATCTTTATAAATGGAGAACCGGCCGTGCTGCAACGGAAGGAAGGGCGGATTGTGAAAGTGCTGTACGCAGAATGGGAGCCGGATGGCTCCCGTATCCGCCGTCTTTATATCATCGTAAATCCGGATAAGCTGACTCGATTCACTTGACGGCGCCTGGGTACAGGCCCGTGGATACGCCGATGCGATTCCATGCATTGATGACGTTAATCGCCATGATCAGGTCGATGAATTGTTTTTCGCTAAAGTGCTGACGTACGCGATCATAGACTTCCTTAGGGACTCCGGCTTCAGACAGCTTGGTCGCGTACTCCGTCAGCTCGATCACGGCGCGTTCCTCCGCAGTAAAATGCGGCACCTCATGCCAAGCGGTCAGCAGTAGAAGCTTCTCCGCGCTTTCGCCCATGCTCAGCAGATCCTTGGCATGCATATCGATACAGTACGAGCAGTTGTTGATCTGCGAAGCGCGCAGCTTGATCCACTCGTACAGCTTGCGATCCAGCCCGCTGTTCTGAATAAATTGCTCAAGCCCGAGCATAGCCTTGTAGGCAGCCGGGTTGGCCTCGTAATGATTCATTCTAAGCTCCATATTGAATCTCTCCTCACAGTCCTTTATTTGCTTACATGATTAAGACAACGAGGAAACCGGATTTGTGACACGGGGAAGCTCTCCATGAAAGTCGTCCACCACACGTGCTTTATCCCCGTCATCCAACCAAAATCCGCTCCAATAGTTCCGTCACGCGTGCTTATTCCCGCCATTCAACCAAAGTCTGCCCCAATAGAACCGCCACACGTGCTTATCCCGTCATCCCGCAAGCTACACCTCGTCAGTAAACGCCAAACTAGCTGCCACAAAACAGGTGGAATATAACCTACAACTTGTATTATCCTTTTTTATATTGTTTTTACTTTGATCTGTGTGTTAACATAGAGTTAACACTGCGTTAACAAAAGTATTATCAAAAGAATTATCAAAAGGATTGAAGGCGGGGTTTCAGTCATGATTGCAGTTTCTATCGTTCTCGTCTTATGCTCCGGGCTTGCGCATGCCGTTTGGAATATGTTTGCTAAGCAGAGTACGGATAAAGCGGTATTCCTATGGGCGATTTACGCTCCGTCGACCGTCGTGCTGCTGCCTGTGCTGATTAACGAGCTGGCCGGAAGCCAGTTTTCTTTGCGCGAATGGATGTTCATGGGAGCGTCGTTGGTCATGCAGAGCATTTATGCATTCCTGTTGGCGCAAACGTATAAAGCGGGGGATTTGTCGCAGGTATATCCGATTATGCGCGGAATGCCGACGCTTCTGACGCCGGCATTGGGTGTGCTGCTGCTGGGCGAATCGCTGCCGAGATGGGGATGGATCGGTATCGGCTGTATGCTGATCGGATTCGTGGTCATGGTTGGACGGCGGCAGGGGACGGGACCCTCATCGTCCGCTCGGCCGGTCCTGCTGGCACTTGGAGTCGGTTTGTGTATTACGACATATACGCTGGTCGACAAGGTGAATTTGGGGCACTTGTCTCCGCTCGCCTTGCTGGAAGTGACGAATATCGGATTTTTGCTGGGATTGACTTCATCTGTGCTGAAGCCAGGCCGGTTAAAAACGGTCATCCTGCGCCATCGCAATATTCTCTGGCTGGGGGCAATCCTGTCTCCGGGTTCATACCTGCTGTTTCTATTCGCCGCCAGAACAGCCGACGTCTCCACGGTCGCTCCCTTGCGGGAGGTCGGGATCGTATTTGGCACGCTGTTGGGACTGCTCGTCTTGAAGGAATCACAAGGTACGCGCCGACTTGTCGCATCCGCCGCGGTCGTTACGGGGATCATGATGATCGCGATTGGCGGACACTAAAGCTGGATAGCCGTTGCAACCGCCACAATGAGGCTGTCCTATAAGCCAATCAAGTTGCTGTGAAAGAAATACGGCGATCGCTGCAGGGGGGCTTCACCCAAGCGCGATCGCCGATTTTTTTTATTTCCGAAGCACTTGACTGGGCAAACGTCCCGTCGGCTCGTGGCGAGGTTGCTCGGCGACCGCCGAGCCGTCCGCAAGGCGAATCCAGGTGTCGAAGCTGCGTTCGCCTTCCCGCAGCGAGATGACTCTGGCTCCCGGCATAAAAGGGCGATCAAGATACGCATTTCGCGTCGTGCGTCCGTAGCAGAGACGAATGCCGCGCCATTCGCCCCAATAGTCGTTGCCGTGGTCGTGCCCGGCGAAGGTTCCCATCACGTCGCCCATCTCGATCATTGCGGCGAACACACCGGAGTTGATCCACGGGGCGCAAATGACTTCGTATCGCTCTCCGTAGCAAACCTCGAAATCCCAGACGTCGTTGTATTCGGGCAGCGGAATGTGGAAGAAGGCAAGCGCCGGCAGCGGCACGCCTCCGTTGTCATCGGTCAACCGATACGATTGCTGCGCGTACCATTCGATCTGATCCCGGCGTATCCAATCATAGAAGCCCATGCGGCTATACTCCAGCGGCGAATAGCTGCCGGAATCCAAAAAATACAGAGCCGCAGCAGCGCTCCCGTCGCTGCCTGCGACACTCAATACATAGTTGCCCGCCCCGTGGACGCCTGGAGGATTAGGCTTGGCATAATTCAACGGATAGGTAAGCTGAAGCGCGTGAAGCTGCTCCCGGGTAATTGTGCCCTCGGAGTCGTGGTTGCCGAATACGGCCGCCCACGGCGTCCCCGCCCGCTCGGGAATCTCGCAGGCGCGGCGGAATGCGCCCGCCGGGTCGGGGTGTCCGGCCGAAGCGATGACATCCCCGGTGTAGACGACCAGATCCGGGCGTTCCGCTTCCAGAATCGATAGCATCATCGCTTCCATTTCGCGCTCCGCCTCGCTGTCCTCATAGAACTCCGGGTCCGTAAACTGCACAATCTTGAAGGTTCCGTCCTCGCGAAACCGCAACGTTTTAGCCTTGGCATACCCCTGTTTCATCGGATACCTCGCTCCTCGCTTCAGTAGCATAGTCCACTCGAACAAGCCGACTTCTCCCGTTCGCACGAAGACACGCCCTAAGCATAAGAGCGGCAATTCCGCTCGTCAACCAGCGCTTCTGCATTTTCGCCAACAAGTCACATTCGTATCATTCGGAAGTCATCATCCTAGTAGTGGGCGACCTGCCGGCTTTGCAATAATAGGATCATGAGTTACGCAACGAGAGAGGATGAACCTGATGGAAGCGCTTGCGACCGCCAACCGATCGAAAGCCGCGGCAGCCAAAGCCGCACCGAGCCGTGCTCGCCTGTTCCTGAGAGAAGTGAAGAGATACAGGATGCTGCTGCTTATGACGGTGCCCGGACTGGTTTACTTATTTATCAACAATTACATTCCGATGTACGGAGTCATTCTGGCCTTCAAAAACCTGAACTATGTCCAAGGCATCTGGGGCAGCCCGTGGGTTGGAATGGACAACTTCAAGTTTTTGTTCAACTCTCCGGACGCGTATTTGATTACTCGCAACACGATTTTGTACAACGTCGCTTTTATCATCGTTAACCTCGTGCTCGCTTTGACCGTTGCCCTGCTGATCAACGAGATTAAGGACAAGGTGGTCGCCCGATTTTATCAGAGTACCTTCTTGCTGCCGCACATTATCTCGATGGTCGTTGTCGCGTACCTCGTCTACAGCTTTCTGAACGCGGACAGCGGACTGGTGAATCGGCAGCTTTCCAGCTTGTTCGGCTTCGACTCCATTTCGTGGTACAACGAGCCGCAATATTGGCCGTACATTCTCGTCATCGTGAACGCCTGGAAGGGCGTCGGATTTCTCGCAATTATCTACTTCGCCGCGATTATCGGCATCGACAAGGAGTACTACGAGGCCGCCATCATCGACGGAGCCGGCAAATGGAAACAGATGACGCGCATCACCCTGCCGTTGATCGCTCCCGTTATTATCGTCATGACGCTGCTTGCAATCAGCTCCATCATGCGCTCGGACTTTGGTCTGTTCTATCAGGTCACGATGAATTCCGGTCCGCTGATGCCAACGACCAATACGATCGACACGTTCGTCTATCGGGCGATGGTGAAGCTGGGAGACATCGGCATGTCGGCGGCCGCCGGTTTCTATCAATCCGTTGTCTGCTTCTTCTTGATCCTGAGCGCGAACTTCGCCGTCCGCAGAATCAGCAAGAACGACGCTCTATTCTAATCCAAGGAGGCGCACTGTAGATGAATCGTATGAGTTTTGCGCGCGTTTCCTTCATTCATCTGTTCTTCGGAGCATTCGCGATTGCATCGTTATTTCCGTTCTTGCTGGTGTTCATGGTTTCGATTACCGACGAGAGCTCGATCGTTCAGAATGGTTATTCCATTCTGCCGAGCAAAATCAATTTCGCCGCGTATTCCTTCCTGTTTAACGACTTTGCGCAGATTGCCCGTTCCTACGGCGTGACGATTGCGGTGACATTGATCGGAACGACCGTCAGCTTGCTGATTACGGCGTTGTTCGCCTATCCGCTGTCCCGAAGAGGGCTGCCGATGCGCCGTACGCTGTCTTTTATCCTGTTTTTTACGATGCTGTTCAGCGGCGGGATGGTCCCGTGGTATATGACCTACGTGATGACGTTCGGGCTGAAAAACACGCTGCTCGCAATGATCATCCCCGGTCTGATGCTGAGCGCCTTTAATGTCCTGCTTATGCGCAGCTTTTTCGCCAATACGATTCCGGAATCGATTGTCGAGTCGGGTACGATTGACGGGGCGGGGGAGTTTACGATCTTCCTTAAACTGATCGTACCGCTATCGGCGCCGATCATGGCGACCATCGGACTGTTTAATCTGCTGGCCTACTGGAACGACTGGTACAACTGTATGCTTTTCATCGACAAGCCGGAGCTCATGAACATTCAATACTTGATGACGAAGACGCTCAACAACGTGCAGTTTCTGATCATGAAGGCGGATACCTCAAGCCAGGTCGGCGATCTGATTTCCAAGATGCCTACGGAGACGGTGCGTATGGCGCTGGCCATTATCGGCGTCGCCCCGCTGCTGCTCGCTTACCCGTTCTTCCAGAGGTTCTACATTAGCGGCATTACCAGCGGCGCTGTGAAAGGCTGATAGCGCGGCTGCTCAGTTCCAATATACAGGATATACTTAATGAGACGAGAGGAATGATGGGGCATGAAAAAGAAACTAATCGCCGGGGGCTCATTAGTTCTGGCGACCGCGCTGACGCTTGGTGCCTGCGGACAAAGCAATAACGGGGGAAGCCAGCCGTCCAAGGAAGCCGGAGCGTCCGGCAGTCCGTCCGCATCGGCGCCTGCATCCGCAAGCGCTGCAGGTCTGGAGCCGTACAAGCTGACGCTGGTTTATCCAGGCTCGGCCCAACGCGATATGGCTGCGGTTCAGGAGGAAATGAGCAAATATTTGACGGAGAAAATCAACGCTACCGTTGAACTGAAGCCGATCGATTGGGGCTCCTGGACCGACAAAACGAATCTGATGAAAATCTCGGGCGAAACGTTCGACTTGATTTTCACTGCGGGATGGTACGCTTATGCGCAAGACGTGTCCAAGGGACAATTCCTGGAGCTGAACGATCTGGTCGCCAGCCACGGCAAGGATATTCCTCAGGTGCTGGGCGACGACTTTATCAAAGGGGCGCAAATTAACGGCAAGCTGTACGGCGTACCGACGAAAAAAGAGTTTGCTCAGGGCTTCGGTTTCCTGCTGAACAAGGATCTGGTCGACAAGTACAAGTTCGACATCTCCGGCGTCAAGACGCTGGAGGAGATGGAGGAAATGTTTAAGACAATCAAAGAGAACGAGCCAGACGTTGTGCCTATCGTAAGTAACCGTTTCTCCAACACTTGGCATGCGGCCAACTACGACGGCAAAATTTCCCGCGACAGCAAGGAGCTTAAAGTGGTCGACGATCTGGCGGATCCGAAATTCATCGATTTCCTCAAGCGGATGCGTCAGTGGAACTTGAACGGTTGGTTTGACAAGGACGTTGTAACTTCCGACGAGAGCGACCAAGCGATCAACATGATCAAAGCTCGCAAAGCTTTCGCCATCGGACAATCGCTGAAGCCGGGCAAGGACAAGGAAATGACCGTTACGACCGGAGTGCCGCTGGTGCAAGTGGAGACGGCGATGCCGTACACGACGACGGGCGAAGCGCAAGGCGCGATGCTGGCGATCTCCCGTACGTCCAAAGATCCCGAGCGCGCGATGATGTTCCTGAATCTGCTGTATACCGACGCCAAGCTGCTTAATATGCTCGACTGGGGCATCGAAGGCCAGCACTACGTCAAAGTATCCGATAACGTGATCGATTATCCGGAAGGCGTCACTGCAGAGACGCAAGGCTACCCGAGTCCGGGCGGCTGGATGTTCGGCAACCAGTTCAATTCCTACCTATGGGCGAACGAAGACCCGGACAAATGGGAGCAGTTCAGCAAGTTCAACGACAGCGCGGAGCGCTCCATTGCACTAGGCTTTACATTCGACGAGACGCCGGTTAAAGCGGAGATGGCGGCGATCGGCAACGTCGAGAAGGAATTTGGAGCGGTGCTGCGCGCCGGAGCGGTCGATGTTGAGGAGACGGTCGCCAAGTTCAAGGCGAAGCGCGATGCGGCAGGCTATCAGAAAGTGCTGCAGGAAACGCAGCGGCAGCTGGATGAGTGGGCGAAAGCCAACGGAAAATAAAATAGGTCGAGAGCGGGGCTGGAGCAAGTTGTCCAGCTCCTCCTTCCTTTTCCCGTCGACGCGGAGTATGACATAATAACGGCATAGGAAATCTATCTTCCACGATCCTTCGAGGAGGCCGAGCGATGAATCCCAAACGTTCGCTTCGTTACAAATTAATCGTCGGCTTCGTCACGATCGCGCTGCCGCTTGTTTGTCTGCTGCTCTACAGCAACTATATGGCGTCAAATTCAGTGCGGGAGCAAGCGGCGGAATCGAACCGCAGCATGATCGCCTTGTATTCGAACCAGATTCAGACGGCTCTCGCCATAGAGACCAACTACTTGTACGATCTGGCTTCCAACGACGTCGACATTTTGTCCTTGGGCAAACTAGAAGGCTCGTCCAGCGATTATACTTTGACAAAAGTTCGCATTCTACACAGCTTGGACCGGTATAATCGGTTCGACAGCAGCGTCGATACGCAGTTCGCCTACTCCGTCGCTCATCGCGATTTTATTCCAACGCAAATTCCCGGCGAGAACTACGACGAGATGCTGCAAATCAGGCAATGTCTGGAGCGCCGCCTGAAGGACGCCCAACCGGGCAGTCCGTATTTTACTCAGTGGAAGGCAACCTCCTGCGGCGATACGTACGGCTTGATGCGGATCGTCGATTCCGGCTCCGGGGTTTATCTTGGCGCCTGGGTCAGGCTCGACCATCTGATGGTTCCGCTGGAATTAATTCAGCTGGGAAGGGAAGGCTTTGCCGCTTTTGCGAACGCGGAAG
Source organism: Cohnella phaseoli (assembly GCF_003386235.1). Lineage (GTDB taxonomy): Bacteria > Bacillota > Bacilli > Paenibacillales > Paenibacillaceae > Cohnella > Cohnella phaseoli. Next base: position 104,651 of record NZ_QRDZ01000027.1, read on the forward strand.
GCAGGCTGCTCACGGGAACGGCTGCAAACAAAGGGTTGACCGGATCGCCCGTAATCGATTCCGCAGCGCCCTATCAACGGATGACAGGCAAAGAGGATACCTACATTGTCGTCAGCCATCCGGTCGCTTCGACCGATGTGGAGCTTGCCGCGTTCATCCCTGAGCAGGGAATGCTGCAAAACCTGTCGCGCTTCCGCGAGTTTATTTCGTGGATTCCGATTTTCGTTGTCGTGCTGCTGTCCCTCTATTTGCTCTATTTGAACCAAATCATAATTCGACCGGTGAACGAACTGCTTAAAGGGATGAGAACGCTCAAAAGGGGAGATTGGGAATTCCGCCTTACCGGCTCCCCGTCCAAGGAGTTTCATCTGGTGAACGAGAGCTTTAACGATATGGTTCAACAAATTCAAACTCTGCAGATTCACGTCTACGAGGAACAAATTCGCACGCACAAGGCGGAGTTGAAGCATTTGCAGCTGCAGATCAATCCGCACTTTCTGCTCAACAGCATCAACGTCGTCTACAACTTGGCCCAGATCAAAAATTACAGCGTCATTCAGGCGATGTGCCTGAATCTCGTGAAATATTTTCGCTTCGCGACCAAAACCGGTCAACCCTTCGTCGCTTTGGCGGAGGAGATGGAGCATATGGACAGCTATTTACGGATTCAGCAGCTGCGTTTTCCCGGAAGAATTACATTTGTGATCGAGATGGAGGGCAATGTCGGGGAGATTCCGATTCCGCCGCTTGTCGTTCAGCCGTTTATTGAGAATGCCGTGAAGCATGGCTTCGATTTTATGGATGAGCCTTTTCACATTGAGATTCGGGCACGGTTGGAGGAGGGGAGCTGTCGGATTCGGATTGCCGACAACGGCTCCGGTTTTCCGGAGGAGGTTCTGGCCGAACTGCAGAGCGGGAGCTATTTTATGAGGAACGACGATCTGCACTTAGGGATGCGCAACAGTTATCATCGTCTGCACCTGCTGTACGGCAGCGGGACCGGATTGTCGTTCGGCAACGGGCGCGATTCGGGGGCGTGGGTGGAGCTGGAAATTCCCGCGGAAAACAAGGAACAAGCGGAATGGCTGACGAGCCGCAGCGGATAAAGCCGGAGGTGAACGATTTGCGGGTGCTTATTGTCGATGATGAGATGTACGCAGTCATGGGGATCAAGGATGCGATCGATTGGCAGGGGCTGGGCGTGACCGACGTATGCGAGGCTTACAATATGCGGGAAGCGGTGAAAATACTGGAGCGCCAGCCGGTCGATGTCATGATCTGCGATATCGAGATGCCGAAGGGGACGGGAATCGAGCTGTTGGAGTGGGTGAACGAGCGGTCTCTTCGGATGGAGACGATCTTTCTGACTGCACATGGCGACTTCCGGTTTATGCAGCGGGCGATCCAGTTAAGCAGCTTTGATTATATTATGAAGCCGGTGGAGTTTGGCGTGCTGGAGCAGACGATCCGCAAAGCGCTGGATACGGTGCAGAAGAAGAAGGCTGAATTGGCGCTTACGGAGCAATATAAGCCCTATTACGAGCTGTGGAACAAGAAGAAGACGCTGCTCAGCGAGAAGTTCTGGTACGATTTGCTGGCGGAACGCATCGTGGTCGGTCCCGGCGACGAGGAACGGCTGCCGGCGGAGTATGGGATTGCGATGCAGGCGGATGCGAAGCTGCTTCCGGTAGTCGTCAGTGTGGAAAATTGGAAAAGGGAGCTCAGCACGCGGGACGAGGAGGTGATGGAGTATGCGATTCGTCAGTCGGTGTCGGAGATGGTCGTCGCCGATTCCAGCGGGGAGGTTGTGCAGACGAAGCATGGGGTAACGGTAGCGCTGCCGTACGTTTCTCCTGACGAGGAAGGGACGCTGCGGGAGGTCGTCGGCGAACGGTGCGGCAGATACATTGAAGCTTGCAGCACGTATTTGAACTGCTCGGTGTCCTGCTATATCGGAGAGCCTGTGCTGCTGCGCGAGCTTACGCCGATGTACAAAGCGCTGCTCGCGCTCGAATACAACAATCTCAGCGAATCGAACCAGCTCAATTGGCTAAGCAAACAGGAGGCCGAGCCAGCGGCCGACCCGCGGCTGCCGGACTTTGGCGCGTGGACGCTGCTGCTGGAGAACGGCAAGGCGGAGGAGCTGGGAGCGCGGCTGAACGCGAGTTTGCGGGAGCTGGCTGCGGATCGTCGCTTTGGGGCAAGTGTGCTTCAAGCCTATTATCTCGGCTTTCTGCAAATGGTGTATTATCTGCTGCAGAAGAAAGGGCTGTCGGCCTATCGGCTGCTGCAGGATGCAGGCGTTCCCGCCGAAGCGTCTCCGCGCACGTTGGAACAGATGGAGGACTGGGGGATCCGCATTATTCGCACGGTTCACAGATATCTGTTCCAGGAGGAATCGACGATAGAGCGTCTATGCGCCTACATTTCCGAGCATCTGGCGGAAAATATCACGCGCGAGATGCTGGCCGAGCACGTGTATTTGAATTCGGCGTACCTGTCCCGTCTGTTCAAGAAAGAGAAGGGGATGAGCATCACCGACTATCTTCTGCAGGAACGCATGCGGATCGCCCGGGATCTAATCGAGAGCTCGACGCTTCCGATCTCGGACATCGCGCAGTCGGTTGGCTTCAGCAACTTCTCCTACTTCGCCAAAATGTTCAAAAAGGTGCACAATGTAAACCCTCAGCAGCTTCGGAAGTTATCGGGCTGTCCGGGATGAGGGAGGAAGGCCAAAAAAGTGCCTCGGTGCTCGCCGAGCGGGGGAGCGTAGGCCAAAAAAGTGCCTCGGCGCTCGTCGAGCGGGGTAGCGTAGGCCAAAAAAGTGCCTCAGCGTTCGCCTGGCTGGGTAGCGTAGGCCCAAAAAGTGCCTCGATGCTCGCTTGGCTGGGGAGCGTAGGCCAAAAAAGTGCCTCGATGCTCGACGAGCGTGGGAGCGTAGGCCCAAAAAGTGCCTCAGCGTTCGCCAAGCGGGGTAGCGTAGGCCAAAAAAGTGCCTCGATGCTCGCCTGGCTGTGGAGCGTAGGCCAAAAAAGTGCCTCGGCGCTCGCCGAGCGGGGTAGCGTAGGCCAAAAAAGTGCCTCGATGCTTGCCTGGCTGGGTAGCATAGGCCAAAAAAGTGCCTCGGCGCTCGTCGAGCGGGGCATCGTAGGCCAAAAAAGTGCCTCGTCGCTCGCAGGGCAGGGTATCGAATAAACAATCGAAGGAGCACACCCTCGCAACAGCCTGCCAGACTGTTTCGACCTTCGTTTGCGGTTCGGCTATACGCAATTGCGATCTGCCGGACCGGGATCCACAATCCTCCATCCTCTAAATCTTGACACTCGCCCTGTGTTGTAACTATAATGATTACAACGAAAGGGTGTTGCGCATGAAAATCAGCAGCCGTTTTGCTATAGCGGTACACGTGTTGTCGCTGCTTGCAGTTACGCCAAGCGCTCATAATACTTCGGAGTGGATTGCCGGAAGCGTTGGGACTAATCCGGTTATTATCAGGCGAATTTTGGGGCAGCTTAAGAAGGCGGGGCTTGCGACGGTTAAGGCGGGGAGCGGCGGTGCTCGTCTGTCGAGAGGCTTGGACGAGATTTCTCTTCTGGATGTCTATCGCGCGGTGGATGTTGTCGAGGAGGGCAAGTTGTTCCATATCCATAATGAGCCTAACCCGCAATGCCAAGTCGGCGCTAACATTCAAGCGGTTCTCCAACTGCTGCTGGCGCGAGCGCAGGAAGCAATGGAAGGCGTTCTGGCCGACATCACCATGGAGGAACTCGTATCCGTCCTTTCCAAGCAGATTCAAGCACAAGCTTGAGGCGGGCGGACTGCAGTTTTTCATACGCAAGTTGTAACCATAATGGTTACAACTTAGCGGAAAAAGCTTCACCCTTTCCCTCATAAAAACCACTTTGCTTAGGAGGCAAACGACTATGAAAATCGGAATTATCGCGGCAAGCGGCAAAGCAGGCACAGCTATTCTGAAGGAAGCGGTAGCGAGAGGTCATGAGGTTACGGCGTTCGTGCGCGATGCAGCGAAAATCAAGGAAAGCGGAGTTAAGGTTGTGCAGAAGGACGCGTTCCAACTGACGGCGGAGGATGTAACGGGTTTGGATGTCGTCGTGAACGCCTTCGGAGCTCCGCTCGGTCAGGAGCATCTGCATGTGGAAGCGGGTCGGTCTCTGATTCAAGCGTTCCAAGGCGCACCGGATACCCGTTTGATTATCGTCGGAGGCGCCGGCAGCTTGTACGTGGACGAAGCCAAAACGCTGCGAGTAGTGGACACGCCCGACTTCCCGGATCTGTTCAAAGCGACGGCTTCCAATCAAGCTCAGAATCTCCAGGACCTGAAGGAGTCGACAGGCGTCAAGTGGACCTTCGTCAGCCCGTCCGCCTTCTTTAACCCGGAAGGCAAGCGAACAGGGACATATCGTACCGGTAAAGACCATCTGCTGGTTAACTCCTCAGGCGAAAGCCATGTCAGCTATGCCGACTACGCGATCGCTATCGTCGATGAGATCGAGAATCCGCAACACGTAAATGAGCGGTTTACAGTCGTTTCCGATTTTGAATAGAGCCCCTGTCGAACGAAAAAGGTGCAGGCTATTTCCCGTTGACGGAGTAGCTGCACCTTCTTTGCCGTTATTCTCTTTCGCTTTGGTGATCGGCAGTCGCGTTCGCCGCCCCGTTCTGCTCGAACGCCTCAGCCGCCTCCTCAGCGGAGAACTCTACGTCATCTTCTCCGGGGACAGGCATCTTGTTAAGCGGGATGGATTGAACCTCCGCCTTCGATAATTTGTCTCGGTGATTGGCCATGAGAACATCGCTCCTCTGCATCGTTAATTAGATCCACTGATTAGTGTGCAATGGAGACGGTTCGTTTATGCGCCGCACAAGAAGCAAGCGTCTTCGCTGCTCAGTGCTGCATGCATTACGGCGCGTTCGGCCGTAAGGCCGACATCTGAATCTGCATTAAACCGCAAGCTGCGAAATTCGCGATGACCCTGGCGCGGTTTCGTAGCTTTCTTCTTTAATTCGAAGTATACTGACGGAAACAAGAGCAAACGCCGGATGAAGAACGGATAACGGGATAAAACGGCGCATCTTCTCCGGACGCGGCCGGGGATTAGACGGGGGCGGAACGCATGAATGGAATGCGGGAGGTTTGGCTGGGACGGTACGAGGGGGAGCTAGCGCGGATATTTGCGGAAGCGACGGACGGTCTTTCGGCATTGCCGGCACCTCTCGCCGATTTGGCATCGTCGCTGCTGAAGAGCTTCAATCCAGTGGCCTCGAATTCGGGAGAAGCCGGCGGAGGAACGAACTACATTTGCTTTCTTCTGCCTTTCTGGTTCAAGGAGCTGACCGGGTGTGGGGACGATCTGTGCCGGGAACTCGCGGTTGGCAACGTGTACGCGATGCTGCACTTCTTCTTGCTCGACGATGTGATGGATGCGAAGGCCGTTGTAGACCTAAAGGAGACGAGACGCGCATTGGCACTTGGTCAGATGCTGCATGAGGCGTTTAAACGGCGGTATGGGTATTATTTTCCGGCGGAATCCCCGCTTTGGGAGCGGTACGAGACGTATCTCGCCGACTGGGCTTGTGCCGTTGCAGATGAAGGCGACCAGAAGGCAGATCCCGCTAATCCCGCTGCTCTGGCGCGCAAATCGGCGCCCGTGAAGCTGTGCGCGGCAGGCATGCTGCTAGTGTCCGGGCGGGCGGAGCGCCTTCCCCAGATGGAGGAGGCGCTCGATCTCGCTCTGGCGACGCTGCAGCTTTCCGACGATTGGGCCGACTGGCGGGAGGACTTGGCCGAGGACGGGGAAAGGCGCAACGCTTTTCTGACGCTCGTTCGGCGTGCGCTGGAACTCCCTTCGAACCAACCGTTGGAAGAACGGTTGGTCAAACGAGGGATCTATCGGATTGGCTGTTTGCGAGAGTTGGTTGGAATCGCCAAAGGGCATCACGAGAAACTCGTAAATATGCCCGAAGTTCCTGAAGCGTTGCTGGCCTTTCATGCGGATATTGTAATGGGGCTTGAGAAGGATGCTATTGAAACGGAAGAACGAGTTGATCAATTGGCAGCCGAAGGCGGATTATCCATGCTTTTGTCGAATCTATCAAATAAATGAGGACTTTTGACCGAGGTCCATGGTATGATGAAAATAGGCTTAACCACATTTTGGGAAGGGCGTGCTCTCATGTCACTGGAATCTCTTAAAGTGCAGATTATCAAGAAAGCTTGGGAAGATCCCGCTTTCAAGACAAGTCTTCTGAGCGAACCTAAGGAAGCGATCAAAGCTGCGTTCGGGATCGACATTCCCGCCGGCATCGACCTGAAGGTCGTAGAAGAAACCGCTTCGCAGTACTTCCTGGTACTTCCTCCAAACCCGGAGGATGTCGACGGCGGAGACCCAAGCGTCAATATCGTGTGGTAATGGAATACGGTCTGCGGAAGAATCGAAGGGTTTTCCTTCGGTTCTTTTTTTGGCGTTGAACGGTCAAGCGCCGGTACCGCTTAGCGAGTCGGGCTCCTCGGCGGCTGTGACTAACGGGAAGCGGATAATGGCTTCGGTTCCTTGCTGTTTGACGCTCCGGAATTCGATTGTGCCCTTCATGACTTCGATAATGCGGAAGGTAACCATGAGGCCGAGACCGGTTCCCTTCGCTTTGGTCGAGAAAAACGGGACTCCCAGCTTGGCGATTTGTTCCTCTTCCATCCCTTCTCCGTTGTCCTTGACCCGAATGACGACTTCGTCGTTCTCGGCGGTGGCGGATACCTCGATTTTCCCATTTGACCCCGTTGCTTCCAGACTGTTTTTGATCACGTTGATGAACGCCTGTTTGAGCTTGGAAGAATTTCCGTGGCAATAAAGGCCGGTTTGCGAACGGAACAGAAGAACTGTATCGTGCATCGCGGCTAGCGGAGTCATCATCGTCTCAATCTTGGACATTTCCTCCGATAAATTCAGCAAAGACACGGTCTCCATCTCCGGCTTCGCGAAGGTTAGAAAATCGGTGATGATCGTGGCCGCTCGGTCCAGCTCGTTTGTTGCCATATCGAAGAACGGCTTGTTTTTGTCATCGGATTTACCCGACAGCAGCTGCAGGAAGCCTCTTGTCACCTGGAGCGGATTGCGGACCTCGTGTGCCACGGAAGCGGCGAGGTCGCTGATGATTTTCAGTTTCTCCGTTCTCTCGAGCCTATGGTTGTACAGCTCCAGCTTCTTGGAGTAATTGACCAGTGTGCCGTAATCGGCGGAGATTCGTCTGGCGAGAATGATGACGAGCGTCACCATGAGCCCGACAACGCCGAATTTCCATAGGAAGAGCGTATAAGTTCTCTCGCTTAAATAGTAGATGATCATGTCGGCCGTTCCCAGTATCGCTAGCAGAAACATTCCTATCGATAACGTGATGGCGTTTTTGTTTCCTTTAAGCGCATGGATGATGGACAAGACAAGAACAAGAACGAGTTGGAACAGAATCAGAACTCCGAAAATACGATTCGAGAGCAAGTAATAAGGCTGGAAGAAGCGACCGTTCGTTACAGCGTAAATCAGCAACGCAAGCAGGCCAAGAGCGGAATAGCCCGTTTGGAAATAACGAAACTTCGTGAAAAAGCGGAACTGGCCCTCGAACATCTGATCGATATAGTAGATGAGAGACGGGAACAGCACGAACATCGACGCGTCGAACAGGTACGACAGCAGGCGCCCGTATTCTTCGAAATAGATGTAAGGAAGCGGCGAATAGAAGATCATCAGCAGACCCGTCGTGAGGGCGATCAGGGAAAGCGAGATCCACGTGCTGCGCTGTCTCCGATGTAAGTATCCGGTGCAAATGAGCATGATCAACCCCAGGAAAGCGATGCCCGTTCCGAGAAGGACATCGGCAATGTCCCGGGAGATGAACCGCCCGGAGAGATCGTTGAAATCGTCGAGCCGAATGCCGCCGACCAAGCCGGCCCGTTCTCCCGTGACCAGGATGCGAATATACAGATCGGAAGACTCCGAGAGCGCCCCGATCGGCAAAATCAGCTTGTTCAGATCGAAAGCGAAAGCCCGGGTCGATTCCAGAAGCAGCTGCTCCCCCCGATAGACGGCGATATCTTGCGCATACAAGCGATCCGCCAGCAAACCTGGATTGACCCAATCCGAAGTAGGAGGCAGAACAAGCCGGATCCATACGCCGCGACTTTCGCGCGGTAGCGTCGTTCCGGGATCGTAAATATCTGCCTCCAGCCAATCTCCTTCAACCGAGGAAGGAAGGTCAAGAGAACCCTTTTCCGGGATATATTGAATTTGCCAATGCTGGATCGTAACCGCGTGATGCTGGGCACTGGCAAGCTGAGGCGCAAGTATAAACAGGAATACAAACGCTCCCAAAGCCGATATTCTTAGCACCGACTTCATCGTACACCTCGCAAGTTACAAGTTATGCGTCTAACGTATCACAAAACCATCAATAATGTATAAAATTCGACAATATTTGTCATCATTCTGGGCAACTATTTATTCTTTCTTCAAAGATGCACTTAATCTTCGAATCCCTTCTTCTATTCTGCTTTCAGATAAATTCCCGTACCCGATAATGATCCGGTGCCTTTGGACGTCCCGCCGGAAGGCATGAACGGCAACCGGATAGACTCTGACGCCATTTTCTTCGATGACGGAAAGGAGCTCCGGCGTAAAAGAGATCCCGGCGAATTCAGCGATCAGATGGATGCCGGTGGAATGGCCGAGAATGCGCACAGCGTCTCCGAACGAATGGCGCAGCTGCCGAATGAGGAAGTCTCGGCGCTTGCGGTAAAGCTTTTTCATCTTCGCGATGTGTCGGTCCAGGTAGCCTTCTTCGATGAATTCGGCAAGGATAAGCTGCTCCAACGACGGCGTGTGGAGGTCGGTGAGCCATTTCAAACCCCGAGCACGTTCGATAAGAGAAGCAGGGAGGACGATGTAGCCCATACGAAGCGCCGGGGACAAAATTTTACTGAACGTGCCGATGTAGACGACGCGCTCCGGATCGAGCCCTTGCAGAGAGCTGACGGGTGCGCCCTCGTAACGAAATTCGCTGTCGTAATCGTCTTCGACGATGTAGCTTCCGGTTCTGGCCGCATACTGGATGAGCTGGACCCGCCGCTGGATCGGGAGTAGGCCCCCGATCGGAAATTGGTGGGACGGCGTGACGTAAACGAACTTGGGGCTGATGTCTGAAGGCAGGAGGTCGGTGATCATACCCGAATCGTCGACAGGAATCGGATGAAGCTTCGCCCCGGGAAGCGAGAACATCGTATGGATATCGGAGGTGATCGGATCTTCCACCAAGACATCCGACTTTCCGTTCAGCAGCAGCTTGGCGACTAATGAAATCGCCTGCGTGGCGCCGGTCGTCACCAGAAGCTGTTCCGGTTCGCAGACGACTCCCCTGGACCTGCGCAAGTATCGGGCGAGTACGCCGCGAAGCTCGTGCCGTCCTTCCGGTCGGCCGTAGCCGAACGCTTCGGGCGAAGCTTCCGTGCAAATCCGTTTGGCTAGATCTCCCCATAGCTTCTTCGGAAACAGATCGAGAGCGGGAATGCCGTGGCGAAAATCGACCAGATCCGGATTGACGAGACCATCTCTTATAAGCGGCTGCGAATCGTGCGGGACAGATCGGGCGGCCGGAACGGATGGCTCGATAAGCGGCAGAAGGGTGCCCTCGGCGACGAACGTTCCCGAACCGCGGCGGCCTTCGATGTAGCCTTCGGCGAGCAACTGCTCGTAAGCCTCCACGATAACCGTCCGGGACACCTGCAGGCTGGATGCCAAATCACGCGTACTGGGAAGCTGATCTCCTCCTTGAAGCTCCCCGTGCAAGATCCTCTGGCGGAAGGCCTCGTAAATTTGTCTGAACAGGGGCGTCCCGGAAGTTCGATCGATCGCCGTCCACATCATTTCTCTTCTCCTTCGTGCAAAGTGGTATGGTCAAAAATGCGTTCAAGTGATCCTGTTACAGTCCACTTTAACACGGTACATTAGGACTGGGAAGTTGGAAAAAGAGAAGAAGGGGAGAAGACGGGAATGAAGCATTTGCCGAGGGGAACCATTGTCGGGACGAAGCGGGAGGATGCCGTCTGCGAAGCGGTTCGGTTAACATACAGAGGCTACGGGGTATCGTTGGCTTATATCGGAGAAGAAGCCAAAGGCTTGCGGGAGTACGTCGAAACGAAGAAAGAGCTGAGAAGACTCATCGATATGCTGGGAATCGCCGGGAGGTCGGCGACGCTCCTGCTGGAGCTATCTCGAATCGGCATGGGCGTCGACGACGAGCTTGCCTTTCGGCAGCTTGTAGACTTGATCCGGGAGGCGGCTTTGTACGGTATAACGATCATGATTAACGCGGAGGGGGCTGAACTTGCGGACAGTCTTTTGGACGCTTACAAGAGAGCCGCCAGGCTTTATCCGAGCGTCGGCATTACGCTGCGGGCGGATTTCCGGCGTTCGGAGGCCGACTTGGCCGAGATTATACCGTTCTCCGGCCGAATCCGTCTCGTGGAAGGAGACCGGAAGGACTCGGCCGCTTACCATCGGCTGGCACGCAAGGCAATCGCCTCGGGCCGCCTCGTTTCACTGGTTGCTCATAACGAGGCCGTCTACCGCGATGACCGGATTCTAGGCTTGCAGTCGGCCTTGAACGCGGAAATCGAACTGCCGCGCGAGATGTGTCCCGATCTGCTGGACGAAGCGAAGAACGCCGGATACCGGCTAAGGATACAAGTCGCTTACGGGCTGCCGGGCTTGAATCGGTAGCCTGCTGCGTGTGCGAGATCGCTCACAGGTTCGCAGCTTTCTTCGGTTGGTTCGGAGTAAGCTCAACCGACTCGCTTTTCCGAACCGGGGAAATTCTCCAATAAGCCAGACCAACGAATAAGATACCGCCAACCATATTGCCAAGCGTTACGGGAAACATATTATGCAACCAGCCGGCGGCAGTAACCGCCTCGGGATGCTGCGGCAAGATCAGCGCAACGCTGAGCAAGGTCATATTCGCCACGCTATGTTCATAGCCGCTGGCAATAAAGGCGAACAAGCACCACCAGATGGCGAACATTTTGGCTCCTTCGCTTTTCAGCTTTATGCTCATCCAGACGGCAAGACATACGAGCCAGTTACAAAGAATGCCGCGGAAAAACAATTCCGTAAACGGAGCGTTCATCTTTTTCGCTGCGGCCGTAAAGACTAGATGTTCCGGCGGCACGGCGTTGAACAGTCCCGAGCCCTTTACAAGCAAGGCGAATACAACCGCTCCCGCCAAATTTCCGATAAATACAATAAGCCAGTTGATCCATGTCTCTTTCATAGTTGTTTTGCCTGCCAGCGTACTGATCGTAAAAACCATATTGTTCCCTGTAAACAATTCCGCTCCTGCGATAATGACCAGGGTCAAGGCAATCCCAAAGCTTGCCCCCATCACTAACGGCTGAAAGGGGGAACCGGATTGGGCCAGCGGCGCTCCCAAGGTGAAGATAAGTATAATTCCGAAACCGACATAAGCTCCCGCAAGCATGGTCGCAATGAAGTAGCCCAGCTTCTCTCGCTTCATATAGTTTGCTTTAGCGACGCCTACCTCCACAATCGCTTCAACATTTTGCTTAAACATCGCTATCTCCCTCCCATGGGAAGACGAATTTTATACCAGCACGTAAACCTTATCTTCTTCAACGAGAGTATCGTAGGTGGCCACACAGCCGTCGTCCGGCTCCTGGACCTTGCCGTCGATCAAGGACACTTTGTATTCGTGCAGCGGACAGAACACATACTCGCCGGCCACGATTCCTTCGGCAAGCGGCCCCTGCTTGTGCGGGCAAGCTCCGCCAATCGCTTTGATTCGATCGTCGGATAAGCGAAATACGGCAATTTTAAGGCCATCTACCACTATTTCGCGACCAATGCGGGGCGGCAGTTCGGCGAAGTTGGCGACAAACACCTTTTGTTTGACTTGAGTTGTTCCCATCCTTATCCTCTCCCTACTGTATAAAGCTCTTGTTCTTTATGCTCATTGCTGCGAATTTCCGTCCACGGGTCTTTGCGTTTGCCGGCTACGGCCGCATCCAGCTCCGCTAGCAAAGCTTTGCTTTGCTCAGGGTTCAGCAGCACGGACTTGACATGCTCAAAGCCAAGTCGCTCCAGCCATGGCGCAGTACGTTCGGCGTAATTGCCTGTCTTCCTGTAGTATTGCAGCATGGCGCCGCACAGATCGATAACCTCCTGCTCCGTCTCAACCGTGGTCAGGAGCGTGGCCTCCTTCACTTCCGTACCGCCGTTGCCGCCGATATAAATCTGGAAGCCGTTTTCTACGCCGATGACGCCAAAGTCCTTAACTCCGCTTTCCACGCAGCTGCGCGGGCAAGCCGATACGCCCATCTTGAATTTGTGCGGGGTGTCGATGTACTCGTAACGCTCCTCCAGCTTAATGCCCAGCCCCATGGAGTCCTGCGTGCCAAAGCGGCAGAAGTTGGCGCCTACGCATGTTTTCACGGAACGAACGGCTTTGGCGTAGGCGGAAGCGGAGGTCATGTCCAACTCTTCCCACATAGCCGGTAAATCCTCTTTATTTACACCGTACAGGCCAATGCGCTGACTACCCGTTACTTTGACAAGAGGCACATTGTATTTTTCTGCCACCTGCGCAATTTTCAACAGCTGCTGCGGCGTCGTTTTGCCGCCTCTCATCCTAGGAATGACCGAGAAGCTGCCGTTCTTCTGGATATTGCCATGCATGCGTTCATTAACATAACGGGACTCTTTTTCATCCTGATGCTCATTAGGGAAGGTAACATTAAGATAGAAATTAATCGCCGGACGACATTTCGAGCAGCCCTCGGCATTGCGGAAGCCCAACTCGCGGAAGACGTCCTTCGATGTTTTCAGACCCTTCTCGTGAATTTGCAGGACAATGTCGTCCCTGGTCAGATCCGTACAGCCGCAAATGCCCGTCGGCGCAAGCGCAACCTTGTCGCCCAGGACGTGCGAGAGCAGCTCGCCGATCATCGGCTTGCATTTGCCGCAGGAGTTGCCCGCTTTCGTACAGCGAACAACGTCGGCCACGGATGTTAATTGCTGCGCGTGGATCGCATTGACGATGGTTCCCTTCGTGACGCCGTTGCAGCCGCATACGGTATCGGTATCGTCCCATTGCGCTACGCTTGCTCCGGCTTCTTCGTCGGCGGCCGCCAGCAGCGTTACGGGATTCAGGGCGGCAATATCGGTCCCGTTCCGCAGCATTTTATAGTAGCGATTCTCTTCGGACGTATCGCCGTACAGCACGATGCCGACAATGCGATTATCCCGAATAAACAGCTTCTTGTAGCTGTTGTTTAAGCCGTTATAAGCCTCAATGCCCTTTACGTCGTCGCTCTCCCGGATGATGCCCGCCGAGAACAGATCGCAGCCGGACACTTTTAACGAAGTGGACACCGTACTGCCTTTATAGCCGTCCGTTGGGCGGTGTGCGAGCAGGTCGGCCAGCACCTTCCCTTGCTCATACAGCGGAGCGACCAGGCCGTAGATCGTTTTATTATGCTGTGCGCATTCGCCTACCGCATACACGTCCGCCGCGCTTGTGGCCATGAAGTCGTCAACGACGATTCCTCGCTCGACATGCAGCCCCGCGTCCTTGGCCAGCCCGGTCACCGGCCGGATGCCGACCGCCATAATGACCAAATCCGCCTCTAGAGTGCTGCCGTCGCTGAATTCAAGGCCTTCCACTCTGCTCGTTCCCAGTATGCGGGTCGTTTTTTTCTCCATTAGAAAGCGAATGCCCTGTTTCTCCAAATCCTTCTTCAATAAATTTCCGGCTGGTTCGTTCAACTGCGTTTCCATTAGCCATTTTTCCAAGTGAACGACCGTGACCTCCATGCCTTGATCGACGAGGCCTTTCGCCGCTTCAAGCCCTAGCAAGCCGCCTCCGATCACTGCAGCCCGCTTATATTGCTTGGCTTGTTCGATCATTTGCAGCGTGTCGTCAATGGTGCGGAAGCCCAACACGCCCGCCAGCTCCGCGCCCTCGATGGGCAGAATAAAAGACCTGGACCCTGTGGCGATAATACATTTGTCATAATGGATACATTGGCCATCGGCCGTAACGACTTGTTTGGCTTGCGGGTCCAGCCTGATCGCCGGATCGTGGTGGATAAGCGTAATGCCGTTATCCTCGTACCATTGCAGCGGATTCGTAACGATTTCATCCACTGTCATCTTCTTTTGCAGGACATTGGACAGCATAATGCGGTTGTAATTCGTATAGGTTTCTTCGCCGATAATCGTAATCTCGTATTGATGGGAGTTCCGCTCCAGTATTTCTTCAATCGTTCTCACGCCGGCCATGCCGTTGCCGATTATAAGCAGTTTCTTTTTTGTCATAGGGCTCCTCCTGTTGTGAAAATTTTCACTTATATATTGTGAATGTTTTCACTTTCTATACGATCATCGTATCATGATTCATGGATTTCGTGTATCAGGGAATTCCCTGAAAAATGTGTTATTAGTCCCGGGGATCTACGACCCTGCCCGGATGCGACTTGATAATGGTATAATATTCCCTACCAACATCGATCCGGGCGGGGTGGAACCATCATGAAAATCATATTGGTCGACGACGAGCCGCTAGCGCTATTCCGGCTTCGGCGGGCGCTTGAACGCGAGAGCGAAGAGGTGGACATCGCAGCGGAGTATACCGATCCGAACGAGGTCGCTGCAGGCGTGATGGAGCATCGTCCCGATGTGGTATTTCTGGACATTCATATGCCGGAGATAGACGGGCTAAAGCTGGGAAGGCGACTGCAGGCCGTCGTTCCCGGCATCGAGATCGTATTTGTGACAGGCTACGACCGATATGCGGTGAAAGCTTTCGAGCTATATGCGCTGGATTATGTGATGAAGCCCGTGCAGCCGGACCGATTGCGCCAGACGCTCCAACGAGTGGAAGAGAAGTTGCGGATTAAGAAAGCTAGGCCAATGCCGGATGGTCATTCGCCGATCATCCGCTGCTTCGGGCAGATCCGGTTCCAGCTTCCCGGTCGGGAAGCGCAGCTGGCGAAGTGGCGAACGAGCAAGGCGCTTGAACTGTTCTCGTATTTGCTTCATCACTGGAATCGGATGGTGAATCGGGGAACGCTTCTTGAACTGCTGTGGCCGGAGGTTGAGGCCGCCAAGGCTGCGCAGCATCTCTATACGGCGATTTATCATATTCGTCAAACGTTGAGAGCCTGTAAAATAGATGGAGTCGTTTCGATTCGCGTGGGGGAATTGGAAGCGGGTTACCGATTGGACATCGGCAGCGCCTGCGTGGAGTCGGAGGCTTGGGAGCACCGGCTTCGACAACTGGATGCGTTGACGGGGGATAATGCCGCGGAGCACGAAAGCGTGCTATCCGCCTACACGGGAGATTATCTCGGCGATCACGACTATCTATGGGCAGAGCATGAACGCGAGCGTCTCCGGGTATTGTGGCAGCATCAAATGAAGAAGCTGGGAGAGTTTTACGAGCAAACGAACCTTTTCGCGAAAGCCGTGGAAGTTCATCGCAGTCTTCAAGACATATGCCCGGAAAATGAGGACAGCTACTTCTCGTTAATGAAGCTCTACGACATGCTGAATCATCGCGGCGGCGTTGAGGAGCAGTATTGGCTGCTGTTAGAGAAGGTGGAGAAGGAGCAGGAGCTGCCGATCAGCGAGGAGATTGTTAACTGGTACGAACGCTGGAAATCGGAGAAAGTCGTGTAGCTGTGCATCTGAAAATAAAGGAATCCGACGAATTCTGTCGAAGGGTACCTTCATGAGACTATTCAACTCGTTGCAGCTTGCTTATCGCTATTTATTCTTCACAATATTATTTCTTTGCGCCCTGCTCGCCATGAGATGGGCTTGGTTGGAGTGGCTTCCGATCGACAAGTCGTTCCGAGCCTCCGACGGCGTCGTCGACCTGAGAGGCGTCGATTTGGCATCGACTCCCTTCACGCTGGACGGCGAGTGGGAATGGTATCCCCATCGATTGCTGACCGGCGGTCAGGCGGCGGAGGCCGGACAGGCTCAACGGATTCAGGTTCCGGGCAACTGGAAATCGGCCATGTCGTCCAATGAGGGCAACGCCTACGGATATGGGACCTATCGCTTGCGCATTCTGGTCGATCCCTTGGAACAGCCGATCGCGCTCTGGATCAAGAATATACAGGCTTCCTCGGAGGTCGAGATCAACGGAGCCGTATTGGGCGGCGCAGGGAAGGTAGCGGCGAGCGCCGGCGAGTACAAGCCGTATAATTCCTCGTACCGACTCTCCTATTCGGAGAAAGGCAGCACGGAGATCGAGCTGCTTATCCGTTCGTCAAACTACGATTCCCCCTTCTCCGGCGGGATTATGCGTTCCGTTCGCTTCGGCTCGGAGCGGGCCGTCAATTCGATCTATTATTACTCCCTCTGTTTTCAATTAATGATCGTTGTCATTATGTTCTTGCACGCGCTGTATATCGGTATCGTATACTTCTACAAGCGGAACGACAGCTTGTTGCTGGTCACGGGGCTGGTGTTCTTCCTTGTGGGAATAGCCGTCTTCAGCGGTCATGACAAAACGATGCTGCTCTGGCTTCCCCTCAACTATACCTGGTTAACCAAAATTCGTATTTCCGTGCTGCTCTGGCAAAATATATGTATTCTTCTTTTCTATCGCATGTTTGCAGGCTATTCTCCGCGCAGTCGCGGGCTTCGTATTTATTTGGTCTCTATTGCGATATTGACTGCAGTGGTGCTGGTGGCGCCGGTCTCGATTGCGAACAGCGTAACGGACACGCAGATTTTTCTTGCGGCATATTTGATTTCTTACATCTGGATCGGCTGGAGCGCAGTCGTCATGTTCATACGCAGGCAGGAGGATCGGGATTCGCGGTTGCTGCTGCTGACATGCGTCTGCATTCTGTTTAATCTGGCCTGGAGCATCGCGGATTCTTTCTCGGAAACGATGCATGTCTACTATCCGCTCGATCTTGCAGTAGCGGTCATCTTTTTCTCGGCATACTGGTTTCTGAGATATTTGCGCAATACCGATAAAATTAGCGACTTGTACGAGAAGCTGCAAATTTCGGATAAAATGAAGGATCGATTTCTGGCCAGCACCTCGCACGAGCTGCGAACGCCTTTACACGGCATTATGAATATTACGGGCAGCATCTACGCCAGAGAAAAGCACAAGCTGGAGGAAACCAGCCTCAGGGAGATGGAACTGGTAGGCACGGTCAGCAGGCGGATGTCTCGTCTATTGGACGACCTGCTAGATATCGCCCGACTTCAGGAGCATCAGGTCGTTCTTCGACCCGAGCCGGTAAGCGTGCAGGCGATTGTGCCGGGCATTCTGGCGATGTTGAAGCATATGGCGGAAGGCAAGCCGATCCGCTTGGAGATGAGGATAGACGATTCTGCGCCTCCGGTATGGGCGGACGAGAAGAGGTTTGTGCAGATTTTGTACAATCTGCTGCACAACGCGCTCAAATATACGGAGCAAGGCAGCGTTCGGGTCTCCTTGGAGACTGGTGAAGGCTATGCCGAGATTCAGGTGTCCGACACCGGCGCCGGTATGGATGAGGAGACGAAAGCGCGTATTTTCATGCCGTACGTTCAAGGAGATTATGGCATTCGCGACGGCAGAGGAATCGGACTTGGCCTAAGTATTTGCAAGCAGCTGGTCGAGCTGCACGGAAGCGGGCTGCAGCTTGACTCTGTGCAGGGACAGGGCTCGACTTTTCGATTCAGGCTGCCGCTCGCCGATGAGAAAGCAGCTTCGCCCCCTACCGATGAGGAGCTCTCGGAACGGGAGGTCGCCGCGTCGCAGCAGGCGATTGCCGTCATTCGCTATCCGGAAGAGAAGGAATACGGGACGATCGGAGATTCCTCGCTTCATCTGCTCTCGGACCGGGAGATTCGTATATTGGCCGTGGACGACGAACCGATCAACCTCAAGGTGCTCGAGGGCATCTTGTCGTCGGAGCCTTATATTCTGCAAACGGTTTGCTCCGGACAAGAGGCGTTGGAACTGCTGGAATCGGACAACTGGGATTTGCTGATCGCGGACGTCATGATGCCGGGAATGTCCGGGTATGAGCTGACGCAGAGAGTGAGGGAGCGGTATGCCGTATCGGAGCTTCCGGTGCTGCTGCTTACCGCGCGCAGCCAGCCGGCCGACATCTATACCGGTTTCCTGGCGGGCGCGAACGATTATATGACCAAGCCGGCGGATGCCGTGGAGTTGAGATATCGGATTCGGGCATTAATCTTACTGAAGCAATCGATTCAGGATCGCCTCCGGATCGAAGCGGCCTATCTACAGGCACAGATTCATCCGCACTTTCTGTTTAATACGTTGAACTCGCTCATGGCGCTTAGCGAGATAGATACGGAAAGAATGAGAGCGTTGGGAGACGCTTTTACCTCTTTCCTGCGAATCAGCTTCGATTACTTGAACACGGGCGAGACGGTTGATCTGGAGCATGAGCTGCAATTGGTTGAAGCTTACCTCTATATCGAGCAGGAGCGGTTTGGGGAAAAACTGAAAGTGATCCGCGAAGTCGAGCCTAAGCTTCGGGTGGAATTGCCGCCTCTGTCCATCCAGCCGCTCGTAGAGAATGCCGTTAAGCACGGCTTGCTAAGTCGGGTGGAGGGAGGCGAGCTGCGGTTGCGGATTGTTCGCTCAGATCATGGCATTCTGGTTGAAGTTAAGGACAACGGCATCGGCATGGATCCGGATAGAGCCGCCCGTTTGCTCCATTCCGCGCAAAAGGAGAAGGTTGGCGGCGTTGGTCTGGCGAACACGCATCACAGATTAACGCGTCTATACGGGAAGGGGCTGTCGATCGACAGTCGGCTCTGCGAAGGAACGACAGTATCGTTTGTTGTCCCGGAAAAATAATCCGGCAGACGAATTGATGGACTGCTCAGCAGGGGAGGAATTAAGCTCCCTTGTTGAGCGGTCTTTTTTGTCGCTATAGACTTTATAAGTTTGGACGACTCGAGTTCTTTCTTTCTGAGCTTTGTACGATAAATCGTACAACACCGCGGTTTTGTCGATCAATGTGTTCATGTATGCGATTTATCGTACAAAAATGCGGTGTTAGAAAGGTTTGGTTACTAGGTTTGTACGACAAATCGTACAATATGACCTCAGAAAAACGAAGAGGGATGAGTTTTGTACGGAATTTCATCTAAAGTTGGCGTGTAACGAAATGGCTTAATCACAGGAGAGATCAGATCACCTTTCGCACGCGATACTTGTCCGAAGGCCGCCGCAAGGCGTTTTTCTAATCACGGGGGGCTTGTAGAGTTTTTGTCTAGGTCGGGGTGATAGACTGAAAATAATCTGCGGAATAATGCCGTTCTTTGTCGTTTTTACGACTAAAAGAAGGCGGAAAAAGCGAAGGAGAGGATGAAATGAGGATGGCACGAAAACGAAACCTATCACGAAAACCAATCTTGTACAAGTCGGTGTTGTCCTTCTGTTTGGCGATCTTGCTGGCCTTGCAGACTGTGACTTTTACCGCTTCCGCGAATCAACTGGAAGAGCCTGAAATTACGGCTCCCGAGTCGTCGGTAACCGAGGCGGTGTATGGGGACCCGGAGGGGGTCCTTCCAATGATGCTGCGGGCGGGACCGGAGGATAAAACGACTATATTCATGGGAGCGAATTCAACTTTTCCGCTGGAAGTGAAGCAAAATAACGCTGTTGTTGACCCTGACGGCACAATCCAGGGTAGACAGCAATTTACGCTTAAGTCTGAAGGTCTCAAGGTGCCGGTGAATGGCGATGATCCTAATCCGACCAATGCTGATCCTGACCAATACATTCAGCAGGGCGACTGGATAGAGCTCAAAAGAGAAGTCTACTTCCAGGAAGTGGTCCTCCCGATAGCTACTAAAACCCTGAATGCACAAACAGAAATGGGCTCGAAAAAGCTTGGCACCGCCTATTTCACTGCGGGGAGCATTAGGATTGTTTTTGACGGAGATGCAAGTTTCTTCAACGGTGTCGGAAGAGCTGTTTCGTTCGGTTTTGAAACTACCGCCAATTCGGACTTGACTGGTTTGGACTATGGGGAAGCGAAGCCGATCCAAATTTTCGGGGGAGCTTACCAGCTCAAAAATCCGGATGTTACAGCGGCATACAGCATCAACTTGACCTCGCCTGGAATGGTCAAGTGGGATCAATATAGTTATCGCGGAATTCAACTCGCGCAATTTGTTGAAGGAGCAATAACTTGGCAGTCAACGGCGTCTTCTTTCGATCAGTTTGATAGCACGATCAAACTGTCGCTGGATGGGAAGACATTTTACACTGACCCTGCATCCTATAATACTGGCTCTGGTAATGTTCGCGGCATCTACGTGCCTGGTTCATTCAAAGTAAATGAAATTGAGGCAACCCCAAGCATTGGTGGGGACGGATCGCTGACTTATACTTTTCCTCCAGGAACCGGTGTGGATCCCAAGGTCGAATATAAAACATGGATTCCAAAGGAAGGCTATTATGTTGAGTACCGGAATCCGCCAGGCAATCTTGGTCGCAGCTATCGGGACATGCATGGCAAAGTGCAACTGAAACAGGACAACGATAAGTTGGTAGAGGCAGGTCTAGAGATTTCTTTTGCACCAGACTGGATTCAAGCCAGCGCTTCGTATGACCATGCCAATGAAATGATCACATGGAAAGTCGTTGTCAACCAATATAACAAAAAAGGTTTAAAGGACTTTACTATCACAAATGTACTTCCAACTGGGCTAGAGTTTACTTCAGCCACATGGCAGACATGGGTGGATAATGTTCCCTCTCAGGTAACATCAATTACACCCGACGTAAATGGTGTTTACTCTTTCGGCGAAATTAACGGTAAAGTGGAGCTAGTGATTAAAAGTAACGTGACAAGCGGATCTTATTTCAGGATCGATCCACGAGCCAATTGGAATCTGGTTACATCAGGCGGCATACAGGACAACGATGTGACGAGCGGTATAAGACCTGCTGCAGTGACAGACGAGGCGGTTGTCACCATCGGAGCACACACTTTTACAAAAGGTGGCTCTATTTCGACGGAAGATTTTAACCTCGGCAGCGTCACATGGACAGTTACCCTGACACCGCAATATGCTCTACCAGATGCAATAGTATATGATGTACTAGTGCATGGCGGAGATATGAGCGTCTTGGATAACGCTGTGGATGCAACCGGCGAGGTTAGTAAGGAAACGATTGCGAAAATCAAAGAAAATGTAAATGATGCGCAGTTATGGAAGCAGTACCATGCGGGTACTCTTAAGAGCTCAAACGGTTTGACGTTGAAGGCTATTCCTTTAACGGTAAACGGTGAAGTAGTGGCGGATCTGATCAAGGTGACCGGATACACCACCGACAATGCTGCATCCTTCAGTTTCCGTGCACTTGAGACCAACACGGACATCCTCTTTAGGCAGAATAATGAGACAGGGAAAGCACGTTGGAATCGGGCTTTGCTCTTTGACGGGGGAACCGTAAAATCAGCGCAAAACTCTGTCAATCTTCATGTGCGTATGTTGAACAAGGATATGCTCTTTGCGTCGAAGCCGTTGAAGATAGATGGTACGCCTGAGAACGTTGCTCCAAATAACGTTAGCAGCTACATTCGAAACGATAGCAATGAGGCATGGACGATTTCCGCTTACGACCGGACGACCAAGACGGTGACCTTCAGGCTCTCGGTGAATATGCCGGGGTACAACACGGAGGAGATGGCTAAGGCTGGCGGTAATCGGGTCATTAGCAATATCAGACTGGTGGATTCGCTGCCAAAGGACTGGGAATTTGTTCCTTTTCCCGAAGGGGAAGATTTTGAACTGTGGGAAGGCTCTTCGGACAATGGTTCGGGTAAAGAATATGGTACTAGAAACGATGCCCAAAAAATTATTGAGCCAGGCACTAATGCTCATGTAGTCAGCTTTGCTAAAAATGGCAATGTGGGGACGTTTACTTTTTCCAAGCTGGAAAGTCCTTATGTCATTCTGGTCAAGGCCAGACCTTCCAATGCGGCATTGGAGAAATACTTGGAGGAATACACGACAAACGGAACAACAAAGCAAGTTGTGTATAACCAAGCCGCCCTTCATATGACATGGGGCGGAGTGGAAAAGGTCCTCACCGAACAGCGTAAGGTCATTGTACCGGTTCAGGCGCTGGGCAAGTCGGTAACCAAACCATTTCCGGGCGTGCTGGAATGGACGGTGAACTACTATCCGCCATATAACATGGAGCAAGGCGTTTATTTGGAGGACACAATTGGGGCAGGTATGAACCTGCGCAAGGATGAAAGCGGCAAGCCCGTACTGACGGCGCCTAGTATGGCGATCTACCGTGCCCAATTGACTGCTAGCGGTGCTCTGGAAAGAGAAGGCGCAGCTTTGGATCTAAGTGACCCGAACGCTGAAGTTAAAGTGGAAGCTGCACCAGGTGGGGATGGTACGACAGTACTAAAGTTCATAATGATCGATCCGAATCAGCTCTACCAATTTGTGTACCAGACCGAGGTTGACCCTTCCAAGGCCAAAGCCGGGGACAAGATGGGCAACGAGGTCAAACTGATGGGCGATGACAAGCTGAAATCTGTCAGCGCTAAGAGCGAGAGCACGCTGGATAGTACAGACGTAGCAGGTGCGTCCAGCTCCAATGCCCTGCTGTCTTTAAAAAAGGTAGACCCTGACGGAAAGCCGCTTCAAGGCGTAGAATATACGCTGTACAAGAAGGATGGCGGTACGCAAGTCGCCAATGGAACCACAGGTGTAGACGGCAAGCTAAACCTATTGTTCCCGGATCCGGGTTATTACGAACTGAAGGAAACCGCCATTGATCCAGATACCCGACTTCCGATCACCCATGTGTATCAGGTGTATGTAGGAAATACGCCGGGTAAACCGATCTGGGTAGACGGCATCAAAGTAACTCAGGATAATCCGCTCGTTGTCCCTACACCTGCCACAGGCAAGCTGACGATCAGCAACCAGGTAACGGGCAATGGCGGGGACAAGGACAATGAGTTTGAGTACACGATCATCTTTGACGGAGTGGGCAAGGAAGGCAGCTATAAATGCACGTTGCCTGACGGCAAGGCCGGATTAATCAAGTCAGGTGATACCTTCAAGCTCAAAGACGGCCAAACACTGGTAATTCCGAAATTGATTGAAGGTCTGACCTACAAGGTCACTCAGAATGGATATACCGTCGATAACTATATCACTACGCCGAACACTTACTTATACGAAGGAACCATTGATAAGAATGGAGATCACAAAGCGGACTTCGTCAATGATCGGACCGTCAACAAGTTGACTATCAACAATACGGTCATGGGCAATGGCGGCGACAAGACGAAGGAGTTCAAGTATACCGTAACTTTTGAGGGCACAGGCAAAGACGGAAGCTATTCGTATATGAAGAATGGCAACACGGGAGCGGACAAAATTCAATCCGGTTACACTTTCAAGCTCAAGGACGGAGAGACACTGGATATTTTGGATCTGCCTAAGGATCTGAAATACACCGTGACTCAGACAAGCTATACAAATGAGGAATATGTGACCACCCCTACATTGTTGGCTGAGGGAGTCATGAAAGGCACGGATGAGCAAGCCCTATTCACGAACACGCGAGTGGTGAACGGCGGTCTGCTCATCAGTAACACGGTTAAAGGTAAAGATGACGACAAGCAGAAGCTGTTCAAGTACACTGTTCTCTTCTCAGGCGAGGGAGCGGACGGCTCCTACTCCTATGAGAAGTCGGACGGCAGCACGGGTACGATCAAGAGCGGAGATCCCTTCGAGCTTTCAGATGGTCAGACGTTCGTTATTCAAGGACTTCCAACACATCTCCAGTATAAGGTGACCCAAGTTGATTATACGAACGACGGCTATGTGACGGATCCTGAAAACTTCATTCGCACAGGAACGATTCCGGAGAAAATAGCGGCAGAAGCACACTTTGTCAATACCCGTCCATATTTGGAAGGCGTGCTGCGCGACAATAACACAGGTGAAGTCATTCAGAATGCGGAAATCATAGTAACGAATGTGCAGACAGGCGAGAAGCAGACGATCCAGACGGACAAGAATGGTGAATATTCGATCCCTGCCAATGCGGATACCGATTATACGATCACGTACACGAAGGTGTATCATGTAGGCGGGAAGGATGTCTCTATCGAGTTCACGCAAAAAGCGAATGTGGACAGCGGCGTGACGGAGGAGACCGTTCCTGCGGATATTACCGCAGTAGGGATTGTTATGTTCAAGCAGTTGGATAAATCAACAACGTTGTTCGACAGCTCCGTTACCAAGGATATGTATATCTATTTGAAGGATAAGGACGGCAATTATATTGAAGAGAACGGCCAGCCCAAGGCGTTCCCACTGGCTTCGGACGGTACTTTCTCTGTAGAAGGTCTAAGCGAGCAGAAGTATACGATGGAAGTTCGCTATAAGGCTGAGGACGGCCAGGTGCTGCTCTTCAAAGTGACACAACTGGACGTGAAAGCCAACGGAGAATTGAATATTTCCGAGGAATTGGTAGACCCTTACGGTACTGTGTATGACGAGACGACCGGAAATGCAGTCACCGGCAAGAGGATTGAAGGAGCCACCGTGACACTCTACTATGCGGATACGCCGCGAAATAGAGCTAACGGCCGCAATCCGGGCGATAAAGTAAAGCTGCCACCGGTTCCAAATTTTCCGCCGCGCGACAACGAGAGCCCGGATCAGGAAAGCGACGCTAACGGCTTCTATGCATTCATGGTGTTTCCTGAAGCGGATTACTATCTTGTTGTAACGAAGGACGGGTACGAGAAGCACACGAGCAAAACGATCGGCGTTGATTTCGATATCGTCAGATACGATGTGCCCATGAAGCCGATTAGCAGCAATACAGGCGGTAACACTGGCAACAACCCCGGAACCGACGGCGGCAACCCGCCTGGCGGCAACAACGGAACCGACAATGGCAACCCACCTGGCGGCGACAACAATGGAACCGACAATGGCAATCCGCCTGGCAGCGACAACGGAACCGACAATGGCAATCCGCCTGGCGGCGACAACAATGGAACCGACAACGGCAATCCGCCTGGCGGCAACAACGGAACCGACAACGGTAACCCGCCTGACGGCAACAACGGATCCGGCAAGGGAATTGATGCCAGGCCGCCTGAAGATGACGAGCTGGACAACGTTCCGAAAACAGGAGACAGCGGCGCATCTTCGACCTTCTACATGGCGCTGGCGCTGATTGCTTTGATCGGACTCCTAATCGCAATACCATTCAGAAAGAAAAAGATCAACTAATGCGGGGCGGCGATAAGAGATGACAAAAACAAAAAAAGTTCTTATCGCCTTTTCCGTTCTTTTGCTGGTCTTTGCATTGGCAGGCCTCGCGAGGAATCTCATACGGGATTATCAGGCACAGAAACAGATCGACGAGCTGACGCGGCAGTTGGAGCAAACGAGATCGGATACGGGTGGGGAGGTTCAAATACCCCCGCTTTCTATCAAGCAGGCAAGCAAGCCGGTCATACTTCCGGAGTATCGGGAGCTCTACGAGCGAAACTCGGACATGATCGGTTGGCTAACCATTGATAACACCCGGATCGACTATCCGGTCATGCAAAACCCGCAGGACGCTGAGTACTATCTGGATCATGACTTCGATAAGAAGGAAAACCAAAACGGGCTGCCCTTTCTGGACGCCCAGAACCGGATAGAAGAATCGGACATTCTACTGCTTCACGGTCATAACATGAAAAGTGGCCTAATGTTTGCGGATTTACTGAATTACAAAAAAGAAAGCTACTATAAGGAGCATTCTACGATCCAGTTCAACACCCTTTACGAGAAGGCGGAATACGAGATTGTGGCCGTTATTCTCTCAGAGGTTTATCGCAAATCGGACGATGTCTTCAAGTACTATCAGGTTGAGAAGGTAGGAACCCCCGATGAGTTCGCTTCCTATGTTGAAAACATAAAAAAACTCGCGCTTTATGATACGGGTGTGACCGCCCAGTACGGCGATCGACTTATTGTACTGTCTACCTGCGAATACTCATCCGAAAACGGTCGGTTAGCAGTGGTCGCCCGTATGCGTTAAATCGGATCGCAAGACGGCTGAAAACAACCGAACTGATCGACAAGTAACCCCCTCGAACCAGGGCTCCCAACAACCATTGACGACGATCTCAGTCGTCGATGGTTGTTTTTTTATCGCTAGCTCCTCCCTGTACCTTCAACTTCGTATATATCCGTTACAAATTATAGATTTCTCTTATTTAGACGAGCCGGCCCGCTGGCTAAAATGAACTTATTCGATGGAGGGAAATGGACCGAAGAAAGGAAGTGTGTGCGCTATGGCAGTAAAATCGGAGTCGGCCCCTAAGGCCGGCGGAGGCCGCAAGCTGAACAAGCATGCGGAATCCGTGTGGGGATACGCGTTTATCTCGCCGTGGTTGATCGGATTTTTGGCGTTGGCCCTGTGGCCGATGCTTCAATCGCTGTACTACTCCTTAAACCACTATAATTTGCTGGAATCGCCCAAATGGGCGGGGATGGCGAACTATCGCGAAATTTTTATGGAAGATCAAACGTTCGTGCAAGCTATTAAGGTTACTTTTACCTATGTGGTGCTGTCCGTTCCGCTTAAGCTGATCTTCGCTCTGCTGGTGGCCATGCTCCTTTACAAGGCGATCCGCGGCATGACGCTGTTTCGCGCGATTTTCTACTTGCCGTCTCTGGTCGGGGGCAGCGTGGCGATCGCGGCGATCTGGCGGAATTTGTTCGGTATCGACGGCATCGTGAACAAGGCGCTCTCGCTGATCGGTATTCCCGCGACGGACTGGATCAATTTGCCGACCACCTCACTGTATACGCTCGTCATGCTGGCGGTGTGGCAGTTCGGTTCTTCAATGGTCATTTTCCTGGCGGGATTAAAGCAAATTCCGAAGGATCTGTACGAATCCGCCTCGGTGGACGGGGCGTCGAGGATACGAACCTTCTTTAGAATTACGCTGCCGATGCTGACTCCGATTATTTTGTTCAACCTTGTCATGCAGACGATCGGAAGCTTCCAGATGTTCACCCAAGCGTTCGTCGTCACGCAGGGCGGGCCGATCAACTCGACCCTGGTATACGCGCTCTACTTGTACCAGAAAGCTTTCGCCTATTTCGATATGGGCTATGCGAGCGCGTTGGCGTGGGTGCTGCTCATTCTGATCGCCCTGTCGACATGGATCATCTTTGGAAGCTCCCGGCGTTGGGTACATTATGAAAATTAATCCGAAAGGAGAGAACCTCCGATGACTTTGATCGCCAACAAGTACAAGCTCTTGTCCCGTTACGCGGTGCTGATCGCAGGCAGCTTCCTGATGATCTATCCGATCCTGTGGCTGGTCGGCAGCTCGCTCAAGACGAACGAGGAAATTCCGCTAGCGAACTTGATTCCGTCTACGCTGCGCTGGGCTAACTTTGCCGAGGGGTGGACGGCGATTTCCGGCTTCTCGTTCGGCCACTTTTTCTACAATTCGTTTTTTGTCGCGGGCCTGTCGGTCGTCGGAACGGTACTCTCGAGCGCAGTCGTCGCGTTCGGCTTTGCCCGTCTCCACTTTCCGTTAAAAAGCTTATGGTTCGGCATCCTCATGCTGACGCTAATGCTCCCGACGCAAGTGACGCTGGTGCCGCAATACGTTCTGTTCAAAAATCTGGATTGGGTCGGGACGACGCTGCCTCTGATCGTTCCGCACTTTCTGGCGGTCAGCCCGTTCTTCGTCTTCCTGGTCGTCCAATTCATTCGCGGCATCCCGAAGGATCTCGACGAATCGGCCAAGATCGACGGCTGCTCGATGCTCGGGATCGCGTTTCGAATCGTGCTGCCGCTGTGCATGCCTGCGCTCATCACGACGGCGCTGTTCAGCTTCATCTGGACATGGGACGATTTTCTAGGGCAAATGATTTATTTGACGGACACGGCCAAATATACGGTTCCACTGGCACTCCGGCTGTTTCTCGACAATTCCTCGGCCGTGACATGGGGGCCGATGTACGCCATGTCGGTACTGTCCGTCATTCCGAGCTTCGTTCTGTTCCTGGTGTCCCAGAAGTATTTCGTGGAAGGGATCGCGACGACGGGGATCAAAGGCTAATGACGCTTGTACAACCGGATATCGCGGCTTATGCTAAGGTTAATAACAACCTGGGCAGGTGAACCTCATGAGAAATCCTTTTAAAACCTTCTCTTTTTCCGTCACCTTTTTCACCTCGTTTCTGTTCATATCCGCCGTGCTCATCGCGCTGCTTGGCAGTACGGGCTACTATATTACAAACCAAGAGGTCGTTGACAAGACGATCTCTTCTCGTCGTTTGCTCCTGAACGAGATCAATAAGCAGATCGAGCTGCAGCTACAGACGGTGGAAAACGATTCCCTGGTCATCTCCAGCAACCCGGTCGTCATTCAATATTTGCAGAAGAGCGAATCTTCTTTTGAACGGATCGAGCAGAACGCCGAGGTCATTGATCTGCTCAGCCGACACAGCTATGTGAACGAAGCGGTTCACTCCGTGCAGCTCTATGCCGTCAATACGACGGTCAGCACGCACATCGGCGCCAACGGCGTGTTCGCTTACGATATTTTGAAGAACAGCCCCTCCTACGAAACGATTCGCAACGCCGATTCGGCGTGGTTCGGAGCCCGGCCCCTGGAGGTCGCAGGCTACCTGGTCGGGAAGGAAGGCGTCGTCAGCTTCATGCGCAAGGTGCTCTCGTCCAAGGGGGAGGAGATCGGCATTCTCTCCTTTAACCTGAAGCTGTCTTACTTCCGGCAGCTGATGTCGGGGGATACGGCGGACGGAGCCAGATATGTACTGGATACGAGCTTGCGGCTAATGGTGGACTCCGATCCCGAAACGGAGCATGCCGTTCCTTATGACGAATTGGCCGACCGACTGCCTGGGATTATGGACGGGGCAGCGGAAGGAGCGAACTATGCCGTCGCCGAGCTTGGCGTCAAGCGGCTGCTCATCTGGAGCAAGCAGCAGCGTACCGGCTGGACCACGATGGACGTCATTCCATGGAACGAGATTACGCAGGGCAGTCGGAAAATTCAGCAGACGATCGGTCTCGCCGTCGCCCTATGCGTCGTTCTGGCCATTACGATGGCCTTCTTCCTCTCCAGACAGTTCGTTCGCCCGATCCGCCGTCTCATTCAGGCGATGAACCGGATGAAGCAGGGGCATCTCGACTTGAGGGTCGAGAACGATTACGAGAATGAGTTCGGCTACTTAAACAAAAACTTCAATCAAATGACCCAGAACCTGGCGCAATTGCTGGAGGAGGTCAATGAACAGAATCGGCGGAAAAGGGAAGCGGAGATGCGGGTGCTTCAAGAGCAGATCAACCCGCATTTTCTCTACAATACGCTGGACACGATGAACTGGCATGCGATCGAATCCGGCGCAGACGAGATCAGCCGGATGCTGTCGCTTCTCGGAAGAATGCTGAGGATCGGCCTGTCCAGCGGAGCCTCGTTCATTACGGTCGCCAAGGAGCTGGAGCATCTGCACTGCTACGCCGAGCTTCAGAAGATCCGTTACCGCAATCACGTCGGCTTCGAGTTCGATCTTCCGGAATCGCTGGACGATTATTACATGCCGAAGCTTACGCTCCAACCGTTCGTCGAGAACGCGCTCATTCACGGCTTCCATTCCGGAAGGCGGGGAACGATTCGCGTGACCGGCAGGGCGGAGGAAGGCAAGCTCATTTTTACGGTGGAGGACGACGGTCACGGAATGGACCCCGCCGCACTGCCGGCGGCTCGGGAGCATACCGGCTTTAGGAACGTAAGGGAGCGAATCGAGCTCTATTTCGGATTCGAATATGGAATCGATGTGGATAGCCGGCCGGGGGCGGGTACGAAGGTTGTCGTGAGCCTGCCGATGCTCGATCGGGAGCCGATTAATGTCGAGGGGAAATCTCGGGAAGGAGATGGGGGAGCGTGAAAATTCGAGCAGTCATTGTCGACGACGATATGACAACGCTATACGGGTTGCAGAGATCGGTTCCATGGGGAGAATTCGGTATCGAGCTAGTTGGCGTTGCGATGAACGGACAGGAAGGCTTGGATCTGATCGAGCTCCATCGTCCCGATCTGATTTTGACCGATGTTTACATGCCGGTGATGAACGGCATTCAGATGCTGGAGGCGATGCGGGCGAGGAAACATACGGCCGTGGCGGTCATTCTGAGCGGCTACGAGGATTTCAAGGTGGCCCAGGCCGCGCTTAAGCTTCAGGTGTTCAATTATATGTCCAAGCCCGCGACATTGGGCGAGATCGGCGAAGTGCTGCGGGGGGCGGTGGAGCAAATCCGGAGCAAGCGCAGTAGCGAGCAAGAGGAGCGGGAACTGCGCGAACTGCTGGACATTCACTTGCCCGAGACGCGGAAGCAGCTGTTCAAGGGGCTGCTGGAGCCGGGCTTTAGCGAGACCGCTTTTTTCACGAAGGTGTCCCGGCGGTTAAAGCTCGATTTCGCCCGCCAATATTTTGCCGTCGTCATGCTCGAATATGCCGTCACCCGGGAGCGGGCCGATTACAAGGCGAGCGACCTGCCCAAATTCACGTACGGTGTCAAAAATATCGTCGAAGAGATGAATCGGACGAGACCCGGCGTTCAACTGGCGGACATGCAGTCTCGGGTTATCGTTTTGCTCGTGTCCGTACCTGCGGAGGTCCGCAAGGAGTTCGTCCTGTCTCGCGTGAAACAGACGGCTCGGGAGTATGCCGACAATATCCGAAGCTTCTTGAAGCTCCAGGTGTGGGCAGCGGTCGGCAAGCCTGTGGACTCCGTGCAGCAAATCCCAGTCTCCTACCGGGAGGCCGGCCTCCTTCTGGCGGACAAAGATGCGATGGGGGATGCCTGGCTGCTCAGTGAAGACGAGCTGCAGGGCAGAGGGAACAGGGCAATGCGCCGTCCGCTGGATCATTATCAGAAGATCGTCGAAGCCGTCGTGCAGGGGCAAGTCGAGTGGGTCCCCGAACGTATTCGGGAGTTGACGGAACTGCTGCTGGAGCAGGGGGCCCCCGGGATCGGAACGCTGCGCGACATGGCCATCGATCTGATGGGCATGCTTGCGATCTCCCTCTACGAAAGCGGAGTTCAGATGGAGACGATCCATCCGGGCTTGTATGTGTACAAGGACATCGAGCGGATGACGAGTCTTCGGGATTTCGAAGCATGGCTGACGGAGATAACGGTGCCGGTCGCCGAGGTCATGAGCAGCCGGGGAACGCACAAGCACCGGAAAACGGTCGATTTTATCAAACGCTACGTGCAGCAGCATTATGCCGAGGATTTAACGCTTGATGTCATTGCCGACAAGGTGTATTTGACCCGCAACTACTTGAGTCAGATTTTCAAGCAGGTCACGGGAGACAATTACAACCAATACTTGACCCAAGTTCGTATGGAAAAGGCGAAGGAGCTTATGGCATCCGGCAAATACAAGCTGTATGAAGTCGCGCTTCTGGTAGGCTACAAGAACAATGCTTACTTCAGCCAGCAGTTCAAACGCTATTGGGGCTGCAATCCGTCCGAGTTCGGCTAGGAGCGGGTGCATTCTCTCATACTTCATATATTTGCGGTACATTTTATAGATTTCTATTATTTTTATCGAAAACGGGATTCCTATAATGAAAGGTAGAGCCAGTCATTCAAACTTAAGGGGTGTTCGCGAATGATGAATAGAAGGACCAAGCTGTCCAAATGGTGTTCCCTTGCTCTGCCGATGGCCCTCATTACAGGATTGATCGCCGGGTGCGGAGCGGGGGGCAATACAGAAGTATCGCCTTCGAGTTCGGCCGTTGAGTCGGCCGGCGCAAGCGGCTCGGGAACGGAAGTCTCGAGCGGAGACAAGGTGGAGCTTCGCTTTTCCTGGTGGGGAAGCCAAGGACGGCACGATCGGACGATAAAAGCGATCGAGAAGTTCGAGGAGCTGCACCCGAATATTAAGGTTAAGTCGGAGTATTCGTCTTGGGACGGCTACTGGGAGAAGCTGTCCACGCAGGTGGCGGCGAACAATGAACCGGACGTTATGCAGATGAGCGTGCTGTATATTAAGGAATACTCCGAGCGCAGCATTCTCGCCGATCTGAATCCGTTTGCCGGCAAGGAACTGGGCGTAGCCGACCTGAACGCCGATATTTTGGCGAATCAAGGCACGGTAGGGGGCAAGCTGGCCGGCATTCCGATGGCGGACAACGCTTCCGTTCTGTTGATCAACAAAGGGATCTTCCAGCAGGCGGGAGTAGAGCTGCCTAAGCTGGACTCGACCTGGGAGGAAATTTTCGAATCCGCGCGGCAGTTGAAGACGAAGCTCGGCGGCAACGCGTACGGCGTGTTCGATTCGGCTCCCTCGCTGGAAGCGTTCATGTACTACCTGTTCTCGGAAGGCGATAAGCTGTACGACGGCAACAAGCTCGGCTACCAGGACGACAACTTGAAGAAGTGGCTGCAAATGTGGGAGGACGCCCGCAAGGAAGGGCTCGCACCTCCGGCTAACCTGACGGCTTCGTTCCTGCCTCTGAGCAACGCAGACCCGAATAAGGACGCCCTGCTGAAAGGCGGCGTGGCCATTATGGGACCGACCTGGATCGCGACTCTGCCCGCTTACGAGAACATCATGAAGGACAACGTCGATATGATCTCTTATCCTCGCGGCCAGAAGACGGGCAGCGTGCTGCAAACGTCGATGTTCCTGTCGGCCTCGGCGAGATCCAAGCATCCGAAGGAAGCGGCGATGCTGATCGACTTCCTGGTGAATACCGAGGAAGCGGCCGATCTTCTCGAGACGGAGCGCGGCCTTCCGGAGAACAAGAAAGTTCGCGAGTATTTAAGTCCGAAGTTTACGGACCGCGATAAGAAAATGATCGCCATGCTGGAGCACGTCTCGGGCATCGAACCGGCTTGGTACGATCCGGGTCCGAAGGGCGCCGGGGAAGTGACGAAGCTGTTCGAGCAGATCGTGCAGAAGCAGCAGTTCGGCCAAGCGACCATTGACCAGGCGGTTGCGGAATTCCGCAGCCAAGCGGACAAAGTGTTCGAGAAAAACAATTAGGAGCCGCGGAATGAACGCCAAAACGTATGCAATTATCGGTTGTCAGCACGGGCATATTGAAATATTTATTCAGGAGATGCGGGAGCTCGGTTTCGCTTGCGTCGGCCTTTACGAGCGGGATAACCGCAAGCTTGCCGAGGCGATTGCCGGCAAATACGGCATTCCGCTTGTCGAAGACTGCGAACGGCTGCTCGGCGACGAGGTCGGCATCATCGGCTGCGCGTCGATCAACAGCGAGAAAATTGACGTGATCGAGCTATGTGAGCGCCACGGTAAATCCGTCATGGTGGACAAGCCGGCGGTCGTCGACGAAGCGGGGCTGGAGCGGCTGAGGCGGGTCATGGAGCGGGGCCGGATTCAAGTCGGCATGCTGCTGACCGAAAGGTTTCGCCCTTCGGTCCATACGGTCAAGAAGCATATCGATGAAGGCAAGCTGGGCGACATTGTCGGAATCGGCACGCGCAAGCCGCATCGGTTAAATGCCTCTTCCCGTCCGGATTGGTTTTTCGTCAAGGAACAGTGCGGAGGGATCCTGATCGATCTGCTCGTTCACGATTTCGACCTGCTGCGGTGGCTCACCGGCAAGGAAATTAAGCGGATAGACGGCGTCGTGGACAAAAATATGCTGCCGCAGCATCCGACCTTCTACAATACGGTCAATTTGCAGGTCGTCATGGAGGATGGAGCGGTCATGCAGTTGTACGCCGACTGGCATACGCCGGAGAAAAGCTGGACTTGGGGAGACGGCCGGATTTTCGTAACGGGAACGAAGGGCTTTGCGGAACTGCGGCTGGAAGGAGATCCGCTGCTGGGGAAGGAAGCGCTGCTGCTGGAAGTGACGGACCAAGCCGAATGGGCCAAGGTCCCGTCGGAAGCGCCTCCCTGGACGATCTCCGAGGATTTCGTCCGCAGGATCGACGGCTATTCCTCGATTCTGACGCACGAGTGCATTCTCAAAGCGAGCGAGGCCGCGATCGTTGCCGACAGCCGGGCTGTCTATACGACGAGCGAGATGAAGGGAGTTTAACGGATGAGCGCAGGAAATCGGGTCCGGTTCGCAATCATTGGCTGCGGCGTCATCGCGGAAGTGCATGCCGAAGGTATCGCCAAGGTCGACGAGGCGGAGCTGGTCGCGGTATGCGATGCCAACCCCGAGAAGGGCCGGGCATTCGCGGACAAATACGGCGCGACTTTCTATGAACGGCTTGAGGATTTGCTCGCCACGCCCGAGGTCGAAGTCGTCAACGTCTGTACGCCGAGCGGGCTGCATGCCGAACAAGCCGTTATGGCTGCGCGAGCGGGCAAGCATGTGATATGCGAGAAGCCGATGGCGATCCGGCTGGAGGACGCGCGCTTGATCATTGAGGAATGCCGCAAGGCGGGAGTGAAGCTGGCGACGGTGTTCCCGCGGCGGATGGCGCCTTCGGCACGATTCCTCAAGTCGTTTCTGGACGGAGGCGGCCTCGGCCGACTTACGCTGTGCGACGCCTTCGTCAAGATCTACCGAAGCCAGCAATATTATGATAGCGCCGGCTGGCGCGGCACTTGGGCGATGGACGGCGGCGGGGCGATGATGAACCAGGGGATTCACACGGTCGATCTGCTCCAATGGCTGGTCGGTCCGGTCGAATCGGTGTATGGCCGGGCGAGCGCGCTTCAGCGCAAGATCGAAGTGGAGGATACGGCATTGGCTCTGCTGCAGTATCGCGGCGGGGCGATGGGCATGCTGAATATGACGACGACCGTCTACCCGGATCAGGGGCAACGGCTTGAGATTCACGGGGAAAAAGGAACAGTCATCTACCGCGAGGACAGCATCGAGCTGTTGGAGGTTCAGGGAGAGAAGGTTGGGCTGCCGACATTCGAGTCGTTTAACGTGCTTCCGGACGGGCATCGCATCCAGATTCGCGATATGGCGTTGGCGGTGCGGGAAGACCGGGACCCCATCGTCACAGGCGAAGAAGGCATTCACTCTCTCGCTATTATTCTAGGTACGTACGAATCTTCGCGACAACGCGCCGAGGTGAAGCTCGGGTAAGAGAAGGAGGAATTTGCCGTGAGCGAGTCCGCTTTGCGTCATAGCGCGACGGTTGACAAGCTGCGAGTGCGGGTGTACGACAATCGGGAAGCGATGGGCACTGCAGCGGCGAAGGCCGTTGCCGAGAAAATCAAGCAATTGCTGGCTTCGAAGACGGAGCTGCGGATGATCTTCGCCGCCGCTCCTTCGCAGAACGAGCTGCTGGCCGGCTTGACGGGCGACCCTTCTATCGATTGGTCGCGGATTACGGCTTTTCATATGGACGAGTATATCGGTCTGCCGAAGGAAGCGCCGCAAGCGTTCGGCCGTTATTTGTCCGAGAGGCTGTTCGACCGGGTCGGGTTCAAGGCCGTTCATCTGATCGACAGCTCCGGCGCGATCGAGAGGGAATGCGAGAGATACGGGGAGCTCCTTCGCGAGGCGCCGATCGACATCGTCTGCCTGGGCATCGGGGAGAACGGGCATTTGGCCTTTAACGATCCTCCGGTCGCGGACTTCGGAGATTCGTATACGATCAAAGCGGTCGAACTGGACGAAGCCTGTCGCCGACAGCAGGTGAACGACGGCTGCTTCGCGGAGATCGGCGACGTGCCGACCCATGCGTTGACGCTGACGATTCCGACGCTTCTGTCCGCTTCGCATCTCTATTGCATTGTGCCGGGTCCGACCAAGCGGGGGGCGGTTGAGCAAACGCTGAACGGCCCGGTGACGGTCGAATGCCCGTCATCGGTGCTTCGGAGGCATACGGATTGTACGCTTTATTTGGACCTTGATTCCTACGGTGGGGCGTCGCAATGATAAGGGCGATCCACTATGCGACGGGCGGAGCGATCGAGATCCGGCTGAAGGGCGGCGTCATCACGGCCATAGAAGCCGTCCCCGAAGGCGGAGCGGACGCACCGGAGGAGCTGCCGATAGCCGCCCCCGGTTTGGTCGATCTGCAGATCAACGGCTACCAAGGGCGGGACTTCAACCAACTCCCGCTATCCGCCGCCTCCGTCTCCGAGTGTATTCGTCTGTTATGGGCGCAAGGGGTAACGGCCTGTTATCCGACGGTCATCACGAATGATGCCGATGCGATCGAACAAGCGGTGGCGGCGATCGCGGACGCATGCGATAGCGACCCGTTGATGAACGGCTGTATCGCGGGTATCCATCTGGAAGGGCCGTTTATCTCCCCGGAGGACGGAGCGAGGGGAGCGCATGACCGCCGGCATGTCCGCCCGCCGGATTGGGAGCTGTTCAGCCGTTGGCAGCGGGCCTCGGGCGGCCGGATCAAGATTGTTACCCTGTCACCCGATTGGCCGGAGAGCCGGGAGTTTATTCGCCGCTGTGCGGCAAGCGGGGTCATCGCGTCCATCGGCCATACGTCGGCGACGTCGGAGCAAATTCGGGAAGCGGTCGAAGCCGGAGCGCGGATGTCGACTCATCTGGGCAACGGGGCCCACTTGATGCTGCCTCGCCATCCCAATTACCTATGGGAGCAATTGGCGGATGATCGCCTTTGGTGCTGCTTGATCGCCGACGGATTCCATCTGCCGGAGCAGTTTTTGAAGGTCGCGCTGAGAGTCAAAGGGCATAAAGCGCTGCTCGTCAGCGATGCCGTAGCTTTGGCGGGCATGGAGCCGGGAGGCTACGAGACGCCCGTGGGCGGCCGAGTCGTTCTGACGCCGGAAGGCAGGCTGTATTTGGCCGGCAATCCGTTGATGCTGGCCGGCTCGGCCTCGATGCTGACGGCCGGCGTCGCCCATCTGACGAACGGCGGTCTCGCCGAATGGCCGGAAGCCTGGAACATGGCATCGGTTCGCCCCGCCGCGCTGATGGGTCTGCCTTCCGCCTTCGGACTGACCCCCGGCGCCCCGGCCGATCTGGTACTGCTTCGCCGTTCGCTTGACGGACGCGCGGAAATCGAGCAAACGTTCAAATCCGGCGTAAGAGTTTATTGAACCCTCGGGGGCTGTCTCATAAGAATGGCCTCCGCATATCCGCCGTCGGCCCGCCGAGGCACATATTTGGCCTCCGCTCACTGGCCCCGTGCCCGCCAAGGCACATTTTTGCACTAGTCATGCATCAAACCTAACATGAAAAAAAACGATCTCCATAATTACCTGTATAAGGAATATTATGATTGTTTTCTCGTAGCCAAACGCATTAAAGCTCCTTTATTGTAGAAATGACGCGTTATCCATCATTTCTCCAAAAAAGG
>NZ_QRDZ01000028.1 GCF_003386235.1 Cohnella phaseoli
CAGAAGACGGATAGAGTCAAGCTTGTCGAGGAGAATCAGCGCGTCATACTACGTTAGGCAAAGATAAATGAATATCCAATTTTGTGGAAAATCGCATCTCCTGTTCCTGCTCTGATTTTTTGGCTTACTGGGAAGAAAATCAAATGGAAAAATATGAAACCAAATCACAATATTGGATTAGGCCTCACCCTTCGGCTATTATGTCAGGTTTGATGCATGACTAGTGCATAAAAGTGCCTCCACACCACTCCAGCCGCGGGCGAAGGCCATAAAAGTGCCTCCACGCCAACCAAGCGCGGAGCGAAGGCCAAAAATGTGCCATAATGGCCCGCGGGGGGCGCGTGTAGTGCGCATGGTTTCGGCGCTTCTCCCCCCTTCCAATCAGAACGGCCGCATGCCCAACGTATTCACTTTCTCGCCTTCGATTGAAACTCCCATCTGCGCAGCGATCTCCCGATAGAAAGCTACGCGGCGAGCGATGCGCCGATCGCTTTCGTCCAGATTGCCCTCCAGATTGCCGTTAATGATCATAATGGTAATCCCGAAGCCCGCCGGCGTTAGCCCCTTGGCCTTATTCGCTTCGGAAGGCGTCCAGTTGCCGACCATCACATCGTGAGCCGAAGGCTTCGGCGACTGGGGGGTCATCCAGAACAGAATAGCCGTCATAAAGCCCAGCTTGCCGTCTTCCACAATCAATTCGGGCTGTTGGAGCAGCGGATCCTTAGAGCCGTAAATAATTGCGCTGATCAATCCGTAATTGTAGTTCCAGCTCAGTTGGATCGGTCCGCGCCCGTGATAGGATTTCCCCTGAACCGGAGGGAAATGGTCGTTCTCCTCTACATATTTGGATCCGGTTGCGTTCCTGTAGGCGATCTCCTCATTCCAGTACAATCCCCATGCCCTCAGATCCCCCGACGACGTCGCCGTTCCTTCGCCCGTTTCGTGCGAAATATTCGCCAGGAACGCTGCCAGCTCGCGCTTGCGCTGCAAATCGGAGCCTTCCTTAATAAAGGAGCCGAAATCGACGGTCTGAGATACGATCGCCGCGATCGACGTCGTCGTGCCGGATGAAGAATAGAAATCGGCGGCTTGATAGATAAGCGTTTCCGTCCGGGC
Organism: Cohnella phaseoli; assembly: GCF_003386235.1. Taxonomy (GTDB): domain Bacteria; phylum Bacillota; class Bacilli; order Paenibacillales; family Paenibacillaceae; genus Cohnella; species Cohnella phaseoli. The sequence continues at coordinate 1,117 of NZ_QRDZ01000028.1, forward strand.
CTGTTTGTCCAATCGAAATATGCGCTTGCTTTCGGAATTGTCCTGCCTGTACTCCACCTTGTACTTGATGTTGGCGACCTCGGCCACGGCAGCCAGCAAGTTGGCGTAGGAATAATAATCGGTTTGATCTATTCTATAGTGGGACAAATGGACGGAAAATTCGTGCCACCCCTCCGACCCGATCCGATTAGGAAACAACCGCTCGTATTCGTCTTGCGGCAAGACGCTTTGAACGGCGTCTACGGCACGATCAGGCGCAAACAGCGGATCGATTCCCCCCCACAACGATTCGATGTCGGCATTGGTAAGCACTCGGCTTTGACCTACAGCCGGAGTCTTTGCTGTTTCGAACTTCGCCTCGAGCTTCTCTTCGCGTTCCATCCCGTTCTCCCCTTCTGATTGTTGTTCGAATGAAGCCTGCAATTCCAATTGTATTAGGCGCCGAAACGGTTTTCTATAGGAGGAAACCACGATTTTGTTATACAAAAGCCTGCAAAATAGCTTCGCCGGCTCGGAAGCCATCGCCTGAAGCTCCGGGAGAAACCGCTGTCATCGCCGCCATGTTCTGTTACAATGAACCTATCTGCCTGTCTGATAGATTCAGCTGCTATTGCCACTACCGGAAAAAGGATGGAGCCGATGAATCGATTTCTGACCTTTAAGCAAAAGCTCATTCTAACGTATATGGTTTTTATCGTGCTGCCCATGTCCGTTCTTGGATTAGGAGCCTACGGGCTGTATAGCGACGCTATGGAAAAAAAGGTGAGCGACTTTGCCCAGCAAGTCGCCGTCAGCACGGCCTCGAACATCGAGATGTATATCCGCGAGCTGGAGCAATTTACGCTGATGCCTTATTATGGCCGCGATTTTCAAGACACGCTGACCGACGACAGAGGAGCGGACCCCCTGTTAAGCATCGAGGTTAAAGAAACAATCGAGAAAAACTTCAGCTTCTGGCAGTCCCAGAGAGGCAGCGTCGAGAATATTTCCTACTTCAGCAAGCCCGGAGTCGGACAAGAGCGCATCTACAGTCTCGGTTATCTTCCTCCCGACCTGGAAGTCGGCAAGCTGCCTTGGTTCGAAACGTTCAGCGGCTCGGATGAAATCGTTACCTATCTCAGCCTGCATCAGCCCGCCTCGACCGACTTGATTCAGAACACGCCTCCGCCAAAAGTGTTTTCCCTGATTCGTAAAATTTATAAATCGTCCACTATTCTGATTACTTCGGGTTTCTTTCAGGTCGATTTCACGTTGGAAGACATCGAAAGAATCATGAGTCGAGTCAATCGCGAGAAGAACGGCTCCTTCCTGCTGATCGACCGGGATGGACAGATCGTCTATTCCGGCGATCCGGTAAACGAACAACTGCTGGCCCATATCGCCGAGCCGCCCTCGGATGGCCAAGATCGGCAAATCGTCAGTATGGGGAGCCAAAAAAACATCGTCGTCCATCATCCCGTGGGCAAAATGGGTTGGACGGTTGTCGGTTACGTCCCGGTTTCGCAGATCGTATCCGGAATTATGCAGGTGCGCAACTCCATGATTTTGATCGGAGTCGTCTGCATCGTGCTTGCACTTATCGTTTCCACAGGCATTTCCTATCAAATTACTAAACCGATCTATAAGCTGATCTCGCTGATCAAACGCGTCGAAACGGAAGACTTTCAAATTCAATACGACAATCCGCCACGCAACGAAATCGGACAGTTGATTCGCAGCTTCATCCGGATGAGCCGCAGATTGGACGAGACGATTCGCAATCTGTATCAGGCGGAAATCGTTCGCCAGGAAAGTGAGCTTCAGGCGCTCAAGTCGCAAATCAACCCTCATTTTCTCTTCAATACATTGGAAACGATCAAGATGAAGGCGGAGATCGATGAGGCCGACGCTACAGTCGATATGATCACTGCATTGGGCAAGCTGGTCAAAACGTCGCTGCATGCAGGCAACGACTTCAATACTTTTCGAGAGGAAAGAGAGTACCTCAACAATTATTTTTACATTCAAGATAATCGCTATGCTTCCCGATTCGATATGACGATTGACGTGGAAGAAGAGCTGATGGAGTGGTATATTCCCAAGCTGCTTATTCAACCGCTCGTCGAGAACGCCTTCTACCACGGGCTGGAGATGAAGCAGGGAAAAGGAAAGCTGAGCGTCGCAATCGGCAGGGAGGAATCGCATGTGAAGGTCGTCGTAACGGATGACGGGTTGGGCATGTCGCCGGAACGGCTGCTGCGCCTGCGACAAAGCCTCGACGACGGCAAACAGAGGCTCTCGCAAGACGAGAAAAGCATCGGTCTCGCAAACGTATTCGCCCGAATCGGATTGTATTTCGGCTCCCCCTACACGATGCACATCGACAGCCGTCCGGGAGAAGGTACAGAGATCGTTTTGCTGCTCCCCCCAATTAAGAGCGAAAGCGAGGTTAACATTTATGTTTCGCGTCATAATCGTGGATGACGAAGCCTACATTCGCCAAGGTCTTCGTAAAATATTGCAGCGTTTCGCCCCGCAATGGGAATTGGTAGGAGAAGCGGAGGATGGAGAGGCCGGACTGCGGCAAATTTTGCGACTGCAGCCGGATCTGGTCATTCTCGATTTTCGTATGCCGGGCCTGAACGGAATCGAGTGCTGCGAGCGGATTGCCGAGCGGGCTCCGCGCATTAGGCGCATTCTTCTCACCGCATATCAGGATTTTCAACTGGCGAAGCAGGCAATCAGCTGCGGCGTCACCGAGTTTATTACGAAGCCGCTGGATCGCGGAGAATTGCTAGAAACGCTTCGAAAGGTAGAGACGATGATCGAGAAGGAGCGCAACGAAGAAGCGCGCGTTCTTTCCCTGCAGCAGTCCGTCCAGAAAGTCGCCCCGCTTGCAACAAAGCTATATTACCAGCAATTCATCTTCGGACAGGACGACCGCGAGCTGGCGCAGTTTATCGTCGAGGCCGGCTACTCTCCCCCGCTCGACCGTGACAGCGACTCCCTCGTTCTTCTGGCGATCAGTCCCGACTGGATCGAGAACAACGCTTACAGCTCCTTCGACGTGGAACTGTTCCGGTACGCGTTGACGAAATTCGTTCAGGAGTGGTATGCGGAGCGCAACTCCGCCTATGTGCTGCAAGACCATATCGGTCAAGTAGTAGTTGTGCTGAACTACACTTCCGGAGAAGCTGCCGCTTCCCTAAGCGCTCGCGAATCGGCGAACAGACTGCAGCGGGACATCGACCGGACCTTCAAACGAACGGTCACGATCGGGCTCAGCGGCTTTCATCCATTGGCCGAGGCCTCCCAGGCCTACCAAGACGCCTCTCTTGCCGTCACCTACAGGCTGGTCTGCGGAGGAGGACAGATTCTATCCTTGCCCGCGCTGCCCGTAGATAGGAAGATATCGGCCTCGGAGCTGGAACACCTGGATGGTTCGCTTGAACAGCTGCTGCTAGGCAATGAACAAGCCGCCTTCTCGGCAATCGACAAGTTTGCCTTCTCCGAGCCCTTGATGCCCGCAGAGCTGAAGCGTTTAATCACCCATTATATTCTGCGAGTCGGCGCTCAATTGAAAATAATGGATCTGGATATGCGCCAAATTAGCGGCAAAACGCTTGAAGAGTGGCTTCATGAATTGGAGGGCATCGCTGTGCGCTCTTCCCTCATGTCCAGAATCGGCGAGCTGGTTCGGGATGTATGCCGAACCATCCGTCAGGAACGCAGCGCCCCCAATACGCCGTTGATCGAGAAGGTCAAACAGCACGTCTCGCAGGATTTAGCCGACGGCGTCAGCCTGCAGTCGGTAGCGGATCGCTTCGGTATGAACGCCAGCTATTTCAGCCGCTGGTTCAAGTTCGAAACCGGTCAGAACTTCGTCGCGTTCCTGAAGGAATGCCGGATCGAGAAAGCCCGGTCCCTTCTCTTGCAAAGCTCGCACAGCCTGCAGGAGATCAGCGAGCGGGTCGGATATGCCGACATCAAGCATTTCTGCCGGGTGTTCAAGGAATATACGTGCTATTCCCCGTCGGAGTATAAAAGAGCGCACTCCCGCTGAACCGTCAGAGCCAAGTCGCCAAAGTAAAGAAATTCATCCGAATGTAAAATCTGCCCCCCTATTGACTCCGACATTCGTGACTTAAGATAAAACAGAACCGAGGAATACGCTTACAAAAATGATTTGGGGGGATTTCAATGAGCTTCACCATGAACGCCAAAAAACTTCCCGCAATACTGCTCGGAACCGGACTTCTTCTCGGCGGCTGCAGCGGCAACAACTCCGACGGAGCTCCTTCGGAATCGGCGGCAGGCACCTCTTCCGCCAATCCAAGCGCAAGTACAAACTCCGGATGGCAGGGGACCATTACGATGTACGCTCAAGTGTACACGCCCAACTCCAAAAACATCGCCGGCTTGAAAAATCAGACGAAACTTCGCGAGGTGGCCGACGAGTACGAAGCCGCACATCCCGGCATTAAAATCGAATTCGTCGACGAAGAGTTCAAGGATTATACGCAGACAGTTCGGGTCAAGGCGGCGGCCGGAGAAATGTTCGACGTGTTCTGGGGACAATGGGCCGAACTAAACAATACGTTTCCGAAAGGCATCGCAGAGGATTTGACGGAGTACTTCAACAAGCCGAACCCTTACATTCCAGACAAAGCGACCTGGGCGGAAGCGATGAATACGACCGTCATCAGCGAGACGCGCTCCCCTGACAGCAAGAGCTATAACATTAACGGGGACTACGTCGCGACCGCCTTTTTCTACAATAAAGATTTGTTCGAGCAGGCCGGCATCGCGCAAGCGCCGACTAGCTGGTCGGAGCTGATCTCCGCCACGCAGCAATTGAAGGCGGCAGGCATTACGGCCATGTCTCAGGCTCCAGATTACGACTGGTTCCAGCGCCACTTCCTGTCGGACTTCTTCTCTAAAGAGTACGAGTCGATCTCCGCCTTCGACGAGAGCCCGGGCGTATCGTCGCTTGATCAGAGCATAGCCATTGTGAAAGGGATGCTGAATACTTCCGACGAGCGCTTTATGGGTTGGTGGCCGCTGTTCAAGTCGTTAACCGACAATTGGAAGCCCGATTACCTGTCGTCCGATCCCGGGGTTGTCGGCAGCAACGCGAGGAACGATTTCCTCGCCGGGAAAACCGCCATTTTCTACGACGGCAGCTGGTTGCCCGAGAACGCCAAGGACGCCAAAGTCACATTCGGGCTAGGCTCGTTTAACTTCCCCGTGCTTACGACGGCGGACACTCTGTACACGACCGGAGAAGACGTGTCGGGAGCGGTCGGCGGTCCGAACGCCGCCTTCCAGTTCGCCGTCTCCACCAAAGAGGCGAATGCAACCATGAAGGAGACAGGCAAGCAAGCGGCTGTTATCGATTGGCTGCAATTCCTGGGAACGCCGGCCAACGTAGAGAAAATCGTCAACGAGCACGGCACCTTCGTCCCGACCTGGCCGGATACGAAACCCGCCGAAAGCATGATCGAACTCGCCAACCAGGCTTCGAACAAGCTGAAGGCGCTCGGCGTAGGCGGATCTTCCCCGAACCTGGGCAAAAATATACAACGCATCTTCGGCCTGTACTTGAGCGGCAATATCGATTTCGACAAAGCGAAGGCCGATGTACAGAAAGAGCTCGATACGGCGATCAAGGAATACCAGTCCAAAAACAATGTCGACTTCAGTCAATACTAGAGCTGGCCGCGAATCGCATTAAAGAAGGGGGAGCCGCTGCCTCGAAGCGACTCCCCCCTTTCATTCTCCCTATCGAGAAAGGATGATCATCCGATGGCCGGCAAAGCCAAAATCAAGAGCGCGCTTACCGGGTACGGCTTTATTCTCCCTACCTTCGTCTTCCTGATCTGGTTCATGTACTACCCGGTCTATCAGGCGCTGAACGGCGCATTCACCGATTGGGACGGCTTTAACGCGCCGAACTATATCGGCTTGGACAATTTCACCCGGATGTTCAGCGACGAAGTGCTGCGGCAATCGGTCGTCAATGCCTTGATCTGGATCGCTCTGTCTATCGTGCTGGCGATCGTTCCGCCCTTCTTCGTGGCGGAGCTGATCTTCCACCTCAAAAAAGAGCGTGCCCAGTACATCTACCGAACCCTGTTCGTCGTACCGATCGTTATCCCCGGCATTGTCACTATTTTGCTATGGCGATTTCTGTATCAAGGGGACGGCGCATTAAATCAACTGTTGGACATCGTTGGACTCGGCTCCCTCAAGCAGCTTTGGCTGGGTGATCCTAATATCGCCCTGTATTCCATCATTCTGATGGGCTTTCCCTGGATCAGCGCGTTTAATCTGCTTATTTTCTATTCCGGGTTGCAGAGCATTTCTTCCGAGGTTATCGAAGCTGCCAAACTGGAAGGCGCTATCGGCTGGAAACGGGTGCGGTTGATCGACATTCCGCTGTCCGCCCCGCAATTGCGGCTAATCGTTATTCTGACGTTGATCGGGAGCTTGCAGAACATTATTCCTCCGCTGATCATGACGAACGGCGGTCCCGGATACTCCACCTACGTCCCGATTCTTCATATGTACAACGTGTCCACCGTGAACGGAGAATTCGGCTACGGCATGGCTATCGCGCTTGTCATGTTCGCCGTGATTTTGCTGCTTACGCTTATCAACATGAAGCTCATCAAATCCGAATCCTGATCCAGAGGAGGTCTCACCTATGCGTACCTTCCGGCTGCCTGGCGCGGGACAATGGTGTTTGCTGGCGCTGCTGCTGTTTAACCTGCTTCCGATCTATTTTATGTTCGAAAATTCCTTCAAGTCGCCGATCGCGTTCGCTTCCAGCACTTTGAACTTTCCGCAAGAGTTTCTGTGGAGCAATTACTCGACCGCCTGGGCTAAAATCAGCGAGCCGATTCTGAACTCCGCTCTCATTATCGCCATGAGCGTCGCAGCGATCGTGGTATTCGCCGCTATGAGCGCTTACGCGTTTTCCAGACTGCGTTTTCCGCTTCAAAACACGCTGTTCCTGCTCGTATTCGGGCTGCTGCTCATTCCCGGCTTTCTCACGCTGATCCCGCTTTACCTGCAAATCAAGAAGCTCGGCCTCTCCGACAGCTATTGGGCGCTGATCCTGCCTTATATCGCAGGGGGCCAAGCCTTCAGTATCTTCGTTCTGAAAACCTTCTTCGAGCAAATGCCCGACGAGCTCTTCGAAGCCGCTCGCATTGACGGAGCCGGGAATATCCGGATTTTCTCGACGATTGTGCTGCCGTTGTCCGTTCCCATCTGCACAACTGTCGCGATTATCAATATTACCGGCCTATGGAACGACTACTTGCTGCCTTCGCTGCTGCTGAATCGCTCCCATCAGACGGTGACGATGGCGCTTGTCTCCTTCGAAGCAGCCGCAGGTAATTACGGCCTGAGCGATTACGGAGGAATGATGGCCGCATACCTGCTCGCCTCCATCCCTCTGCTGCTCTTGTTCTCCCTATTGATGCGAAATTTCGTAGAAGGGATAGCTAGCGGCTCGATCAAAATGTAAGCAAAACGGGGCTGTTCCCTAAGGCGCGTATGCATACTCCGAGGATCGTAGATTTGGTGAAAGAAACCTCTGAGCGGGTTTGCATACACGCCCTAAGCGCTTCAAGCCGCTTTTTGGGACAGCCCCGTTTGGGCGCCTGCTAACATTCCGTCAATCCGACCAAACCTTCAGCTCGTTTATCGCAATATTGCCCCATTGACGGTTGCCGTTGTTCACCTTTAAGCGGATCGCACTGGCGGTAACCGGGTTGAACGAGATAACCCGTTCCTCCACCGTACTGTTATTTAGCGACCAGGTAATCGGCACGTTTGACGATGCTGTCGTCCATGCGGAGCCGTTGTAATATTCGACGTCGACGTTCGTAAGTCCCTGGCCGATGCCGAAATGGGTGAACAGACTGATTCTGCTCGTCGTGACGAAGCTGCCTCCGAAATCAAGCGAAACATACTGCGGGAATGCAATCGAGGTTCCGCTGGCCCACGACGTGGAAGTTTTGCCGTCGCTGATCGTGGAGATCGCGCCGGCGCTGCCCGTCGGGAACGTCGTGCTTGCCGCTGCTCCCTGCGCGGCGTTAACCGGCGCGGCGATCGGCGACTTGAACAGCTCCAGCTCGTTCACCGCGATATTGCCCCATTGGCGGTTGCCGTTGTTCACCTTCAGCCTGAGCTTGGAGAATGTCGTCTCCGCGAAGCCGACCGACTTAATCTCGTCGTCGCTAGTGTTGGAGCTCCAACTCAGCGCTATATTGGTCTGGATCGGCACCCATGACGAGCCGTCGAACGCCTCCAGATCGAAGTTCGTAATGCCCTGTCCTTGACCGAACCTTGTGTTGATTCTCAGCGTATCGGCCGTCACCGCTTCCGCTCCGAAATCGAGCGTAATGTAGTTCGGGAACGTCGGCGACTGATTGCTCGACCACGCGTATTCGTAGAAACGGTCGTTAATGTTGTCGATAACGGCCGTCGTTCCGTTCAAGGAGGCGAACGTCGTGCTGACCGCGGCACGCGGAGCCAGATCGCCCGTCGGCGATTGCGGAATCTGCGGATACGGAACTGCTGCCTTATTGGTAGAAGGAGGCACCGTGCCCTCGTATTCGTGAGCGCCGATGTCGGGATCGCCATTGTACAGCGCGTTGCCGTAATAGTCGCGGCCTCCGTGGTCGGCAATCGGAATCCCTGCGCCGATCAGCGGAGAACCCGCTTGCAGCTTGTAGCCGTCCACCGTGTTCATGCCGTTGCCGCCGCTTCCGGGGCTGACGAAGTTCGGATTGGCCGTGACCTTGTGCGGGTCGGAGGGGACCAGCGTCTTCCCGCCGAAGTACGCATTATAATCGAACATTTGGCCGGTCAGGTTCCAGCCCTTGTCCCCGACGCTGTAGTAGGCGTTGTTGTAGTTGCGAATGTTCGTCGGAGACCCCGAGGTTTTGGTAAAATAGTCGCTCATGACCGGATTGCCCGATGCGGCTCCGACATAGACGGTATTGTTGTGATTGGTGACATTTTTGATCGAGCCGCTGTAGCGGAAAATACTCTTCCTGTCGTTCTGGCTGATGTTGTACCGAACGACCGTATCGACCGTGTAGTACGTATCGTTCACGAATAGCATAAATCCTCCGGCGTTGTTATGGCTGTAATTATATTGGACGACGGAGCCGATATTCCCCGCATCCACGTCGAAGCCGTGGCCGTCCTCCTCGCCGTTTACGCTCTCGAACGACTCGTTGAACTGCACGAGATTGTTGTCGGCGTATGCCCACCAGATCGAAGCGTTCGTAGCCAGATAAGTCGCCTGCTGAACGGTGTTATGCTCCACGATCGCTCCGTCGGTCACGTTCCAAGCGATGCCGCCTGTTGCCGCTCTGATCACGGTATTGTTGGAGATTTTCACATCCGTTGAAGGCGTCCATGGCCCATACGGCTTCGGCACCCACGGCCACAAATCGCTCATGCCGTAACGCAGAATGCAGTTAGAGCCGATATAAATGCCGTAAGCGTCGACGTCGGTCAGGACGTTGCCGTCAATCCATATTCCATTAAAGGCGCTTGGAGTGACCGAGCCGACCGAATCGAAAATAATGCCGCCCGAGCGTGTCGTGTAGGCGCCGTCCACATCGTGAATGTTCAAGTTTTTCAGTTGAATGTGGTTAAGAATGCCGGCCTCTTCATTCAGAATGTAGACGCCTCTGCGCTGGCCCCGCGGATTCTGCCAATTGCGGTCGAAGGGCAGCGTCGAACGGTTCGTAATCTCCAGGTTGTTGATCTCCCAGTACTCCTGGTTTTTCAAATAGACGGCTTCCAGCTCGGACGTGACGCCCGCAATCAGAGGCTTGCTTCCCGAGCCGTACATGTCGATGACAATCGGACTTCCGAACGCTCCCGAGCCTTTCGGCCACAGTCTGCCGTTCCAGGTGCCGTCCGCCTTAAACAAAATTTGATCGCCGGGCGCGAACGTCGTGGCATTGACTTTGTCCAACGACTGCCATGCCGATCCCGGACTACTGCCGTCATTGCTGTCGCTTCCTCCAAGGTTGTCTACGTAATAGACGACTCCGGAAGCCTCCGCCTCTGTCGGAGCGATGCCGACAAAGCTGCAAATCATACTTGCAACTACCATTAAAGCCCCCAGTCTTTTGTGAATCCCTCTGCTCAAGCGATCATCCCTCTCCTTGAATATATGTAATGCTCCAACCGGGCCCTTGGTTAAAGCGCTTACAACAAGCGATGCAGGAACGGCTTACCTCCACAAGATTTCATCATTCGCTTCATTTATAATGACCTCGGCGGCGGACACCCGATTTTGGACGTAATCCGCGTACCTGGAATTCGCATAATCCATCAACACCTGCTCCTTGATCTCCGCAAAGTCGGCGAACTCAGAGCCCTTCCCTTGCTCAACCAGACGCTGCAGCACATACAAACGTCCGTTTTCTTCGATGACGCCGCTAATTTCTCCGGGAGCCAGATGACTCGCAGCTTGGGCGACGGGACTCCGCAAATTCATTCTGATATTGCCCTCGTTGACGCTTCGCTCCTCCAGCCGCACCTCGGCCCCCAGTCTGTCCGCAATTCCCGCGAAATCGGTTCCGGCGACGGCCAAAGCCAAAGCTTCGTCCATACGCTCCTGGGCCTGTCGTTTAAGCGTCTCGTCCGTCTCCTGATTCGCGTTCAGGAAAGCGACAGACAGTTGGCTGAACTTCACTGCTTCTCGCACCGCATACAGCTCTATCTTATTTGCCTCGTAAAACTGCCGCAGCACCCGTTCGTCCGGCTTCCACTCTCGCTCCAGCAATCGGCTCTTGACTTCCCGGATTGCATTGCTCATCGCATATTCCAAATAAACCTCTTCGCTATAGCGAACAGGACCGTATACGACCTTGCCTTCGGCGACAGCCTCCTGCCTTCTCCGGTTTTCCAGCTCCAGCTCCCGCAGGAATCCGGAATAGCTAATGTCTGTCAGAATGCCTTGCTCCTGCGCAATCTTCTGCGTCACTTTGAGCTTCACGCTGTCTTCCAAAGCTAATCTGCGGATAGCCTCGGAGGGAGTCTCCCCTCCGTAGGCCGTCGTCCAGAACTCCGTCGTCTGTTCGGCGCCATATTTGACGTAATACTCGTCTACCACGCGTGACTTGTTCGCCCGCAGAGCGCGTTCGAACTCGCCCCTGTGTACGGGCGCTCCGTCCACCCATGCAACGATCTTGCCTTCTTCCGACGGTCTGTCCCATGCGTGAGCAGCCGCCATCGCAATTCCGGATGCCGCAATCAGCACGGCGATTCCTCCCCATAACGGCCGACGAATCACCCTGCGGAGCATGACCGCAGCCCTCGCACGAACTCCGCCAACTCCAAAGTCTTCCCGGCTACCCGGGATTGCTCCGCCGCAAACGCGATCATATGGCTTTGTACCGAACGATCGGCCGACGTTAAGCCCTGCTGACCGCCATCCGCCTGCACCAGCCGCAGAAAATCGCGCATTAAGCCCCAGTCTCCGCCGCCATGACCGACATGGCCGCCGCGATCCTCGAAGACGATTCGCTCCGTTTTGCCGCTGCCGAAATGCAAAATTTCGATCTCGTTCTTCTCCATCGCTCCGCGAATTTCCCCCTTCGTCCCCATCAGCTTGATCGTACGGCTAATCTCTCTCGTAAACGCGCTCATCGTGAACGCCACCGTAACGGCATTGTCAAACTCGAGATTCACCACCTGATGATCGACGACATCGTTATCGCAGCGATACACGCATCGACCGTAAGGCCCTTCCTGCAACGCTTTGTATCGGGCTTCATAGCTGATATCGTCGCTGATCGCCGAAGTCGGCCAGTCGGTATTGTCCGTCAGGTACAGCTTAGGCGCGTAATAGAGACACTCTTCGGAGGCCGGACAACCGTCCAGACACCGCAGAGGCGCTCCTTCCGGCGCATTCTCGGACGTAAAGTGAGCCAGGGAGCCGAAGGAGGATACCCGCGTGCAGTCCGCCCCGGCCAGCCATAGCAGGATGTCCAGATCGTGACAGCTTTTGGCCAGAATCATCGGACTGGATTCGTCCTTGCGCCGCCAATTGCCGCGCACGAAGCTGTGCGCCTGATGCCAATAGCCGACGTTCTCGTTGTGCGTAATGGACATCAGCTTCCCGATCTTTCCTTGATCAAGCAGCCCTTTAATCGTGGAGAAAAAGTTCGTGTACCGCAGCACATGACAGATGGAGAATACGCGATTCATTCGAGCGGCCATGTCGCCCATCGCGAGGCATTCCTCGGGGCTGGACGACATCGGCTTCTCCAGCAGTACGTGATAGCCTGCTTCAAGCGCCTTCATTGTAGGCTCGAAATGCTGCTGATCCTGCGTGCAAATCATCACGGCATCGGCCAGCTTCGGCCCGGCAAACAGCTCGTCCCAATGCGCGAAGACCCGGTCCTCCGGCAGTCGGTGACGCTCCCGGAACGCCTCTCTCCGCGCGGCCGTTGGCTCCGCCACCGCCGCGATCTGCATCTCGTACGGATTTTGCAGCGCATACTCCGCGTAGTTAAAGCCCCGTTGTCCCGCTCCGATCAAAGCCACCGTTATTTTCTTCATCCCCGAGCTCCTCCCCATTGCGGACCGTCCGTTTATTCTTTAACGCTGCCGACCGTCATGCCGCGAACAAAGTATTTCTGCAGGAACGGATAAACAAGCATAATCGGCAGCGCGCCCATAAAGATCTGCGCCGTTTTCAGCGTTTTCTCGCTGAGATTTTCCAGCACCTTAAGCTGCTCTACGGATACCGAGGTCATCATGGAATTCATGGACATGATCAGAGTGGACAAGTACGTCTGCAGCGGATACTTATCCGGCGAGTTCAAGTAGAGAATGCCGTCGAACCAGGAATTCCAGTGCCCGACAATCGTGAACAAGCCGATGGTCGCGATCGAAGGCAGCGATACGGGAAGGAAAACCCTCCATAGAATGGTCCAATGTCCCGCTCCGTCGATCGTCGCCGCTTCCTCCAGCTCCTTCGGAATCGACCGGAAGAAGTTCAGCATCAGGATAACGTTCCATACGCTCAGCGCTCCGGGAAGAATCAGCGCCCAGATCGAATCGATCAGGCCGGTATTTTTGACAACCATAAAGGTTGGAATCAGCCCCCCGCCGAAGAACATCGTGACGGCAAAGAACCAGACGTACACCGTTCTGGAACCGAACTGCTCGTTCGATTTGGCCAGAGGATAGGCGGTCAGAAACACGAGCAGCATGTTGACGACCGTCCCGAGAGCGACTCGCTCCAGAGAAACCCATAACGCACGGAAAAATTCAACCTTTTCCCCCAAATAGATATAAGCGTCCCAAGAAAAGCCGACCGGCCATAGCTTGACCTCTCCCGCCATTGCCGCCGTATTCGAGCTTAAGGAAATCGACAGCAAGTGCAGAAACGGAACAATGCCGAGCAGGGTGACTCCGGTCAAAAACAACGCGTTAAATGTAGTAAACAGCTTTCTGCTCAATGAGATCTGGCCTCGCATAGCCGACTCACCTCCATACTGATGTTGTGGACTATCGTGATCAAAATTGGGCTTTTGGGCCTTCATCTAGAAGATTCGGTAGTTGTTGTATTTGTAGGCTGCATAGTAGGTTACCGAAACTAGCGCAAGCGAAATGACGGACTTGAACAGACCGACAGCCGCAGCAGGACCGAATTGCTGACTGAAAATACCCAAGCGATAAACGAATGTATCGATAATGTCCGAGCCTTCGTAAACGGTCGGATTATACATAATCAAAATTTGTTCAAAGCCGGCGTTCAATACGCCTCCAAGTCCCAATACGGCAAGCACAATGATCATCGGCGCTATGCCCGGCAGCGTAATATGGATCATCTGCTTCCATTTCCCCGCGCCATCCACCTCGGCCGCCTCGTACAGCGTGGCGTTAATGCCGGTAATGGCGGCGAGCATGATGATCATGTTGTAGCCCATGCCCTTCCATACATCCGAACCGATAATAATCGTTCTGAACCAACTGTTGTCGAGCATAAACATAATCGGTTCCAAGCCTAGCGACGATACTAGCGCGTTCACCGGGCCGTTCAAGGAAAACAGCTCGATCACAACGCCGCCAAGCACGGTCCACGACAGGAAAAACGGCAGGAAAACCGCAGATTGCACAAATCGCGAAAACCAGCTTTTCGTTACCTCGTTAAGCAGCAATGCCAGAACTAGAGGAACAAGCAGAAACAAAATCATTTTGCAGACCGCGATCAGCACTGTATTCCACAGCACTTGATTAAAGTCCGGAAGCTGAAACACGTATTTGAAGTTGTCGAGACCGATAAACTTCGACTTAAAGAAACCGGACAGCGGCTCGAACTCCTGGAAAGCCATAACCAGACCCGCCATCGGGCCGTAAGCGTAGATGATCGTAAAGAAGACTCCCGGCCACAGCATGAAATGCAACGGAAAATTTCTTTTTAGCTTTTTCACAGATGCCCCTCCGTTCTCTCCTATTGAAAAGCGGGAGGTTCGGTCGATTGTCCGACTCCGCCTCCCGCCTCCTCGTGCGGTTTATTTCACTGCTTGCGTATCGTACCATGCGTTAACTTCTTCGATAATCTTGTCGCCGCCGAGCGATTTCCAGCTGGCCACGAACTTATCGAACTCGTCAAGCGATGCGCCCATGATGATCTTCGTGAACGACTCCTGCATCAGCTTGTCGAGCTGACCGCCCTTGCTGACGATCGTCTCCGTAGGCAGACCGTAGAATTCGTTGTTGACGAATTGATTGCTTTCCTTGACCTTCTTCGTTGTGCCCCAGCCTCCGTCTTTAGCTGCGCGGCTGTAATATTGTCCCCAACTGATGCCCAGGGATTGACGGGAAGTATCTTTGGCCAAGTATTCCTTCGTCGCGCGGAAGACGGAGTCGACGTTGCTGAAGTTCTCGTCTTCCAGCGTAATCTCGGTTTGACCCGCATCCAGCGCCTTGTTGACCTCTGTATAGATGTTGTCGATATCGGCCGGGTTATAGATCCGCGGATTAAACCAGTTGTAGACGTAGCCTTTGGCAGCCTTCTCGTCGTCCTTGTACTTCTTGTAGCCCATCTCGATGTAGAAGTTCAGCATTTTGATGGCGGCTTCAGGATGCTTCATATCTTTGCTCACCGCGAACACTTTGCCGGCGCGAAGCTTCGGCACAAGCGATTTGCCCGGTCCGTCCAGACCCGGAATTTGCAGCGCGATCCATTCCGCCTTCGGATCCTTATCCATGTGGGAGTTAAGCGGCCAGTTCGGGTACCACCATTCTCCGTAAGAGATGCCCACCTTGCCTCCAACGATATCCTCGACAGCTTTGTTTTCGTCCTTCAGCGCAAACTCCTTGTTAATAATGCCGCGCTTATACCACGATTGCAGCATTTCCAATCCGGCTTTCATTTCCGGCTGAATCAGGCCGGGAGCCAGTTTGCCGTCGCTGCCCTTGATCCAGGCGGACTGCTTGTCGCCAACGGACGGATACGCTCCGAAGCCGTTGAAGAAACCTCTAAGATCGAAGCCCCAGAAAAACAATTCCTTCTGGAGAGAGACGCCGTAAGTATCATTCTTGTTATTGCGGTCCGGGTCTTGCGTAACGAATGCTTCGGCAACCTTGTCAAGCTCTGCCATCGTAGTCGGAGGCTGCATGCCCAGCGTGTCGAGCCAGTCTTTGCGAATCCACAGCAACTGCGTGGAGAGGAACGGGTCCTCGAAAGCCGGAATCGCCAGCTGCTTGCCGTCGGAGCTGAACGTCTTCATGGCGAAGCCGCCGTCCGACTCCATATACTTCCGCAGATCCGGGGAGGCGTATTGCTCGTACGCTTCCGTCAAATCTCCCAGCATGTTTTGGTTTTTCAGCTTCTCGAAGTTTTTCTGGTCGAGTTCCATGATGTCCGGCAGATCTCCCGATGCGAGAGCTAACGAGAACTTCTGCTCGTACTGGTTGTTCGGCACCATCCATTTGAACTTCACTTCGATGTTCGTCATTTCTTTCAAGTCTACGAGATATTTGTTCTGATCAGGCGTCATTCCGGAAGGCGTTCTTGGATCTTCCGGCGGATTGTAGCCGATCACCTCGGTCACCGTCACCGTCTCCGGATATTTGCCGAGCGGCTCGGGCTTGGTTGTCTCCGCGCTCGCTTCGCCGCTTTCCGAGGAAGCCGAAGGGGCTACGGACGCCGATGAGGACGGGGACGAAGACGCTCCTTCTTTGTTGCCGTCTTTGCTCGAACATGCCGCTGTCACGGAAAGCACAAGGGACAACGAGACGATTACACTCCAGGATTTATGCCATTTCATTTGCAAGCTTCCCCCTATATGATCGTTTGCCTGTCTTAGGAGCTCCTTGAATTCATTATAGGCCTCGCGGGAAAACGCTCGCAATTTTGAATCGTTTACAATCGTTTCAGATTTTTTACCTATGCGAATTTCGATACTGCATCGGAGACATTCCCGTCATCTTTTTGAAAAAGGTCGTGAAGTAAGAGTTGGAATCGAAACCGGTGCGTACGGCAATGTCGTTGAGCTTTAAAGAAGTATTCAGCATCAGGTCGATGGCTGCGTTTAATCGGATCGATTGAATGTAATCGAGCAAATTGCGGCCCGTCGCCTGCTTGTAGTATCGGGAAAGATAGGACGGGTTAAAATGAACCTCGCCCGCGATCGTCGTCAGCGACAAGTCGCCGCTCAGATTGTCCTGCACATACCGGTGGACCTGCTCGATCAGCCAGCCCCTCTGCTCCTCCGGCTCTTTGTCCTCGCCCGACCCCATGCCTTCCCAGAGAAGCGCCCCCGCTTTGCCGAAATCGATAATGGCTAGCGGATGGCCGAGTCGAGCACGGTCGCGAATGCCCGCAAGCATCGCTTCCAGCCGTGAATGCGCCGTCTCCCAGCTTTCGGCTACGTTGCCGGAAATGCCGAATATGACGGAGGTGTCCAAAGCCGCTTCGCATTCGTTCTGCACCTGCTCCAGTATGCCCTTCAAATACGCAACGACTCCTTCGCCGGCATCCCCGCCTCCAACAGTGTCGCCGAATCTGGCCGACAGCTCCGCGTCCGGCTGCAGCAGCCATACCTGAGCTTCCTCCTCGCAGATCGTCTGCTCGCAGGCGAGCGACGTCGGAAGCAGCTGTCCGAAAATGCGCTGCACCGCCTGCAGCGTCTTGCGCTTGGGCGGCTCGGCGCGTTCGACCCACCCGGCGACAAGATACGCCGGGCGATCCGCGGAAATGGTAAAGCTCAGGTCGGCGTAACGCTCGTCGGCTATAAGCGAGGGAAGCGGCTCTCCCTTCAGCAGCTCCGTCATCATTTCCTGCTTCAAATACGGCTCCGCCAGGTGCAAATGAAGCTGCGCCCTTTCCTGCTCCAGCCGCTGCCGGTTCTCCTCCTCCAGCTTGCGGATCGCCTGCTTGACAGCCTCGAAGATCGGGTCCATGCCTTCCGTTTTCAGAATATAGTTGTCTACATTTTTGCGCAGCGCTTGGTAGACGTATTCGAACTCGCTGTAGCCGGTCAGGAAAATAATCCGGCAAGTCGGCCAGTAATAAATGATGTCGTCGACCAGTTGCAGGCCGGTTTTGCCCGGCATGCGTATATCGCTGACCAGGATGTCCAGCTTCGTTCTCTTGGCGATTTCCAGCGCTTCGGCGGCAGAGTAGGCTTTGCACAGATCCAGCTCAAACTCCGGATTGCCTTGGAATAATTGCATTAATCCGTTTACGATAATCGGCTCGTCGTCTACGATCAACATCCGATACATAATCGTTTAATCCCCTTTTCCGCTCAATTTGATGACCAACTCGGCCCTTAATCCACCGTAAGAGCTGCGAGACAGGAACAGCCCGCTGCCTGCGCCGTATTTAAGCTCCAGACGGTTATGCACGTTAATCAGGCCTGTCGTCTCTTTCTGTCCGGATTTTCTGACCAAGCGATCCTGCAACTGCTCCAACCCCTCGTCCGTCAGCAATCCACCGTTATCCTCCACAATGATCTTTACGCATTCGTCCTCGTGCGCAACTCCGATCAACACCATTCCGTCGTCCGCCCCGTCTTCGAAGGCATGATCGAATACATTCTCCACAATAGGCTGAATGATGAGTCTCGGAACGTGAACGCCCTTTAACGAATCCGGAATCTCCTCGTAATCGTAGGAAATACGGTTGGAAAACCGGATGCACTGGATTTCGCAATAATCGAGAGCGTGCCGATACTCCTTCTCCAACAGCACCTCGTCCGAGCCGCTCCTCGTAATGTATTGATAATAGCTCCCAAGCCTTTGGGACAGTTCCGCTGCGCTCTCGGCGTCGTTAACCTTGCACAGCATGTAGATATTGAAGAAGCTATTATACAGAAAATGCGGATTGATCTGCGATTGGAGCTGCTTCAGCTCCGAGCGCTGCAGGGCAATCTTCTTCTCGTAGTTGTCCTCGATCGAACGCTTGAGACGGGTTACCATGCGGTTGAAGCTCTGGAACAGATAGTGGAATTCGTCCTTGGTCTTGGATTCGATGACCAGGTTCAAATTGTCCGTCTCGATCATTCGAAAAGCTTTAACCAGATTGGACAGCGGCCGGTGAATCATCACGTTGATCGAAAAAGCATACAGTACCAGCACAAGCGCGACGATGCCGAACAAAATATAAAACGACAGGTTGAATTGACTAAGAGGCCGCGTCAATTCGTTCTCGTTCACGTACATCGTCAGCGACAGCTTTAACGAACTGACCGGCTGATGCGTGATGAAATATCTCGTGCCGTCCACCTTGCGTACTTCGGGGCTGTCGTCTCCGACGACGGGCTCGCCCGGGATCAACAGGGGCTCCAGCTCGTCGGGCCGGTCGTCCTGCGCCGTAGACAGCACGCTGCCCAATTCGGGGCTGCCTAGAAACACTACCGATTCCCGGTACAGGAACGCAATCTCGCGCAGCTCCTCGGCCAGCTTCGTTTTGGAAATTTCGATATAAGACCAGATTCCCGCGTTGTTCTCGGTTTCGATAAAGAAAAGCCGCTCGCCCGCTTGATAAAAGGACGGCTTGGGCGATTGCTTCAGCAACTGGGAGATCAGCTCGTACTCGGGATTTGGAACATTCGTTATGCCGCTTGCGCCCGAGATCGTTTTGCCGATGGATTCTACATACACCCCTGCATTGACGACGTATTCGCTCGTGCCCGCAATCGGCATCAAGCTGGCTCTCACCTGCTCGATCAGCTCGACCTCCTCGTACTCGCCCAGCTTGCCTCCACGGAAGCTTAGCTTCTGAAGCTCCTGTTCGTTTAACAAGCGCAGCTGCTGGTTGCGAACGAAATACATCTCCTTGTCCAACTGCTTGGCGTAGAAGGCTGCGCTCGCGGTGGCGGAATCCAAAATCGTATTTTTCGAAAAGGACATCCCCCTGTAATTGATCCATATGTTCAAAATAATTAGAGGAACCATGAACACGATAAAAATGATGACGATCTTCTGATATACGTAAATTTTGGCTTTTCCGCTTACCCGCAGCTTCATAGCGCACCTCCGAATGTACTATTCATACCACAGGTGAAGAGTTTTTGAAAAGCGGAGGCAGGACCGATTCCGCTCTTCGTTAGTTTGTATTTTGCGTCATCGGAGATCCGATTAGACGTTAGAGTCAAGTTTGGATATACTATTACTTACAAGAGGAATTTACCGATAAAGTTCGGGGGCGTTATCCATTAAGAAGCGTGTGACACTCACTGATATAGCGAAGGTTGCCGGGGTTTCGAAGATGACCGTATCGTTAGCCTTGCGGGCGGATTCATCCATTAGCGCAGCCATGCAGCAGAAAATCAGGCAAATTGCAGCAGAACTCGACTATACGCCGAACCATATGGCCAAAGGTCTGATTCACGGAAAGTCGTACAATCTGACCATTATGATCGGCGGATTCCTGCACGACGATTACCAGCACCAATTTGTCAAAGGCGTTATTCCCTATGCCTTAAAGCGGGGATATATCGTGTCTATGGTACCGTTGGAACGCGATTTGGAGCTGGAACGAGCAATGATAGAGAAGTTTACTCGCATGCAGACGGAAGGCTTTCTCATTTTTCATTGCGGCGAGCCCTCAACCTATGCCGCCCTTCAGAAGCAAGGCGTGCCGTTCGTGCTGTACACCAAATATTTCGAAACTCTGGACAGCGACTACGTCGTGTGCGACGACTACAACGGCGCGTACGCCATGACGGAATATTTGATCGATCTGGGGCACAAGGACATCGCTTTCGTCTACGACAGCTATCTGGAGCAATCGTCCGAGGTCAAAGAACGCAGAATGGGGTATATTCAAGCGCTTCGCGACCGGGAGCTTCCTTACAAGGAAAACAATCTGATCTCCTTCAATCTGTTCTCTTCCAACGAATTTGTCGCGTCCGAGATTCTGGAGAACAACCGGACGTTTATCGACATTCTGACAGGTCCGAATCGCCCGACAGCCTTGTTCGCCTGCAACGACATTCTGGCCTCCTTCATCTACATTGCAGTCAAGAGACTCGGGCTGACCATCCCCGACGATATCTCCGTCGTCGGTTATGAAGGCGTCTATCTGGGCTCCGTGATCGACCCTCCGTTAACGACGGTAGCCACTCCGATTCAGGAGATGGGCAGAAAGGCATGTCAAGTCTTGCTGGACAAAATAGAAGGAATCCTACCACAATCGGAATATGTGAAAATCCGCCTTAAGCCCGAGTTGGTTATCCGGGAATCCGCTGCGGCATTGACGGATTCATCGCGCAACAGTAGCAAATGAATACGATAAGGGACTGTCCCATAAGCGCTACAAGTTGCTGTGAAAGATAATCGATACGAAATGTAAAAAGGGGTATGTACCTCCTTCCGATGCTATACGCTCCCGAAATCTGAATGGGGAAACCCGTGACAAGGTGATTTCAGGAGCGTATGAGGCTTCTACAGGAGGTACATACCCCTTCTTTTTTTATCGATCATCTTAAGCTGCTTGGCTTATGGGACAGCCCCTTTCACTTGTCAGAACGATATCTTAAGAGCTTTTACATCATTCGCCGGAATCGTGATCGTCAAGGATACAGAGTTGGCGCCCGTCGTGTAGGCAACGGCGGCTCCGCCTTCGATGTTGACGACCGAGCCCACCGTACTGCCCGCCAGTCCGAGCTTGGCGTAATCCAACGTCACGGTGACCGTCTGGGAGACAGAGCTTAAATTACGCAGTTGAATGCCCAGCCTGTCCTGATTTTCACCTACAATTGTTGTCCCCTTGATATTTGAGTTAGACAGCGATAGTCCCCGCTCGTCTTTGTACGTACCGTAAAAATAAATGGTCGGCTCGCTCTTGTAAATATCGGTATAGCGCGGGAACACATTCGCATTCGGCGTCACCGTGTCGACAAGCAGCGGATTGCCCATCGTGAACGCCCAAGCGTATTCGTCGAGACTGCCCTTGGCTTTGCCTGCCGTCGGCAATCCGAGAAACTTCGCCGGAATGGTATAACGCGTCACCTGAGGAGCCTGCTGCGGGACGTATCCGAGGCTTCTGCCCCACATCATTCCGTTCAAATCTACAAAATAACTGTAGTAATCGCTTACCCCCTCCATCGCAAACACATAATTCGTATTCGTGCCGTGGCTGCTGAAATCCCAATGGATCGCATCCATCATTTCCTTGTATCCCTCCGAGAAGGAGGTAGCTGGCGAAGAATGGCCTGCTGCGGAATTGTAATCCAGTACAGCGTCCATCTCCGCCATCTGATCCCACCAGATGCCGTCTGCGCCAATATCGCGCAAGAAGTTGGCTCGATCCTTCAATTGGTTAATCCATGCCGAGGAATGGGGCGACATCGCATAAAAGCTTCTTCCATTCCCGTAGCTCTCAGGGAAATAGGTGCCGTCCACCTTCTGCAAATTCGATACGCCGGCATTGCTGGCGTACCAGTCGCTGCCGATATCCGCGATGTGATTGTTAATGTAGAAGAAGATGTTGTCCCCGTTGGCATGAATGTCGGCGACCGCATCCTCTAGTCCGGTATCCCCGCCGGCCGCCGACAGGGTGTAATAATCGGGATAATAGCTGTCAAAGCCGTCGACATGCCATCCCGTTACCTCCAGATTATGAATGCCCTTGGAATCGACATTCTGAATATAACCGGGCAAATCGCTGTAATTCAGGTTAATCGAACCGTTATACGCTTTGACATTGCCCATATACCATGCGTCCAGCTCCATGGCTTTGGTCGGCTTGCCCTTCTCCCATTGAGCGGTATTGATCAGCCAATCCCGATAGCGATCGGCGCCCCAATACCAGCCGCCTTCGCTCGCTACGCCAATGTCGACCTGCGGAGAAATATAGCTGTCGTTCGTCTCGGCGAACGGCCATACGGTGGCGGACATCTGTCTGGGCGAGCCGGCCGAAGGGTCTAATCCGGCATCGTAGCCGAAGCGGAACTCCTTATAGGCAGCGGTCGTGTCAAGCACCGCATAATATAAGCCCTCATTGTTATTGTACAGATTCATCCACTGCATAGAAGCAGGGACGGGATATTGCATCATGCGCAGGAACGTGCCGGGATTGCTGAAAATCTCCCCTTCTTTATAGGGCCACATTAGCGACTCTCCGGAAAGCGCTTGCACTCCAGTGAGCTGAGGAGTGACTACCGCCGTGACGGTGGAGTTCGGTTCGTTGTTGACCACCTCCGTTGTCCAATGCGAAACAGGATCGTTGTCGTAGACGGTAACGTGCTGAATAACGGATATGTTTTTTCCGCCGACCCCGTGGAAGGCCAGATCGACTCGTATGCCGTTAGTTAAAGTGGTAGCGTTAACGCTGCTGAGATCGGCGTCGCGTCCCTTGAACATCGTTCCCAGCGAGGCGTTCCACTTGTTGGCCGTCGTCGTATTCGCGAATAACGTCCAGTTGCCGGCCAACGCACCGCCCAAATGCTGCGTACCGCTAGTTTTGTTCTTAAGTCCGATCAGCGTACCGTTTGTTGTTTTCCATTTTAATTCGATTAACGTGTTGGACAATGTTATTGTTCCGCCGCTGTTGGAATAGACAGTGCTGACAGCAGCAGAAGCCATCTTCGGCATCTGGAAACTCGACAAAAGCAAAACGGTCATTACCATAACGAGGAAAGTCGCCCGAATTGGGGTGTTGGTCAATGTAATTCCTCCTCAATTAATTTTACCGGTAAAGATGTATTTAAAATACTACAAACAATTCCGCTGAACAATCCTTTTTTCCTTAATTTTCATATCGATTTTTGAAGATTTTTCAAAGAAAAAGGGATTGTAATCGCTAACATGCTGTGATAGTATAGGTTTACCGGTAAAGTAAAATTGATTTTTACTTAAAGAATGGAGGGGGTGCTCAGGGCGTGTTTTCATACTCCGAGGACAGCAGATATGGCCGAATTTTCGTTCCATGCAAGTCAAGCAAAAGTGACGCAGCAGGGGAGGTTATAGATGCACCTGAGCGGGTTTGAAGACACCCCCTAGTCAAGTTTACGCTCATTATCGCTTGGTACAAATAAAAGGGAGGTACACCCATACCCATGAGAAAAACAACCATTTCGCTTTCCCTCATTTTATCGCTGCTTCTGACAACTGCGTGCGGCAATTCCAACGATTCCAAATCGCCGGCAGCGTCTTCGACAACAGGAAACAATACCTCGGAGACGAAAGAAGTGAACATCCGTTTCGCCTTCTGGGGAACTCCGGACGAGAAGCTCGTTCAGGAAAAAATAAAAGACGCGTTCGAAAAAGAGCACCCGAACATTAAAGTCACTCTCGATCATGTCAGTTCCGCCAATGACTTCCCGGCATCCGTCCTTACCCAGATCGCCGGCGGCAATGCCCCTGACGTTTTCTATATCGGCGAAGCGCTGGTCAGCAGCTTTGTCAAAAAAGACGTGCTGCTGGATATGCTTCCACTTGCCAAAGAGAACAATGTCGACTTCGACGACTTCTTCCCGGCGCTGCTTGATCCGATGGGCTATAACGACGGCCATATGTGGGCATTCCCTAAAGATGCGACGCCTTACATGATCTACTACAACAAAGAGCTGTTCGATAAAGCGAATGTCCCTTATCCGACCAATGAATGGACTTGGGACGACTTCGACAAGGCGGCCAAAGCGTTGACGTCGGAGGGCGACAGCAAATCGAAGCAGTACGGATTCGCGCAGGATTTGTGGTGGGGACCGCTGATGACATCGATCTACAAGAATGGCGGCAAGCTGCTTAGCGATGACGGTAAATCGATGATGCTCGACGATCCGAAAATCAGCGAAGCGCTGGACTGGTACAAGAGCTTGATGTATAAAGACGGCGGCGTGTCCCCGACACCGGACGGGTTGCAAGGGACAGGCATGAGCACCGTCGATATGTTCCTTGCCGGCAAAGCCGCTATGGTGTCCGGAGGCCGCTGGGTTTCTTATTCGCTGGAGCCGTTGGCCGGAAAATGGGGAGTCGTGCCGTTCCCGCAGAAGACGGAAAACTCCTCGCCGCTGCTTTTTGTCACACTGGCAATGCCTAAGAATACGGAGCATCCGAAGGAAGCGTTCGAGTTCATCAAGTTCTACGTCTCGCAAACGGCTCAGGAGATCAACTCTTCGACCGGTCTGGGCATGCCCGTGCTGAAGTCGGTAACGAACTCCGGGAAGTGGCTGCTTGAAGGAGAGCCGCAGGAGCATGTGCAAATCTTCTTCGATCAGTTGAGCAATGCCAAGAGTCTTCCGTTCCATCCTGTATGGTCCAAGACCATCGATGAGATTTTTATGCGGGAGATCGATCCGGCGCTTCGCAACCTGATCAGCGTTGAGGATGCTCTCGGCAGAGCGAAGACGGAAATCGACAAAGTCTTAAACCAATAGACAGGCAAGGAGTGGACTGGGGAGCGAACGATCCGTTCCCCAGTTGACGCTTTTAACGCAAAGGAGTCAGCCATGTCAAAATCAAAGGCTAATAATAAGAAGAAGAGTATGGCGGAATCTGCATACGGCTACTTATTTATCGCGCCCAACCTGCTCGGAATGCTGGTATTTGTAATTGTTCCGATCTTCACTTCTCTGCTGATGAGCTTCACCGATTGGGATTTGATCAATGCTCCCCGGTGGGTGGGCTTGAGTAATTTTACGGACAAGATGGTTCATGATCAGCAATTCTGGGTGTCTCTCAAAAACACATTCGTGTTTTCCTTATTGACCATTCCTCTTGGAATTGCTGCGGCTTTTGTTATCGCGTTGCTCCTGAACCAGTCGATCAAGGGAGTTAATCTCTATCGCGCCGCCATATTCCTGCCCGTCGGCATCTCCATGATCTCTATTTCGGTCATCTGGAGATGGATTTTGAACACTGATCTAGGCATTCTGAATTATGTGCTCAGCCTCGTGAATCTGCAAGGCGCAGGCTGGTTGTCCGATGAAAAATATGCCCTGTTCTCGGTGTCGGCCATCTCGATATGGAAAAGCGTGGGCTTCAATATGGTTATTCTGCTTGCAGGCTTGAAGGGGGTTCCCTCCCATCTGTATGAAGCCGCAACCATTGACGGAGCCGGCGCCTGGAGACGCATGACACGAATCACCCTGCCCTTGATCACGCCTTCTTTATTTTTCGTGTCGATCATGTCGGTCATCGGTTCCTTCCAAGTGTTCGACCTGATCTATTCCACAACAAGCGGCGGTCCCGGCGACTCCACGCGCGTAATCTATTACTGGGTTTATCAGAATGGGTTTAAGTTCTTTGAGATGGGATATGCCTCCGCTCTGGCTTGGGTCGTATTCATTATGTTGTTTGCAGTTACGCTGCTGCAGATGAAATTTTTCGGGAACAAAGTAAATTATGAGATGGACTAGGTGATAGATATGACCTCCTATACAATGAGCAATCGCGTGAAGCCGAAGTCGCTTCTCATTCATGCCGTTATGATCGTCTGTTGCATCCTGTTCATCTTTCCTTTTCTGTGGATGGCATTGACCTCGTTCAAGACTCCGCAGGAAATTTTCCAATGGCCGCCCCGTATGTTTCCTAAGGAATGGAGTTTCAGCAATTATCAAGAAGTATTGACGGCTGTGCCGCTGCTCCGAATGCTGCTCAACTCCTTATTTGTTGCGGTTGCTGTAACTGCAGGCACGCTGTTGTTCAGCTCGTTGGCCGCCTACTCATTCGCGCGGTTGCGCTTTAAGGGCAAGGATCTGCTGTTCAGCATGTATTTAGGCACGATGATGGTGCCTCTGATGGTGACCTTGATTCCGACGTTTGTGATTATGCGAAAGCTGGGAATGGTCGACACCTACTACGCGCTTATCGTTCCCGGTTTTTTCGGCAACGCCTTCGGAACCTTCTTGCTCCGCCAATTTTTCATGACCATACCGAGACAGCTTGACGAGGCGGCGCGGATAGACGGCTGCGGGTATTTCGGCATCTATTCGCGGATTCTGATGCCGTTAATGAAGCCGGCTCTCGCCTCTCTGTTCATCTTTACCTTCATGGGAGTATGGAATGATTTTCTGTGGCCGCTTGTCGTCATCCAGACGGAGAGCGTTAAAACGATCACGCTTGGCCTGGCTTCATTCCAAGGACTCTATACGACCAAGTACCACCTGCTAATGGCTGCTGCGATGATCTCTGTCCTTCCGGTTCTGGTCGCTTATATCAGCAGTCAGAGGTATTTTATAGAAGGAATCACTCTGACCGGTCTCAAGGGATGAGCTCAAGCACAACTGGACAACTATTAACATAATTAGGAGTGGGATTCTTGAATCTTTATAACGGACTAAATATGGGATTGGGCAATTTGGCGCGTCTGTCTGACGCTAAGACAAGATCGATCAGCCCCGAAAATTTTACTGGCGAGAAAGGCAAAGGAGGAATGGCGACGGAAGGAACGGGGGCGAACTGCGCGCGCGATCTGGGCATTGGCTGGAAAGTGTCTCCTTCCGTCGAGATCGAGCCTGGAGCTGTGTTTACAATGGGAGAAATTCAAGGGCCCGGCGCAATCCAGCATATGTGGATGACGTGCTTCCCGACATTCTGGAGAAATCTGATCTTCCGTATTTACTGGGACGGTGAAGAGGAAGCTTCCGTTGAAGTTCCGATCGGCGATTTCTTCTGCAATGGCTGGCAGGAGCGCAGCAATGTCAATTCATTGCCGATTGCGGTGAATCCGGCCGGGGGAATGAACAGCTATTGGCAGATGCCTTTTCGCCGCTCCGCCAAGTTGACGATGGAAAATAAATCTTCGGAGAAAGCCATACTGTACTATCAGATCGACTATACGTTGACGGACGTCCCGGAGGATGCGGCATATTTTCACGCCCAGTGGCGCCGCACGAACCCTGTGCCGTACAAGGATGTCTATACGATTATCGACGGCATCTCGGGCAAAGGCCATTATGTCGGAACCTATCTCGCCTGGCAGGTGAACAACACCGGCTGGTGGGGAGAAGGAGAAATCAAATTCTACATGGACGGAGACAAGGAATTCCCGACGATATGCGGAACGGGAACCGAGGATTACTTCGGAGGCGCATGGAATTGGGAGCAGCCGCAGGGCACGTACAGCACCTATTCCACCCCATACTTGGGAATGCACCAGGTAATTCGGCCGGACGGCTTGTATCGAAGCCAGACGCGCTTCGGCATGTACCGCTGGCATGTCATGGACCCGATTCGGTTCGAAAGCGACCTGCGGGTGACCATTCAAGACCTCGGATGGCGCTCCGGCGGGCGATACTTGCCGCAGCAAAGCGATATCGCTTCGACGGCCTTCTGGTATCAGTCAGAGCCGCATACTTCGTTCCCGGCGCTGCCGGACAATGATGAGCGGGAAGTCATTTAATTCAGCTTATGTTAATGCTCACGTACTTTGTCGGTGCCGCAGTCACCGTCAATGACGTGGGCTTTTGTGTGTCAGGCGCGTCATCAGCTTGAGTTGTCGCCCCCCAGAGTGAGAGGGGCTGCGATTGGGGGCATTCTGCGGCGGGTTGTCACGTAGACGACGTGGAGCGAGCGGCTATCGCCTTGCGGTAATTTTCCGGGGATAATCACTTGCTCTTCTAAGTTGGGTTTTTAAAAAAATAGGTTACATATGATATTAAATGAAAAATCCTTCGGCATTGGGCAGTCCGAATTTCGCCTTAATTCCCAATTCTTTTTGTAAATCATTTTATGTCAATAGAACTCATCGTTACAAAATTTCTCGTACCATCCATTTAAGGGAATATGCGCTCCGTTTACTATATCTAGAGCGTTTATTCTAAGAACAAACATCCCTCCTCTTTCGAAGATCTTGATTAATGGATCATATACACTCAAATACTTGTAAGCATCCGGATACTTTTCAGCATATTTAGCCAAATGTAAATAATACTCAATAGTATTTTTTATATATATATTTTCTCCTAAAAAATTGACAACTTCTGAGTTGCAATAATCTGAAATTTCAATTTCATCAGCGTCGCCAAGCAATCTTGCTATATCTGCAACTAGAGGTTTTATCGGTTTAACCCCTTCCTTCTTAAAAAAATTGGCTAATCTTCGCAAGAATTCACAAGCTAAATCAGCTTCTACTTTTGATGCACTGCTACCTACCAAATCCCAATTCACGCTATTAATTCTTACAATTGCTTCACTTAAATACACATTCTCACCTCAGTTTTAATAATCAATATCATTGTCTATATGTTTAATGTAATCTGAGCCAGAATCATATCCAGGGAATGGGTCTGTCGGATTTGGATCTGTTACATTTGCTTTATCATGTGCATTTTTTGAAGAATCGGGATCAAACCTTTTTGTATTTTGATTCCAAGTAGACTGATCCCTTAAAGGCATTCCTCCATCCATATATTCTTTTTCTTTAATCTCATGGTTTGCTAAATTCCTAAACCACTCTTTTTCCTTTTCCGTCAGTTCACCTTTCTGAGCCTTCTGCCACGCATATGCAATGTCTGGGTCAGCTTGAAAATATAATTCTTCGTACGGTTTTCCATCTACAGATAGCTGTTTTGTGTCTAAGAACAGATGCTTCTTCATCTTTAAGACCAGTTCTTCTGTCAAACCTGTATTCTTGGCTACTGTTGGAATATCTTCAATACCTTCTTTTCTTATATCAATATATTTCCTCTCAAGAAATGCCTGAAATCCATCCTCTGGTACGATGATATGTTTCTTCATTTCAAAAGGATCTGTTATAACCTTATTTTTACCCGCTCTCTCAATTACATCATCAACTTTATTGGCTGCATTTGCTCCAGTTACAGCCCCGCGCGTTCCTCCCGAAACTGCGCTATTCGCTAAAGCTGCGCCTCCAGCTGCAATACCTGCTAATCCTAGGCTATTCATCAAATGCTCTTTGGACAACGGATCTTCAGGGTTCAGCGCCCCCTTGACCGTATCCGGAAGCCCTACAAGCGCCCAGTTGAAAAAATCATAAGATGATTGATTCCATTTCGCTGCCCTCTCCTCTGCAGCTTTATAATTTCCCGATACGATCCCGGCACTTAGATAATCACCGAATGCACCTAGCGAGTCTAACCGGTGGGCCGCTCTGTCCTCTGCTGCCGCAGTAAGGTCTTGGCCGATTTCCACCAAGCTGTTCCACGCCTTATACAATGGATTAATCGCTGGGGCAGTTTCAGGCGCCGTCGGAGTACCGTATAGCGGCATTGGACCATAAACCTCATGACTTGCGTTAGATGCCTTCCCGTTACTTTCATTACTACGTTTCGCTTGTGCCAGCAACCTATCCCTTTCCTCAGAGAACTTCTTCTCATCGGTTTTGGTCAGAACCTGCGCGGGCCCAGGAATATCTCCTGCTTTCGCTTGTTTCGCGATATCAATAATCCTTTGCTGAGTTTCAGCGCTTTGTCCTTGTGCTGACAGTGCAGCTTGGAGCACATTTAACGTCTGATTTCCAACCACGCCATCCGCTTTCAACCCGTAATCTTTCTGAAACTGCGTGACGGCCGTTTGCGTTTGGGCACCGAATTTTCCATCTGTAGATACAGTATAACCCAGGTCTTTCAGTTTTTCCTGTACCGCACGCACTGAATTGCTCTCATCGCCGAAGTCGATCTTCTTGTTCGTTTCGGTAAGCGCAGCTTCGGCCTTCTTTGTTGCTTCTTGCATCGATGTTAACGCGGTTTGGCTTGCCTGATATCTCATCGTAGCTTCTAGCACACGCTGAGTATCTTTCCTCTCTGAGGGACTCAACGACGAAAGGTTATTCAAGACATTGACCACTTGTTGCGTTGGAGTTGGAGCTTGATTCTGTTTATGCAGATAGCTTTGATAAGCCTGCTGCCCCTGTGAAATAGCCACTTCCTTCGGTGTATTGCGCGTTACATTGTTGTCGCTTACTCGAATATCTATTGTGTTCTGGCCAGGTGATTTTGTTTGTAAGGCTTGCGGTATTGTTCCCGGCACTGCGATGATCATCGGCGCTGGTATTGGTGTTGGAGCAGGCACTGGCGTCGGCGCTGGCTTGGGTACCGGAGACGGAACCGGAGCAGGCGTCGGTGTAGGAGACGGCTTCGGCTGCATAGGTACAGGCGTTGTCCCCGGTGTTGGTACTGGCGTTGGTACTGGCGTTGGTGTTGGCGGCTTCGGCTGCAGGGCCGGCGGCAGCGTTCCCGACGGCGCTGACGTTGTGGGCGTCGGCGCTGGTATTGGTGTTGGAGCAGGCACTGGCGTCGGCGCTGGCTTGGGTACCGGAGACGGAACCGGAGCAGGCGTCGGTGTTGGTGACGGCTTCGGCTGCATAGGTACAGGCGTTGTCCCCGGTGTTGGTACTGGCGTCGGCGCTGGCGGCTTCGGCTGCAGAGCCGGCGGCAACGTTCCCGACGGCGCTGACGTTGTGGGCATCGGCGCTGGTATCGGTGTTGGAGCAGGCACTGGCGTCGGCGCTGGCTTGGGTACCGGAGACGGAACCGGAGCAGGCGTCGGTGTAGGAGACGGCTTCGGCTGCATAGGTACAGGCGTTGTCCCCGGTGTTGGTACTGGCGTCGGCGCTGGCGGCTTCGGCTGCAGAGCCGGCGGCAACGTTCCCGACGGCGCTGACGGCGTAGGCACCGGTGCTGGTTTGGGCGTTGGTACAGGCACCGGAGTCGGAGCTGGTTTTGGTGTTGGCGTAGGGGCTGGCTTGGGCGTCGGTGTAGGAGACGGCTTCGGCTGCAATGGTGCAGGCGTTGTCCCCGGCGCTGGTACTGGCGTAGGCGATGGCGGTTTAGGTTGCAAAGCCGGTGGCAGCGTTCCCGACGGCGCTGGTTTGGGCGTTGCTGCAGGCGCCGGCTTCGGTACCGGAGCCGGGGCTGGTTTTGGTGTAGGCGTCGGTGCCGGTTTGGGCGTTGGCGCAGGTGCCGGTTTCGGCGCGGGTGCCGGCGGCTTCGGCTGTAGAGCCGGCGGCAGCGTTCCCGACGGCATGGAAGAAATCCCTTTGACGGTCATACTTATTTCTACCTCCATCTAGATCATTAACTTGTTTCACAGGCTGCCGTTAACTGCTTGTATAGGCCCTCTGCCGCATCCACTTCGTAGCGATCCACTTCTCTCCCGCTTTCACCGGAGCTCCGCCATGCAGCGATAACCGATCTAACTGTCCGAGTTCATTGCCGTATTCAAAATACACAGCCGAGCCCTTGCGCGGTGCGACGCTCAAGCCGACCTCGGGAAATGTCGTTTCCCCACCGTCCCCTACATCGTTTAGATAGAGAACTAACGTGCTAACTCGCTGTCCTCCGCTGCCCAAATAATTGTCCAGTTCCGCCCCTTCAAAATAGTCAAAATGAGGCTTGTATTCAGCTCCGACTTGGTAATTCAGAATCTGCAGCCCCTCTCCGTTTTCCGCAGGACGACACATAATTTCGGAGATTCGTCTGTCCAGGCGGGAAATAAATGCATCCTCATTGACTTGAAAAAAGGTTCCCCAGCTCGTGCGTTCCTCCACGATCATGTCTTCACCCGTGCTGGGATTGACGGTCCGGGAACGTTCGAGCTTGTCTCGAGATAACGCGATTAAACGGTCGCACTCCTCGTCGGTAAGCACGTTGTCCATAACGATGATGAACGGCTTGTCCAAACGAGCCGAGATTCGAACCTTCTGGTCGGATGTTCGAATGGAATGACCTATATGCGCAAAATGAATCGTACCGTAGTCAAATGTCGAGCTTGTCGCTTTTTCCGACAGCTGTACTGCCGCTTCTGCAAAAGCCTGTTCAAAACCGCCTTCAACCATGGCTTCCACAACAGAATCCGGGGTGCATCCGTTCCCCAGATTGTGGCTAATCCACTGCATCCATTCCCCGTTCAGAACCTTTTGTTGGCCCATCGCCCCTAAACACTCCCTTTATTTAACTTTTATAAGGAATATCCTACCATTCAAGACCGAGGGCGAATAGGTATAATTTTACAAAAGAAGGGGATAAAAAATGATATAATCCGTTGTTCTTTTAAAACAAAAAATGGCGGTTCAGGGACATTCACACGTTCCTGAACTGCCATTTTTTATCTGTCCGATCTACAGCTGCATGCCTACACAAGCAAATCCTTCAACTCTTGAGGTGAATTGTTCCACCATTCTTCATTGTGCTCCGTTAGCAGCTTGCGAAGAGCCGCCTTCTCGTCCGGACCGATGTTGTCCAGCATGTACTTGCGCTTAAGCGCAGCGTCGAGCCGATTGACGTGATCGGGCAGCACCTTCCAGCCCTTCCGCGCCTCGGAATCGATCAGCATTTCGCACGAAGTTGCGCCCGCATAATACGAACCGCTCTCGTTGCGGTCGACAGCCACCCATACGATCCAGGCCGGACGGCCGTTCGGCACGAGGGACTTGTCGGGCGAAAATCTGATCCCCTTCTCGATCTTACTCTTGGCATGCATCGCGCCGACATCGATATACGCCACGCCCTCGTCGATCATGACGCAGGCGACCTGGCTCAGGTCGATCGATCCCGCGCCGAAGCCTTTATGTTGTTTATTGCTGACGACGTTAAGCGACAGCTTCTTCTTCTCCGTCGGTTGATTCGGATTATCCATGGTCAGCCTCCCGTAAATGCCGTTACATACGAAAAAACCGGGACCGAAACCCTCGAAAATTCGAGTCTCGCCCGCTTCTTATGCGACGTCTATTGACGCGAACGTTTGTTCCGTCTATTTTAGGTAATTCTGTACTCAACATCATAACAAAACGGAAAACATAAGTCTATTGTTTTTTACGAAAATGCGCCACAATAGGTAAAGCAAACGGAACGCCAGGGCGTGTCTGCATACTCCGAGGACAGCAGATATTGCCGAATTTTCGTTCCATGCAAGGAACTTTTGTGAAGGCGTACCGGGGGTACGTCAAGCAAAAGTGACGAAGCAGGGGGCGAAAAGGCGGTGAAAGATGCCCCTGAGCGGGTTTGTAGACACGCCTTGGGAGGATTGGCACTTATGGATACGCAAAGCCCGGTTTATCGGGAGGAACAACAACGGCTGCAGGATACCTTCCGGGAAATCGACCGACAGAGAGCCGGAATAGGCCCGGTCTACCGGGGACAGGATTTCACCGAGCAGCTGCTGGAAGAGAAGCGTGAGGAATATCGGCGCAGGCTCGATCTGCTCGGCAAGGAGCCTTACTTCGGCAGGCTGGATTTCAAGGAGAACGGCAAACCCATGCCGCTGCCACTGTATATCGGCAAGAGAGGGATGGATCTTCAAGAGACGGGAGAGCCGTACGTCATCGATTGGAGAGCGCCCGTCGCCAGCCTTTTCTACTCCTTTACCGGAGGCGAAGCGCCGGTCACCTATGACGCGCCGGACGGCACAATCCACGGAGAAATCTATCGCAAGCGCAACTTGTCGATCCGCGATCAGAAGCTGGGCCGCATCGTCGACAGCTACGAGCGGGGAGGCGACAACATCGGTTTGAACGACGAGTTCCTCCTCTACAAGCTCGGGGACAAGAAGGATAACAAGCTGCGGGACATCGTGTCCACGATTCAGGCCGAGCAGGACAGCATCATTCGCGCCCCGCGCCATAAAGCGCTGATCATCCAGGGGGCCGCCGGTTCGGGAAAAACGACGGTCGCGCTGCACCGGCTCGCTTTTCTGCTCTACCAGTATCAGCAGCAGATCCGCGCGGAAAGAATGGTGATTTTCGCTCCGAATACGATGTTCCTCGACTACATTTCCGGCGTGCTCCCTGAGCTTGGCGTCGGCAACGTCAAGCAGACGACATTCGCAGAATGGGCGCTGGAGCGGCTGAGCGGCAGCATCAAGCTGGTCAAAGACGCCACGGAGGGAGAGCTGTGGTTCTCACTCGAAGGCAAACGGCCGACGATCAACGACGAGACGCCGGGAAGATATAAAGGCTCGCTCGCCTTCAAAGCGCTATTAGACGAAAAGCTGAAGGGACTGGAAACGCATTTTCTCGATCCTCAGCCCTTTGAGCCATGGACGGGCCGCATTCTGCCCGCCGCTACAATTCGCGAATGGTTCGAGGTAGAATACCGTCACTACGCGCTCGCCCCGCGTCTGGAAAGACTGAAAGCCAGAATCAATCGCTGGTTGGAGATGCAGCTTGGAGAGATCGGAGACCCGAAAATTCGCAAGGAAAAATCCAAAACCGGCAAACAACGGTTTCGGACCTACACGAACAAATTGCCCAAAGCGGACGCCTTGAGCTTCTACCAGCGCTTGTTCTCCTCGGACGACTCGGCGGACATTCCGAAAAGCATTGTCCAAAGCACGAAAACCTATCTAAAAAAGAGCGAGGTTCGGCATGAAGACCTTCCCGCTCTTGTGTGGATTCACTATGTTTTGAACGGGGCGGAAAACCTTGTGTTCGACCACGTTGTCGTGGACGAAGCGCAGGACGTATCCCCGCTTCAAATCGCCCTGTTGAACCAATTCATGAACGAGCCTTCGTTCACCATTCTCGGAGATTTGGCTCAGGGCATTCATGCTTATCGCGGCGTACAGAGCTGGGAGGAGCTATCGGACGTATTCGCGGAGGAATACCGATCCTATCACGCCCTGCAGCAAAGCTATCGTTCAACGCTTGAAATCATCGAGTTCGCTAACCGCATTCTGCCGCATACCGGCACGGGACTGCCTCCCGCCGTCCCTGTATTCCGCAGCGGCGACCCGGTCGAGCTCGCTCACCTGTTTGACGAAGCAGATCGCCTTCCCCGTATCGAACGCTTCATCCAGGATAATCGGGAGCGCGGCATGCAGACGATCGCGATCGTCTGCCGTACAGACGACGATTGCGCACGGCTGGCCGATGAGCTCCGCGGCGCCGGCGTCGAAGCGAACCTGATCTCCGAGAATCAGACCCAGTATCGCGGCGGCATAACCGTCGTTCCTGTATATCTGGCCAAGGGCCTCGAGTTCGACGCCGTGCTTGTAGCCGACGCGGACGACCGCCGTTACGCGGCCGCGCCGCAGGACGCCAAGCTGCTGTATGTCGCCTGCACGCGCGCGCTTCACCGTCTGACTCTGATGTATCAAGGGCGGCAGAGCCCCCTGTTCGCCGAATCCTAAACGATACTAGACTAGCCGATACACTCTCGCTTCATAAGGAGCCATACGGAGATCGCGCAGGCTGCGGTCTCCCGAATCTCCGCTGATCAGCAGCAGTTCCGCCGAAGTATACGCAACGGAGTCCGGCAGGCTGCATTCGGCGGCTTCGCCCGAGAGGTTCGCCAGCACGAGCAGCCTGTCTTCGCCAAGCGTTCTGGTGTAGGCATAGATCTGCCGATGATCCGGCAGAACCAAATCGTACGCGCCGTAGACCGCCGTCGGATTGCTTTTGCGCAGGACGATCAGCTTCCGGTAATGATGATAGATCGAATTCGGCTCCTTCATCTCCTTCTCGACGTTGATCTCCTTATAGTTCGGATTCACCTTCAGCCAAGGCGTGCCCGTCGTGAAGCCCGCTTGTTCAGCGTCGCTCCACTGCATCGGCGTCCGGGAGTTGTCGCGGCCGCTTTTCCAGATGATCTTCATGATCTCTTCGTGGCTTTTGCCATTTTCTCGCTCGATGCGGTACATGTTCTTCATCGCTACGTCATCGTAGTCCTCAATAGAAGGAAACTGAACGTTCGTCATTCCGATTTCTTGGCCCTGGTAGATGAAAGGCGTTCCCTGCATGAGAAAATACATCGTCGCGAACGATTTGGCCGACTGCTCCCAATAGGCCCGGTCGTCCCCCCACGTCGATACCGATCTTGCCTGATCGTGATTTTCAAGGAATAGCGCGTTCCAGCCGACTCCCTCGAGTCCTTTCTGCCAGCGCGTGAGCGCCTTCTTGAGCGCCGGAACGTCCACGGAACCGTCCGCCGTCTTCTGCCACAGTCCCAAATGCTCGAACTGAAAAATCATATTAAAAGCGCCCTGCCGCTCTCCGACCCACAACTCTACGTCGTCCGCCGATACCCCGTTTGCTTCCCCCACCGTCATAATATTGTATTTATCGAATGTCTCGCGCTTCAGTTCCTGCAGGAAAACATGAATGCCTTCGCGGTTCATATGTCCGTCATACGAAGGCACGTAACGCAGCTTGTTCGGATTGGACATATCCGGGAAACCCGGAAGCTTCTTAATATGGGAGATCGCGTCCACGCGGAAGCCGTCGATGCCCTTGTCCAGCCACCAATTGACCGTCGCGTACAGCTCGCGGCGCACTAGCGGGTTCTCCCAATTCAAATCCGGCTGCTTCGTGGAAAAGACATGCATGTAATACTGATCGGTAGCCGCATCGTATTCCCAGGCAGAGCCGCTAAAGATGCTCTCCCAGTTGTTCGGCTCCGCTCCGTCCTTTCCGTCGGACCAAATATAGTAGTCTCGTTTCGGGTTGTCGCGGCTTGATCGGGATTCGATAAACCAGGGATGCTCGTCGGAAGTATGGTTAATGACCAGATCCAAGATCAACTTCATTCCCCGCGCATGAACCTCGTTCAGCAAACGGTCGAAATCCCCCATCGTGCCGAACTCGTCCATAATACCCTGATAATCGGAGATGTCGTAACCGTTATCGTCGTTGGGAGATTTATAGATCGGACAAATCCAGAGCACATCGACACCCAGCTCCTTCAAGTAATCCAACTTCGAAATTACGCCCGGCAAATCCCCGATTCCGTCTCCGTTGCCGTCCATAAAGCTGCGGGGGTAAATTTGATAAGCGACCGCTTCTTTCCACCATTTCCCGTTCATGCTGCCAGCTCCTTTATTCCCAATGTGCAAACGATTGCACTAATGACTATGCCTCATTTTAAGTCGGCCCGAATCCCCTGTCAACTGTTACCTTCATTCCCTCCGGACTCTCCCTAGCTTGGCCGCAAATCTCAAGATATAATCCGCGGACAACCCACATATATATCTCGTAGATGCTTGTCAACGGGAGGGTTATCCGTATGCCTAAGCGCCGTTCGCTGCGAATGCTGCTATTCGTCGCCGCCGCCGCCGTACTTGTTATGTCCGTCCGATTCGGGTTTGCCGACGCTTGGGTCGATCAGTACGCCCTGCCTGCGTCATCCTTGTCCGAGCTTGCCGTCGTCCCGCCCGCGATCGACGCCAAATCAGAGCCGGGGCCAGGTCCCGGACCGGACGCTCCGCAGAAACCGCAGGCCGCCGTGCTCAGCAATCGCATAACGGAATATCATATTGCCGTCTCGCTCGATGAGAATAGCGGGACTCTGCAAGGAGAACAGATTGTGACCTGGAAAAACCCGGGGCGCAAACTCGTCTCCGAAATGTACCTTCATCTATATCCCAACGCGTTCTCGCCCGGCAGCACGTTTTTGCGCGAATCGGGCGGCCAACTTAGAGGAGATAAAATGAAGGATGGCAGCTACGGCGGGATGGAGCTCACCGCTCTAACCACGGAAGAAGGAGAAACGCTGCTTCCCAGAGTCCATTATGCGCAGCCCGACGACGGCAATCGAACCGACCGCACCTTGGCGACCTTCAGACTGCCCGAGCCGGTCAAGCCCGGCGAGTCCGTCACCTTGCGCATGAAGTTCACGGTGCAGCTGCCCGACGTGTTCGCGCGCATGGGCAAAACCGGAAACTTCGTTATGGCGGGACAATGGTTTCCCAAAATCCCCGTCTACGAAACGGCAGGTACACGAGGGCGCTCCTCGGAAGGCTGGAATCTGCACCAGTATCACGGAGACTCCGAGTTTTATGCGGACTTCGGCATCTACAGCGTACGCATCAACGTTCCGGATGGCTACAAGGTGGCGGCTACCGGCTTCCTTACGAAGACTCCGGCGGTAACCGGCGGACGCAAAAGCTTCCAGTTCTACGCCGACGACGTGCACGATTTCGCTTGGTCGGCTTCTCCGGACTTCGTCTACGTGGAGGATTCGTTCTCCTCGCCCGGCATTCCCGGAGTGCGGATCAAGCTTTATCTAGACCCTCTTCATCAGCATTTGAAGGATCGTTACATGCATGCCGCCAAGTCTGCGTTGGCCAAGCTGGGTCAATGGTACGGAGAATATCCCTACTCCACGCTCTCCGTTGTCATTCCTCCGGCAAGCGGCAACGGCGCCGGCGGGATGGAATATCCCACTCTCGTTACCGGAGCGGCCGCACAAGACGACAATCCCGGCTACGAGTTGGAGCGAACGCTGGTCCATGAGATTGCGCATCAGTACTGGTACGGGCTTGTGGCCTCCAACGAATTCGAGGAGGCTTGGCTGGACGAAGGCTTTACGTCCTATACCGAGGATAAGCTGATGTCCAGCATTTACGGAGTGCTGCCCAACCTTCCGGTCGAAGCCAGCTATATGACTCATCCCGAGCCGCTGAACCTCTCTTCCTGGAAGTTCAGTTCCTCCGACAGATACGCCGAGAACGTCTACATGAGAGGCAAGCTCGTACTCTCCGCGCTGGAGCGTCAAGTGGGAGACAAAACGATGAGCAAGATTATGCGCACCTACTTCCAGAAGCACAAGTTCAAGCATCCGTCGTTTCAGGACTTCCAGAAAGTCGTAGAGACGGTTACGAAAGAAAAGTGGGACGATTTCTTCAGGGCGTATGTGCAAAAAGGAGAAATGGCGGATTTCTCGGTGGAAGCGATCCAGACAAGACGGACGGACAACGGCTACGAAAGCATCGTCCTGCTCCGGCGCAGCGGAGGCAGCCCCGAGCCCGTGTCGGTATGGTTGCAATTCCAGGACGGCCATTCGATGCGCAAAATATGGGACGGCGTTCAGACCCATGTGCAGCTTAAGCTGGAATCGGCCTCCCCGCTGCTCTATGCGGCGATCGATCCCGGCAATCATATCGTGCTCGACAATCGCAAAATCAACAATTATCTCAAAGCCGAGGTTCCGCCGCAGCAGCGTACCCGATATACAGCCGGCATCGCCCAAATCATAGAAGGCTTGTTCGGAGCTTTGGCTTGGTAGGGGGGAAAGGAAGAAAATGCGCAAACGACTAAAAATGGGATGGGACATGACCGTCCGGCATAAATATGTATTGGTTCTCCTGTTCCTGTACCGCTTGCTCTGGGGATTTTTCCTGTATCGGTTCGTCGATTCAATCGTAACGCCCGTAATCGCGCGTTATCCGGACGAACATCCGAACTCCGACGCCGCACACCTGTTTCTGATCGAAGCCCAGTTCCGCCTGCTGAAGACCGACCTCATCGACGATACGCTATGGCTGCTTGGCGGGCTGCTTCTCCTGAGAATGGTGTTGACCCCCCTGATCAATGCCGGTCTGTTCTACTCCTTCCGTCACTCCGCCGAGGAGGAAGGAACGCGGGTACTATCGGGAGTTCGCAGAGCATGGAAGCCGGTAACCCTGCTCTATTGGATGGAAAGCGCGCTTGTGGCTCTTCCTGCCGCATGGCTGCTGCCGATGGCCAAAAGCCGGTTTTTTGCAGAGCCCTCCTTGACGGATTGGCTGCTGGAACTGCTCCCTTACGCGGCCTGCTGGCTGCTATACGGCTTAGTCGTTCACCTGTTCTGTCTGTTCATGCAGTTCGGAGCGGCTGCGCAAGAAGGAGCGTTAAGCAGTCTGGGGCTGGCGCTGCGCCGAGCCTTCCCTCTGCTCGGCATCACGTTAATCATGGTCGGAATCGGTCTGGCCGTGTCCGCCGCAGCTTGGGCGGTCTCCTTGCTCTGGTCCGGTTTTCTGGCCGTGGCGCTGCATCAAGCTTTTCATTTCGTGCGCTCCTTGCTCAAGCTGTGGACTGCCGCCTCCCAGCATCAGGTATGGGGCGACGCGAAATCGTAAGCTTATCAGGTCCCGACAATCGACAATATTCCTCCCGGGACATTCCCCCGGTTGCGCCGCATTATGGCCGCGACCGGGGTTTGGCGTTATTATCGGCGAGATAAATCTGGGACGAAAGGAGGATATCCGCACGCGATGTCCGTCCCTAGATTAAGGAATTCTAATATAAAAGTTGCAGGAAATTCGTCAGGATAACCGAATATATAAAGCTGAAGAAATCTTAAAATGCCGAGTTCCCGTGAAACGGGGAACGGGGGAACCATCTTTTCGGGTGAGTTGGCTTTGCTTCAAAGGAGCCATAGGGGACCTTCTACCGAACCCTTAAGCTAACCTCGTAGGCATTGGAAGGAGTCGCCGGTTTTGCGTAAAGTGTCAGTTTTCTTGTTTGGTCTTGCACTGCTCTTGGCTTTTCAGGTCGGCAGCGTATTCGCGAGCTCCAAGCTCGACAATGCGATCGAGCCGCTGATCGGAACCGATTACAAGTACGGAGGAACGACCCCGAAGGGCTTCGATTGCTCCGGCTTCACCGGGTACGTCTTCGATCAACTCGGCATCGACCTGCCTCGCACTTCGCGGGATCTGTACGGCTGGGAGAAGAGCTCGAAGATTTCCGACGATGAATTGCGCGCAGGGGACCTCGTATTCTTCAATACGAGCGGTAGCGGCGTCTCTCACGTCGGAATCTACATCGGCAAGAACAAGTTTGCTCACGCCGCTTCCAAGGGCGTAACGATTACCTCTCTCGACGATAAGTACTACGCGAAACGTTATCTGGGCGCTCGCCGCTTCCTCAGCGACGATACCTATGAGAAGATCGCAACGGAAATCGAAGCCGAGGCAGTCGCAAAACAGTAATCCTGAACACGAGCATAAAAGAAGTACCGCCATCCTCTGGGTGGCGGTACTTCTTTTATCTTTCGTCAGGGGGCCGCGTTCAGCGAAATCCATGTCGAACCGTCCCAGAGGAGCAATTGACGCAAATTCGTATCGTAATAGGTCGTAACCCCAGCGATCATTCGGTGGAGCGGACGTTTGGCCGTCGTCCCGGCAAGCGGAAGCACTCCGAGCTTCAAAAATGAGATTCGGCCGTTAGGATCGACCGGGAACTGCGTATAGACGTTCCGGTCGTTCTGGAACGAATACCAGACGTAATTGTCGAGCTGAACCGAATACTCGCCCAGGGCGTTCGCCGCTCTGTCGAAGAAGACGAACCCGGCCGCATCCGCGCGGGCGAGGCCTCCTGTCTTCGCTCCATGCAATTGAGCGTTGGGGTCGTTCAGTCCTTTGACATGCAACGTTCCGATCCGCAAATACCCGACGGACTCCGGCTCGAAGGACGACATGCCCGTTCCGTAACGATTGTTGCCGACCCGGACGATGCTCACGCCGCTCTTCTCAATCGGGGAATAGTAGACCGAGAGGCTTTCGATTGAACCGGAGCTGTTATTGACCGTAACGTATCCCGTATTCGCATTTCGCAAGGTGACTCCTTCGATATGGAATGTCGAAGCCGCCAAAGCATAGACGCCTTCCAACAGTACAGCCGTGTTGACCTT
Organism: Cohnella phaseoli; assembly: GCF_003386235.1. Taxonomy (GTDB): domain Bacteria; phylum Bacillota; class Bacilli; order Paenibacillales; family Paenibacillaceae; genus Cohnella; species Cohnella phaseoli. The sequence goes on from NZ_QRDZ01000028.1 coordinate 42,891, forward strand.
CGTATGCTCGACGTTCAACTGATTGATGACCGTCTCGCTCTCTTCTCCGGTCAAGGCGAAGGGAACGTCGACGTTCGGACGATCCGACTTCAAATAAATGTTATTGAACACGTTGCCCGTACGGATCGTCGAACGGAAATCGATTCCCCGATACGAGAAGTTCTCGATTTCCAATGTATCGTAAGTGACCGAGAACGACTCGGCCCCTTCCCCGTTCGGGCTGTAGATGGCCGTTCCCACATTCTCGATCCTGACGTTGCGAACCGTCGAGCCCCGTTGCAGCGACCATTGCGCCGCCGTGTAGATGCCGACGCGGTCGCCCATCGCTTCATGATTCGTGATCAAGCCGCTGTCGAAACCTAAAGCAAGGTCCGCAACGACCGACGTTCTTCCCGCCTTCAGAATCGGAGCCTTCGGATTGGCGTTAGAGGCGATAAGTCGGGAGACGAACATGCCCGAGCCGACGAAGTTCTGATTCTGAATCTGCAGCGTCTCTTTAATATGATAGGTTCCCGCAGGTACGAAGACGCTCTTCCCGGTGGCGATCGCTTGTTTGAACGCCGCAGTGTCGTCCATTCCATCGTCCGGGATCGCTCCATAATCCGCCACGTTAGCATAGCCGATCCGGTACTCTCCGGAGGTTGGAATCGGAACGCTGCCGCGAGCGACTGAAATATCGTCGATGGCGATCCCGCCTCCCTTGCGAATGCCCCAGGTCAACGCATAATCGTCGGCCGCGCCCGTCGTGAAGGTCAGCCTCGCTACCCGGTATTGGCCGCGGTCGACAATCTGAGCATCCTCGGCCGCTACGTCCGAGCTTCGCCATAGTACATCATGTCCGCCGCTGAAGTTAAAGCCGGATACTGTCCCCGTCGATGCGGATTTTGCATACAAGTAGTAGAAGCCGTCCACGGGTTCCGCTGCGAACGCTTTGTACTTAAACGTTATCGTATACTGGGTATTCGCCGTCAGCTTCAGCTTCTCGGAATCCGAAGTCAGAAACTCCTTCCACTCCTCCGTCGTTCCCGCCGACGCTTTGACGACGTATTGTCCGTTAATTCGCTTGTCCGCATCGTTAGAGACCGCTCCGCCATTCAGCGTTGTCCACACGGTGCCGGTCGTTTGCCCGTTCTCGAATCCTTCCGGAGCAGCCGTGTCGACGGGTTCCGGCGGAAGCGCTTCTAATCCGCCTTCCCTTATTTTGATGTCGTCGACGACGAGAGCTCCGCCGTTGTGAATGCCGAATACCCAAGCATAGTCCCCGCTCCCCTTGGCGGTAAAGCTCATTTGCGCCAGCCGCTCGGAGGCTTGCCCGGTCACTCGGACGTGGTCGGTCGCAAGCTGCTCGGTCCGCCAGACGACCTCCCCTGCGCCGTTGAAGTTAAACCCTACCGTTTCGCCAGTGCCGTCCAGCTTTCCGTAGAGATAGAAGAACTCTCCCGCAGGCTCCGGGGTCAGAACGCGATACTTGAAGCTGACCGTATACGTTTTCTGCGGCGTAAGCGGAAGCTCCCCCTGTTCAAGCTTCAGAAACTCCGCCCATTGCTGGCCGTTCGCACTCGAGCCCTTGACGGAATATGCACCGGCCAGCTTCTCCGTCGCGGCGGACGTCAGACTGCCGTAGGGCGCTCCGAGCGTCAGCTTCGAGCCGGTCATCGTCCCGCTCTCGAAGCCCTCCGACAGCAGTACCGTTTCGGCCGCGGAGGCAACCCCGCTGCCGCGCAGCCCATAACCAGTCAACAGCAACGCCAAAACCGTAAACCAAATCGCGAACTTTTTCATTCGTTTCCCCTCGATTCTGGTAATTGGTTAACCTTTTACGCTTCCGAGCACGATTCCTTTTACGAAAAACCTTTGCAGGAACGGATAAACGAACACGATCGGCAGCGTCGCGATCAAAATTTGCGCCGATTTAATCGTGCGGTCCGATACGATCGCGAGCTCGGCTCGGCTTAAATGCTGGATGAACGTCATGTCCCGCTGCATAATGACCGTCTGCAGGTAGCTCTGCAACGGATAATGCTCAGGACGGTTCATGAGGATGAGCCCGTCAAACCAGCTGTTCCAATGCCAGACGACCGCAAACAACGATACGGTAGCCAGAGCGGGCAATGCGGCGGGCAAATAGATTTTCCACAACGTGGTCCAATGCCCGGCCCCGTCCATGAATGCCGCTTCCTCCAGCTCCTTGGGCAGTTGGCGGAAGAAGTTCAGCATCAGCACGACGTTGAAGACCGGCACGCCCGCCGGGAGCACTAGCGCCCAGATCGAATCCAGCAGCTCAAGCTGGCGGATAACCATGTACCACGGAATAAGCCCTCCGGAGAACAGCATCGTAAAAAAGAAAAACCAGGCATACCCGGTTCTCGAGCGGAATGTAGCCGACTCCTTCGATAACGGGTAGGCGATCAGAATCGTCAGCAGCAAATTCAATCCGCCGCCGAGAGCCACCCGCTGCAACGTCACCCACATGGAGCTCCAGATTTCCCCCCGTGTCATCACGAACCGATAAGAGTCCAGCGTAAAATCGACCGGCCAGAACCTCACCCACCCCGCGGTCACGGCCGAACTTGAGCTGAGCGATACGGCGGCGATATGGACGAGCGGCGCGATGCACAGCAGCGATAAGGCGATCAGGAAAACCGCATTAAGCGCGGAGAATAGCCTGGCGCCCGTCGATTGTCCAAGCACGTAGATTCCTCCTAGAAGATGCGGTAATCCGCCAATTTGTAAGCCGCGTAATACGCGACAGAGATGAACAGGAACGATACGACCGATTTGAACAACCCGACCGCGGTCGCAACGCCGTATTGGGCTTGCTGCAGCCCGAGCCGATAAACCAGCGTGTCGATGATATCGCCGCTCGCGTATACTTGGGCGCTGTACAGGTTCACGATCTGGTCGAAGCCGGCGTTCAGCACGTTCCCGAGGCTCAGCACAACCATCAGCACGATAATCATCCGCATGCCCGGCAGCGTAACGTGCCAAGTCTGCTTCCAAAGGCTCGCCCCATCGATGATTGCCGCCTCGTATTGCTGCGGATCGATGCCGGTCAATGCGGCCAAATATACGATCGTCGCGAAGCCGAATTCCTTCCAGACATCCGAAATCACCATCGTATAAGGAAACCAGTCGTTGCTGCCCAAGAAAAAGATCGGTTTGATGCCGAAAGCGCCAAGCGCTTGATTCACCAGTCCGGAGGAAGGAGACAGAAGGTCCACAAGCACTCCGCCCAAAATAATCCAGGATAGAAAATGAGGCAAATAAATGAGCGTCTGCACGCTTCGCTTGATCGCCTGGTTGCGAAGCTCGTTCAGCAGCAGCGCCACCGTAAGCGGTACGACGATGCCGGCGACCATTTTCATCACCGCGATGAATACGGTGTTCCACAGCACTTGAAAAATACCCGGCAGATCGAGCACATAGCGGAAGTTATCCCATCCGATCCAGGCCTGATCCCCGAAAAACCCTTTCGCGGGAATGAACTTCTGGAAAGCGATGTACGTGCCTAGAATAGGGACGTAGGAAAATATGAGCACGAGCAGCAGTCCGGGCAAAATCATCAGGTGAAGCGGCAGATTGCGCGACAGCGCTCTAGATTTGATCATCGTTGAAAGCCTCCTTCACGTTGCCAAAGAAAACAAGGGAAGGGAGGCGTCCCCTTCCCTGTGCCCGGATTACGACTTGCTCGCCCGATACCACTCGTTCGCTTCTTTTGTAATCTGCTCGCCGCCCAGCTTATTCCAATCCTGTACGAACGTATCGAATGCATCGATCGGAAGCTCTCCCAGAATGATCCGGGTGAACGTCTCGTTCGTCAGCTTGCCGAGCGTTGCGCTCTTCTCCGCCATCGTCTCGGTCGGCGCTCCGACGAACTTGTTCATCATGAAGCGGTCCGACTCCTTGTACTGCTTCATCACTCCGTATACGCCGTCGACGTCGTACCCCGCCGCCCAAGACCATAGCTTCTCGTTGCCGTTCTTGTACTCGGCGATTTTGTCTTGAATCACCTTCGCTTCTCCGGTCAGCTCCGCCAGTTTGCCGTTTGCCGCCGCCTCGGCGATCGCCAGATACGCGTCCAGGTTTTTGTTCGGCGGCTCCGGAGTGACGGGCGACAGCTTCCAAGTTCCTTCGGCGTCCCCCGGCAAGTAGTAGGTTCCGAATTCCGCCGTCTCTCCCCAGTTCTTCTCGATGTACGCATTAAACATCTTGAGCAGAGCTTCGGGATTTTTAGCGTCCTTGCGCACAGCCCAATACTGATAGGTTCCTAGACTGATCTCCGGGCGCGCCGGCTTATCGTCTGCGGAAAGAAGCGGATAGCCTTTCCATACCGCATTCGGATCGTTGTCGTGATTGGACTGGAACGGCCAAGCGCTCAGCCATTGCTGGCCGAAGGACACGCCTACCTTGCCGGCGGAAGCGGTCTCCGCCGTCTTGCCCCAATCCTTGACTCCGAACTCTTGATCCAGAAGCCCGTTCTTGAACATCCGCTGGAGTTCGGCGAGCGCGGCCTTCGTCTCCGGGCGGGTGCTTCCGTGCGCCAAGTTGCCCGATTCGTCTTCGACCCAGATCGTCGGGTAAGCGTGGAACCCGTTAAAGAAACCCTCCAGTCCGGCGAAGCCGCCGAACAGATCCTTCTGAAGCAGCAGACCGACGGTGTCCGCTTTGTTATTGCCGTCCGGATCTTGGGTCGCGAACGCTTCGGAGATCGCCACGACGTCCTGCAGCGTCTTCGGCTCCGGCAAATTCAGCTTCTGCAGCCAATCCGTTCGAATCCAGACGAACTGGGCCATATCAATAGACGAGCGAATATTGGGGATGCCCATCAGCATGCCGTCGATCGTCGCCGCGTCGAACGGCGCCTGTCCATCCTGCGTCAACACTTCCTTCGTCAAAGGAGCCGCGTTGCTCTCGTACACGTCCCGCAAATCCATGATCAAGTCAGCCTCTTGCAGTTGCTTCAGCTCGGTCGCATCGACCTGGATGAAATCCGGCACGTCTCCGGAAGCAAGGGAAACGTTCATTTTTTGCTTGAACTGATCCGGACCTTTGGCGATCCAGTCGTATTTGAAGGTAATGCCTAATTGATCTTCGTATAGCTTCGACCATCGGTTGTTCTCGAACGTCTCTCCGGACAGCTTGGCCAGCACGCCTTCAAGCGTGTCGTCCGTTACGCCTACCAAAGAGATCTCGATCGGCGGATCGTACTTGCCCGCCGCTCCGGCGGAAGGCTGAGCGTTCGAAGCGCTCCCGCTCGGAGAAGCCGACGGCGCGCTGGATGAACCGGCATTTCCTTTGCCATTGCCGTTCTCTCCTCCGCAAGCGCTGATCGTCAGCGTCGCGGTGCAGACGAATGCGATAAATGCTGCTCTAGTTCCTTTTCTCATGATCTCACTCCATGTTCGTATTCAGGGCCCTACAGCCATCGTAAAGCATCCGCTTGCTTCCGCGTAACGGGATTCTCATGACTTCGTTGACTTCTCATGACCTGTTGCCCAGAATGAATTCCTCCCGGTATTCCTGCGGCGTGCGACCCGTCATTTTCTTGAAAAACCTGGAGAAATACGCCGGAGAGTCGATGCCGACCGCGGCTGCGATATCGCCGATTTTGCAATTTTCGCGCAGCATCGCTACCGCCCTCTCTAAGCGTAGATCCGCCAAGTAAGCCGTAACGCTCCGACCTGTCGCTTCCTTGAATAGCCGAGAGAGATAGGAGGGATTGAAGTATACCGCCTCCGCTAGTTCGACGAGGGAAATCCCTTTATGCAAATGCTGCGAGATATACTCTCTCACATATTCGATCACTTTGTATTCCCCGTGCTCCCGTTTCTCCCCGAGACGGTCGAAGATCGCGTCCGCCTTCTCCCGGACAAAGGCGAAAGCTTCCTGCAAAGAGCTATGCCTCTCCGCGCTAGCCAGCTTCCCGACAAGCGATGCGTCCGAGCTAAGCTCCCGCATTTCCCAGCGGTTCATAGCGGATAGAAGCAGCAGAGAGAGATGCCCGAACGCTTCCAAACCGGCAGAGTCCTGCAAGCTTAGCTGCCCCCTTCTCGTCAATTGTTCGATTTCCTCCAACCCTCTCATAAAACGCTCTCGATTTCCTTTTTCCAGATCGGCTCGCAAAGCGTCCCATCTGTTGCGTTCGATAGCAACGTTGGCGACAGAGATGCCTTCTCCCGAAGTTTCCCGGCCTCGGTCCGCAAGCCCCCCTTCCAGCATGATGAATCCGCTTGCATAAAGCATTTGCCGAACAAGTCCTTGTTGGAGCTTCGGGTAGCGGAGTGCAAGTTCCGCCCATGACACTCCTCCTTCCGCCATGACGGTGGACAGCGACTGTCCCAAGCTCTCCCGGCAAACCGTGTGAGCCTCGTCCAACGTCTCCATAAGCAGCTTGGACGACACCGGTTCCTCCAGTCCCGCTCCGGAATCGAACTGAACCAGCCAGACCAAATCTCCGTCGACTGTCGCGTGCGCGAGCTTCGCGTTTCTCCCTTCCAACGTATCGCACACGCAGGCAACCGCGAGCCTGAGCGCGGACACTCTCGAGGTTTGCGTCCCGTCGCCGCCCTCTTGCCTGCGCTCATCCAATCGGGAGACCGCCGCCATAACGGGCTTTCCCGGATCCAAAGCGATTTCCAAATCCCGAAACATCGCTTCTCTATCTTCGAACGTGCCGGGTTCGCCTCGCAACAAAGCCGCCAAGCCTTCGTTGCGCAGCATGGGTATCGCCGCTTTGACCCGTTCTTCCGCTTGCCGCACCAGCCGTTCTTTTCGTTCGCTTTCCTCGATCTGGACAATCGCTTTGCGCACCGTCTCGACGATGACGTCGTCATCCTCGGTTTTCAGAATATATCCGACTGCCTCATTCTTAACGGCCTGGTAAGCAAATTCGAAGTCGGTGTACCCCGTCAAGAAAATGACTTTGCACTCCGGCCAACGCTCGCGGATTTTGCCGTGCAGTTCGAGTCCGGTCATTCCGGGCATGGCGATATCGGAGACGACGATATCCACTCTGCAGCGGTTCAGCCAAGCGAGCGCTTCCGTCACGGTTTCGGCTTTGTACACATCCAACTCGTGCCCGTCGAGTTCGCCAAGCAGCTCCGAAATCCAATCCAGCACGTGCCTCTCATCGTCCACCAGCAATATCCGATACATGCTTTTCCCCTCCAAAATCAATCGTCGCGCGCACCGTCAGACCGCCGCCCGGGGTGGTTTCGAATCCGAGGCCGCTATCCGGACCGAATTTGATCCGCAGTCGACGATGAATGTTGATCAGTGCAGTAATTTCCGTCTCTTGCCCTAGAGACTGCTCATCAAGGCTGCGTTCGAGCCGCCCTCTCGTCTCCTCGTCCATTCCCGTTCCGTTATCCTCGATCGCAACGACGAAGCGCTCCCCGTCTCTCCCGTACGAGATACGGATTCGGCCATCCTTCTCCTTGTTCCGCATGCCGTGTTCAATCGCGTTCTCAATGAGAGGCTGCAAAATCATCCGCGGCACATAGCAATGCTGAATCCACGCCGGAAGCGGTTCAATGTCGATCTGCAGTCGGCTGACGAAACGCATAGCCTGGATATCGGAGTAGATTCGGGCGTGCTCCGCTTCCTTAGTCAGCAAAATCTCGTCCTCGCTATTGCGCGTAACGAATTGGAAAAACTCTCCGAGCTTTTTGGAAAATACGACCGCCTTGGAGTTATCCTCCATCTTCACCATCCGGTGCAGCATGAAGAAGCTATTGTACAGAAAATGCGGATTGATCTGCGCCTGCAGCTGCTTGAGCTCGGCCCTTTGCGCCAATATCGTCTGCCTGTACGCTTGATCGATAGAGGAATTCAACTGTTCGACCGTCCGGTTGAAATGCGCGTACAAGTAGTTGAAATCGTCCTTGTTCCTGCGATGAATGCGCACCTTCAGGTCGCCCGCCTGCAGCTTGCCGAAAGCGCGAATCACCGTCACGAGCGGCTTATGGATGGAACGATACAGCGATACGGAGAAGAATAGCACGATCAGCAGTCCCGTCGCGAGGAAAAACCACAACCATTTCCGATAGGTTTGAGCCGGTCCCGTCACGGAATCGATCTCCACCGTTTTGACGAGGGTCATGTCCAGCTTCTTGGAGTAATGATAGACGGCGAAGACGCTCCTCCCTTCGACGTCGGCGAACGTTTTGCCGTCCGCTGCCGGAGGAAAAGGCGGCTCTCTCGTACTCATGGCAAAGCCGATCGTCCCCGTCCGCGCTCCCGCGACCCGTTCGCCGCTGGAAGCTCGAATCAATGCGGCATCTTCATCTTGTCCCGGTTGTATCAAATAGGAGAGAGATTTGTCCAACTGCTCTAGCGATAACGTCACTTCGACTAGAAACAGCGGCTTTCGATTTCTGGAGTTGGGAAACGGAGCCCTCAGCTTAAGGGTATCCCCATCCAGCTTGGGAGCGGTCGTGAACCGTTGGCCCGTTCGCCCGAGTAGTTTCAATCCTTCTTGTCCGATATTATCGTAACCGTAAACGCCCGAGACGAGCGTATCCGTACCGGGAATATAAGCCGCAACATCCTCGATCAGTTCGCTGCTGCTCTTGATCGCGAACAGCCGCTGCTGCAATCTCGTAATCGCGCTGCGGCGTTCGGAAATTTTCATAATCGGGGAGATCGTCGCTAGATTGTTGAGATTGTCGTCATTCAGGCTATCGAGTAGCAAAATCTTCATCTGTTCGACCTTCGTCTCCAGCTCGTTCAGGTAATACGCCGTCTGGGAGTCCATCGACTGATACACCTGCTCTTTCACCGCCTGAATCCCCCAGTTGTAGATCAACAGCCCAATGACATAGACGGGGGTCAGAATCGCGATAAAAAGCAGCAGCATTCTCATATAGACGGAGTTTCTCCATGGAATTCTGAATTTGTTCATCGTGGCGTCTCTCCCTGTCGAATGGCGATTCGTCTAACTTCTCATTATAGTCGCTTTCGCTTGGCACCGGATTAGCACTATGATGATTTGTTTGACTTTTTATGCGTAATATCGGCGCAAACAAGCAAAAACGCCTTCGGCGTCCTCTGGACGATGAAGGCGTTTTGTCGGAGACGATTCAGATAAGGATAGCGAATTTTATACTTTCTGAATCGTTCAAAAAAGCCTGTCCTTAGACAGACTTGAAGAGGGTAGTTCTAAATAACGATCGTGTCGTCACTCTCTAGCTTTCTCAGCCATACGATCATGCAGCCTTCATTTTTTCTCTTCCAGTCTTGTCACTTCCTCAGGAGTCAATTCGGTCGCTTCGACGATCGTATTCATATCGACTCCCAGCTTCAAGAGATTGCGCGCAACCTTGAGCTGACCTTTTTTTACTCCCTCCTTTAAGCCTTCTTTCAAACCTTCTTTCAAACCTTCTTTTTTACCTTCCTCCCTTCCTTTCTTCATTGCTTCGGGAATAAACGTTTTGATCATGTGGCTTACCTCCTCTTCCGTTTGTTTGTATTCGCCGTAATGTCGGTATAAGTAGTTTAGTATGTTCCCCAGCACCTGTAATATCCGATCCATGTCTCCAGTAGGTAACAGCCGCTGCCGATGTAGGTCCCGGATAACCGCCAGCGTCTCCTCGATCGTCGCCTTTAAACGAGAGAACTCCTCTGCGAATAACTGACGCTTCTCGTCGTCCGTGCGCGTGCTGGCGGCAATAAGCCGCATGTTCTTGCGAGAGCCAAACACTTGCAGAGGCAACAGCGCGAACAGACGCCGCTCCTGCAGGTCTCGGGGCGACAGCATCCAGTAACGCAGCACCGGTACCGTGTAGACCGTCTCCGTTCCGTCCGGTAGTCGCATGCGGAAGGCGAGTTCCTCGCCGATCGCTTCGTTTTCCTCCAGAAAAATAACGATTTGTTTGGGGAATGCGAGCAAGGGCAAACCATTGTCTTCTCTTCCCGCGGCCAGTTCCAACGCCTTCTCGAAGCCGTAGCGAAACATGCGTATAACCATCGACTGATCGTTAAGCGTCTGGAACTCGACATGATAATGAAACAGTCCGCGGCGCGTATCCAGCTTCAAGAACAAATCGCCGACGATCCGTTCGTACTCGTCCAAGATAAACTCGGCATTGCCGTAGTGGATCGCCTTTACGTCCTCCGTCGCAACCCGCTCCCCGAACAAGCCGTTGATCAGTTGCACCGTCAGCCGCTTGGACAACCGGAACAGCACACGCATCATTTGATCAAGCTTCAGCTTCTCCTTCTTACGTCGATCTGATAACTTCATTATACACCACATCCTCCCTCCGGCGACCTCCGCAAACGCGAAAAAAAGCACGCCCCGAGCGCCTTCAGGCGCTTATCGGAGTGTGCTTCACTCGCCGTTTATTCATCTTTTTTCATTATACCAAACATATGTTCTCGTGTAAAGAATGAGATATTTTTCCGACAAATAGCAGGCTTTTACTTCAACCTTGTCGAAAAAAGGTTAGGAACGAAATACCGAACAAGGAGAGAGGATGCTTTGATCTTTCGCCAAATCGCTTCTACCGCAGCCGTAGCCGTCCTGCTTCTATTCGTCGCTTTCATTCCTGTTTACGGAGCCTCCCCATCCGTCGCGCCTGCAGGCAATACTGATATGGCCAATAGCCGGATCATCGCCAACAATTCATCTTCAACAAAGGGAAGCGTCGTTAAAATCGTAGACGTTACCAATTTACGCAGCGGGCCGGGATTGGATTACGATATCGTGGGCAAGGCGGTCCCCGGCGTTACGCTGCCGATCGTCGATACGACAGGGGACTGGTACGTCGTACCGCTGCCTAGCGGGGAGCGCGCTTACGTCGCCAACTGGGTAGTCGAGACCGAAACGCCTCTGCGTTATGTCGTGTTTGTGGACAAGACTAACCTGCGCAGCGGCCCCGGACTGGAACACGACATCGTAGGCAAGGCCGCTTCGGGAGACACTTTGCCGATCGCCGGGGTCGAAGGCGACTGGTATATCGTTACGCTGTCGGGCGGAAAACAGGCCTATGTGGCCAATTGGGTCGTCCGGACGAACCTCGACGAACGCGAAGCGCCGAAGGTCTACATCTATCACACTCATAATCGGGAATCCTGGAAAAATGTCGCCCGTAACGTAACGGGCTCATCCGTCGACGATACGGAAATCAACATCACGTTGGTAGGCGGACATTTGGGAGAGAAGCTCACCAAGTCTGGAATCCGTTCTTTGGTAGAGACCGAGGATTTCATGGAACGGTTGAAGACGCAAAAGCTGGGCTTCTCCCAATCCTACGCGGAATCTCGCAAAGCCGTCACTAAAGCTATGAAAGCCAATCCGTCGCTGGCCTATTTCTTCGATATTCATAGAGATGCAGACGTTCCGCGCAAAAACACGACGGTTACGATTAAAGGAAAGAGCTACGCTCGCATCCTGTTCGTCATCGGAACGGCCCACCCCAACCATGCTGCCAACCAGAAGCTGGCCAACGAACTGGACAAACGGCTGAACAAAAAGTATCCCGGTCTGTCGCGCGGAGTCATCTCCAAGAGCGTTCACCAAGGCAACGGCGAATACAACCAATCGCTCTCCCCCGGCAGTCTGCTGCTGGAAATCGGCGGCGCCAACAATACACTGGAGGAAACTAAGCTGGCTGCGGAAGCCTTCTCCGATGTTTTCTCGGCATACTACAAGTCTCTCAAGTAACAAGTAGCATTGGCCCGTTCAGCTAATCGCCGTAACGCCACTCTATTATAAGGAGATTTCTTGATGCACAGAAAATGGATCGGCCTGATCGCCGGATTTGCTTTGCTGCTTGGATTTACCGGCGTCTCGCAAGCCTCTGCGGCAACGGACAAAGTAAAACTGCTCCCTTCCAATGATTATTTGGAGCTTCCCTATACCAACGACAGCGGCAAAAAAGTGCAGCTTCGAGGCTACCAAAACTTCGAGGTCGATTGGAGCGATGAAGCGAGTAGTGTGTGGCAATCTATGCTAGACGGAGACCGCCTACTGCTGCTCGACGGCACCTCTACGAAAGCGATTTCCAAATCGGATGGCCGCGAGCTGTGGACACACGACTACAGCGATTCGGATACAAACTTTCCGAAGGATTGGGGATTGTCGGCACAGGGAACTCTTTTCACCATCCGTCAGAATATTTTTGATAACACTGTCGATCACCGAATCGATCTGATCGACCGCAGCGGCAAAGTAAAATCGTCTTACACTCTCCCGCACGATCGATTTATATTGCCGGATTTTATCACGTACTCTGCGATGGACTCGCGGGACAACCTGGTTACGGTAGCCAGTGGAAACCTTATTTCCCTGTCACCCCAGGGCGAGCTGAACTGGGCTGTTCCGGACATAGGGGAGTGGACCGCCACGACTACGGAGGTAGCCGATTTCTCGTTTACCTGGCATAAAACCAGCCTAACGGAAGTAATTATAGACTCCCGAGATAACGTGCTTGCACTGACTGATTCGGATTATGCGTATTACTTGAGCAATACCGGCAAATTACTCTGGCAGAAGCAACTCGACCGCAGTACGAAGAGTTGGAGCGCGTCCGGATATATCCCGGCGACCGATCAATGGGTTCGCGCATACGGCAATCCGAATCCGCGCGTCGAAATTTTGGATCTGAAGAGCGGAAAGCTGACCAAAGTAAACAAACCGACAGCCGCCCAGCTCGATCTGGTGATGACGAAAGCCGGTAAGGGAAAATACTATGTGAAGGCCAAGCGCGGGATTGCCCAGATTGATGCCTCCGGCAAAACGCTATGGGAATATCCGCTGAGGCTGAACGGTTACTATACAGTAGGGGCCCTGCTGAGCGACAGCAAAGGAAACGTCTATATTAAGGATAACGGCGGCAGCGTTTTCTCGCTTGATCCTGCGGGGAATGAACGGTTCGTACTCATCGTCAAAAACAATAATTCGCTACATGATATTTTGGTCGATGGAAAAGGAACGCTTTACCTGATTGATTCTCACTTTGGAACTTTGACCATTAAGCCGAAACATAAATAAAGCGCAAAAAAGGTCGTGAGCAACGGAATTACCCGTGCTCACGACCTTTTTATTCAACCGCTATATGTTATCCCTCAACCGCCGTGCTCCGATAAACCCCGAAGCCGCTCAGAGTCGGGCTCCAACGCGATTCGTCGATCGTGAGGCGCAGACGGCGGGCAGTCGTCTCGGCCAAGCGGCATATTTTCTTGTATCCGACGACCGTACCTTCGTAGAGCGGCCGCCAATCCTCGTCGCCGGACGACGAGGACGACGCCTCCAGTCGGAAGCGCTCGATGCGCTGGCCCTCGCAAATGTTCTCCGCAAGCACGACCCGATCGAACGTCCGCTCGTCCCCTAGCTCGATGACGAGCTCCGCCTGCTCGACGCCTTCCGGAGCTTGCCAGAACGTCGAACGATCTCCGTCGGTTATGCGCTGCGCCCCGTGCGGCTCGTCCTTCTCGGCCGAGCCTCGAACGGCGGCTCCCGCAGCCAAATCGGTGCCGTACGTCCGTCTAATTCGCTCGCCAAGCTCTCTTAAGCGTGCGACATCGTTCTCGTGCAGCAGCCCTCTTGTATCGGGAGGCAGATTAAGCAGGAACGTCGAATTGCCTCCGACGGTACGCTCATACAGCTCCATCAACTGATCCGTCGTCTTGACGCGGTCGTCCTCCGCGGCATGGTAGAACCAACCCGGACGAATCGACGTATTCGTCTCCGCCGGATACCAGATCGCTTGGGCGGCCCTCGCCAACACATCGCGGCTGCCCAGGTCCTCATCCTCCGAGCTGACGCGCTTGGCGAACTCGCCGTCGTCGACCTGCTGCGAATTTTCATGAATCTTCTCGTTGTCCTGCATCGCCGCCGGGACGACGCTCCATTCCGATGTGCGGGTATGGCCCGCTTCGTTGCCGCACCAGCGTACATCGGGGCCGCATACGGAAATGACTGCATTCGGCTGAAGCTCGCGAATCAGGCTGTAATAAGCGTCCCAGTCGTACACCTGCCGCTTGCCGTTTGGCCCTTCGCCGCAGGCCCCGTCGAACCAGACGCTGAATACTTCGCCATAGTTGGTCAATAGCTCGCGCAGTTGATTGAGGAAGAAAGCATTGTAGGTTGGCGAATCTCCGTAGCTCCGCTCATGGCGATCCCATGGGGACAAGTAGACGCCGAATTTCAAGCCCGCTTTCCGGCAGGCGTCCGAAACCTCGCGAACGAGATCCCCTTGGCCGCCCCGCCAAGGGCTGCTCTTGACCGAATGCTCGGTATACGCGCTAGGCCACAAGCAGAAGCCGTCATGGTGCTTGCAGGTGAGAATAAGCCCCTTCATTCCCGCCGCTTGGCAGGCCGCAACCCATTGCTCCGCATCCAGCTCGGACGGTGCAAACAGAGAAGGGCTCTCGTCGCCCAGCCCCCATTCCATATCTGTAAACGTGTTTACCGTAAAATGAACGAACGCATAAAACTCAAGCCCCTGCCACGCCAATTGGCGCGGTGAAGGCGAAATCTTCGCCGCTTCTTGTATTGAGACTCCCATTCCGCTTCCTCCTCCCCTCGATTAGCCGAGATCAGCCTTATCCGTCAATTGAACGACCGGCGCCGACGTACCATGAAGCTCGAACACGATCAACTCGTTCTCGCCCTCCCGCAGCAGCGGCGCAGGAACGTACAACGTGCGCGTCGGACCGACTTCCCAATACCGACCGAGGTTAACGCCGTTCAGGAAAGCTACGCCCTTCGTCCAGCCGTCGAAGCGAACGAACGTATCGGCCTTCTCCTCCACTTTAAACGTTCCTCTATAGAAGGACGGAAGATCCCCTTCCGACGCCTCTGCCGCAGCAGCAAAGTCCAATTGATCCAGGTTGTCCAGCGGAAGCGTACGGATTGTCCAATCGTACAGAAATTGATTGCCCAGCCGAATCCCTTCCGTAACTCCCTTCGCGTCGCGCATAAGCGGACCGTAGTTGACGCGTCCCATATTTTCTACGAGCACATCCAAGCGCAGACCCTCAGCCGGAACCTCCAGCGGAAGCTCAACCGGATTCCATCGTTCCGTCGTGCCGACATACTTGCCGTTCGCAAATACGAGCGCACGGTCGCGTACTTCCTGCAAAACCAGGTTCATACCGCTTCTCGGTCCGGTTACATGCGTCGAGTACAGAATGAAACCGTAAGCCTGTCCGACTTTCTCCATCGGCTCCGGGCTTGTGCGCTGTACCGGCGAAGAAAGGCGATCCAACTGTCCGAACAACCCGGTCGTCTGCTCCAGCCGCACCTCTCCGTAGGCTCGCTTCGGAATCGGCGCAGGCAGCTTCGCCTCCGGCAGCTCCGCATACCGCTCCAGCACCTTGCGCACCGCCCAATATTTCTCCGTCGGCTCGCCAGATTCGTTCAGTAGCGTATCGTAATCGTAGCTGTTCACTGTAGGCTCGTATCTCTGTATATGGTTCGCTCCGTTATAGAAGCCGAAGTTTGTACCGCCGTGGAACATATAGAAGTTGACCGAACCGCCCTCGGCCAGCATCTCCTCCAACGCGTCCGCCACATCCGCCGCCGGACGGGACTGATGCTCCTCCATCCAGTGATCGAACCAGCCGTTCCAGAATTCCATGCACATGAGCGGGCCTTCCGGCTGATACTCCCGCAGCTTGCGGAACGCCTCTGCCGCACGGGAGCCGAAGTTGACCGTCTCCAGTACGCCTTCGACCATGCCTCCCTGAAGCATATGATCCTCAGGGCCGTCGGAGGTGAACAGCAGCACGTCCATGCCGCGCTTCTTCATCCCGTCGCGAATGTATCCCAAATACTTCTTGTCGTTACCGTAGCTGCCGTACTCGTTCTCGATCTGCATCGCGATAATCGGCCCGCCGTTCGTGCACAGCAGCGGCTTGAAGCGCGGCAGCAGCTCGTCAAAGTAGGCGTCGACTTTAGCCAGATACAGCTCCTCGTAGCTGCGCAGCCGCAAGTTGCTGTCCTTCAGCAGCCAGGCCGGCAGACCGCCGAACTCCCACTCCGCGCAGATGTACGGACTTGGACGAACGATAACGTGAAGCCCCAGCTCGCCCGCAAGCCGAACGAACTTTTCCACATCGGCAATGCCTTTGAAATTAAACTGGCCTTCCTTAGGCTCGTGAATGTTCCAGGCCACGTATGTCTCTACCGTATTGAAGCCGCATGCCTTCAGCTTCAGCAGACGGTCCTCCCAATATTCGGGCACGACCCGGAAATAATGGATCGCCCCCGATAAAATCCGAATCGGATTGCCTTCATATACAAAGTCGTTTCCTTGAATGCCGAACGTTGCCACCTGCGCGACAACCCCTCTCCAAAATTTGGATTCCCTTGGGATTCCCTTGGGTTCCCTGTTATCTTCGCCACAAACCGTCCATTATCCTTTTACTCCGCCAAGCATCATGCCTTCTGTCAGCTTTTTTTGCAGCAGTGCGTAGACAAGGATCGTCGGCACGAGCACGATAACAAGACCGGCGAACAACGAGCCCCAATCCGTAGCGAACTTCTGGATCTGCATCAGGTTGGCCAGGCCGATCGGGATCGTCTTCTTCGTATCGTCCGTTATCAAGGTCAACGCCAGCACGTACTCGTTCCAAAAGTCGAAGAAGCTGAACACGATCAGCGTAATGATCCCGGGACGCGCCATCGGTATAATCACGCGGAATAAAGTTCCGAAGTATCCGCAGCCGTCGATCATTGCCGCTTCTTCGAAGTCGTGCGGAATGGATTTCATGAAGCCCGTGAGCAGGAAAACCGAGAAAGGCAGCGTGCCTGTTGCATACAGCGCGCTCAGCCATAGACGGTTGTCCAGCATGTGCAGATCGTTCATCATAATGAAGAGCGGTACGATAATGTATACGCCGCCGATAAACAGCCCCGCCATATAGAAGTTGGACAGGAAGGCGCGTCCGCGAAATTTCATGCGCCCGAGCACGTATGCGGTCGGTACCGCCATGCACAGCAGCATCACCATCGATAGGACGACGACCAGCACCGAGTTGATCATATAGTCGCCGATTTTGGCCGTCGTGAAGGCGCGCACGTAGTTGTCCCAGTTCAGTGCCGCCGGCAAAGACCACGGGCTTTCCATGACCTCGGTGCTCGTCTTGAACGAAGCCAGCAGGTTCCAAACCAAAGGATACAAAACAATCAACGTCTGGACGAACAGGAAAATCCGAACGGCAAGATTGCCCCACAATTTGGAGAGAATTCCGCCGGATTTTGCGGCATGGGTATAAGCCGACATGTTAATGCGCCTCCTTGTCCGTTAATTTGTTGCTGATTAGCGCCAGCAGCATCGAGATGATAAAAATAAACACGCCGATCGCCATCGCATAGCCGAAGTTGGAATTCGTAAACGCCTGCCCGTACAGGTAGGTCATCAGGACCTCCGAATGTCTGTCAGGCCCGCCGGCCGTCATGACGGACACGATAATAAAGCTGATGGACAGCACGCCGTTAATACTGAAGACGATCGTGATTCGAATAATCTCCCACAGCATCGGGATCGTAATGTAGAAAAATTGCTGGATCCGCGTTGCGCCGTCCAGGCTCGCCGCTTCATAGAGCTCCGGCGAAATGCCGTCGATGCCCGCCATGTACATCACCATGTAATAACCTGCGGCCTGCCAGATCATCGTGACAGCCAGCGCCCACAGCACCGTCCGCTCGTCTCCCAGCCAAGACATGGCCAAGTTATCCAAACCGAGCAGTTCAAGTCCCGAATTGACGAAGCCGATTGTCGGATGATAGATGAAGGACCACAAAATTGCGATAACGACGAAGGACAGAATGCTGGGGAAGAAGAAGACCGTCCGGTACAAGCCCTTCTCCTTGAGCTTCGATTGCGTCAGCAGCGAGGCGTTGACCAGCGCAAGCAGCAGCGTCACGACCGGAACGATCAGCATCAGGAATCCCGTGTTGCGAAGCGCCAGCAGAAATACGTCATCGTGGAACATATCCACGAAGTTTTGCAGACCGATGAATTTCGGTTCGTCGCTAACTCCCGTCCATAAATAAAGAGATTTCTGAAAGATCTGGATGGTCGGATATACCTTAAACAGGAGGAAAAAGGCCAGACCCGGAAGCAGACAGGCCGCGATAAAGAACCCCCGTTTTGTTTTCATATTCATAGTCAGGCTCTTCCTTTCGCTTCTTGAGATAGAGAAAACCTGCCGGGTTCATCCAAACGCGCGGCAGGTTTTCCGGAAGCAGAAGCACATTTACTCGCTTACTCTTGTGCTCCGTTCTCTTTCAATTCTTTCTGAATGTTGGTGAAAATTCCGTACAGCTTGTCTCCGTATTCAGCCACAGTCATTTGTTTGTTCATCAGAGAGGAAATTGGCTTGTAAATATCGTCGCTCGGGTTGTACTTGCTGCCTTTGGCAACGGAAATGAATTTGCCGTTAACCGTAACGATTCCGTTGTCTACAGCTTTATATACGTTGTACGTCGATTCCGGAATAAACTCTTTCACCAAGTCCGGAGCGCCTTTGACGGCCATAATGCCTTTAGCCTTCTCGCCGTTCAGCTTCACGCCTTTTTCCGTGTACAGATACTTCAAGAACTCTTTGGCCAGCTCCGGATTTTTCGCCTTCGCCGGAATAACGAGACGCTGCACATCCGTCAAAGCCATCATCGGCTTGCCCGTCTCGAAGGAAGGAACGCCCAGGAAGCCGAATTGGAAGCCCTCTTCGCGAGGCGAATCCTTCATTTCGTCTTCGAACCATGTGCCGTTCGGAATGAACATCGCTTTGCCCTGCATGAACGCCGTCTGAGCTTGCGTGTGATTCAAAGCGATCGTGCCTTTCATCAACGCGTTGTCTTCGTTGGCGATCTTGTCGAGGAAGCCCCATACCTTAGTAAACGTTTCGCTCTTCCAGAATTCCGGATCGAGATTGTAGAACTGATCAAGCGCCTCTTGTCCGCCTACGTTAAAGATGGCCGGAACGATCATTTCCTCCAGGTAGCCCGGGTACAGCCCTTGATAGGTGAACAGCGAGCGACCGTTGTCCTTCGCCGTCGCTCCCAGCGCGAAAAACTCGTCCCAAGTCGTCGGAAGGGCGATGCCCTTGTCGTCAAACAGCTTCTTGTTATACCACAAGCCCATAACGTCAAAATTATAAGGTGCGAGATAAACCTTGCCGTCCCCGTAAGGCGAACTGGAACGGGACTCGAGTACGCCCGGAAGAATTTTATCCTTGAGCGGCGCTCCTTCGGAGGCTTCGTTGAAAATGTCGGTCAAATCGAGCAGCGCCTTGTCCTTGATCAGACCGTCGATGATCGGCATATTGTCGCTGCCGGCCACGTACATGAAGTCGGGCGGATTTCCCGCGACGATCTTCGGACGTACGAGCTCGGCGATTTTCGGGCTAGCCGTAATATTGATCTTCGTTCCCGGGTAATCCTTCATGAATTCATCGGCGATCGAATCCCAGTACTCCCGTCCGTAACCGCCTTGGAATACAGCTACGTTCAATTCCATATTTTCGAACTGCTTGCCCCCTTCGGAAGCGCTGCTGCTTGCGGATGGGTTGGCGCTTGCCGAAGGCGAAGCTCCTTTGGAATCATTGTTGGAGCCGCAGCCCGCAAGTACGGATACCGCCACTACAGAGGCAGCGACCGTCGTTAACCATTTTCTCTGCTTCATTGTGAAACCCCCTTGATCGGATCTGCTCTCATTATAAGTTAGGGAGAAGCTCGGCCAAATGAACAATAAGCAGGAAGCGCATGGACGATTTTATCGAATTGTCCGTATGCTCTTGGCAAGCTGGACAATTTTCAGTCAATGGATCTTAAAATCGTCCAGGTTTAGCTAATACTCAGTCGCGATCATGGGGTTTTCACATTTTTCGGGGAAAATCCGAAGCGCTTCTTGAATAGACGGTTAAAATAAAACGGATCGGGAATCCCCACCTCGATCGCGGCCTGCTTGACTAAATAACGGCCGGAAGCCAACATCTCGTAGGCTTTGGACATCCGAATCTCATTCAGATAAGTCAGAATGCTTTGACCCGTGTCGGCTTTGAACACCTGGCACAGGTATGGCTCCGACAATCCCACGTGATGGGCTACATCGGCAATGGCGACTCGCTCAGGGTAGCGCTCCTCCAGGTAACGCATCGCTTGCAGCACCTCTTCCCGAGCGGCGATCTGCGGACTCGCGGTATCGGAGGAACGATTTTCGATCTCCTTAGACAGCTCTCGGATCGTTTCTTTGAGCTGCGCATCCGTCTCCGCCGCCTCGACCTGTTCGAGCCATCTCTTCTCGTCCCATTGAATTGGAGTTGCCGGATCATCCGAATTGGCGATGCTCCATATCCCGCCGCTGACGGCTCTTTTTAGCTGCCTCGGATTGACCCGCTGCTCCGCGGCAAGCCCGATTAGCTCAAGCGCGCTCTCCGACCATAGGACGAGCGAACCGGAATTCGGCTTGCGCATGCTGTCGCGGAGCCTAGTCTCCGCTGCTTTGAACGCCTCGTTTCCTTCTTGAATCGTCTCGCGATTCGATAAGCACCCTGTCGGCGGACGAGTGTAGAACAGCAGTTCCTCAGCCAGTCGGCTTAGTCTAAGCTCGGCAGCCAGCTCATCTTCGTCCGATGCGGCGCTCGCATAGATCGCTTTAATCCGAACGTTGTAATACAAGGAAGCCAGACTTATCATACGCAGCGCCAGCTCCTCCGGGCTTGAGAAGGATGTCCCGGAAGCATACGCGACCGCAAGCAAAAACCGCCTCGCCCCCGTACGGATAACGACTGTCCACCGACTGCCCGTAAAGAGTCCGTCCGCCAGCTTAACCAGAGTATCCTGAAATTCCCCGGATTGACGAAGTCCTTGTTCGTCTCCCTGCAGACGAATCACGAAGGAATAAACCGTTTCATCCGCGCCAATAAATCGCTCCCCTTCCCAAGGCTCGGAATCGGCAGTGAGCTCATTGAGCTTGCGAATCGCGGCGGCGATGCGGGGGGTTATTTCCTCAAGACGAGGAACTGCTGCATCCGATGCAGGAGCCGAAGCTGCGCCGTTCCTCGCATCCAGCTTCGCGGCGATCTCCTCCAGCGTCTGCATGAAGCTTTCCGTCTTGAGAGTCAGCTTGAGCATGTAATCGTAAGCGCCGCACTTCAGCGCCTCTCGCACCAGCTCGAAGTCGTCGTAGTTGCTCAGCACGAGCACCTCTCCGGAGAAGCCCGAAGCCGTTAGTCTTTTGATAAGCTCCAGCCCGTCCATCTCCGGCATTTTAATATCGGTAATGACGATGTCCGCGCCCGTCTCCTGAATCCGATTAAGCGCCGCCGCTCCGTTAGCCGCCGCCCCGACGTATTCGAAACGGCTTCCCTCCCAACGAATCAGCGTTTTGACCGCATGGCGCACGATCATCTCATCGTCGACGATCAGAATCTTATACATCGGACCGTTCCTCCTTCGCCAGGATCGGCAGCTTAATCTCCGTCTCCGTCCCTTCATTCGGAGCGCTGCGGGTCACAAGACCGTAGGCCGCGCCGAAGTGGAGGCGGATTCTCTCGTCGACGTTGCCGATGCCTATGCCGGACAGCTTGGCGTGCGAAGACGATTTCCGGTTCTGGGCGTCGTTCATATCGAAGCCTTTGCCGTCGTCGGCAATGACGATTTTCAAAGTCGCGCCTTCCCTGACGCCCTCTACGCGAATGCCGACTCTCCGTCCATCTTCATTGCCGGCATGGAGAATCGAATTTTCCACGATCGGCTGTAAAATAAATTTCGGCACTAGGCACGCATACAGCTCGTCGTCGCTCATAGCGCAGCTCAGCTTAAACGAATCTCCGTAACGAATCCGCTGAATCGTCGCATAATGAAGCAGGTTGTCGATCTCCATCTCAAGAGGAATAAGCTCCTCCTTGACCAGAATCGTATTGCGCAGCAGCTCGGACAGCGATTCTATGCCCTGTCGGACTGTTTCGTTGCCGCTCATCATCGCGCTCCATTTCAAGGAATTCAGCGTATTGAAGAGGAAGTGGGGATTGATCTGGGCCTGCAGCATTTTCAGCTCCGCGTCCCGTTTGGCCTGCTGCTCGGATTCTACCTGAAAAATAAGCAGCTTAAGCTGCTCGACCATTTTGTCGATTGTTTCCGTTAGTTTGCCCATTTCATCCGGATACGAATTGCCGATTTTGGTTTCGAGTTGGCCTAGGCGGATTTGATTGGCATATTGCAGCAGCAGTCTCATCGGACTGTGAATGCTGAAATAAATCCACATAGCCAGCCCCCCGGACAGCATGAGCGTCAGTAAACAAATAAAGACGATGTTGCCGCGCATCTCCTTAAGCTCCGACACGAGGAAGGAATGCGGCACAAGCCCAATCAACTCCCAGTCCGCGGAGCGAATGTACGAGCTGACGACAAGCGTCTTGCGGTCGTTCACCTGGGTGTAGAAAGCTTCGTTCTTATGCTCCTTGTTCAGCTTGGCGAAAATCTCATTTTGCCCGTAGTCCGAACCTTGCTCGATCTCGGGCGCGACGGAGGAGACAACGAAGCCGTTCTTGTCCGCCACGTAGATTCTGCTGCCCTGCCCCAGCTCGACATGGCTGTACGTATTGCGCGAAAAAACCTTTTCATCGATCAGAATCATGATGTAGCCCAGTTTGCGATTCAAGTTGTCCTCGGCATACACCGCGCGGGTCAGCGCGATCCTGTTCGCGCCCCGATAGGTGCGAAGATATGTCCAGCTCGCATTGCCCGAGGAGGATTCAACCGAATCCGTTAACTGGTCCAGACGAATATCCGGATACCATTCGAATCCGAGATCGAAAATCGGCTGCCCTTCATTCGTAAAGATTACGACGTTCGCGATATTGCTTAACCGGAAAATCTGCTGGGCAAGCTCCTCGCTTAGCGTCGATCTCAAGTTATTTTTCTGAAAATCCGTCATTTCCTCAAACTTAGGAAGCGCGCCCTGGATCGATTTATTGATAATGATCGCCTCGCTCAGCGTCTCGTACTGCTCCAGCTCCCGCATCATGTTTTGGGCAAGCTCGTTCAGCACCTGCTGCGTGGATGCGCTGATTTTTTCCGTAATGGAATTTTCATATTTGTAATTGGAGTAGAAAGCAACGAAAAGCACGGGCAGAAGCGAGGTAATCAGAAACGCGGCCAACAGCCGGTTCTTGATCGAGATGCGCCGGAGAATCGGCGATGCGCTCCCGAGCCTGGAGCGGAAAAAGTTATTGCCGTTGAACATATGTCGGACGCCTCCTGTCGGAGTATAGTTTATCACAAAAGAAAAAGCCGTTCCCCAGACTTAACTGGAGGAACAGCCTCTCGCTTCAACTCTCGAACGATTATACGCCCTTAGGGAGACGACCTTCCCAATCGCTTCTCTCCGGGAGCCCCAATGCTCGCGCGGCAACGACCGCCGTATCCATAATGCTTACCGGCCCGTCGATCGCTCCGGCTTGCACGCCGTATCCGGCGGCTCC
This sequence comes from Cohnella phaseoli, assembly GCF_003386235.1. Classification (GTDB taxonomy): domain Bacteria; phylum Bacillota; class Bacilli; order Paenibacillales; family Paenibacillaceae; genus Cohnella; species Cohnella phaseoli. The sequence continues at coordinate 66,327 of NZ_QRDZ01000028.1, forward strand.
CCATGTAATCGTCATATCCATCGGATGGTCGCTGCCGTGATCGTTAGGATGAGTTCCTCCGCCGCCATGGTCCGACACCAGAATGACCAGCGTATCCTCCAGCAGACCTTCCTCGCGCAGCGCATCTTCGATCATGCCGATATACGGGTCCGTCTGCTCGATCTGTTTGATCTGCCCCGGCGTGCCGAAACCGTGGGCGTGTCCGGCCGCATCCGGCAGATCAAACTGAATAAACATGAGCTTAAATTCAGGGGTCGAGCGAATATACGCAACGATATCCTTGGCCAGTTCCGGGTCGGTTTTGGATACGCAGTGAACGTCAAGATTAGCTTCGATAATGCCTGTATTGATCGGTTCCCAGCAGCTAAAGGCCGCCAGCGGAGCTTCCGGCCATTGCGCGCGGGACAATCCGAATAGGGAGCTATAAGGAAAATTAGATGGAACCGTCTCGCGACTCGCCTTGTCGTTGTTAATGCCGTGCTTATCCGGACCTACCCCGTACAGCAGCGAGCCCCAGCATTCTGCGCTGATGCTCGGAAAAACGGTTTGGGCCTCGTAGGAATACGCTCCTCTTTCCAGCAGCGCGTGGATACGCGGAGTTTCCGCATCCTTAATAAAGTTGCCCGCTCCGTCAATGCCAATGATAATGACCCTGTTCGCTTTCATCTTCTTCCTCCTCCATCACCAATGACCGTTTTGTTGTTTTTTATTGCAATTAGTTGGTTTTATTCTCATCCTAATGAAATTATGCACGGCCGTCAATATGAAAAGGTAGTTTTTTAGAGCGGCGCTCACTATTATTAAAGGAGAAGAGATCCAATCCTAAGGCAGGCGATAGATTTTGCACTTTATTCGAACGATGATGAGGCATTTCGCTAGGCATAAGCCGCTGCTCGTCTTCTTCCTGATCGGTCTGCTTTTTGAGGTCGCCTACGCGGTCGGCGCCCCGGTGAGCCTAAAATATCTGGTCGACGAAGCTTTCGGTCCCAAGGACGTCCAAGCTTTCTATTTGATTTTCTCGCTTCTGCTCTGCGGCGGACTGCTCAGCCTCGCGGCGGGCTTGGTCGGCGAATATGCGCTGAACAAGCTGAGCGGACGGGTCGTTCAGAAGCTGCGCAGCGACCTTTACGTACATATCCAGAAGCAATCCGCTCCATTTTTTCAGCGCTTTCGAGTAGGCGACATTGTCGCTCGCTTCTCCTCGGATATGGCCTCTGTCGAACGAGTCGCCACCTTCTCGCTGCCTTTTTTTCTGAAAGAGGCTTTAAGCGTCGCGCTTGGCCTTGCCATGCTGATCTCGCTAGAGTGGAAGCTGACGCTTGTCATGGTATTCGGTTCGCTGCTGATGATGGCCGGTCCCCGACTGCTTCAAGGACGTGCGGAATCCGCCAACCTCCGCTACAAGGAGGCACAGGAGCGCTTCACCAACCTGATCGACGAGACGGTGAAGGGTCATCGCACCGTTCACGCCTATCACCGCCAAAGCTTGTTGTTGGAAAGGGCTCGTTCGCATATCCAGTCGCTCCTGACGCTTGGCTTGAAAATGCACGTCACCAACTCCTTGCTGGAACGTCTGCCGCTTACGGTTTTGCTTCTGCTCAACGGCGCGATGATCGGATTCGGAGGTTACTTGATCTTCCAGGATCAGCTCTCCATTGGGGGATTCATGGCCTTCTTCACCTTGTTTATGAGCGTCGGACAGGCCGCCTCCAACTTAACGCTGGTCATTCCCGGCCTGATCGATTCCGGGAGCAGTTTTAAGCGGATTGCGGAGGTTCTTGACTATGAGCCGGATTTGCGGGAGGTCGAGCGTCCAATCGAGCTGCCTCCAATTGTCGAAGGACTTACAATGGACGAGGTCACGTTCGGGTACACCGAAGATAGCGATCAACTCAAGGCGGTTAGCCTGCGCATACCTGCCGGAAGCTATGCGGCGTTCGTCGGTCCGAGCGGCTCGGGCAAAAGTACGGCCCTTCAACTGCTGGCCCGCTTCTATGATCCGAGGCAAGGCACGGTATCGATCGATGGACAGAATCTGCGCGACGTTAGCGAAGCCTCCTTACGGCAAAGAACCGCCGTTGTCACGCAGGAATCGTTCCTGTTCAACACGACTATCCGGGATAACCTCTTACTGGGGCGCCCAGATGCGAATGAGACGGAGATCGTCGAGGCGGCCAAGCTCGCGCATATCCACGATACGATTGCAGCGTGGCCGGGGGGCTATGACACGCCCGTTCACCATGAGGGGGCTTCGTTGTCCGGCGGGCAGCGTCAACGCGTCTCCATAGCAAGAGCGCTGTTGAAGAAGCCGGAAGTTCTTCTGCTCGACGAGGTAACGTCCGCGCTTGATCCGGGTTCCGAAGCCGGGGTCAACGATAGCATTCGGCGTCTTCGCGGCAGCGCGACGGTCGTCTCGGTCACGCACCGGCTCGACTCCGTCGTACAAGCGGATCTGATTTTCGTATTCCAGGACGGGCGGGTCGTCGAAGCCGGCACTCATGAGGAATTGCTGCGGCGCGGCGGATTGTATCGCGAAATGTGGAACAAACAGCACGGGTTCGTGCTGTCGCAGGACGGACTGCATGTGAGCGTCGACGCGGACCGGTTGGCCCAGTTGCCCTTCTTCAAAGGCGTCGAGTCCGAGCAGCTTCGCGAGCTTGCCGATCTGTTTGCGACGGAAACGTTGCAGGAAGGCGACTCTGTCGTCCGCGAGGGAGATTCAGGAGATAAGTTCTATCTAATCGTGCGCGGAAAATTCGAGGTAGTAAAGCGCGGTTCCGATGAGGAAGATCGCAGGGTTGCGGTCTTGCAGGACGGCGATCATTTCGGGGAGATCGCCTTGCTCAAGGGGATACCGCGAACGGCTACGGTCCGGGCGCTTGGGCCTGCCGTCGTCATCTCCATGAGAAGGGACGCCTTCTTGGCGCTTACGGCCAAATCCCCCCACATTCTTCAGGCGGTGGAACAGACGCTTCGGGCTCGGCTATGAGCGGACTGTTTTGAGACTGTTTTGGGAAGATTCACAACCCTAGTCGGCCTTGATCTTCAAATGGGGATAAACAAAGCTGCAAGCCCGCTTATGGGCTTGCAGCTTTTCTTATTTCGCCGATAGGACCGCCTCGCGTGCTTACTGCATGCGGATTCTCTCTACGCCAGTCGAAGACGAGTGTACTGCTTCAGCAATCCGTCCTCATGCTTTTTCATCCAATTCACAAGAGCCTGTCGCATGTCGTCCGCAGCAGCCAAGTATTCGCTGCCATTAATCACATTGCGCAGCTCGTGCGGGTCGCGAGCGAGATCGTACAGTTCGTCCGTGTCTCCGCAGTTAAACACATACTTGAAGTCGCCTTTGCGGATCATCCGCTGCGTGTACATAACGCTCTCCAAGCCGGCTCCTTCCGTCACGATGCTATCCGGCCAGTCCTCGATCGCTTTGTTCTCCAGCATCGGCGCGAACGATCTGCCGTCGCTGCCTTGCTCCGGCTCTCCAGCTCCCGCCAGATCCAGAATCGTTGCGTGAATGTCGCATGTTCCGACCATACTCGCTTCCCGGCCCGGCTTGCCCGTTCCGGCTGCGGGCTTGACCAGAAGCGGAATGCGGCATGTTTCTTCATACATGTAAAAAGACTTGTCGCATAGCCCTCCGTGGATGCCAAGCGACTCGCCGTGGTCCGCGGAGAACAGAATGATCGTATTGTCGTACAACCCGTTTTCCTTCAAATAATCGAGCAAACGGCCGATCTGCTCGTCTATGCTGCTCATGAACGCGTAGTAATGACGAATGTGCGGAACGAAGTCCTCCCAGGATTTACTCCCCTGCTTGATGCGATGAATGGAAGGCTTGCCGGTTCCGTCGTCGTCAAAATTCGGCCACGGCGGAATCTCGACGTCCCGGTACATATCCAGATGCTTCGTCGGCGCGATGTACGGCTCGTGCGGGCCCCAGAAATTCAAAGAGAAGAAAAACGGTTTATCCCGCTCGCGGAAACGATCGATATGCTCGATAGCCCGATCGACCAAATAGTATTCGACCGTCCCTTCAACCGGCGTCGTCAGCTCGGCCGAGAAGTGGCCCTCGAAGTGGCCGGACAGCTTGTTGATCAGATTCCATTCCAGTCCTCTGTCCTGCAAGTAGGCCTTAAACGCCGCGTAATACATACCGCCCAGACCATGCCCCCCGAAGTCGTCGCCTTCATAGCCGACATCGGTCGGCAAGGAGCGCATTCCTGCCGCCAGCTCGGGAAAACGAACATAGCCCAGATTGCCGTTCGCATACCGCTCCTCCGGCCCCGACGTTCCCAAATGCCATTTGCCCGTATAGCCGAGACTATAATCGGTTTCCTCCAAACGGCGGCTCAGCAGCCGCGATGTATCGGGAAGCTCCTGCACCATGCTTCCCATCCCATACCCGTTCGTCTGCATGCCGTGCTTAAACGGGTACAAGCCGGTTTGGATCGAGGCGCGCGCAGGCGTACATACCGGACAGCTTGTGTACGCATTGTCGAACACGATGCTTTCCTCTGCCAGTTGGTCCAGATGAGGCGTCTGACAGATGCTTCCTCCATATACGGATAACGTATCCGTTCTCTGCTGATCGGTCTGGATGAACAAAATATTCGGGCGACCCGAAGCCGCCTTACTCACCTCTGTCATCTTCGTCATCTCCTTTCGGTGCAGTCTATCATCCTAATTTAACATTTTTTCGTCAGTAGATTGCGAACAGCGCGGCAAACCTATAACCGCCCCTCCAACATCAATCTGTGAACCGCTTCGGCGAACAGGCTGTTCGACCAGGCAAACCAAGGTCGAGTAAAAAGACTAGGATCGTCGGCGTCGAAGCCTTCGTGCATAAAGCCGGTCCCTGCATCCGTCAACAGCAGCATTTCCAGCAGCGTTGCCCGCTCGGCGTCGTTGTCAGCCGTCATCAATTGCATGCTGAGCGCAATATGCCAGATGTAGCGATGACGCGTATGCGGACTGCCAATTCCTTGCGCCGCTTGACCGCGATAGAAATAAGGGTTGGCTTCGCTGAGAATAAAACGACGGGTATTGCGATAGGTTTCATCATCCGCCGGTTTGTACCCGAGATACGGAATAGACAGCAGGCTCGGCACATTGGCGTCGTCCATCAGGTTGTAGTTGCCGAGGCCGTCGGTCTCGTAGGCGTAAATGCGGCCGTACTGCGGATGAATCGTCACTCCGTACGTTTCGATTCCATACTCGATCTCTTCCTTAAGCTTTAGGGCTTGCGCTGCCAGCTCCTCGTCGCGGTATACGTCGGCCGCGATTTCCGCGACGCCGCCCAGAGCGACTGCCGCGAACATATTGGAAGGGATCAAATAGCCGAACTTGCAGGCATCGTCGCTCGGTCGGAAACCCGACCAAGTCATGCCCGTATAATTGACCGGCATGCCCATCCGATCATTGCGCAACGTATCCGACTTCGGCCCCGTATGGCGTGCAAAACGGTAAGGCGACTGTTCAAAATGCCGCTGCTCCGTCGTCCAGAGAGCGATAATCTGCCGAGCCGTCTCGCGAAACGTGTCGTCGAATACCGCCGTTCTCCCGGTCTCTTTCCAGTAAAGATAGGCCAGATGAAGCGGATAACAGAGCGAGTCGACCTCGTACTTGCGCTCCCATATCCACGGATTCAGCTCGGTCTCGTCCCAATCGAGCCGGTTATCGTTGGCCGCCTCGTTAAACGCATTGGCATACGGATCGATGCCGATAAAATGAAGCTGACGACGAAGCAGGCCTTCAATTAACTCTTGAAGCTGAGGGTCGTTCGCCGCAAGCGGCAAGTAGTGGCGCACCTGCGCGCTCGAGTCGCGCAGCCACATGGCGGGAATGTCGCCGGTAAATACAAACGTCGTGCCGTCTTCCAGCACCTTGGTCGTCGTCTCCAGCGTGTTGACGAAGCAAGCTTTAAACATCTCCAGCAGCTTCGGGCGATCCGCCAGTTTGACGTCGGCCTCGGCCAACAGCCGGACGACGGAATCGGGCATTGCTATCATACAGAGTCACCTCCGGGAATTGTCGGGCCCAATATAGGCACATGGCGCAAAATATCGTCGTGGCGGTCCATCCAGGTCTGCAGCAGCTGCGCCAGCCGCTCCAGCTCTTTCCGGTTGGCCGTTTCCCCGCTAACATCGCGGGTTTCCCACGGATCGGCTTCCATATCGAACAACTGAATGCGATCGATACCCGCTCCGCTTGCCGGACTGCGGTAATAGCGAATCAGCTTCCAGCGGCGATCCTTTACCATCCGCTGCAAGTCTTGGTAGGCCGTACATACATGCGTTCTCAGCGGCAGCGGCTCATTTGCACCCGCACTAATGCCACCGCCGCGCAGCAGCCCGGCAAAGCTGACGCCGTCGGCGTTCGGCTGCTCCGGCAAACCGGCAAGCTCGGCAACGGTCGGCGCAATGTCGATGTTGCTGAGCAGCCCCGGCGGCTTTGCGCCCGCTTCGACGCCCGGCCCGCGCAGCAGCAGCGGAATCCGTACGCTGTGATCGTACACGTTCTGCTTGCCCATCAGACCGTGCTGCCCGATGGATAAGCCGTGATCTGCCGTATAGACGAGCAAGGTGTCGTCGTACAGCCCTTTAGCTTTAAGGCAGTCGACGATGCGTCCCACCTGTGCGTCCAGATGAGCGATCATTGCATAATAGTCGGCCAGATGCCGCTTGATTTCCTCTTCGCGGCGCGGCATGGAGGCCAAACGCTCGTCTCTCACGCCCAAGTCGCCGTTATCGAACGGATGCTCCTCGGCAAAATTGGGCGGCAACGACAGTTCCTCCGGCTGGAACATCGAAGCGTACGGCTCGGGAGCCGTACGGGGGTCGTGCGGCGCAGTGAAGGCAACATACAGGAAAAACGGCTGTTCGCCGTCCTGACGCTCCAGGAAATCGATCGCCGCATCCGCGAATACTTCGGAAGAATGTCGCGTTTCCACGTATTCGCGTTCCTTTCCGTACTTGCCCTCCGGGTCGAACGATTGCACCGGAACGTGCCAATGATCGCTCATACCATAAAAGAAAAGCTTATCCCCACCCTCGAAGCTGCGGGCGAAGCTCGCCTTGTCATTGTGCCATTTGCCAACCGCATAGGTTTGATACCCCGCGTCGCGCAGACGTTCGGGAAGCAGCGGCACCTCCGGGCGAATATCGGTGGAATGAGTCCACTCCGCCGGATCGCAGCCGATCATCGAGCGGAAGATCGACTGCCCCGTCAGCACGCACGCGCGGCTCGGGGCGCATACCGCGCCCGTCAAGCCGCCGAAAATGTGAGTGCCTTGCATCGCCGCGCCGCCGGCAGCCAGCTCATCCAAAACTGGCGTGCGCACAATCTGGTTGCCCGAAGAACCTAGCGCTTCATACCGATGATCATCGGCGATCAGAAAGACGATTGAAGGCCGTTTACTCATCAGCCTTTCACCGATCCTAACAGCATGCCTTGATTAAAGTGCTTCTGGAAGAACGGATAAATGACCAACAAGGGCACCGCCGTTACTACGACCGTCGCCATTTTGACCGGCGGACCGAATTCGAAGCCTTCGATTTCCAGCGTCATCGAAGAATCCGCAGCTTCGATCAGCATCTGCCGCAGAAACACTTGCAGAGGCCATTTCGCCGAATCGTTCAAGTAAAGCAAAGCGTTAAAGTACGTGTTCCAGTTTTGTACCAGATAGAACAGCGTGAACGTCGCGATCGCCGGCATCGACAGAGGAAGAACGATTTTACGGAACAGATACAGCTCTCCGCAGCCGTCGATGCGCGACGCCTCCTCCAGCTCCGAAGGGAAGCTTTGGAAGAAGCCCCTCATTACGATCAAGTTAAACGGGGCAATCGCGGCCGTCAGCCAGATCGACCAGTAGCTATCCAGCAAACCGAATTGGTTCACCACGAGATAAGTCGGGATAATACCGCCGTTAAACAACATTGTGAACAACACGAGCATGTTCATCGTTTTGCGTCCGACCACCCACGACTTCGACAAGCCGTAAGCCATCATACTGGTCAGTGCGATGTTGACGAATGTACCGATTAACGTAATCCACAGAGAATTGCGGAAGGAAAGCAGGAAATTGCGCTCCCGGAACAAGTATTGATAAGAGTCAAGCGACCACGTTTTCGGAACAAGGAAGAACCCACGGGACAGCACCTCCGCTTTAGTCGCGAACGAGACGATGACGACGTATAGAAACGGAAGGGCGACGACAAGCGTAGCCACGATGAGCACCGCGTACACGACCGCCATGAAAGTGCGGTCCGATCCTGACATTCGGTTCAATAGACTCCCTCCTCGCCTTTACGCTTGGCCCAACCGTTCGCCGCGACGATCAGGACAAGCCCGATGACCGACTTGAACAGTCCGACTGCCGTCGTGTAGCTGTATTCGCCCGTCAGAACGCCGTTCCGATAGACGTACGTGTCGAACACGTCCGACACATCCAGATTAAGCGAGTTCTGCATGAGCAGCACTTGCTCGAAACCGGTCTCCATCGTCTGTCCCAGCCGCAAAATAAACAGAATGATGATGACGTTGCGCAAGGCGGGCAGACTGACATGAAGCATCGTTTTCCACCGGCTGGCGCCGTCCATGACCGCGGCTTCGTACAGCGTAGGATCGATGGAAGCCAGCGCCGCGAGAAAAATAATCGCGCTCCAGCCCGATTCCTTCCAAATGTTCATCAGCACGTATAGCGGACGGAAGTAGCTCGAATCGGTCAACAGCTCGATCCGCCCCCAACCGTTAGAGGCTAACAGTTGATTAATCGCGCCCTCCTGCGTAGAGAACAGCAGCACGGAAATGCCGACAACGACAACCCAGGAGAGAAAATGCGGCATATATGTGATCGTCTGTACTGCCCGACGAAACATGCGGATGCGCGCTTCGTTAAGCAGCAATGCGAGAATGATCGGCGCCGGGAAGAAAATAAACAGGTTAAGCGCGCTCAGCACGAGCGTGTTGCGAAACAGCATCCAAAAATCCGCATCTCCGAACAGGCGTACAAAATGGTCGAAGCCTACCCACGAACTGTTCATAAAGCCGTCGAACGGTTCAAAATCCTGAAACGCGATCAGAATACCGCCCATCGGCAAGTAACGGAACAACAGGAAGAAGAGCGCCCCCGGCAAAATGAGAGCATAGAGCGGTAGGCCGCGGCGCAGTCTTCCACGAATATCTGACGTCGGCATCGTTGCACCTCCAATGAGAAGAGGGAGAGAGCTGATGCGACTCTCCCTCCTCCGGCCTTATTTCAATTCAGCGTACAGGGCGTTCGTTTCTTCGATGATCTTGTCTCCGCCGCCGTCTCTCCATGCCTTCACCGCGTCGTCGATCGATTCCACCGGCGCGCTTCCGGTAATGACTTTGACGATGGCCGCAGAAAACTTCTGGTCCAGCTGGATGCCGCTCTTCGAGAACGTCTCGGAGATCAATCCAGCGGCAGGGTTCGTCCAAGCGTACGGCTCGGTTTTCTCGAACCAGGCCAAAACTTTGTCCACGTAGGTTTTATCGTCCCAGAGGCGGATTTGAATGCCCGGATCGAAGCGGCGGATGAACCAGGTAGACAAAATTTGCGGACGGTCGTTGTCGAAGGCGTCCAGCTTTTCGTAGGTGTCGCCGTTCTTCGTATAGTGAATGCCTTCAATGCCGTTTTTCGACCAAATATAGCCTTCATCGGAGAACATGAAATCGATGACCTGCAAAATACGCTTCTGCTTCTCTTCGTCGAGCTTGGCGTTCAACACGATTTTCGTCGTGCTCGTGATCGTGTTCGCGAATCGCAGCCCAGTCGGTCCGGCAGGCGGATCGAGCTGAACGATGTCGGCCTCGGGAGCCAGCTTCTGAAGCGTCGGCACCGACTGCTTATACACTTCGTTCGGATTGACCTCGGCAATGCCGTTCGTATTGCCTTCAAGCTTGTTCCACGGATCGCGCTCCTTGTTCACCGGGAAATCCTTGTCCAGTATTCCCTCCGAGTAAGCTTGGCGTAAATATGTCGCCAGCGCTTTCCACTCTTCGGCCTGCGTCTGCATAGCCACCAAGGTGCCGTTGTCGTCCTTCCAGCGGTTAGCCAAGCCGAAAGCGCCCTTCAAGTAATCGATGCCCAGAATATCGCCGCTATTGGATACCGACATACTGAAGCCGATCGTATCCGGTCTGCCGTTGCCGTCCGGATCCTTCGTCGCAAACGCTTTGGCGACTTCATAGAATTCGTCGACCGTTCCCGGCGTCTTCAAGCCGAGCTTGTCCAGCCAATCCTGACGGATCGACAGGTTGCTGCGGAAGGCGGGAGCGTACATCGGGAGTCCGAATACTTTTCCCTTCGGGTTCATCATCGTCATCGCTTCCTCGGTCACGTTGCCGACGAGGTTAGGGTAGTCTGCAAGCAAAGGCTGCAAGTCGAGAAACACGCCTTTTTGCATCCACTTGCTGTAGGTTGAAGCATCCCAGATTTGGAAGAGGTCCGGGAAATTGTTCGATGCGGCGAGTACGTTCAGCTTCTCGTTGTAGCTGTCTCCCGGCACCCATTGGAACTTCAAGTCGATATTGAATTTGTCGTTCAAATATTTCACCATCGGGTGATCGTCGGTCCATCCGCCTCCGGCCGCCGTACTGACCATCATCGTCAGCGTCAGCTTCTTCGATGTGTCGTCCGACTGCGAGGCTCCGCTCGACGATGAGGACGCTGCGGGAGACGCGCCTCCTCCTTTATCGCCGCAGCCTGCAAGAACCAGGGCAAACGCGGTGAACGCGCAAAGCAGCAAACTGAATTTTTTCATTTCGACTCCTCCTTGGGACTATTCTTTGTTTGTTCCCCAAGTATAAATAAGACGGTCTGCGACCGCCTTATCCGGATTCTTGATTTCTTACTCAATTTCACGAAGTTGAGACGATTGGCCGCTTGAACGGAATGCGAACCGTAACGACGGTTCCTTGTCCGACAAACGAATCAAGCCGCACGCCGTATTCCCGGCCATAGCGGAGAACGAGCCGCGCGTGCACATTAGGCAGTCCGAGCGAGCCTTCCCCGCTTGACGCTTTGTCCGGCTCTTCCGTCGCCTGCTTCAGCATGGCCCGCAGTTCGTCCAGCTGTTCCTGCGGCATTCCCTTGCCGTTATCGGCAATTTCGACAAGCAGATCCTCTCCCTCGTCGTAGGCGCTTACGATGACCGCGCCGTCTCCGCCGCGCGGCTCGATGCCGTACTTCACCGCGTTTTCGACGATCGGCTGAAGCGTCAGCTTCATACACGGGCTGGACAGAAACTTGTCCGGGATAGAAAGCATGCTGGTAAAGCTGGATGGAAAACGCAGACGCACGATCTCCAAATACTTCGAGACGATGTCCAGCTCGTCGCGGAGCGTCACCTCTTCGTTCTCGAAACGCGCCGTATAGCGGTAGACGTCCGCCAAGCTGCGGGCGATTTTCTCGATTTTCGGCATATTTTCCAGGTACGCCATACTCTTAATAATGCCAAGCGTATTGTAGAGCAAGTGAGGGTTAATCTGGTTCTGCAGCGAACGAATGACCGCTTCCTTCTGACGGATCGACAGCTGCATCTCCTTGAGCTGAAGCTCGTACACCTCGCCCACCAGCTTCTGCAGCCGATCCATCATCTGATTAAACCCGCGATACAAGTAATGGATTTCGTCCGGCCTGTCGTTGACTTCTGCGCGAACGTCCAGATCTCCTGTAGCTGCTTTGGCCATGACATTCTTAAGCACGACGATCCGCTTGGTGAAGCGGTTCGCCAGCAAAGGAACGATAATCAGAATAAGCAAGGAAACGATGACGAACGTCCAAATGATCGACATCCGCACGGCCTGCAGGCCGGACTCCATCTCTGCGGACGGAACGATCGAGAAAATATTCCAGTTCATCCGGTTCGAGCGGTTGACGGAGACGTACCATTCCTCGCCTTCCCAGCTTACCTTACTAGCCGTATCGGACAGCGCATATTGAAGCTTCTCCAGCGGAGTCTCCGACATCGACCTGCCGATCCATTCCCTGTTCGGATGGTAGACGACGATGCCGTCCGACGATGCCACGAAGTGATAGCCCGTGCGGCCCAGACCGGTCTCGCCGAACTTGTTGATCACCTTCTCCGGCATAATGTCCAGCACGAAATGTCCGGCCACCTCCACCGTCTCGACGTCGAAGATCGGAAGGATGACCGAGAATACCGGGAACGGCGCCTGATTCGGATACTTCGTATAGTGGGTCGGGTACAGTTCTATTCTTTCCCCGAACGGAAGAGAAAACCAGGGTTCGTTCGAGTAGAAGTTGGATTGCGAATAATAATAGCTGAAAATCGAAATCAGCTTGTCGTGCTTGGACATCAGAAACATGCCGGCGATCTCGGGGCGATTGGTGGCCACGTATTTGCGCAGCTCCTTCTCGATCGCTTCCGTCTCTTCCGGCTTGGCGGCCGCACTCTCCCGCAGGAAATGCTGAAGCTGCTCCCCGGCGGCGAGCGGAGCGGCGGATTCGGCAAGCTGCTCCACGTACGAATCGATATCGTAGTTAAAACGCGCAGCAGCTTCGCTGGACAGCTGCCGCACGTCCCGCCCGATAACGCGGCCGACCTGGCGGTCGGCAATCGTCAGCGCGACGATCAGCGCCAGCATAATCACGAGCAGAAAACCGATGGTCATTCGCGTCCGATAGGAAGTCAAAAACTTGATGTTCATTTCAAACCCATGCCTTTGCGATAGTCGTTCGGAGTTTTGCCGGTCAGCGATTTAAACATCCGGTTAAAATGGGGGAGCGAGACGAAGCCGACCATCTCGGCCGCTTCGTAGATTTTGATGTCCTCTTCCAGCAGCAGCGTTTTCGCTTTATCGATGCGCACATTATTCAAGTATGCGATGAACGAAACGCCCGCATACTGCTTAAACAGCTGACCGAAATAAGAAGGGCTTAAATTGGCCCGCTGCGCCATTTGGCCAAGCGTGAGCGGCTGCATGTAATGCCGGTCGATATAGTCGCAAGCGCGGACCATCGCCTGTCTGGTTTCCTGCCCGGATTGCGATACGCTGACAAACGACCAGCTTTCCAGCAGCTTGCGGAACGTTTCCGCAGTCTCTGCCCGCTCGTTCCAGCCGCCGCCGGTACCTGCCGCTTGGAACGAAGGATCCATCCCTTGAATCAATTCGATCCACTTGCGTTCAAATATGGAGAAAATGGAGCCGCGGCTTCGCGTATGCGCGGTAGGCGTGTTCCAAATATGACGGAGCAGGTCGTCAAGCTCGCTCTGTCTGCTTCGGGAATCCAGAGTCGGAACGGCGTCCAGAAACGTATTGATCCGCTTCAGACATCCGTTCAACTCGCCCAGCATCGTCATGCGGGTGAGAGACCGCTTCAGCGCATCCTGCAGTTCCTCCTGGAGCACGGGCTTCATCAGATACTCGGAGACGCCGTAACGAACCGCTTGCTGCGCGTAAGTAAACTCGTCGTAACCGCTAATGATGATCGGCACGATCGGCATTCCGGTCTCATCGATTTCCTTGATCAGCTGCAGCCCGTCCATCCTCGGCATCCGAATGTCCGTCAGCAGGATGGACGGCCACAGCTCGTTCAACATATGCCAAGCGTCTTCTCCGTCCACCGCTTCTCCGACGACGGCAAATTCCCCGCCGATGCGCGAAACCATCTCGACGAGTTCGCTGCGCAGCCAATGCTCGTCTTCCGCGATGACGATCGTATACATATTGTTCATCTCCCGGTAGCTTTTGATGTCTGTTGGATGTTCTGAATAGTTTACCCGATTCCGTTACGATCGGCCAGTCTATGCAGAATATCACCGTAACTCGTCCGGGAAAATGTAGATGGCTTCTTGGAATGGGCTGACGGCTCAGTTTCTTGATTACAAGGCTATCGGAGCAACAATAATAAATCTAATGCGCGCGAGCCATGTTTGGCGACGTACTTCCTTATTCGACATGAGGCAACCTCCCGTTTCTTACGTTTGCCTCATTCTCTCATAGGTTTCGCCGCTGCTGAAGGTGGGGCAGGTTTGACGCTTACTCTAAAAGTGTCATCGCATGAGCTTATTGGCTTAATCTCGGGTGGAGTGGGGCGGATAAGTCCCTCTCGCGGCCTTATGCACCCGTTCCCGGAACGAATGTGGCGGATAAGTCCCTCCTGCGGTCTTATGCCCCCGACCCCAAGACGAATCTAGCGGATAAGTCCCTCCCGCGGTCTTATGCACCCGTTCCCGGAACGAATGTAGCGGATAAGTCCCTCCTGCGGTCTTATGCCCCCGACCCAAGACGGATGTAGCGGATAAGTCCCTCCCGCGGTCTTATGCACCCGTTCCCGGAACGAATGTGGCGGATAAGTCCCTCCTGCGGTCTTATGCACCCGCTTCCGGAACGAATGTGGCGGATAAGTCCCTCCTGCGGTCTTATGCACCCGTTTCCGGAGCCGCATGTTCTTACCGGCACCTGCATCCTGACAGCACCAACTTTAGCCGAATCTCCAAATAGACCGGCGGTCACAGCTTCCTTCGCTGTGACCGCCGGTCTGAATATTGCTTCTTTAGGTGCGCAGCTCCTCAACCTCTTCGGAGGAAATATCGTGCGAGCTGTATCTGGCTTTGCCGTACAGGTCGGCTAAGCCTCTGCGAACGCGGCGAAGCCAGCTCCCATCGTCGACTTGGCGATCCTTGGTTGGGCGGCGGCTTTTGTCCGGCGCGGTCGACCGCTGCGACTGCCAGCTCTCGAGCGACTCCAGCGTTTCGCCGGGCGTATCCGCAGACCGAAAAGCGTAGCCCTGCCGAATGCCCGTCTCCACCGCGTCCTCGTATAATCGCCGCACCTTCTCGGAATTGCTGAGCTTATCCCAATCCGTGCGGGAGCGTTTGCCGCGCAGCAGCGATGCCAGCCCTCCCTGCCTCGCTTTCTTCTCGTTGCGTAGACTGCGCCGCTCTTCGACGTACGGGAGCGGCTCCGCGACGCGCTGCTCTTTCGTAAACCAGTCTCTAATCTTCTGGAGCAAGCCGCGCCAGGTCCATGTCCGATCCCTCCACAGCAGTCTGACGAACCAGGCCAGGCCAATTAAGGCAAACCCCGAAAACACCCAGAACAGGTAATCCCAAATCGGGCTTGGCTTTCCGGCCTCCTTCATTCCTTCCAGCGGAAACTGAGGCTGCATCTGCGCGGGCGGCTCCAGCTCCACCCCGATGTCCTCCAGGATCGGAGACATGTTGACTTTTTTCGGAGTCAACCACTTCTCGCCATAGCCGACGGTCACGGCGATCGCCAGCACGCCCAGTGCCGTAAACACGATTGCGTATTTGCGACTGGACAGAAGCACCGTTCGGGTAACGATGCCGTTGTCGAGACCCGCCTTCTCGATCAAGCTGCGGTTAAATGAGACGAACCAGCCGATCATCCATAGCACGCTCAACACAACGGTGACCGTTCGGTAGCCGACCCAGGCTTCATTTATCGCAATCGCCAACAGCGTCAAGCAGCATATGCCGAATGCGAACGCGTACTGCCAGTAATCGAAACGCCGAAACCGCCCTCTCCAGAGAGCGGCGCATAGCAGGATCAGCAGCGGAAGCTGATCCGTGAACCATACTATTCCTACAGCGACTAATGCCAGAGAGATCGTCAGCAGCGCAAGCTTATGCCACAGCGAAGGCAGGCGGGCGACGATAAGTCCGGCAACGATGCAGAACAGCGCGATCGCAGCCGTTCCAAGTTTGTCCGGCAGGCTCATCCTCGCAGTAAGCAGCAGCAGAGCGGGCAGCCACAGCACGGCTTCCAGCAAAATTCTCATCCCGAGCTTCCCGGCTTTCCCGGTCATCGACCGACTCCTCCTTTCACCGCGAACAGCAACTGAACCGTATTTCCCTGATTTCTCAGTCGACGAACCAGTTCCTCCTGCTTGCCGTCGATAAATG
Source organism: Cohnella phaseoli (assembly GCF_003386235.1). Taxonomy (GTDB): domain Bacteria; phylum Bacillota; class Bacilli; order Paenibacillales; family Paenibacillaceae; genus Cohnella; species Cohnella phaseoli. The sequence continues at coordinate 82,247 of NZ_QRDZ01000028.1, forward strand.
CAGTAACGAGCAAGTAATTTTGCCCCCGCGTACGTTCCTCGACCAACTGCTCCAGCAAGAAGCTCAGTCCCAACGCCGTAACCGGGCGGAAGCTCGCCATTGCTTCGAGCAGGCTGTCCATATGCGCGGCACCGCCCCTGACCGGAGCTCTGTAGACGCCAGCCTCTTCCCCGACTCGGATCCCGTTAAAAATAAAACCGGCCTTCCCTCCGCCCGAAATGACATATTGTGCGGCGGAAGCCGCATAGCTAAGCGCGCTCTCGAAATCCTCCGGCTCGATGCGCCGATTGCCGGTCTGGTCGAGCAGCTCCGCATTTAAAATGACGATCAGGTCGTTGTCCCGCATGCTCTCCCGCTTGTGGACCAGCAGTTGCCCCGTTTTGGCCGAGGCGCTCCAGTTGACCATACGCATAGAGTCCCCTTCCCGGTATGGCCGAATGCCGGAGACGTCGGGGTGATCCTCCATGATCGGGCTCGCCATGCTTCTGACGCTCTGCAGATACTTCCTCGCGTCCAGCGGAAAATCGCGAAGATCTCTCAGCGCCGGATAGACGATCAGCTCGCATTCCGACTTCCCCTGCGACGACTTGCCCGGAATCCCGACCCAGTCGCCCAGCGTGACGGTATAGCTGTCTACTTTATATTTACCTCGGTGCGTGCATATAATTTCGTGCTTGCGCACAATCTCCGTATAAGAGGGAACGCTGAACAAGCTGGCATGGTTTTGCAGCCGATCTCCCCGGTGAATCGACGTATCCGCCTCGCGCTGCTTAAATTCAAGCTGGCCGGGCAGCATCGTCTCCACGCGCATCCACGGAAGCGGCATGCGCTTGCGGTTCGCGATCGTCTCGCTCATCCACACCGACTGTCCCGCATGCAGCCTAAACGCGCTGAAGGAACGGGAGTACGACAGACCCCGAAACCCGAAAAAATTAAACAGGACCCTCTGCGCCATATAAAGCACGAACATCAGCAGTACGATCCAGATGATCGCCGACATCTCTACCTCGACTCCAGTCCGGCTTCCGTCGGAACGGGAATGCCCGCCAGCAAGCTGTCCAGCAGCGGATGAGCCCGGTTGGTTTCGCCTCTGAACGTATCCTTCAGAATGAGCCGATGAGCGAATACCGGCTTCACCAGGGATTTGACATCATCGGGAAGCACATATTCCCTTCCTCTCAGCAGCGCGCGAGCCTGCGCAGCCTTCAACAGCTGCAAGCTGCCGCGCGGGCTGACGCCGAAGGAGATGTCCGAATGACTTCGCGTCGCAGCGACGATGGCCAGCAAATAGTCGTAGACGGCGTCGGAAACGTGAACCTTCGGCACCTGAGCCTGCAACTCCCGGATTTCGTCGCGACCTAGAACCGCTTGCAGCTCGTCCAGCGGATTGTCGGACGTAAAACGCTTCAAGATCGCGAGTTCCTCATCGCCCGACGGGTAGCCCATCGAGAGGCAGAGCATAAAGCGGTCCAGTTGGGCTTCCGGCAGCGGGAACGTGCCATGGTTATCGATCGGGTTCTGCGTGGCGACAACGATAAAAGGAGAATCCAGCGGATAAGTCGCGCCGTCTATTGTAACCTGGCGCTCCTCCATACATTCCAGCAGACTCGATTGGGTGCGTGGAGTGGCTCGATTCAATTCGTCCGCCAGCAAAATATTGGCGAAGACGGGGCCGCGGCGAAGCTCGAATTGCGCGGTCTGCTGATTAAATACGTTAATTCCGGTCACATCCGAAGGGAGCAGATCGGCCGTAAATTGTATGCGCTTCATTTCGCAGGCGAGCGAACGGGCCAGCGACTTGGCCAGCAGCGTCTTGCCCGTTCCCGGGACGTCCTCCAGAATGACGTGCCCCGGCGCGAGAAGCGCGATCAGCAAATGCTCAAGAACGGATTCCTTCCCTACGACGACAGAGCTGACATTGGCGATAACAGACGATAATTTATGCTCGACGGTTTGCTTGTTCACGACGCAAAAACACCCTCCTCCGTTTCCTATATTCTAGCATAGCGGAGAAGGGTGTGAAGTCGAGAATTCACAACTATTCGGTTAACTTACGCCATCGCCTGCACTCTGCGGTCTTCGTACGCTTCCTTCGCGGAATCCTCGACATGACGATCGGCCGGATCCTCCGCCAGGCCATAAGGCAGACACATCGGAGCTCCCGTGCGCGGGTCCGGGATGACATCGGCGTCGATATTGAACACGTCGCGCAGCATCTGCGGAGTCATGACGACTTCCGGGTGGCCTTCATACAGTACGGTGCCGCTCTTCAGCGCCACAAGATGCTGGGCGTATCGGGCCGCATGATTAAGATCGTGCACCACCATAATAATCGTGCGTTTCTGCTCTTTGTTCAGCTTCTCCAGCAGAATCATGACCTCCATCTGGTGGGCCATGTCCAGGAACGTCGTCGGCTCGTCGAGCAGCAGCACCTCCGTGCCTTGCGCCAAAGCCATGGCGATCCAGGCGCGCTGACGCTGACCGCCGGACAGATGGTCGACCGGACGGCTGGAGAACGTCGACATGCCGGTCGCCTGCAGCGCCCAATCGATCATCCGATTGTCTTCCGAGGAAAGTACGCCGAACCCTTTCTGGTGCGGATAACGACCGAACGAAACCAGTTCTCGGACCGTCAAGCCTTCCGGAGAGGTCGGGTTTTGCGGCAGAATGGCCAGATTCTTGGCCACCTCCTTCGTCGGCTGACGATGGATGAGCTTGCCGTCCAGATAGACGCCTCCTTGCGCAGGCGTTAGAATACGCGCCATCGACTTGAGGATCGTCGATTTGCCCGACCCGTTCGCTCCTACGAGCGCCGTAATCAGACCGTCCGGTACATGCAAGTTCAGTTCCTCTACAATACTCCGGCTGCCGTAGGCCAGCGACAAGTGACTCGTGCTTAATCGGGACATCTCTCATCCACCCTTTTATATGTTGAAAACGATTCTCATTAAACATCTATGCTATGAATGATAATCGTTCTCACTTCCATTGTCAATGGAAATCGGCAAATTGAACGCTGAAGGCGCTTGCCGTCGGCAACGTCTTGTCCGGTCGAATTGGCAACATTGGCTTATTAAGCTCGCAAGTAAAAAACGCCTTCTGTGTCCTTGAGGCTGAAGCAGCCTTGCAGAGACACACAAAAGTTGAGGCAGGGAAGTTTTACAACACAGCTCGAATAAGGCTTAAATGGCAAACATTTGATCGAAAAAACGTACAAAGCCGCTCTGCTCAGGCTCAAACGACGGACGTTTGTATGAAAAACCGTATAAATCAATCAAGATCAGGGACTCCATATCACTAAGGCGTCTTCGACGAGTATATGGATAACTTACGACCCTGCTTATGAGACAGCCCCTTCCGTTTGCAGTTGTCCGGTCAACCTCTGTACAGCGGCACGCTTCCCTGCCTGGGGCCGGACGGCGGGAGCAGCCGATCGACTGGCGAGAAGCCCGACGCTTTGATTGCTATACAGCCTCGGCCAGACTCCCGCCCACGAACAATCTCCCGGTACCCTGCCGATTGTTATATCAGGCCAATCGTCCCTTCACTGAAAATTTCCCTTTGGAAATGACTCTATCGTCCATAACGATCTTAAGCGTATAGTCTCCCGGTTTAGGAGCGTCGAAGCGGTGAATTACCCCCGGCCAATCCGAAGGAACCTTAAGCTCCCAGCGATCTACGACTTTGCTGTCCGAACCTTGGCGAATTTCAAGAATGACTTCGATATCTCCGGCTTTCCCCGGGAATCCGAAGCCATAATGGATTGACTCGTTTTCCTCGAATACGCTGGTCTGATCTGTGATGGCGCTGCCGGATTCGGAACGCCCGAACTGGATATCCGTCTTGCCGAAATTGGGAAAAAGAACAAATAAATTAATTATGATATACACGGTCAGCAGTCCAATCGCCATAAACACGCTTATAAAGCTCGTTCCTCCCTTTTGAGACAACGCTTTGAGTTTGAGGGAGCGTTCCAGCGGATAGCGATTGATTTTATCGATCTGTTTGGTCGTATGCTTGTAATATAAGGCATTGGCGCCCAGTGCGATACCTACTGAACAAAATAAGCCGGAGCCTACGTTGTTCACCTCGAGATCGAAGGCAATATTAACAATGTCGATGGCTATCCAAACACCTAATAATAGGAGTACGATTCCGTATTGCTTGCGGTACGCCAGCCAGAAGTAGGAAAGGAAAAACGCGGCCCAGTTCCAGCCGATATCCTTCGCGGGCGTGGCGCTCTTGCTCCACTTGCGCAAGTAGTAGCCGGAATTCCGCTGCACGAACGCCGATACTTGCTCGTCGAAGTCATCGGCCGGATAATCGGGGGGCGCCGCGAATGACGGACGTTCCTCTAATCGATCCGCTATCCGTTCCGTCGAATGATTGGCAGGCCGATCTATCGTTTGATCTGCGGATTCGTCTTTCAACTGCGTCGCTTGCGGCTCCGGCGACCTCTCCTCCGACGGATTCCCGTGATGCTCCGGCAGCCTTCCCGCCATCGGCTTCTCCAGACTCACCGTCGGCTTCTCCACAGGCGGATTCGCTTGCGGTTCCGCAGTCCCCACATCAACCTTACCCCCGCACCGGCTGCAAAACCGGGCATGCTCAGGCAAGCTTTGTCCGCACTGAGTACAAAACAATGTCTACACAACCTTTGCTTTTTCGTTTGATTCCTCCCTTTTTCGACAATAGTTGTGGAAAACCCTTCCTTTACCGGCAGCTCCCCCCTTCGTTCATAAACAATGGGCAATCCCCCAAGCAAGGTATACAAGACTATCCATGCAAAATAAGGTATCTATCCCCTCTCGATCGGAGGGAGATAGATACCCGCTACATTCGTCCTGCGATAATCACTCGGAACGATTTTGCTTATTTATGGGATAGACAGCCCCTATACAACGGATGCCTTCCGTTGCTTAATCGAACAAGTCGCCGAAGAGATCCATAACGCTTTTTTTCTTTTTCTTGTGCGGGTAATGACCATGTTGCGGATACTGTTGCTTCGGATACGGTTGCTGTTGCTGCGGAGGCGCGTACTGTTGAGGAGGGTAGTTCCCCTTCTGCTGCTCGTAGCCCTCCGAAGAATCGCCGTAATACCAGTCATTATAGTCTTGACGCACCTCTCTGACGTCTTGCATCAGCTTCTCCAGCTCTCCGCGGTCCAGCCACACCCCTTTGCATGTTGGGCATACGTCGATGAGAATCCCGTTTCTCTCCACTTCCCTCATTCGGCTGTCGTTGCATACCGGGCAGTTCATAATCTTAACCTCCTTGTTTTGGGTCCTCCTCCTTCTACGTCGGTTGTCCTAGAACGGTTTCTTCCAAAAAGATATGTTCTTGTCCGTTATTTTTGAGCTATGGCCGCCAGCGTCTTCAACAGAACCGTTGCCGCTTCCGCCCTCGTCGCAGGATCCTTCGGGAAGAAGCCATTGTCTCCTTTCCCTCGCATTATGTCCAGCTTCTTCATCTCGGCCGCGGCCCCGACGGCCCAGTCCGGAATGTCCCGATCGTCCGCGAATCCTGCTGAGCGAGCATCCGCCGCCAAGCTTAACGCCCTTGCCACCATCACGGCCATCTCCGCCCTCGTAATCAGGGCGTCCGGACGAAAGTTGCCGTTCGCATCGCCTTGGATAAGTCCCGCTCCTGCGGCTTGCGCAACGGCTGCCCGGGCCCACTGTCCAATTCGGTCCGCGTCCTTGAAGCTTAGAATCGTCCCTTGGTTTGAGAGCTTTAACGCGTTCGTCAGCATCACTGCGAATTCCGCGCGCGTCACGGTGCGATTGGGGCGGTATGAGCCGTCCGGATAACCCTCCACAATCCCTTTCCTTGCCGCATCCAGGATATCGGCTTCCCCCCAATGACCCGCGATATCGGTAAAGGCAGGCTTAGGCTCCTCAATGTCCGGCGAGCTCGAAGGATCAGCCGGATCTTCGACGGTTACCGGCTTGGCGCCGGCCCCCGAACTTCCTCCTCCAGAGCCGCCTCCGTTTCCGCCGTTGGAACGCGCATTGACGCGCACGGCAACCGTTGCCGCCACGGCAGGATTCGCGCGCAAAGCGGCCGTTATCGTAACGTCTCCGGCAGAGGACGGCGCCGTAAAGAGAGCGCTGAACCGGCCGTTCGCGTCCGTCATCGCGCTCGCGCTTCCGAAGCTGCCCGACGAAGCCGCGAGGTCGACCCCCACGCCGGAGACTGGAAGACCGCCAACGCCGTAGACGACTCCCGTGACCGATACACTGTCTCCGGTCAATACTTGGGCGGGCGTCGCTCCAACTGCGATATGGTCGGGCACAAGGAAGTTCAGCCCGCTAGCGGCCGATGCAACAACGATGTCCTGACTTGTGGACACCGTAAAATTTTCAGAGCCGTAGCTGCCCGCAGGAGGATTGGCAACGCCTCGTATCGCAACGGACACCCGGCTATTCGCCGACACGTTTTGCGGTAACGTAATCGTCGCCTCTTCGGCGGCGTTCTGGATTAACGCGGACGAGGCTGTGCCGTTAATCGTGTAATTCAGGTTTGAAGCCGGAAGAGTTGTACCGGACGGTACATGCAGAGTAAGGGTGTCCGAGCCCCCCTCCAGAGCTCCGTAAGCGCCTGTATCGAACTCGACGATCCAGTCCGCCGCGGCCTCTCCTGCATTGGATCCGCTCGCAACGCCGACGTTCGATACGGCTGATATTCGATGCGTCCACGTTTTCTCGAACAGATAGTCTTCGCTGTAACCGCTGAACAGAACGGATTGCCCTCTCCCGCTATCGAAGACCATATTGGATAAACTGAGCTGCGGCAAATTCGCCTCCGTCTGCTCCGTCCAATTCATTCCGTCCCAGAACCATACGTCGTCTTTGGGGATGTACCCCGCTTCGCCACCGACCAGGATGACTTTTTCGAGATTCGAATCGTAGGCCATGCTTGCGAAGACTCGCGGAGCAGGCGAAGCAGCCGGCGCCCGAAGATTCCACTTCAGACCATCCCATATCCACGTCGTATTCGAAACATAAGGGAAATTGCTCGTATATCCGCCGAAAAGCACAACTTGATCGTTTTTCTTGTCATACGCGATGCTTGTCCGATTAATCGTCGTCGGAGAATCGTTCGGATCGGCCGGTGTGGCGTCTCTCCAGCTTGTTCCGTTCCATATCCAGGTATCCTTCAGATCCCCGTTCTCTCCCCACCCGCCATACAGAAGAACCTCGCCGTCTCCGATGTACGTCATGCTGAACTCGATCCGCCCCGGAGGATAGTTCGCGCTCGTATCCGCAGGGGTTACGTTGCTCCATTTTGTTCCGTCCCATAACCACGTTTCGTTAAAAATGCCGGCAGCATCGTTTCCTCCGAAGAGCAAAATGCCTTTGCCTGGACCCGCGTAAGCCATCTCTCCGTAAATACGCGTTGACGGTGAATCGCTGGGATCTGCGGGAGTTACGTCCGTCCACCTCTGGCCGTCCCACATCCAGGTATCGTCCAGATCATCGTAGTTGATATCCACACCGCCGAAAAGCAAGGTACTACCGCTATCCTCGTCGAAGGCCATCGCCGAAGCGAATCGCGCGACCGGTCCGGGCGACGATTGATCAACCTCCTTCCAAGGGGGTTGGCTATAGCCGCCTCCACCCACGGCTGCTCCCGCGAAAGGAGGCAAAGAAACACCGAACAAACCTATGATCAGCGTCACGATCCAGCATTTCCTAGCATTTGCGAACAACTTGTCCATTCCCGTTCACCTCTTGAAATAAGATCAGCTCACTTTCATTTTAGTTAACGCCAATAAAAGAATAATAAATAACTCCGCGCCAAAAACCCCGAAAACCGCGCGGGGAAAGAGCTCGCACGGTTTTCGGGTAAATTTCGTTTGTCGGCGATTAATCGCTGCATTATCCGCCGCCCCGTCTTGCTTTCGTGCAGTTCAAGGCGTACGTACGTCCGTATCCTCGCGCGTATCGGATGATGCGCCGCAGCATGGAGCGGTCGTCCAGCCTTGTGAACGGACAAGGATCGGGCCGCGTATTCACCTCGATAATCCATGCCCGCTTGCGCCGATCGACCGCTATGTCCAACCCAAGCTCTTTCATCCGGGGGTACGATCGCTCGAAACGCTTTGCGGTCGCATGCGCCATGCTGCCGAACCTGCTCAGCAGCTTCTTCGCCTGCTTCTTCCCCGCCGTGCGCCGCAGCAGGCTGCGCGCGGCGTAAATGCTCCCTCCCTGGCTGCCGTTCGTCACCGCTTTGCGAGGAGAAGCTACCCGCGCGGCCACGCCGGTTACCTTCCAGCCGTTTTTGCGCCCCTTCTGGACCACGACTCGATAATCGATCGGTCTTCCTCTTAGCCTCAACACATGAATGCCGCGCTGCACCAAATACGGCTTCCGGCCTATTCGCTTGCGCACCCATCCGAACAAATTGGCACGGCTGGCGAACACACGGCGCTTCGCGCCATCGCGTACAGCCCATCCGCCGCGCGCCCTCTCTATTCTCATAACGCCTACGCCGCAAGATCCAAACACCGGTTTGATGTATACCATCCCGTATCGGCTAAGCATCCTACCGAGCGATGAGGACGTCAGACGCCGCGTTGCCGGGATATGCCGGACCAATGCGGCGGAACCTTCCAGCAGCTTCGTCTTGATCCATTTGCTCGATTCCGTCGTCCGCTTGCTCATTTTCCTCGTCAGCTCCCTTCCTTTTCCCTTCAAGGGTATCGCTTTACGATCAAAGTATGGACAGCAGACCCGAAACGGCAGGGCCGACGCCTAGCTCCGCAAGGAAGAACGCGAGACGCTCGCGCACATATATATAATTATCGGCCTTTGAAGGCGGAAGCGGAGGAATCGCCATGAGTTTATCGCCTTTTCACGCCAAGATCGATAGGACCGTTCGTCTGTTTCCTTGGTACGGACAGCTTCTCTCGGATGCGGGCATCGACCGGTTCGCGGTTCGTTCGATCGAACGGCTTCCCTTAATGACGTCTGAGCTGCTGGAGCGTTACTACTACAGCCGCGAGCTGCCGTATGCCGAGGATGGCGTTGTCGGACGGACGACGTCATATCGAACGTCGGGAACGAGTACGAACCGGCGGAAAACGATTTTCTATTCTGCCGAGGACGAAAATCATTATATTCGCATCAAAGCGGAGCTGTTTCGACGGATTATCGAGCCTGCCGGCGCTTCGACTGCGCTCTCGGATATGGGAACGGGCCATGCGGCAGGCACCGCTCTGGACGTATTTGCGAGAATCGGCGTTGCGGCGGATTCTATCTCGTTCGAACAGCCGATCGGTCGTCATCTGGAACGGCTCGGAACGCTGCGGCCACACGTTCTCTATACGATGCCGTCGATTCTCGATCGCCTTCTGGCCGCGGCCGAGGACGACCCTGCCGGTTACGGACTCCGCAGCGTCCTCCTGGTCGGCGAGATCGCCGCCCCCTCCTGGCGTCGCAGCGTAGCGGAGAGACTCGGACTGCATGAGGAACGTATCACCGACACATACGGCTCGATTGAGATCGGCACAATCGCGAGCTACTCGCATGAACATGGACGTTATTTGTTTGCCGAAGGCATTAAGGCCGAGGGAATATCGGCGGAGGCTCTGGGCGGCGGATGGGAGCCGCTGCAGGATGGGGAATCCGTACTTGTGCTGACCTCGCATGTTCGCGAGCTTTTTCCCGCCTTGCGTTTCGTCACCTATGACGTTGTCCGGGATTTGCGACCGATTCGAGTGGATGGGAAGTGGCGGCAGAGCTTCGAGGCACTCGTGCGCCGGATCGGGCCGGAGCTGAAGCACGGAGAGAAGATCAGCGTGTACGATATCGAAAACGTCGTCTATCGCCATTTGAGAGAGGCCCATGTCGCCATCCATGTGCGCGGGAACAAGCTGACGGTGCATATCGGCAGCCGCAGCCCTGTGGGCGCCGCTGTTTGCGAGAGCATCGAGCGAGAGCTGGCCGAGCGCATTCCCGAGATCGGGGCTATGATCCGCGGCGGGATTTTGGAGGCAATTCGAGTCGTGCCCGAGGAGGCAGCATATGACGGACCGGCGATTAAGCGGAAAAAGGTCTTCTATGATTGAGGGGGGGATGACGGGGAATGGCGATGATGCCGGGAGAAACATCAGGAGACAGCTGCGATTGAGGAAAGGGGCGGGGCGGATGGGTGATCTCGATCCGGGTTTGATGGACGCAACGGAAGCGCTGGACGGCATCGGAAGCGCGATTGGCAGGACGCCCCTCGTTACTTTGAGCCGACTATTTCGGGAAGAGACGTTCCGCGTATACGGAAAGCTGGAGATGATGAATCCGGGCGGCAGCGCCAAGGATCGCCCTGCGCTTCGCATCATACGCGAAGCGATTCGTTCGGGGGACATTCGCCGGGGGACGACGGTTATCGAATCGAGCTCGGGAAATATGGCGGTTAGCTTGGCGCAAATTTGCCGAGGACTGGGGCTTCGGTTTATTTGCGTCGTAGATCCCCGTACGACCGAGAGCCATCTGCGCCTCATTCGGCTACTGGGGGGAGAGGTCGAGCTGGTCTCTTCGCCGGACCCGGTTAGCGGAGACTATTTGCCGGCGCGGATTGAGCGAGTGAAGCAGCTGCAGCGACAGATCGGCAATGGCTATTGGACAAACCAGTACGGCAACCCGAACAATTATTTGGCCCACTACGAGACGACGATGCCGGAGATGATGGAGGCGCTGCCGCGCATCGATTATTTGTTTTGCGGGGTCAGCTCCTGCGGAACGATACGAGGCTGCGCCGAACGGTTGAAGGACGGCGGGCTGCCAACGACGATTGTTGCGGTAGACGCGGCGGGCAGCGTGATTTTTGGCGGAGCGAAGGGGACGCGAAAATTTCCCGGACTGGGGGCGGCGATGGTGCCTCCGATCGCCCGAGCGGAGCTGATCGACCGAATCGTATATGCGACGGAACGGGAGTGCGTGGATATGTGCCGAGAGCTGCTGCGCTCGGAGGGGATTCTCGCCGGCGCTTCCTCCGGCGGCGTTCTGGCGGCGATTCGCTCTCTTCGGGACGACATTCCGCCGGGTTCCGTCTGCGCTGCGATACTGCCCGATCGCGGGGACCGCTACTTGGACACCGTGTACAACGATGAATGGGTCGCAAACAACGTGTGAGTCCGAACAACAAATAGGGAGGAGGTTCTACGCAACATGATCTACCTGAATGACGGACATATCCGGCAGCTTGGTGCGGATTGGCCTTTGTTAGCGGGACTGATTGCGCAGACGACGGCTTTGCTTGGCACTTCGGAGACGGTTCAACCGTTGAAGCCTTACTTGCGGTTCCGGGAGCCGGGCAATCGGATCATCGCCATGCCTGCCTTCGTCGGAGGCGAGACGGAGATGAGCGGCATCAAGTGGATCGCCAGCTTTCCGGGCAACACCAAGCTCGGGCTCCCCCGGGCGCATGGCTCGATCGTCCTGAACGATCCGACTACCGGCGCTCCCGTAGCGTTCCTGTGCGGCGGCTTGCTTAACGAATTGCGAACGGCGGCGGTAAGTGCGGCGATGCTTAGCGCTTATTTTCAATTAGGGCGTCGCGAACGCTATCGGATCGGAATTATCGGTTGGGGACCGATCGGTAAAAGACATTATGATATGATCGCGACGATGTTCGGAGAAAAAGTGGAAGGCATGAAGCTGTTCGACATTCGAGGAATCGATCCCGCCTCAGTCGGCACGGGGGTTCGGCAGACCAAGGCGACCGTATGCGATAATTGGCAGGAAGTTTACCGGGAGAGCGATGTAGTTGTGACCTGCACAGTCTCGCCCACTCGTTACATCGACGAGCCCCCCGTGCCGGGATCGCTGCTGGTGAACGTTTCCCTGCGGGACTACGAGCCAAGGTGTGTACGCGGGACACAGGTTATCGTCGACAGCTGGCAAGAGGTTTGCCGAGAAAATACAGATATCGAGCAGTTGCACCTGCACGAAGGATTAGCGGAACAGGATACGATGACGTTCCGGGACGCGATCCGAGGAGACCGACTTTGTTCGCTAATGCCGGATGTTCCGATCTTTTTTAATCCAATGGGCATGGCCGCCTTCGATATTGCAGTTGCAGCTTACTATTGGCGGGAAGCGGTCCTCAAGAGCGTTGGCGTCCATTTGGATGCATAGCGGGGTATAGCCACGCGGCATAGACGCTCAGCCGGAGATGCAAGCGACGCGATGCGAGATTTGGTACACTTAAACTGTACTTAATCTCAAAGGGGGTTACGATCATGATCGTTGCCATCAATACGATTCGCATCAAATCCGGCCATGTCGGGGAGGTAGCTGAGAGGTTCAAAAATCCGAAAGGCGTTCAGCACGCTCCCGGCTTTATCCGCATGGAGCTGCTGTCCGAGTCGCTGGAGGAACACGACGAACTGAAAGTATGCACAACTTGGGAAAATCGCGAGGCTTTCGACGGCTGGGTAAACAGCGACGCTTTTAAGCAGGCTCATGCCCACTCGCGCCCGAAGCCTGAGAACAACCCGACCGACGGACAAGCCAGCCACGGCGAACAGCCTAAGCCCGGCGCAGGCATCATGCTCGGCGCCAAGCTCAGCGTCCACGAGGTCTTGTTCTCTTACCCCGACGCATAGCCTTTTTCGCCAAGTCCACACAGGCGGAACGGTCAGGGGGAAATAAGGCATATTAAGCCTTCTTCCTCCTGAACGCTAATGGCCTCGCAGACCGCTACACACGCAAACTCACTCTCTTCCCTGACTCTAACGGTCCCGCAGACCGCTACACACGCAAACTCACTCTCTTCCCTGACTCTAACGGCCTCGCAAGCCATTATACGCTTCAACCGCCCATGCCCCTGGGGCTAAAGGCCAAAAAAGTGCCTACACGCTACCCATGCCCCGGAGCGAAGGCCAAGAAAGTGCCTACACGCTACCCGAGCCACGGAGCGAAGGCCAAGAAAGTGCCTACACGCTACCCGAGCCCTGGAGCGAAGGCCAAAAAAGTGCCTACACGCTACCCGAGACCCGGAGCGAAGGCCAAAAAAGTGCCTACACGCCACCCGAGCCCCGGAGTGAAGGCCAAAAAAGTGCCTACACGCTACCCGAGACCCGGAGTGAAGGCCAAAAAAGTGCCTACACGCTACCCATGCCCCCGAGCGAAGGCCAAGAAAGTGCCTACACGCTACCCAAGACCCGGAGCGAAGGCCAAAAAAGTGCCTACACGCTACCCAAGCTCCAGAGTGAAGGCCAAGAAAGTGCCTCCACGCTACCCATGCCCCGGAGCGAAGGCCAAGAAAGTGCCTCCACGCTACCCAAGCCCCGGGGCGAAGGCCCAAAAAGTGCCTACACGCTACCCAAGCCCCGGAGCAAAGGCCAAAACGGCCGTGAGCGCGCATAGCGCACAGCACACAGACTGCTGACAATATTGGCCTTATCCCCGCGCGCTCTTGTTAGCCGCGATCTGCTCGGCCAGCTCGTTCAGCTCCGTCCACCGCTCCAATAGCGCGTCGAGCTTCGCTTCCAGCGCCGTCTGCTCCTCCATCAGTTGCTGCAACCGTCCGGGGTCACTCGCAGCTTCTTCCATGCGGGAAGCAACAGCGGCAAGCGCCTCTTCGGCCTCGGCAATCCAGCCGTCGATCTGCTCGAAATCCTTCTGGTCCTTATACGACATTTTTAGTTGAGGCCGCTCCTTGCGTTCCTGCACAGCAGCAGCCGCAGCCGGCCCCGCCGTCGATGCCCCGGAAGCTTTCGCCGGAGCACCCGCGGCCTGCTTCTCCGCTTCCTGCCGCTCGGCATATGTCTGATAATCCGAATAGTTGCCCGTATGCTCGGCAACGACGCCATCCCCCTCAAACGCGAGAATGCGATCCACCGTCCGGTCAAGGAAATACCGATCGTGCGATACGACGATCACTACGCCAGGGAATTCGTCCAAGTAATCCTCCAGCACCGTGAGCGTAGCGATGTCCAGATCGTTGGTCGGCTCGTCCAGCAGCAGCACGTTAGGCGCGTTCAACAGTACCCGCAAAAGCTGCAGACGCCGTTTCTCCCCGCCGGACAACTTGGAAATGACCGACCACTGCACCGCAGGAGCAAACAGAAACCGCTCCAGCATCTGTCCCGCGGAGATCGTCGTTCCGTCCGCGGTCTTCACCTGCTCGGCCCCTTCGCGGATATACTCCATCACCCGAAGCGACTCGTCCATCTCCTCGTGCTCCTGGCTGAACCAGCCTAGCTTCACCGTCGGACCCAGCTCCACGCGCCCCGCGTCCGGCTGCAGCTTCCCGGCGATCAGCTTAAGCAGCGTCGACTTCCCGCTTCCGTTGCGCCCGACGATGCCCACGCGATCCTCCGGCACCGCGATATAGCTCAGATCGCGAATCAACTCTCGGCCTCCGAGGCTTTTCCGCAAATTCTCGATCTCCAGAATCTTCTTGCCAAGCCTCGTCGAGGCTACCGACACGTCCATCTTGCCGGAGGCGCCTTTTGGCCCCTGCGTCTTCAGCGCCTCGTAGCGGTCAATCCTTGCCTTCTGCTTCGTCGAACGAGCCTGCGCTCCGCGCCGGATCCAGGCCAGCTCGTTGCGCAGCAGATTTTGCCGCTTGGCCTCCGAAGCGGCCTCGCGCTCCTCCCGCTCCAGCTTCAGCTCCAGAAACCGGCTGTAGTTCGCTTCATAGAAATACGCCGAGCCGCGATCCAGCTCGATCACCCGGTTGCTGACCCGGTCCAGGAAATACCGGTCGTGCGTAATCATCAGCAGCGCGCCTTTGCGCTTCTGCAGCATCCCTTCGAGCCAGGCGACGGAATCGTTGTCGATGTGGTTCGTCGGCTCGTCCAGAATAAGCACATCGGACGGCTGCAGCAGCGCCGCCGCCATGGCCACGCGTTTGCGCTGCCCGCCCGAGAAGGTCGCTACTTTGCCAAATACGTCGACAATGCCGAGCTTCGTCAGCGCGGTCTTCGCCTCGCTTTCCAACGACCATGCGTTCAACTCGTCCATTCTCGCATTGACGGCGATCAGCCGTTCCTGCAAACCGGAATCGTCCGGACGCCGCTCCAGCTCTTCCAGCACCGCGCTATGCTCGCGCACAACCCGAAGCTGCGGCGAATCTCCCCCGAGCACATGCTCCAGCGCGGTTTCCTCCGGCCCAAACGTCGGGTCCTGGGCCAACATGCGCAGCACGACGGAGCGCCCGGTCGTCACCTGGCCCGAATCGGGCGGCTCCACACCCGCGATTACCTTCAGCAGCGTCGATTTGCCCGTGCCGTTCACGCCGATAATGCCGACTTTATCCCCGGTCTCGACGCCGAACGTCACGTTTTCGAACAATATTTTGTCGCTATAGCTCTTGGAAATATTCTCAACGGACATCAGATGCATGCCCACATCAACTCTCTTCGTAGATAAGATAAAATACGCTAACCGTATCATATCATAGTTCTGCGCGAGTTCCGCCAGGCGACGTCCGTTCTCCTCTCTTTTTTCCTGTGGAAACGCGACTTGCCGCCCATTAATACAGCCCTCCGATCCTGCGCATTCGCACAAGGCCGGAAGGCTGTCATTCATGCCGCAGGGCATGGGGAATTTGACTATTGCTTCTCATCGGAGTAACTTGGACAGTATAAACGATCAAGGAGGACTGTATATGATCTTCAACCATATTCTCGTTCCTTATGACGGCTCCGAGCCGGCGGGCAGAGCGCTCGACAAAGCGATTCAACTCGCTCGGAAGGATGCCGGAACGCGACTCACCGTAGCGCATGTCATCAACTTACAGCCTGTCGCGATCGGCGATATGACTTTCACTCAACCTGAATCCTATCAGGAAGAAGTCAAGAAACACGGAGAAAAGATTATCGACAGCGTGAAGCAAAAAATCGGCGACCTGTCCGATACGGATGTCGTGATTTTGGCCGGGTCGCCGGCTTCGGCCATTCTCGACTACGCGGACGGCTCAGACTGCGATCTGATCATCATCGGCAGCAGAGGGCTCGGCGCGTTCCGGGAGCTGATGGTCGGAAGCGTCAGCCATAACGTCATCCTGCATTCGGGCATCCCGGTCATGGTCATGAAATAAGCCGGCTCACCCTCCGATCCGCACGGATACGGAAGCATCTCCCTTCGGAGCGCGCACGGTCACCAGACCGCCCTGCGCGCCTCCGTCGGGCCGACTTTCCCCTTGACGATTTTCCATGCCTCTGTAAGGTCGAATCTCCACCTGACAGCCTTCCGCACCGGTAATGACGACAGCCCCCTCACCCAGACGAGCGGCATGCGGATGATAGATTACCGTCTCTCCTCCGTCCGATACATACTCCATTTCGAGCCTTCCGGCATCGTAGTCGTAGCGGTATCGCAACAGCTCGCCCCCGGTCGCTTGCGGATACGCCCGATTCAACCCTGCCGCGTAAGGCGCCTCCTTAAAACCGTCCGTCCAACACCAATACGTGCTGCTCCACAAGTATTCCTCGAACAAAGCAACGATCGCCTTCGTCAAGCCGTAGGTGGCCGGATGGTCGTTATACGCCCCCCATTCCCCGATCAGCGCAGGAACATTCAAGCGCTGCTGTACGCGACGATGAACGGAGAAGATCAGATCGACGCGATCCTGATTGTACGCCTCGTAGTGATTCGTATCGACGACCAAGTCGTAGCCGTGCGGCGCATACAGCATACCCGCATCCCGATTTCCCGACCTGTCCGTCAACGGCTGAAGCCCGGACTCAATGCCCATATTGGCAAAATAGCTCGTTTCCAGCAGCATTAGCCGCTCCGGATCAACCTCACGGATCGTGCCAGCCGTCCGATTAAAGAACCCCGCCAGCTTCTCCCGCTCAAAACGTTGAGACGCTTCCGTCGCACTCTCGACGAGCGGCCGATAGATTTCCATTTTCGCCATGCCTGCCAGCACTTCCAGCTTCTTCTCCTCGTCGAACCACAGCTCCGCGAGCTGCCCGGGATCGGCATCCGTCAGCCCTAGCACCGTCTCCGCGTAAGCGGCGATAATCGCGCCCAGCACCTCCTGTCCGTCCGTGCCCGGGTACGGCTCGTTCATCAGATCGTAGCCGATCAGATTCGGACAATCGGAGAAAAACTCCGCCACATGCCGCCACATCGCCGCATACCGCTCCTGCAAGCCAACGCCTCCCGGCCCCGCAGCATTGTCCCAGAAACGATCCAACGCCCGGTTCACGGCCGGACTTTCCAAATAAGCGTCGCTCCACAGCTGCCCCTCCACATGAGGCAAATCGTCGGTGAGCGTTGCCCAAGCCGGCGCCCCGTCCCCATACAAAACGCTATACAAATCCTGATGCATGTCGAGAAACACATAAATGCCGTTCTGTTCCGCCCAGGCGGCCTGCTGCTTGATCTTGCCGAGATAGATGTCGTCGTACTCGCCCGGCTCCGGCTCCACGCCGTCCCAGATCAGCCCCAATCTCACAACGTTGTAGCCTTGTTCGCGAAACCAGGCAAACAGCCCCTCGTCGCACGGCTCCACATACCCTTTCTTTTTCTCCTTACAGACCAGGTTGACGCCGTGAAGAATGACGTGCGCTCCGTCCTCGTTAACGATACGCTGTCCTTGGGCTCTGAGTTTTTTCATAGCTATGTCCTCCTTTATGTCTCCGCGATCGGAATATGCATTTCGATATAGTGACGGTCGTACTGGTTATACAGATTGATTTCCAGCGAATCGCCGGCAACCCGGAAGCCGCGCCTAGCAATAAAAGCCCGCATAAGCTCATAGTGTTCGTCCAGCTTGGAATAGTCGTCCTTGCCGATGACCACGTATTTTCTCGCGCAATAAAACGGTTCAAGCTTACGAAAAATATCGCCCTCTCCCGCCAGCGGATGCGTGGACAAAATGCCGTTGTTCAGATAATTGTGATAGCGGCCTGCCAGCAAATTGTCCTGCGACACGATGGATATAATGTGGCAGAAGGCGATCCACTCCTTCGGCTCGCGGATGCGGCGCACCTGCTCCTGAACCCGGCTTCCAAGCTTGCGGTCCCCGCTTTCCATTATCGAGTCGGTCAACAATACCCAGGCAGGCTCTGTCTTGACCAGCTCGATTGTATTCGTGTCCTCAAACCTTCGAAGCTTCCCATGCAGTGTTTCGAGCTTGCCGGACAATTGGGTCAAATACGCCAGCCGACGGTCGATTTCGGACCGTTTCTCTCTGAGCAATCCGCGAATTCCGGCCAACTCCCGCTCCTTCAGCAGCTCCTGAATACGTTCGATCGGAACCTCCATCGCTCTGAGCATGCGGATCGTGATCAACGCGTCGAACTGCTCAAGATCGTAATACCTGTATTTGTTCGTATCCCGGATATGGGGGGCCAGCAGCCCGATTTTGTCATAGTAGCGCAACGTATCGACGGGAATATCCAGGATTTGCGACACTTCCCCGATCGTAAAACTAAGCCTTAACGAATGCTCGCTCATCTATGCCCCTTCTCCTCTTCGCGCCCGATTGCTGAACGCCGAAATTTCCTCTTCCTTTTTCTTATCGAACGGATAGAACGAAATTGGAAGAAGCCCCAGCAAAACAGCCGCCAGAGGGATGATGCCCGCAGCCAGCCGTATGCCGAACAAAGCCGAATCCGTCTGAAAATCCGCTGTCCCGTCGTATCCGTAGGAGCCGATCACATTGATGAAGACCACCGTCTGTATACTTGAGAAAGCAACGGTAAACACCGAGAACAAGCCGTTGAACAGCCCCGTTTTCCGCACGCCGGTCGTTCGTTCATTCTCGTCGATGATCAGCGCGCCCATAGGCGCCGCCGCGGTGCGAATGTAGTTGACCGTAAACACGACCAGCGTATAGGAGATCGCGGCAATCCAGAGATTAGGGGCCAGAAAAATGCCGAGATAACCGAGCAGCGCGGTGAGCGTTCCCCAGTAAACGCTGATTTTCGTGCCGTTTTTCTTGATGAAATAGCCTGCGACGGGAAGGACGAGCAGAACGGCCACATGTGTGCTCACGTCGACGATCGTTGCGGTGGCACCGCTTACATTCATAACATCGTCCATATAGTATAGGAAAGGCGTGAAGTAAAAGCCGATCGGCCCGACGGTAATAATGGAAAACAGAATGTACGAGAGAAAAGGCCGGGATTTGATAATCTGCCAAGATTCCTTCCATATGTCCCGCAGGTCGAGATGCTGGTTTTCCAGACTTTCGTACATTTTGGCGTCGTCCCTCAGTCCCCTTAGCGCCAAGGTGAAAAAGATCGATTCGGCCAATATGACCAAGGTGAAGATCGGAAGGATGACCTCTCTCTTCCCGTCCCCTACCAGCAGCATCGTCGGAATCATCGTCACCAGAAAAGACATCCCTTGGGAGACATAGTTCTGGATAATGTTCACGTCAACGCGCTCTTCCTTCGTCGGTGCGGCGACCAGCGTGTAGGATTGATAGGCGATGCTGTAGGCTGTTGCCGCCGTGTCGTAGATGAACAGCTCCACCGTATACAGCAGAAAAATCGTCCACTCGTTCCAGGAAGGACTCGACAGCATCATCGCGAACGAAGAAAGAATCATGAACGGGACCGTGACGCGCATGACATAGACGTATTTTCCCCGCCTCGGCTTGTGCCTCATCTTATCGATCCAGACGCCGATGAACGGATCGTTGATCGCATTCCAGATGTTGTAGATGATGTACACCCAGCCGACCATCGTCGGACTGAGGCCGATAATGTCGGTGTAATACTTGATGAAGACGTTGTGGATCAGCACGCCTCCGACCGACAGAATCGGACCGGGGAGCGCGAGTCTCCATTTCTCTTTCAAAGACAGCCCCGTACTCGTAAAACGAAACGCATTTCTCGCATTGCCCGCTACCCTTCTTAGAAATTGCATCTCCATCTTCTCCTCCCCAGTTGGGCCGCAGGATTAGGTTAGGCGTATCTTGCCTCTATCTTAAACTATGGAGTAACTCCAGAGTAAAGCGGTTGTTGGAAAATAAAACGCGTTCCGGTAGACTGGAGAAAATACGGAAGGTGCGGAGGTTGCGATGAGGCGGGAAGAGGAAGTTTTCGGACAACTGTTAAGCTTGGCTGGACGGGATTCGCGGGTACGCGTCGTTCTGTTGAACGGCTCCCGCGTTAACCCGAACGTTGAGAAGGACGAGCTGCGGGACTACGACGTCATTTACGGAGTGACGGACATCGATTCGTTCGTGCGGGATCAGAGCTGGATCGCAGCCGAGTTCGGCGAGCTGATGATTATGCAGCACAATCGGTCTGAGGAAGAGGAGAACGAGGACGAGACGTGGGAGATATTTCTGATGCAGTTTATGGATGGGGTTCGCATCGACCTGTCCTTCCGCTTCGCGGACAAGATGTCAGGGCTGGACGACAGCTTGACGAAGGTGCTGCTGGACAAAGACGGAAGAATGGGCGAGGTTCCGCCTCCGAGCGATCGCTCCTATGTCACGACGCAGCCTGATCGGCGCGAAATCGAAGAGGCGTTTAACGAGATATGGTGGTGCTCGACGAACGTGGCGAAAGGATTGAGAAGAGGCGAGCTTCCGTACGCCAAGTTTATGCTCGATGTGGTCGTGCGAGGCGCGTTGGTGAAGGTGCTGAGCTGGCACGTCGGCATGAACAACCGCTGGTCGGTGAACGTCGGCAAGGCGGGACGGTGGCTTGAGCGTTTGATGCCGGAGGAGCTGTGGGCGTCCTACGCCCGTACTTACGCAGATGGCGACTCGGAGCGCATCTGGGACGCGCTGTTCGAGACCGGGCGGCTTACTCGGGCCGTTGGCCTGGCTCTGGCGGACAAGCTCGGCTGCTCGTATCCGTTGGAGGAAGACCGAAAGGTGACGGAATATATGCGACGGATGCGGGAGATGGGTCGGATAGCCGGGAGGCCGTTGTTGGAGTCGTCTACCCCGATGGACGGCCCGCTCCCTTGATCCGCTCCGGCTAACGCTGGCGAGGATCCGATAGTCGAACGCCTCTCACTTCATACCGCTCAGGGCAATTCCCCGAATGATCTGCTTCTGGAACACGAGAAACAAAGCGATTAGCGGAAGGATCGAGACTGTCGCTCCGGTCATGATCAGAATCCAACTGCTGGAATCCTTCAGCTCGCTGGAAAAGTACAAAATACCTACCGGAAGCGTAAACCGCTCCTCCGACTGAAGCACGATAAGGGGCCAGGTAAACTGGTTCCAATTGCTGATGAACGTCAGAATCGTCAAGGCGGCAATGGCCGGCTTGACCAGCGGGACCGCGATTCGGGCCATGATTCTCCATTCGTTCAGGCCGTCGATGCGGGCCGCGTCCAGCAGCTCGGACGGCAAGCCCTCCATGAACTGCCGCATCAGGAAGATGCCGAAGGCAGTAATGATGCCGGGAAACAACACTCCCCAGTACGTATCCGACCACCCCAGCTCCGTCGCGATCAGATACCAAGGGATGATGAGCATCTCGATGGGCACCATTAGCGTGCTAATAATCAGCAGAAAAATAACGCTTTTTCCGACAAAGGAAAATTTCGCGAGCACATAGCCGACCATCGTGTCGAAGACGAGGACTGTCGTCACCGTAATGAGCGCAAGCAGAACCGTGTTGCCGATCCAGGAGAAAAACGGGGCTTTCTCGAAAATTTCGGCGTAATTGCCGAGCGTCGCTGTTTCCGGAATAAGCCGCAGGCTGTATAAGTCCTGGGGCAGCTTAAACGATGTGGCGACCATCCAAAGAAAAGGAAAAATGACGACAAGCGTGCCCAGCGTTAACAAAACGTAGCTGGCGAGCGAGCCCAGTCGGCTTCCCGAAGGACTGCCTCGCGCGGAAATTCGGTGAATGTGCTGCGTGCTCAATTCATCGGCCTCCTTCTTCTTCGAATCGCGATTAGTATTCGACCTTGCGTCCGACAAGCTTGAATTGAAGCAGCGTCAACGCCAGAATCATGACGAACAAAATGACGGTCGCAGCGGCGGCGCTGCCCATCTGAAAGCGCTGGAACGCAAGCGCGTAGACGTGGAGCACGATCGTTCTCGTCGAGTTGAGCGGCTCGCCGTTGGTCATGCTCAGCACTTGCCCGAACGTCTGCAAATACGAGATCGCGCCGATAACGACGGAGAAGACGATGGCCGGGTTGAGCAGCGGCAGCGTCACGTGGCGGAACCGGCGCCAGGAACCGGCGCCGTCTATCGCCGCGGCATCGTAATACATGCGGGGCACGCCTTCCAGGCCGGTAAGGAACACGAGCATTTGGAAGCCGATGCTCTGCCAGATAATCGTCAGGATGACAAGATAGATCGCCTGCCGATGAGACTGCAGGAACAGCTGCGGCTCCAGCCCCAAACTCAACAGCGTCTGATTCAGCCAGCCGTTGCGCATCAGAATCCAGCGGAACACCCAGCTGACGGCGACCGCGCTCGTTACGTAAGGAATAAAATAGATTGTGCGGAACAAGCCCCGAAAACGCCGAATCCGATGGATGAGCAGCGCCACCGCGAGGCCGACGGCAAGCTGCCCGGGAACGCCGACTCCCACGTAAATCAGCGTATTCACGATCGACTTGCGAAACACCTCATCGCCGAACAGCGCCGCGAAATTGTCGAAGCCCACGTACGGCTTCTCCGGCGAAAGCAGGTCCCACTCCCGAACGCTCACGTTAAAGGCGTAGAGAATCGGCAGCAGCCTGGTCCCCAGAAAATAAAACAGAGGAAACGCCAGCACCAGATAGATGAAGACGTAACGCTGCGCCCGGTATGGCAAACGGAAACCCAGCAGAGCTCGGCTCTTGCGGGCGGTCAGTCGAATAGCCTGCGCGATCATCGCAGATGATCCCTCCGTTGGGCGGAAGCCGGCTCCGGCAACCTGCCCGGGCCGGCGCTCCCGCGTTATTTTTTATCCTGCTTAGCCCAATAGTCGTCGTAGATTTTTTGGGTTTTGGCGACAAGATCCTTGAATGCCTGTTCCACGGGCACATTGTTGAGCAGCACCTCGTTCGTCGCGTTCACGATCAGCGTGCGCTCCTGGTTCTCGTCGATGAAGAAGTGCGCCTTGCTGTTGTCGAGCTGCCGAATGAACGGCCCGAGCTTCTCGTCGTTTACGTATTTGTCCTGGGAACCGACGGCTTTCTGAGCCGGCAGCTCCCCGACCCGTTCCACCCATTTCTCCTGTACTTCCTTGCTCGTCAGGAATTTCAGAAATTCCTTGGCCGCCTCCAGCTTGGCGCCCTGGACGTTCTTCGGAATGGCGTTCGCCCAGAAGGAAGCCGGAGCGGACTTCTCTTTGTAGGACGGGAGCGGCGCGATGCCGTAGACGAGATCGGGAGCGTCGTTCTTAAGCGCGCCGAGCCGGAACGATCCGTCAATGTTGATCGCGGCATGCCCCGTCTTGAAGGCGTTGATATCGTCGTTATAAAATCCGTTAATGCCCGTCTTGTGCGTAATCGCAAAATCGAGCAAGTATTGGAACGCTTCGAGACCGGCGGGGGTTTCGTCCCATAGCACCTTCCTGCGGTCGTCGCTCAGATCCTGCGCGCCCGCCTGCGGCAGCAAGCCGTCGCGGAACCAGTGATGGAGCTGCGCTCCCGGCTCCCAAGCGAAGCCTTCGACGACGAATTGCCCTTTGTCGTCCTTCTCCGTCAGCTTCTTGGCCGCGTCGACAAGCTCCTCCCATGTCGTCGGCGGCTCCGCGATCTGCGCTTTGGCGAACAAGTCCTTGTTATAGAACAGCGCCAGCGTGCGTACGGCCGTCGGAATGGCATAATAGGCTCCGTCCAGCTTGGCGGCGCTGACGAGCGGATAGTAGTCGCTCTCGATCTGCGTCGGCGGGAAAGCATCTTCCGGGAGGGGCTGCAGGTATCCGGAAGCTACGTATTGCGGCAGCCAGCCGTAGTACAGGTTGATGACGTCCGGTCCTTTGCCGGCCGGAACGAGCGTCGCGACCTTCTGGCTGTATTGGTCGTACGGAAAGTTCGTCTGCTTGACGGTAATGTTGGGATGAAGCGTCTGAAACTCCTGGATGAGCTCGTCGATCAACTCGACTTTGGCCGGAAACTCGTACTGCCAGTATTCGATCGTCACCTTCTCCGCGCTTGCGGAAGAGGGAGCCTCCCCCGCCGATGCCTGCGGCGATGCCGCCGCGTTCGAAGACGCCGGCGAGGCGTCTCCCCCTTTGCCATTGTCTCCTCCGCAAGCCGTCAATACGACCAGAAGGGCGGCGAGGGCCGACGCTAGCTTTATACCGTAACGCAAGGGTTGATTCATTTTCTTGTCCTCTCCTCTTGATCCGAAATGGTCAATGCACTCGGCAGGTTCAGCAGCTTTCTTGCATTGTTGCCGAAGATCGCCTCTATTTCTTCCTCCGCAAAGCGCAGCTCGCGAACGACGCGAACCTGATCCTGCAAATAACGATAGTGATATCCTCTGGGAAACCCCATCGAATCGGTTCCGAAAACAATCCGTTCCGCGCCGATCAGCTCGCGGGTTTTGCGGAACAGAATTTCGAGATTCAACTCGTACGGCATCCACCTTGTCCACTGATTGGAGCCCGACGTGTCTACATACACGTTCGGGCAGCTCCAGCACAGATGGAGCAGCTCGCGGAAGTAGCCGCACCCGAAATGCGGGATGACGAACGGAATGTCGGTATACTCACGCGCGACGTTAAAGATGGCGAGCGGGTTAATATTCCGGTGCTCGACAATGCCGCCGGCGTGCCCCAGCATTCCGAAATGGATCAGCACCGGCAGCCCCCGTTCCGCCAGGAACGCCCAGATCGGGCGAAGCGACGGATCGTCGTATGAGATTAGCGTCAGCGGTCCGAACTGCTTGTAGCCCTTCAGTCCGAGCTCGTCGACTGCCCTTTGCAGCTCGGATAGCGCGTCCGGCCCTTCGATCGGATGCGATGCGAAGCCCGTAAACCGATCGGGAGCTCTTGAGATTTGCTCGGCCAACTCGTCGTTCGTGGGACCGGTCAGAAAATTCATGCCCCCGATGCCGTATTTGTCCAGCTCGTCTTTCCAGCGATCGGCCAGCGGTCTCGCTTGCTCCGCCGGATTCTCCTTGGCCGAGCCGAAATCCCAAGTCAGCCTCATCCGCTCGGCCCGCTCCCTGCCGTACTCTGCAATCTGCTCGTGCGCTTCATACAGCCTCGGAAAAGGATAGGGCATGTGACCGTGAATATCGAACACTTTGAATCCCTCTCTGAACATCGGCCATTCCTCCTTCCTATCCGCGCGGCCGCAACCAGGCGACCAGTATTTCGTCCAACTCGGCGGCTCTGCTCTTCTGAAGCTCCCGCTCCCGATCAAGCCGCGTCCTCTCGCCGTCCAGCCTCTCCCACTGCCCGCGCAGCGCCCGCTCAACCTCCTTCGGGCTCGGCCCTCCCCGCAGTTGGCGCACGGAGACGAAATGCCCGGGATCGAGCGCTTCCGCCAGTTCGTCCGCGGTTAGGCGAAGCGGACGGCCCAGAACGGCCTCCGCTGCGGCGTTCAACCGTTCCGGCGTCAGCTCGCGAACGGCCAACCCTTCGGCGTCCGCATCTCGTATCAGCCTCGACACGATGCTATGGCTGACCCGGAACGCAAGCCCCTCCCTGCGCACCAGCGTATCCGCCAGTTCTGTCGTCGCAGCGAAGCTTGCTTCGGCCCGAGAGCGCAGCGCGTCCGCGTTCACCTCCAAGGTGGCGATGATGCCAGCGAGTAGGCGATAGACCGTCTCGAGCGTACGCAGACATCTCCAGGCGTAAGGCTGAAGATCGTCTTCCGTGTCGACGATATCTCCGAACGGCGTATTGTGGATCATCGTCAATACCGTAGCGGCATCCCCCGCGCAGCTCGACAGCAAGGAGCGCGCGTGCTCGATCGATACGGGATTGCGTTTCTGCGGCATGATCGAGCTGATCTGCACGAACGGATCGGCTACCCGGATCGCTGCGAATTCCTGCGTGCACCAGAGCAGCAGCTCCTGCGCGAATCGTCCCAGATTAACCGCAGCCAGCGACGTCGCGGTCGCCGCCTCGCCGACGTAGTCGGCCCCGCTGACCGCGTCGTACGTATTTTCAATGACCTCGCCGAAGCCGAGCAGCTCCGCCGTACGCAATCGATCAATCGCGAAGCCCGAGCCGGTTAGAGCAGCGGCGCCCATGCTGCTGCGGTTGCAATTGGCATAGGCTGCCTTCAACCGGCAGAAGTCGCGGGCGAGCGAATCGGATACGGCCAAGGCGTAATGCGCCATCGTTGTCGGCTGAGCCTGCTGCGTGTGCGTGTATCCAAGCATCAGCGTGTCGACGTGCTTTTCGGCAAACTCGATCAACCGGCTTCTCAGCTCGAGGCCGGCATCCAGCGTTCGCAGCAGCTTCTCCCGAAGCGCGATCCGGTAGACGGCGATGCCCATATCGTTCCGGCTTCTGGCCAGATGCAAACTGCCCGCGGCCTCTCCCGCCGCCTTCGTCAGCTCATGCTCGACCTCGAAGAACAAATCTTCAAATCGTCCCGTATACCGGCTCGTTGCGAGCTTTGCCAGATCGAGGCCGAGCAGCGCCTTCGCGATTGCTTGAGCCTCCTCCTCCCCGATCAGCCCTTGCTCCGCCAGCATAATCAGATGCGCCTTGTTAACGGCGTTCACCGGGGCCAGCAACTGCTCCTGAGCCTGCCGATAGATCGGCTCCAGAATCGCCTTCGCGTAGAACCCGCCGGCGTTCTCCTCCCCTTCTTTCTTTTCCGGCTCTCCCACTCGCTTGCCATCACCTGCTCTCTCTGCCAATCGGATTTACATAAACAAAAAAAGACCAAACCTCTAGCTTGTTTGGTCTCCAGTGGTCTGGTCGATACATATATATTCCGATTGGATTAGTCGTGTTTATAATGTCTTATTCTAGACCTTGACGTTTGTGATGTCAATATGGAATTTGGAAAATAAGGCTCGTTCCGGTAGACTGGAGAAAATACGAGAGTTGCTAGTTTCCCTACCGTCCAAAGTCGTCATGAACACCGAAAGGAAGGTCTCCCGATGGCACATCCTTCTTCTACGGACACGAGCCCAGAGTCCGTTCTAAGCCGTCGACAGCTTAATCGCGCGCTGCTGGAACGTCAGATGCTCATCCGCCGACAAAATCTTTCCGCTTTGGAAACGATAGAACATCTTGTAGGCATGCAATCGCAGGCTCCCGCTCCGCCTTACTTCGGCTTATGGACCAGGCTCGAAAACTTTCGGCAAGACGAGCTGGCGGAGCTGATTCGATCCCGTCAGGCGGTGCGGATCGCGCTGATGCGCTCGACGATTCATCTCGTCTCCGCCCGCGATGCTTTAGCGCTTCGCCCGCTCATTCAGCCGGCTATGGAAAGAGGGTACAGGTCGAACCATGGCAAACGTCTCGAAGGAGCCGACGAAGCCGAACTAGCAGCGGCAGCTCGCAGACTAGTCGAGGAAAGTCCGATGACTTTTCAGGAAATCGGCGAGCGCTTAGCGGCGGACGAGCGCTGGCAAGGGCGCGACATCGCCGCTTTAGGCGTTGCCGCGCGCACGCTGCTGTCGCTCGTGCAGGTGCCTCCGCGAGGACTGTGGGGCGAAAGCGGCGCGGCCGCTCATACGACGACAGAGGCATGGCTGGGGCTGGATAACGCCCCGCCAAGCTCGCCGGAATGGATGCTTGAACGCTATTTGGCTGCCTTCGGTCCTGCGACGGTTCAAGATATGCAGGCCTGGTGCGGCCTAACGCGATTGAACGAAGTCGTTCGGAGAATGCGTTCCCGCTTGCGGGTTTTCCGCGACGAGCAGGGGCGCGAGCTGTTTGATATCCCCGACGCTCCGCTCCCCGACGAGAACTTGCCGGTTGCTCCGCGATATGTCGCCGAATTTGACAATGTGCTGCTGTCGCATGCCGATCGGACGCGAATCATCTCCGAGGACGATCGCAAACGCGTCTTCACGATCAACGGAATTATTCGCCCGACGTTTCTGATCGACGGATTCGTCGCCGGAATTTGGAGCATTGTGCGAGAACGCGCGGCTGCGGCGCTCGTTATCGAGCCTTTTCGTCCGCTGAGCCGGGAAGATCAAGACAGTCTAATCGCAGAAGGGGAGCATTTGCTGCAATTCGCCGCCCCCGAATGCGAACAAAGAGAAATTCGTTTTATCTAGGGTTAAACCCGCGAATAGCCTTCCGAAAGGGAGCGGTTATGTCGGCCTGATCAGCAGACAAAACCGCTCCTTTTCTCATGACAACCACATCATTTGCAGCTTCTGGAAGGAAACTGCCGAAATTCGTCGAACTCACAAATGGCAGAGAACTTTTTACCAGGAATGGAATGAACAGAGAATGGAAGCGCCAATCGTACTCAAACGGCGGATTCGTCCGGAATACGTCATCGTTAGCTTGCTGCTGCTCATCCCGATGGGAGTGGCAATTATCTGCTTTTTGCCGCGTTATGCCACTTTCTCCGCACCTGGCGACATTCCGTCGGTGCAGGAGCTTGGCGTAAACGGAAGCGTTCGTTTCTGTTACGTCCAGGAAGGCGTCGTCCATAATCTGTACGAGCGATGGAGTGTAAATAAGGCATACCCTGAAGCGGAATTCGTATCTGCCGACAGCTCGGCGATGGAAGAAATGGAAGAAATGATGGAGATCGGAGAAAGTCTGCGAGACGAGACCCTTCTCCATGCGATCACGACCGTCGAAGCAGCGGCAGAGGTAGCGCTTGACGAGGAAGAGAGATCAAGCCGCCTGGAAGAGCTGATCGAGCTGGCGGGCGAATACTACGGCGATTCCTTGGGACTGATGCTTGCGATCGGCCTGTTTGAGGAGTCTCGCAATGAGGACTTCTCCGACGGCGGACGGTACGTTATCGCCGGAACCGGAACGATGGAGGCGGATCATCTAGTAGGCTCGGTAGGCGCGATTCGGGAGAAGCTTCTTACCGCGGAGAAGTTCGGTGCCGACTATTTCTTCGTTCCCGGCGATAGGGACAGGTTTTATTATGAAGGAATCAGCAACGAGGAAGAAGCCCTGCATTGGGCGGACGAGTTGGAGCTGAGTCTTGAGGTCGTACCCGTGGATACGTTGGAAGAGGCTGTCGATTTTCTGCAAAAATTAAAGGAATAAGGAGAGGCTGCGTACGTATGAAAAAGCTGTATTCCGAGGTTTTATCGAATGTATTCAAGATTTTGCTTACGATTCTCGTCTCGCTATCCGCAATTAATTTGCTTAGCACAGTCGTATATTCCGTGAACGAAACGGCCTATTTCGATTATGCCTACGAACTGGACTCGTTCGTTTCTCTCTTCGGAACGGTCCTATTCTATATCGTGCTGGTCGTCTATCTGGTCTGGATTTACCGTATACATATGGATTTGCAAAGCCTGTTCCCGTTCTACTCCCGTTCTCCGGGCATGGCACTGGCCTGCAATATGATTCCAATCTTCAACATATACGGGATCCCTTCGGTATTTCTCCGCATCGGCCGACAATTCGACGGTACGCCCTCCACTTCCAGGCAGGGCCAGTTCATCATTGGCATGGTAGCGCCGCTTATCCTTCTGTACCTTCTGGACAATTCCGTTAGCCGGTATTTGGCCAGACTCGATACCGAACCAAGCGCCACTCTCCTTATCGTGTCCGGCGTATTGACTACGGCGCTGTATACCTGTTACTTGACGCTCTGTGTCCAAATTTCCAGGGCTCTGGCTCGGTCGGCTCAACAAGCCGCCTCGTCCTCGCCCGATCTCGACGCAGCTTCCGGTATCGCTCCAGAACGCTCCGCCGTTCCGCAGCACGCTTACCGCTTGAAGTGATCGTATCGGGCCGGCTGCCACTCCTTTGCCAGTGCGATCACTTCCGGCTATTCCGCATTGCGGCCAACACCTTTACCCCCGGCTCGCCTCCGCTGGCGAGTCGGTCGTATTCCGCCGATTCTCTCGGAACCAACGCAAGTCTGCCCTGCGAATCAAAGTGCAGCCCCCAGCCATACTTCTTCGGCAGCATCGACGCGCGCAAACAAGCCATCGACTTGGAGAAAAACGCGCTGCGCAGTTCCTCCTCCCGAGCCTCCAACTCCTCCTGCGGAATCTCCTTGTGCAGGACATACGTCTGAAACAACAGCTCTTCTTGCGTATACTTATACGGATTATCCGCGACAAGGTCGTACTCGATGCCCGGCTTTGACCTGCCGCCCTTCTTCTCCGGCGGAATGATCCCGCGCTCCGCGGGGCAATCCGGAGACGCCGTAATGAACGTATTGTAGTAGTTCCAATCCATAGCTTTAATGCCGCCTCCTTCTTTGTTTCCTCCATTATAGCGGACAATCACTGACAGATCCGGTCAGCAATTGTCCTCCTGCAACAGATTAAGCAGCTCCTGCCAGCCGACGATTCTCGGCATATCCATATGGCGGTTGTAGGCATTATCCTTCACATACGTAACGGCCTTCAGCCCGCTTAACGTCTCGAGCACCTTAGGCTTATCGTCAAAATAATAGTCCAGTTCCAGCTCTCGGATAATGTGGACTTTGTCTAAGTCGTCCATTCCGCAGTAAAAGCGTTCTTCCGCGACCGGGAACCCCGCTTTAATCAGCGCCTTCTTCGTGCGCTCGCAATACTCGGCTTTTCTGGCCGTCACGTAGTACACCTCGTGCCCGCGCCGTTCAAGCTCCTGCAGCACCTCGACGGCATCGGCGAACGGGGGAGCCGAATAATAGATTTCGTCCCGGTGGGTATTCCACATCTCCCGTCCTTCATCGGCCGTCAATCCGAACGCCTCGTGAATCGGAATACAGGTCAGAGCATGGAACACTTCGATGTCTACCTGCCGGTTTAATTTCGCGTTGTAAGTCCGGAATGCGTGCTCCCGCAAATTAAGCAAAGTGTCGTCGATGTCGAATCCGAACCTCATAGGCACTGTTCTCCTTTATGTTAGTCCGCAATGAGATTATATCATGATCCCCGGTATGGAAAGCATTCAAACCTCCTGACGCGCCAAAAGAGACTGTTCCATTTCCCTTACTCATACTGCCGCAAAAAAAGCTTGCAGCTCCCGCACCAAATATTTTTCGCAATCTTTGCAATATGCCTCCTGCTCGGGATTCTGGCGGGCATCGCCTGCCGGATAATCCGAACGGTTTACTTCCAGAAAACCGTGTAACGCCTCCGGGTATTCCTTTATTTTTACAGGGACTGCCCGATCTATCAGGCGCTTTGCGTAGGCTATTCCCATTGGCTTTAATTCATCCGGCCCGCACAAAACAAATAGGGCCGGACTCAGTCCCGACAGTTCTTCATCCTTCGCACGCAATGGCGAAATGTATCTATGTTCGTTTCCGCCTTTCGGAAAGAAAAGGCGCGTGATTACGCTCATCAGATCGTCCGGCTTATCCGGATCTGCCGTTATATCCGTACAAGGATAGACTAACATCTGGCAAGCCAATTTGATGCCATCCTCTTTTAACATCATAGCTGCCCCTGCCGCCAGATGAGCGCCTGCGCTATGTCCCCCAACGGCCATTTTTTCGGGATCTATGCCATACTGATCCGCATTCGTAACAAAGTACTTTACGGTATCCGACACCTCTTCCGTAGCATAAGGAAAAGGCTCTTCGTCGGCTTTTGTATAATTCACGTTGACTACGAAAGCCGGAATTTCATTCGCAATCATCTGACAAAAGCTCTCCATGAACACAGCATCGCCGCCAACCCATGCACCGCCATGCATATTAAACAGAACAGGCAATTTATCCGGTACCGTATTCGTTAACGGTCGATACAAAATCGTATGTATCCCCTTCTTTTGCGAGCGGGGGACTACAAACCTTTCCCCGATCGTTTTCTGCATCGCATATTCCCTACGCGCTGCCCGAGCGGCTTCGATACTCCGTGCGAATGCATCTTCGAAAGATGATTGCTGCATCTACGTTCCTCCTTAAGATTCTATCCAAAGCTATCCCTGCATTTTCATTTCTATCATAGCGTAGCGACCCGGGGCAAGTACCCGTCTTCGAACATTGCCAAGCTCGTTCAAATAACATACCGATAATGCGCAATAACGCTCGCGGCAAGCACCGCGAGCGTTATTGCGTTTTTCCGTATCATCGATTACTTACGAGACAGTCCCTTGCATTATACGACGATGTTTGCTGCGCACTTCATTCACAGCTCGTTCAACGCGCGCTGCAAATCTTCCATTAGATCGTCGATATCCTCTAACCCGACGGATATGCGAATCGTTCGTTCAAGTCTCGTTTCCCATTCGGTTCGAGTGGTCTGCTCCGGATGGATGCTTAGACCCGGGGAATAAATCAAGCTCTCGAAGCCGCCCCAGCTCACGCCGATCTGGAATAGCCGCAGACTGTTCATCAAGCGCTTGACCGCTGCCGCGCCTCCGTGCATTTCGAAGCTGAACAGCCCCGTCATATCGCTGAACTGTCGCACGGCCAGCTCATGCTGTTCATGCTGTTCGAGCAGCGGCAAATTGACACGGGCCACCTGAGGATGCTGGTTTAGCATAAGAGCGATCCGGCCGGCCGATTCGGCATGCTGCTTCATTCGAACGCCGAACGTCTTTAGCCCTCGCGTCAGCAGCCAGGATTCAAGCGGGGCCAAGGAAGCGCCAAGCAGCACGGCGTCGTTTTTCGACAGCTCGTCGATCCATGCTTGGGTCGAAATCACAACGCCGGCGGTTACGTCGCTGTGGCCGGACAAATATTTGGATGCGGAATGAATGACGATATCGATGCCCCACTCGATCGGCCGCAGCGTGGCCGGCGTCGCGCAGGTGTTGTCCATGATTGTCAGCAACCCGTGTTCTTTGGCGATCTCGACGACAGCGGGAATATCGAATACGTCCATAAAAAACGTAGAATAACCCTCGCAGTACAGCAGCTTCGTGTTCGGTTTGATGGCGGCGCGAACTTGATCAAGCTGCCTGAAATCGACAAAGTCGGCCGTTATGCCAAACTTGATCAGAAACGTCTGAAACAGCTGGTACGTTCCGTTATAGATCGGGTAGCCGCATACGACATGATCGCCTTGGCGCAAGCAATGCAGCAGCGTGGAGGAAATCGCCGCCATGCCGGAAGCGAACAGCTTCGCCGCTTCGCCTTTCTCCAAAGCGGCGAGCTTCTTCTCCGCGATTTGCTGCGTGGGATTGGATACTCGCGAGTAATAATAAGTCTCGTCCTGAAACTGCGAGCGTTGGAAAGCTTCATAAGATTCGAACGAAAATAATGTATTAATGAACACGGGCGGAACAACCGCGCCATGGAACGATTCGTCCCCGTAATGGGTAAGCATCGTTTGGCTTCCGGCGTCTTTCGTTTCTTTTCTTGATAGTATGCGCATCTTGTTTTCTCCACCTTCTGCCTCTATCTGATCTACCAATACCCGGCCTTACCCTTTTACGGCCCCGTCGGTCAGCCCCTCTACAACGAACCGCTGAACGATGGCAAACATGATTAAGGAAGGAATAAGCGCCATAACCGCGCCCGCCGTCATCACTCCCCAATTGATATCATAGCTTTGCACGAACATGGACAGACCGACGGGAATCGTTTTGAACTCGTCGCTGCTGATAAACATGATCGCGCAGAGGAGCTCGTTCCAGGCCCCGATAAAAGCAAATACGAACGTGGCTACGATGCCGGGAAGCATAATCGGCAAGACGATCCGGAAGAGCGCCCCTAGCTTGCTGCAGCCGTCGATCAACGCCGCTTCCTCCAGGTCGACCGGAATCCGGTCGAAGAAGCTGCGCATCAGAATCAGGCAGAAGGGAATATTCCCCACGATGTAAATAATGATCAAACCGCTCAGACTGTTCATGAGACCGACTTTGCTGAACAAAATCGCCGTCGGAATCATCACCAGAACGCCGGGAATCATTTGCGTAAGCAGCAATCCGTATACTGCGGCTGTTTTCGCCTTGAACTTGTAGCGCGCCAGCGCATAGCCGCCCAGAATCGCAAAGCAAGTCGTGAACAAGCCGGTTCCGATCGAGACGAGTACGCTATTCTTCAAGAAAACGTCGAAATTCGAGGCCGACCACAGCACCCTGTAATTGTCCAGCGTGAAATGCTTGGGCCAATATTGAATGTCCGTCGTCAAAATGTCCATGCGCGGTTTGACCGATGTAATAAACAGCCAGTAAAAAGGCAGCAGCACCATGAGCAAGTAAAAAACCAGAATGACAATACGGAGAATCGGCAGAGCGGCGCGTTGGTTTCTTGTCATCAGAAATTACCCGCCTTCTCGAATTTGGTTACCTTCATGAACAAGTAACAGAACAGGATCAGGAGCGCCATGAAAAACAATCCGATTGCCGATGCTTGTCCGTAATCCAAGGTGGCATAAGCCTTCATGAACATATAGGAAGATAGAATATTGGAGGAATTCGCCGGTCCGCCCGCCGTCATAATATAGATAAGATCAGCCGAAGCAAATACCCATATCGTTCTGAGCAATAAAGTCAGGATGATCGTTTGCTTAATATAGCTGAACGTAATATGCCAAAATTTGGACCATATCCCCGCTCCGTCGATATCGGCGGCTTCGTACAAATCCTCCGGTATGGACTGCATGGCCGCCAGAAGCATAATGGCAAAGAAAGGGATGCCGTACCAGGTCATCGTTAAAATAACGGTGAACAAGGCAAGCTGGGGATCGGACAGAAAGTAAATCTTGTCGTCGATAATCCCCCATTTAAGCAGCAGGTCGTTGACCGGACCATATTCCGCGTTTAATAGCCAACGAAAGGTTAGTCCGACGACGAACGAGGATACCGCCCATGGAAGGAACACGATCGCTTGATACAGGTTTCGTCCCGGAAACGGTTTCCGCAGCGCCAATGCCAGAATGAATCCAAGCACGAATTGGCCCCCGACGGTAACTACGACCCAAATGAAGGAATTGCGTAAAATCATGCCGAAATTGGCATCCGAAAACACGGCTTTGAAATTATCCAATCCATTAAAGCCAATATCGTTCGGCGCAGTCAGTTTATAGCTTTGAAACGCGTACAGGAAAGAGCTGAGCAAGGGGTACAGAAGGAAGATCATCAGCAATAGAAAGCTCGGCGCTAACATGAGGTAAGGCTCTTTCGAGTTCAAACGTTTCATTAAGAGAAATCCTCCTTACCGTTCTTGAATAAGAGCAACAGGGAAAATCGCTTTTCCCTGCTCCTCTCCGATTGAAAGCTCTTATTTCATGTCCGGCTTGATGACGCGAGGCAGCGGCACTTCCGGATGTTCCTTCATATACTTCTGCTGCGCGTTCGTCAGGAAATCGCCCAATTTCTTCAACGTTTCCTCAGCCGACTGATTGTTCAGCAGGTACTTCTGCACCTCGGCGTCCATAATGCTTTCGCGGAATTCGCCAAGCTCGGGGAAATTGCCCAGGTCGGCCACCAGATAGCTGTCCGGATCGTCCAGCGTATCGATAAAGCCCTGCATTGGCCCTTCCTTCGTCGTCGCGTCCTCAGCCCCGCTCTTGAAGATCGGAATCATCGTCAGCGTATTGGAATATTTCAGGTTGTTTTCCGGCGTAGACAGAAACTCGATAAACTTCCAGGCGGCTTCCTTGTGTTTGGAATCGGCCGAGACGCTGTAGCCCCACGTTGCGGAAGCGCCGATGTAACGTTTGCCGTCATCGCCTTTCGGATAAGGAATAACGGTCCAGCTCTCGTCCGGCATGGAAGCTTTAGCTGTGGCGATAACTTCCGTCGTTTGGTTCAAGATGCCGCTGACGCCGGAGGTAAAGCCCTGCACCATCTCTTGATATCCCCAGTTGATCGAATCCTTCGGCGCATAGCCTTTTTTGTACATATCCGTAAATCGAACGAACGCTTCAAGCGCCTCCGGGCGGTGCAATACGGAAGTGCCGTCCTTCTCGTACGTTTCTCCGCCTGTAACCGCCGTAATGTAAGCGAAGATTTGGTCAAAGCCGGCGCGTGCGCCGCGATAAGCCCAGCCGTAGCGGTTTTTGGACGAATCCGTCAGCTTCTCTGCAGAAGCGAACAGCTCATCCCATGTCGTCGGAAGCGGCAGATTGGCTTCCTCGAACCAGTCTTTGCGAACGAACAGAGCGGCCGACATCAGGGCGTCAGGCATATAATAGATGTCGTTGTAGACTTTGCGCTGCTGCTCTTCCATCGTGATTCCGCTTACAAACGAAGTAAGCTTATCTTTGTTCGACCACGCGTCGTAATTGGAGGTGATCGGCTCCAAGTAGCCGGCGGGAACGAAGGTGTTCAACCAAGCCGGATACATATTGACGACGTCCGGCATCGTTTTGCTAGCCCCCTGCATCGCCAGCTTATTGAAGGCCTGATCCCAAGGAACCGTCTCCAATTTCACCTTAATGTTCGGGTTCGCTTGTTCGAATGCCGCTATGACTTCGTTAAAATACTTCGTACGCTCCGGCGAAGGCGAAACGTCGACGAAGCTGATCTCCTCTTTCTTGCCTTCCGGACTACCGCTGGCGTTCTCCTTGTTCGTTCCTTCGGAATTGGACGAGGAGCATGCGCTGCTCACAAGCATTAGTCCGGCCAATAATCCGATTGCCCATTTTTTCGACATACATTTATTCCCCCTTATGAGTTATGGCGAAGCAGCTTGCGGATTGTTTAACTCACCTCCACCAAAAGTTAACTGAAGCGCATAACCCTCTCCCATTTTGGATAGTTGTCTGACCAATTATGTCAGAAGAGGGGCTACCCTCCAATTCTTTTCAGATCCTCTCGCATAATTTCAAAGTGCTTGCTGATCAGCTTAGTCGCTTTCTTGACATCGCCAAGCTTCATCGCTTCGTAGATCAGCCGGTGCAGCGGTTCCGTTTCCCTGCCGAACACGTTCATATCCAGCCCTTCGATAACGCGATCCGCCCACAACGAATCGATTTCCTTGATGGATTTGAATAAGTTGAGCATGAGTCGGTTATCGGAGCCTTCGTACAACGCAAGGTGGAACAGATAGTCTTCTTTGCGCGGGATCTCGCCTTTATTCCGTCTGCGGTCGTACTCGTCGACGATTTCCCCAAGCTTGTCCAGGTACAGCGATTGACCGCTGCCGACGATTTGCTCGATCGCGTGCTTCTCCATCAGCTCCCGCAAGTCGATGACTTCGAGCAACGCTTTCTTCTCCATAGAAAACTTAAGCGTGAAGTTCTCCATCTCCGTCAAAATCGTTTTCTCCGCGCGCAAGTACATCCCGCTGCCAGGTTTGATTTCAATGACGCCGAAGCTTTCGAGCTTCTTCATCGCTTCGCGGAAAGACGGGCGACTGATTTGGAACTGCTCGCAAAAGAAACGCTCCGTAGGCAGTCGGTCCCCTACGGCGTATCCCTTCTGCTCTATAAATTTAAGTACTTCATCCGTTATTGATTCGTGCAGCTTTTGTCTCTTTAACGACTTCAGCATACTCATCTCTCCAAACGATAACTAGTAAGTTGTCTGACCAATTAATCGAATTGTACAATCTACTGAAACCGCTGTCAACACTAAAAAAAGAAAAAAATTAATCGCTTGAAAGTTTCGAAATCAGCCGTTATGATGAGAACCATTGCCTCACAACCCATGCAGTGACAGTCCACATAACGAGGGAAGGCGTGATGAATTTGGGCACTAAATATCTGGATGGCAGACCGGAAGCACGGCTGACGATCCCTGCCGAAGATCAAGGAATCGTATTGCGGAGAGGCGGCTTGGAGCTGGATGGTTACGGCATCCGCGAGCCTCTGGTCTTCGAGTGCGACGGCACTTATTTTATGCATTACGATGCGTCCGACGACAAAACCGGCTGGAGAAATTATCTCGCGACGAGCAAAGACCTCATCCACTGGGAGAAAAAGGGCGTTATTCTCGAATTGGGCAAGGAAGGGGAAGACGATTCCAGCTGTGCGGTATACGGCGTTACCTACTTCGAGGACGGCGTATGGCATATGTTCTACATCGGCTCCGACTACCGTCGCGAGCACCCTTACGATATTCCCGATTTCCCCTATGTCACGATGAAAGCGAAGTCCGATTCTCCATACGGACCTTGGGTTAAACAGAATATCGTTCCGTTCCGGATGAAGGAGAATACGTACTACAGCACCACCGCAAGCTCGGGAGCGATCGTCAAAGACGGGGACGAATATTTGCAATTTTTCAGCGCTTCCGTGTTGGACGAAAACAACATCACGAAGCGTACGTTAGGCATTGCCCGCACGAAGGATTTGGACAAAGAGTGGACGGTAGACCCCGAGCCCCTATTCCCTCTCGAGGAGCAGATCGAGAACAGCTCGGTGTTCTACGAGGAAGAGACCGGGACCTGGTTCTTGTTTACCAACCATGTCGGTCTGAACGAAATCAAAGAATACACAGATGCGATCTGGGTATATTGGACGAAGGATATTCAGAAATGGAATGTCGACGATAAAGCGCTCGTGCTCGACGGCAGCATGTGCACCTGGTCGAAATCCGTCATCGGCGCGCCCTGCGTATTCCGCAAAGGGGACAAACTGGCCGTTTACTACGATGGCGTCGAGGGCGACAGCTTCCACCATTTTCACCGCGATATCGGCGTAGCCTGGCTGAATTTGCCGATCGCTATTCCGCACGAGGGCTAATTTTTCTACAGTAGGGGCAGTTCCGTATACCAACCAAGTTACGGTGAAAGATAATCGATATAAGGTGCAAGGAGGATGTACCTCCTTCCCATGCTATACACTCCTGAAATCTGAATTGGGAAATTCGTGTTAAGGTGATTTCAGGAGCGTATGCGCAGTCTACAGGCTAATCATGACCCACAACGTTTCCAACTGATTGGAAATAGAGCCTTTATGGCGGCTCTATTTGCACACATGAGTTTAACGCGGTAGAAGGTAGTCGAAAAATCGTACAAAGCAACTCAATTTCGACTCAAACGACGAACGTTTATTCGAAATATCGTACAAAGCAACTCAGTTCAGGCTCAAACGACGAACCTTTGTAAGAAAAACCGTATAAATAGACCCATATCAGAGGTATCCCCAGACAAACGGGGACGACTCTTATACCTCGCCCCAGTAAATTTCGGTTTCGTAATCGAAATTGACCGTACCGCTCTCCTGATTGCGATCGAACAGCTCGCGAAGCTCGCGCATCATCGGCTCATAGCCGGGATGGCCGGGCTGAGGAGCATAAGAGGAAGATAACAATCGTCCCGCCACTCCATCGAAGTCGAACACCTGGCGGTTGCGGAATCGCGCTTCTTTAAGCCCGCCCGGCTTGAAAAAGTCGACCAACATGTCGCGGGAAATGTTGCGATGGTTGACCTGCCCGTAGTCGGTTCCGAGATTTTGCAGCAACCGCTCGTACTCTTCGAGAAAAGGCGTTCCCCCTGTAAGCCGGGTGTTCCACACGAGAATCGCTTTACCGCCCGGCCGCAGCACCCTGCCGAACTCGCGCTTGGCCGCCGCCCGATCAAACCAATGAAATGCCTGCGCAGCAACGATAAAATCGTATGAAGCATCCGTAAGGCCCGTCTCCTCCGCCGCCCCTGGAACGGCCTTGAAGCGAGGATTGTCCTGCGATGCCGCCAATGCCGCCTCCCTCATTGCCTCGTTCGGCTCTGCCGCCGTTACGCGACTGCCTCTGTCGAGCAGCAATCTAGAGAAGATGCCTGTTCCTGCGCCAACATCCAGCACCTCCGACTCTGCCGTTAATCCAACCGTGTCGTACAAGTAGTCGATCGCTTCCGCCGGATAGCTCGGCCGGTACTTCGTATAGGTATCGACTCGGTTAGAAAACCTCTCTTTGCTATTCATCTCCGCGTTTCCCCCATTCCAGAAATTCGATCCGATTACCGAACGGATCGTTAATGTACGTCCGCCGAACGTTCTCCGCATCCCTAGCATCGTCGGGAATAACCGGCACGCCTCTTTCTTCCAAATGCGCGATCAACTCGTCCAGCCCGGCTACCTCGAACGCCGGATGAGCCTTGGCAGCCGGGACGAAATCCTGCTGCACGCCGATGTGCACTTGATGAACGCCGCATTGAAACCAAACGCCGCCCCGTGCGCGCAAGCTGTCAGGCTTGGCAATCTCCGGCCAGCCGAGCACTCCGCCAAAGAATGCCCGAGCCCCTGGCTCGCAGCCCTCATACGCGGCCAGCTGCACATGATCCACTCCACGAAAAACAAACGTCATGGCGCTCGCCCCTCTCGCCAAGTTTCACACGATGAAACTTAGTTTCATTTTATGTGAAAATTATATCTCATGAACTGCTGGAAATCCAGACCTACTTCCGCTTATTCCCGTAAGACTTCATCTGAACGCCCTAAGTCTGAACTCGTGCTCTACCTCTGCGTCCTGCGCATTAGCCTGCTCTTGTCCAATAAAACGAGCGAAGCGGCCGCATTTTTGATAAAATGAGAACGCGAATGAGAGAGCGAGGGTTGGAACGTGGATTACATTATTCTCGACATTGAATTTAACGGGCGAAAGTTCGCCAGCGACCTGCCGATGGAGGTAATCGAGATCGGAGCGGTGCGGCTGGACGAGTCGCTGAAGATCGTGAACGAATTTTCGTCGCTGATCAAGCCGGTATACTTCCCCAAGCTGAACAACTTTATCAAGAAAAAAACGGGCATCCCGCAGGATGAGCTCGATATCGCGCCGGGATTTCCCCCTGTCATCGCGGAATTCGAGAAGTGGCTCGGCAGTCCGGACTCGTTCCTGCTGTTTACCTGGGGCGGAGAGGATATTAAGCGCATCGTATTCGATACGCGGATGCACAAGCTGAACGAAGCCTACTGGACGGGTCTGCATTACTTCGATCTGCTGAAAGGCTACTTGCGCTACAAAAAGGTCACAAACGATGTCAGCGTCGAAGCGGCGCTGCTCGATCTGGGAATCGCTCCCGAAGGCTCTGCCCACCGCGCCCTCGACGACGCTCGGATGACGGCCGAAGTATTCCGCAAAATCGCCGCCGACCTGGACTTGAGCTTGAAGCAGCAGTATAAGGACCAGTTCTCCAATTCTAAAGAGCGGCGACTGATTAAAAATGCGGTGCGGACAATGATCTCCCAGAAGAAGCCGCAAACCTGGGAAGCTTTCGTCGAGAGCTATCTAGCCGAAAAAATCCCGCTGACCGATCCCAGAAAAGCGGCCGAGCTGCGCGATTATTTCCATTCCGAGCTGGAGAAGAAGCAATGAACAAAGCAAAAGCGCCTTCGGCGTCTCTGGACGCCGAAGCAGCTTTGCGGAGACAATACGGACAATAAGAGCGCGAAACCTGTAAAAACCGGCACCGAAAGCTATCAATCCATTCGGCTCCAACACAACCCCCGCTCAGCTTCAAGCTCCGGTTTTAGGGAGCGATCTGCTCAATCTGCGGATCTGTTCTGTTCAGCCTAAATCCGCGCAATGTGCTCAACTCGATTCGCTCAGTCGACAGGTTAGATTAAAGCGGAAAAACCGCTTTAAAATACGCGTCGGCCCCTTTCCAAGCCGAACAAAGCGGGTTTTCCGCTTTAATTCCGAAAATTCGCCCGTTTTTCAAAAATAACGAGAGATTTCCGCTTTAAATCGGCGTTTTTCTCCTCATCTACGAGTTTAACGCGGATTTTCCGCTCAAAATCCTCCGCTCGTTCAACTCCTTAACAAAGGCACCCGGCTCATCCACGGCTAAATACAAACACGTTACTCGCTTGGGCAGGAACAACAAGCCATCCGCAGTCACCTCACGGTTCAGCTCGATACGCACGTTGGGCGTGCCCAATACCGGGCCGGCGGCATGCTTCATCTCCTGCGGTTCCGGATTAAACTGGCGAGCTTCCGTTGCTCCGGCGATGGAGTGGAGCGGTATGTCCGCTTGAATGCGAAGTCCGTAGCGCACG
The DNA here is from genome assembly GCF_003386235.1 of Cohnella phaseoli. Taxonomy (GTDB): domain Bacteria; phylum Bacillota; class Bacilli; order Paenibacillales; family Paenibacillaceae; genus Cohnella; species Cohnella phaseoli. The sequence continues at coordinate 124,028 of NZ_QRDZ01000028.1, forward strand.
CGTAATCGATCTTCTCGCAGGACCAGCGGCTGTAAGACGGAAGCGCGGCAGTCCGCCCAGATCAGCGCCAGCAGCCACAGATCGGCTATCGTCAGCACCCAGGCTGCCGCATGCGACCATTGCGCTACCAGCAGGTGAACGAACACTCCCTCAAACACGATGATTTTGCTTAAAATTGCCGCATATAGCACTTGATTCGTATTTTTGTGATAGGTAAAGCTTGATTCGGTGCCGTTGACCGCCTTCTCTCTGCCTTTCCTCCAAGAGAATAGAAGGTAGTAGACCATGCTAAGGTCATGATGGACAATTGCGGCCAGCTTGCCCCCCACGGTTCCGGTTCTCAGCGCAATGCGCCAAGCCTCCATCGTATCCGTCTCTTCGCGCCTGGCGACCCGATAGCCCCGGATCAGACGGTAAACGACTCTCAACTCATAAGCGACAAAAGCAAGCTCCGCGGCGACAATGACGATCTCGACCGGCCATGCCGTATTCCACACGATGCTCCTGTGTTCCAAAGGCACGATCAGCCAAACTCCGGCCGCTCCCAGCAGCGGCAGCGCCATAACGCCGGCAATCGACCTCCCTTGGCGTCTCAGCACGATAAACCAGTACAGGAACGGAATCGCCAACATAAAGTCGAACATTGCAGCATAGATAAGGACGGGTTCATCATCAACCAGCGCAAGCATGCGCAACGTCGTCAAGTTGGCCGCTACAATCAGGGCAGCCAGCGCCAGAAACAAATAGACGGGACGCCGAATTCCGGTGACGGCCGTCATCGGCGGCCCCTCCAAACCGCTTCTACAAGCCCGGATTCCTTCAAGGAAAATCCTCCCCTTTGGAATAGATATATTCTAATTATACTCGATCCGAAGCCTCGGCAGCGTTGCATATTCGCCAACGACAGCGCGAAAGCCGCCGGAAGATTTCCCGACGGCCCTGTCCATCCAACCGCTCATTATTCCGGCTGAAGCGGCGGACGCCAACCCCGCTGCAATTCCCCGATCGAGTAGCCGAAGTCCATCTGCAAATGCGGATAATCGGGGAACGACTTCCAATCGCCTCCCCACGAAAACCCGAGTTTCTTGGCGATCGACACGACCTCCATCCAATCCGATTTCCCATTGCCGTTGCCGTCGTACTTCAAGTCCCAGATCACATCTCCCCCGGGAATCCGAAGCGCAAAATCGATAGCCAGCCCATAGTTATGATAGGAGCCTCCGCCTTTCACCTGCGTGACAATCGCGCCCTTGTCGCCGCGGCCTTGTCGATAGAGAGCGTTCTGCTCCTCCGTGCTGCGAAAATCGTCGGTAATCACGACTTCGATGCCAAGAGCTTTGCTCTGCGCAACAAGCCGGTCCCGCTTTTCGGCCACCACCGGATGCAGGCCCGTCACAGGAGCCACCTCGCGAAACCACTCGACCGGCAGCAGCCTCTCTATCATTTTGACCTCTAGCAGCACATAGATACCTACGGCGGCCGCAAGCGCGAGCAGCAGCGTTCGTCCCTTTCTGCTCCGCCCCGTCCCGGCTCTCGATCGGACCCGAACGGTTGCAGCCTCCCGGTTCATTGTATTCATATCGTTTTCTGCTCCCATTTTATTTTTTTTCATAGTTTCCCTTACTAGAGTAACCAAACGCGGACGTATTATCCTAAAATTTTTATTAAACTTGCAATTTCTGCGCGAAAAAGATAGAGAGCGATTCGGCGGGTGGCGGTTGCGGAGTTTCCGTTTGCGCGAAAATTCGTTAAAATAGACGTTATGGCAATCGAGCATAGAAGGGAAAACAACGTACAATGATTATCAAACCAAGAACTCGCGGCTTTATATGCACGACCGCGCATCCGCAAGGCTGCGCCGCTCAGGTTCGGCAGCAAATCGACTATGTTCGGAAACAACCGGCGATTCAAGGCCCACGCAACGCGCTCGTGATCGGCGCATCGGCAGGCTACGGCCTTGCCGCGCGTATCGCTGCCGCCTTCGGGGCGAGCGCGAATACGATCGGCGTCTATCGGCCGGGCGAACGCTCCGGAGGAAGAACCGCTTCCGCTGGCTGGTACAACTCCGCAGCCTTCGAGACCGCGGCGCAGGAAGCCGGGTTGAAATCGTTCAGCTTGACGGGAGATGCGTTCACGGACGAGACGAAAGCCAGAGCGGTCGAATTGATCCGCAAGGAGCTGGGACAGGTCGATCTGGTGATCTATAGCGTCGCCACTGCGCGCCGGACGAATCCGCGCACGGGCGAGACGTCTACGTCGGTGCTTAAGCCGATCGGACAGTCCTATACGAACAAAACGGTCAACTTCCACGACGGCGAAGTCAGCATGGTTACGCTTGAACCCGCTTCGGAAGAGGAAATTCAGGGTACGGTCGACGTTATGGGCGGAGACGATTGGCAAATGTGGATCGACGCTCTACGGGAGGGGGGCGTATTGGCTCCGAATGCGACGACGATCTCGTATTCCTATATCGGACCGGAGCTGACGCAAGCGATCTATCGTCAAGGTTCGATCGGTCGGGCGAAGGACCATCTCGAAGCGACCGCTAAGCAGCTTCACGAACAGCTGGCGTCTGGCGGCGGACGCGCTTACGTCACGGTCGGCAAAGCGCTCGTCACACAATCCAGCTCGGCCATTCCTGTCGTGCCGCTGTATATCTCCGCTCTGTACAAGGTCATGAAAGAGAAAGGCATTCATGAAGGGTGCATCGAGCAAATGTACCGTTTGTTCGCAGATCGCCTGTATTCTCCAAACGCGAATGAAGTCCCCGTGGACGAAGAAGGCCGCATTCGCATCGACGATTGGGAAATGCGCGAAGACGTTCAACGGGAAGTGGCCGAAATTTGGGGACGGATCGAGACGAGCAACATATACGAGCTGACTGATCTTGAAGGATACCGTCGCGAATTTTTCCAGCTGTTCGGTTTCGAGACCGACGACATCGACTACGAAGCCGACGTCGATCCGAGCGTCGAAGTCCCGAATGTAAGTGCTTAATGAAGCAGCGCGTCGGCTCCCTTTTTGGCGGGAGCCGACGCTTTTTTCGTGCATCCGCCCCTCATTGTGAGAAATGTCACAGATAAAAACTGGAAATTGCTGTACTAGATAGGTATGACCTTTTCCTAATAAATGAGGGATGCGCGAATGTGCTTTGAAATTATCGATCAGCAGGATCGAATTGCCGTCATTCTATCCGGAGCATTCGGCGTTAAAGAAGCAGCTTCGATTCGCCAGCAGCTTTTCCCGCTTATTCATAACGGAGCCGTCGACGTCGTGTTTCATCTGGGCGCCGTAACGGATATCGACAGCGCGGCTATGGGGCTGCTGCTGGCCGTCAAGAGGATCGCGCTCGACCGCCAGACGAACGCCGCTTTTCTCGATGTCCCGGCCGCGCTGCGCGAACGTCTGCAATTGTCAGGAATCCTGCAAGGATCGGCCTAAGCGGGGCAACCTGCAGAGAGGGGCACTACCATGAATCGACACGTAAACTCCCTTAACCCATACGCTAACTCCGAACACCTGGCGCTTTCCTATGCCAGAATTTTTCGCGATTCGCAAGAAGCTATTATGGTTACCGACCGCGATTCCAAAATCGTAAACGTTAATCCCGCTTTTGTCGCGATCACCGGCTACAGCGAAGAGGAGGTCGTCGGACGTACGCCGAGCTTGCTGAAATCGGGCATGCAGGACGCCTTGTTCTACGTGGACATGTGGGCCTCTATTCATCGCGACGGGCGGTGGCAAGGAGAGATCTGGAACCGCAGGAAAAATGGCGAGATCTATCCCGAATGGCTCTCCATCAGCTCGGTCAAGGACGATCAGGGAGAGCTTATCCATTACGTCGCGATGTTCTCGGATATTACGAGCCGCAAAAATACTTTGTCTAAGCTTCGCCTGCACGCACAGGTGTTCAGCAATGCCAATGAAGGCATTATGATCACCGATAATCGGCTTCGTATTCTATCGGTAAATCGAGCCTTCACCGCCGTCACCGGATACTCGGAAGCGGAAGCGATCGGACAATCACCCCGTATGCTGCAATCGGGAAAACAGGACCCTCTGTTTTATGTGCACATGTGGGAAAGAATCCATGCCACCGGCTATTGGCAGGGCGAAATCTGGAATCGGAGAAAAAACGGCGACGTCTATCCCGAATGGCTCTCGATTTCGACGCTGCGGGACGAAACGGGACGAATCACGAATTATATCGGCATGTTCATCGACATCACGGAAAGGAAACAGTCCGAAGAATCTTTGCGGTATTTGGCGCACTTCGACAAGCTGACCGACCTTCCCAACCGAACGCTGCTGCATAAGCTCGTCAAGAAAGCGAACGCCGGTACGGATGCGGATGCGCCGCTGCAAAAGATGGCCGTCTTCTTTATCGACCTTGATCGTTTCAAAACGATTAACGATTCTTTGGGCCACAGCATCGGGGACAAGCTGCTTCAACTGGTTGCGCAGCGGTTCAACATGTCCGTGAACAAGGAAGACATCATTGCGCGTTTCGGCGGGGACGAGTTCATTCTCGTGCAGCGGAACCCTCGCTCGGCCGAAGATGCTCTCGCTTACGCCAATCGACTGATCGCCAATTTGAAGCGGCCGTTCTCCGTTGACGGGCACGAGCTTTACTTAAATGCCAGCATCGGAATCAGCCTTTCCCCCGAGCATGGAGACAGCTTCGAAACGCTCGTCAAACATGCCGATCTGGCCATGTACGAGGCGAAAGTCCAGAAGATCGACTGCCAACTCTTTAACTCGGGCATTAGAGACACGTTCCAACGCAAAATGACGCTCGAGAACGAGCTCCGGCGGGCTATCGATAAAGATCAGCTGCATATCCATTACCAGCCGCAGGTCAACGCATCCACCGGCCAGACGGAAGGGCTGGAAGCTCTGCTGCGATGGTCTCATCCGACGCTCGGCCAGGTGTCTCCCGGGGAGTTCATCCCCATTGCGGAGGAAACCGGCAGCATCATGGACATCGGCAAATGGGTGTTCGCAACCGTCTGCGCCCAACTCAGTCAGTGGCAGGCCGCGGGACTGAAGGTTCCCGTTGTGGCCGTCAACCTGTCTGCGCGGCAATTCATGGCCCCGGATCTCGTCCCGACTATCCGCAGCATCGTCTGCCATGCGCCGTGCTCGCCCGAGCAGCTTGTCCTCGAAATTACCGAAAGCAGCAGCATGCACGATATTGAGTCGGTACTGCCAATTTTACGCGAATTCAAATCGATCGGCTTCCGCATTGCCATCGACGATTTCGGCAAAGGCTACTCGGCGCTTGGATATATGAAGCAATTTCCGATCGACATCCTGAAGATCGATAAGAGCTTCATCCGAGAGCTGACAACCGATACCAAAAGCGCCGTCCTCACGAAAGCGATCATCGATATGGCTCACGGAATGGAGCTTCGCGTAATCGCGGAAGGCGTGGAAACTCCCGAGCAGCTGGCGACGCTGCGCACGATGAATTGCGACATTGTGCAAGGGTTTCTGGTCGATCCGGCCCTGTCTCCGAATGTGCTGGAGTCTCGCTACCTGATCGGAAGCTAAGCGCCGTGCTGAGCGTGCCGATCATGATGATCTATACGGCCAACCGGCTAACCGGCTTAAACTGCGGCGCACTTCGGAAATTCTTAACGGTCAACAAACAGGTCGCCCAGACTCTCTATAGAGATCCGGGCGACCTGTTTTGACAGAAACACAACAATCAGCAAGCCGAACAGAGCGGCACAGTGAATCTATACTACGAATAGTTGTCGCGAAGCCATTGCAGCGCGTTCTGCATCTTAACGATGTATGCCGGGTCGTTGCCGGTGCACATCAGCTTGACTTGCCCGCTCTCCCGACCCGACATGACGCCGTAACGGCTAAGCAGCGAAGCCAATCTTCGGATCGTCCCGGCGTTGCCGTCGACGATTTCGATGTGCGGAGGCAGCACCTCGCGAAGAATGTTGCGATAATATGGATAATGAGTACAACCCAGAACGACGATTCCGTAGCGGTCAAGGTCGTATTCCGCCAGCTTCGTGCGGAAGTAGTCCTCCAGAATCCGCTTGTCGAATTGCAAGTCCTCACAGTAAAGGACAAGTTCCGGAAGAGGCAGCGAATCGACGATTCCTTCATCGTCTACTCGGGAGACGAGCGCGTAATACTTAGGCATGCTCAACGTAAGCGGGGTCGCGAATACGAGAACCCGCTTGCCGGTCGCCCGGTTCATCTCCACCGCCGGCTTCACGGCCGGCTCCATGCCGACGATGGGAATATCGTACCGCTCCCGCAGCTCGGTCACCGCAATGCTTGTCGCCGTGTTGCACGCGACGACGAGCGCCTCGATCCCTTCCCCCATCATCGCCTCTACCGCGTCCAGCACGTAGCCTCTGACTTCCTCCTGAGTCTTCGGACCGTACGGCACGTGCAGCGTATCCGCCATATAGACGTAATCCTGCGCGGGAAGCCGTCTCATAGACTCCTCCAGCACCGTCAGTCCGCCGATTCCCGAATCGAAAAATCCGATAGTCATATGTCATCTCTTATCCTGGTTAGTATAGTTAAAAGAAGTCCCCGGTCGTCCATTCGATAGGACGAATCTTCTTTAAGGATAGCCAGTTTCCGAGCAAAAAACAATCCGGAAGTCGGCCCAAAAGCCAATCTATGATACACTGTTAAAAAAGGACTCGGCAAAGGGGCAGGCACACATGAAATTGGTATCTTGGAACGTTAACGGATTGCGGGCTTGCGTAAACAAAGGCTTCCTCGATTACTTCCGGGAAGTCGACGCCGATATCGTCTGTCTGCAGGAAACCAAGCTCTCGGAAGGCCAACTGACTCTCGCCATCGGGGAAGAGTACGAGCAGTATTGGAATTACGCGGAGAAGAAGGGCTACTCCGGCACCGCCGTCCTGACGAGGATTAAGCCGTTATCCGTACGTTACGGCATCGAAGAAGATTCCGAGCCGGAAGGTCGGATCATTACGCTCGAGTTCGAGGATTTCTTCCTCGTGACCGTCTATACGCCGAACGCCAAGCGGGACTTGTCCCGGCTGGATTACAGGATGGAATGGGAGGATCGGTTCCTCGCTCACTTGTCCGAGCTGGACAAGCGGAAGCCGGTGATCGCCTGCGGAGATTTGAACGTCGCCCATCAGGAGATCGACATCAAGAACGCCAAGTCGAACCGGGGCAACTCCGGCTTCACCGACGAAGAGCGCGAGAAGATGACCCGGCTGCTCGGCGCCGGATTCATCGACACGTTCCGGCACCTGCACCCGGACCGGTCGGACGTCTATTCCTGGTGGTCGAACATGCCGGGCGTCCGAGATCGCAACGTCGGCTGGAGAATCGACTACTTTATCGCCTCCGCCCGACTGTCTCCCGCGATCAAAGATGCCGCTATACACTGCGATATTTTGGGCAGCGACCACTGCCCGGTCGCATTGGATATTTTCTAGAGAGGAGATAGGTTTGACATGGCCGTTCAGTTTCAGAATGATTGGGGAGAGCTGCTAACCCCCGAGATGGAGTTGCCTTATTATCAGGAATTGAGAAACCGTCTGGCAGCGGAGTACAGGGAGAAGGTCGTCTATCCGAATCCTTACGAGATATTCCAAGCGCTGCACTGGACGCCTTACTCGGAAGTGAAGGTGGTCATTCTCGGACAAGATCCATACCATGGGCCGGGACAGGCTCACGGGCTCAGCTTCTCCGTCCAACAGGGGGTGAGGCAGCCGCCGTCGCTCCAAAACATATTTAAAGAATTGAAGGCCGATCTTGGCTGCGAAATTCCGAACCACGGCAATCTGGAGCACTGGGCGAAGCAGGGCGTGCTGCTGCTCAATGCCGTCCTGACCGTGCGGCAGGGCGAAGCCAACTCGCACAAGAGCCTTGGCTGGGAACGGTTCACGGACCGCATTGTCGCGTGTCTGAACGAGCGGGAGAAGCCGATGGCATTTATTCTATGGGGTCGCCATGCGCAGCAAAAAGCCTCCTTCATCGACACCAGCCGCCACTGCATTATCCGATCGGCCCATCCGAGCCCTCTGTCCGCCCACGCAGGCTTCTTCGGAAGCCGGCCCTTCTCGCAGAGCAACGCCTTCCTCCGGGAAGCCGGCTTAGGAGAGATCGACTGGCAAATTCCTTCGGTATAATTGATTATTTTTTACAAAGCTGCTCCTCCCGCCGTTACCGGTGACGGGGAGCAGCTTTTTCTATTGCGCATATGCCGCCTCAACTTCCTTGCGGAAATACTTGGCTTGGTGGGGTGAAGGCCGGCTTGGGTAGCGTCAGGGCACTTTTTTGGCCCTCGCTCCACGGCTTGGGTAGCGTCAGGGCACTTTTTTGGCCCTCGCTCCACGGCTGGGGTGGCGTCAAGGCACTTTTTTGGCCCTCGCTCCACGGCTTGGGTAACGTCAGGGCACTTTTTTGGCCTTCGCTCCGCGGCTGGAGTGGCGTCAGGGCACTTTTTTGGCCTTCACTCCACGGCTTGGGTAGCGTCAGGGCACTTTTTTGGCCTTCGCTCCGCGGCTGGAGTGGCGTAAGGGCACTTTTTTGGCCCTCGTTCCACGGCTTGGGTAGCGTCAGGGCACTTTTTTGGCCTTCACTCCACGGCTGGAGTGGCGTAAGGGCACTTTTTTGGCCTTCGCTCCGCGGCTGGAGTGGCGTCAGGGCACTTTTTTGGCCTTCACTCCACGGCTTGAGTAGCGTCAGGGCACTTTTTTGGCCCTCGCTCTTACGCCATCCCCCGGCTACTTCGACTATTTTTCTCCCCGCGATTTTTTACAAACTTCCGCAATCTCGTTTATACCGAACTTACATACAAGATCAATAATGGTTGTGTACAAGACGATTCCATTAAATATTATTGGAGGTTTATCCCCTTATGAAAACCGTCAAATTCGTACACCTCACCGACACGCACATGAACGCTCCCGGCAAGGACGGGCTGCTCGCCAAGTTCCAGCTCGCCGACAAAGTCGCTCAAGCGTTCCGCTATATCGAAGAAACCAAAATTGCGCCCGCCTTCGTCCTCATCACCGGAGATCTGACTCACGAGGGAGATGCGGAAGATTACGCTTATATTCGCCAAGTGCTCGACGAAGGCTCCCGCCTGATCGGCGCTCCCGTACACGTCGTACTCGGCAACCACGATCACCGCGGCCCGTTCCGCGAAGGCTACCTCGGCGAACAACCTTCGGAAGAGCCTTACTACTATTCGCACACGATCGACGGCTTGCGCCTGATCGGCCTCAACTCCCAGGTTCCGGGCAACCACAACGGTACAGTCGACGAGACGCAACTGGCTTGGCTCAAGCAGGAGCTGAGCACCGCTGCCCCACACGGCACGATCGTTGCCCTGCACCACCCGATGCTCGGCATCGGCGGCATGCTTGGCGATCACATTCTGACTAACCGCCGGGATATCGGCGAAGCGCTCGTCGGAACAGATGTCGTAGGCGTATTCGCAGGCCACGTTCACTCCGACAACGTGGGCTCGTACATGGGCATCGTTAACGTCGCGGCAGCCGGAACCGCCTTTATCGGCAAAGCCGACGCAGAGGAAAACTTCCGCATGATCGACGCTTGCAGCATCAACGTCGTCTCCGTCACTCCGGGAGAAGGCGTGTCCGTTCAGACGCTCACCCTGCCGACTAGCGGAACCGAATATTTCAGATTCCCGATGAAGGCTCTTGCCGCCCAACACTAATCGACAACCGAGGAGCGAACGTTCGATGACCCAACAGCTTATGCCCGCCTGCTTGCTTCCGCTGCAAGGCGCGTTCAACTTCCGCGACATGGGCGGGATCCGCACATCCGACGGACGCACGGTCAAGCAAGGACTCTTGTTCCGCGCCGCCGAGCTGACCGGACTTACCGCCGAAGATATGCGGTTTCTGGAGCCGGTCGGTCTGAAAACCGTCTTCGACTATAGAAACCGCGAGGAAGCCGGCCTGAAGCCGGACCCGGCGATCGGCAGCGCCAGCTTGATCCGCATTCCCGCCAACGCCGCAGCGGAGGACAAGCCGCATGTGTCTATGGAGCAACTATTCGCCAGCGGCATGCACAAACATTTCACAGCGGATATGCTGCTGAATATGTATGCCGAACTTCCAATCCGCAATGCTTCTTATCAGCACCTGATGGGACTGCTTAGAAGCCCTGAAGCCCATCTTCCTCTTGTGCATCACTGCGCCGGCGGGCGCGACAGAACCGGAATCGGCAGCATGCTCATTCTGCTGACGCTGGGCGTTCCTTATGAGACCGTCATGGAGGATTACCTTCTGTCCAACGTCACGTTGGCCGAGTTCCATCAAGAGCTGTATACTTCCGCCTCCGCCTATCTGGATCCGTCCGAGATGAACGCCTTCCGTTCCGCCATGGAGCTGCAGCGGCGTTATCTAGACGCGTCCATGGCCGCCATCGTACAGCATTACGAATCGTTCGAGCGTTATCTGGAGGCCGAATTCGGCATCGACGCCGAGCTTCGCCGGCGCATTCAAGATTATTGCCTCGAATAAGATAACGGCCGGACTTTCATCCGAAAGCCATCGTCGTGAAATAGAAATGCCTATCCCCGGAGGGAAAATTCGACCATGACAAAAGCGAAAAAGGGAATTTCCGCGCTGCTGGCACTGACGACCGCCGTCGGCCTCAGCGCATGCGGTTCGGCTGCCGGATCCTCAGGCGAAGCCGAGCAAGGCAAGCTGGACCCGGCCAACCCGACGAAAATCACGTTCTACTCTTACAGTTTGGCCGCGCCGACGATGAAGGCCGGTATGGAGCATCTGATTCAGGAGTTCAACGACACGATCGGCAAAGAAAAAGGCGTTGTCGTCGAAGCTGTCGCCGATCCGACTTACCAGCAGTACAAGGCCGACATCTCCGCCGGCAAGCCGGTCGATATCGTGCAGCATACGTTCAGCACGCTGGACGCGTCCCGATTGAACCTGGGCTTCAAAGCCTATGAAGACGTGTTTCCGAAGGATCAGCTCGAAGAGCATCTGAAGGGCATCGAACCGAATGCGCTTGAGCTGGGCAAGATCGACGGTAAGATGTACGGCCTCGCCTTCACGTTCAGCACGCCGATCGTGTTCATGAACGGCAAGCTGTTCCGCGATGCCGGCCTTGATCCGACGACCCCGCCGAAAACATGGGCCGACATCAAGGAAGCGTCCTTGAAAATCAAGGCAGCCACCGGCAAAGACGGCTTCGGCCTCGCTCCGAACAACGGCTGGACGACGGAAGGCCTGATTCTGAGCAACGGCGGAGAAGTGCTCGCCGACGATCGCAAATCGGTCAAGTTCGCCGAGCCGGCTGCCGTCGAAGCGATCGAGATGTGGCAGGACATGTACAAGAACGGCGCTCACGCGGTAGGCGCGGAAGCCGAGCTTGCGGAGCAATTTATGGCCGGCAACATGGGGATGTACATCACCTCGACGGCGCTGTACAGCGGCATCCGCAAAGCGTCCGAAGCCGGCGGCTGGGATGTCTACGGAACAGGCCTGCCGCAATTCGGCGACAAGCCGTCCATACCGGTCAACTCCGGAAGCATGCTGGCGGTGCGCCCGGACAGCCCGACGAAGAACGCCGCCGTCTGGGAGTTCATTAAGTTCGTTACCGGAGACCGCGGATACACAATCATCACGTCCGAGATCGGCTATCTGCCTCTGCGTACGGCACTGGCGGACGATCCGAACGGACTGAAGGATTTTATCGACAAGCATCCGCTTTACCGGACCAATCTCGAACAGCTGCAGCGCATTCACCCTGTCGCGATCTGGCCGGGGGAATACGCTTCGGAGATTACGACGCTGTTCTCCGATGCGATCAGCAAGTCGGTTATCTCGGACAGCAACGTAGCCGAGACGCTGCAGAAGGCCGCAGACGAAATTAACAAGATGATTCAATAAAGAAGGGAATTGCGATGAGCCAAGCACTAGAAACCTCCTATGCTCCCCCCTTGCCGGGGAAGCCGTCGATCGCGCGGAATAGAAGCCTGAACGGAGCGAAGCTCTGGCGCAAGCTAAAGCCTTTTCTATACCTTCTGCCCGCGCTGCTGCTGCTGGGCATCTGGATGTACCGCCCGCTGTTGAACACTTTTTATCTGGCCTTCCACAAGTGGGGCATGGTTCCGGGAACCTCGCCGGAATTCGTCGGGTTCGACAATTTCACAAGACTGATGGAGAACAAGAGCTTTCTTAGCTCGATCGGCAACACTTTGTTCTACACGGCTGGACTGCTGCCCTTCTCCATCCTGATCCCGCTTCTGCTGGCAACCGTGACTCATCAGATGGAAGGCCGTATGAAAAATGTTTACCGCGCGCTTTTCTTCGTGCCGATGATTCTCGCGCCCGTGTCGGTCAGCGCCATCTGGCGCTGGCTGTTCCACCCGTCCAACGGATTGGTCAACGATGTGCTGCTTCGACTCGGAGCAATCAGCCAGCCGATCGCTTACTTCTCGGACCCAAGCTTCGCGAAATGGCTGATCCTGTTCATCACCGGCTGGAAAATGGTTGGCTTCAGCACGATTATGTTCTCCGCGGCGCTCACCGGCATTAACCGGGAATATTACGAAGCGGCGGCGATCGATGGCGCTGGAAGCATGAGACAATTTTTCCGCCTGACGGTTCCGCTTATGTCGCCGATGATCCTGTTCATGCTGACGATGAGCATTCTGTTTTCCAGCCAGTGGACGTTCGCTTATATCGACATTTTGACGACTGGCGGTCCGTACGGAACGTCGACTAACGTCTACTATGAGATGTACAAGTACGCATTTTCCAACCTGAACGCCGGCTTCAGCGCCGCGGCCGCCCTGCTCTTCTTCATCGTGTTCGGGGTGATCTCGCTGACTTTGAACCAGCTTTCCAGAAGATATTCCTTTTACGACAACTAGAACAGGAGGAGCGCCCGATGAAGAAAAAATTTTCGGGACTCGCGATCGCGCAGCATACGGTGCTCGCCGCCATGTGCCTGATCGCCCTGTTCCCGATCTATTGGATGGTTAATTCCTCGTTCAAGAACGAATCGGAGATTTTCACGTCCTCTCTAATTCCTCTCGAACCGATCTTCAGCAACTACACGTACGCTTTCGAGCAGATGCCGATCGTCCGCATGATGTTCAATTCGTTCGGAGTCGCCAGCCTGCTGACCCTGTCCCAGCTGGCGACCGGTCTGCTGGCTGCGTATGCGCTCGTTCGTTGGAGATTCCGCGGGCAGGGATTTATTTTCGCCCTGCTTAGTTTAACCTGGCTGATCCCGTTTCAAGCGGTCATGATTCCCAACTATGTGCTCGTGAATCAGCTCGGCTTCAACGAATCGCTGATCGGAATCGTGCTGCCGTTCGCCGTCTCCACGTTCGCTATTCTGTCTCTCTACCAGAGCTTCAACTCGTTTCCGCGGGTGCTCATCGAAGCGGCCTGCATCGACGGTCAGAGCGATTTCGGCATTTTGACACGTCTCATTCTGCCTAACATCAAATCCACCGTCGCCTCGCTCGGCATCATCCTGTTCATTAACGGCTGGAACGAGTACCTGTGGCCGATGCTGATCACCAAGAAGATGGAAAACGCTCCGCTGCAAATCGGGCTCCGGATGTTCGTCAACTCGGATACGAATATGTGGGGCTCGATGATGGCGGCCACAGCCGTATCGTGCCTGCCGATTCTGTTGATCTACCTCGTTCTGCGCCGACAGATCGTCGATTCGTTCGTTCGCTTCGGCATCAAGTAACGTCCGGCATTCGCTGGCAGATGTACCTAGAAATCTCGCTTATACGCGCTGATGCGCTTTGGGCGGGATTTTTTTATTTTGCGGGTGAAACTGGGAACCTTGCGGCAGGCTCGGAAGTCTATATAGCAAAGGAGGGAAAATCTGTTGGAGGACGAGTACCTAAGAGCGGTGACCCAAGCGGATGCCTACGATCTTCGCGGCATGATGGAAAGATACGGCGAGGACGTATGGAACTATGCTTTCTTCCTGACGAAGCGGCGGGATATGGCGGACGATATCGCGCAGGACACCTTCCTGAAAGCCTACGCCGGCATCACCTCGTTTCGGGGAGAGGCTTCCCTCAAAACATGGCTGCTGAAAATTGCCCGCAACACCGCGTTATCCCATAAAAAACGCGCCTTTTTCCGAAATACGACGTTAAAATCATTCATCGAACGGTTCGAATCCCATCCTTCGGCGGAGGAGGAGTTTATCGAGCGCAATGCAACGGACGAGTTATGGACGCTCGTGCTGCAATTGCCTGTGCCGTTCCGGGAAGTTCTTGTGCTTAACAGCCACTATTCGTTCTCGCTGGAGGAAATCGCACAGACGCTTGGCATCAGTCTAGGCACAGTCAAGTCGCGCCTGCATCGTGCCAGAGCCAAGCTGGCCGCGGCCATGGGAAGGAGGAACCCTTATGGATGAATTCAAGCCAAATGATGACGAGCGGCTGAGAAGCAAACCGTTTCGCCGGACGAATTTTACGGAAGAGCAGATGGAACGGGTCGTCGCAATGGCGGAACAGCGTCATAAAGCCCGTAGAGGGCGAAGTCTATTGGGGCTTCGTTATGCTGCAGCCTGTACGGCTGTTGCCGCGATAGTAGTGATTGTGTTGTTCGCGAACGGGGGTTTTCCTAACCGCTTCTTGCACACAGCAGAGCCTTCCGGAACAGTGGACATTGCGCCCAGCAGCGCCTCGCCTACCGAAGAGACGGTGCCTCCGCTAGACTTGCCGGATGCCTCATACGGCGACTTTTCCATTCCGGCCGATCTGTTGACCGGATTGCGCGATCTGGAAGACGCGCGAACGAACCCGGATGCCGTCTATCGCTTGCACGAGTACCAAGTGACCGGTTCGCTTGAAAACATAGAAAAATGGCTGCGTAACGAAACGGAGAGGCTGGGAGGAATACTGACGGAACGTTATTCGTACGAGGCCGGCTCGCGGCCGGACTTTATCCTGAAGCTGCCGTCGAAAGAAGGCCTGCGGGTGGTCAGCACCTACGCCCCCAAGTACGAAAACGAGCAGCGCCTTGTCATTCTGGAAAGCACGTTCAACGCTTCCGTCGAATTCGACGAGAACACGGAAGATCATGCGCTCATCGTCACGACACCGGATAGAAACGGGAACACGCACGAGACGTTCCTGGCCAATTATCCTCATCAACACACAGACATCTACAGCCTCTATTTCTACTCGCAAGCATTTTTTTCGGAGTTGGAGAATGGAGGTTACGGCCTGGACCTTAAATACGACCTGTCTGTCGGCGTTCCCGACTATACCGTTGGCTACTTCGACGAAAATGGGAAGGAAGTGGGATACGATGAACTTTCTGAGGATAATCGGGATTCCGTCGTATTCGGCATTCAGCTGAACAATGACTTTCTACCGCAGAATGTCGCCGAGCGAGAGCTGCTGCTGCGTTGCTGGGCCCAATCGGTGCTAATGGGCGACAAAGCTCAATCGTCCGCTTACGAAGGAGATCAAAAGTTGAACTTCCTTCAGAACGGCAAAGTATTCGCCAGCTACACGATTGGAGATTTGTTGAAGGGCCCCTGAGTGAGGGGGGGCCTTTTTAGCGTTACTCCCCTCCCGCCACCGTCAAGGCACCTTTTTGGCCTCCATACTCCCCTCCCGCCTTCGCCAAGGCACCTTTTTGGCCTCCGTACTCCCGTCCCGCCACCGTCAAGGCACTTTTTTGGCCTCCACACTCCCGTCCCTCCACCGTCAAGGCACCTTTTTGGCCTCCACACTCCCGTCCCTCCACCGTCAAGGCACCTTTTTGGCCTCCACACTCCCCTCCCACCACCGTCAAGGCACCTTTTTGGCCTCCACACTCCCGTCCCTCCACTGTTAAGGCACTTTTTTGGCCTCCGCGATTCGATGACAGGGAGAAATTTGAAAAAATACGCTCTATTCTTTGTACACACGCGATTGACCCCACCGGCACACTCATCCCTGGACACAGTGCACCCCCCCCATCTATGAATGGAGTGCTACGATAAAAATGCAGTCGAAATACACCCTCGTATGAAATAAAATGAAAGCAAACGAGGGGACGAGTGACAATGAACAGATACGACAAGGCATTTAAAGAGGAAGCAGTCAGATTGAGCGATGAGATAGGCCCCAGGAAAGCCGCCGA
>NZ_QRDZ01000029.1 GCF_003386235.1 Cohnella phaseoli
TAATATCGATTCCTTGGGCTAATAGTAATTCAATCATTTCTTTATTTCCACGTTCACATGCAAAATGTATCGGCTGCAGATTGTTCGGACCTTTGGAATGGACATCTGCGCCTGCTTCAATTAAATATCGAGTTATCTCTATGTAATTGTGACTAATTGCAATTGATAAGGGCGATTGTCTTCCGACATCTTTAATTTCTTTATCTGCACCTGCTTCGATTAGAAGCTTCACTATATCCAGATTTCCTACTCTACACGCTATTTGCAAAGGTGTTCCGTTTATCGGATTCGAATAATCAGTCAGCTTTTTATTTAGACTATTCGCTTTCGCATTACTTACATACTCCCGCACCAGATCCACATTTTGGTTATAACAAGCATGATGCAAGGTTTCATTATTTTTCGTTGCTGTCATCTGTAGTTACCCCTTCAACACCCAAGTCGGATTTATCGTTATCAACTTACCCACTAACCGTTCCGTTGCAGTCGCCGTGAGGCTCAAAACTTCTCGAAGCTCCATGGTTGATTAAAGACGAACGATGCGACGATAATGCAAGTATTCGGCACGGTCCTCCCACTTCTGCTCTTCCTCATAGGGGTCGCGATAATAGGTAGCAACAGGAACATAGCCCCATGTGACGCCCATACCGCCACAGATAAGCGCACCGCCGTCCCCGCCTTTACCGCGCACGAGTCCTTCAGGCGATACGGTCAGCTCCTGTTTGTAAGGATCGCCAAGGAATTGTAGCCCCATGCCGCTACTCTCCTCCAGATCGAAAGCTCTGTCGCTCACTGCCGGTTCGCCCTGCTCTTTCTGCTCCGGATTCAGTTCTCCGAAGTGCCTGACCCTCATGCGGTAGTCGAAGCTGTCGCCCCAAGGAAATAACGTTCGACGACCTCCGCCGTACACATATTCCCATTCCTCTTCTGTTAACAAATCGAAGCCATCGGGCAGTTCATCTTTCGCCCAAGCCTGCTGGCTGGGACTATCGGCAAACAACCAAATGCGGATACGCCCATCCTCTTTGTCCAATCGAAAAGACTGATGCTGCTCATAGGAGCCGTAATTCGAGGACTTGACGAGCTCGAGCGCCTCCAGCACATCGCTGTCTTCCTCCGGATCCAAGTCATCCAGTTCCACCTCATACCAGGCAACAAGGCGGGTTTGGCGCTCAATTAACAACGGACCTATGTCCGCCTCTCGCACAGGCGACATTTGCTCTCGTAGTACATGCTCCAACTCCGCAGGCTCTCTGCTCAAATCCTCCAAGCCGCTCTCAAGCTCTCCTTTCGTCTCTTCATCCGGTCCGATTGCCCATTGCTCCCATCCGAGTGTAACTCGGTCACCGGGCACATATACGAATTCGCAGCCTTCATACACAAAGATACCCGTTTCCAGCTCAAGCCCGAACCGCTCGAAGCGTTCCATTTTCAGAAACGTGAAACCGGCAGGCAGGCGTGCATTTAACTCGCGCAACAGCTCCTCCTTATATTCACTTGTTTGTTTATTCCAAGTCGCCCGATCCCTTATCACGATTGTCTCCCCTTTTTTGTATAGACTACAATTCCTCCGCAAAACAGCAAATTACAAATTCCCTTCGATAGCAATTTCGTCCACATGCTCTAGCGTTGCTACCACCCACCGACCTACGTAATCAATAAATTCAGCGCTGGATGGGTTATTGATTGCTAGTATAGACCAATGGTCCAGGATCACTTGCCATTCCGATTTACTAATGGAATTCATGCCGGTATGATCAAAATTCTCAAAACCTTTCCCCTTAAGTGGATATACCTGCTTGATTCCTTCGTATAAAAGATGAAAATCCTCGCGATATATCCATAAGCCGATACCCAAATTATCCCGCCAATGCCCCTTCTCATCTTCAGCATAAGGGTACAGCCCGTAGCCGATATTCCCATCACAACGACGATGAAATTGCCGTACATCGATGAGATTATCTTTTTCAGTGATACGGAGTGTCAAAGTGGGATGATCCAAATGCTCTTTGATTTGCAAAACGATTTTCTCGAATTGCTTCTGTCGGCTGTTATCTTCCAAACGGTTAAAAAAGCTGCATTTCAATAAGAAATGCCCACCCCAGCTCACTTGCTCTGTCCATTCAAAAAGAAACAATTCTTTAGCCGTTCGGTCCGGTCTGCCCGCATTAACCCATTCGAACAAAACCGTTTCGTCCTCTACAGCTGTAATAGATGAACCTGTCTCAACAAGAGAAAAGCGCACCGTGCCAAAATACTCTATTAGAAACGACTTGATCCGCAGTTTTTGTTCGTGAAGTGTCAGATAAGAAGTGCAAGCAATATTAAGGTCATAACGCAATAGGATAACTCCCTTTAAATCGGGGTGCTGGGTTAATCTATACTTGTAACTGGATTATTCTGCCCGATCGTCATCAGACTGTCTTTCGTGACGGTAGCCTGTTATATCATTGTACTATTGTTTCCACTTTTCACCACTACTTTTACAACGCTTTCCCACTTCAGAACATCCCGTTATTTATTGTGAAATTTAGGTATCCCAAATCCGCCCCTTAAAATAATTAAACGTCTCCGCATGCAGCTTGTCCAATTCCAGCGCTTGTTCAGCGCGTGCAGCTCAGCAAGGTGAACGCCTGGCATGATAGATGTCCAAGCAACTCATGTTGTATGCCAATATACTATGCTGAAACATCACGATGCCCTGAATTTTAACTGAATTCAATTGGAGGACGGTGATGAAGTGCCCATCAAGACAAAACACACGTCAACTCACAAAGCGTGCAAAAAGAAAGTAAAAATTGTGTGCTGCGTAAAGAAACGGAAACGCCGCAGAATCCGGGTCTCCAGAATGCGGTTCGGCGGGATACAGCGGATTCTGGAAGCTTTGGAACAACGGCTGCATCAGGGGCTAACCCCTCTGAACGATGAGCAGATCAAAGCGCTTCGCAAAGAATTGATCGCTTTGAGAGCGCAATTTGACGAATTGGGCGTTAACATTCCCATTCGGACGGCATTGCAAGAATTGACATTGGCGGAAACCAAACCGGAGGATTTCTCATTGCTAGCGCTGAGCCTCGCATTAAAAGAGATTTTCAATCGAGTCGAAACGTTCATTCTCCGGTTTGAGCTTTCGGAAGCGTCTATTTCCAGGTTAGAGAGAGAAATTTTGCAGATCCAGATCGATCTCAATCTAGCCTTACAAACCAGTCAGGGTCCTCCCGGCCCTCCGGGACCGATCGGATTGCAAGGGCCGCAAGGACTTCCCGGAACAGCTGGAGCACCAGGCCCGCAAGGTCCTCAAGGGCCACAAGGTCCTCAAGGGCCGCAAGGTCCTCAGGGCCCACAAGGGCCGCAGGGTCCTCAAGGTCCTCAGGGTCCGCAAGGGAACAATTTTCTGGAGGAGTTTGCCACAATTGACGGCGGATTTACCGGGGCCATTCCCAATAACTCCCCGATTCCTTTTAATATGCCGCCGGAGATTAACGGGACATTTATCTCGCAGACGCCCCCCTCTCCAAGTGTGTTTCTGGAAGGCGGCCACACTTACCTTATCAATCGGGAGATCGGGAACATCACGACCACATCGGCTCCGGTTCAGTTTATTTTAACGTTGAACGGGACGGAAGTGCCCTACAGCTTTACTTCCGCAGTACAAGCGTTAGGCTCGTCGACAGCAGGCACGAGTATCGTCACGACGCCGCCGGGCGGACCGAGCGTCCTGCAATGGGTCAACGTTTCGGGTTTCACCGTCAATAACCTTGGCGCCACCATGACCATTGTTACGATTGCGTAGTGCTTTTGATTGCCAGGACTGATTTAGGCAGCACAAATAGCTTTGCTAACGGCTCTCCGCGAATGATCTTACAAGGCTGCAGAGGTTCGAACGCAATCGGCAATCCGAGGTGCAGCTGAACGGATTGTACCGATGTGCCCATGAGAAGTCCCGGATGTACGATGAAACGAGCGTCCTTCATTTCGATCGGCTGGATCAACAACAGATGATCGTCCGGGATGTCAACAGACCAGCCAAGTCGCCATTCCAATGTTCCTTCCCCGTTTGGAATGAACATCGAGCGATAACGACCTTCATATTCGTATTCATGAATTTTGTACCAGGAAGACGGCTTAACTCCCAATAAAATATCGTCCTTCTGCACCCATTCGTCCATATCCGCCAATTGTTTGAGCCGCGCAAATTCTTCAGGCTTATCCATCGTCGTTTGAATTTCCGATAACGGATGGATGGCGACATCGACGGGAGAATAAAGCGTCCAACCCAGCTCCTTGGCGCTGCGATACGGCCAGCAAACGCCCTTGACTCTACGGTTCTTAATCCATCTTGCTTCCTGATCAAGCAACTCAGGTTTCGCAAGTTTCTCTTTCTCTGGCAGGATTGCCGTCTGGATGAGTCGTCGAAAAGTAATTGTAGTCAATTCGCTATACATCTCCTTTATCGTCTCGACTCATTCACGAACCCGAAAGAACGGATTACGACATCATATGTCGGCAAGATCGAATCGGCTATCCAACGCTCCCGCAAAAAACAAGGCGGTCGTCCATCTGCAGATCAGAAGGAAAACCGCCTTCGCCGTCCTTCAGATTTGACCAAACGCAAAAGAAACGCCGACGCACATCGTTTCTCACGACATGTTCGGCGTTTCCTGATTTTATGTTAGGCGATGTTTACTTAAGTTTACATAATATTAATTATGTAACTGAACTGACCTCATTAACCTCAAGAACGGTAAGAGGCTCCTTGGCCGGCCCCTCGACCACCTCGCCCGTATACGAGAAACGCGATCCATGGCAAGGGCAATCCCATGTCAGGTCCCCGTCGTTCCAATTCGTCTCGCAGCCCATATGCGTGCAAGTCGTATCCACCACATGCAGCTTTCCTTCCGGATCGCGATAAGCGCCCGCGCGCTTGCCGTTAACGCGGACAGTTGCGCCCTCGCCCGGGATCAGGCTGCTTGGCAATCGATATACGATATCCATTTTACCGGCGATAAGCTGCTTAGCGACGTCCAAATTGTCGGTTACGAAGCTTTTGATATCGGGATCTGCATGCAAACGGGACGGATCGAACAATTCGCGATACCGATCCTCTTGACCCAGCACCAGATTGGTCAACAGACGTGCGGCAGCCGTTCCGTTCGTCATTCCCCATTTCCGATATCCGGTCGCGACGAAAATGCGATCCGAACCGGAAGTAATCCGCCCGATGTAGGGCATTTTGTCCAATGTAACGAGATCTTGAGCAGACCAGCGATAAGCGATCTCCCTCACGCGGTACAGAGAATCGGCAAATGTCTTCAGCGCATCGTAATGGCGGATCGTGCAGGGACTCTGCCCGGCTTTATGACCTTCGCCGCCGATCAGCACGAGCGGTTCCTGACCGTCGGCTGCAATCCGAATCGACCGTTTCGGATTGTCCGCATTGATGTACATTCCGCCGCCATAGCTCTCCTCGATTTTAACCCCTAGAACATAGGAACGCTCCGCATGCATGCGCGCGAAATAAAACCCTTTCCAATCGGCGAACGGAAAGTGTGAGGCGCAAATCACATGGCCGCAGCGAATGCGGGCTCCCGCTTCCGTAAGTACGACCGGCGCGTCTCCATCCTCCACCTTCATCGCCGTCGTCTGCTCAAAAATCCGAGCCCCCGCCTCCACTGCTTTGTTTGTTAATGCCATTAAATAGGACAGCGGATGAAATCTGGCTTGACTAGGCATCAGCAGGGCTGCCTTGATTTCAATCGGTAGCGCAATATGATCCGTCAGCTCTCCGGAGATGCCGAGCTTCTCGTAGGCGCGGAGCTCGTTCTCGAGATTTTCGATCGCCAAATTGGACTCGGTGTAAATATAGGAAGGCTCGTCCGCCAAATCGCAGTCGATGCTTTCCGTGGCAATCGTCTCGCGCATAAAATTCATGGCCTCAAGATTGGCCTCATAGTACAGACGCGTTTTGTCCTCGCCAAAGTGGTTGATGAACTCGTCGTAGATCAGATCGTGCTGGGTGGTGATTTTGGCGGTCGTATGTCCGGTCGTTCCGTTAAGAATGCGACCCGCTTCCAGGAGAATGGTCTTTCTCCCGGCGCGGGACAGCAAATAAGCGGCAGTAATTCCGGTAATTCCGGCGCCGACGATGACGACATCGGCCTCCGTATCGCTCGTTAACGGAGGGAATTCGGGCAGACGGACAGACGACGTCCAGTACGACTGCGGAAATTCGGGAAGCTGCTTCATCCTGTGCGCTCCTTTGCTGTTCGGTTAAGAATTGGAAGCTTTGGCTTAGCTTCTCACAAACGGCAGCCACCAATTCCATTTTCCGAAACATTTCATCAGCGCCGGGACGAGTAGCATCCGCACGATAGTCGCATCCAGGAGCACAACGGCCGCAATGCCGATGCCAAGCTGCTTAACCCCCGAGACATCGGCTAGCGCGAACGGAGCCGTTACCGCGATCATGATCGCGGCCGCCGATGCGATGATGCTTCCCGAAGCCGTCAATCCTTCGCGGATCGCCCTGTCGTTGTTGCGCGTCTCCCCGTAGCCCTCATATATTCGCGATAGCAGAAAAATGCCGTAATCCATACTGATGCCGAACGTCAGGCCAAAAATAAACACCGGAATCATAATCGCAATGTCGGTCGCTTCGATACCGAAACGGCCTCCTTGAAACAGCCAGGACAGCAGACCGAAGGAAGCCGCTATGGACATCAGATTCATCGCAATCGCCTTCACCGGAATGAACAAAGAGCGGAAGGCTGCCGCGAGAACGAGAAAATTGGACAGGACAACGAAGAGCAGCACGTGCTTCATACGGCCGAATACCTCGTCATGTACCTCCTGATCGTATTTCGGTTCTCCTCCGATCTTCACGTCAAGATCGGCATATTGCCTGTCCCGCTCCCGCAACCATTGCATCGTCGTATTCGCTGCTTTATCCCCCTGCAGCCATACCGAAATCCAGCGATGCCCCTGACCGCCGGCCAGATGACCTTCCTTAATATCCGCTTGCACCACGTACGGATCGCGAAGCAGCTCATGACGAATGCTTTCAACAGCTTGTCTGCTGCCGGGCCCCTCCTTCACCGCAAGCCACACCTGCGATACGGACGACGGTTGAAAATGAAGAGCGAACGCTTCGGCGGCCAGTCGCGATTCCTGAGACTGCGGCAGCGATTGCGGTCCCGGCACGCCAACCTCCAACGAGCGGATCGGGAACATGCAGATGAGCAGAAAGCCCATGGCAAAAGTTACAGCAGCAGCCGGCCGTCTCATAACGGCATTCGCCAGCGTCCGCCATAACCTGCCGGAAGGATGCGGTCTCTCCCTGCGGGAAGCCAGTCTTCCGCGAAGCGCATATAGCAGCGCCGGAACGAAAGTCAGGTTCACAAGCATCGAAACGGCCAAAACGACGAGCGTCCCCAGCGCGACGGTATTGAAAATGGGCATGCGAACGTAGAGCGTGCCGAGTAGTGCGAGTGCAACGCAGCCCGCGGATATTGTCACCGCTCTTCCTGAGGTGATCATCGTCCTGCGCAGCGCTTCGTCCGCCTTCTGCCCCTGGCGCTCTTCCCGGAAACGACTCACCATCAGCAGCGCGAAATCGATACATACGGCCATGCCGACCATCGGGATGACGTTGTACACGAACACGGATAGCGACAGTCCGCTGTATTGCCCGATCAAGCACATCATTCCCATGGAGACGATAACCGTGATGCCGCCCGCTGCAAGCGGAAGAACGGCGGGCAGCAGTCCTCCGAGCGCGAAGACGAGCAGTCCGAACGCGATCGGCAGACCGACGGCTTCGGCTGCTTGCAAATCCGTTCGGCTCAAGCGGTTAACGTCCTGCTGCACAACCGGCTTGCCGGTCAGCGTCGCTTTGACGTCGCCGCTGTTTGTCAGCACGCCGCGAATTCGTTCCAACGCGAGCTGCTTGTCCTCCATCGAGCCGGGGAGAATGGCAAGCGTGGCGTAGGCGTATTCTCCCTGCAGCATTTCCGGCCGCTCAAGCGGAGACGATGCGACGAGCGTTCCGGAAATTTGACCGATCCGGCTCATCGTGTTCGCAATCGACTGGCCAAAACTTCGAGAGGATCTGCCGTCGTGGTTATGGAACAAGACGATTACCGGCTCCTCCGGCATCCGCAGCTCCTGCGACAACAGTCTTTGAACATCGGCATATTGGCCGTCCGTCTCCAGACCGTGATCCCCAAGCACGTCTGGCAGCTTGGCGGCAAGCGGAGTGAAACAAGCGGCCAGAATAAGCCAGAAGCCGATAATCCACGAGCGCCGCCGGATCGCTGTGTTCGTCAAGCGCCGCAGAGTCATCTGCCGAACACAAGCACAGCGTTATGGCCGCCGAAAGCGAACGTGTTGGACATCGCCGCGACCAACCTCTTAGGCTTGGCCATATTAGGCGTATAGTCCAAATCCAGGTCGCCGTCCCGCTCCTGATAGTTGACCGTCGGAGGGATAATTCCGTCTCTCAGCGCGAGCGCGGTCAATACCGCCTCCACCGCTCCCGATGCGCCAAGCAAATGTCCGGTCATCGATTTGGTCGAGCTGATCGAGACGTCATAGGCGCGGGAGCCGAACGCCGATTTGATCGCAAGCGTCTCCGTCGCATCGTTCAAAGGCGTGCTCGTTCCATGAGCGTTGATGTAGCCGATGCTGCCTCTGGACAGGGCGGCATCCTCCAGCGCGAGATTCATCGCCCTGGCCCAATCGCTCCCGTCGGGACGCGGCGCCGCGATATGATAGCCTTCGCCGCAAGCTCCGTATCCGAGCAGCTCGGCATAAATCGGGGCGCGGCGCGCCTTCGCATGCTCCCATGCCTCCAGGACGAGCATCCCCGCTCCTTCGCCCATCACGAAGCCGTCGCGCCTTCTGTCGAACGGGCGACTGCCTTGCGACGGGTCGGTCTGCAGCGACAGCGCCCGCATAGCGGCGAACGAAGCCAGTCCGATTCGGCAAATCGGAGCCTCCGCGCCTCCGGCGATCATCGCGTCGGCCTCTCCTCTGCGGATGGCCCGAAAAGCCTCTCCAATCGATTGCGAGCCGGAAGCGCAAGCCGTCGTCGTACACGCCGTTATCCCCTTCGCTCCGAAACGAATCGCCACGCGGCTGGCCGCCATATTGGGCAGAAACATCGGCAGCGCAAACGGAGATACGCGATCGTATCCATTTTTGACCGCTCCCGTCATTCCCGCTTCGAACGTCGCAATGCCGCCGACTCCGCTTCCGATCCATACGCCCGTCCGCTGCGGATCGACGTTGTCTCCCAAAACCAACCCGCTATCCCGCACCGCTTCGTCGGCCGCCGCGATCGCCAACTGCATGAAACGGTCGGTTTTTCTCGTTTCCTTGGCCTCCATCGTTCGCAGCGGATCGAATTCGTCTATTGTCGCAGCCAGCTTCACCGGCAATTGCGCCGTCAGCTCATCGGATAACCGACGAATGCCCGTAACGCCATTTAACGCATTGCGCCACATTTCCGACTTATCCGTCCCGATCGGAGTCACGCAGCCCATCCCCGTTATTGCTACCCGCCTGCTCATATGCTACCTCCTTCCGGCTAATGCCGCAGTCTTGTCGCCCGTACCAGTCTCTCCGCGATTCCCGGCATGACCGCGCCGGCTCGAAGCGCCCACGATGCCAGCGCCGGTCGGGTCAGCAGTCGCTCTAGCCAGCCGCCCCATCGGAGCGGACCGGCAAACTCCTCCCGGATTTGCGCCGTGTACGTCTCTTCCCATTGCTCGTAAGTACTCAATCCGTGCAAATAAGCGTCCGCCATCGGTACGCACAGCTCCGCCGAACGCAGCGCCATCGCCATTCCGTCTCCGCAAAAAGGAGGAATCGCCGCCATGGCGTCGCCCACGCACGGAAGCCCGTTCCAACTGCTCGGCTTCGCCCGCGTTCGCACCGGAGCGGCAGCGGCTTGGGTTCCGGGCACTTGCTCCGCTTTCTCCAATCTTCTGCGCAGGAGGGGGATGCGCGCCGAGGCTTCGTCCAGTATATGGGCGACCGCATTCGTCGAGCCATACCGGCGATAAGCCGACGGCGTGATGATCGCGGCTGCGTTCAGTCGCCCTCCCTCGATCGGCGCAAGTCCGATATATCCGTCCCTGAAAAAATAAAGATCGACCGCCTCGTCCGTGTCGATAGTAGAGTAGTGGGTTTTGATACCCATATACGTTTCTCCGCTCGATGGCTCCGTCTTGGCGCGATCATAGGAGCGCAGCGGATGCCGTCCCCAAGCCGCAATGACAGCTCGCGCCCGCACAAGCTCGCCGCCGTCCTTCGCCGAGAGCGTTACGAAGCGGTCGTCGCCAATGTCCGATATTCCCGCTACCGTCACCCCGGTGTAGACGCTGGCGCCCTCGGCCCGGGCTGACTGCTGCAAGGCAGAGTCGAGCGCCAGACGGCTTAACCCGATAGCCGGTCCCGGAAGCGGAATCTGCAATGATGCGCCGCCGCGTTCCGTATGGAGACGTACGGTTCGGATCGTCGCCGGCCCTAAAGCTGCGATCGCTCGACTTAGGCCCAGCTTCTTCAGCGTCCCAAGCGACTCCGGGGACAGGAACTCGCCGCACGCCTTATGTCGGGGAAACTTGTCTTTGTCGATCAGCGCGACTTCCCAGCCCCGTCTGGCCAGCGCGCAGGCGGCAGCGCTTCCGGCGATTCCCGCGCCGATGACGACGGCGTCAAATTCCGTTCTCATGGCTTTCGTCCTCCCGCAATTGAGGTACGATAACGCTATAGCGAAACAGCGGCCGCCATCGATACGACAGCTCGGGCCGGTCGATCTGCTCGGCAAGCTCGCGAAAATCGCTGCCCCTGAACCCCTTTGCTACAGAAAGCGGACCGTCATGCCGGATATAGCGATTGCGCGACAACAGCCGCGTCGCCAGCCACACCGCCGCCCACGGAAGCCAGTGACGGTGAATGTCGCCCAAGACAACGCCGATTCGGGCAGCTTTACGCATTTTCCCCACCACCTCCGGCAGACGTTCCGACGGAAAATGATGCACGAACTGCGACGCGGTCACGATATCGGCCGCTCCGTCCTTCAGCTCAAACAAATCCTGCCTCACAAAGGTCACGCGCCGTTCATAGCGGAACAGGCGCTCGGCCTCTCTTTCGGCTTCCTCCGTGAGATCGGTCAAAATAACGTTCAGGTTCACGCCTCTTCGGTCGGCCCACTTCAACACGGCTCGGTTGATGTCTCCTGAACCGGAGCCGACGTCGAGGACGGTCAGCGCGGCTGGCTTTCCGGCGCCCCTCCACAATTGATTAATGCCATAAACTATCGGCCCGCTTGCTCCGAACAACCGATTCAACCGATGCAGATGCCGCAGCGCTTCGCGAAGCGGTTCTCCGCCGAAAGTAAAATCGTCCATCAGCTCCGGCTCCGAAGAGCGCCGCCTCAGTCCCTGTTCGCCTAGCATGGTTGATAGGTGAAGCGAAGCATTTCGGCGACCATTCCAGGTCCGAACGCCAGGGCGATGCCTTGCTTCGCTTGTTCATTCGCTTGGCGCTGCCGTTCTCGCAACCGATCCAGCACAAACAGAATGGTTGCCGAAGACATGTTGCCGTACTCGCGAAGCACCGAGCGGCTGGCCTCGACCTGACCGTCCGTTAGCCGAAACGCGGAGGCGACTGCGTCGATGATGCCTCTCCCTCCCGGATGGATCGCCCATAGCTCCGGAATTTTCTCACCGGCCCCGAACGTTCGGACCGCTTCGGGAACCTGCTCAGCAATCAGCGCCGGAATTTCCGGAGAAAGCCGCAGTCGGAAGCCGTAATTGCCGATCGTCCATTGCATAAGCTCTGCGCTGCGAGGAATCGTCGCCGCTTGCGCCTCATGGATCGCCAGGATCCCCCGCTGTCCGGGAACCGGCGCCGCCACCACGCAAGCCGACGCTCCATCGCCGAACAAGGCGGAAGTGAAGAGCTCCTCGCGATCGAAGGAAGGTTGGATATGTAGGCTGCACAGCTCCGTCATAACGACAAGCACCTGAGCTTCGCGATCGGCGCGAACCGTTTCCAGCGCCAGCCGCAGTGCAGTCAGACCGGCCGCGCATCCCAGAAACGTAAGCGGCGTCCTGTTCACGTCCGCACGCAAGTCGAGCCTTCCGCTTAGCTCCGTATCCAGCCCGGGAAGAAACATCCCCGTGCAGCTCGCCGCAATGAGATGAGTAATGTCGCCGGGATGGATCCCGCTATCGGCCAACGCTTTCCTTGCAGCCTCCTCGGCAAGCGGAACGGATGCTTCGTGATAGAGCCCCATCCGTTCCGCTGTCGTGGGAATGCGAACTTCCGCCGAAGCGGGAATGTACCGGCAGCTGTCCGCCGGCTTCAACAATTCAGGCTCGCAGGTATAGCGGCTCTCTACCCCGCAGCTTGCGAAAATCCGCTGGACCCATCTCGCGTCTGTCGGTCGATCCCTTAACGCTTCCTTTAATCGCCGCGAAGCGTCCTCTTGCTCCAGACGATAGGACGGAACGGCCGTGCCGATCCCCCTTATGGCGATATACTCCACAACGCTAAGCCCCCTTACTGAAAAATCGGACAAGAAGTCGTATTTTCAACATATGAGCGAACGAGCGAATGCATGCCAAGTACGCCAAAAAGCGCCCGCAAGAGAATAGATTCGCGGACGCTTTATTGGAACAAATTTTACTTATGAGACTGCCATCGTCAAGCGCAAACTATGCGAGCACCGAGCGAATAAAGCTCTCGAGCGCCGTCGTATCGGTCATGTTGGCGTTGCAGTCATGGCCGCTCGCGCACAGGTAGTTTCCCACCGCCTTGTAGTAATCGGGCGAGCTGTTTGGCGGCCTTTTCTTCGATACTGCGGAGAAAAGCGCCAGCTCGTCGTACTTGCGGCAAATAAAGCAGTAGTTCTTCTTGTTCATTGGCGTATATCTGCCTTCGACGCCTATCAGCTTTCCGTCCAGCGGATAAACGATGAACAGCTTGTTCGAAGCGACGTCCAGCCAGCTTAAATACGTGATATAACGATAATCGATCGCGGCCAGGTCGGGCAGCTTCAGCTTCTTGTTTTTCGGAAACAGCTTAACGATCTGCTCTTTCGTCACTCGCGGGAACTCGGTCAGATAAGGCTCCAAGGCGCGCGTGAATTTCGCGTAATCCTCGGCCGTCTGAACGTTAACGATCTCTCCGAGCAGCTTGAGCCGCTCCCCTGTCGCTAGCGGGAACATCGCCGCAACTTCGGCTTCCGCACTCGATTTGACCGATTCGATGACCTTGCGGTCGGAAGCGGTACGTACCGCGTTTAAGACGTTTTCCGCATGTTTCTTAATGGCATTAAATTGATGGTTTGCAATAAAAGTTTCGCACATTCGGACTTCAGCTCCTTATTTGTATTCGTTACAAACAAGTGCAAAGCCAAATGACGGAAACGAAGCTATGTTTGCTTATTAGGCGATAGGATGAATCAACATGCACCCCATGCAAAGTATCGCCTCCGTATCGGGCTTTGCATGAGTTCGGCTAGTCCGACAATCTTTGATTGTCAATTTCATCCTCCTCCTCTCAAGGGAGATGCGTTAATTATACAATAACCTTACGGCAAAATGTTGCCCGCTGCACGGAAAATCTCGTACCATTCCTGACGCGTCAAATGAACGTCGCTCGCTTTGCAGCAATCGATCAGCCGCTCGATGTTCATCGTGCCGGTCACCGGCTGCATGCCGGCCGGATGACGCAGCAGCCATGCGATAGCGATCGTCGTATTGCTAACGCCATAGTTGGCGGCGATCTCGTCGATCTTCGCGTTCAGTTCGGGGAACTTGTCGTTGTTCAGGAACACGCCCTCGAAAAATCCGTACTGGAACGGAGACCAAGGCTGAACCGTAATGTCGTGGAGGCGGCAATAATCCAAGATGCTGTCGTCGCGATCGATCGCCGATTCATTCTCCATATTCACGTTAACGCCGTTGGAGATCATAGTCGCGTTCGTGATGCTCAGCTGCAGCTGATTGGCTACGATCGGCTGCTTCACGTGCTTCTTGAGCAGCTCGATCTGCATCGGCTTCTGGTTGGATACGCCGAAATGGCGAACCTTGCCCGAGCTTTCCAGTAGGTCGAACGCTTCGGCCACTTCTTCCGGCTCGACTAGCGCATCCGGACGATGCAGCAGCAAAATGTCCAAATAGTCGGTTTTCAATCTTTGCAGAATACCGTCCACCGACGCCAAAATATGCTCCTTGGAGAAGTCGAACATGCCCGGACGAATGCCGCATTTCGACTGCAAAATCATCTGCTCGCGAATAGAGGCGTTCATCCCGACCGCGTCCGCGAAAATTTCTTCGCAAACGCCTTTGCCATAGATGTCGGCATGATCGAAGAAATTCGCGCCCTGATCCATCGCCGTCCGCACGAAGCGCTCCGCCTCGCCCTTCTCCAGCGAATTGATTCTCATGCAGCCTATCGCGACGACAGGCACGTCTAGTTGACTCGTTCCCAGCTTGATCGTTCTCATCCCGAATC
The DNA here is from genome assembly GCF_003386235.1 of Cohnella phaseoli. Taxonomy (GTDB): domain Bacteria; phylum Bacillota; class Bacilli; order Paenibacillales; family Paenibacillaceae; genus Cohnella; species Cohnella phaseoli. The sequence continues at coordinate 14,527 of NZ_QRDZ01000029.1, forward strand.
CATCCTCTCCTGCGCTTAAAGTATGTAGATGAGGCTGTCGCGAAAAAAACAGCCTCATTACATTTTCCCACAGCGGAGGAGCCGTTTCAAGATTGTCCGTTATGAGACGACTTCTCTGACGTAGCGTCCGCGGATCAGCAGGAAGTAGACAGCCTGGATCAACATAAACGTGCCGAGCACTGTCATCGACGTCGTCATCAAGGAGTAGCCAAACATGTTCTGCATCGAGGTGAGCGCGACTACGCCATGCACAAAGGCAACGACGATCGGCACGAAGAATAGAATCATCAATTGTTTCGTGACGATGCCGGATAGCTCCCGATCGGTCAAACCGAGCTTGGCGATCGACTTGAATTTCGCTTTATCGTCAGGCAAGTCCGCGTATAAACGGAAGTACAGGAAGCTGCCCGAGGCGACGAAAAATACAGCTCCGATAAACAAGCCGATGAACAGCACGATGCCGTAAGCCTGGTTCATCCTATGCAGATCGTAGGCGATGGAGAAAAATCTACTGTCGCTTGTCGCCAGCTTCTCTTCAAGCGCCTGCCCGACCTCCTTCGTCTTCTTCCATTCCTTCACGTCAAACGCGTAGAAGTGCCTGACGGACGAATGCACCAGTTGATCGTACTGCGCGTCCGTTACCACATAAAAGTCGCCATAGCCCCGGAACGTCACAGACGGCTTTGATCCAATCGGGTCAAGTTTGACGCCTCCCGCTTCCAGAACGGCTTTCTTGGGAGCGGTCGCCTGATTGCCCGCCATCGTATTCGTATAATAGATCATCATCGATTCGTTTTCTTTCAGCTCGACCGGCTTCTCTCCTGCCGCTTCCGCAATTGCGTTGAATTCGGACGCTCTCAGGACCATTACGCTATGCTTCGCTTGCGCAAGCTTCTGGTCCGACATCGAAGCTCCTAGCTTCCGATAGTCGAAGCCTGCCTCTTTAAGCGAGCGTTCGATCTCCGCAACCTCCGTCTGCACGCGCTCCGTCTCGCCCTTGCCGGACGTATATTCGAGTGCGAACGGATTTTCGTCCACTAGAACGTTCGTCGACATCGTTTTAAAGCCGACCAACGAACCGATTGCCGAGAACGCCACCGTCGACAAAATCGCAACCATGAAAAAAGTCCGGGCGTTATCCTTCATCCGATAAGCCAGGTCGGACAGGAAGAGCAGATTCGTTTTGCGCCAGAAGAATGAACGGTTGCTCCGGCACTTATGAATGATGTAGACGCTGAGCTGTGTAAATAGGAAGTAGGTTCCGACAATTACCATCACCGTCACCGGGATCATCACCATGAACACGACCAGACCTTTAGCCGTCAAGGCGATGACATAACCTCCGACGAGAAGCACGACCGCCAGCAGGGACAGCAGGACGGACGCCTTCGGCTCCTTCTTCGGTTTGGCGCTCCCCTTGAGCAGGTCGATCAGATGATTGCCGCGCAGAATGACTACCGTGAACGCCGAGATGACGACGAAGAGCGCTAGGAAAGCGGCCAGCGTCAGCCCGAGCGCCTCCCATGGCAAGTAGAACTTCAACGTATCGTCCAGTCCGAGCAGGTTTTCGGCCATCAGCAGCATGACCTTGGCCATCACGAGCCCCATACCGATTCCCGTCGCCGTCGCACCCAGTCCAATCAGCACATTTTCCAGAAACACCATCGTCTTAAGCTGCGAATCGCTCATCCCGAGCATGACCAGCAGGCCGAATTCCTTCTTGCGCGTCTTCAGAAACGCGCTCATCGAGTACAGCACAAAGAAAAACGAGAAGACGTAGATCAGCCCTTCGGCAAAATGCATCGCGGTAGACACGTTGCTGTGTACCGTACCTCCGGACACGTCGGGGTGAAACGCAAAAACCGCATAGACGAAAAACGCCATCACGGAAAATGCGCTGCTCAGAAAATAGGCGGCGTACGTGCGCTTGTTGCGCATGACGTTGTTAAACGCGAATCGTCGAAAGGTCATGCGCGTTCCCTCCCAGCAGCGACAGCACGTCGATAATTTTCTGGAAGAACGCCTGTCTGCTCTCCCCGCAATGAATCTCATTGAACAGTTGACCGTCCTTGATGAATACGACCCGATGGCAGTAGCTCGCGGCGACCGCATCGTGCGTGACGAGCATCATCGCCGTCCGTTCCGAGCGATTCAGCGCCACGAGAATGTCCATGACGTCTTTGGCCGCTTTCGAATCGAGGTTGCCCGTCGGCTCGTCCGCGAACAGAAATTTCGGCTTGTGGATCATCGCCCGCGCGATTGCCGTCCGCTGCGCCTGTCCCCCGGAAATTTCGTAAGTGCGCTTGTTCAGAATCGACTCGATACCGAGCTTGGCGGCAATGTCGCGTACCTTGCTTTCCATCGCTTTAACCGATTCGCCCTCCAGCGTCAGCGGCAGCACGATGTTCTCCTCCACGGTCAGCGTGTTCAGCAGATTGAAATCCTGGAACACGAAGCCAAGCTCGCGCCGCCGGAACTTCGCCAGCTCCCCCTTCTTCAGCTTGTGCGGATTGCGGCCGCCGATCAGCACCTCTCCCGTCGTCGGCGCATCGATCGCGGCTACGAGATTCAGCAGCGTCGTTTTGCCGCTGCCGGACGGGCCCATAATGCCGACGAATTCTCCCTCCTCGATCGACAGGTTAATGTCGCTCAGCGCCCGCGAAGGCACCTTGCCCCCGTAAATTTTGCTTAATTGACGTACACTTAGCATTTCCATCGCGTTTTCTCTCCTTCTCCTTGTCGGCAGGCGGCCTAAAGTTAAAGCCGCCGTCCGTCTCATAATGCCATTGTAGCCGGAGAGAAAAAGGCGGCCTATCGATTTGCCTTTCACTTACCTTACACGGTTGTAAGGTAAGAGATAAAGACGATACGAACGTGCGTGCCTGTGCCCGGTTCCGACTCCAGCTCGATCCGATGCCCCAGTCGCTCGGCGATCTCGCGGGCGAAGTACAGTCCCATTCCGGTCGACTCGCGGAACTTGCGTCCGTTGTCCCCGGTGAAGAAGGGCTGGAATACGCGCTTGATGTCCTCCGGAGGGATGCCAATGCCGCGGTCGCGAATTTCCAGCACCGCCTCGGAGCCGCGCAGGAACGAGAAGAAAGTCACCTTCTCGTGGGATTCGGCCGAATATTTCACTGCGTTCGTCACGATCTGTCCGATAAGAAAGCCAAGCCATTTCGCATCGCTCTCGACGAGCAAAGCGGGATCGACCTGCAGGTCCGGGTACACCTTGCTGCCGATGAACAGCCGCTTATTATCGCGGATCGCGTTTTCGCAGATGGTCTTCAGCGAGACCGACTCGACCCGAAAGTCGCGATCGAACGTTTCCAGGCGGGCGGCGTACAGCACCGTTTCCAGTCCTTTCTCCATCCGGTCGGCCTCCTCCAGCACGCTGGCCGAGCGCGGATCGTCCTCTTGCTCCATCGTAAGCCGGATGACCGACAACGGCGTTTTCATCTGATGCACCCATTGGTTCATGAACGCCAGATGGTCCTTGCGGGCTTTCTCGGTCAGCTTGATGCGTTCCTGGTAATGCCCATATTGCGATTGCAGCAGCGCATCGACCGCCTCTGGCAGCGGACCTTGGCCAAGCCCTTGAATGGAATCGTCCAGTTCGGCCATCGGCTCGCTTAATGTCCGATACAGCCGTCGCTCCGCCTGATAGCGGTATACCAAATAGCCCGTCAGCGCGACGAGCCCGATAAACACGGAATAAAGTCCGGTTAGAAAATGGCGATAGCCGTCCAGCCAGTAAATCATCAGGACGAGAAACAGCTGCGCGATCTGCATGAAGATTAATGGCCGGTGCTCGCGGATAAACAGTCTCATGAAAGCTCCTCCGCTTCCCACGACGGCAACAATCGGTAGCCGGCGCCGCGCACCGTTTCCAGACTGGCGTCGATGCCGAACTCCTGAAGCTTCTTACGCAGGCGAGTAATATTTACATTTAACGTGTTCTCGTCGACGAACGCCTGGTCGTCCCACAGCTCCTCCAGCAGCGCCTCGCGGCTGACGATCCGTGGCGACCGCCTCATCAGCATTTCCAGCAGAACGGCTTCCTTCTTCGTAAGCATGCTGTTGACGCCATGGAGTGCCAGCTCCAGTCGCTCCGGATAGAGCTGCAGCCCTGCCAGCTTTACGATTCTTTCCTCTGTCCGCTCCGCATATTCTCCGTAGGCTCTTCTTAACTGACTGCGAATTTTGGCCATGACGACTTCCATATGGAAGGGCTTCGTTATGTAGTCGTCCGCGCCGTATTCTAGCGCCATTACCTGATCCATCTCTCCGTCGCGAGCGGAAATAAACAGGATCTGACATTTGGACAACGCGCGGATTTGGCGGCACCAGTAGAAGCCGTCGAACTTAGGCAGGTTAACGTCCATCAGCACAAGATGAGGATCGTATCGGCGGAAGAAATCCGTCACCCCGGAGAAATCTTCGACGACCCCGGTATCGTATCCGTATTTTTCGATATTCGCTTGCAGCAAAGCCGCCAACTTCGGATCGTCCTCGCAAATCATAATTCGCTGCAATGCGCTCATCCTTTCATCGATTCAGCCTTAAGTCGGGGGGCGGGCCAGCCCAATGTCCTATTCGTCAACACTACCCATGGACGTGATCGGCCTTTGCTGCTTTCTATAAAATAATAGTAACAGATGCCGCACGGAAGGAGTTTTCGTTTATGCCCGCTAACGATGAAGTATATATCGTCTTGACCGCCACCGGAACCTGGCTCAGCGAAGCGATCAGGTGGGTAACGAAGGCTCCGCTTAGCCATGCCTCCCTGAGCTTCGATCGGGAACTTAAGGAAGTCTACAGCTTCGGCCGTAAAAAGCTCAGCAACCCGATTCTGGCCGGGTTCGTTCAAGAAAATTTCAACGACCCGTTCTTCGAGGACGCGCCATGCGCCGTATACCGCCTGCGGGTCGGAGAGCGGGAACGTGCGAAGATGCAGCTCCTCGTGCACGAAATGAAACGGCAGCCGGATCGTTACCGCTACGATCTGCTCGGCCTGATCGGCGTGCTCGTCCGTCGCAGATTTCCTCGCGAGAACGCCTATTTCTGCTCGCACTTCGTCGCCTCTGTATTGGAACGCGGCGAATGCCGTCCGGTCGATAAGCCCGCCTACTTCGTCACGCCTGCAGATTTCGAGCACGCGCTCGAAGCTCAGCAGATTTATCGCGGAACGGTGTCCGGCTACTTGTCCCGGTTCAGTGCGACTTATCCGGCGTCCGTATTCGGGGCCTCTCTTGCAACCGCTACCGCTTAAGCTTCTCTTCCACCGAGAGAAGCTTCTGCTCCATCGTCCCCTGCTTATCCCGACGATCGTCGATCGTTAACGTCGTCGACACCCTTGCCGCTCCATTGGCGAACGGAACCTCGTGCATCCTGCGAACGATCGCGATCAGCTCGTCCAGCTCTCCTTCAATAATCGTGCTCATCGGAGTTAACTGGTATTTGATCCGACTGGAGACCGCGGATTGCTCCAGCACCTGATGAACCTCCGCCACATACTCGCTCAAGCTCGGTGTACCCGTTCCGAGCGGTACGATGGTTACCTGTACAATTGCCATCCTCTATCCCTCCTCGTTATAACTCTCGAAGCCGATTCTGTCAGCTTGCAGCTTCATCATACTGCGCTTTCTCGCACTTAGCCGACACAATCTGCTTATCGCACCTTCATCCCGCAATTTCTCACTTTGGCCCATCACATTCTGCTTTAGCACCATTACCTTGGAATATCTCGCTCAAGTCCGACACATTCTGCTTACGGCACAATATCGCCGCGTTTTCTCGTTCTAACCTGCAATAAGACCGCGTGGCGGCCTTATCGCTCACATCCCAACCCCGTTCGGACCAATAAGACCGCGTGGCGGCCTTATCGCTCACTCCCCAGCCCTCTTCGGGCCAATAAGACCGCGTGGCGGCCTTATCGCTCATATCCCAGCCTCGTTCGGGCCAATAAGACCGCGTGGCGGCCTTATCCGCCCACTCTCAGTCCCGTTCGGACCAATAAGACCGCGTGGCGGCCTTATCGCTCACTCCCCAGCCCGATTCGGACCAATAAGACCGCGTGGCGGCCTTATCGGTTGCCCTGTAGTGCTTGGATGGAATTTCAGTCTTGTTCGTGGTAAATGATAGCCGAATATATAGATTTTGGTTTAAAATTAGGATTTTCAATTATTAGTATCCTTATAGATCATCATTTAGCCCAAGCGTAGAACGCAGCCGGCCTCTTTCCTCCGACAACTTGTTCGAATCGCTCTGCTAGTAAGGCCGTTCCTGCGCGGCATAGTCCGGGTCGATCTCCCATTCACGGAGCTCGCTTTGATGCCATACGGGAGTTGCTGCAGGCGACATCGGCGGAATAAGCCATGACCAACGCGCGTTCACTTCCCGACCTTGCTCCTGTTCGCGCTTCATAAACCGCATAAACTGCTCCGCCGCCGTATGATGGTCGACGATACTTACGCCGTTCGCCTTAAAGGAATGGATAACCGCTACATTCAGTTCAACCAGCGCCCGATCCTTCCACAGCGACGTATTCGTAGAACGGTCGAGGCCGAGCAGATCGGCGATTGCCGGCAGCTCGTCGTAGCGTTCCGTATCTGCCAGATTACGCGCCCCGATCTCCGTTCCCATATACCACCCGTTAAACGGAGCCGCCGTATAACGCACACCGCCTATATCGAGCGCCATATCCGACAAAATCGGCACTGCATACCACTTCAGCCCAAGCTCCGCAAACCCGGCGATGCTCGGGTGCTCGAACGGAACCTCCTTAACGGCGCCTTCTGGAAGCGGAAACCATTTCGGCTCGCGGTCGCCGATCTGGATCACGAGCGGCAGCACGTCGTATTTCGTTCCCTGCCCGGTCCAGCCTAGACGCTGAATGGCCTCCGTCAGTTCCACGGAAGCGGGATCGCCGACGATCCCCGTCGACGTCCGGTATCCTGCGTAACGAACGAGCTGGTGATTCCAGATGCGAATGGTCCGACCGTCCGCTGTCGAAGGAGCGAATGCGGTCAGCGTCGGGCGAATACGTCCTTCATTCGTCGCATATGCGATATGCCGCAGTAACGCCGCTACGATGTCCTCCTCATTCTCCGCTCCTCTTTCGTCGAACACCTCAAGAGAGTCCCAAAACAGTCGCCCGATACATTTGGCGTTGTTGCGCCAAGCGATTTTCGCCCCGAACGTCAACTCCTGCTTCGTATGCGTATACGTGCCCGTCTCGCGAATTTCCCGCGCAACCTCGCTTAGCCGCGACTCGCACTCTAGAGCGATTCCCTTCGTTTCTGCGTAGTAAGATCGGATGAACGTTTCGGCTTGGCTTTCTAACTTTGCATTTACATTAATGGCATTAATCATTTTGTATCCTCTAGTTTACATAATTTTTGTTATGTTCCCTTATAACGAAGTTTGACAATCACATCATCAAAATGGAATTTATATTCTTAATTGATTAAAATCCGAAAATTTCCCGTGACAACACATTTACCCCTTTTTTTTCCGACGATGACGCTCGACGATGGCCTGAATGATCCACACGATCGAGCCAATCAAATAAAGCGGGATTACGAATACAAGCATGGTCGCAAAGTCGCCCAGATCGTCCCAATCTCCCGTGTCTCGCAGCTGCGCTTGCAGCATAATGATGAACCCGATCGCATAGATGCCCAGCGGCCACCATTTTCTCCTGACCCCGGCCATGATCGGCAATACGACGAATACGATCCAAACCGCAATATACACCGGTCCGTGCATACGGTCTCCCCCTCGAAATCGGCGTCGAATTCAACTCCATTGTAACAAAATCCGCCACGCATGCGAAATGACAGTTCTGGTAACTTAAGCCCCGCGGCTCTTGAATTCAGCGCCTTGTCAGATTACAGTGGAGTTATTCCTAACGAGGTGAGCGCATGAATCTGCAAAAACGCAAAGACCGCGAAGAGCTTGATCGGCGTATTCCGGCCATGCCCTGGTACGTCGATAAATTCATCAACTACAAGCTGCCTGATCTCTCTCCGTCCTCCCTGCTCGAATACGTCAGAGATTACGAGGTTTTTCTCTCGTGGCTCATGGCGGAAGGGCTGACCTCGGCCCCGAAAATGTCGGAGGTGCCGCTGGAGGACCTGGAACGTCTACATATGGACAGCGTCGATCATTTTCGCATGCATCTGGCGACAAAGCGGGATCACGCCAATACGAAAACGACGATCTCGCGCAAGCTGTCTTCGCTCCGATCGCTATTCCATTATTTAAGCCAAATCGCCGAAGACGATAACTTCTACCCGCTGCTGAAGCGCAACGTCATGGCCAAGGTATCGGTTAAACGCACGCACAAGCCGAAGGATACCGCCGCCAAGCTGGAAGGCAAACTGCTGCAGGAGCAGGAAATCATCGAATTCATTAGCTACATTAAAGAAGATTACGGCCATGATGTCGCTACCAACAAGCAGGCGATTTACGCGCATGAGCTTAACCGGATTCGCGATTGCTGCATCGTCAGCCTCATCCTTAATTCCGGCTTGCGCGTATCCGAACTCGTCAACCTGAACCTCGATGACGTCGATATTAAGAAGCGTCTCATTTACGTCTATCGCAAAGGTAAAAACGACGATACATTCAAGACGCCCGTCTATTTTCGCCAAGACACCATTCCCGATCTCGAGCAGTACTTGGCCCAGCGGGATACGAGATACAAAGCGCCCAAGCGCGAGAAAGCGATGTTCCTTGCGATCGCCAACGGCAAAAAGGAAGGCTCGCGCATGACCAAGCGGGCCATTCAGGCGATGGTGCTCAAATACGCCAAACGTTTCGGCAAGCCGTATTTGTCTGTGCACAAGCTGCGCCACTCCTTCGCCACCGATTATTACTTAAGCAACGACTTGTACAAAACGCAGGAGCAGCTTGGTCACGCCTCGCCAGAGACGACGCAGATTTACGCTCATCTCACCGACAAGACGATGGCCGAAGCGATCGACCGTCGCCGGGAAGAAGGCTAAAACGGGAACAGCGGCCAGACCACCGCTGTTCCCGTTTTATACGCTTTTCTGAAAGAAAGTTCTGTAAAAACATTGAAATTAACTGTATTTATTCTGCTAGTTGCTTAAAAATAAAACTGTTTATCGTCTCTATCCAACATTCGATCGAATTCCTCTAACTTTGTTTTTAAAAGGTGGTATGCCCCGTCCTTGGCTCCTATTCTTTCTAGTTCACTGAGGGAAATAGGAACAATTAACTTACCACCTGCTAGTTGATGTCTAATTTCTTCTATAGCAACGGAAGTAAAACCAGCCGTGCTAATAATCACCGCTCCATGAATTCCTTTAGCTTCCATTGTTGGAGCCAGGTTTCGAATATCAGACACCTGAACTTTATTTCTTCTATTTTTGCATTCGACGATTATTGACGCACCGAGTCTCCAAAGCCAAGAATCATAAGAAATGTTACAGCAGTAAAGATCTACTTCAGCTCTACCTCTTTTCGATCTAGCGTCAACAACTTTTAAGCCTGGAATCATTTCGAAAAAATATTGAACCAGTTGCTCTAATTTCTTTCCCTTTTCAAAGGCTTGAGACACTTCCTTCAATTGACGAAGAGAAGTTTCCCAATAAAAGTGATCGAAAATTACTGAACACGTTTTATTTCTGATTGAAAGACCGGAATTTTCACGAATAAACTTATTAACTGTTGGCAAAAAGGCATGCCGATTTCGCATCATCAGTAAAATGTTTTTGGAAACTCCCGGTTCTTCTTCTCCTTTTAGATATTCCCTTATTTCGTTTAACTTCCTTTTTAATACTGAAACAAATAGATTTACTTCTATGATTCTTGGTTTGATCAAAATAAAAGGAGAAACGTATTTCCCTAAGTATTTACAGTAACGGCGATATAGATGGCCGAGATCAATTGTTGCTAAATCGTTATCATCCGTAGTAGCCAACACATAAAGAAACACATAGATCCACTCTGAAATTAAATCTATGTTGTTGAAATAATAGCCAAAAGCGTAGATAGGGTTAAGTAATATTTCTTCCACTTCCCCTGCAGTCCATTGACCAACATGCTCGCTTTTCAGTTTGCTTAAATCATCCTCAAAATTATCTGATAGAGGTAAAAACAATCCTCCCTCTAACAGCGCCCCCCAGCTACCATACTGGTCAGGGAAAGTCGCTAATACTTTGCGACCAACCATGTTGCGTAAAATAAAGGACCGAGTTAAACATTGATAGCCCTTCAGTATTAGCCGTTCATTGTCTAACCAAAAAGTGAGCGATTGTTGCACTTCAGCTTTCAAGGTTTCATTTGGTTTGGATGACCAGTAGAACACCAAAACCTCTAGTTCCTCTTGTTCTTTGTGGCTCACTTTAGTCATCTGAGGATAATTGATAGCATCAGGTGTCATCAACTCTGACAAATAGAGCCAGGACATTGATTCTAAACAGTAGCGATCTGCTTCGTTTACCTTTTTTGCTATTTTTCTGAGAATCCGTTCACTCACCAAATATTGCTCGAACGCATCTTGAATTTTTGTTCTCCAAGTTTGCTCTACATCACTAAGCTTATCTTTGTGCCCAGCAATAACGTACATTCTTGGAACTTGCTCACAGTCCTCAGTATCAACAGGAATGAAATGACTTGAACGAGCTTTCTCTACAAAATCCTGAAAAGGATAGTGGTAATTATCAATGCAATGGACCATCATTTTTTCTTCTCTTATTGAGCCATCGATAATGGTAAGCAACAATCCTGTGCTGTCAGGGAATCTCATATTTCCTCCTAATTAATCATTCGAGACGAACCTACGAGTTTTTGGATCCGTTATATACGAATCAAGGCGGGAACAGAAGTTGGAATTTACTGCCGTTTCTATTTTCAATAATACTTGCCTATGAATATTCTCTACAAAATCACACACTCCTAGAGCCTCAAGAATATCCAATAACTTTGGATCGGCCCCGTATGCTTTAAAATCAAGTTCGTATTCATCTTCATCCGACTTCGATCCATTTTCAATTACAAACTGGCTGAAACGTAACAGATTTGAATGGTTTTCTTCAGTATTTTCCATTTCAGAACTACTTAGATAAAGTTCAATACTTAACAAATCAAGATCAACAAACTCAAATGCAGAAGCCTCTAATCCATTACAACATGATCCCGGATAGTCTGGAAGAAACGTATCCTGAGGAATTTTGAAGTTCAATTTGAGATCAAAAAAACTGAGAGTGGAAGTACATAATGTTCTGGAACTTGTCGCATCTACGGATGTTAAATAGTTATTCAAAATCGGAAGCAAATATTGTTGATTAAAATACTGAAGATCCAGCTCAGAACACATTACCCAAATGTCGTGCTCACTATCTATAAAAGCATCGCGCAGGTTTAAGAACTCCTTATAAGGAATGGTTTTTTTCTTATCCCTGGAAGAAAGAAAACTTTTTAACGACAAATACGACTGAAATAAAAGAGTTTGAAACTCGTACCATTTCCCTCTCTGAACGATAAAAGGAAAAGCAAGTATTGTGGGCAAATCAATTGCTCCCGATTCTAGTTTATTTTTAAAAACCGGATAATTTGCAAGGGTCCGTTCGGAAAAAATAATCTGTCCCTTTTTCATCATTTCAAAAGCAAATTCAGAAAACATGTCGATCATTGATTCAATCTCAGTAACAGAATTCAATTGATTGATTTGAGTACATAAATATGATGCAAACTCTTCGTAGAACAAGGCACTTGTCGATGGAAATTTTTTCTTTTCACGATAGTAAGCCATCAATACAGATACTCTATTCCAATTACTATAAAAAGGCTGAATGAACCAAGGTGTTTCGCTTTCAAAAAGCAAAACTAAGGCTCTAGCTTCTGATGCAGATTGAGCGTTATTTTCAATAAAATCCACAATATCTTGATCAAGTATTTCCTCTGATTTCCCTAACAAAGAGTCTTTTTCTATATTGATCATTTCTTCTTGTTTTTTTTGCTGTTCTTCTTTAGCTCTGCTTTTTCTTTCATTACTTTCAACCGCATTTAATCGGCTCGTTTGATCCTCCTCATCTAAATAACCTGCATTAATTTTTAGTTCTTTTCGAAACGTTTTGCTATCGCGGAGCTTAAATCTTTCCAATATCTCCGGGTACACTATGTCAATTAACCAGTCAATTCGGTCATATTCTCCATTCGAAGCGAAAAAATCAATATCATCAAGCAGTATATATTTAATTTTTCGTTTTATCGTCTTATAGTTAATTTTATAAAACTCAGAAAATTCTTCCGGAAAAATATCTCTAAATTGATGACAAGCAAGCACATGCTCGGCAAATCTTGAACGCTCATAGAAGTCATTAATCAGCTTATTCCGGTCAAGCTTAATCTTTAATGGAATCACTTCTTGAATTAACCCTGGAAATGCGACCATATCATCATAAGATAATGGGTAATCCTTTTCATGAATTAATGAAACTAGATACTGAATTTTATCTTTAATAAACTCATCCATTTTGGGATTTTCATTAACCCCAAAATGAAAGATAACATCTTCTAACTTTTTTACAATACAATCTTCCGGCGCCTCATCAATACATGGCATGCGCTCGAAAACATCCCTCTCAGGATATGAATATTTTAAAATATCAAAATCAGAGATTATTCTATCTCGAAGTATAATGACCAGGTTCTCCGGTAAATGTATCATCTTTTGATAAAAAATATCGTCATCTGAAATGTCATAGATACTACGAGTTGAACTGGTAGCGTTAAACATAAAAAAGAGCTGATTAATAAACGGACAACCTTGAATGAACATCTTGCCATAGTATAGTATATTATTCGCCAAATGCTGATATAAAAAATCCTTAATAGAGGGGTTCTGGAACTTCACTAGAATTGTTGACGATGTTCTCTGATAATAGGTCTTAATCATTGTTTTTTCTAATTGTGTAACTATGCTATCAAATTCCAATCCTTGATCTAGTATGTTAATTTGCCCTCCAGCCTCTATGCAAGAATAATAAGATGACTTTAAGTCCATCAATCTCATAGGTTGAGAGGACAAAAATAATATAAGAGCAGCTATCTTTGCACCGAAAGTCTGCTTCATAAAAATATTTTTCCAGAAGTCCAGTGGTTCATTTAAATAATTCAGAAATTCCTTAAAAAACTCTACAGGAGCACTTTCTTCGAACAAAACTGAACCTTGATCCAGAAAAGTCTCAATAATCCTGGGATTATAATTAGGATGGTTAATGATTTCTTCATATCTCTCAGCTATAATTCGCACATAGTTCCATTCAAGACGAGAGAAATAAAGATGATTGAACAAAATTTTTGTCCTAATCAACTCAGAGTAATCTTCCAGTTGAAGAAAGCACTTGCCAATATTCAGTGTTTTGCTGAGTTGCTCATTTTGATATTCAGCCATCCCTTGCTGTAATACATATTCACGACTAGCCAAAATTAAAATCTTATTTGAGGACTCAGAAACTTGCTTAATAAACCTCAACAAGTGTTTTTCTTCGTTATGAGGGAACTTTTCATCTTTGAACGTATCTCCCCAAAAGTCATCGAAAAAGAAAATCTGCTTCTCATTCTCTTTATACATTTTACGTGCAATACCAACAGTATTGGCATAAATGAAATCTTGGTACCCTTTGCGTTGTAAAAAATAAGCAACTAAACTGCGGCCTAAAGTTGTTTTTCCAATGCCAGGTTCCCCCGAAATCAACACGTATCTGAATTTATCTAATATATCGATAGCTCGTACAAAACTAGGATTTTGAACGAATACTTTAACTGAACTCTTTATTTCCTCTAACTCATAACTTGATTCAGTCAAGATATCTCGGTGAACAATTTCATCAACTAGTCCAGTTAAAACATTAGTGCTGCTGAGCCAAAGTTTATAGTGGGTGCGTTCTACATTCTGATACTGCTCTTGCGCGAGTAACCGATTCAAATCATCTCTGTCCATAATGTCAGTACGATCCTTAATTAACCCATCGAATAAATTCAATATCTCATCACGCTGAGACAATTCTAATTTTATGGACGTAACGAGAATATATCTTGTTGGACGTGAAGCCGTCGCTTTCTGTTTTTCTTGATTCTTTAAGACGTTAAACAACTGCCTGTAATTGTTCTGATAGCATTTTACCTGAACAACAATTTTTGTCGTGTCTTCGCAATATCGAAGATCGATTCCCCCATCTCTGCCCCGTCCAGATATTTCAAAATGTAGGTTTTCTCTAATCTCCAAAATATCTTGGACCAATTCTTCAAATTCGCGTGGAGATAAACAATTATGAAAATCATAATTTGGCGGTATTTTGATCACCTTCTTTAGAATAAATAAATTGTTCGTGGTCCTAGGTTGGCTGATAACAAAATAATGAAAAGATCGTGTTTACTCAGTTTGTTTTCATATTATAGTAAAACGATTTTATAAAAAATAACATTTTTCACATAGTTTTTATTTCCCCTCTTCTGAATAGAGATTTTGCAAAATAAGAATCCTTTATTCTCTGCGACGTTTTCCTCCTTTTTACATCACATTTACATCCGTACACTGTAACCTGTCAAAAAATATGGTAAACTGGTGTAGTTGAGTTTCATTTTCATTTTCATTTCGACGGCCATGATTAATTTTCTTCCATAAGTTAGATGCTACAATCGTGGCCCTAGGGCGTGTATGCAAACCCGCTTGGGGGCATCTTTCATCCCCTGCTTTGTCACTTTTGCTTGACGTACCCCCGGTACGCCTTCACAAAAGCTCCTTGCATGGAACGAAAATTCGGCCATATCTGTTTTCCTCGGAGTATGCATACACGCCCTAGCAGTTTCTGACTAATTTATAAGGAAGTTGAGGTGTTTTCAGATGGATTACCGGATTGAAAAAGATTCGCTTGGAGAGGTCCAGGTACCTGTGGAGAAGCTGTGGGGAGCGCAGACGCAGCGAAGCTTGGGCAACTTTAAGATCGGCACGGAGAAAATGCCGCTAGAGCTCATTCGCGTGTTCGCCCTGCTCAAGAAAAGCGCGGCACTCGTCAATGCGGAGCTTGGCAAGCTCCCGGCCGATAAAACGCAAGCGATCGTGGATGCCGCCGACGAGATCGTCCGAGGCGACTGGGACGAACACTTCCCGCTCGCGGTATGGCAGACGGGCAGCGGCACGCAGTCGAATATGAACGTTAACGAAGTGATCGCCAATCGAGCCAATACGCTGATGACCGAGCGGGGCGCCGAGCAGCGCGTCCATCCGAACGACGATGTCAACAAGTCGCAAAGCTCGAACGACACGTTCCCGACCGCGATGCATATCGCTGCGCTAGTCGCCGTGGAAGATCTTGTTCTGCCTGCGATCGACAAGCTGAAAGCGACGCTTCAAGCGAAGAGCGAGCAGTTTGCGGACGTGATCAAAATCGGCCGAACGCATTTACAGGACGCTACTCCGCTTACGCTAGGTCAAGAGATTAGCGGCTGGGTCGCGATGCTGGACAAGTCCGCCAGGATGATCCGCGACAGCGCCGAATATTTGCGCGAGCTGGCGATCGGCGGAACCGCCGTCGGAACGGGCATTAACGCCCACCCGCAGTTCGGGGACAAAGTCGCGGAGAAGCTAAGCGAACTAAGCGGCAAGTCGTTCCGCTCGGCCGTCAATAAGTTCCACGCGCTGACAAGCCATGACGAGCTTGTTCATGTCCACGGCGCGTTCAAAGCGCTGGCCGCCGATCTGATGAAGATCGCCAACGACGTGCGCTGGCTGGCGAGCGGCCCGCGCAGCGGCATCGGCGAGATTACGATTCCCGCCAACGAACCGGGAAGCTCGATTATGCCGGGCAAGGTGAACCCGACCCAATCGGAAGCGATGACGATGGTCGTCGCCCAGGTGATGGGCAACGATGTCACGATCGGGTTTGCGGCCAGCCAAGGCAACTTCGAGCTGAACGTGTTTAAGCCGGTTATTATCCTCAACTTCCTGCAATCGGCCCGTTTGCTGGCGGATGCGATCCATTCGTGGAACGACAACTGCGCTGTCGGCCTTGAGGCCAATATCCCCGTCATTCAGGGCCATCTCGAACGGTCGCTCATGCTCGTAACGGCGCTGAATCCGCATATCGGCTACGAGAATGCGGCGTCGATCGCCAAGACGGCGCATGCGCAGGGATTGACATTGAAGGAAGCCGCCTTGCGAAGCGGCTTGCTGACGGAGGAACAATTCGACGAGATCGTCCGTCCCGAGCACATGATCCATCCCCAATAAGATAAAGAGCAGGAAGCAAGGCGCCCCCGCCCTACTTCCTGCTCTTCTTGCTTGCGATCCAGAAAGCCAAAATGATGACCGGAATAAGAATAATCCACGGGATGTTGATCGTGCTTCCCACAACCGCAGACAAGATCAAGACCAGTACGACAAAGCCGATTAAATAAAGACAGCCTCTTCCGAACGTCTCCAAGCCCTCTCTCCTTTCCGGGAGATATTCCAAGGAAAACAGGTGACTGCATGAACCGTTCTTTCCGTCAAGCCTTCCTATTGCTCGCGCTTTGCCTGCTCCCCCCGATCGCGCTTCATCCTTCGGCTGCTTACGGGCAGACAGCCCAGCCGGAATACGCCAAGTGGGGAATTGTCGCGATGGAGGCGGCCAAAGCCAAGTACGGCGTTCCCATCGTCGATTACCTTCACCTCGGCAGATTCCCCGCCGCCCCAGGCACGGCCGAGGAAAGATTCAAGCTATGGCTTAAAGACGGCAGCCGGGAATTCGGCGTTATCGTCTCCGTTCAATTTTATACGGCGAACGATCGGCTGATTACCGTCAAGTTTCAGGAGACAGACCGTCCAATCTCTCGAAGAAGGTAAGACGGTTGCCGAACGGATCGGCGATTCGAACCTCCAGACAGCCGAAAGCCTGTTCCAGACCGGGTCTGGCGTAACCGTACTTTTTGGCGGTCAATATTTCATGGTATTCCGTCAAGTTCGACGCTTCGATGCGTATCGCCGAACCCGGCGTACAGTCGCCATGATGCTCCGTCAAATGCAACGCACAGCGCCCCAGCGACACTTGCGCGTACAAAGGCATATCGGGCTCATAGCGGTGCTCCCAATCCAGTGCAAATCCCAAGAAATCGACGTAAAACTCCTTTGCCTTCGCTACGTCGAAAATGCGCAGCAGCGGAGTCACGGTCGTTAGTTCAAACCTCGTATTTTCCAACGTCCACCCTCCCTTTTCTTCGAATATAATCGACTTGCGCTTAGATGCCCATCGTATCACGAGGGTGCCGACAGATCAACGCTTACGACTGCGATACAGCAAATAGATGAAAAACGGAGCGCCGACCCCGGCCGTAAACACACCCACGGGAAGATCGTAAGGCAGGAAAGCGGTGCGAGCGACAAAATCTGCGGCAACGACGATCAAGCTGCCGCAAATCGCCGCCATCGGAATCAGCTTGCGCGCTCCCGGGCCGACGAGACGGCGCGCGATATGCGGACCGATCAGCCCGACGAAGCCGATGACGCCGCCGATCGCGACGGCCGATCCGGCCAGCCCGACGCTGATCGCGATCAGCGTAAACCGGCTGCGGCCAACGTTGTTGCCTACGCTAATGGCCGAATCGTCGGTCAGCGCCAGCACGTTCATGTTTCTCCCTTGGTAGACCGCCAGCAGCAGAAACACGACCGTCCATGGCGCAAGCATGAGCACATGCTTCCACGAGCTGGCGTAGATCGTGCCGGTCAGCCACAGGTAAGCGTCGGCGGCAGTATATTCGTTGCCGAACACGAGCAGAGCGTTCGTGTAGGCGCCGGTCAATGCGCCGATTCCGATGCCGACGAGAATAAGCCGGCTTGGGGCAACGCCCTTCTTCCATGCGAACAGATAGATGAGCATGGAGACGAAACCCGCCCCGCACATCGCCGCTGCCGGCAGCCACCCGATGCTTACCGCGGCGGATCGGAACGTCAGGAACGACGCGGCTGCTGCGGCCGCTCCTCCGGTAATGCCGACCAGATCGGGCGCTGCCAGCGGATTGCGGAAGACGCCTTGCAGAATTGCGCCGGCTACCGCCAAGGAAGCGCCGGTCAGCAAGGCAACGACGAGGCGCGGCGCACGCAGCTCGCGTACGACAAGCGTCTCTTCGGCCAAACCTTCGCCAAACAATGCCTGTACGACCCGTTCCACGGGAATCGACATATCTCCAAAAGCGATATAAATAACGGAGAAGGCGATCAAAGCGCCGCTAAGCGCCGCAAACCATCCGGCGGAGCGGATCATGCCTTCACCTTCCCTCTGCGCGCGATATAAATGAAGAACGGCGTGCCGACCGCCGCCGTCATCACGCCTACGGGCAGCTCTTGTGGCGGAATGACGAATCTCGCCGCGAGGTCTGCTAACAGCAGCAGCGTCGCGCCAAGCACGGCGGAATACGGAATGAGCCAGCGATGATCAAGGCCGGCCAAGTAGCGCGCCACATGCGGAATGACGATGCCGATGAAGCCGATCGGCCCTGCCACGGCAACGGAACTGCCGGCCAGCAGTACGATGCACAGACCGCCGGCAAACTTGACCAGCGACGTTCGCATGCCGACGCCGACCGCCGTCTCTTCCCCGGCGGCAAGCACGTTCAGATGGCGGGACAGCAGCCACGCCCCGAGCCAGCTAACCGCCATATAAGGAATGACGGTGACAAGCAGCTCCAGCGGCCTGCCCGCGATCGATCCGGCCAGCCAGAACAGCACGTCCTGCAGCGAGCTCTGATTGCGGACGAGCAAGCCCTGCGTGGCCGACATGAACAGCGCGGACATCGCCGCGCCCGCAAGCACGATCCGCATCGGCGTCATGCCTTCGTAGCCGAGCGCGCTCAGCGCGTACACGGTAGCAGCCGCGATGGCCGCCCCGCCGAATGCAAACCAGACGAGCGTGCTCTGGCTCTGAATCGCCAGCGCCGTCACGCCAAGGACAACTCCGAGGGCCGCGCCCGAGTTAATGCCTAGAATCGAAGGCGAGGCCAGCGGGTTGCGCGTAATTGCCTGCATAATGACGCCCGCCACCGCCAAGCTCGCTCCGACCGCGGCGGCGATCAGCGCTCTCGGCAATCTTGTTAGCTTCACGATCACCTGATTCATAGAAGTTTCGTCGTAATGAAACAGCGCGGCGATCGTATCGCTCCAGCTCACACTCGTAAATCCCCAGCGGATATTGGCGACAAAACCGAATGCAAGCAGGACCGCTCCCGCGAGCAGCCCTGCCAGCTTGTACGAAAATCTCGACAATCCTTGTTCTGTCATTGCTTAAGCTCCTGTTCGTCGATAGAGGGCAAGACGCCGAAGAACGAGCGCATTCGCGTCTCGTTCCCCGGCGATCCATAGGGTGGATCAAGCTTTATTCCAGATTGAAGTAGAAGTACAGATCGTCCAGCATTTTTTGCGCTGCGAGCGGTCCGCCGGACAAGTTCCAGTTGACGGCGTTCACTTTGTAATACTTTTTGTTTTTGACCGCCTTCAAGTTTTTCCAGAGCGGGTTATCGATCCATTCCTTCTGCAGCTTGTAGACGGCTCCGTCTCCATCCCAGTCCACGGTGAAGTCGAAAATGTAATCGGCGTCCAGCAGCGGAGTTTGCTCCTTCGTTGCCAGGTTCATAATGTCTTGCGTCAAATCCGTCTGGGTTTTCGGGAATTTGAAGCCGAGGTCCAGCAGGATGTTCGGTGCAAAGCCTTCTACGTAGAAGCGGGCTGTGCCGTTCGGGTTCGTGCGGATAACCGACACTTCGGTCTGGGACAATTTGGCGCCCATTTTCTTCTTGAATTCGGCTACGCGTTTGTTCCAGTTGGCCAAGTAAGCGTCGGCCTGCGGCTGCTTGTTCAGTATATCCGCCGCAAACTTAAGGTTCGTCTGCCAGCTAAATACGTCTTCTGTATGTACGGTAGGCGCGATTTTGTTCAGTTGATCGTTGATTTTCTCGTGTCTCATTTTCGAAGCGATGATGAGATCCGGCTTCAGGGCGGCGATGCCTTCAAGGTTCGGCTGCGTCTCGTCGCCAAGGTCTTTGACCCCAATCAGGCTAGGGCGCAAGTATTCGTAAAAAGGCTGCTGCAAGTACGATTCGACCGCGCCTACCGGCTTCACGCCCAGCAGAACGCTCGTATCGACCATACCGTTGAACAAAATGACGACGCGCTGCGGAACGCCGTTTAGCTTCGTTTCGCCAAGAGCGTGCTTAACCGTTTTCGTCCGGTTCAGGCTTACCGTCTTAGTCGAGCCGTTCCACGACACCCAGATGCCGAATGCATCGCCGATTGCGCGAGCCGGAACGAGCACGGCTTTGTCCTTCGAGACCGGTGCGCCTTCCAGTTTAACGGCTTTGCCGTTAATCGTCGCATTGACTGTGCCCGTAGTGAAGGCGAGCGATTTGCCGTTCAGGGTAATCGTCGTCTTCTTCGCTTCCGTCTTCACTGTCGCTTTCAGTTGCGAAGCGAGCGTAGCGTAAGGAACATAGATTTTGCCGCCGATCAGTTGCGGCTGAGCTCCAGAGAAGGAAACTTTCTTGCCGTCCAGGTTAAGCGTAACGCTCTGCACCGGCGCAGCCGAGGCAGCCGTAAACGGAAGAAGACCAATAATCAGGGCCAGCGACAAAGCAAAGCCCAACAAACGTTTGTTCATGCGAATCATAATGCAAACTCACCTTTCCTACGGGTAGATTTCCGAATCTTCGGCTTCGGTGGCCGTGTCTTCGTTCAAGAGACTGCCTTCCGCTTTTTCTTTAAGATCGCGGATCGTCTGGTAGAGGCTGTACGAAATATCGACGAGTTGATCCCGGTTCTTCGCGTCGCTGGATTGCTCCAGCAATAAGACCAGATTCTCGCGAACCGCAACGGCGCGTTGGCCGTCCAGCTTCGCCGCCTCCTCTTCGAACGCCTTCCAAGTGCCGGCAAGATCCTGCGCCGCTTGCTGGGCGGCGGCCGTATCGTCCGACTCGATCGCTTGCTTGTACGTCTTGACGAGGTCGTTCATCTTCGCCAAGCCATCTGCTGCGTCCGCTGCTGGCAGCGGCGTTATCGCCTCGTATAAATCTCCGCCCCCGGAAGAGGACTCGGATGTCGGAATCGCGGTCTCACCGTTTTCCTTCGCGCTGCCGCCGGACGATGCGCACCCGACAGCCAATCCTGCGAAGGCGATCGCAAGAACAACCGCGCATAACAGTCGATACTTTCGTGCCAAACGCTAACCTCCGTCTCCGATTGATAATGATTTTCAATATCATTTTATAGAGTGAGCGTCTGTATTTGTATACACGAATTTGTCATTTTAACATGGACAAAATTTCCGAAGCTTGGAGGGTAACGATTGATTGCCATCGCTCGTCTTGGTAGAATGTAAATGATAACGATTCTCAAGTGTGCAAGCACTTGTTGATCTACCGTTCTGCTTATTTTTCGTTCTCTCTCATTCGTCGCTATGAAAGGAGTCCCTCTCATGAAGCGTATCGTCGATTTCGTTCAGGCTTATCCGCTCTCCTTGAAAACGCATGAGCTTGCCCTACGCGCCAGACGAAGAACGGTTAAGCTCGGGCATAGCTCCATCCTCTACATCCATAACGGAGCCGGAAATCTGCGCACCGCAGATGGCGCGGAGTTCCGGCTTGAGCCCGGCGCTTGCTTATCGTTCGGAGGCTCCGTCGCTTTCGACTGGAGCAACGACGACGAACTGCCTTTGCGACTGACCCTGCTGCAATACCGCACGATGAGAATCGCGGGAGACTACTCCGGCCTGCATGCCCGCTGGCAAGAGGCGGACGACTCACCGATTACGGACCGGCTCCCGCCTCCGTTGGCCGCTCAGGTCGGCAAATTGCTGGAGAACGGCAAGCTCGCTCCCGGGCACGAATCGCGTTTGCAGGTTCTGATGGCGGAGCTGACGATGCTGCTCCGCGAAGCCGAATCGCTTCCCTCTTCCCCGTCCGAGGATCAGGGAATGCTTCGCAAGACGATGGCGTATATGAGAACGAATTATATGAAGCCGCTGCCCATCGCGTCGCTAGCCGGAATGAGCGGACTGACGCCCAGCTCGTTCAGCCGCGGCTTTAAGCAGCTTGCCGGCAAAACTCCCGGCGCGTTCTTGACGCAGCTAAGAATTGATCGCGCCAAGTCGCTGATGCTTGAGCCGGATATGAACTTTAAGCAAATCGCCGGCATTGTCGGCTTTCAGGACGAGCTCTATTTCAGCAGGGTGTTCAAAAAACAGGAGGGCGTATCCCCAACGATCTATATCAAACGCAACCAGCAGCGCGTTGCGATTGTCAGCGGCTTGAATTTGCAGGATCAGATGCTCGCTCTCGGCATTCGTCCGATTGCCGCTCCCGGCTTTCCGAACTTCTACGGCACCGCTTCCGGCTTTCCCGTCTACTTGGATAAACAACTGTCGCTGACAATGCCGATTAACGCCGAGCGAACGATTGCCGCCGAAGAGGTCACCGGCCTCTCCCCCGACTTGATTTTAAAAGCCGATTTCATTCGCAACGAGAACGACGCGCAATGGCAAAGCGCCGCCAACCTGGTGCGTCTGAAGGAGCGGGATAGCTGGGAAAGCTATTTACGGGATATCGCGCAGCAATTAAATAAAGAACGGGAACTGCAGCGAATTGAACGACAGGTCAAAAAAGCCGAGCGCGCCGGAGCACGCGCGCTGTCTACCTTCTCGCGGCAGGGCACTTGGACGATTGTCCGTCTGCTGCCTGGGGATTGCCGCGTCTACGGTCGAACCGGGCATGCGTTCACGGATCTGTTTTACCGAGATTTGCATTTTCAGCCCGACGCCGGGCTTGACTATCGTTCCTATAAGAGTTGTTCGCTGGAGGAATTGGCGGCGATGAACCCGGAACGGCTGCTTATTATCTGGAGCGATCCGGAGACGGTGGCTGCTTTCGCCTCGCAGCCGTTATGGAAGGAGCTGCAGGCGGCGCGGGAACAGCGCGTCTATTACCCGAACAGCAAACAATGGGACCCTTGGGGTCCCATTGGCCGACAATATATGATTAAAGAGATGACGGACTATTTTTTGTCGCGTGCGTAGTGTACGCGCCTTCCTCGTAGATGAGGCAGTTGAGCTGCGCTCCGTAAGCGCAGCCCCCGTCGATCGCGATCTTGCCTTCGTGGAACCACACCTCGGAGACTCCGTGTATTTCCGCAGCCCGCGTATGTCCGAACACGACGGTTCGGTCAACCTTCGTTTTCGCACGGTAGAAGTCTTTCTTGATATACATAAAATCGCGTGCCGGCTGGTCCTTCCAATTCGGGTAAGCGGGATTCAGCCCCGCATGCACGCAAATATGCCGATCGTCCTCATAGTAGAGCGGAAGCTTGCCAAGAAAATCGATATGATGCCCGTAATTATGTTCGATATAAGCGACCGCTTCGCGAAGAATATCCTCGTTCATCTTCTCCCGGCCCCGCTCCCAATAGCTGTTGATGGTCATCTTGCCGCCGTGCTCCATAAACTTCGAACGCACGTACGGATCGTTGGTACGAATCAGGTCGACCAGCCTCTGATCGTGATTCCCCCTAAGAGCGATCGCCCCATACTGCTCAACCAGCTCCATTACCTTCGCGACGACATCCTTGCTCTTCGGGCCTCTATCCACATAATCGCCCAACAGAACGAGTCGGTCCCGTCCCGGCACGAAACGAACTTCCTCCAACAATCGTTCGAACGGCTCCAGACAACCGTGAATGTCGCTAATCATCAGCATCCTCGTCATAGGGTTACCTGCCCTTCGACTGCTCCCGAGCCTCTGCTCGAAGGGGGAACGATGACAGTGCCGATCCAGCAATCTTCTCCAACGTTTATCTCGTACAGGTTGCCGTAGCCGATCACGGATTCGGAATCGGTAATGACAGTCAAGGAGCTTCGATCTGCAGCGGCCAAGCGAAGCTGCTCCGCAGTCAATGGATAAGTCGATTTCGGATACATGTAGAAGGCCTCGTCCTCGTTTTGCGGAAAAGATGCAATCACCGGGAAATCCGCGTCTGTGGCGTCACGGTACTGGAACATAGCGGCCTCTCCCTTCTATTAACGTTATTAACTTCCACACTATAACATTCTGCGCGTATCTTCTTTTTTCCTTTTTCAATATTCAGCCTAATATAGCGCTTCAACTGCGGTAGCCAGCCATTCGCTCTCTTCGTTAAGCTTGCGTAAGTTGCTCGATGCCGAAGTCGTCTGTTCTTTCAGCACGGCAATGCCGTCCACTCCGTCGAAATACCGATTCAGAAAATGGAGAAATACATCGAGCGTCCGAAGCCGGATCAAGTGGGGGATCGCTTCCGCTTCTTCAGGGCTCAGCCGTACCCGGCTGCCTGCGCCGCGAAGAAACGCATGAATCATCTCCCGACCATTGTCCGCATCAAGGAAGCCGGATACGACAACGGCGATCTCCATCGCCCGAAGATCCCGAGTGCAGAACTCGAAGTCGAGGATCGAGCCGATTCGATCGGTATTGTCCGGCGCCGTGAGGCAGTTGGAGAAATTGATATCCCCGTGGATCAGTTGATGAGGAAGCGTGCGAAAACGCGGCAAAAAGGCGCGAAAAGCGTTCAGCTCCTCGCCGATGAATCTCAGCGCTTTCGCCTCCTCCGCGAACTCCACTGGCGCTTCCTCGCAGAACCTCGCCACCTTGTCCGGCGTACACCAAGGATACGACGACTCCATCTCGTAATAGGGCGCGTAAGCCGCCGCTTCCGTCAAATTCAGCTTCCCCAGGGCGTAAATAAGCTCTGCGGTCGCTTCTCCCAAGCTTTGCGCAGCGGCCGCGTTTCCCTCTGCCGGACGTTCTCCTTCGAGGTAAGCGAATAGACAAGCCAGCCGCTCCGTCCCGTCCTCCAGCCGAACGATCGTATTCCTATCGCTGCAGGCTGCAGGCCTCGGCACGCGGAACGAAAGATTAACCTCATTAAGTTTCTCCAGCAGCCGATGCTCAAAACGGACTTTATCTTCATCTTTATGCGTTTCGTATATTCTCAGCACCCACCTGCGCCCGTCTGCGCGCACAAAGCGAGTCGTATTGTTCCAGCCCGAATGACCCTGCTCGATCTCCCAGCACCCGCTGGGGAAAAACCGCTGTAAAATGAAATCGAATGGCACCGTCTTTCCTACTTTCCTGCTTTTCATCGGTCCGTCCAGCCGGATCGTATGCCTGCCCCTCAGTTTCTCTCCCACTTCGCCCGCTTCGCCCGAAGGCTCTTGAAGCAGCGGCGAGTACATCATCAGCGCGTGGTTTTCGGCGATTTCTTCGGCTAGCAGCCATTCCCCGTCCGCCGTATAGACATCGCGGTAAAGCTCGTTGTGCCGAACATAACCGCCCCAGGGCTCTTGCGTCATGCGATGATTCCGCTCCCGCACCTCGTAGCGGTAACGCTCGGGCTGCTCTGCATGCCATGCCCCGTACAAATATTCGTCGTCCATACTCAAGCGCAGCTGATAGATCGAAGATGTGCGATTCTTAATCCGTAAATCCAAATAATTATAAGAGCAGGTGGCGCCGCTCCCGAATGGCTGAGTCCGCCGCGCATCGGGAAATACGTCATAGCTGTGCCGATGCCTCTCGGTCACGGTCAGCCCGGTATGCAGCGTCATCCAGTAGATGAGATTGGACAGCTGGCACAAGCCGCCCGCCAGGCCTTTCCTCACCTCGCCGCAGAACAGCACCATACCGTTTACGTAGCCCTTACGCCGCGTCGGCTTGCCGAGCAACCGCCAGTAGCTCAGCGTTTCTCCAGGATGCAATAAAATCCCGTCCAGCCGCGGCAGCGCCGCTTGCAGATTAACAATCTTGTTGCGCTGCAGCTGCATGTCCGAATCGCCAAGCTTGCGCAGGAGCGGGGTTCGATGCTTCGCGACGATGCTCGGTAACGGATCCGCGGTTCTCCTCTTGGCGAATTTGACTCCTCCGAACATCCATTCCCCATAGCGCCGCGTTACATAGTACCATTTGCCGACTTTCAGCCGCAGCGCCGAACGCGCAATCGGGCGAAGCTCCGGACTCACGGCGCGTCCTTCCCTTTTTTCCAGTCGGATTTCAGCAGCCCCATCTGAATGACGTCGAAGTAGCGGCCGTTCTTGTACTGACGCTCGCGCAAGCGCCCCTCCTGCACGAATCCGCAGCTTGCGTAACAGCGGATGGCCCGCTCGTTAAAGTCGTACACCTCTAGCTCCAGACGATTCAGATTCAGCTCGCGGAACGCAAAGTCGACCAGCAGGCGCATCGCCTCCGTGCCGAAGCCGTGCCCCATATGCTCCGTCGACCCGATGACGATGCCGATTTTGCCGACGCGGTTTTTCCAATCGATCGCATCCAAATTCACCTGTCCGATGTAGGCTTCCGTCGCGAGATCGGCGATGACGAACCCTCTTCCGTCCGACTTGCCCTCCAGCATCGCTTCCAGATAAGCTTCCGTCGCTTCCTGCGCATGCGGATACAGAAAAATATCGGACAGATGGAGGACGATAGCCGGATCGTTCACCCATTGCCGAATCCAAGGCAAATCGTCTCTTCGATATTCTCTTAGCATCACGTTCGTTCCCGGCAATCGCGGCATTGTCAGCCCTCCCCTTCCTTGGGATCGTCCAGGAGAATGCCCTGATCGATCGACTTTTGCAAAATTTCCTTCGTAAACGCCCATAATGTCTCCGATACCTGCTTAACCGGGTCCAGCCGCTTCAACACCTGCGAGCGTACGATGCCGTTTTTGCGCCAGCTCACGCCGCCGGTGTAATGGTTGTGAATAATCGGCTGCAGGCGATCAAGCGCCGAAGCGTACTTCGCCTCGGCCGTCTCGCCGTCCTCGAATTCGCGCCACAGAGTTATCCATTCCTCGCGCTGATCGTCCGGCAGCAGACCGAACAGTCTGGCCGCCGCGGCATTTTCCCGCTCCTCCTTGTCCTCATAGCCTTGGGTGTCGTAAGCGAACGTATCGCCCGCATCGATTTCCACGAGGTCGTGCAGCAGCAGCATGCGAACGACGCGATGCAAATCCAGCGACGGATCGTTGGCGTGCTCCAGCATCAGCATCGACCACAGGGCCACATGCCAGCTATGCTCGGCCGAATTTTCGAGGCGGCTCTTATCGATTAAGTAGGTTTTGCGAAGCACCGATTTCAGCTTGTCGATTTCCACCAGAAAAGCGAGCTGAGCGCTCAGCCGGTCGTTGCCGATCCATACATCCTTCGTCATGTCTTTCCCTCCGATTTCTATTGCCCCATTGTACCATGGACGCGGGCGCGCTTCCTATCCCGGAGTTCATATTCCGTTCATATTCGCAGCGCACAATAGAAGAATGGATTTCCGGCTTTATAAAGCGGATAATGTAAAAATAATGCGATTCCGGTACGATAACCGACTGAAAGGAGCTATGACGATGACCCGAATACTAATTGTCGACGACGATCCGCACATTCGCGAATTGGTTGAAGTGTTCCTCGTTCAGGAGGGCTTTGAGGTAGTAGAAGCAAACGACGGCATACATGCGCTTGAGCTGCTTGAGTCTGTCAAGGTCGATCTGGCCGTTCTGGACATAATGATGCCGCGCATGGACGGCTGGGAGCTGTGCAAGGAGCTGCGCGAGCATTACGATATGCCGCTGCTGATGCTTACCGCCAAAGGAGAGACGATGCAGAAGGTCAAAGGATTCCAGCTCGGAACGGACGATTACATGGTCAAGCCGTTCGAGCCTGTCGAGCTGGTCGCGCGAATCAAAGCGCTGCTTAAGCGATACCGGATCTCGATCTCGCAGAACGTGACGGTTGGAGCCGTAACGTTGAATAAGCAAACCTATACGGTGCAAGTAGGCGATCAGTCGCTTTCCCTTCCTCTGAAGGAGTTCGAGCTGCTGTTCAAGTTGGCCAGCTATGCAGGCAAAACCTTCTCCAGGGAGCAGTTGATCGAGCAAATATGGGGATTCGATTACGAGGGGGACGAACGTACGGTAGACGTCCACATTAAGCGGTTGCGGGAGAAATTTCCGGACGATCGGTGCGCCTTTCGGATCGCCACGATCCGCGGCTTGGGCTATCGGCTTGAGGTGTCTTCATGACCCCGCGCGGCCGGCCGCGGAGCTTCTCGGAACATAAGGAACGCAGGCGCGGACGACCCTTTAACGTGTTCCGGGACAACCTGGAGCACAGACAGCGGATGAGAGAGCTGGGGAAGGATTTCCGGCCCTCCCGCAAATGGGTCTTTCTCTTCTTCGCGCTGATGCATCTCGGACTGGCAGCCTGTTGGCTGCTCGCGCATCTCGTGCTGGACGCCGTCTACGCCAAATGGTTTTCACAGTACGAGGATACGCTGCTGCGACAGTATTTTACTTTTCTGCTGACCATGACCTTCCTGTTTCTAGGAATGAGCATTTTACGTATCTTCGTTGCTCCCATGCGACGTCAGATGGAATGGTTTATGCAGATGCTCAGCGCCATGAAGCAGCTGTCCAAGGGCAACTTCAACGTAAATCTGGACGCCAACCCGCGATTTATGGGACAATTCGGCCCGCTTATTCAAGGCTTCAACGAGATGGCTACCCAATTGAACCATATGGAGCAGCTTCGCCAGGAGTTCATTTCCAACGTCTCGCACGAGATGCAGTCTCCGCTTACGTCGATTGCCGGATTTGCCCGCGCGCTGCAGCGCGACGACCTGGCTCCCGAGACGCGCAAGCATTATCAGAACATTATTGAAATCGAGAGCAAGCGGCTATCCCGTATGAGCGACAATTTACTCAAGCTGACATCGCTCGAGTCCCGTCAACATCCGTTCGAGAAAAAGAGTTATCGGCTGGACCGACAGCTTCGCCATCTCATTCTCAGTTGCGAGCCCCAGTGGCAGCAAAAAAACGTCGAGATGGACGTCGACTTGCCGGAATGCACGATTACCGCGGATGAGGATCTGATGAGCCAGGTATGGGTTAATCTGCTGCACAACGGCATCAAGTTCGCGCCCGAGAACGGCACGATCGGCGTCAGTATAACGAAAATCAACGATCGGGTTCGCGTACTGATTACCGACGACGGGCCGGGCGTATCCGAAGAGGCTCTCCCCTATATTTTCGAGCGATTTTACAAGGAGGACAAAGCGCGTTCGCGCTCGGGAGGAGGCAGCGGTCTCGGGTTGTCGATCGTCAAAAAAATTGTAGACATGCATGAAGGAGAAACGTTCGCCTACAATCGCTCCCCGTCCGGCGCCGCCTTCATAGTCGACCTCCCCGCTTCCTGATCTCGATCATTGCACGGGCACACACAGGCTTTCGGCGTCTATTGCGTCGGAAGCCTGTGCAGCATATACCGAAGAAACAAGGCCTGAAGCTCGCGCGATGTATGCGTTCTTGTCTTGCCCATTATACAATCGAGCCGGGCCCTTAGTTGCTGGGGCTCTGTTTTCGTATACAGAACGATCTCCTCGTCCGACAATCCGTACAAAAGACACAGCTTTAACGTTGTCGTCTCACAAGCCGTAAAGCCGTACCGATCGCCGAATTCCTCGCACAATCGGACGGTTCGGGCGTCATCCGTCGTTACGACCTCCCAATTCGTCATCATGGTTGCCACGATACCGAATCTCCTCTCGGTGTTGCAAGTTGGGTCTGTCGAAATCGATCTCTATTAGATATGATAGAAGAAGTGTATTAGAAGATTTATACAGGATGTATTTGTTTTGTATGAAAATGTCTAATATTTTGCCAAAAGTTGTTTGGGGGGTTCGACATGTTCCGCTCTCTTCGCTTCAAAATCGCCGTCATTCTTATTGCGCTCAATACGCTCGCGTTTATCGCAATGAACTTCATCAATTACGAAACCTCCAACAAACAAATGAACGATCAGCTCGAGCGTCACCGGCTGGCTAGCTTAAGCGGAACCGTAACGAGCCTGCGCGCGATGCTCTCTCTGCGAATGAAGGAAGCGCAGCTGCTCAGCCGCTCGATTCCGATGCGCTACCGCACCACCGGAGAACGTCTTGCCTATCTCAGCGCCTCCGTAGCCAAAACCGATCTCCCGGCCAGACATATCGGCATCGCCTCGTTGGCCGGTAATATGACCTTAACGACGGGAGAAATTATTCAAATCGCAGATTTTCCCTCCTTCAACGAAGCGCTGGAAGGCAAAAGCTCCATGGCGGAGATGATGCTGGACTCGACGGGCTACCCCGTGCTCTGGCATATGGTTCCGTTCTACGATCCGGAAGCCCGGCTGATCGGCGTCATCGGCTTTGCGCTGGATGCGCCCCTCTTGTTCTCCCGGCATCTGAACGTGCAGTCCGACAATTTTAAAGACAGCTCGACTATTCTAATCGATAATCGCACGAACCTGCTGCATTCTACCGACATCTCTCTTATCCTGAAGCGCAACTTCAGCGAGGAGGAGCCGGCTATCGCCGCATTCGTGAAGCAGCTGCAGGGCAGCGAGCAAGGCTATGGCGAGTCGATGGTGTTCGGACGCGTACTGAAGCTGTTTTACATAAAAGTGCCGGACACGCAGTGGTATGCGGTCTACTCGGTGTCGAAGAGCGAGTTCGAAGCGCCGCTGCGGCGTTCACTATGGCTGAACGCCGCTCTGATAGCCGTCACGCAAATTTTTCTGGGACTGTTCCTATACATCGTAATGAATCGTTCGGTTCTAAGCCGACTGAAACAGGTCGTAGCCGTGACGCAAAAAGTGGCGGCAGGAAATTTCTACCCCCGCCCGGTGACCCTTAAGAGCGAAGACGAAATGGGCATGCTGGCCAGTTCCGTTAACGGCATGATCGATAACCTGCAGGAGCTGTTCGAGCCCTATCAAGCTTTCATCCGGCACAATCAATATGCTATGATCGTAACGGATTCCCATTTTGTCATTACCTCTTTTAACCAGCGCGCGGAGGAGATGCTGGGCTACGGCGAACGGGAAGTGATCGGAAGAAAAGCGCTGCTGGTCTGGCACGATCAGCAACAGCTGTATGAACGCGCGACCTATTATTCGAACAAGCTGCAGACTCATGTGAATCCGGACGAATCCGTGCTGTTCCTGATGCCGAGCAAGGGCTTCTTGCCGGACTGGGAATGGATATGGATTAACCGCGACGGCGAACGCATGCTCGTATCGTTGAACACGAGCATTATCCGCCATCCGAACGGAGCCGCCAAAGGTTATGTTCTCATTGCCAGAGATATTAGCGAGATCAAACAAGCGGTCGCGACGAATACAAGGCTCTTCGAAATTACCGACAGCGCGCACGATATGATCGCATCCTTCGACGTGCGCGGTCAAATCTTCTATTTGAATAAAGCCGGTCTCGCCTTTCTCGATATCGCGGAGTTAAGCGAGGATAACAATGGTCTTAATCGGTATATGACCATCTCGATGACGGTTCGGTTTGCGGAAGGCTTGTCGGAGGCCCGGACCTACGGATATTGGCAGGGAGAAATCGACTTTACAACCGCAAGCGGCTCTATTCTGACCACCTCTATTACCGTCGTGGCCCACCAAGCCGATAACGAGAAAGAAATCTACTATTCGGCGATCGCACGGGACATTTCACAACAGAAGGAAATTCAGCAACAGTTGCTGGGCGCCAAGGAAGAAGCCGACCGGGCCAACGAAGCGAAGAGCTCCTTCCTTGCGCGGATGAGCCACGAGATTCGCACGCCTCTTAACGGCATTATCGGTTTGACCCATCTGCTTCAGCGTTTGGAGCATACCGATTTGCAGGCGAACTACTTAAAGCAGATTGCGGTCTCTTCCGATAACCTCCTTAGACTGCTTAACGACATTTTAGACTTCTCGAAGCTGGAGGCGGATAAGCTGACTCTCGAGAACGTGCCTTTTGAGCTCGAAGATTTGCTGCATAAGCTGAGCGGGCTGTTTTCCGTGCTAATCGGGCCGAAGCCGGTCGATATCATTATTCGCGCGAACCCGAGCATTCCCGACGGGCTGATCGGGGACCCTACCCGGCTAAAGCAGATCTTGCTTAATTTGGGCAGCAATGCGATCAAGTTTACGAACAGCGGCTTGATTGAGCTTTCCGTCTCCCTCCTCGAACTCGACGATCGGAAAGCAAAGCTTAAATTCTCCGTGAAAGATACCGGCATCGGCATGACGGAGGATCAGCGCGAACGCTTGTTCAAGCCTTTCATGCAAGCCGATGAGAAAACAAGCCGCAAATACGGAGGAACCGGACTCGGTCTGGCGATCTCCCACACGCTTGTCGAGCGGATGGGCGGAACGTTCTCCGTCGCAAGCGAGTATCAGGTCGGGAGCGAATTCGGCTTCGAGCTGACGTTTCCTGTCAATCCGGAGCAGCCAACTGCGATGAAGCCGCAATTTCCGGGATTGAAAGTGATCGTTCTTGAGGATCACGACCAAGTCGCCGAGCATTGGCGCGTGCTGCTCACTTCATTCGGATGCGAGACGGTCGCTTTGTCTTCTTGGCGGCAGGCTCTGCTGCTGCTGCAGGAATCTCGCTGGGATGCGATCGTCATCGACATGGAGTGCGGCGACATGCATGGAGAAGAGACGTGGATGGAATGGAAAGATACGCTTAACGCAGCCGGAGTAAAGGCGATCGCATCGACAACGCTTTCCGGGCGCGACGCCCTCTACCAGCTTGCCGACGTCTACCGTCCCGAAGTCGTGCTGGTCAAGCCATGCTCCGCTGTGCCGATTCGCCAAGCGCTTCAAGTGATAACGAACGCCTCGCGAATGCCGTCTATGAGCGTTTTCCCTCCTCCGAGCTTTGACGACGGTAAACTTGGGAAGACCGCCGCGGCTGCGGAAACGCGCTCGCGCATCTGGGTTGTCGACGATCAGGAAATCAACCGCATCGTCGTAAACCAGCTGCTGAACTCGCAAGGCTATGGTACTTTATTGCTGGAAAGCGGAGCAGAGGCGGTTGCGCTCATCGAATCGGGACAGACTCAAGCCGATCTGATTTTAATGGATTTGCACATGCCGGACATGGACGGGATCGAGGCTACGGCTCGCATCCGACAGCTTCGCGGTGAAGAGAGTCTTCCGATTATCGCGGTCACGGCAGACGTAACGCCCGAGATGCATGTCCGCTGCCGCGAAGCAGGCATGAACGATATTGTGACCAAGCCGATCGAGCCCGTCCTTCTCTATTCCGTTATTGCCAAATGGCTGCCCGGCGCGCCCGTGTCCTTCTCAGAGTCGGCCAACATCGCTTCGATCGCCGGTGCGGAATCATGGCCCAATGCGCCCGATTTGGAAGCAGGCGTAGCCCTGCAGCGAGTCGGCGGCAAGGAGCAACTATACATGAGACTGCTGGATAAATTTATCGCGCAATATTCCGATTTTCACGCCCAGCTCGATCGGCTGCGCGAGGACGGCAAGACGAACGACGCGATCCGCCTTGCGCATTCGCTGAGCGGTTCGGCCGGGCATCTCGGAGCTTTGGCCATTCAGGAAGCGGCTGCGGGTTTGGAGC
The DNA here is from genome assembly GCF_003386235.1 of Cohnella phaseoli. Taxonomy (GTDB): domain Bacteria; phylum Bacillota; class Bacilli; order Paenibacillales; family Paenibacillaceae; genus Cohnella; species Cohnella phaseoli. The sequence continues at coordinate 47,983 of NZ_QRDZ01000029.1, forward strand.
GTTCGCTGCGCAGCGACGAACAGGTCGCGGAGGCGGAGCGGCAGCTCCATCGTTCGCTTGAGACCGGCTTGGAGACGATAAATCGCCTGCTTGAACAAAAAAGGAGTTAGACGAACGACAAACCTCGTTATATAATAAGTAGGCGAGGCAAATGTTAGCAAAATATGAATATTCCTAACATTTCATTTAAAAGGGTGTGACATGACGTTGACGAGAGTGCTTGTAATTGAAGATGATCCTATCATCGGAGAGATGCTCACCCTCTACCTCACCGAAGAAAATTTCGACGTTCAGCGCGTTGAAACCGCACGAGACGGCAAGCACGCGCTCGACACCTTTAAACCGGATATTTTGCTGCTCGATCTGATGCTTCCCGACGCGAGCGGAACAGAGCTTTGCGCCGAATTCAGACATCTGACCGCTGTGCCGATCATCGTCATTTCCATGAAGCCGTCCGTTACCGTGCGGATTCAGGCGATCAGCTACGGAGCGGACGACTTTCTCGTCAAGCCGTTCAGCATGCAAGAGCTCAAGGTGCGTATGGAAGCCGTGTTAAGGCGAACGATGAACTTAATCCCCGGCGGCGTCAAAGCTCCCGCTTCACTGCCGCAGCACGATTCGCACCATGCCCCGCCCTCCTCTAGCGGCGGCTTGACTCTGGATTTGGAGCGGCGCACGATCGTGCTCGACGGCGAGCATATCGAGACGACGTTCTCCGAATACGAAATTATGAAGCTCTTCTATCAGCATCCGAACCGCGTTTTCAGCCGTGAAGAATTGATTAACGCCGTTCGTGGTATCGATTCCTTCATTAACGACAGGGCCATTGACGTTCATGTCACGAACCTGAGACGCAAACTGGAGAAAAACCCTAAAGAACCGCAATTTATTAAAACGGTCTGGGGCGTCGGTTACAAATTCATGAATCCATGAACTTATCGACTACATAACGAAATGAGAAGAACTTCCTTATTCCGCTTACCGGCGCGAACAGGAAGTTCTTTTCATTTGTTAACGACACACATTTTTTCCTAACACTTTCCTTAATACTTTTCCCGTAATCCCCTTAACGCTTAACAGTCAAACTGTAGAGGGGGTTTCTGAAGCTCGCGGTCCCCCACCTTTCCGATATGACCGACAACTGCGAATGCCGTTTATGCTTGGGGAGTGAGAACTGTTAATGAATTGGCTTAGCCTAATCGATCTCATGCAGCATATGGCTGTCGTCATCTTATTTCTCGTCATTGGTTATCGCCTGGTTCCTGCCGGAATTTACCGGAGAATCGCTCTTAGAAACGGAATATACGGTTTGTTGTTCGGAGCCGCCGGCATATCGACAATGCTGTTTCCGCTGCATGAACAAGCCGGCACGCTTGCTCCGATGTATTTCATTGTCGCCGGACTGGCTGCTTGGCTTGGAGGTCCGTTGTCCGCACTCGTATCCGATGCCGGAATGATCGGCGTGCGGATCGTTATTGGCGGGGCGGGTTTGGAGACCGGAATTGCGACCATTCTGCTCGCCACTGCCATCGGGCTCGCCTTTTGGCGATACCGTCCGCAGGATCGCAATCGCCGCCTTTACTTTATACATCCCGTGCTGTTTGGCGTCCTCGTCTCTATCATGGGCTTTGGAGTAGCCGCCGTCATTTTGCCCGAAGAGGTGCGCTCAAGCTGGTTGCAGCGCTACACGCCCAGCATGTTTCTTCTATTTCCCGTCTTCTCCGTCCTCGTCCATTACTTCATCAGCTCGGAATGGACAAGAAAGCGGCGCAACGGAATCGAAGATATGAATAAGGTGATGTCGCCCAAGCTCTTTCGAGAGCAACTGAGCGGCTGGATTCAAGCGCGTACGCCTTTTTGCCTGGCCCTGCTCGATATCGACGGAGAGACCGTGCAGCGCTTGAACCGCGAGCTGTCCAGAACCCATCTGCGCCATCAGGTCGTTCAGCGCCTGCAGATCTGGCTGTCGAGTCACTCTGCGGCGTGCTGGCTTGAAGGCGAGCAACTGTTGATTGCGATGACCGGTTCCCCCACCCGGAAGCTGCCCTACGTACCGCCGGGAACGTGGGACGAATTGCAAACCTTGTTATCGTCGCCTTATTGGATTAATAAGAGGCTATATCACTTGACTCCCCGTATCGCGGTGACGACGTGTGCCGAGGAGGACATTGCCGTAGACGAGCTGCTTCAGCGAATCTACGCGGCGCTGCAGCATGCCACAGCTTCGGGTCTTCAGCAAGCCGTACACGATCACGATTGGTTGACCTTGCAGATTCGTCGCCGCACGATGATCGAAGTCCATATCCGTACCGCGCTGCAGCATAAGCAATTGTATTTGCTGTATCAGCCTCAGTACGAGGTTCGCTCGGGGAGATTGCGCGGCTTTGAAGCGCTGCTTCGTTGGCAGCATCCGGAGCTGGGGAGCGTTGAACCGGAAGAGTTCATCCCGATCGCCGACCAGACGGGAGCGCTGCTTCCGATCGGCGCATGGGTGATCCGCCAAGCTTGCATGACAGTTGCGCAAGCAATCCCTGCGCCCTCCTCCATGACGATCTCCGTGAACCTGTCGGCTTCGCAGCTGCTGGACCCGGAGCTAGCCGCAATCGTCGAGCAGGCGCTCGCCGATACTGGAATAGAGCCGCATCGGCTGGAATTCGAAATCGCGGAGCAAGCGCTTTCCGGGCTTCTCGAGCAAGCCGAGCTGCCGATGAAGCGCCTTCAGGCTTTGGGCGTCAGGCTGACGATTGACGATTACAAGATGGAAGCGGACACGCTAATCCATTGGCGTAAGCTGCCTATTCAGTCCGTCAAAATCGACAACACTCTGCTGCAGGAAAAGCTAGCTTCCTCCAATGAAGAGCTGAGCGATTCCTTGTTCGAAGCGATCAAGCAGCTGCAATGCGATATCGTCGCCATGAGGCTGGAGACTTACGAGCAGCTCGCCTTCTACAAGAAAAACGATTGTCAGTTCGCCCAGGGCAACCTGCTGGGACGACCGATGGACAGCGACCGGCTCCAAGCTCTGGTCGTCGCCGCTCAGTCTGTCGACGCTTCGTCCGAGGCAGAGCCCTTCTCCCATTCGTAGGTTTAACATTACAGGGGCTGTCCCTTAAGCAACTCTGCTTACGGGACAGCCCCTGTTCCTGTAAGCAATAGATAAATCAGTTCCCGCCTTTTAAACGGAGATGTCCCGCAGCACGTCCAACAAAGCGTCCATTTCTTCGTCTGTGCCGATGCTTACGCGTAAATACCGGTCGATCCTCGGCTTGTTGAAATACCGCACCAGAATTCCCCGTTCCTTCAACAGCGCAAACAGCTCGCGAGCTTCCTTCTGCGGATGCGTAACAAAGACGAAATTCGCCAACGAATCGATAACCTCGAAGCCGAGCTCCCGCAGCGCCGCGGTCGTTCTGTCCCTTGTCGCTACGACTTTCCGGTTCGTCTCCTCGAAATAGTCCCGATCCTCGATTGCGGCGACCGCTCCCGCCAATGCCAGCCTGTCCAACGTATAGGAGTTAAACGAGTTTTTGATCCGGTTCAGCCCTTCGATCAGGTCGGGGTGACCTAGCGCCATGCCTACTCGCAATCCCGCCAGCGATCTTGACTTCGACAGCGTTTGAACAACGAGCAAATTCGGATATTCGGCAATGAGGGGCGCAACCGATTCTCCGCCGAAGTCAATGTAAGCTTCATCGACAATGACGACTTGTTCTTTGTTTGCTTCGAGAATTTCTTTAATGCCATTAACAAGTAAAAAACGTGCGGTCGGCGCGTTCGGATTCGGCAAAATAACGCCTCCGTTCTCTACCGCATACGTCTTCGGATCGATTCTGAATTGTTCATCTGTCGGTACCGTCTCATAAGGAATGCCATACAGCTGCGCATAGACCGGGTAAAATGAATAGGTAATGTCCGGGAATAGAATCTTGCGATTGGCCGAGAAGAAGGCCGGAAAAGCAAACGCCAAAATTTCGTCCGAGCCGTTGCCGACGAACACTTGCTCCTTCGCAAAACCGTAATAGGCTGCAATCGTCTCGCGCAAAGCATCGCAGGACGGATCGGGATACAGACGCAAGTCCGCTCCGGCCGCTTCTCGGATCGCTTCCAACGCTTTCGGGGACGGAGGGTACGGGTTCTCGTTCGTGTTCAGCTTGATGTATGTCCGATCCTTCGGCTGCTCCCCGGGCACATAAGGCTCCAAGGATGTCGTTAATTCGCTCCAGTATGTACTCAATGTCAGAACCTCCACTGTTTTTCTCCTGATTATACCTTCGGCCGCTATCCGGGTCTATATCCGCGTCTTCCGTCCGCTCCGGCCCCAGCCCATCTTCATTGACTGAAGGCAAACATTGTTGTATATTGTCTATTATAAATACAGACATTATTGGGATGTGTTTGCTAAATGAGCATTACGGATGTTTTCTGGAGCAGCTCTGTGGAAGAGCTGAAGCAAGGCTATGTACGCGAGGGAGAATATTTTACCTGCCTGCTGTGCGGCATACGGACCGAGCTTGGCGTTATCTATCCGGATGACGGCGGCTATTACGATGCGGAGAAAGCGATGCGGCGTCATATCGGCAAGGACCACGGCTCGGTATTCGACTGTTTGATTGACCTGGACAAGAAGCTTACAGGGTTGACCGACCACCAGAACAGCCTGCTGCGTCTGTTCTATCAAGGCAAATCGGACGACGAGGTCCGCACGGAGCTGGGAATCGGCAGCGCTTCTACGATTCGCAATCATCGATTCGTACTGAAGGAGAAGGAACGTCAGGCGAAGGTATATCTGGCTCTGATGGAGCTGTTGAAGGAAAAGGACCGCCATGCCCCTGACATTGTCAATGTCCACAAAACCGCGCGCATGGTCGACGAACGCTATCATATTACGGCGGACGAAGCGGCGGGCGTGCTCGATGCCTATTTTCCCGATGGCCGCGACGGCAAGCTGAGCAAGTTCTCTATTAAAGAGAAGCACAAGGTGATCGTCCTGACCGAGCTGGCCAAGCGGTTCGAGAACGGTCGGGTTTACTCGGAGAAAGAAGTGAACGAAATTTTGCTGACGGCTTACGAGGATTACGCCGTCCTCAGAAGGTACTTGATCGAATACGGATTTATGGATCGCGAGCTGGACGGCAGCGCCTACTGGCTCAAAGTTTAAAGAATGGAGCGAACTGCAATGAACAAATTAAGCAAAGAAGAACGCGCCCGGCTGTTGGAGCAATATAAAGAAATTAAGATCGAAGCCGGGGTCTACCAAATTCGCAATAAAATCAACGGCAAAGTGCTGGTCGACACAACCCCGAACCTGAAGTCCCTGAACGGAAGAGCCGGCAGCTTAAGCCTTGGCACTTATCCGAACAAGGAGCTCCAGCGGGAATGGACCGAATACGGCGCGGACGCCTTCGCCATGGAAGTGCTGGAAGTACTGGAGCCGAGCGACAATCCGTTCGTGAATATCAAGGACGAATTAAAGCAGCTCGAGACCAAATGGATCGAGCGGCTTCAACCGTTCGGCGACAAGGGCTACCATAAGCTCAAATAGGCGACAAATAACGGCCGCCGGAGATGCCGCTCTTCTCGAAGCGATCGCCCGAAGAACTTAGAATGCTCAGATTTTCTCCTTCCGCTCCCATCCATTGCACGCCGAGAACAATGCCGTCGTCGGCGCTTCGAGCGGCGAAGAGGAAGCGGAACATATCCGGAGAGATCTCTCCTCCGTCATCGACCCGCCAAGCAGAATTATCGTTATAGGTCGCCGGATAGTCCATAAAGACGAGTCGTTCTCCCTCCTGCCATACGAGGCTGGCCAGCATGTTCTCGCCCTGACGCTCAAACTGAACGACGTAGATTCGTTGACCGTCCTGGGCGTGAGCGAGCAGCCAGCCTTGTTCGATTGCCCGTTCCTTCTCTTCCGCGATTTTCTTGGCGATATCGTCGGGCAGCGCGCGATCGGCAGCCGGCTTGAGCGGAATGAGCGCATCGATGTCGAACTGCTCCGGGGATACGAGAATGTAGCTCTCGTTCGGCGTCGCCTTCCCCTCTTCTATCGCATAGATATCTCCAGCCATATTGTCAAAGTTGTACATGGACTGACGGCCGTTATCCTGCTCCGATCTGTCTTGGTGATTCGCATAACGGATGCTAAGCACTTGACCGCCCCCTTCACCGATAGCCAGCTTGTAGCCTTTCAGATCGCTCTTCTCAGCCGCTCCCGGTTCCATTTCGTCGGTCAGCGCCATCAGCTTTGTTCCCTGTTCGTCGGCAAAACCGAACAGCGCGTTCAGCCCCTCCATATTCAGCATCGCTTTCGACGGCTCAGGCGTCTCCGAAGCGCTTGGCGTCGCGGAAGGCGATTCCGTCTCCGCCACGGAGGCTGGCGGCGACTCCTGATTAACGGCGCTTGGGCTGGCCTGAGGCGAGCCGGAATCGTTGTTTCCCCCCGAGCAACCGGCAACGGTCAATGCCAGCAATGCAATTAACGCTCTCAGCTTCAAAGGTAACTCCCCCTTTATATTTTACTCTATTATAACAGTTCGACAGCCGACAATCGAAATCGTTGAGTTTTCCTCCGTTCACCGCTTATAATGGAAGTTAGTGTGTCAATAAAGGAAAAGGTGTCTGATTAATGAGCATATTAACCGTTACGAACTTATCCCATGGCTTCGGAGACCGGGCCATCTTTAACGACGTCAGCTTTCGCCTGCTCAAAGGCGAACACGTCGGACTCGTCGGCGCCAACGGCGAAGGCAAATCGACGTTTATGAACATTATTACGGGCAGTCTGGAGCCGGACGCCGGCAAAGTCGAATGGGCGAAAAAAGTGCGCGTAGGCTACCTCGACCAGCATTCCGTATTGGAGAAAGGAATGACGATTCGCGATGTGCTGCGCGGGGCGTTCCGCTATCTGGTCGACCTGGAAGCCGAAATGAACGGGATGTATGAGAAAATGGGCTCCGTGGAGCCGGACGAGCTGGAGCAGCTGCTGGAGGAAGTCGGCACGATTCAGGACATTTTGACGAACAACGACTTTTATCTGATCGACGCTAAAGTGGAGGAGATCGCCCGCGGCCTCGGACTGGGCGACATCGGCCTTGACCGCGACGTGCACGATCTAAGCGGCGGTCAGCGCACGAAGGTGCTGCTAGCCAAGCTGCTGCTGGAGAAACCGGACATTTTGCTGCTTGACGAGCCGACCAACTACTTGGACGAACAGCATATCACTTGGCTGACGCGTTTCCTGCAAAACTACGAGAACGCCTTTATTCTCGTTTCCCACGACATTCCGTTCCTCAACAGCGTCATTAACCTGGTATACCACATGGGTAACCAGGAGCTGAACCGCTACGTTGGAGATTACGACAACTTCGTGCAACTGCATGAAGCGAAGAAGCAGCAATTGGAGTCGGCCTACAAGCGTCAACAGCAAGAGATCGAGGATCTGAAGGATTTTGTCGCCCGCAACAAGGCGCGCGTCTCTACGCGCAATATGGCGATGTCCCGCCAGAAGAAGCTCGACAACATGGACGTCATCGAGCTCGCCCGCGAGAAGCCGAAGCCGGAATTTAACTTCAAGGAAGCGCGCACTTCGGGACGTCTGATCTTCGAAGCGAAAAACCTCGTCATCGGCTACGACGAGCCGCTGTGTCGTCCGATCGACCTGCTGATGGAGCGCGGCCAGAAGATTGCTCTCGTCGGCGCCAACGGCATCGGCAAGACGACGCTTCTGCGCAGCCTGCTCGGCGAACTGCCGGCTCTGTCGGGAGAAGCGAAGCGGGGCGATAACCTGTTCGTCGGCTATTTCGAGCAGGAGATCAAAAACGTGGCCGATGAAACCTGTATCGAAGCAGTGTGGCAAAACTTCCCGGCGATGACCCAGTTCGAGGTTCGCGCGGCGCTCGCCAAGTGCGGCCTGACGACCAAGCATATCGAGAGCAAGGTGGCCGTGCTGAGCGGCGGCGAGAAAGCGAAAGTTCGGCTGTGCAACCTGATCAACAAGCAGACCAACCTGCTTGTGCTCGACGAACCGACCAACCATCTGGACGTCGACGCCAAGGACGAGCTGAAGCGCGCTCTGAAGGCTTATAAAGGCAGTATTCTGCTCATCAGCCACGAACCGGAGTTTTATCGCGAAGTCGCGACCGATGTGTGGAACTGCGAGACCTGGACAACTAAAGTATTCTAAATTTGTCCGTATTAACCGACAAGGACCGAGCGATTGGGATATGGAGATGAGTCTCCCTCCCGTCGCTCGGTCCTTGTTTGGCTAATCCGGCCGTTCAACCGTTCTTACCGCGCAGCTCGTCGCGGATTTCCTCCAGCGTCTTCTGCATCTGCGTCATTCTTTGCAAGCCGGAATATTGATTGCCGATGATGCCCGCAAAACCGATAATTAGCACGATGGCGATAAACAGCGTCACTTCGTTACCTCCTTGATCAAGGAGCCGCCACCTTCCGCCCCATATAGACGACGTCCCGGTCGATGCCGTCCAGCGTAGTTACGCCAGGTAGCAGCCCCCATTGCTCGAAACCGAACTTCCGCAGCAGCGCAAGACTCGCCTCGTTATGTCCGAACACCAGTGCGATAATATTGCGAATACCCAGACGCGGGCACTCCTCGATCGCTTTACGCAAAAACAAGCTTCCGATCCCCTTGGATCGATATTCGGGATCGATGTAAATGCTAATCTCCGCCGTGCTGTCGTAAGCGGCTCGGCTGTTGAACTTGGAGAAGCTGAGCCAGGCGACGGTCGCACCGCCCTCCTTCATCACCCAGATCGGACGATGCCCGGGCGAATGCTCTTCAAACCATGCTATTCTGTCCTCCAGCGTCACCGGCTCAAGATCGGCGGTCACGCTGCGGCTGGCGATCGTTGTATTGTAGATGGCGACGATTCGTTCAAGATCGTCTCTAGCGGCATTTACGATTTCAAAGATTTGCTGCATGGAACTTCCCCCAAGCGGAAATGTCTCGATGTAATGCGATCTGCTTCATGGCTTGATTATACCGCTCGGAATGACATGTCGCCAATAATTACAACGAGTCGATCGATACTTCCCTAACTGAACGAACGATCCGGTCGGCAGCGGACAAATCCTGGTTGCCCGAGTTTTCATTGACGTAGCCGATACACGCCATCCCTGCCGCTTTCGCCGCAATGATGCCGTTCCGGGAGTCTTCAAGCACAACGCAGCGGCTCGGGTCCGCTACTAGCTGTCTGGCGGCTTCCAGATAGACGTCCGGCGCCGGCTTGCCTTGGTCCACCTCTTCCCCGCTAACGACGCAGGAGAAGTAGGACGCGATGCCGAATTTCGCCAGCACGGCAAGAATAAAATCCTTTGCAGACGAAGAAGCGATTCCTACCGGAATGCCGCGCCGCTTTAACTCTTCCAGCAGCTCCGGAATGCCGTCGATCGGCTCATAGGCGCTTTCCTCAAGCGCCTTGATTTTACCAGCGAGCTGATACGCGATAATTTCATCCACCGTTTGCACTAGCGCTCGCTCGGCGCGGATGATCTTCCACATTTCCGGATTAGTCATGCCGACAAACCGTTCCAGCTCCTCCTGCGTAATTTCTCCGCCCAAATGCCGCATCGTATCGATATCGCCTGCAAAGTGCAGAGGCTCGCTGTCGATAATGACGCCGTCCATATCGAAAATAAACGCCTGTATCATGTTGAAGCTGTCCTCCATTGCATTAGTCTTATTTTGCCGGAACTATTTAAGTTGAACCAATTAAGGGAAGCCCCTTGCATTCCATTGGGTCATCTCTTCGAGGTATTATAAAATAAAGTCCCCAATCGTCCGGTACAACAGCTCTTTCTCCATATGCCGCAGATCGTGACCGGAGTGTTCGAATAAGGCAAAGCTCGCCTCGGTGCATAAGCGTTCGTATCGCCGACAGTCCTCATCGCTGAGCAAACTGTCTTCCAGCTTTCCGCGCAACACTAGCAGCTTCTTGTTGATTCCTTTAGATAGGCGAAGCTGCGTGGATTCCCGCTCGATCCCTCTAACCGCTTCGGGACGAATATGGCGCTGTCGAGAGAACTGGACCTGGTACCTGTTTATGTAATCTTTCGCCCAGCCTTCCGGCATCGCCCTATGCTCGGCTGGATACTCCTGAAGGATGACAGACATGACTCCCGAGGAATGCTTCTCCATGTAGCCGAGCGCATAAGCCACGCCACGGAAAATCCCGTACAGATGAAATCGGTTAAGCTGCGCGTCCCCGACGACGGCCGCGATATCCGAAACGTGGTGCTGCAAGTCGTACCCGTTCTCCGGAGTATCGCTCTGACCGCGTCCTCGAAACGACAGCACTACGCATTTCCGGGGAGACAAATAGGTCATCAGCTCTACGTATTCCTCGGCGGTCTCCGATAAACCCGGACAGATAAGCAGAGGAACCGACGTATCCTGGCCGTTCGAGATGAGATAATGGATTTCAATCTTGCCATTGCTAGCTCGATGCGAACTTATATCCATGCCGCCCCTCCGCCCATCCGATAGATTAGATAGACGGCATTACATTGCCGCCGTTGACCGGAAGATATGCCCCTGTTGTAAAGCTTGCAAGATCGGATGCCAGAAAAGCGACCGCATTGGCGATTTCCTGGTCCGTGCCCCTGCGCTTTAGTGGAACGCTCTGCTCATACGATTGTTGGCGCTCGGTATGGTTCTCCCGATCTCTATCGCTGATCGTCCAGCCCGGAGCGACTTGGTTCACCGTAATGCCGTGCTCGCCGATTTCCTTGGCCAGCACGCGATAGATGCCGTCCATTCCACGTTTGCCCGCCACGTACGCCGATTGCGTCGGAAAATTTTGCATCGCGCATTCCGTGTTGATACCGACAAATCTGCCCCACTTCCGCTCGATCATGCCGGGCGCGAACGCTTTGGCCAAGTAGACGCTTTGCATAACGCAAGAGTCGAACTGGCTGGCATAATCCTCCGGGGCCTGTTCTAATATACTTGTCCACTCGTATTGGACAACCGCGTTGGCGACCACGATGTCAATCGGCGCAAGCTTGGCTTCAATCTCCCGCTTCATGTCGATAATCGACTGCAGATCGGTAATGTCCGCCTTTACGATTGCCGATCTCACGCCCAAGCCGGTCAATTCCTCCTGCAGAGCAACCGCTTGAGCCTCGCTGCTGCGGTAATGAATCGCGACGTTCGCGCCGCACTGCGCCAGCGTGCGTGCCATTACCCTTCCCAATTGCCCGGTTGCTCCGGTTACGAGCGCGGTTCGTTTGCCAAGATCGATTTTCATCGTTTGTCCCCCTTCTTCATTCCACTTCATCATAGGCAACATCCTTCGCGTTGACAACAAAAAATTGGGTTTAAATATATCGATTAATCCTAATCATTCGTTTTCCGACGTTGCTCTTTTTTTCTCATATTACGTTTCCCTCTCTTCTCCAGCTAACTGTTGAAGTTCGCGGTAATATTCGAACTTGCCAGCAAGCAGCAACTGTTCGGCCAACCTCATCTGTTCTTCCTTAAGCTGCAACTCACGATAGGCGGCATATCTGATTTCTTGCCATTTTAATATCCTCCCGGCATGACCCTTGTCCAGCTCCTCACCTTCCAAAGCCAATTGTACAACACGATCGAAATCATTCTCTTGCTTATACTTGGTTATGAGCGATTCCCTAAAGGAGCTGTAGTGGAGATTAGCTACGATAAACTGCTCCGTTTCCTCCGCAGAACCATATTCCCGAAGAATACCAAGCCATATTCCGTGTAAAGCTTCACTCGTATACTTCTGATATTCTTGGCTTGCGTATGCGTGTACGAGATCTTCTATATTCGCTTTTAGCGCATTTCTTAAGGTTTCAACATCGGCAAACTGAGCACACATGCCCAGAAGAGCAACTCTGTAATCCTCCCAGTCATCGAAGGTCGTTCTTTCGCTCTCCTGCAACAGTTTCCGAAATAACCGCTCTCTCAATTCCGGCTCCCAGTTGGCATTGTCTGCTAGCGCCTCATGTAGTTGATCCACCGCTTCGTCCGCCAGCCAGCCGATGTCACCGTCGGAATCGTCCGCATACTGGAAAGCTTCTACAGCCTCAACCAGCACAAGGCACGCTATATCCGTCGTCAAAAGTACGTTTTCGGTTTCCCAGGCCTTCTCCAGCACCTCAGCTATCTCTTTCGCAAAACTGCCGACTTTCCGGTATTCTATAAAACCGCCCCTGCCCGTATATTTTTTGACGATAGCTGCGATCAATTTCTTGCATCTATCAAGCTCTTCGGCATCGCTGCCTTGAGAATATTTTAAAATGAGGCTATTTTTCAAGACGCCATCCTGCTGTGCCATCTCTACGATAACCTCAATTAATTGCTCCTTGGAGAGCGCGCTTAAGACCTCTGCCAATTTCGGATGCGTGACTGCCGGTCCTTGTATAACCTCTATGTCGCTATCGTCGTCGAGAATGTCGCGCAATTCATAATAAGCCGCAACCTCATGTTTGCAAACCGAGCCCAGGTCATACGGACAATCGCAAACAGAGCGCTCAATCCTTCCGCTCTCGTCGATTGTTATCTCTACCTCGTATACTTCGCTGCCTTCAACCTGCACAAAGTATTGATTCTTTCCCTGGCAGAGAACCTCCAGTATATTCCCTTCTATGTAGTAACCATAGCCTCTTTCCAAAATCGTGCGATCTATCTCGTTCTCAAAATGACGAATATTCATTTTTTATCACCGCTATCCTATATTAGGTTCAGTATCAACACCATAATATCACAGGCTCCGGCATGCTGTATCGCAAAAAAACTACCCCAAGTTTTTACACCAAGGGTAGGTTCTCATTTCATTTTTGAAGCCCAGCTTTTTCAAACATATTTCGCGAGCAAATTCTCGTACGCCGATTTCGGTCTGAAGCCGACCAGCTTCTCGACCGGTTGTCCGTCGCGAAACAGCAGCACCGTCGGCATCGACATGACGCCATACGTCGAAGCCGTTTCCGGCGATTCGTCGCAATCGACTTCCAGCACGGTGACTTTCTCCCCGTACTCGGCCCCGATCTCGTTCATAATCGGCTTAAGCATTTTGCAGGGCGGGCACCAGACCGCTCCAAAATCGACGAGCGCCAAGCCCTGGCTCGGAAGATTTTCCGTTAAGTTCGCATCGTTAACTCGAATCATATCGCCGCTTTGCCTCCTTTGCTTGCTAGGGCGTGTCTGAAAACCCGCTCAGGGGCATCTTTCACCGCCTTTTCGCCCCCTGCTTCGTCACTTTTGCTTGACGTACCTCCGGTACGCCTTCACAAAAGTTCCTTGCATGGAACGAAAATTCGGCAAAATTTGCTGCCCTCGGAGTATTCAGACACGCCCTAATCTTTTTTCCGAATCGATCGGATTCTGTCCAGCAGGTTGGCGCGAATCTGACTAAGCTCGGCAATTTGGGCATCGATTTCCCGCAGCTTGCTTTCGTATACCGGAAGCACTTCCCGGCAGAAGGCTTCTTCATTTTTAAGCACGCAATGAAGAAAGCTCGCAATCTGCTCCGTCGTCAGCCCCAAAGCCAAATAAAGCCGGATCGTTTGTACCTGCTCCACGGCAAGGGGCGAGTATTCCCGGTAACCGTTGCTGCCGCGGACCGAGGTCAGCAGCTTCCGTTCCTCATAGTACCGGAGCGAACGTATGCTGACTCCGGTTTTGGCGGACAATTCCCCGATTTGCATGGCTGCTCCCCCTTGGCGGTCGATTCCTAACAAGCATAAACCCTGACATTGATGTCAGGGTCAAGGAAAATTTTAATCGCGTTCGTAGATCGAGCCGGAGCGGCTGGCGTAAAATTCGGCGTACACCTTCTCCGCATAAGCGTCCGTCATGCCGGAGATGTAGTCGGCGGCAAGCCGCTCCCACGGCCATTTCGCCTTCTGCGCCTCGTAGCTGGAGAGCCAATCCGGGGGAATAATCAACCGCCCGGTGTCGTAGTTTTTGAAGCTGCCCCACAGTCGTTCGATCATAACCTCGCTCCGCTTATGCAGCCTCTGTACGCGAAAATCTTTGATCAAGGTCACCCAAGCGAGCTTCTTCAATATTTCCATCGTCCGCAGCAGTCCCCAATCCCGCTGCCCCTCGCGCACGAACGTCACCTTTTTCCAGCCGCTCGCCGCATCGTCGATAATGCCGACCTCGCTGGCAAACTTTCGTACCCAGCGCGCTTTCATTTCCCGGCGGGTTCGCGACGGCTCGCGCTCGCATTCCACGTAGATCTGCGCCCATTGCTCGTAGAACTCGATCAGCACGCGCTTAACCATCGCCTCCTGATCGACGCCCTGCCAGTTGCCGGCGGAGTAGTTCGGGTCTTCCGTAATCTCCTGCAGCACGTGAGCGACAACCCGATCATCCTCGAAGAAGGCGCGATCCATCAAAATTTTCCCGGCTCGAATGCCGTCCTCCAGATCGTGGGTCGAATAAGCGATATCGTCGCACAGATCCATCAGTTGGGCTTCCAGCGTCGCGCAGCTTTCAGGCATTCCCCACGTCTGTCGAAGAAACTCGATGCCTTCCCATTCCTTGCGATAGACGCCTTTGTTCCTCCCCGGATCGTCGATGCAGTACGGGTATTTGTTGATCGCCAGCAGCACCGCCGCTGTCAGATCCAGGCCGCTGTCGCTGCCCGCCCGCTTCTCCAGGAACATGAGGATGCGAAAATTTTGCGCGTTCCCCTCGTACTTCAGGCCGTGCTCCGCGCGGAGAAGGCGATCCAGCACCTCTTCTCCTTTATGTCCGAACGGCGGATGGCCCAGGTCATGGGCAAGCGATGCGCATTCCACAACCTCGGGATCGATCGTCAAGCCGGGATGCTCCTTCACCGCCAGGAACGGATACGACTTGCCAAGCCGCCTAGCCACTTCTCGGGCAATTTGCGACACTTCCAGGGAATGGGTCAGCCGCGTCCGGTAGTAGTCTCCCGAGCCGGCGCCGAACACTTGGGATTTTCCTTGCAGTCTACGAAAAGCCGGAGACTGAATCAGCCTCGCGTAATCTTTCTCAAACTCGTCGCGGTCGTCCCCGGAATGGATGTTCTCGGTATCGTATAATCTCATCTTTCTGACGTTCATGCGATGTCTCCCTTGCACAACTTCGTTTAGAAGTTGAAAATACTCGTCTTCTTCTCCATAAACTGATCCTGGATCAGATAGGTCCACGTTCTCGCTGGCGGCTTAAAGCCCATCCGCTCCCATTCCGCACGATCGCCGGTGCCTGAGGCATCGAGCCTCCTAAGCGCCTTAACCGTCTCCTTCTCCAGTTTATCCGGAATCTGCTCGAAGGCGTGTATGATCCGGTGATGAAATTCGTCGACCGGGTTGCGGTTCGCCAGACTTTCCAGATGGATGCCTTCGCGAATGTAGGAGACGTAAGCGAGATGATCCGCCCAAGCCTTGTCCATCAAATACAGTCGGATGTGCTTCTCGCGATCGCTCATGCCGCTGCGATCGTGCAGCACCGCTTCGCGCTGGTCATGGTGAATGCGCCGCTGCTCCTCCACCATATCCGAATACTTGTTCAGCGTCTTGCGCAGCTCGAAATTTTGCCCCATCACGACGCGCTGAATATGATCCATTTTTTTGCTGAACACCGAAGCGGACAGCTCCTCGTCCTGTTTGCCCGTCCGGTAAGCGGCCGGAATCGCTTTCTCGATGCCGAACCGATTGATCAGTTCGTCCTCCAGACAGACGTAAAACCGCGAAGACCCAGGGTCTCCCTGCCTCCCGGCGCGGCCTCTCAGCTGATTGTCGATGCGCGCGCTCTCGTTCATATGCGTGCCGATGACGTACAAGCCGCCGAGCCTTGCCACTTGTTCCGCTTGGGCGGCGTCCGCCGCGCCGAGACGGATGTCAACGCCGCGTCCGGCCATGTTCGTAGACACCGTGACTGCGCCCAGCTCTCCCGCGCGCGCAATAATTTCCGCTTCCTTCTCGTCGTTCTTGGCGTTAAGGACATGGCAGCTCACGTTCGCCTTATGAAGCTCCTCCGCCAATTGATCGGATTCCTCGACGCTGCTCGTTCCGATCAGAATCGGACGTCCCGTCGCATGCACCTCCGCAATCTCCTGAACGAGAGCTTTGAGCTTCGCTTCCTTATGCGTGTAGATCCGGCTCTCGTGATCGACGCGAATGCGCGGCCGATTGGGCGGAATCTGGACGACGCTTAGCGCGTACGTCTCCTCGAACTCGTCCGCAGAGTCCTGCGCCGTAGCCGTCATACCGCTAATTTTCGGGTACAGGCTGAGCAGATGCTGCAGCGTGATCGTGCCGAGAATTTTGCCCGACGACTTCGTCTCGATGCCTTCCTTCGCCTCAACGGCGGCTTGCAGGCCGTCCGGCCAATGGCGGTTTTGCGCTACGCGTCCCGTATAAGGATCGATAATTTCCAGCTTGCCGTCGCGAACGACGTAATCGACGTCGCGCTTAAGCAGCGATTCCGCATGCAATGCACAATTTAATGCCGTTAATAAATTGCTGTTATGCGCTTCGTACAGATTGCCTGTGCCAAGCCGTTTCTCCACCTTCTCCGAGCCGGATTCGGTTAGGAAAACATTGCGCTTGTTCTCGTCGAAGTCATAATCCTCGCCCAACGCCAACTCCTTGGCCAGCTTCGCCATCCGCCCCCCGTCATTGCCGCCGGAGGCCACTTCCCCGGCAATGACCAGGGGCACGCGCGCCTCGTCGATCAATAGCGAATCCGCCTCGTCTACGATCGCATAATGGAACGGACGATGCACAATGTCGTTGTTCGTCATGGCGATCGTATCCCGCAAATAATCGAACCCGGCCTGCTTGGCCGTCACATAAGTAATGTCGGCCGCATACGCCTGCCGGCGCTCCTCCGTCGTCATGTCCTCCTTGACCGAAGCGACCGTCAGCCCAAGAAACCGATAGACCGGTCCCATCCATTGCGCATCGCGTCCGGCCAAGTAATCGTTGAAGGTCAGCACATGCACGCCCATGCCTTGCAGCGCGTTCAAATAAGCGGGCATCACCGCTGCGAGCGTCTTGCCCTCGCCGGTCTGCATCTCGACCATATTGCCGTCGTGGAGCGCCGCTGCGGCCATCATCTGCACATCGTAAGGACGCATGCCCAGCACTCGGCTCGCCGCCTCCGACGCGATGGCGAACGCTTCGACCAGAATGTCGTCCAACGCCGTTCCCGACCGCGCCTTTTCCCTTAATTTAGCCGATTCGGCCTTTAACCGATTATCGTCCCACCCCGTCAAATTCCGTTCGGAGATCGCGTTCAGCTTGTCCGTGTACGCTTTAAGTTTATGTTGAACAAACCGGCTCTTGACCTTCTGCATAAGCCTGCTGGCAAAATTCATTCAAACAATCCCTTCCGACAATATTCGTTCTAATTTCTATTATAGGGTCATTTCGGGCGAAATCCTAGCAACCGTTCGGGTAAAGCGACGAATCCGCCTTCCTTGCGCCCGTTTAATCGCATTTCTCCAACCAAATATCCTTAAAGTCGATCCAGCCTAACGAGTTCAGGCCAACGCCCTTGACCGTAGGATGGATATACATGTTGAGCTTCTTATGAAGAACGAACGTAACGTGCGCTTCCTCTCGCAATCGGTCTTCTATCGCATCCAGCAACTGGCGGCGAACGGCCGGATCGGGAGCGGCAAGCGTCTTGTCGATCTGCCGCTTCACCCACTCGCCTATGTCCGGATGAAGATGCTCCTTAAGAAAATTGCCGTTCTGCTCGTAGTTCTCGATCTCGCACACGTCCTCAACGGCGAATACGAGACAGAACAGCATCGCGTCGGCGCTTGGCAAGACGCCTTCCTTACGAACGCTGGCATGTGTCGTGAAATGGAGTTTGATATTTACTCCGAAGTCCGCGCAGCGCCGCTCGATCCAGTGGGCGTCGGACGAGTTCGAGCCGTAGGTGGAAATCACGATCTCCTCTCCGTTATACCCCGATTTGAGCAGAAGCCGCCTAGCCTCGCGCTCGTCCATCTCTTCGTTCAGATAGGGCGTTTGCAGCGTTGGCCTGAAGCCCCGTGCAGGATAGATCCGATCCTCGCCCAGATCGCGAATCATCTGCTTGCGATTGAGGAAGAGACCGAACGCCCTCCGAAAATCCATGGATTGCTGCGGTCCGTCCTTGCTCGAATTCCACATCATCAGCATGCTTCCCCTGCACAGCGCCTCAATCTTGTCCCAGCTGTCGTTCTGCCGACGATCGTACAACTTCTTGCCGTGCAACAGTTGACGCCATTCGGCGTTCTCCGAGTGCTTGGCCGTCTCCTTGGGCATAAAGGCGATGACGACGCGATCCAAATGCGCCCGGCCGCGATAGTACTCCCGATGGGCTGCCAGCTCGCAATGATCATTCGTCAAGCTCGTCACGCGAAACGGCCCGGTCCCGGACGGCTTGCTCCAGAACGCCTCGTCCTCCGCTTCTCTCGGTAAAATCGACATTCCGTTGGAGCTGGCGAACCTGGGAAAAATGACGTTCGGCTGGTTCAGCCGTACGCGAACGCCGCGAGAGCCGACGCATATCACATCCTTCACCGTCCTGACCAGCCAGCTTGAAGGCTGGTTACCGCGCAGCCTCTCGAACGTAAAGCGAACATCTTCCGCTTGCAGCTCCCTGCCATGGTGGAATCGCACGCCTTTGCGCAAGTAGAACGTCCATTCCGTCGCTTCCGGGTTGGACTCCCAATAATGGGCCAGCCCCGGCGTTAACATCCCGGTGGAAGCGTCGTATTCGACCAAGCGGTCGTACAGCTGTCTCATCATGTGAGCATCGACCGAAAAGTAAACCTGCTTAGGGTCCAGCGTCAGAATCGGCTCGAACATCGGAAATCTCAGCGTATCCGCCATTTCATCCCCTTGAGCCGGCTCGGATTGATAGCCGAATTGATCGTTGAGCCACATAATAAAACGATCCACCGTCGTGGACTCCGCGCCGAACTCATGCAGCAGCTCGAACGCCTGCTTATATTCCCCTTTGCGGGCCATCTCCTGCGCTCTCTCGACAAGGAAGGGCTCCTTCTCCGCCAAGAAAACGATGCGCGAAACGTTCCCTCTTCCTCTACCCGACCGCCACTGGATCAACCGCTCCTCGACCAGTCTGCGAATCACAATCTTCGCGTTGCGAGACGTACAGTACAGCGCGCCGGACATCTCTTCGATCGTCGCTTCGGCTTCCTCGCCGACAATCGCCCGATTTCCGAAATGATTTAATAGCATTAAATATTTTTCCGTCGATAGCGACATAACTACCTCCTAGAAAAGGGGAAGCGAGTATTAAGGCAGGATCGACTAATTCCTCTTTTAACTCTAGCATAACGGGGACGGGAACAAAGGGCAATCCCGAATCTCATCTACGCTACAACAACAAGGAGCTGTCTCCTAAGTAAAAGAGTCGCACGAAAAGATGACCGATCATCTTTGACGCTCCTACTTATGAGACAGCCCCCAGCTGTTCCTCGGAACAGCTCCGAAACGTACCCGCTATCGAATATATACGCCGCCAAATGGAAGAAGCTCCCGCAGCGTTCTCCTGACGATGCTGTCCTTATGGATCTGGTCCTCCAGAGCGCTATCGCGAAAGCCCGTCTGCATCAGAATCGGACCGGTGCCCGTCATCTCCCATTGCACGTTCATATGCTGGGTGGCCAAAGGATTGCCGTAGACGGACAGCTTAATGCTCGCATTTTCCGGGTAGGCCACAAGGGAGCCGGCTTCCACGAACAACGGAACATATGGATCGAGCTGCAGCGTCGCGATCGACCCGGAAGACAGCAGTCCGATTCGTCCGGGCCCGGAAAATCTCATCCGTACCAGCTCCCGGGTAATCCAGGCGTTCTTGAACGTCTGCACCCTGCTTTTCATCGTCATGCCATCTGTGTAAAATAGCACATGGCGAAAGTCGAACAACAAATTGCTGTCCTCCGGAATGTCGACAACCTCCATCAGGCAGCCGGGCATCATTCCGAGAATAAGGCTTGCCGGACCGCGCAGCTCCGACTTGATCAGCTTGCGCTTGCGATACATCCCGGACAGATCCATAAAGCGATCCTCGCGATGGCGCGGGTCCCCATGAAAGGCAAGCAGCGCTTTCGGGTGCAGCAGCTGCAACGTCTCCTCGCCGTCCAGATCAATGCGAACGTGTCCCAGATTCGGCGGCGCATCAACCCGCATTTCTCATCCCTCCGCGCAGCCGTTTTCTTCTCCGCCATTCGGAATAGCGCCACAGTCGGATCGACAGCACATAACCGACAACCAGCGCAACGGCCGCCCCGATCATCGTCATCCATCTACGATACATGGCCTGCTTGTCCGCTTTGTCCTTCTCGAGCTGTTCCAGCCGATCCGTGAGCAGCGTGTTCTGCGTCCGCAGCTCCTCATTCTGCTGTCGGTACAGCTCGTTCTCTGCCCGCATCCGCTCCTGTTCGGCCGAATAGGCATCCAACGAGGCTTCCGCCTCGGTCAGCTTACGGCGCTGCTCCTCCAGCGAGCGGGCCGTTTCCTCATACTGCTCGCGAAGCTCGTCCACCTTGTCCGGGGCGTTATAAATGTCTCTGATCCGATCAAACATGCCTGCCTCCGCCGGCAGCGCTGGCAGCGCGACGGACAGCAGCAGCGCCAGAACGAATCCGTGTCTCAGAAGTCTGCGCCCACCCATATTTCTCCTCCTCCTAGGGCGTGTCTGCAAACCCGCTCAGGGGCACCTTTCACCGCCTTTTCGCCCCTGCTTGATCGATTCGCCAGCATTTCCCTACATTTTTCGATTATTTTCTACTATACCATATGTTGCCCGGGAAGCACGATACGAGGAAAAAGACCTCGCCCGCTTTGCAGCGGAATTCGAGGCCCTTCTCTCGTTCATCGTTTATTGTAACCGCAGCTTACCGATGTTTAATGATCTCGGCAAAAGCTTTTATTTTATCTACGAAAATCCCCTTCAGCTGATCCGTTCCCTCTTTCGGCGCAGCATACGCTTTATACCCGCCAAAAGACGCTATGCAGACGGCAGCCTCTTTCAGATCTCCGGGAATGTTCCGCTCGATGATTTCTTCCGTTTCCTTCGGTTTCTCGTTGCAAATAAAGTAACCCGCTCGCTTGGTCAATAACTCGTCGTGGTTTTTTTTGATAAAGTCGCGCAGCGGTTTGTAGATTTTCCCGTCTCTTACCCCTGCGCCTAAAATAACACTCTCAAATCCTTCCAGCTTGGGCTTCTCCGCTTCAACGTTACAAATCGTGCATTCCGAGAGTTCTTCCGTTAGCATCTTTACACATTGCTCGGTTGCTCCTGTTTTCGTTGCGTATAGCACCAATACCGCCACTTTAATTCCCCCCCGATATATTGGAATTGAGTTCGTGAATCTGTTCCTCCAAAACCGTACATGCTTTGTCTAAGAACTGTGCAATAAGCTCAAGCTCTATATCCTCATAACTGGAAGCCAACCGGATCATCGCTGTGTGAAGAGATAAATAAATGTCGCTGACTTCTTTCTTATTTTCATATACCGGAACGAGAATCACTTTCCGACGATCTTTGGGATCAGGCTGCCTGCGGACGTAGTCGCTTTTCTCAAGTCGATCGATTAACGCCGTAACGCTGCCTGTCGTAAGCCCGGTAAATTTCGCTAGTTCGCCTGCAGTAATCGGACCCTTCTCGTGCAAAATATCAATCGCCAAAAAATCGCTGTTATTCAAGCCCAAACGGGATGCCACATTTTGCTGGTAAATCACTGTGCGAGCGCCAAGTCCGCGCATGCGCAAGGTGAGGTTCTCCTGCTGCTGCGTGGGTTGATTATGCTTGTCGTGGGGCAATCGTCTTTTCCTCCTCCGAAAAATATATCTTGATTATAAAGATACTATACAATCAAGATATATGAAAAGGAGTTTTAAAGCAAGTTTCATCCCCCTGCTTCAACAGAGGAATCCTTGCGAATCAGACATGCGGACAATAAACCGACGCCGAGAACGACGGCAAGCAGCAAAAAGGTCAGCGTATAACTCCCCAATGCCATAAATCGGATGGACAGGATCGGTCCCAGACTGGTTCCCGCAAAAAGAATAAACGTATAGACAGAAACCGCGATTCCCCGCGATTTGCCGCCCAACTGACCGATCAACGAGATCAGAGCAGGAACGGATACCGCGATTCCGGCTACGAAAACCACGCTTGTCGCAACCATCACAACTAAATTCGAACTGAGACCAAGCGAAGCCAGTGCTGCAATCGCCGCGCCTAATCCCCAGCGAATTACGGCATGTACGCCGAATCGCTGCGTCAGCATGCCCGCAAATGGAGAAATGAGCATGCCCACAACGCCGATCGATCGGATATACAAAATATGCCGCGCATCAAGGCTAAAATCAGGCCCCGCCAAATAACTGCCCAAAACTGTGTACATACTGACAAAGGACATCAACAGCACCAAAGCGATGATGTAGCTCAACACGATGTTTTTTTGCTTGAAGAGCGATGGCATCCGTCTAATCGGATCCCAAATGTTCGCGCTGGCAGATCGGGTCTCCTCTCTCGGCAAACCGATTGCCACCAGAAGCAGAGTGGCTGCGTAAACAACGGCGAGAACAACAAACACCGTATTCCAGCCATACTGCTGATTGACTATGCCGCTGATCACCTGACCGACAATCCCTGCGACCAGAAATCCTGTACTGATAAAGCCGATTGCGGTTACCCTCCTGGCTGCAGGGAACATCTCGACGGCGTAAGCAAGCGCAACGGGAGAAAAGGTAGCTGCGGCAGCGCCTTGCATAAATCTCAGAATAACGAGCCCAGAAAAGCTATTTACCATTCCGAGCAATAGAGATAGGAGTACTAAAGCGACAAGTCCGATCACGATCACTCGCTTGCGTCCATACTTTTCGGACAACGGGCCATAGATCAAGCAGCCTAAGGCAAACCCCGCCGAAAATCCGCTCCCGGCCGCAGCGGCTTGCGTTAATGAAATCCCGAAAGCATCGGCAAACACAGAGGAAAGCGGGATTGTGACATATAAACTGGACATAACGACCATTCCGGCCCAGCAAAGAATAAAAGTCATAAGAGAATAGTTTTTTGACAAATGGATACACCTCGTTATTATGCGATTTCATATAAGTTGTTCATATAAGTTGAACCAATGAAGGGAAAGCCCATTGCATTCTAAAAGGGATGGTTTTACCGACTTCAGACAGGTTGTTTTGGGCTGCTTGGATCGATAAGAACTTTATAGGTAAGCAGCCCAAAGCCAAAACTCGCGGCAAAACCATTCCCTTTCTCCATTCCATTGGGTTAATTCTTCGAGGTATCTTTGGTTCAACTTGTATAGTTAGACAATCTAATTATATGTCCAAAAAAAATTTTAACGCCCCACCCCCAATCGTTTTTCAATGCCGGCATTTAGCTTCACCAGTATTTTATCCAACAGAATCGCCTCTTCTTGATCCAGATCATTCATGATCGAGGAGCAGGCAGACCAAAACGTGGGCAATACAAGGTCCAGCAGCCGCCGTCCTTCCGATGTCAGGCTGACATGAATCATTCGACGATCCTGTTCGCTTGGCTCGCGGAAAATCAAGCTTCGTTTTTCCAGCCAGTCCAGCATTGCCGTCACCGAAGCTCGTCTGATTCCCAATCTGTCCGCAAGCGAAGACGGCGAAATAAATTCTCTGCTTTCGTGAAGCTTAAGCAGCAGCAGCAAATCCAATTTGCTTTCGGTAATATCGAACGGCGCCAGCTCCACATCGACCGCATCCAGAAAATGATCGCTGAACCATAGCATTAACAGCCCTAGCCGGCCGGAGGTTCGGTTTGTCTCTCCATCGGCGGTCTTGTCCAATAATTCCAAATAAGGCGTAATCCCCAGCTTGGGCAATTGATCCAAACCGCTTTCCCTCCTGCTTTTCTTGTTCATCGTCTCACCCGGCATATAATTAGATTATCTAACTAAATCCAATATACCGGATCAGCTAGATAAATGCAACAGTCGTTTTATAGTTCCACAGACCTATAATCCTCTATTTCGAAACGTTAGGTTCTTTATGATAAAATAAAAGTCAAATCCATGTTTAGGGAGGAAAATGATATGCAGCCCATCACCCCGCATCTGTGGTTTGACAAAGGGGCGAAAGACGCCGCGGAGTTCTACTGCTCCGTTTTTCCGGACTCCCGAATCACGAGCTCGACCGTTCTGTACGACACTCCTTCGGGCGAATGCGATCTTGTATCGTTTCTCGTCTGGGGACAACCGTTTATGGCTATCTCCGCAGGACCGTACTTCAAGATCAATCCTTCGATCTCGTTCACCGTCAATTTCGATCCTTCCCGGGAGACGAACGCAAGAGAAATGATCGACGAAGCTTGGGGCAAGCTTGCCGACGGCGGAACTGCGCTGATGCCGCTGGACAAATATCCATTCAGCGAACGATACGGCTGGATCCAGGACAAGTACGGCGTCTCCTGGCAGCTGATGCTAACCAATCCCGAAGGCGAGCCTCGCCCCCCGATTATCTCTTCCCTCCTGTTCGTGGGCGACAACTGCGGCAAGACGGAGGAAGCAAGAGAATTCTATCTGTCCTTCTTCCGCAATGCCAGACCCGGCTCGCTGTTTCGTTACGGACCCGGTATGGAGCCGGACCGCGAAGGCACCGTTATGTTCAGCGATTTTATGTTGGAGAATACCTGGTTTACGGCAATGGACAGCGCGCACTCGCACAACTTTCAATTTAACGAGGCTGTCTCCCTGTTGATCAACTGCGAGACGCAGGAGGAAATCGACTACTATTGGGACCGCCTGTCCGCGGTGCCTAATGCCGAGCAATGCGGCTGGTTGAAGGACAAATACGGAGTTTCCTGGCAAATCTCCTCCGTCCGGATGGATAAAATGTTGGCCGAAGGCACTCCGGAACAACGCAGTCGCGTTACCAAAGCGTTCATGAAAATGAAGAAGTTCGACTTGGCGGAGCTGGAGAAAGCGTATTTGGGGAATCTATAATATCGGAGGTACGTTTTGGATATCACTCAGGATTTCATTGACGACGGTTTCAAAGCCTACATCATGGAAACATTTTGCGGCAATCGCGGGACGATTCTGCTCGGCGATGTAGATCGAGTAGAGTCGTTGCAGCTTGCCAATCACCAATATTCAAGCTTAAAAGGAATCGAGCATTTTGCCTCCCTGGAGGAACTGGATTGCTCTTTCAATAGCTTGACGGAACTTGATCTTAGCCGCAATCGCCTTCTGAAGACGCTCGATTGCGCTGCAAACCAATTAACCTCGCTCGATACGGCCAATCATCCGAACTTGGAAAAGCTGTCTTGCAGATACAACGCGCTGACTCGGCTGGATACAAGCCGCAATCCGCTCTTGAAAGAGCTCGACTGCAACAAGAACGAAATTGCTTCCTTAAGTTTGAAGGACAATGCCCTATTGGAAACGATCGATTGCGGGTTTAACCGGATCCGGAATCTTGATGTACGTCACAACGTTATGCTCGTCAAGCTGATCTGTTATTGGAATATCCTTTCGGAATTGAACGTAGAGCAAAACGTAAATTTGCAGGAGCTTAACTGCGGTTACAATTCCCTGTTTGATTTGAACCTGAGTCATAACCTCCGGCTTGCCCGGCTGGATTGCGGGAACAATTATTTAATCGGCCTGGATGTAACGACCTGTGCGGAATTGTCGGATATCCGCTGCAATAACAATCATCTCAAACATTTGGACATAAGCGGGAATACGGTACTGCGGGGATTAAGATGCTTCAACAATCATATCGCGAGCTTGGATCTCAGCCATAATGCGCATTTGGTCGAACTTTTTTGCTCGGAGAACAAAATAACGAAGCTGGATACCGCCCATAACCCCAAGCTGAAGCAGTTGAATTATGCCGATAATCTGATTGTCGAATCGGATCATGCGGTCAAAGGGGTTGGAGTTTTTCAATACGATGTTTCGATGTCTTCCTATGCTTCTACGCTGAGCTACGGAGGGCATGAGCTTTCGGTTAGAACGGAAGCGGCCACCAAAGCCGATATGAAACGATTGTCTTCTGTCATCAGGAACGCGTGGGAAAACTTGGACGAATTAATCGGCAGCGCGCTTGGTCTGATTGCCGAAGCTCATCCCGACGAAGATGTGAATGAGCTGGTATTGTCCGAGCTTGAATTTAGTGTGGATAGCTCCTTTCGATTAGGCTACGATGCAGGCGATACTCCGGCCGGTAATCTGTATATTTACGTCGCTTTTGATAAACAGCTGAAAATAGACAGCGAGCTCGTGTATGAAACGTATTGATTGATTCGGGGGCGCTGTCTCATAAGTAAAAAGTCGTACGAAAGAAGGAATGGCGTCGTGCATGTATGGGACAGCACCCCCGTTGTTTATTTAAGGTAAACGGTTAATAGATGGTCGGCACCATTCCCCCGTCCATACGGATTGGAGATCCCTTAAATGCGGATGAAAGAGGACTGCATACGAACGTGGCCAGTCTGCCTATCTCATTGGGCTTGATAAATCGTTGGATTTCGGACTGAGGCAGGTTGGCAGCCATGAACCGTTGCTCTTTCTCGGCAAATGTCATCTCTTCGTGCGGATATATGCCGTCTATAATTTGCTGCACGTTCTCGGAGAGAGTCGGTCCCGGCATAATCGTATTAACGGTGACCTCGGTTCCTCTCGTCAGCTTGGACAAGCTTTTGGACAACGAGAGCAGCATCGATTTCGTCATGGCATATTGAGGCATCTGCCCGGAAGGCATAACGGCTTCTTCGCTCGCGATAAAAACAATGCGGCCATAATCGCTTTTCAACATTTTCGGCAAGTAAAATTTGGATAATCCGTTAGGCACAACTGCTTGTAACGTGACATGCGAGTCAGCGCTTCCCGGTAGTCGCGCGCATGGAAAGTCGATAAAGCGGATGGCGGATAATGCGCCGTCTCGAAGGCGGTCGCAAGCTTAACGATTGCCGTGCCTACATCGCCGATGAGATCGGAATAAGCTTGCCAGATTGCGAAATATGGTTCGATAGTGAAGGAAGGTTGTTGAATAAGAGATGTCGGCAGTTGCGCTTGCCGGGCTATGTCCCGTGCCTCTATTCCTAATCGGCGCAAGCTGGACCAGAACCCGGGGGCGAGTTGAATCCGCTCGACGGTTGGGGAAATCATAGCTGTAATCCTCCATCTTCGTTCTGTTGCGGTTTATTGTTGTTCAACAATCCCGCTTTCAACGATAATTTTACCGGCCGAATAATTCTCCGCATAGAAGTAATATACACCATCTTCGTCTGCCGTTACGGTATAGGCGAAGCTTTTCTCCTTGCTATGGAAGCCTTTGATCAGCTCTCCGTTATGGATGAATCCGAGCTCCATATACTCGCCGTTCGGATCCGAATAGCTATTCGTCGTCAGATCCAGATTAAACTCGATCGACAGCTTATCGCCTTTTTTCAGCTCCCACCCTGCACCCTTCTCTTTCGTAAAAATGACCAGATCTCCGTTGCCGGTAAGAAGCTGCGGAATAAGAAACAAGCTGTCTTTCTCCTCCAGTTCAATGTTAGTGACGGAACCGGCGTTAAGGGTCTGTAGTTGACCTTCACGAATGATAGTGCTGTTGAGACTACGTTTATTAACGTCATTAATCGATGGCGCGGCAGACGCCTCCGTCATTGAAGCATAGTCTGGCATTTCAGCAAGATGCCTGTTTTCGTCGTTTAATACGATCGCGCCGAACAATTTGCCTCCGGTAGCCGCATTTGCGCCAATGGCCGCCGCTAACATGGCCACTATAGCTACGGCGATTACGGCAAACCTCCGAGAGGTTTTCTTAGGAGAGATTTTATGTAAAACGATTTTCCGAATTCTGTCCTTATCGATAGTCGGATCTTCTTCGATCTGGAGGTCATCCGCATTAATACGCGCATACTCAAACATTTCGGATATTTTTATTTTCATCGTAGCCGCCTCCATCTCTAAGCACTTGTCTCAAATAGTCGCGTCCCCGCGAAAGCCTGCTTCTCACGGTGGATTCATTCATTTGCAATTGTTCGGCGATATCGGCGGTCCTCTCCATCAAAAAGTAATAACGCACGAATATATTCCGATCCAGCTCGCTCATCAACGACAACGCCCATTCGAGAAAATACTTTTGTTCCGATTCGGCGAACGCGCTCGTTGAATCCTCCACGATCAAGATATCGTCATCAAGCGGATACATTCGAGGAGCGTGCTCTCGCAATTTTTTGAGAGACTGATTTCTTGCGATAGCGGCAAGGTAGGATTTTATTGTTTTACTGTCTTCGCGAATCTGTCCGGCATGCGTCCACAGCAATACGAATACGTCTGAAACGACTTCCTCGACGTCTTCGTTTTTCATCTGACTCCCGATCACGTTTCTAACGATTTTGCTTACATAACCCGCATACATGTCAATAAGACGCTCCAATGCGGATTGTTTCCCTTGTTTTAATTGATGCAGTAGGGTCGCTTCTAACAACTTATCTCCTCCTAACGGCCGCTACCTATAAATATCCAGTTTCTCTCTCATTTGTTGCATTAGGATCTGTGGATACGCAAAAAAAACTTGATTTCTCAAGTTTAACTTTAATGCAAACGAAAGAGACTGTTCCATAAGCGGAGCTGAACTGAATAATCGATAGGAAAAAAAGTGCATATATCTCCTCCCGGAGAAGGCCTCATACGCTCCTGAAATCACCTATTACGGATTTACCATTCGGTCTTCAGGATTGTATAGCCTCGGAAGGAGATATATGCACTTCTAACCTTGTTGTCGATCATCTTTAGAGCAACTGGTTGCTTAACATGCTAATCGGCCGGATTGATCAGAGCCAACACCTGATGATCCTCCCATACCCCGTTTATTTTTACGTTGCTGCGCGCGATCCCCTCTTTATGGAAGCCGGCATTTTCCAGCACGCGGATCGATCCGGGATTTCGCGGGGAGGCTTCTCCCACGATTCGGTGAAACTTCAGCTTTTCGAAGGCATAGCGAACTACCTGTTTTACGGCCTCGGTCATGTAGCCTTTGCCGTTGTAGGTCTGATCCAGACTGTATCCGACCATGCAGCTCTGCAGGACTCCTCGCATCACGAAGTTCAGATCCACATTCCCGATAATCCGCTCGTCCTCTTTGTGGCAAATGACGAAGGAATATCTTCGATCCTCCTTGCGATCCACCTGGCTTTTGACGATCGCTTGAAGCTGGTGCTCCTTCGTATAAAATTCATCCGGGCAACCGGGCGAAAACCTCTCGAAGAACTCCCTGTTGCGTTTGTACAGGTCTGCCAATTCCGCTGCGTCCGTCTCCTCAGGAAATCGAATATAGATCTGCTGCTCCGACATCGTGTCACCTCCTATAATGCCAATTATAGTTTGCCGAAGCTTCGCGCCGAGCCTTGCCATTCTTGACATCCGCTAGGGCGGGTTTGCATACACGCCCTAGCGCAAAATGCCCTTTTCCTTCGCCTGGCGATGCCAGCCCGGGAACTCGTTGAATATCCGATCGTACAGCTCCTCATCGGTGACTTTGTCCAGATCGCTAAGCGCAAAAAAATCGGCATTGTCGATGAACCGTCCCTGCAAATTGTCAAGCTCCTCCAATACGCCGAAGCTTGCGTTTCCAAGGCCGACGAACTGCCAGAAAATGCTCGTCTTCGAGCTTTCGATAAGCAGCTTGGATATTTTCTTCGTCTCGTAAATGCCGCCATCGCTGAAGAAAATGACATACGTCGGAAGAACGTCGCTCGGCTCCTCTTTCGTATACTTTTTGATCACGTCCGCCATCACGACCGGCTCGTTATTGCCGGCGCCCAGACCGCCGAACACTCTCGGTGACGGATAGGTTTTCTTGACGTAATCCTCGTAGTCGTTCTCCGTGACGCTAGGCGTCCTTTTCGACTTGCTGCCAAAAAACCATACGTCCATCACGCCGTCGTCGTCCATGCAGGCCGCTATTGCCAGCACCTTCTCGAACGCTCGCTGTACGGTCCCTTTGTGATACAGTGACATCATGGAGCCGGAAGCGTCGAATACGACTGCGACTCGCGCCTTAATCGTATCCATTCTCTTTTTCTCCAACGAGATTTGGACCTTTTTCTTCAACAGATCGATTTTGGTCAAGTTGACCTTCGTTTCCGGCGGATTCGACTGGACCGGAGCCGGATCGGCGACAGGCGTCGGACTGGAGGTCTGCGCAGACGGGCTCGCGGAGGACGATGCCGCGACTTCCGGCGCAGCTTCCGTTTCCGGCTCGTCGACGACTACGCCATGTGATTCCGCAAGCGGCTTCAGCCCGCCGTTAAAGCCGCGGCCGATCGCCCTAAGCTTGAACCAGCCTCCATGCCGATACAATTCGACCAGCACCAGCGTCTTCTCCGCTTTGCCCTCATTGCAATCGTACGCAATCTCTGAACCCGAGACATTGGCCGTAATTTTGCAGCCCTGCACCTCGGAGAACGTACCTGGTCCGTCAAGCGTTGCCGCGAACACGCATTTTTGAATCGGGGAAGACATCAGTCCGTTCAGGTCGATTGTAAATTTTACCGAAGTGGGATTTTGGGGTTCAAAACGAACGTGACGCCCCGGGTCTTCCGCTTGATTATAAAAAATAAAATAATGATCCGATGGGACCTTGCCCTGCTCGTTCACCATAAAACAGCTTACGTCCAGCTCGGCCGGCGAGCTTGTCCATTCCACCGTAAGTTCCAGCAAGGACTCGTTTGGCAAGGGCGCGTTAGAGCCTGTAATCAGCTTTGTCGAATTCGACATATGATGGCCTCCTCAACCTATGTACTCGTATTCTCGTATAAAATTGGCTGCAACCTTTCGGCGGAACGTGCCGTCCGTATAACATGTCAAGAAGATTACTTCTTAGAAATGACAGAACAAGGAGAGAAATCCCATGAAAAAAACCGCTGCATCGTTTCTTCTCGTTACCGCGTTGCTTGGCATGCTCTTGACGGCTTGCTCGGGCAAATCCAATAATAACGTTGAATCTCCAAGTCCGACTAGCACGCCGACTGCCAGCGAAAGCGCCAATCCAAGCCCCTCCTCCGAACCGGGTCAAACTCAAGAGCCGGATGAAAAGGCGGAAGAGTCGTCTACAGACAAAATTGTCAATCAAATGCTGAAAAAGATTGAGCAACCGAGCTTGTTCGATCTGACGGAGGAAACGCTCAAGGATTACTATGATATCGACCGCGAGCTGATCGAGGAGTTTACGATTAAAACTCCGGCTATCAACCTTATCTCCAACGAGATTGCAGTTGTTAAAGTCAAGGACGCCAAAAACATCGACGCGATCAAGAAGAGCATGGAGCAGCGCGCAAAGGACGTTCAGAAGATGTTTGAGCAATACTTGCCCGAACCGTACAAAAATGCGCAAAATTATAAAATCGCCGTTGAAGGCGACTACGTTCTGTTCCTCATCTCAGAGAGCGCCGACGATCTGGTGAAAGCTTTCAAGGAAGCCGCCAAAGGCTAATGAATATTGTCAGTTATGCGAAGGGGCTGTCCCATCAGCAGAATTGCTGGAAATGATCGATAGATAAATGTACTTCCTGTAGACCTAATCATGTCCCACACTTTTCCAATTGGTTTAAAAATTTTACGGCGGATCTATCTATTTGCACACAAACGTTTATGCAGGGAAGTTAGTCGGAAAACCGTACAAAACATCTCGAATCAGGCTCAACCGGCAAACATTTGTTCGAAAAACCGTACAAAACATCTCGAATCAGGCTCAAACGACGGAAGTTTGTAGGAAAGATCGTATAAATCGACCAAGATCAAGGGTTGTATGATCACGAGTAGCCTGCAAACTGCCTAAGCCTCATACGCTCCTGAAATCACCTTGTCACGGGTTTACCTATTCCCATTTCAGGAGCGTATAGCATCGGAAGAAGGTACATCCCCTTGCACCTTGTTTATCGATTATCTTTCTGAGGAGCCACTTAAAAGCGCTTATGGGGCAGCCCCGTCGTATATATTACTGACGCAGCGGCGATAAATAGTCTCGAACCGCCGCCAGCGCTTCCTCTACGTTTTGGACGTTGAATTGAACACCCGGATTTTCTCCGTACTGATCGGCCGTGTAAGCATATCTCGGATCGTAATAATGCTCCAGCAACAGTTCCACGGCTTCGGCATAACGATCGGCCTGCAGCAACTTCTCGATCTCGGCCGCTACCGGCGTATGAATGCGCGATTTGATCTGTCTGAACGCCTGGATGTACTGATCCTTGTATTCCTCGGGCCGGTAATCGCGAATAATTTGTTCAACCCTTGCCGCTACCGGCATTTCGATGCGAATCGGAATGCCGGTTTCCTTTTTGCGGACCAGCACATCCGGCAGTACGGCTTTGCCGATCCGTTTACTCTCCGCTTCGAAGAGGACAAACGGCGACTCCCGCACGCGGAGCATCTCCTCGAGAAGCAATGCGTCGAACGTCTTCTGATTATGGCTGCGCAAGCCGATATGCCCGAAGATCGATCCTCTGTGTCCCGCCATCGCTTCCAGATCCAATACCGGCCATCCTTCCTCTTGCAATCGGTTCAAGATCGCCGTTTTGCCTATGCCCGTGTTGCCGTGAATGACATAGGCCTGCGGAGCGTAGTCCATCGTGCTCAAAGTTTCGACGACCCAGCTGCGATATTCCCGATAACCTCCGATGAGGCGCACCGTAGATATGCCCATCAATGACAACAGCGTCGCTGTCGTCCTGCTTCTCATGCCTCCGCGCCAGCAAAACACGACTTTCCTAGGACCGATGCCGGCAAACTCCTTGATAAAGGCGGGAAGCTTGGCCGATACGATCTCCAGCCCCCGTTCTTTGGCCGCCTGTACGCTCGTTTGCTTATAGATCGTGCCGATCTCCGCTCTCTCGGCGTCGCTGAACAACGGAATATTTAAGCTGCCCGGAATCGTGGATAGCTCGTACTCGGACGGGGAACGGACATCGATAAACGCGAGCTGCTGCTTCTGTTGCAGCGCTCTGATTTCTTCCAAAGTCATATCCTGAAACAAAAGATTCTCTCCTAACTCTTGCTGCCTGATTTATACGACTTCGATCCGTCCGGGATGCTCCGGCACCGCTTCGCCGATCCGGCTTGCTTCGACCCCTGCTTCCTGCAGTGCGGAGAGCAGATCCGCTGCATCGGTTGCAGCAACGGCAATAAGCAGGCCTCCCGAAGTAACGGCATCGCACAAAATCCAACGGTCGATTTGATCCATCGCTTCCGGGAAAGCAACCGAATCCTGCACATGTCCGAAGTTGTTTTTCGTCCCGCCGGGCACGAAACCCTTCTCAGCGAGCTCTCTTACTCTCGGCAGCAGCGGAACCCGATCCTTCTCGATCCGCAGTCCGACTTGGCTGCCTTTGGCCATTTCCAGCGAGTGTCCAAGCAGCCCGAATCCGGTCACATCTGTGCAGCCGTGTACCTCGAAGCGGCTCATCGTCTCCGCCGCCGTTTTATTCAATTCGGCCATGACGGCCGTCACGCGTGCAGCTTCTTCTTCCGACAGCTGATCCTTCTTGATCGACGTTGTCAGAATGCCGACTCCGATCGGCTTAGTCAAGATGAGCTGATCTCCGGGCCTAGCCCCGGTATTGGTGCGCACCTTCTCCGGATGAATAAGACCGGTCACGGCAAGACCGAATTTCGGTTCCTTGTCGTCAATGGAATGGCCGCCGACGAGCGTAACTCCCGCTTCGTTCACCTTGTCCGCCGCGCCCCGCAAAATTTCCGCCAGCACTTGCTTGTCCAGTGTCGTGATGGGGAACGCCACGATGTTCAGCGCTGTCAGCGGCGTCCCCCCCATTGCGTAAATATCGCTGATCGCGTTGGCCGCGGCAATCTGTCCGAAGGAGTAAGGATCGTCAACGATCGGAGTAAAGAAGTCCACGGTTTGCACAATCGCAAGCTCGTCGGTTAGACGGTATACCCCCGCGTCGTCGCTCGTATCCAAGCCTACCAGCAGATTCGGATTCGGAGCGGCTGGCGGAAGAGAACGGATGACTTGTGCCAAGTCTGCCGGACCGATTTTACAGCCGCAGCCTCCTTTGCTGGAGTATGAAGTCAGTTTGATTTTATCTGATGACGACATGCCGCACATCCCTTTCATTGTGTTATCACTACCTAAATAGTACACGATTGCCGGGCTGCTTCGCAAAGGGGCTCCGTGCGATTGTCGAATTTAAGGTCCGTTAGATGAATGTAATCGACAGCGGGGTGTTCACATCCAGTTGACACGACTCGACTAAACTTAGCTCCTCTCCGACCTTATTAAAATTCAAGGAGCGTTCGTTCGCTCTAACGCCATCCACTGCAGCAATCAGCTCCCGGGGCAGCTTAAACGTTCGCAAAGCGAGCTGTCCGCCTAATACTTGGAGCAGCGCTTGTTCTTCGTTGCATTCGAATGTCCCCCATCCGCTATCGAGCGACCAAATCGTGCGGAACTCGCCTTCCCCCGAGCGTATAGGCATAAACCCGATTCTCCCGACAACGCTGTCGTATTCGAAGCCGCTGAACGCCTGAAGCAACGAATAGCTCGCCATCGATCTCGCGTAATTGCTGCCGCATTCGATTTCGTTCCACGGATTTCGCTTCTCGCCGTCGTAGCGCTCGCGAATCGCATGAACGATAGAGAGACCTTCTTCGACCAAGCCTTCCTGGATCATATGAGAAGCGGCTTGATATTCGAAGCCCGTCATCGTCTCCGAATTGTAGGTAAGCGGAATGGCCGGCTTGTTGACGCCCTCCGGCCAAGTACAAATGACAAGTCCGCCCTCGTCGTTAAGCGAATATAAACGCCAAGTGTTCGCATCCTCTCTTCTATTCGTCTTGAAATTGTAACGATACAACGATTTCAGCGCTGTACGAGTCTGCTCCTTGTCGAAAATCTCGCCGAGCCCGCACAGATTCGCATGCCACTGGGCGACAACCTGATCGATGCCGCAACCGCTTCCGATCTGGTATTTCAATTCATTCAACTCGTCGTTCCAATACGACTTGACGGAATCGTCTTCAAAGGGGTCGAGCAGAGTTCTATCCGACAAGTCGATACGCTGATCGTAGTAATCTCCATTAAACAGGTGCTCGTCGACCCACAGCTTTCCCTTGCGGAACAAATAATCGAATTCATCCGCCGTCGTCTTTTCGCCCAGGAAGGCTGCCATTTCGGCTCCGGCTTTTAATGCCGCTAAATAAAATCCGCTTAGCCAGGCATTCGGACCGAATAGCTCCATATCCAGAGTATGATGCTGTCTCCCCGTAAGAACGCCCGTCTTGTCCGGGTCCCACTTGTCCTCGTTGCTCTCCGCCCATGCGTACGCAATAGATTGCTTGATATCCGGCCAGATCGTTCTCAGCCAGTCCGTATCTCCGGAAATCTTCCAATCGCGATAAGCCTTGATTACGCCTCCGAACTGACCGTCGGCGCAGGAGCAATCCATCCTTTCGCGTCCGAGGGGAAGCATTAAGCGGAAGGACATTTGGCCATCTTCGCGTTTGTTGAACCGGAAGTCCAGATTGCGCATGCTGCGCTCCAATCGCGGAAACAGAAACGGAACTGCATAGGCATAGTTCCAGACATGCGTGCAGGAGCCCTCGCAGCAGCCCGAATCCTCTATACAGCCTTCGAAACCATAAAGGGAACCGTCCGTCAGCCGCAAAGTTGTGGCGGATTTAAGCACGGCCAAATTAGCCGATGCCGCTTCCTTAACAACGTCCGGCACCGTAGAAGAGAACAGCGCCTCCTTGAATTTCAGCGTATCCGCATATAGACGGTCCCAGTGCTCGAAAGCATATGTCGCGCTTGCCCGGGAATCCTCGAACATCGTCGCATAGTAATTCCTCCAGCCGTTAGGCCCAGCCGAGTCCGGGTTCCAATAATTTTCAATGTTAGGATAATGCCAACTGATCGTGAAGCGAACCTTCTTCCTTTCTCCCGGCTTGAGTTCGACATGCGCGGCCAACGATGCCGTGTCCTTCCTCGCATACGGCGGCTCATCCTCGGAGTAGCTTCTATTCTTCATGCGTCCGGGCCGCGCAAAATCATGCCAGAACATCTCCAGATTGTCGCACCATCCGCCGCGATACCAGAACTCCTGATAGCTGACATCCGCCGCATCCGTCGCCAGGACGATATTGCCGAATTGAGAATGACCGTCGTCATATTGGTTGGAGCCAAGTTGGATCGAATGAATACGTTGCCCGCGCGCGACCTCGCTAACGCCGTATCGATGATAGACCCGCTCGGTCGGAATCGGATTGCCCGCAGATAGACACAGCGTATAGGCTGTCGTCTCCTGTTCCGTATTTTCGATCTCCCATTCGAAGAAAGCCGCGGGAAGACTGGAATCGTCCTCCTGCAGCGGAATGAACGGGTTAAACGCCGTCAGCCCGATTCGTCCGGGGAACGTCGCCTCGTAGAACGAGAGGCTCGCGAGCGGAAACTCGCCTTTGAATTCCACCTCTCTAAAGTGCGGCATTCCCGCCATCGTCTGACTTTCCGGGCCGAACCCGTATCCGCTATGGAACGGGGCGCCGCGAAGAGGCTCGCCCATAAAGGAGGTCTGCAAATCCCCGTTCAATACCCGCGCTTCCAGTAGCTTCCCTTGTCGTTCCGCCTTGATTGCGAAGTGGCTAAAACCGTTAAAGCTTCTTTTGTTCGGACGATTAAAAATCTCCCAATCGATTAATCTGCCGTTGCCCGCAAGACCGATGCTTCCGCTTCCGATTCCTCCGAGCGGGAAGCTGATTTCTTTTGTTTTAGCGCCTTTATAAACGTTTTTCAAGGTTTATCCCCATTTCTGAACTATGATATACTTGCATAAGCTTACTTCAATCATAGTGAAAACGGATTCGGATTCCTTTGTAGATTCAACGCTTTTTTTATGTAAAAAACGATTGAAAATCCGCAACCGGAAGAGGCGGTCCGCCAATGAAAATAGACGATCACGTCCTCGCCCCCTATATCCGGATCGCAGGCTATGCGGCCCGTCCTCCCTTCTTCTTGGGCGAACGCAACTTGCTCGACTACATCATTTTTTTCGCGCAGGAGGGTCTGTTCGAAATTGAAGTAAACGGTCGGCTCCATAAGCTGAAGGAAGGCGACCTGTGTTTTCTTCAACCCGGCGACATCCATACGATCAAGGGGCTCACCCCGACGAACAATCCTTACATTCATCTTGATTTTTTCTATAACCCGAATAGGGAAAGCAGCTTTGTCACTTATCCCGGACAACTGGATATGACGCCTTACTCGGCTTACATGCAGCCTCGACTGCATGATTGCGATGCCTTTCGCATCCCGTTTCTGCTCGAAACCGCCCATCCGGGCAAAATGCGGGAGCTGGTTATCCGCATGATCGATTGCTGGCAGCAGCAAACCTACCTGGGAGTTATGGAGGCGCATCAACTTGCCTACGAATGGATCATGGCGCTCTTCAAGCAATACATGCGCCCTCAGCCCAGCATGCTCGCACAGCAGCCTTTCTTGAACTGGATCGAGTCCTATTTTGCTTTTCACATCTCGGAACCGATCAATGTGAGCGACATGGCGAAAAAAGCCGGGCTCTCTCCTTCCCGGTTTACCGTGCTCTTCAAGCAGCATTTCAGTACGACTCCTTACCAATACTTGTTGAAGAAGCGGATCGAATACGCTCAGGAGCTGCTGCGAGAAGGACTTTCCCTTCAAAAAACGAGCGAGTATTGCGGTTTTACGGACGTTCATCATTTCTCCAAGACGTTCAGGGCGATAACGGGAATGAATCCCGGCTATTACAAAAAGAATCTCGACCCTCGTTAAGACGGGCTCGTTTACAGCTTAATAAAACTGCTGTACTCTATTTTTAGCAAACATAGGAAAAGGAATTGCGTAGAGAGGAGAAACGGTATGACGGTAACATTCCAACGCTGCGTCGAGGATAACGATTACGCCAAGGTCTCCCTTTTCATGGTGGAGCGTAGAAGGGATTTACATCCTTCATTATGTACGGTCGACATGGTTACGCTGCTGTACGGATATATGGCGGACGGTCAGCTGCATTACGGAGTGAATGGTGACGGACAAGTAGTCGGAGCATCTGGCCTCTATTTTGAAGAGTTGGAAAAGGGAGCCCAAGCTCGCAGCGCGCTGCTCGACATCTGTATTGTGGACAAGGAGCGAAGAGGATCGCGCGTGTTTGCCAGAGGCTTGCAGTATATGATCGAACACATTTCCGAGCATCACCCTGAAGTAGAAGTTGTCAGGTTGTGCGCGCTCTCGGATAATCCGTACTTATGCAAGCTTTATGCGAAATTCGCCCGATTCGAGGGCACTCGGGAAGGCAGTGTCGGACAGGAATCGGTATTTTCCGCAGAAATACCCCATATTAGGTATATTCTAAACCGGCTGAATCCCCTATAATTAAAAGGGATTTCCAAATTATGCGTTAAAGGAGGACAAGCCCATGTATCCAGCTAAGCCTGACATCAAAGAAATCAAAAAAGGTTCCGGATTCGGCAAAATCGTCAAAGCAAACGATTTTCTCCGTGCTGCTCCGGTCATCGTAACGAAATAATGCCCTACCTTTTTCGAGTTTGCGAGTTCGACATGGATCATGAAGCTTATATCAAGTTTATCCTATCGAACCATCAAGCATTGAATTTGCCTTACCCGTTCCACGTCAAGCTCAGCTTTGCCGGCAGCCCTCTCGTTCTCGGCAAAGCGATGCTCGTTATCGAAGAAGAATCTTACGAGCTTGTCGGAGCGGCGGGTTTCGTCTTTGGCACCGGGGCTAACGATCATCAGGATCGCCACGTGTGCCAGGCGGAGCTCGCCTTTGTGCTTCCGGAGCATCGGAAGATCGGCTTGTTCGTTCAGGGGCTCCGCGCCCTGCTTGATGCGGCAAAGGAAGGCAATCCGGAGGTCGAATGGTTTCAGTTCTGGTGCCCGGGAGATCGCGAGAAGCTGCCGAAGCTGTTCATTAAGCTCCTCTCACTGCCTGGCGCCGACTCGCAGACCGCTAACGGGATGACGCTGTTGCGGCTTCCGTTCGCCGAACTTGCGGCTTATGTTCGAACGCTGCGCTTCGGTTCGGCGAAAGTTAATCGATGAATAAGGTGCAAAGGGGATGTGTCTCCCTCCGACGCTATACGCTTTCTGAAATCTGAATGGGTAAACCCCGTGATAAGGTGATTTCAGAAGCGTATGAGGCAGTCTTCGGGAGGCGCATCCCCCTTTCTTTATATCTCGATCATCTCAAGCAACTATCGCCTCTTATTTGCATTCCCGCGGTCAGGACGATAAGATCAAACGTATGAATCTCTCTTATCTGACAACCGTTTTGACATCCGCGATCCCTTCTCTTAACCTTAGAAGCTGTCTGGTTAA
The DNA here is from genome assembly GCF_003386235.1 of Cohnella phaseoli. Classification (GTDB taxonomy): domain Bacteria; phylum Bacillota; class Bacilli; order Paenibacillales; family Paenibacillaceae; genus Cohnella; species Cohnella phaseoli. Next base: position 87,361 of record NZ_QRDZ01000029.1, read on the forward strand.
CCAGGGCGGGCAAAACCTGTACGAGCATTACCGCCATTCTCGCATACCGGAGGAAATAGCCAAAATAAACTCGTGCACGAAGAGCATTTTGTCCGCTTTAATTTGTATGGCCATGGATCGGGGAAGGCTCCCGGAGTCGCATACGCCAATCGCGGAATTTTTCCCGACGCTTCTGACGGATGGGGATTCCCGAAAAAGGGAAATTACAATTGAACATCTTCTGACAATGACCGACGGGCTCAAGTGGACCGAATTCGGCGAAATTAAATCGTTTCCTCGCATGACCCGTTCCGACAACTGGGTCGATTTTGTGCTGTCTCAACCGATGGCGGAAGCGCCGGGACGGAAAATGGAATACAGCTCCGGAGCATCCCAATTGCTGTCTGCGATACTTGTTCAAGCCTGCGGCATGCCGCTCGCCCGCTTTGCCGAGCTGGAGCTGTTCGGTCCTCTTGGTATCGAGCAATACGAATGGGAGACGGATCCGCAAGGCATTCACACGGGAGGATACGGCCTCCGGCTTCGTCCGGCTGATTTGCTCGCATTCGGGCAGCTCTATTTGAATCGGGGCCGCGCCGCTGGACGGCAGCTCGTCTCCGAGGAGCGCGCGATCCGTTCCGTACAGCCGGCCGCTCCCGCCGGCCCGCCGAATGTCGGTTATTACGGCTGGCATTGGTGGACGGATACGTTTAGCCCTCCGCTGTCGTCGGCGTCGGAGCACGCGCCACCGAATGACGAGACGGACATCGCGCCTTCCTCATTCGATTATTTCTATGCGCGGGGTTACGGAGGTCAATTCGTCTATGTCGTTCCCGTTTTCCGGCTCGTTGTCGTTCTGACGGATGACAGAAGGAAAAAAGAACGCAATCCGACGAACGTATTCCGGGAAATCATCGCTCCGGCGCTGGTGCGTTGATTCCCCCCGCACGAATTAAGTTTTAACCCGATACCACTTATACGTCTCGGATAAAATATCGATTACGCCGAACAAAGCAATTACGCCGACGAACCACTCGTTTATTCTGGCCCATACCGACACGAATGAATCGTAATTTTTCCCTTCGGAAGTGAACAGCCCCGTAGCTTCCAGCTCTCGAATGAAATCCGGGTTCCAGATGGCCGAGTCAGCCAGTATGATGCATGCCGCAACCGTGGAGGCGATCGTCGCGACGATGTGGAACACAAGCAGCGTACCCGATCGGTTACGCGCAATAATCCGAATGCACTCCTTGAAAATTCCGAGAGCGGCCAATGCCCAGACGACCGGTAGATAGGCGCGGAACGCGTCGGCATCCAAGAAGGAAATGACTACGCGTTCTCCTTCACGGAGTCTCCATATGCCGAGCAACTCGACCGAATAGATACAGATTACCGCAATTAGAACAGTAAAAATAATGCCTGTAATCGGTTCGCTCAATTTGATCCTCGCTTGTTGATCGGGGATTTGCGGCAAGTTCTCCGGATCCCAGCCCTTAGACGTATCGGCGCTGCTCGACGCATTCATGCGCTTCCGGTATTCAATCCAAGCGAATATGACCGTTACCCACCCGAAGCCTTGGGCAGAGGCGGTAAACAAGGAAACGATAAACTCAGTAAATCGTTCCGGCACGTCGCCAGGCTTAACGATAATTTCGATTGCGAACAGGGCGGTCAAGCCAATTAATATCGAGAACAGCACGATTTTAAGCGTAGTCAAATACGAATCGAACATGGAAGGCCCGATTAAGTAGCGTTCGTTGAAACCGCGATATTTTGCGGCCAGCGCGTTCGGGTCTCCCAGCTCCATGAGAACGCCCTTCGCATCCTCACGAGTTCCTTCCCCAGACGCCCTTTCATCCATCATATCCTCGATCAAGCCTCGCAGCTCCCGTTTAATGTCCTCCCTTTGCGGCTCGGGCAGACGTTGCGTTACCGCATAGATATAACGGTCGATCAGTTCCATCTCTATTCTCCTCCTTTTGCTCCGGCCGTGAGCGCATCCATACTGACAATCAGCTTCCGCCACTCCAAGCACAATTCTTCATACACTTCTTTTCCGAACGGGCTAAGCACGTAATACTTGCGGGGCCGCGCCTCGTTCGTGTCCCACTGGCTCTCTAGCAATTGCTGCTTCTCGAGCCTGCGCAGCAACGGATACAGCGTTCCCGGATCAACGGCCACGCCTTTCTCTTCCAGCACCGGAACGAGAGAATAGCCGTACTGCGGCTCAGTTAACTGACTTAGCACGCCGATGACGATCGTGCCGCGCCTAAGCTCGCCCAGGAGACCGTTAATCGTTTCGTTTATGTCTGGCATATCATCATCTCCTATTACGATTATACTGTATGACACACACTATTGTAAATTACACATTAATATTTAACTAATCAGAACTAAAAACCCGCGATTTCCGCGGGTTTTTGTTACGCTATAAGCGGACTCGGTTCACTTTTGGGAAAGACGATGAGAAAAAAGGCCTATGTCGATACGAGACCGAATGTCCGAAATACATATTGTCCTTCTCGAAGAGGATCCGGTTTGCAATTACAACAAGGGAGGATATGCAGATGAACAAAAACGCAAGCAGCTTGAAAAGGAGGTTTATGACGTTACTTCTTACGGGTGCTGTACTTTTCCTGACGTCTGCGCTTCAACCTTTATCGGCGGCTGCCGCGGGCTTCAAGGATGTGCCGGCATCGCATTGGGCCTACGACGCGATTGCTCGGGCCGCTGCGGAGAGCTGGGTCGACGGTTACAGCGATGGGTCATTCCGTCCGTCGCAGCAGGTTACCGAAGCCGAATTTCTAAAGCTTCTGCTGGCGGCAGCCGTTCCCGGCGAGCTGACCGTTCGTCAGGCGGGAGAGACATGGAGCGCCCCGTATTACAAGTACGCCAAGGAACGAAGCTTTCCGTTGTCCGAAGCTGGCGCGAGCTTCGACAGAGGCGGCGCGGCACAGCTTATCGCCGCCTTGAAGGGACAAATACTCGGGCGCACCGAGGCCGTCCGGTATTTGCTCGACAACGGCTTATCCAAAGGCATTACGTCGGCGACAGTGGAAGGCTATCAGATGCAAAAGGCGCTAAGCCGCGCCGAAGCTATCCAGTTTATCGTGAACGCTTTGGGCGGCGAGGCCAAACCTGAGCCGGAGATCGGCGACGAATACCGGCTGAGAGGCATTGCCGTCGGAGACTCGGAAGCAGCGGTAACGGCTAAGCTCGGCAAGCCGAGCCGCGTAGATCCGAGCGAATACGGCTTCCAATGGCATATTTACAACGACGACTACGCGCAGTATGCCCAGATTGGCATCAAGGGCGGCAAGGTCGTCGCCCTATTCTCCAATGCGAACGTGTGGCGCAGCGGCGACGGGCTCGCCATAGGCTCCACGAAAGCTTCGATCTCGGCTAAGCTAGGCAAACCGTCCAGTTTGACGGAGCTTAAGGCGAATATATCCATTCGAACGGAAAGCGACGTCTACCCTAGCTACGAAGTGGACGGCTCTTATCTGACTTTTATGCTTGATCAGCACAACGGCGGCAAAACAATGGGCATCTACATGATCGAGAAGAAAACTGCGGCCGCGCGGGACGGGAATTACGGCGCAGTTAATTCCGCCCTCCTCACCGCCTATGAGCGGGAGTTGCTGGATCTCGCAAACGTATCCCGGGTTCTTGCCGGCAAAAAAGCGCTCGCGTGGGACGACAAGGTCGCCGCAATCGCGCGCGCCCACAGCAAGGATATGGGCCAGAGCGGCTTTTTCGATCACGTTAACCTGGAAGGTCTTACCCCGTTCGATCGGCTGAAAGCCGACGGCATCTCCTACTCGGCTGCGGGCGAGAACATTGCTGCCGGACACATCAACGCCGTCTTCGCCCATGCGGAATGGATGAACTCCGAAGGTCATCGCCAAAATATTCTAAGCGACAAATACGAAAAGCTTGGCGTAGGGATCGCTTATTCGAAAGATTACGAATACCGAATTTACTACACCCAGAAATTTTATACTCCCCGCCGATAGCCGATTAGAGCTCGGGGGGCTGTCTCATAAGCCAAAGAGGGTCGTACGAAGAGAATGTTATCGTGCATGTGTCTCCAGGAGACACATGCCCTTTTTCTTAATCGATCATCTCGTACGACCCTACTTATGAGAGAGCGCCCTTCCATTTCTTCAGAAAGACTCCAGCAACATCCACAGACCTATAAGTCCAAGCAAAACGCCAGAACACTTTTCCGCCCATTCGCCCATGATCGGCTTGAGCTTGGCCGCGAACGTCACACCGATAAAAGTGAAGACGAACGAGCGGGAGGCGATCAGCAGAATCGTAAGCAACATCGGCACCTGCATAAATCCGGCGGAAACCCCTACCGCCAGCTCGTCAATGCTGATGCTGACGGCCGCCGCAATCAACGGCCAACCGGCGAGTTCTGCATGGAACGTCCCCTCTTCCCCCTCATCATCGAAGAAAAGGAAGTAAATGGCCACCGCGATTAATAACAGCGAGCCGATTAGAGACGCCGCAGATCGGAACATGTGGCCAAGCGCACCGCCGATGACGATGCCGGCAATGGGCATAACGGCTTCGGCCGCCGCGAATACGAGCGCGATTTTCACCTTATTCCGGGTTTCCTTTTTTAATCCCAACGAAGCCGAGACGACCAACGTATCGAAACCGAGACTCATCGTTAGGATCCAAGCGAACATCTTTTCCATGCTCCCGCCCCCGGGATCTTTTTTTACAGGTATATTCCCGGGCGGCATACGGTAGTACAAGCCTTGCATAAGAACGGAGCCGAATAGAGAAGCTAGCCAGAAGATCAAAACATCTTCAAAGGCAGGGATTCTTATGAAAAGCCGATTTACAAGCGCATTCGGGATTGCCGTCCTGTCCCTGACGCTGGCCGCTCCCGCTTACGCGTATACGGGGACGGCAAACGGCGGAAACGGCGGTTTAGGCAACGGGATGGGAACGCCATCCGCCGGGTCGCACATTCACGCTCAAAGCACAGGCAGCGCGACCGGTCATGAGATCAGCGTCTACGGCACGGGAACGGGCAGTCAGTTTAGAAACATTAATCCGGCGAACACCGGAACGGATAGCGGTAGAGGCGATTACACCAATCGGACCCCCGCGGGAACGTACCGGACAGCCGCCGCTAATCCGACCAGAAACGCAGGCTGGGCATGGCTCGGATTGCTCGGACTCTTCGGGCTTATCGGTCTCCGGAATCGCAACCCGCAAGGCAATCGCTGAATCTTCCGCCAATAACGATGCATTTCCCGTTCCGGCAATCGGACGAGAGTGCATCGTTATTTTTTGCTTCTTGGACATCCCGTTCCCGACATACAATGAATCGTGCTTCCCATCGCGATCCCAAGGAAGGGAGGAATGGCTATGTGGGTGAAGCCCTCCTTCAAGATTATCGAGCTTTGCGCCGAAGTAACGGCTTACGCCTATCGGAAGTAAGCATCCATGCCGGAGAAATCCGGCATCTCTCATGTAAAGGGGGATAGCCGTGATCATTAAAGTGTTGGGTTCCGCCGCGGGAGGCGGCTACCCGCAATGGAATTGCGCCTGTCCGAATTGCAAGCGCGCGCGCGCAGGCGCCCCGTCCTTACGCGCCAGAAGGAACGATTCGCTGGCCGTCAGCCCGGACGGCAAACGATGGGCGCTGCTTAATGCAGGCCCCGATGTTTGTCTCCAGACGGAAGCGTACGGCCCGCTTCATCCCGGACCCTCCTTGCGCGAGTCCCCCATTCAAGCCGTACTGCTTACCGATGGGGAATTAGATCATACGACGGGACTTCTTCAATTAAGACAAAGCGCGTCTTTGGAAATTTACGCGCCCCCTCCCGTCCTCTCTGCCCTTTCGGACGAATTTCCGCTTAGGAGGATCGTCGAGCCTTACGCGAATTTCCGCTGGCTAGAGGCGCAGCCGGAGGAATCTTTTCCACTTTTTGGGGGAGAATTAGCGGTATGCCCGTTTTATTTGGGCGACAAGCCTCCCCGCTACGCTGGCGCCAACAGTCATCAAGACCGAGCGGCATGGGTCGTCGGTTATCGGCTGACCGATCGATTGACGGGCGGCGTCGCCGTCTATGCTCCGGGAATAGAAACATGGTCGCCGACGCTGGAGCAGCATTTGGATGGAGCCGACTGCCTGTTTCTGGACGGCACCTTCTGGCACGGGGACGAGCTTCGCTCGCTTGGCGTATCCGACTTAGTCGCAGCCGACATGGGCCATCTCCCCGTTGCGGGTCCTCACGGAAGCGCCGAGCGTCTAGCTAGGCTTCCCGCTCGTCGCAAAGTCTATATTCATGTCAACAACACGAACCCGATGCTGGACGAAAGCTCTCCGGAACGCCACAGGCTGACGGAGCTGGGCATCGAAGTCGGAGTTGACGGAATGGAAATGGAGGTTTGAAGTTGGAATCGCATTTGCTGTCTAACGAACGATTCGTCTCGCGTCTGCGGCAGGTCGGCGAGGAGCGCTATCACGACAAGCATCCCTATCACATCGCCATGCACGAAGGCAAGCTCTCCCCCGTCCAACTGCGGGCGTGGATCGCCAACCGTTTTTACTATCAGAAGAACATTCCGGTCAAAGACGCGCTGATTTTGTCCAAACTTCCTTCTCGGGAAGAACGTCGGGAGTGGATTCAGCGAATCATCGACCATGACGGAAGAGATGGCGAAGAGGGCGGAATCGAGGCATGGGTGCGGCTGGGCGAAGCCGCCGGCATCCCTAGAGAGGAAATGCTGGATGAACGTCACGTACTGCCCGCCGTCCGATTTGCCGTCGATGCCTACGTGAACTTCTGTCGCCTGCAGCCCTGGCCGATCGCCGTAGCCTCCTCGTTGACGGAACTATTCGCTCCCACCCTTGTCTCCAAACGGATCGGCGTCTTCCTGCAGCTGTATTCGTGGATTCTTCCCGAGGGCTTGGCCTATTTTCAAGCCCGGCTTCACCAAGCGCCCCGAGATGCGGAGCATGGCCTGAGTCTAGTATTACGCGAATGCAGAAATCGCGAAGACCAAGAGCAAGCGCTCTCCGCCTTGCGGTTTAAGTGCGATGTTCTGTGGGCGCTGCTTGACGCATTAAGCTTGGCCTACCCTGACGGGGACAACGAACGATGAGCGCGCGGGCGCTGTCGGAACGGCCAAAGCTGCGCGCTCCGGGTCGCATGAAGTACGACAAAGCCCGCAAGACCGATTTGCTCCTGCTGCCGGAACGAGTCGTAGAGCTTAACGAAGCGGCGGCAGCGATTCTCCGGCTCTGCGACGGGCATCGTACGATTGCGCAAATGATCGGAGAGCTCGAATCGACATACGGTCAGACCGGACTCGAAAACGATATTGTCGAATTTCTCGCTGCATCGGCGGAAAGAGGGTGGTTGGAGCTATGCCCGTAAACCTGCCGTATGCCCTGACCGCGGAGTTAACGCATCGCTGTCCGCTTCATTGTCCCTACTGCTCCAATCCGATCGAGCTTCAGAAGAAGGAGAGCGAGCTGTCGACCGACACATGGCTGAGCGTCTTGGAACAGGCCGGCGAGCTTGGAGTTCTGCAGGTCCATTTCACGGGCGGAGAGCCATTGCTGCGCCCGGATCTGGAACTGCTCGTCCGCCACGCCCGGGAGCTTGGTCTGTACGTCAATCTTATTACTAGCGGAGTGGGATTGACGGACAGGCGCGCGCGGCAGCTGGCGGAGGCCGGCATCGACAGCATCCAGCTCAGCGTTCAAGCCTCCTCTTCCGAGCTCGCCGACTCGATTGCCGGTTTCTCGGCTCATGAGCTGAAACGGCAAGCGGCGCAGCGGATTCGCGACAACGGGCTTCCTCTGCATATGAACGTCGTGCTCCACCGGACCAACCTTCATCAGATCGAAGAAATTATCGAACTCTGCGTTTCATGGGGCGCCGAGCGGTTGGAACTGGCCAATGCCCAATATTACGGCTGGGCCTTGCGCAACATCGATCAGTTGCTGCCGCGACAAGATCAGCTTCATGAAGCCGAAGCCGCCTATATGCGGGCGCAGCGACGCTTCGGCCATCAAATCGAACTTTTATGGATTTTACCGGATTATTACGAGGATTTTCCCAAGCCGTGCATGGGCGGATGGGGCCAATTATCTCTGACAGTAGCGCCGGACGGGCGGGTTCTGCCCTGCACGGTATCATCGGAAATACGGACATTATCTTTCGAAAATGTGAAGGAGCGCGAGCTTGCGTGGATCTGGCGCGACTCTCCTTCCTTTAATGCTTATCGGGGCTATGAATGGATGGCGGAGCCCTGCAGAAATTGCGAGCGGCGAGAATTGGACTACGGCGGATGCCGCTGTCAAGCCTTCCTATTGACCGGCGACGCGCGTTCGGCCGATCCGGTGTGCGTGCGATCTCCTCACCGCGGTATCATCGCGGATCGGATCGGCACGATCGCGAACGAAAATGCCGGTTGGCCCCTCTATTCCTACCGTGGCAGGTGATCGGCTTAATGAAAATCTTCGACGCCCACTGCGACGTGCTCAGCAAGCTTCTGGAGAACCCGGAGCTTGACTTCGTCCATGGAAGCGGTTTGGACGTTACGCTCGAGAGAATGCTTGCATCGGGCATAGCCGTGCAAAACTTTGCCGTGTACTTGCCCGAACGATACTCTGGCGATTTCAGGTATGTCCTGGAAAGCATCGATCTGTTCCATGAACGTATATTACGCGAGCCGCAAATGCGTTTTATTCGTACGAAAACCGATTTACGGCTCTCTTCCGCCGAAAATCGGATTGGAGCTCTGCTGTCCCTGGAGGGCGTCGATTCCCTCCACGGCAGCTTGGCTTTGCTTCGCATTCTTCACCGCCTTGGATTAACAAGCGTCGGCATTACCTGGAACCGCGCCAATTGGGCCGCGGACGGGGTTCTTGAGCCGAGAAAAGGCGGATTTACGGCAGCCGGGTTGGAACTGATCCGCGAATGCAATCGGCTAGGCTTAATCATGGACGTCTCCCACCTCGCGGAGAAGGGCTTCTGGGAGCTTATTGAGGCGTCCCGAAAGCCCGTTATCGCTTCCCACTCCAATGCAAGCGCGATCAGTCCCCGCATGAGAAACTTGACGGATGCCCAGATCCGGGCCCTTATTGCGTCGGACGGCGTCATTGGGATCACGTTCGTTCCTCCTTTCGTTAGCGAGGAGGAGCCGGTCGCGATGGATAAAATTTTACTGCACATCGAGCACATCTGCGCACTCGGAGGCAAGCGGCATATCGGCTTCGGCTCCGACTTCGATGGAATCCGGCAATGGCTCGTCGGGCTGGAGCACGCCGGAAAATACGACCGATTGGTCAATCTGCTGCTGAGCCATTACCGGGAGGAAGATGTCAAGTCGTTCGTATTCGGCAACTGGCATCGGTTTTACATGGAGCATCTGCCAGACGAGATCCCAGCGACGGTTCAGGATGCAGAAGACGGAATCACTCTCGGATCTTGATCGCTCGGCAGCACAAACCCAACGGGGAGCGGATCGCCGGCCTTAAGCCCCTTCTCCCGCTCGACGAACTTCGTCAGTCGAGTTTCGAAAAATATAGGCCGCCGCTTCCACACTTCCCTCGGAACCGTTAGAACGAACTGGCCGCTCCGGTCGGGAACAGTTACGCTGTAAGGCACTTCTGGCGGGACATCCAGTCCCGCCAGCAATCCCGTATACTTGGCTCCCTTCGATGTCGTACAGACCAGGTTAGGAGACCTGTCGTCGATGGTTGTGCCTTCTCTCGGAAGCCGAATCCGGATATCGACGCTCGTATTGCGCGGAAGAATAAACACCTTCCCGTCTGGCAGCGCGTATCGGCGCGAGCCGACGATCACCGTAAGGTTCGTGTCCTCCTCTTCCGGCCAGTAAAACATCTCGTATCTCCCGTCCCGATCCGTCGGAGTCGATTTGGCGAAGCCTTCTCCCCGATCCCTATCGATCCACACGATGGCGTTCTTCACCGGATTGCCGTCGGCATCCTCCACCCTGCCGGCGATCCTGTATTTATCTATCTGAAAAAAGGATATGGCATCGCCGTCCTCGCTCCCGATCCGCGCATGTACTTTGATCATGCCTGAATCCGTATCGGAAATCTCCGTTCGGAGGATTTGGATCGGATGATACACGCTAATGGCGACGGATGCCGACAGTAATCGAGCCGTTTCAATTTCCCCGATCTCTTGTCCGGAAATGCTCGCTTGTTGGACCGAAACGACGCGAACCGCTGTGCGGGTTAGCAGACTGCGGTCGACAAGCAGCTTGAAAGAGCCGTCCTTCGCAGTCCGAATCTGCCTTCCGTTCAAAGCAGCCTGCACGATCGCATTTGCGACCGGCTGTCCCTCATAAGTCAGTCTCCCTTTGACGGCGGTCAAGTGTGAGCCGTCCGTCTGCCACGTCTTAACGGCAAACACCGTCTCCTCAAGAGAGATCTGGCTCTCAGGGCTTTCGGCCTGCGCTTTGGCTTCATCGCAATAACCGGTCCATAGCAGCGCCAAAGCGGCGGCCGTGAAGAAGAATCGACCGGCAACGCTCTTCTTTTTCATCTCGGATTCTCTCCGTTATTTTGCCGAATGCGCGCCGCCGGTTTCGGCTTCGCCTGACGATCCTTGCGTCTTATCTCCGCCCAGTCCAAATACGTGCACTTTGGGTTTTGCCCCGCCAGTGGTAAAGACGACGTAGGATTTGCCGTCGACTTTGAAAATCGAAGGCGCGGACTGAACGTTATCTCCTGACGTCTGGAACGTCCAGATCACTTTGCCCGACTTGATATCCAGCGCATTCACCTTGCCATCCAGTTCGCCGAAGAAAGCCAAGCCCGATTCCGTGCTCGTCAGGCCTCCGCGCTGCGGATCGGTCGTTTTGATCTGGTAGGCTTGCTTGCCCGTGTCCACATCAATTGCGGTAATCGTGCCGTATCCCTTAACATCCGGCACCTCCTCGATCACCGTTCCGAAAGCTGCGGCTCCGGGAAAATCCGGTGTGCCCGCTTCCTCTTCCGTCTTCGCCGCCTTGAAGAGAGAAGGCTGTTCAATGCCGGGAATCAAAACATAATTTGTCGCCGGATCGTACGCTTCGGGGGCATAATTTTCCCCGCCAAGCACTCCGGGATAGCCAACTACGCCTTCGACCGTAGGCTTCGGATGATCGATTTTGGCAAACGGTATGCCATGCCATACTTCATCCCCCGTAGCAGCATCCCAGGCGAACCACAGTCCGGATTTTCCGCCCTGAACGACAAGCTTCCTTTTCTTCCCCTTCGCCGTCGCCTGGATGATCATTGGCGAGGCTGCGGCATCGTAGTCCCACAAATCGTGGCTGACTTCCTGTTTGGCCCAGACGAGCTGGCCGGTCATCGCATGGACGGCCACGACCGAGTCGGTGTGCGGATTGGCTCCCGGACGTTTGTCGCCATAGAAATCCGGGGCTGGATTGCCTGTCGCGAAGTACATGATATCGGTTTCTTCGTCAATCGCAACCGGCGACCATACCGCTCCGCCCCCTTGGAACTTGCTGTTCGCCAGCCAATCTTGGCCTTTAGGCGGTACGGTCCAAAACGGGGAATCCCATGCCGGCGTCAAATCGTCCGCCTTAAACGCCGCTACGAAGCCGCGGACTCCGTTGTCTCCGCCGCTGCTTCCAATATAGACGTTGCCTTTGTAATACTGGGGAGCATTCGTCTCGTAGTATCCGTTTTCCATCGTAACGCCGTCGATATAGTCGGACAGCTTGATCATTTTGACCAGCTCTCCCGTTTTCTGATCCAGGGCAATTAGGGAATTGTCGATCGCCAGCATGAACACCTTGCCGCCGCCTACCGCTACGCCGCGGTTCGCGATGATTCCTGCTTTGGAGAAGCCGGCCGCTTGCTCCGCCGTTGGCTTCCAGTGCCAGATCGTATTGCCTGTAACGGAATCGAAGGCGAACACCTGATTGCCCGCCGTCGTAATGAAGACGACGCCGTCGACGACGACAGGATACGACTGATTTCCGTTTTTGACATCCGGGTCCAGCGACTTTAAGTCTGCAGACCAAATGACGCCCAAATCTTTGACATTATCCGCGGTGATCTCCTTGTAAGGAACGTGACGGTTATTGGTCAGTGTATAGCCGAAGGAACCCCAATTGTCAAAAGAGGTGCCGGTCACTCCCGTTGCGGACGGCGGAGTGGTTGCAGTTTGAGTCGGTGAAGGCGATTGCGAAGGCGATGGCGTAGGTGAAGCCTGATTGTTATTCCCCGTACAAGCGCTCAGCACTAACAATAAGACGAGTGCTTGTCCGATTTTGATATTTGTTTTCTTCACGTCGATACCTCCAGTTGAAGTACGCTGATTCGCAATTCAATTCATGGTTTGCTCGGTTTCATGTAATCTCCGCTGAGTATGGTATTTCCAAACCGATGACAATTCAGTCAGCTTAGTCCATTCCATGAAGAAACTTTTGCCGTGTGCCATGTTGCTACGCAAAAAAACAACGCCAAAGGGACCTTTGACGTTGCTCGAATTGCTGGGCCCAGGTTTATTTGGAGCCGCAGCTTGCTTTTCTATGGAAAGTTTCTAATTGGCTGCGCTTTTGGGATCGAGTGCTTCTGCAGCTTCGGCGTTCGCTTCCTTAGCCTCTTGCTGGTCGTACAGCTTCCCGAGCTTCCAGCCGATCCCGACATTCACTACCGCCATTGCCGCGAACAAGACGACATCTCCCCAAGGCTCCGGCAGCAGCAAGTCGGCCAAGAGCCAACCGCCGGTCATGATGGCTCCCGCAATCGCCCCCTTAACGGACGAATTAAAGAAAGCTTTCCTCACGCGTTCACCCTCCTGTCGATATCCTTTCTACCGATTGTATGCCGAGCATTCGTAGGATTATGCCGACAAGCTGATAACAAAAAGCCGCAAGAAACGGTAGATGAGAATGAAAGTTCCATTCCCATTACAATCATTTCTTACGGCTCTTACGTTGATCGAGGCTTTAATTGCGAATCAAGTAATCGAATGCGCCAAGCGCCGCAGTAGCGCCCGAACCCATCGAGATGATGATTTGCTTGTACGGACTGTTCGTGCAATCGCCTGCCGCGAATACGCCCGGCAAGCTCGTCGCGCCATGACGGTCAATGACGATTTCGCCCATGCGAGTGCGTTCAAGGGCATCTCCGAGCCAATCGGTATTCGGAACGAGACCGATCTGCACGAATACGCCTTGCAGTTCAACGTGCGCTTCTTCTCCCGTTGCCCGGTCGATGAAAGAAATTCCGTTTACTTTGTCCGTACCGGTAATTTCCTTTGTCTGCACGTTCTTGTGGACCGTAACGTTAGGCAGGCTGTATAGGCGATCCTGCAGCACGGAATCCGCCTTCAGCTCCGGCATGAACTCCAATACCGTGACATGGCTGACGATGCCGGCAAGGTCAATCGCCGCTTCAATGCCGGAATTGCCTCCGCCGATGACCGCGACATGCTTGCCTGCGAACAGCGGGCCGTCGCAATGCGGACAGTAAGCAACGCCTTTATTTTTGAATTCGGCTTCCCCGGGAACGCCGACATTGCGCCAGCGCGCGCCGGTGGACAGAATGACCGTCTTGCTCTTCAGCACGGCTCCGTTCTCAAGCTCTACCTCGATGAAGTCCTTCTTCTCCAGCCGTTTGGCCCGCTGAAGCTTCATGACGTCGACGTTGTATTCCTTGACATGCTCTTCCAGGCTAGCGGCAAGCTTGGCGCCTTCGGTATACTTCACGCTGATGAAGTTTTCGATCCCGACGGTATCCATCACTTGTCCGCCAAAGCGCTCGGCGACGATTCCCGTGCGAATGCCTTTACGCGCCGCATAGATTGCAGAGCTGGCACCTGCAGGGCCGCCCCCGATGACGAGCACGTCGAACGGCTCCTTGTCGGCGAATGCCGAAGCATCCGGCGCATCGGAGATTTTGGCGATGATTTCTTCCAAGGACATCCGTCCGCTGCCGAAAAACTCCCCGTTCAGGAAGACCGACGGAACGGCCATAACGTCCTTGCTCTCGACTTCGTCCTTAAAGGCGGCTCCGTCGATCATCGTATGGGAAATGCCCGGGTTCAGCACGCTCATGACATTCAGCGCTTGCACGACGTCCGGACAGTTATGACAGCTCAGGCTGACGTAAGATTCGAACGCATAATTGCCTTGTATGCTTTTGATCTGGTCGATAACGCTCTGCTCTACCTTCGGAGCTCGTCCGCTCACCTGCAGCAACGCCAGGACGAGCGAAGTGAACTCGTGCCCGAGCGGAATGCCCGCGAACACGATGCCCGTATCCTCTCCTCCGGCGCGGTTCACGCTGAAGCTCGGCGTTCTTGCCAACTGTGCCTGCTCAAGCGTAATTCGGGAGGACATGCCGGCCAGCTCGTCGAGGAAAGCCTGCATGTCGTTGGATACGGCATCGTCGGACGATGCGCTCACCTTGATGAGCACATCGCCTTCCAGGAGCTGAAGGTATTGGCTGAGTTGTTGTTTGATATCCGCATCCAACACCGAAATGGCCCCCTTTAGATTTTGCCTACGAGATCAAGGCTTGGTTTCAAAGTTTGCGATCCTTCTTGCCATTTTGCAGGGCAAACCTCGCCCGGATTGTTGCGTACGTATTGCGCCGCTTTGATTTTGTTGACCAGCGTGCTTGCATCGCGACCGATGCCGCCTGCGTTGATCTCGACCGTCTGAATAACGCCGTCCGGATCGATGATGAACGTGCCGCGGTCAGCCAGGCCGTCCGCTTCGATCAGAACGTCGAAGTTGCGGGAGATCGTGTGGGACGGGTCGCCGATCATGATGTATGTGATTTTGCCGATCGTCTCGGAGCTGTCGTGCCAAGCTTTATGTGTAAAGTGCGTGTCCGTCGAGACGGAGTACACTTCTACGCCAAGAGCTTTCAGCGCTTCGTATTGATCTTGCAGGTCGCCTAGTTCAGTCGGGCAGACGAACGTGAAGTCTGCTGGATAGAAGCAAACAACGCTCCATTTTCCTTTGAAGTTTTGTTCGCTTACATCGATAAACTTGCCGTTTTGGTACGCTGCTGCTTTAAATGGTTTGACTTCTGTTCCAATCAGAGACATTGAAATTCCTCCAGTATGGTGTATTTTTTGTAAAAACTTTAATTGAGAATCGTTAGCAGTCTATAATTATTCTTATCTACTGCTTATTACAAATAGTATCACCATTCGACTAGTTTCTCATGAAGAATAGATGAAGAGAATTTGTCCATTTTGTGAACATACATCATTTAGTGTTCCACGCATAATTGCGATTATACATTTGGGTCTCTTAAAATAACGGTCTGATCAAGGAGAAGCCGATAATGCCCAGCATCAGAATCGTAATATGGAATAGAGAGAACACGAACATCGCATTCGCCCACTTCTTCTCCGGTTTACGACGATATCCGGACACGCTCATCGCCAACCACCAGACGCTTAAGACGGCGTTTGAAATCGCGATGACCGGACTGAACGGCCAGAACAACGCGCTGGACAGCAACAGCGCCACCAGGTAAACGTTCATTTGAACGTAGGTTCTGCGAATGCCCTTGACTACCGGCAGCATGGGGATGCCCGCGGCGCGGTACTCTTCCATTCTGCGGATCGCGATCGCATAGAAATGAGGCATTTGCCAGACCAGCATCATCATGAAGATCGCCAGCGCTCCGGAGTGAGTCAGATCGGACGAGATCGCCGCCCAGCCGATAAGCGGCGGCATGGCCCCGGACAAGCTGCCGACCTCCGTATTGTAGATCGTTGTCCGCTTGGTCCATATCGTATAAGGCACGACATACAAGAACAGACCGAGAAACCCGAATACCGCTGCCAGCGGCGACGCGAAGTATAGGGCGATCAAACCTAACACGGCGGTCCAGATGGCGATGAACAAGCCGTTAGCCGTCCCCACCCTGCCGGTTACGGTCGGTCTACCTTTCGTTCTCTCCATGATGGAATCGATGTCTCTGTCGTACAAATTATTAAACGCGCCCGCAGATCCGATCACAAGGAAAGAGCCGACCGCGGCCAGTATAATCGTGCCGATTTTATCGAAGAACGGAACTCCCTCGACGTACAGAGCCATACACAGCCCTGCAAACATCGCAATCAAATTGGATTTGATGATGCCGATTTTTATTGTATCGAATAAGACATGAATAAACGATTTCGTGGGCATTTCAAGACTCAGACGATTGTTTTGCACTCGCTGCACGGCTTATCCGCTCCTTCCAGATTATTCTCTCCCTTATGCTATCACAACTTGCACGATCATTCTCGAATTTCGAAGATACACCACTATTTTGTCATAAATTTATGTCAGCGTCGTCACAATTTACGCCTGCGCACCCGTATGAGAACAGCTCAATTTGGCTGGACGCACGTTCCGGGCAATTGGATGGTTACACCTCAGCCGCTTCACTCTACATTGGGGATATCAACTTTGGAGGTGCTGAGTATGTTCTACTTTTACTTTCTGTTGATTCTGCTTTTCGGCGGAGTCGGCGTTCTGTACTTGTTCGGCAAGAACATTCTTAAGTGGGAGCAATAGTTGCCTTTCGCTCAGCCCGGCCGTTCGCGGTCCGGGCTGTTTTGTCGTGCGACAGGAACGGACGCCTCCTTTGTCGAACATGTACAGTTGCAGTCGAATCATGGGGTACTAAGCAAAATAGGTACTATTCGCTCCGCCGACGATCCGGCACAATGAACGTGCGGGAACGATGCGCGGAAAGGAGAATCTCTAATGAACATACGCAAAGTCAAAATATACGGAACGGGAAAATATTTGCCCGGCCGGCCCATCACCGATTTGGAAATGGACGATCGCCTCGGAGTGTCGCGGGGCTGGACCCGCAGGGTCACGGATATCGTCGCCCGGCACTACGCCGGGGAAGACGATACGGCTTCCGCAATGGGAGCGAAAGCCGCGCTGGCCGCCCTTGAGGCGGCAAATTTGAAATTTTCCGACATGGATTGTCTAGTCGGCGCCAGCGGCACGAAGGAGCAAGCCCTTCCCTGCTCCGCCGTCTTTATTCAGCAAGCGCTGGGAATGGAGCAATCCGGAGTCCCCGCCTTCGATATCGATTCGACCTGCCTCAGCTTTCTGGCCGCCCTCGACGCCATGTCCTGCATGATCGCCGCCGGGAGATATCGCTACGTACTGATCGTGACGTCCGAGATCGCTTCGGTCGGCCTCGATTGGCGGCATAAGGAAAGCGCGGCGCTATTCGGAGACGGAGCCGCTGCAGTGGTCATCGGTCCGGCGGAGGATGGCGAACCGTCCGCTATCGTCGGAGCTTCTATGCGCACTTACAGCGCCGGAGCCGCTTTCTCCGAAATTCGCGCCGGCGGCACCAAACGCCATCCGAACGGGTATCGCCCTGCGGGTGCCGACGACTATTTGTTCCAGATGGATGGCCCGGCCATCTATAGAATGGCCTCTCGCCTTCTACCCGACTTCACTGAGGAGCTGCTACGAGCTTCTCATACGAGCATGACCGATTTTTCAGCGGTCATCCCCCATCAGGGCAGCGCGATGGCCGTTCGCCTTATGCGCAAAAAGCTGGGCATCGCCGAGCGCCAGCTTGTCTATATTACGCCGAATCACGGCAATACGATCGCCGCCTCGCTTCCGATGGGACTGCATGAAGCGATCCGCACCGGACGGATCGCACGGGGAGACCGCGTGCTGCTTATCGGCACGGCGGCGGGACTGACGCTTGGAGGGTTGATCCTTGACTACTGAGGCGGTCGCTGAGACAGCATCGGATTCGCAGAGGCCGCAGCGCATTCTTCTTACGGGAGGCCGTTCGCCCGCAGCGCTGGAGCTGGCCCGCCTTTTTCACTCAGCCGGACATCGGGTTTATGCGGCCGAATCGGCTCCCTATCATTTGTGCCGAGTTTCCTGCGCCGTCGAGCGGAGCTTTCTTGTTCCGCCTCCGTCCGAAGGCTCGGGGAGGTTCGCCGCCGCGTTGTGCGAGATTGTCAGGGAACACCGCATCGATCTACTGATTCCGACCTGCGAAGAAATCTTCCATATCTCTAAGGAGCTCGGCCGCTTCGCAGGCTTGTGCCGCGTGCTGGCCGCTCCGCTTGCTGAAATGGACCGCCTTCATCATAAAGGCAAGTTTATTGCAACCGTCGCGGAAATCGGCCTGCCCGTCCCGACTACGGTTCCGGTCGATACCCCCGACGGCTGGCTGCCGCTGCTGCAACAATCGCGGTTCCGCGAAGGTCTCGTGCTCAAGCCGGCGTACTCGCGATTTGCTTCGCGCACGCTGCTGCTGGATCTTCGCCGAGCTCCTTTGTCTACTGCCAAGCGCAGCAAAGAAATGGTAGAGGAGCTCGAAACAACCGGCGTGTCTTTCCAGCGGCCGTGGGTCGCTCAAGAGCTGCTTCGCGGCGAGGAGTGGTGCACCTACAGTGTGGCGCAGTCTGGCCGCATCGCAGCGCATACTGCATACCGCAGCCGGTTTCGCGCCGGCCGCGGAGCCAGCATTCACTACGAACCGGCCGAGCAGCCGATGCTGCTCGATTGGGTTCGGCGCTTTGTGGCCGGCATCGGCTTTACCGGACAGATCGCCTTCGATTTCATGGTATCACCGGAAGGCGCCGTTATGCCGATGGAATGCAATCCTCGCGCGACCAGCGGCGTGCATCTGTTCAGTTCGGATTGCGGGCTGACGGAAGCGCTGCTCGCCCCCTCCGCTCTTCTTGCGGCCGATCGGATTACTTCTCCTGCGAGCAAGGCCGGTCGCGGCGCCATGCTGTCCGCCGCTATGCTGAGCTACGGTCTCGTTCAATCCGTCCGCGAGAGGATGCCCGGCGAATGGCTGCGCGCATGGCAAAACGGACGAGATGTCGTGTTCCGGCGAGACGATCCGAAGCCTTTCGCGGAGCAGTTCCGCCTGCTCGCATGGACAAGGAAGACGGCCAAACGGCGGAACCTGACGCTGCAGCAAGCGTCTACCTTCGATATTGAATGGAATGGTGATTCATGAAACGAGTCTTAGTAACGGGAGCGACCGGATTTCTAGGCCGGGCGACGGCCGTTCGTCTTCATCGCCTCGGCTGGGAAGTGACGGGGCTGGGGCGCGATGAGAGCGTCGGCCGTCAATTGACCGGGCAGGGCATCCCCTTCGTTCAGGCGGACCTGCGCAATCGCCGGGAAATCGAAGACGTTTGCGAGGGACGCGACTACGTCATTCACTGTGCAGCGCTGTCTTCTCCTTGGGGCCGCTACCCGGCTTTCTACGAGACTAACGTCTCCGGAACGGAGAATATCGTCGCCGGTTGCCTTCGTCATGGCGTGCGCAGGCTCGTTCACGTCTCGACGCCAAGCGTTTACTTCAATTATAATGATCGGCTGCTAGTTTCCGAGGAAGAGGAACTGCCTCGCAAGCCGGTCAACTCTTACGCCGCCACCAAGCTAATCGCGGAAAGGGTCGTGGCGAATGCGAGCCGTGACGGATTGTCTTCAATCGTCGTGCGTCCGAGGGCGGTGTTCGGTCCGGGAGACACGTCGCTGTTTCCGCGGCTGCTGAGGGTGCAGGAATCGCGCGGTATTCCTCTAATCGGCGGCGGAGAGGCTCTGCTCGATCTGACCTATATCGATAACGCCGTTGACGGGCTAGTGCTGGCTTGCTCCGCACCGGAGAGCGCAGCCGGCGCGATCTACAATCTGTCGAACGGCGAGCCGGTCAAGCTGATCGAGGTGCTGCGCCGCTTGTTCGACCTGTTGGAGCTGCCGCTTCGCACGCGGCGCGTCTCCCGTCCCGCCGCCCTTGCAGCAGGACAAATGCTGGAGTGGCTGTATAGAGCTTTCCCTGCGCTGGGGGCGGAACCGCCGTTTACCCGCTATACGGTCGGGCTGCTTGCTTACAGTCAGACGCTTGATCTGACCAAGGCGCGCGACGCGCTGCGATACGAGCCGCGAATTTCCGTCGACGAAGGCTTGCGCCGCTTTGCGGACTGGTGGAGGAGCAACCTGTCATGAACCAACCGCAGCAAGTTCTAGTCGAGCTGATGCTGATGTCCGCCGGTTATTGCGTTCATCCCGAATTTGTGACGCTGCGAGGCGGTTCGCTGCGCCCGGCCGCTTATCCGGCCGGATTCGCCTGCATCCGTCACCCCTCGCAGGGCTGGATCCTGTTTGATACCGGCTATTCTCACCGGTTCCGGGAGCTAACCGCTTCTTTTCCTTATTCCATGTATCGTCGTCTCACACCGGTAATTTTGCGCGAAGAAAACGTCGCCGTCCGGCAGCTCGCTCGTCTCGGCATTGCCGCCGAGGACGTTCGCTTCGTTATTCTTTCGCATTTCCATGCGGACCATATCGGCGGCGCGCGGGACTTTCCGTTCTCCCGCTTTCTATACCCGCAGGCGGCATACGACGCCGTCCGCAATCTCGGGCCGATCCGGGCGACCCGAGCGGGCTTCGTCGCCGGCCTGCTTCCGGATCGCTTCTCCGAAATCGCCCAGCCGATCGAATCATTGGCCGAACGCGTCTCTCTGCCGGATAACGTTCCATTTGACTCCGGCTACGACCTGTTCGGCGACGGCAGCCTGATCGCGATTGCCATGCCGGGACATGCGGCGGGCCAGGTCGGCCTGCTGCTATCTACATCGGACGCGCGCGTACTGCTCTGCGCCGACGCCTCCTGGTCGAGCCGGGCGCTCCGCGACAACCGCCCGCCCCACCCTGCCGCGGGTCTGGTTATGCATGACCGCGCGGCTTACCGCGATTCGTTCCGACGGCTGCGCAGCTGGCAGGCGGCCGATCCGGAGCTGGTTATCGCGCCAAGTCATTGCCGGGAGTTTTTCGATATCGACAGCCGGGAGGTGAGACGCTTATGATTCGGAATGCGCTGGCGTTTATCAAGTATTATCGAAGCGGCAAAAGACGCGGCGGCAAGCAGGATCGCCGAACCTTCGAACGCAAGCTGGAGCGGCTCGTCGTCCGGCATGTCTCGCATGTCCGCGAACGCTCCGCTTTCTATCGCGATTGGTGGGGCTCTATCCCCTCCGATCAGTGGCGCTCCTTCCCGTCCATCGACAAAACGGTGATGATGGCGCATTTCGATACGCTCAATACGGCGGGCATCACGAAATCCCAAGCGTTTGCCGTGGCCGAGGCCGCCGAATCTTCGCGAGACTTTCAGCCCGCTATCGGCCGGGTGACGGTCGGATTGTCATCCGGCACGTCAGGCAATCGCGGGCTATTCCTTGTCGACGCGCAGGAGCAGGCCGGCTGGGCCGGCGCCGTACTTGGCAAGCTGCTGCCCGGATCGCTGCTGTCTCGCTGCTCGATCGCCTTTTTCCTGAGGGCGAACAGCAATTTGTACGAGTCGGTGCGCAGCAGGCGGCTGTCATTTCAATTTTACGATCTGCTCGAACCGTTATCCGACCAGATTGAGCGTATAGAACGCCAACAGCCCGATGTTATCGCGGGACCTCCTTCCCTGCTTCGCCGTCTTGCCGAAGCCGTTCGTTCCGGCAAGCTTACCGTGAAGCCGCGACAAGTGATTTCCGTTGCGGAGGTGCTGGACCCGCTCGATCGCGAGTATATCGGCCAGACGTTCGGCCAGATCGTCCATCAAATCTATCAATGCACAGAAGGCTTTCTCGGCTGCACCTGTCCGCACGGGACTCTTCACCTGAACGAGGACCTCGTCTACATCGAAAAGGAATACGTGCCCGGAAAAGACCGCACGTTCGTGCCGATCGTCACCGACTTCTCGCGCAAGACGCAGCCGATTGTCCGTTACCGGCTTAACGATCTGTTGACGGAGAGCGACCGTCCCTGTCCCTGCGGTTCCCCGTTTACGGCTATCGAACGGATTGAAGGCCGCTGCGACGATATCTTTATCGCAACGAACAGCGGCGACTCTAGTTCAGGGGAAGAGTTTGTCACCATCTATCCGGACTTCGTAACGCGAGCGATCATCGGAGCTTCGCCCGCTATCGCGCAGTACCGGGCGATTCAGACCGGACTAGATCAATGGACGATCGAGCTGGAGCTGCCGGACGATCAGCGCAGCATGACGGAGGATCGGGTTCGCACGGCCATTGCCGCGTTATGCGGCCGTCTGCGCTGTCGAACGCCAATTCTCGCCTTCTCCCCCTACACGCATGAAGCCGGCGTCGCGAAGCTTCGGCGCGTCGAAAGGAGATACAAGCGATGACCTCTCGCATCAAGCTGTACGATACAGCCAATATAGATCAATACGTGTGGCCCGACAGCGATTACGGCCGTTACGCTAAGCAATATTTGCTGCCGCTGCTCGCGGAAGGCTCCGAGCGCTTCGTCCGCAACGTCCGCACCCGGCTGCTTGTGCTGGATGTGGACGGCATACCGCTGCCCATAACCGTGAACGAGAAGGAATACGACAACAGTTACGTATGCTCCCCTTATACTCACTATGTCAGCTATGCGAAGCAGGAGCTTGTATTGCTGGGCAATCGAGCGTTGATCGGTTGCTTGGACGCTCTTCTGTCTGGCGTCGGCTGCCTGCTAAAACGCGCCGACTTCAACCGGATCGTACATGTCAATAACTGGCTGCTGTCCACCAACCTGTCCCCCGAGCTTGCCGAATCGCAGTGGGCAGCCGTACTGGATAAGCTGCTTGCGCTTTTTCCCGGACATGCGATCGCCTTTCGCTCGCTCTGTCCCTCTCTCAACAAGCGTACGATCGACAGCTTGCAGTCCCGTGGCTGCATTCTTGTTCCAAGCAGACAGATTTATTTGCTGCGAACCGGCGAGACCGGTTTCGGCAGCGCCAAATCTCGCTGGCTGTTGAAGCGGGACGGCGCTTTGGCCGCCAAGGGGGGATACGCAAGAGCCGGCCCCGACGATATGGCGGACTCCGATATCCCTCGCATCGCGGAACTGTACCGTCTCTTGTATCTCGAGAAGTATTCGCGACATAATCCCCAGTTCACGGAACGTTATCTGAAAGAAGCGCTGCATAACGGAATACTGGAGCTTCACGGCTTCCGTCGCGACGGCCGGCTCGACGCGGTGCTCGGCTTCTACTTCAGAGGAGACGCGATGACAACGCCGTTATTCGGTTACGATACATCGCTGCCGCAGCAGCTTGGCTTATACCGGATGCTATCCGCGCGATTGATCGAAATCGCCTGCGAGCGACGGGTTCTGCTGCACGAGAGCTCCGGAGCGGCCCAGTTCAAGCGCAATCGGGGAGCCGAGGCGGAGATCGAATATACGGCGGTCCAAGTCGGCCATCTGCCGCTGCGGCGGCGTGTGCCTTGGACGGCGCTTGCAGATTTGCTTACTAAAATCGGCGTGCCTCTGCTGCGCAAATACAAGTTATAGCAGTTCGGCCTTCTGGCTTCAGCATTTCGTTCCGCCGCTGCGAGCCCCGAAACCAAAAAAGTGGTAAACTGATAGACATCCGCACGGCATCCGCAACCGGAAAGGAGGTCGGTCCATGTCGACCGTTGAGCGAATCGCGCTCGTAACCGGAGCCTCAAGCGGCTTCGGTCTGTTGATTTCCCTCTCTTTGGCGAATAAAGGCTGTCGCGTCGTTGCGACAATGCGCGATCCGCAGCGTCGCGATCCGCTGCTTCAGGAAGCCGAACGGCTTGGCGTCGCCGACAAATTGGAAGTTGCCCGGCTCGACGTCACCGACGCCGCTTCAATAGAAGCGGTCGTTGCGCAGACGCTCGAGCGCTACGGACGGATCGACGTGCTCGTCAATAACGCCGGTTATGCCGTTGGCGGCTTTGTCGAAGAGGTTCCGCTGGAAGCGTGGCGAGCGCAGCTGGAAACGAACTTGATCGGCGTCGTCGCGGTAACGCAGGCCGTGCTGCCCGCGATGCGCCGACAAGGCGAAGGAACCGTCATCCACATCGGCAGCGTCAGCGGGAGGGTCGGTTTGCCCGGTTACGGAGTCTACGCCGCCTCCAAATTCGCGGTTGAAGGCTTCAGCGAAAGTCTGCGACACGAGGTTGCGCCTTACGGCATCCGGGTATACCTTGTAGAACCCGGAGCCTATCGCACGCCGATCTGGGACAAAGGCTTCGCCACGATTCACGCTAAGCCGGATTCTCCTTACGAGAGGATGCTTAACGCCGTGCTCGGCTTCGCCCGCAAATCGGCGGAGTCCGCTCCTCATCCGCGGGAGGTAGCTGCGTTGGTCGCGCGGCTGGCTGTTTCCAGCCGCACGAAAACGCTGCGGCATCCGATTGGCCAAGGGGCTCGCACGCTTGTTGCAGCTTCGCGCTTTGTTCCCTGGCGCTGGATTGAAGCGGCGATTCGCAGGACGTTGAATCGCGCCGCGGCTAAAGCCGACCCGTCTGCGAAAACCTACGCAAAGGATGAGACTTCGCAGAGATAACCCAATGGCATGAAGATAGGGAATGGACTTACCCTCCATTAATTCAACTTATATAGGCAGAGGAGAGATCGTCGATGACCCACCTGGATTCCCCCTTTTCGTTGAAGGGACTTACCTTAACAAACCGTATAGTCATGCCTCCGATGTGCCAGTATTCCGTCGAGCTGAAGGACGGCACGCCGACCGATTGGCACTTCGTTCACTATGTCTCTCGCGCTGTTGGCGGCGCGGGACTGATCATTGTCGAGATGACCGACGTCGAACCGGACGGCAGAATTTCCGACCGCGACCTGGGGCTCTGGTCGGACGAGCAAATTCCCGCTTATGCCCGCATCGTGGACGAAGTTCATAAATACGGGGCGAAAATCGCCATCCAGATCGCGCACGCAGGACGCAAAGCCGAGGACGCCCCAGCACCCGTAGGAGCGTCGGATATTCCCGTTCCGGATGCTGCCGGGAACACCGTGTACCGGCGACCGAGGGCGTTGGATACGTCGGAGGTTCAAGCGATGGTCGGCAAGTTCCGGGACTCCGTCCGGCGCGCCGTCGAGGCCGGCTTCGACGCCATTGAGCTGCACGGCGCGCACGGTTATCTGCTTCATCAGTTCCATTCCCCTGGCATCAACAATCGCTCCGACGAATACGGACGCGATCTCGCCCTCTTCGGCGAAGAAGTCGTCAGAGCCGCCCGCAGCGCAATGCCGCAGAACATGCCGCTAATTATGCGGATGTCCGCGGTCGAATATATGGACGGCGGCTACGAGCTCGACCATGCGCTCCGAATCGCGCAGCGCTACAAAGACGCCGGCGTCGACATGTTTCACGTATCCAGCGGAGGAGAAGCGCCTCCGGGACGCCGCAAGCCGGCCAACCATCCGGGCTACCAGCTTCCGTTCGCGCGAGCTTTCAAGGAGACGCTGAACGTGCCGGTCATCGCCGTCGGCAATCTCGACCAACCTCACCTGGCCGAGGCGGCTCTGGCCAATGGCGACGCCGAGTTGGTCGCCGTCGGGCGCGGCATGCTGAACGATCCTTACTGGGCGCTTCATGCGATTATGACTATCAGTCGAAAGGTAGAGCCGCCCGCACCTTACGCCAGAGGCATTTACGTTCGCTGATCCAGCAAGCAATAGAGGCTGTCTCCTAAAAAAGAGTCGTACGAATGGATGATCTTGTGCGACTCTACTTATGAGTCCGCCTCTTTTTGTCGTTCGCAAAACTTCGCCTCTTCCGCCTTCCTTCTGCCGCTTCTCCATATGACCAGTCCAGAAATTGTATATTTCCCCTGCCAATCGGACAACTTAATTACGCTATTGTCATCCTTTTCCTGTAGAGGCGGGCGCATATGAGGAAAAATCCGACTTATCGACAAGCGACTTCCGGCATACCGCCCCAACCCGAGACTCCGTCTTCTACTTCCCACGCCGAGCCGATTCCCGCTCTGCTCCCGGACAGCCTGCGGCGAATGAAAGAAACTTTTGCCGGTTGCGGCGATCTGGAAGTGACGGCATGGCAGTATGGACCGAAGCTGCAGCAATCGGCTTTTTCGGTTTATTTTCAGACGCTTGCCCGCTCCGACCGTCGCAGCTTTCTTAGAGAGACGCTGCAAAACCTCGTATTTCACGACATCGGCCCGGCCACAGAAGTCACTGTGGAGGAGGTCGCCCATTTTTACGAACATCGCGGCGCTTCCGCTTCGTCCGCCGAGCTTCTCGCTACTGTGGGGGAAGCGGTACGCGGCGCGTTGGACGGGAAAGTCGTTATTTTTTTCGACGGGTGGAACAAAGCGCTTGCCTACGACGCCCTTCATCTTGAACAGCGCCAACCGTCGGAGGCGATCACCGAGCCGAGCGTGCAAGGCCCGCATGTGAGCACGATCGAAAATCTCGATCGCAATGTCGGCGTTCTGCGTTCTCTGCTGAAGTCGCCCAATTTGAAATTCGAATTTGTCACCGCCGGAGAACAGAGCAACAGGAAGATTGCTTACGGCTACTTGTCCGGAAGCGTCAAGGAGGAGACGCTGGCCGAGTTCAAGCGCCGAATCGCCGATGTGGGGCAGGCGGAAATCCTCGAAACCTCTTATTTGGAGGAATGGATCGAGGATTCCAGCTACTCGCCGTTTCCGCAGGTTCGCTATACGGAACGACCGGATACCGCCGTGTCCGCGCTGCTCGACGGCAAAATTATCGCGCTGGTAAACGGAAGCCCGTCCATTCTCATCTGTCCGGGCATTTTCCTGGAATTTTTCGTGACCAGCGAAGATTATTACTATCGCACGGTGTTCTCGTCGCTCATCCGCTTCCTGAGGATGTTCGCGTTCATCATAGCGTTGATGCTCCCGAGCACCTATATCGCCCTGTCCACCTTTCATTCGGAGCTTATCCCGACGGTGCTGCTGCTGGCGATTCTGAATACGCGGGAAGGCATTCCGTTCCCTGCGCTTGTCGAAGCGCTCATCATGGAATTTTTCTTCGAGCTGCTCCGGGAAGCCGGCATTCGCCTGCCTCGTCCGATCGGCTCTGCCGTAAGCATCGTCGGCGCCCTTGTCATCGGCCAGGCAGCTATTCAATCGCAGATCGCTTCGCCGGTCATGGTCATAGTCGTAGCCCTTACGGGAATCGCGTCGTTCGCGCTTCCGCAATACAATATGGCGATCGCCATCCGGATTTTGCGGTTTCCGCTTATGCTTCTGGCTGCAACGTTTGGCGGACTCGGCATTATGGTCGGCTTTCTTCTCATCTATTTGCATCTGTCACAGCTGCGATCGCTCGGCCAGCCGTACTTGGCCTCGTTCGGACCGCTGGACATCAGCCGCCTCAGGGATACGCTGATCGTATTCCCGCGTCTCGTGCTTCTGCGATCGCCGCGTAACCGACATTTGCGCCGCGGCGGCCCGAAGGGAAAACAGCGAGCATGAGGCCGCTCTTCTCCATCGCCGCCGCCCTGTTGTTACTCTTGTTGACGGCAGGCTGCTGGGACAATCACGAGCTGGACGAATACGGTTACGTCCAGGCTGTAGCGATTGATCACGGTGAAGACGGCCTGCTTCAGCTTACGACGCTATTCTACAATCCGTCGAGCAAAATGGGAATGGGAGAGGAAGTCAAGGCTGCGCAGAAGGGCATCAACATCAGCACGAGCGGAAAGACGCTGTTCGAAGCTATTCGCGACGTTCCCATGAAGTTCGGCCGCAAAGCGAAATGGGATCATATGCGCGTTATTTTGATCGGAGAACAGCTCGCGCGGTCGCAAAATATCCGGGAAATTCTCGATTATTTCTCTCGGGATCATGAGCCGCGAGGAACGGTACTGCCGCTTATCGCCGAAGGACGAGCCGGAGACTATTTGAAGATCCCTCCCTATATCGAGCAAACCGTAGGCCAGCAGTACAAAAAGATGGAAACAAACGGCTCTCTTTATTCTGCCAAAACAACGAGCATTCCGTTGTACGAGTTGGCCATTCACCTGAAAAGCCCTTCGCGAGCCTCGGACATTCCGTTTATTCATAAGAGCGATTCCGGTCGCACCGCGACCATTTCCAAAATTGCCATGGTCAAAGATAGCAAACTGGTGACCGTTCTGGAGGAGAAAGATTCGGAAGCCTACTTGATGCTGACGGACCGGTACAAAAGCGGAATAGTGGAGTTTCCTTGTTTAGGCGCCGCCAAGGCCGAAATTAACGACAAGGAGTCGGTCGAGGTCATTTCGCTGGTCAGTACGATCGTTCCGCACATTGAGGACGACGAGGTAACGGTCGACATCGACGTGCGGATTAAGGCGATGATCGGCGAGCTGCGGTGCTCGCATCTGAAATCGGCGGCGGACACGAGGAAATTCGAAAGCAGAATCGCCGAACGGGTCGAGGAGCGAATGGCGCACGCCCTCTCCCAGCTTCAGCGGAACCAAGTCGACGTTATCGGAATCGGCAACCGGCTCTATCGAAAAAGCCCGAAGCTATGGAAGCGTCTGGAGCCTTCCTGGGACGAATTGTTCGCCCGGAGCCGCTTTCGGATCAAAGTGCAAGTGGAAGTCATCAGCACGGGCATGAATGTCGGAACGCCCTTCGGGCAAAAGGAGGATTAACCGTGTTCGGAAAGCTCGTTTGCCTGCTCGCGTTGGCCGCCGGAATGCTCATTGCCGATCTTCCCAAGCTCGGCGGAACGGGCAGAGGCGAACGACTCCTGTACGGTGCGCTATGTGTGGTAGTTTTGTATCTTGCCGTTATTTTCGTAACGGATGCGCCGTTGCCCAACCTGGACATGCTGTTCGACCGGTTCCAGCGACCTGCTGAACTGCTCGTCCGGCGACTCAACCCGGCGCAATCCTAATCGAACAAGGTAAGGCGGAGAGGCTATGGATAAGTTGGAACGGATCAACTCGGTTCAAATGACGATGCTGTTCCTGTTTTTTATGACGGGCTCGTCCATTGTCATCATTCCCGCGCCTTTGACGAACGTCGCCGGCAACGGAGGCTGGATCGCTCTCTTGATCGCCCTCGCCATGGGCATGCTTCTTCTGGCGTGCGTCCTGTATTTGTTCCGCCGGTTTCCGGAGCAATCGATGATCGAATACAGCCAACTGCTAATTGGACGCGCCGCGACCGCATTGCTGTTCATCCCGTTTACCTGCGTCATGTTCTGGCATGTCGCGGGCATCGTGATCGAAATCGGTCTATTTTTCAAAAGCACGATGCTCAAGGAAACGCCGACTTACGCGGTAAATTCCTTGCTGTTCGCCACCATCGCCCTGACCGTTCGCGCAGGCATCGAAGCGATCGCCAGAATGGTAGCCGTACTGCTCGTGCTGATGTTCGGCTTCATTATTCTCGTTTGCGTCCTGGTCGGCAA
The DNA here is from genome assembly GCF_003386235.1 of Cohnella phaseoli. GTDB lineage: Bacteria > Bacillota > Bacilli > Paenibacillales > Paenibacillaceae > Cohnella > Cohnella phaseoli. The sequence continues at coordinate 116,548 of NZ_QRDZ01000029.1, forward strand.
TCTGTATCATCCGGAATATCTTCTTCCCCTCATGCCGGAGGGCATCGGCCCGGTCCTTAACGCCGCATATATCGCCTACGGCTTTCCCTATTCCGAGCTGGTGGCGTTCGCGATGATCCTGCCCTGCGTATGGACCAAGGACAAGCCCTCCGTCTCCAAGCATCTGTTCCTCGGTCTTGCGATCAACGGCGCAACCTTAATCCTCTCGATCGTGTGCAGTATTATGGTGCTGGGCCCGTTGTCGGGAGACCTCAAATATTCGCTTTACCAGCTATCACGGCTTATTTTTATTCAGGAAATTATCGAACGCATTGAATCCGTCATCGGCTTCTCGCTTATCGTCGGTTTTTATTTCAAGGCCTCCATCCTGCTTCACATTTTGATGCGAACGGTAACGCAGCTGTTGGGACTGAAGGACGAACGCATTCTCGTGTTTCCCGTATCGTTCGTCTGCCTGCTTCTGTCGATTACGACCTATACCAATGAAGCGTCGATGGAAGAACTCGTTAACCTCACCTGGCCGCTGATCAACAATCTCGCCTACGTCGGTCCGCTTCTGCTGATGACCGGAGTCGCCTTATTCCGCAGACGGATGGCGAAATGACTCTGTCCACTCGTTGGCGTCGCTTATAAACGCACCACCTGAGTCGCAATATTGTCGCAAAACTCCCTGTCGTGCTCCACGAACAGCAGCGTAGGCGAGTGCTCGAGCAGCAGCTCTTCGATCTGCATGCGCGAGATGACATCCACGAAGTTAAGCGGTTCGTCCCATACGTGCAGGTGCGCCTGTTCGCTCAAGCTTCTGGCGATCAGCACCTTTTTCTTCTGCCCCCCGCTGTAAGCGGAAATGTCCTTGTCGAACTGGACTCGGGCAAAATCAAGCTTGCGCAAAATCGACTTGAACAGACTCTCGTCTATGCCGAAGCTTCGCGCATAGTCCGTCAAGTTGCCCCGCAAATGCGAAGTATCCTGCGAAACGTAAGAGATTTTCAGTTGGCTGCCCGTTCTGACCGCGCCTTCATAATCGATTTGCTCTCCGCAAACCAGCTTGAGAATGCTCGATTTGCCCGAGCCGTTCGCTCCGATCAACGCGATTCTGTCCCCCTGCTCGACCGCAAAGCTGACGTCCTCGCATACCCGCCTGTCGCCGTAGCGGATCGATACGCGGTCCAACTCGACGAGCCTACTCTTATGGTAAGCAAGCTGAGCAAGCTTTAGATGCTCTGAGCTTTCGATGTTTTTAAGCAGCTTTGACTTTTCGTCGATCGCTTCCTGCTGCCTGCGTTCCATCGATTTGGAGCGCTTCATCATTTTTGCGGCCTTATGGCCGATATAGCCTCTGTCTACGAAAAAATCGGCGTTCTTAATGCCGGTTTTCGATTTCTCCACCTCGTCCGACCACTTACCGGTCCGTTTGGCTGCATCGGACAGACGCTTAATGTCCTTTTTCAGCTTATCGTTCTCGGCCAGCTCGAAATTGTCCTGGCGCTGCTTGTTATCCCACCAGTCGGAGAAGGTCCCGCGCTGTATCTCGATGTTCGTCTTATTGATCGACAAAATATGGTCCACGCAGTTGTCGAGAAAAGCTCTGTCGTGCGAAACGAGGATAAAGCCTTTCTTGGCTTTCAAGTAATCGCTGACGATTTGTCTGCCGTTCAGATCCAAATGGTTCGTCGGCTCGTCGATTAGCAGGAAGCTGTTTTCCTTAAGAAACAGCGCGGCGAGCAGCACCTTCGTCTGTTCTCCGTTGGAAAGGGAATCGAACGGCCTATACAACGCGTCATCGGTCATCTTAAGCAACGAAAGCTCGCGCGACAGCTGCCAATATTCGTAATCCGGCAAAATTTCGTCTATGACGTCCAGCGTATTGCTCGACCTGTTGCGTACGGGGAACGGAAAGTAATCAAAATCGACGTTGGCATGAATCGTTTCTTCGAATTCGTATTTCCCGAGCAGCAGGTTGAGGAAGGTCGTCTTTCCTCTGCCGTTTCTTCCCGTGAATCCCAGCTTCCAATCGGTATCGATCTGAAAGCTGACGTTGTCGAAAATGTTATCGTAGCTGCCTTCGTAGGCAAACGTTAGATTTTTAACATGAATTAATGACATAAAATATATCCCTCCGTATAAATAATAAAGCCGCAAGAAAATTATCTTCTCGCGGCTCGTTTCATACGGCAAATCCAATCCCTATTTATAGGAACTGGATAAGAATATGGGCGAAACAGCTAAGAGAAGGTAATTTTCTTGCATAACAAAACAGGCGAAATGTACGCTTTGCTGTTTTATTAGCAAGAAAAATCACATTCTCTCATTCATCCCCAATACCTGAAATTAAATTAGAAGTATTTTAGCATACTGCCCAAACGTTTTCAACAATCTCGGCCAAGACGTATTGGAAAGTCGGAGATATACCCACTGGGGGCCTCTTATTCCAGGTTCATCTGGGAAATATGTTTTTTCGTCTCATCGGTTCCGACCTCTTGAAGCTTATTATAGACTTCGCGAAGATAATAATCGTAACCGTCGTTTTCTTGGTCATGATGGTATGGAATTCCGGGTATGAGATTCCTAAAACCGCTTGCATTATCGAAGCTTTCCATCTCCTCGAACAGTTCAAGAAGCTGTCGTACGTCTTCAGGCTCAGCTTCAATTTCAAGCTCGTACGCTGCATCCCCTTGATTGGGCAATATCGTTTTCGCCTGAACGGACACATAATATTTTTGCTTGCTCATGTCTATTCCTCCGTTTAGGACTCCGTGATAAAAATCCAGACCATGGCGATGACGATCGTAAGCACAGGGATTACGACGTAGAGAAGAAAGATCGGATTGGCGAGGACCGGATGCTTTACTTGGGTCAAGCTTGCATCTTTATCCATTTCGCCGGCTTTTCGCTGTTGATTTCGAAGTATGACGATCGACCCCACTAGGCCGTAAATGCAAGCTGCTGCTCCCAAGATCCCCAATAAGGCATACACTTTGCTTGCCCCCTTTATACGGACTGTCTTACTTAGTCTGTCCGCACCTTTCCTTAACCATTCAAATGAGTGGCTGCGTCATTTCATCTTGGCCTTCGCCTCGACCAACAGCGCGCCCCCGTCTTCGCGCATCGCTGCGATCGCTTCGTCCAGCGTCTTCTGTCCTGCTCCTGCGGCAGCTAGCTCGCTTGCGATCAACTGTACCAAATCGATCCTCACTCTCGGCTCGAAGGCCACGAACTCATCGGTTGCGTTCGCGATGGGATCGAGTTTATACAACGCCGAGATGTCCCGTTTCGACGGCGATCGGATGTATTCGGTTCTGCTGAATAAGAAATCGCTGCTCGCGTTGCTTCTAATTTGAGCGAACTCCGCGGAATTGGCATACTTGACGAACTCCCATGCCGCACGAGGATTGGCGGACTGGCTGCTGATCACGAATGCCGGACCAAGCTCGTAGACGCTGCTCTGCGTGCGATTGCGCGCATCGACCGGAGCGGTGACGACCGCCCAATCTAAGGAGGAGTTGTCTACCTGTCGCAGGTAAAAGTGATCCCGATAGGTCATGGCCGATTTCCCCATCAGGAAACGGTCGTCCTCCTCAAATCGGGTGCGCTTCGCCGTCTCTTCAGGTGTAGGCACATAGTAGGCCCCCGACCGCACAACGCTTACGATCGATTCGAATGTCCGCTTCCAGGAATCCCCGTCCAGCCCGACTGCCGTGCCCGACGAATCGAGAATTTTCTTGTTTTGGGACATCAGACTGTACAAGACGTCCGCTAACGGCGGAGCAAACCCGTCCAGCGAAAACCCGTATATCCGCTCGTCCTCGGCTCCGTCAGCCGGAAACCGCCGGGCCAATTCGAATATTTCCTCCCAGGTCATCGAATCGGTTGGCGGCTCTACCCCGTATTTCCGGAACATCTCGGCATTATAGTAGATCCCGAAGCTTCTGAAATTCGGGGACAATCCGTACAGCTTGCCGTCCCCTTCCTCCCGAAGCTTCGACAGAACCGCAGGCATGTACCCGTCCAAATCGAATTGCTGCTGCTTGATGATCGGGTCCAGCTCCAGCAACCTTCCTTCCTCGACAAGCCACCGATGCTTATCGACGAATAGAATATCCGGCTTGTTCGCATCGATATACCGGTTGTACAGCTCCGTAACCGAAAGCGACGGGTCCGAACCGACGGGAAGTCCGATGACTTCGAATTCAACGTTCGGATATTGGCTCCGGAACAGGTTCCCGTATTCTTCATGGAACGATTGCTCGTCCCAATACATTACCTTTAATACCGCCTGCTCGTCCTTCTCGAACTTCTTCCATTCCCCTCCCCCGTCGGGCTTTGAAGCGCAGCCTGCAGACAGAAGCGCCAAGGCCGTCGCGGCGATCAACGTCATGCTTCTCTTTTTCAATTTCAACGGCATCCACCCCCGAATTAGCCTTGCAATGCCTCCATTTTATTACTTGCGCGTCGAAAATACAGCGTACGGGGGAGCAGTTCGTTGATTATTGTAAAAAATCGTGCAAATGTATCGGGTTCTGCAAAATCCGCTTCTCATGTCCTTTATCCGAAGCTATACTAGATGAATCAAAACGAGAGAAAGGATGCGGAATTCGGCATGCTCAGGGTTGTCAAAACCGCGATGGTCGTTCCCGTCGCCCTCGCGTTCATACTTGCCGTCTCCCTGCTTCCTTTGCTGCTGCAAATGGACGGCGACGGAGGCCCGCTCAGGCTGCAATGGTCGCAAAGCTTTGCGGCCCTAAGCGATTACTTCTCCGGGCTGGGTTCGGGCGACTCCTTCCGCTTCGTATCGGGCAAGTACGAATACTCCTTCTGGGATCGGATCGGAGTCTCCTTCCAAGTATCGCTATTTTATATTTTCTTCGGCAGCTTGATCGGCATGACGCTCGGCCTGCTCATCGGCGTCTACTTTGCTCTCTCCAGAGTCGAATGGCTTAAGAGAATCGTCGAGCTATTCGGCGCTTTGCCGGATTTTGTCCTGATTTTGCTGCTGCAGTTCTCCGTTGTTTTTATCGCCTCGAAAACCGGACTTGTCGTGTTCCAGGTTGCCAGCTTGTCCACTGACGATCCCGCGATCGCGCTTCCGCTTTTCTCCGCCGCTCTCATCCCGGCCAACTACATGATCCGCAACGTGGCGGTGCAAATGAGGCTTACGCTAAGCGAAGATTATATCGGCTTTGCAAAAGCGCGCGGACTGGGCAAAATGCGCATCGTTTTTTATCACGCCCTGCCTAACGTCCTGCCTTTCTTCAAGGCGGATCTGCACAAGCTGCTCGGCATTTTGATGGGCAACATGTTCATCCTGGAGTACTTGTATAATCTGAACGGGGTTGGCACGTTTCTGTTCTCGGACGCCATCGGCTTCGGCGGCTATCAATATGCGCTGGTCGTTAATGGATTAATGACATTAATTGTTCTGTACGCCATTGTATACGGATTGATAAGGCTCTATCTATGGGGATGGGAGAAGGTGATCTCCCGATGAACAAAAGCTTAACAATCGGACTTGCAATTATTGTCCTGATGACGCTGGGAGCTCTGCTTGGCGGGTACCTTTCTCCCCATGACCTGCAAGACCAACTGAAAATCGAATATGTCGTGGACGATCAAGGCAAAGGAACGGTTATCGCTCCTCCGGCCCCGCCCGGCCAACGATACCCATTCGGGACGGACAAGTACGGCTACGACCTGCTGACCAAGCTGCTCGACGGAGCAAAGTACACGCTGTTCCTCTCCTTCGTAATCGGGTTTGCGCGCGTATTCATCGGCGGTCTGATCGGCATGCTGCTCGGTTACTTCCGCGAACGCCAACCCGAGAAACAACCGACAGACTCCTGGAAAGCGCTCAACGGCATCCCAATCTTTCTGATCACATGGCTGCTGCTAATCGGCATTTCGATCAATTCCGCCCTTTCCCCGCCGCAGCTTTCCCTGCTGCTGGCGATCGTACTGACGGCGGTAGGCATCCCTTCCGTCCTGTCGACAATTAAGGATAAAACGATCGTTCTTCGCGAGCGGCCTTACGTGCTTGCCAGCGAATCTCTCGGCGCCGGCCATTGGACCATCGTTCGTTCGCACTTGTTCCCGTTTCTGAAGGAAAGCTTTCTGATTTTGATCGTGCAGGAAATCGTACTCGTACTGACGCTGTTCGGCCAGCTGGCGATTTTTAATCTGTTCGTAGGCGGCACGACGATGTACATGGATCCTCCCGAATACCACAGCCGCACCAACGAATGGGCTGGCCTGATCGGACAGGCGCGAGGCTTCCTTTACACGAAGCAATGGATCCTGTTCATTCCTCTGGCGGCTTACGTTCTGCTTATTATGGGCTTTCAACTGATCTCCAACGGCCTTCAGCAGCGGTACAACCGGATTTACGCCAAGCCTCCTCATCTATAACCCGCATTAAGGGACGGTCCTCGATCCGGAGGCCGTCTCTTTTTTATATTCTCGCCCGTCCGCTCGCCAACATCTGATATTTTTAAAGGATCGCCTTACTTTTCTTTATGTTCTCGCGACCGAATAGTTCTTATGATGAACATGCAGGTTAAAAAAAGGAGGTCCGATTCAATGTTACGCAAAAAATCTTTGTTCGCCGCGTTCGCAACATGCGCGCTTCTGCTGTCCGCTTGCTCGGGCAACGCGAACGACTCCAAATCCGGTTCCGGCGGAGCCAGTCCTAGCGCCTCAACCGGCGCCTCGGAAAAACCGGGCAGCATCGAACTCAGAATGGCATGGTGGGGGTCGCAAGAGAGACACGACAAAACGCTTGCCGTCATCGAAATGTTCGAGAAAGAGAATCCGAACATCAAAATCACCGCGGAATATTCCGGTATGGACGGCTATTTCGACAAGCTCAACACGCAGATCGCCGCGGGCAACGCCCCCGACCTGATCCAGATGGGCGGCAACATCAAGGAGTACGTGGATCGCAACGCCCTGCTCGACTTGCAGCCTTACGTCGGCAGCGTGATCAAGCTCGAAGACTTCGATCAAAGCTTGATCGACGAAGCGACGTACGACGGCAAGTATTACGGCGTGACGCTCGGCGTCAGTCAGACGGGCCTGCTGTTCAACGCCTCTATGTTTAATAAAGCGGGCGTGCCGCTCCCGAACGGGGAAAGCTGGACGTTCGACGACTTCAAGAATAGCGCGCTGCAAATCTCGCAAAACCTCGGCAAAGGCTTCTACGGCGCCTATGACCTGTCGGGAGACAACGCTTCCCTGTCCACCTACCTGGCCGCATACGGCAAAGAGCTGTACCGCGACGGCGAGCTCAAGTTCGACAAGCAGGACATCGTCAATTGGTTCACACTGTGGGACGAGCTTCGCCAAGCAGGAGCGATCGTGCCTGCGGAAGTGCAGGTGGCCAACCCGCCGGATGCAGTGGACAAATCGCTGACGGTCAAAGGCCAAGTCGCTATCCAGAGCGCCTCGGCTTCGCAAATTTTCGGTTACCAGGACCTGACCGAAGACCAGCTTGGCCTTCTGCCGAACCCGGCAGGTCCGGCGGGCAACGGAATGAGCCCTCCGATCTCCGGTCAGTTCATCACCTCTTACGAAGGAACGAAGCATCCGGAGGAAGTCGCCAAGTTCATGGACTTCATGGTTAACGATCCGGAAGCCGCCGCTATTCTGGGCAGCACGCGCGGCGTGCCGCCGTCGGCCAAAATCCGCGACGTGCTGTCTGCGCAATCGACGCCGGTCGACAAAATTTTGTACGACTATATCTCGCTGGCGACCAAGCTGTCGACGGGCAACGGTTTCGAGCACTTCCCTTTCGATAACGAATTCATCAAGCTGCTGAAAGTGACGAGCGAGAAAGTGGCTTTCGGAGCCTCTTCCATCGACGCCGCTTCGGAAGAGTTCATGACGGAAATGCAGAAGCTGCTCGCCAAAGCACAGTAACAGGCCGTACGGAAACGGGAATGCTGCGGGAGCCCTCCAGGCTCCCCTTTTTCCTAAGGATGGAGGAGAAAGTCTGAAATCCTTAGCCAACGCACGTAGTAACGGAAATGCGCATAACAAATAAGCCATTCTCAAGACGGCTATTGGTAATTTGTGGTTTATTT